>JBGAGF010000055.1:0-5861 GCA_044226855.1 Aggregatilineales bacterium
GCCATATCCGTCTCCAATGCGAGTGCATTTTTTACCACAAAGAAACAAAGAAAGAAGAGAAAAACGATTTTCCTCTCCCATCATAGAACAAAAGTTTGTATGAATGCAAGCGATTTTGGTTCGAGTTTACAAACATTTTGATCTAGAGGAGAAATAATGTTCGGTTTGATCTGAGTAACTCTATTCCTTCTATCCTCTAGTCCGAACTATAGTCTTTGACAATATAGCAAAATGAAGTAAGACCCATTCTGTATTCACGCTATTCATATAACGCACTAACAAATAACTCATTTTTTTGACATTATTATAATTATGCGCTATGTATTCGTGGTTTATATTTTGTCAATAATTACCCATTTCAGTAATGTAGGTAAATTTTGCTTACCATCTGTGTAATCCAACAATACATGAATGAGTGTAAAATGTCTTCTTCCAATCAAAATCTTTCAGGCAATGAATATGGATATTGGATGAGAGAATGGGAATACGCTTTTCGGGTATCTGATTTAATGCATCACGCCCTAGCAGACCATCCACTTATTTTACCGCGTCGCACTGAATACCTAAATTCTATTCATAGCGGTGTGCCCAGTGGGGGCAAACAAGAAGCTGCTAGATATAGTGCGGATTTTAAACCGATTATCCAATGGATTGCGGAACGGTGGGCTACCTTATACGATGCATGGAAACTAAACCTGTCAGATTACATTTTTCAAGATGGTTTTGCCGCTTTGTTTCTTCTTCGTTTGCTATGGACAAGTCAAAGTATTTTATTGCGAGGGCAATTCAACAGTATTTGGGGATTGGAAACTAGTCTAGAGCGTATACGAAAAAAGGGAGATGATTATATTTCTAAAACACAAAAGGCAAATCAGGAGTTCTCGGACAAAGTTGAAACCCTTGATTTCATTAGAGAAATATATCCAAACGGACTCAAGGCAAATCAGAAAGAAGCAATTCTACAACATTATGGATTTCCAACTGATTTTCTTGATTTGACTTATTCTTATGATGTTGCTTTGTATTTCGCAGAGGGGACAGACAAAGATTGGCAGAAACAAAATACGAATCGAGTGGAGCATGGCGCAATCTATGTTTTCCCATCTTACCTTATAGCTCGTGAAGCAGTTCTAGTCAAATTACCTCCAACGATTATGCGCCCATCCCTTCAACACGCTGAGTTCTTAAAAATCAAAACAAGTAATTTACGCCAACGTTTAGAAGACTTTAAAATTCGTTATTATCATCTTGAAGCTCCAGTTTGCAACGCTATTTCTAACATTGGTTTTGGAACCACCCATAATTTAAGGCAATACTTTTTCCCATCATCCGATCCAATAGAGGCATTAGCCACCCCAATTCGCAAGTATTATTTTGAGACTAAGGAGTGATGAGCATGTCTAACGGAATGTTAGGTGGTGCACCAGAGTTCATTTGGATGCAGAGGTTTTTCTCGCTGTCTACAAGACGTAGGTAACAGCACACATATGGATATGATTTTACTCATGGCAATGTGTCGTGATGAGCCGGAAAGGTGCACAATTTGCCATGCAGTTTCTTGCTCAAGACTTGACACACCCATCAACTACCAACCTTACTACTGAGGCTTCAGAAAAGCTAAAAAGTTTCATACTTGGATCCGTTTACTTGGCATATACAGGGGTAAGCATCCCTAAAATTAGAGCCAAACAAAATTGGAGTTTTCCAGTATATTTAGAGCTAGTCAGGAGAACTGCAATGAAAACAGGACGGTTCAGTGAAAGTCAGATTATTGGCATCCTGAAACAGCAGGAAGCGGGGATGAAGACTGCCGATATTTGTCGTGAACATGGCATAAGCCAAGCGACGTTCTACAACTGGAAATCCAAATATGGCGGTATGGAAGCATCGGATGTCAAACGCCTACGCGACTTAGAACAGGAAAACGCACGTCTGAAACGCATGTATGCTGAGTTGAGTCTGGATCACCAGATCCTGAAAGACATCATCGAAAAAAAGCTATGAGCGCCGAGAGAAGGCGCAGCCTAGTGAATGAAGTGATGAGCGAATACGCCATCAGCGAGCGGCGAGCCTGTCAAGTGGTGGGGTTAAGTCGCAGCGTTCGACGCTATTCAGCACGCCCAAGAGACGATGAGGCTCTTATCACCGTGCTCAAGCAGGTATCGGAGCGTTATGCGCGTTGGGGATTTAGTAAGTTATATGCCTGGTTACGGAACCAAGGATACGACTGGAATCATAAGCGGGTGTATCGTGTTTATCGCGCCATGAAGCTCAATTTGCGGATGACGCGGCGCAAGCGGTTGCCGAAACGTTTCCCTGAAGCACTCAGTACGCCTCAAACCATCAATGTGTGCTGGTCGATGGATTTCATGAGTGATGCTTTGTTGGATGGACGCAAAATTCGCACCTTGAACATCTTAGATGATTTCAACCGCGAGGCATTAGCCATTGTGGTGGATACATCCCTACCGGCTAAACGGGTGGTTCGTACATTGGAGCAGTTGGCACAATGGCGGGGTTATCCACAGCGGATTCGCGTCGATAATGGTCCGGAATTCATTTCAGCGACTCTAGCGAGTTGGGCTGAGTTGCATCATGTCTGGCTCGACTTTATTCGACCGGGGAGGCCGGATCAGAACGCCTATATTGAACGCTTCAATCGTACCTACCGTGAAGATGTCCTCGATTTTTACTTGTTTCGCACTTTGGAGGAGGTCAGGCACATCACTGAGCAATGGATACAGATTTACAACCATGATCGACCCCATGATGCGCTCGCTGGTCTGACGCCAGCGGCCTATTATCGGGTTCACTCTCTCTAGTTTTGTTTGGTACTAATGATGGGGTGGCTACCCAGGCTATCAAGAAACAGAAGATCAAAATATAACACCAATTCCATCAGTACGATGGATTGTAGAGAAGTATCCAATTATTCTTGACTGTGCCTCTAAACTTCTACCGCCTAATACGACTTAGGGCAGGTCGATGATCTCTATCACGTATTTGATAGAATTTACACGTTAGCACGGCACAGAGATGCATCTGTCCTGTCATGCCCACCAATCAGAAGGTAGGAGATGTTTTGTACTCTGCATCATATAGCCCATAGGGATAGTTATCGTTATAAAATGAGGCATACAAAAGAGGTAACCGTATGCCGACCCCGAACTATGATGGCGATGATCCATCTCACCATCGCACATCCGCCGAAGGCAGCTTGAACCCAAAGCATCGCCGACTAGACGCCGAGGGACGGTCGTTTGGGTGGTGTTGATGCTGCTTCTGCTCTTGATCCTCACCGCTTTGCGTTTAGCCCTGCCCGCTTCGCAAGTCACCAACTTAGGGAACAGCGATTAAGCAGACCGCGTTTTCCAGAAAATACTTTTTCAGTACAATGGGTAACTATGAATACCTATGTCATCCTGATACGCGGCATCAATGTCGGCGGCAAGAATAAAATACCGATGGCGGATTTGAAGAAATGCTTGGAAGAACTGGGTTTTTCCGACGTTTTAACTTATATCGCCAGCGGGAACGTGATTTTAATATCCAAGAAGAGTCCGAAGGCGATCCAAGCTCAAATTGAAAAGGCGCTTCCGGAGCACTTCAAACTCCACAGCGAACTGCTCAAAGTGCTGGTGCTGACGCGGGATCAGTTCCAAGCAGTCATCGATCACAAGCCTCAAGGCTTCGGCGAGGAACCGCAAAAATATTACAGCGATGCCATCTTTTTGATGGATATTGATGCGGACGATGCGATGTCGGTATTTGATCCACGTGAGGGAGTCGATAAAGTTTGGAAAGGGGACGGGGTAATCTACTCACAACGTCTTGGCTCTCTACGCACGAAGAGCCGTCTTGGCAAAATCGTCGGAACCCCGGCCTATAAATCCATGACCATCCGCAGTTGGAGCACCACCCTCAAACTGCTCGCTATGCTGAGCAAAACAGAAGCGGATCAAGACGTATAACCAGCCGATTCATGAATGACTTCCGTTGTAAAATGGGGCAGAGGTGTTCAATATGCCTACAAAATTTGATAACGCCCCAATTGAGAGCCACAAATATTCCGAACCGCCGCTCGAACCGAAAGCACCACCAACCAGACGCGGAGGAGCGCTGATCTGGGTGGTGTTGATGCTGCTTCTGCTGTTGATCCTCGCCGGAGCGCTGTTCCTTTCCGCAAGAGCGCAGTTCGAGCGTGATTATGCTCGTGCGCTGAACAACATCATGCTCCCACAAGGGAATGTGGTGGCGACGCTTGGATCAGGCAAGTAAAGCCCATCTGCTTACAAATACGTTTCGCCCTGCCCTACTCACCAGTCGCCAGCGTAGGCGATGTCGTAAGGGGCGGTGATGATTTGCAGCCTGCGCCAACGCAGGCTCCGATCAACTGGCGCATGTGCAGGTGGTCATGGGCGACCCATGAGGCCAAGAACGTCCGGCGGTGCGGTCGCCATACTCGGAGTGATGAAAGGCGCTCCAATCGGGGGATTGCAGGCTTTTGAGGAAGGCCAAGGATTGGGCGCGCTCGGCCAGAAATTCATTGAGGGACTGCTGTAGATCACGCTGGTTGTAGGCGCGTTCGATGACCCATGCCGAGGGATGAATGGGCGGCCACTGCTGGCCGGGATGGTTGAGCGTCAAATCGACGCGCATTCGAAAGTCGTCGCGTTCCTCATCGATGAGATGGCCGACCACCTCAAGGATCGACCAATCCTCGGCATTGGGCTTGATCTGCGCCTCAGCCTGCGAGATGCCGGTGACCAGTGATTTGATGATTTCCGCACCCTGCTCCAGTTCGTGAACCAGCGTGTCAAAGTCCATGTGAGTGTCCTTCTCTAAGTAGTGCTCAACGATACCATAATCCGCTTCGATAACGGGTCAGGAAGCGTATATTTTGAATACCCATTTCAGGCGGCTTTGGTTTTAAATTTCCTCTAAAATTTTGCTTATCTAATTTTTATGTACTCATTTTAAATATAGAGCATCGCAAGTTTTTACCCGACAGAGTTCGAGGAGGTGTAATAATGGTTGTTGCAACTCGTTGGAATCCGTTCCGTGAAATCGCTGCGATGCAAAGTACGCTGGATCGTCTGTTTGATGAGTCATGGAGCACGGTCTGGCCGACAGCAGCGGGCAATACGATGCCGGTGGATCTGTATGAAACGGACAAGAGCTATATCGCTACGGTGGCGATCCCCGGCGTCAACCAAGATCACATCAATATCCGTTTTGAAAACGGTGTGCTGACGATCAGCGCCGAAGTGCCGCAGCCGGAAATCAAAGATGCGCGTCCGCTGCTGCAAGAACGGGGCATCGGTCGTTATACGCGGAGCATCAGCCTGTCGCAGATCGTGGATGTGGATCAGGCCGAGGCGCACTATGAAAATGGTCTGTTGGTGCTGCACCTGCCCAAGAAACTGGAAGCTCAGCCCAAGCGGATTTCGATCTCGACAAACGGGCAGAAGCAGCTTCAATCATCGAGTAACTAAACCCAACTTTACCCTCACCGAAGTACCTTTCCCCGGAGTGTGAGGGACTACTGAATGGGCGGCGAGGTAGTTCTCGCCGCCTTCTTTGTTTATCCCCAAATAGCTTACAAACATGGCAGTTGTCCAGTCATGATTTGGCGCGGGAACTCTTCGCAGCCTGCGGGATGTCCACCTGCTCGTCGTCAGTGGTGTCATCCTCAAGGCGGAAGACATCCGGCCCGAAGTCGAGGGACTCCATCAGACGTTCTTCGAGACGCTGGGCGATGAAGACGGCGTAATCCTCGGTGACGTCATTAACGATGACGCGGCGGGTTCCATCGGTGGTTTCGGCCCAGACCACATAGCGCGGCGTATCGAAGGCTTCTT
>JBGAGF010000014.1:0-210234 GCA_044226855.1 Aggregatilineales bacterium
TGTTCATCGGGCGGCAAAATCGGCCACAGCTTTATGCCTTGCAGCCTCAACTGCCCCCACCGTTGATTCCGCGTCCGTGGTGCTATGAAATCCCCGAACGGCTGGACTTTACGGGCGCGGTGCTCATGCCGCTGGATATGGCAGCGCTCGACAAAGTGCTGGATGACATCGCGGCGCAGGGCATCGAGTCGGTGGCGGTGTGCTTCCTGTACAGTTACGTCAATGCGGATCATGAGCGGGCGGTGAAGCAGCGCATTTTGGAGCGCGGGCTGCTGCAAGAATGGCAGGTGGCGCTGTCGAGTGACGTGCTGCCCGAATTCCGCGAATACGAACGGGCAAGTACGGCGGCGCTGGATGCTTATGTGCGTCCGGTGATGAGCCGCTATTTGTCCACACTGGAGAACCGCCTGAACGCCAACGGCAGCCGCGTTTCGCTGCGCATCATGAAGTCCGACGGCGGGGTGATGAGCGCGGGACGTGCGCGACAGCAGGCGGTTCAAACGGCGCTGAGCGGACCAGCGGCGGGCGTGATCGGGGCGTTCCATATCTCAAAGCTGGCAGGTTATGACCATATCATCACGCTGGATATAGGCGGCACGTCCACCGATGTGGCGATCTGTCCCGGCATGCCAATCCGGCGGCCTGAAAGCGAAATTGATGGACTGCCGCTGCGCATTCGGCTGCTTGATATTGAGACGATTGGCGCGGGTGGCGGGTCGATTGCGCGGCTGGATGCAGGCGGGGCGCTGCGTGTGGGGCCGGAGAGCGCAGGATCAACGCCGGGGCCGATCTGCTATGGACGCGGCGGCACCAGCATTACGGTGAGCGATGCCAACGCGGTACTCGGGCGGCTCGATCCTGACCATTTTCTTGGTGGGAGCATGACGCTTGATCTCCAAAGCGCACAAACGGCAATCAGCGCATTGGCGAATGATATGCATTTGAGCAGCGAGGCGGCAGCGGCAGGCATCATTGACATTGCCAACGTGAACATCGACCGTGCGGTGCGGCGGGTATCGGTGGCACGGGGCTATGATCCGCGTGAATTCACCCTGCTGGCGTTTGGCGGCGCTGGTCCGCTCCATGCCTGCGAAGTAGCAGCGCGGCTGGACATTCCACGCGTGCTGGTTCCGCGCTATCCCGGCGTATTATGTGCATTCGGTCTGCTGGTGGCCGATGTGGCGCTGGACTACAGTCGTTCGGTGTTGGGATTGTATAAGGATGATACGCCACAGCAGTTGAGCACCCTGCTTACGGATATGCTGGCACAGGCCAAATCGGAGTTGACGCAGGAAGGTATTGACAAGGCCGACATGATCTTCCGTCCAACGGTGGATATGCGCTACCAAGGGCAGGCTTATGAACTAAGCGTCAGTTTGCAGGCGGATAATCAGCAGTCGTTGGTCGAGGCGTTTCATCGGCTACACGAACAGACCTATGGGCATGCCTTGCGCGGTCGGGCGACGGAGGTGGTCAATCTGAGGTTGCAAGCGATTGGCGTGGTGGAAAAGCCAGAGATTCAACTGGAAGAAACCATCGACAATCTATCGGTGGATGGGGCGTTTCTCAGTTATAAGGTATCGGCGACAGGTGAACAAATGGCGCTTTATGAGCGTGATCGGCTGCCGATTGGCGCACATTTCGAAGGGCCTGCACTGACCTTCCAATTCGACAGCACGGTTTATATCGCCAGCGGGTGGCAGGCCACCGTCGATGGCTATCGCAATTTGATTCTTGAGCGGCAATAATCCGCAGCTTCAATTTTATTTACACCTGAAAAGAGCGATCATGCGTAAAAGCAAAATATTGGCAAAAGTACGGGCAGGCCAACCAGCACGGCTGGCGATGATGGGCTACTTCATTCCGGCGTTTGTGGCCTATGCGGCCAAGCTGGGATTCGACGGCATCTGGTTGGATATGGAGCACCACAACTTCGATGACCGCGAAGTACAAGCGCTGCTGGCCTTCTTCCATCTTTATGACATCGACTGCTTGGTGCGGCCACCGACCCGCGAGAAGCCGCGTCTATACCGCTATCTGGAAGACGGCGCGACCGGATTGATTATCCCGCATGTCAATGATGCCGAAACGGCACGTGATCTGGTGCAGAGCGTGAAGTTCCCACCGGTTGGAGATCGCGGTATTCACGGGCGTGGATTGGACGCCAACTTCGGGCTGGATACCAAAGAGCAGTTGGTCGAAGGCGCACTGCGCGAAACGTTTATTATCGTACAGATCGAGACGCCGCAGGCTTTGGCGCAGGCTGAGCAAATGGCGACGATTCCCGGTTTGGATGGGCTGTACGTGGGGCCAGCCGATTTGGGACTGCGACTCAAGCTGCAACCCGATGGCATCCACGTCAATAAGGCGATTGCACAGGTGGCTGCTATCTGCCGCCAGCATGGCAAGATGTGGGGATCATTGGCCGCTACCGAGGAAGACCTAATCTTGCACCGCGACTTGGACGCGCAGCTTCAAGTGTGGGGGGTGGATGCCCGCATTTTGCAGGCGGGACTGGCGCAAGCATGGGCGGATCTGGAACGGGTGCTGTAAATTTAGGCAACTTTGTCAGGGGAGATCAAGCGATAATAGATGTGATACGCTTATCATGACCAAGAAATAACCATGACATTACCCCTGACAAAATCGACGACCCTACAAGACCGTGCGCGGAGCATTCCGCGTGAGTTAATTACTCTAATTGGTATCGCGCTGGTCTTTGCGGTGGTGTGGTGGCTGCTGGCGTTATCCCAACGCAACGGAACCCGCTTTCTGATCTGGGATGACCAAGCATCCACGTTTACCTCGGCCTTATCATTCTTGCAGCATCCCAACGATTCGCCGGGTTTCTTCAATCCCCCTTGGGCGATGCTGCTCTTGATACCGTTTGACCCACTGCCGCTAGAGTGGGCCGCCTTCGCGCAAATCGGTTTGTATTTTGTGCTGCTGGCGGGGATCGTTTACAAGTTCGGCGGTAACAAGTGGTCGCTGATCGTAGCGCTGACGTCTTTACTGGCATTAGATACGGCGCTCGAAATCAACATCGATTGGATGGTGTGCATCGGCCTACTCGTTCCGGCCATGTGGAGCGCTCCGTTCCTGATGGTCAAACCACAGGCGGCATTCGGGTATGTGTTCAGTTTCAAACGCCGTGACTTTATTCGTGCCAGCATTGTGGGGTTAGCGGTCATGCTGGTGGCGTTCTTGATCTGGGGAAATTGGCCGCTGGCGATGTGGAACGCCATTCAGATTTACGATACCAATGTGCTCGTGAACCTTGCGCCCAAAAATATCATCACATGGCCGGTGTCGATCATCGCGGGGATTGCCCTCGGTATCTATGCCTTTCGCAAACGTGATCCGATTCTGTGCACGGCGGCGGGATTGTTCTTTGTGCCCTACACCGCCCCCAACAGTGTATTGATTATCTTCACGCTGCTGGCCTGCCGCTGGCCGCGTGCCTCACTGCTGGTGTCTGCCGTTTGCTGGTTCATCGTTATTGGATTACTACTTGCTAAATGAAGAACAAAAAACGCCTTATCCTGTACGGTTTCTTAGGGATGTTTCTAGTCGTGTGTAGTGGCGCGACTATTTGGGGCATCAATATATTCAGAAACATGGATTTTGGAATGATGGGCGGCGACTGTCCCGAAATGACGAGTTACGGCGGCGTGTCGATCACGGGTCAAGTAGTAACAGACTCGAACAATTCCAATAAAGAGATTCATATCATTGCGAACAAACCTAAAGGTGGGTGTCCGCAATCTGTAGCGATTGATAAACAGGAATTTGTCGTTCAAGCAGGGGATAAAATCTCGACGGGATATGATATCCATCTCGGCGATCCAGCGTTAGAAATCACGATTAATGCAGCGGGCTATGATAGTTGTGAACTCATATTCACAAGCGCTATACCAAGTGAAGATGTCGATTGGAAAATCACATTGGGCGATAAACTCATTGTCGAACAAAAGACTATAGAATATCACTACACTCAAGATAAAAACGGAAAAGTAGGTATCGCAACATGGGAACCGTTTGGTACCCCTACTTATCACCAAGTATGTCCAGAGGTGAATTAATTAGCATGCTGACCCTTGTAGACCCCATCTCATTGGAAGTGTTTAAGAACCTATTCGCGGCGGTGGCCGAAGAAATGGGCGTCACACTGCAACGCGCCAGCTTCAGCCCCAATATCCGTGAGCGGCTGGACTTTAGCTGCGCGGTATTTGATGCCCAAGCGCGAATGGTGGCACAGGCCGCCCACATTCCGGTACATCTGGGCAGTATGCCAGCGTCGGTTGAATCGGCACTCAAGGATTTTGATACGCTGTCAGCGGGCGACGTGATCATCCTCAACGATCCCTATCACGGCGGCACCCATCTACCGGATATTACGATGGTGTCGCCTGTGTTCGTGGAGGGCGAAGTGCGCTTCTTTGTCGCCAGCCGCGCCCATCATGCCGACGTGGGCGGCATGTCACCGGGGTCACTGCCGCTGAGCACCGAACTGTATCAGGAAGGCATCATCATCCCGCCGATCAAGCTGATCGAAGGCGGCAGGCGCAACAGCGGCGTATTGGGACTGATCACCGCCAACAGCCGCGCACCGGAAGAACGGCTCGGTGATCTCGAAGCGCAGTTGGCGGCGCAGCGCGTCGGTGAAAAACGCTTACTGGGAATGGTGGCTGAACATGGCGAGACACGTGTAAGTGATCACGGGGAGGCACTGCTGGATTATTCACGGCGGATGACTGAAGCGGTGATTGCAGCCATTCCGGATGGCGAATACAGCTTCGAGGACGCGATGGAAGGCGATGGGCAGCGTGAGTTTCGCATTCCCATCAAAGCCACCCTGTGCGTGAACGGATCACAGATGACCGTCGATTTCACGGGCAGCGCACCACAGGTCGCAGGCAATATCAACGCCGTCGAAGCGATTGTGCGCTCGGCGACATGGTACTGCGTGCGGCTGCTAGCGCAAGATGATGTGCCAGTTAATCATGGCTGTTTTGCGCCGGTCGGCGTCATCACACCACCGCACAGTTTGCTCAACCCTGATTTTCCAGCGGCGGTGGCAGTCGGCAATACCGAAACCGGACAGCGGGTGGTCGACGCGGTCATGGGTGCGCTGGCACAAGCCCTCCCCGGACAAATTCCGGCAGCCAGCCAAGGCAGTATGAACAATTTTACCTTTGGTGGGAACCAAAACGGACGTGCCTTCGTCTATTACGAAACGATCGCAGGGGGACATGGCGCGGGCCGTGCGGGCGATGGCATGAGCGGGCGACACAGCCACATGACCAATACCCGTAATACACCGGTTGAAGCGCTGGAATATGCGCTGCCGGTGCGCGTCGTGGAATATGGTCTACGGGAAAATTCGGGCGGCACAGGCGAACATCGCGGTGGTGAAGGCATCCGGCGGGTGTATGAATTCCTCGCTCCAGCGACCATCACCATTAACAGCGAACGCCGCATCTATGCCCCTTACGGGCTGGAAGGTGGCGCATCAGGGAAAAAAGGCAAGAATAAAATCATTCGTCGTGACCAAACCATCCAGAATGCCAGCGGCAAATTCACCGGCAGTGTTGCCTCCGGTGATCGTATTGTCCTCGAAACACCCGGTGGCGGCGGATGGGGGCACACGCAAACTTAACGGGTCTTGTTTTCGGCACTTAAGGGGGCCATTGTGGATTCGAATTTTATCGTTGATATTATCCGCCGATCCAACCGTAATCAACTCATTATCTGGGGTATCGGCCTGATCCTCGTACTGGTCGCCATCGGGCTGAGCCTCAACCAATATTACAACCTGCTGGCAGGGCCGTTCGCTGTGGATAAGAGCTATATTGAAGGCATCAATGACGTCAATCATCTAGATAAGTTCTATGTGACCGTCAAAGGCGATCAGACTTTTGACACCGGCTTTTATGAAACCAGCACCACCAACGGCATCCAGACCGGCAAATCCTACTATAAAGCGCTCGTCCTTGATGACAAGCTGCTGCTGGTGAAATCAGGCGACTCGGACAATAAGGACAGCTATTCCGGCGCATTGACAACCATTCCTTCCGACGAGAAGCGAGAAGTGTTGGACGCCCTCACCCGCGAAGTGCCGGATGCCAAAGATGCATTCATGCCGTTTATGATGGATGCGAATGAGTTCCGGAACACAGGGCTTGCAGGCATGGCCGCCGCAGCCGTCGCTCTGCTCCTCTGTTTGTGGATGGTTTTGCGAACCATCGCGCGCATCGTGAATCACGAGCGGCATCCGATCTGGCGCGGGTTGGAACGCTTCGGCGAACCGGCAGGCGTCGCGGATCAAATCGCCTCTGAAGTCAACAGCAGCGCCGAGACGGTGGGCAAATCAAAAGTGACGCGCAATTGGCTGGTCGCCGCGCAGAAATCAACACTTGGAGTCACGCAGCTTAAAGACGTGATGTGGATTTACAAGAAGATCACCAGTGGTCGCGGAGGCCGCCGCATTGCCGCGCTGATCTACGACCGTTACGGACATTTGATCACGATTGAAGGCAAAGAAGCACAGATCGACGAGACGCTAAGGGGCATTGCCCAGCGGATGCCTTGGATCGCGATTGGTTACAGTAAGGAACTGCAAGCGGCTTGGACGAAAGACCGCGCTAATTTCATTACTTCCATCGATCAGCGGAAGAAACTACAGAACCAATAGCATTGCGAAAAGGACATCTCTGGCGTTATAGTGCTGACGTAATAACGGAACAACTGGCTAGACCAATTGAACACACCAATCACAGCGTCTCATAGAATAAACCAAACCATTTTTACGAGCAGCACTATCTAAGGAGCTTAAGATCATGCCCGAACTTATCAAAAAAGATATCACGGCCGAAGAACTCAAAGAACATGTTGAAAACGCGGGCGGCATTTGGACGATTCGCGGCGGCGGAAAAGCCCGTCAATGGAATAATATCCAGTATAAGCAGGGGATGTCTGGTAGGAACGTCGGCTCCAGAGGGCTGTCGATGAACGTGGCGACCGTGCCGGTGGGCGGCGTGGCTTATGCCCATATTCATGAGGGATTTGAAGTGATGCTCTACATTTTGCAGGGCAAAGTCCGTCATGAGTTTGGTGATGGGCTGAAGAACGTTCTGGAAAATGAAGCGGGCGACTTCATCTTCATCGAACCCGGCGTGCCGCACGAAGTGTTCAATATCGGCGACGAACCGATTATCGCCATCGTGGCGCGGTCGGCCGCTGATGAATGGGATAAGATCATTCCCTACGACCGGAACAGCGGTCAAACGAGCCCCTAAACCTTAGGGGAATTATAATTGAGTTTTCGCTCACAGCGTCGGCCATTCGGCGCTGTTTTGTTTGGGTAGGCCGTTAGGGGTACGATAGTACGGTGGTACTATCATGAAGGATGATTTATATTTAACGGCAGATTATTACACGTTCGCATGTCCTTTTAGGCTTTAACCAACTTTTACGTATAGAAAGATCGGGCTGTGTCGACAGTAACTTATGCACTCGAACATTTTTATTACGGTCAATCATTAGAACAACCTACGCCAGAACCACAAGTACTGGCGAAGTCACAAGGTGTTGTCAACGAGCAGATCGAAGAAGCCATTGAAAATGCGCTGGTACCCGCAGGGGATACCCCGACGGGATCATGGGCTTTGGTACGGGGCAGACAAGCCCTACCGTTCGTCATGGTACAGGCACAAACCACGCCAACCAAGCAAACCCTGTGGCATTTCATCATCATGCCCACCGACGTTTTACGCGCGATTGGCGGCAACCTCAAGTCAATTATCGGCCTCTCGCAGGTGCAGATGCCGAATTTCCAGAAGCCCGACAGTAAATTGCAGCAGCTCTTAGTCGACCATCCGCCCATCATCTCAACTGACGAACAGATCGACGACATCCTTGAGTTGATGAACTACACCCATAACCAGATTGATATTATTGAAGCGCTGCTGGCAGGCATCGTCCAAGGCGTGCCAGTTGTGGTGCAAGGTGCGCCCAACGATTTGGAAACCCGCGTGCAGTTCATTCAAGGCTTACTGGCACTGCTCCCTCCATCAGCACGTTTTGGTGTCACCTTCGCCACGCATACCCTCGAAAACACCAAGATTGACACCCAAATCCGTTTCTTCGGCGGTGAAAAACTGTCGCGCCAGATGTTGATCTACGGATGGCAAAAGGGGAAGCTGGGCGGCAACATCGTGGCCGATAGTTACAGCCATTTTGTCGCCAGCCAACTGCGCTTGGATGCCGACCTAGTCAGCCAGCAGACACGCGGTCTGACAGCGGTCGCGGCTTGGCGCATTAAGCGCGGTGAAGGTTTAGCCGACGCACTCGGCTATGCGTCTTACCGGCTCAAGCTGGATAATGCCCTCGTCAACAACCAACCCGTCGAAACAGCGGATGTCGCGAAGGTTCTGGCCGAAGACCCGACCCTGACCGACGACCTCAAAATCGCTTATACCCATCACCTGCTGGCGTTTGCCCTTGCGTTGGGCGACATGCAGCATGCTGATCCCATCGCGCCGATGCTGCGCCAGAACATGGATTTGGAACGCGCCATCGAAACCCAATTTGATGACGCCATTAAAGAGGGCAAATCACTGCTGGTTTATGATGCCCTGTCGCGCTGGATGGCCAATCCACTTGGCCCAACCGGAACCCACTGGGTTGAGCTGACCCACCGCGCCATTCAATCCCACATGCAAACGCTGGTGCAGAAGCGCGATCTGAAAGCCATTAACTCGTTCCTCGAACAGATTCACCACGCCAATCCCGGCCTCGAAATTGGCAAGATCATCCCCCGTCTGATCGAAATGGTGCTCCCCCTGTCAGTGCTTGATCGTGACTTGAACCTGACGGTTTTCCTGATCGCGGTCAACTACCTCGAAAGTGACGTCCTGCGCCGCTTGATCAGCGCCCAGAAGTTCACCGCGCAGCTTCCGCCCACGCTCAGCCGCCTTGCGCCTTATTTGACCGGTGAAGACGCAGGCATGGCTCCGGCGGGTTTGCTGCTGAGCGCCGCTTCGGATTTCGGCGACGAGTGGCGTGATCCGGTGCTGATCCGTCTAGCCGAGTCCGCCATCCGCGCCAAGCGTCCGGATATTGTGGATACGCAGGCGTTGGGAGGCATGGTCGGATTGATCGGCACGACATGGGGTGTCCAGTACAGCCAAACGCTGAACTGGATCGCGATCATGCTATGCAATGATGAAACTCTCACCCGTTTGGAACTTCCCGGCCCAACCTACCTGCTGCGGCTGCTGCTGGCCTCCGGCGGCTACAAAGATGTCGCCAATGAAATGCTGCATCAGGCGCGGGTGTTGTATCCCGGTGAGGCACAGGCCGATTATGTAGCGATGGTACAGCGGCTCTTTGCCGAAACGCCGATCCCCATTCAGCAGATGCCCAACGCGCTCAAAGCCTTGAATGAAGCCGGTGTGAAATCACTGCCCTTGCTGATGGCGTACATCGGCATTCTGGAAGCGCATTCGTGGTCGTCGGCATTGGATCGCATCGCGCAGCAGGCGACGGCGATGCTGCTCGAAAATTCCAACATCGCCAAGGTCATTCCGGCTTCGGCCATGATTGCGCTGCTGAAATTCCATATCAGCCGCAAAGATATCGATCAAACCATTCGCGTTGCGGGGGTCATGCCGCAGGTTGCCACCCGTGAAGGCTCCCGCGGCATCAATCTCATCGGACGCATGTATAAGCTGATGGATTGGGACGACAAAGTGCGCATCGCCGCGCTGGAACTCTTGCGCCGTTATATCCGTATAGCACCGGATGCCGACGCCCGTAAAGCGGTCACGGCCTTCGGACGCGAATTTGGAGCGGCCGTTCAACAGGCAATCGAAACCAGTTACGCCATGCGCCGGATGCTGGATAACCTCGATCTAGTGGAATACGGTGATTTCCTACACGCGACGGCTGAGTTTCTGTACGATACAGCGCTCACCTATGCCGATAAGGGCAAAATCCCCAGCGTGGGCGCATTGATGAACAGCCTTGATAGTCTAGGGGGCGGACTGAGCAGCCCTGACCGCGTGACTCTGGCAAACGAACTCAATCTGGTGGGCAAGGCGATTTTGGAGCTGGGCAAACCGTGGCAAGCACGCGCCCGTGAACTTGACCAACATATCGAAAACCTGCTGCAGGGCCGAAAAGACCCGACCAGCGCACTTGATGTGTTCTGGATTGTCGCCGGATATCTGGCGCGAGGGAAACGGCAGCCGATGAAGTTGCAGCGCGTCCTGAGCCAGCATGTGTTTGGCGACCGAACGGCACCCAGCGTGTTGGAAGATACCCGCATTGTCAGCGCGGTTTTGCAAAGTGCGTTGACGGCATTCCCCGCCAACCGCAAGATCACCCTCAGCGCCGAGTCGATTCGCAATGAGATGGACAGTCTGTGGGGCGATATTCCGCTGGAAAAACAGCGCGAGATCGTGCGTGATCTCGCCAGCGATTTGCAGCGTGTGGGCGAATTATGCTATCTGATCGCGGCCTCAGGCAATCCGAAGGCGATGGAAGACGGCAGCTTTGCCCGCAAACTAGAAGAGGCTTCGCAGCAGCCCAAGAGCGCTCTCGAAATGTACCGCTTCGTCAGCGGCTACTTCCGGGCACGCTCATAAACATCTGAGAGGTTTGAGTTGAACTTCGCGACCGACACTGCACTCGAATATGAGCAGCAGACCTTCAGAAAAATCGAACTCCCGCAGCAGAAGATCAAGCAAAAGACCTTTAGGGAGTGCATTTTCAGAGAATGCACTTTCACCGAAGTCGCTTTTGACAACTGCAAATTCTACAAATGCACCTTCAAAGACTGCGACCTGAGCTTGATGACGGTCAAGAACTCGATCTTCTCAGAAGTGTCGTTTGAGAAGACCAAAGCAACCGGCGTCAATTGGATGGATGCCATGTGGGGCAAAAGCAATCTGTTGGGTTCGATCAACTTCACTGATTGCACACTGAATTATTCGACCTTTATCGGTTTGAAGCTGCCGAAGCTCACATTGGTGCGCTGTATCGCACGGGATGTGGATTTCGCCGAAGCGGATTTAACACAGGCCAACTGTACCGGAACCGATTTCGCTGACAGCCGTTTCAACCATACCAACTTGACCGAAGCGGACTTCACTGATGCCACGCACTACAACATCTCGGCAACCGAGAACACGCTGAAGAAGACTCGCTTCTCACTGCCGGAAGCGATTTCGCTACTACACAGCCTCGACATTATCCTCAAGGAATAGCCTTACCACCGTTCCCAAGTCAGTTGGTCAGTGCGCTCGTCGCGTTCGCCTTGTCGTGGATATTGACGCTGAACGGCCTTTTCAGCCATCTTCAGTGTATGGTGGTCACTTTCCTCGTAGGTAACGTCACGCGTGATTACCCGACGCTGGGGAGACGCGAATAAGGTGACGTCCGACTCAATCATACGACCGGGGAAGATGATCATGCCGGAACCGATGCGGCAGTTATGCCCTACCGCCCCGCCCAACACCACCTGACCTACATCTTCCAATTCACCTTTGATATTGGATGCTTTAATCGTGCGAGGTACAACCCCACCACGCCCATCGGATTCGCCCACGAGGTTGAAGTCGGTAAAGGTATTACCTGCGCCGACGAAGCTGTCCCGCCCAATGACACACATCTGCAAACAGGTATTCTGGGCGATAATCGTACCGCTCATTAAACTGGTCATGAAGAGAGATGCACGGAATGGCAAGAAGCAGTTGTTGGCGACCGTGCTCAACATCAATTGGCAGCCCTGCGATACCGTCACGTCGTCGCCAATGGTACAGTTGTCGATGACCGCGCCGGGACCGATATAACAGCGTTCGCCAATAGTGGTTGGACCGCTGATAATGGCCGACGGATCAATGACGGTATCCTTGCCGACTTTGACGGCTGCGGTTGTGGTGAGCACCTGCCGCTGCTCGATGATTCCCCGCCATAAGAGTTTGAGCGCCATGAAATTATGGTGCTTAATCCGTTCCTCAAAGCGGAAGCCGCGCGTGAAGACGCCAAAAATAACGCTGGCATAGAAGATATGGACCCAGCTTTCAATCGACAGTAGGGCGTACTTTGGCAGATAATGGGTTAATTCCTCGACTTTATCCTGCGCCATAAAATCGGGTACGCTGTAGAATCCGCGCGGTTCGGCCTCGCTGTCAATCGGAATGGGTAACACATCTTGGGTATATCCCTTGGGGAAATACCACATATCGACCATTGCAATCGGTCGTCCGGATTGCGGATCGGTGCTTTTCGTTTCATAAGCGGTAGAAAGAGGCACGGCATAGGAAGTAAACGCCCGTTCCTTTTCGTCGGTGAAGATCGCCGCTTGACAGGCCTTGCCGGACTTTTTGGCACGGTCGATAAAAGCTTGCAAAAACTCGGCGTCGAACCATAAGCTGTCACGATAAACGAAAGCCGGTTCATCCTCGCGGATATTGTGCATTTGTCCTGCAAGCTGGAAGGTGTCGCCCAGCTTCGAGCCACCTTTGAACACCTGTGACAACACTTCGTCTTGGTGAAAGGTTAACGTCGATGTGCCGATGACCAATTTACTGGCGGGTTCGTTGAATGGCAGCACATGGCGGCTGTCTTCGAGTATATAACGATACATGCTCATGCCCCTGACGATCTACAAGATGTATTGGCAGTATAACATGAATTGAGATCGCGAAAATGCAGACCAAACGGAGAGTTACGAATTCATGGTATCCAGATCAAATCATTTTGAAAATGGAATATAATGGAGTAAAAGTATTTTATTTTAGAGGAACTTTATGATTACATATTTCTATAAATTCATCGCACACTTGACACTAATCTTGAGCAGTTTCCTCTTATCATTTCATGCGGCAGTTGCTCAGGATTATCCAAATACCCCTGTTGGCGTTGTTCAGAAGTATTTTGATGCGATTGCTGCAAACGACACAAACACGTATCTAGATACGGTTGCCCCAGAAGACCGCAAGCTTCCGGGTATTCCTTTCATGCGACAGCTTGTACAAGGATTGTTAAGTTACTACGGTTTTGGAGGTATGGACGCAGCAAAAATAAGCATTTCATTTATCAATCTTACTTTTCAGGAAACATCCAATGATGGCACCGTTGCAAAAATTCTAGTAACAGGTTCTATGCGCGATCTAAATCTCGGTATTGAATCCCCGCTAAATACCGAAATATCAACCATGAAATTGAATGGGACTTGGTATGTAAAACTTTACGCTTTTGGTAATCAGTTACCGACAGTTACCACTAACTCAACCTATCCACGCGATGCAATCGCTCCACAAACACCCGAACAGATTGCAGCAGCGACTACTTTTGAGCAATATATGGCTCAAAATGATACGCAATATCGGGCTGCACAATACAACACGATACAAAGTACAACAACGAGTGCTATCGTTGAAATTAAAATGGAGCTTATTGATGCGAATACTGGCATATGGGTAGAACACTCCACCACGCTTCCAATGAAATTACTTGCGGGCATGTGGCGGGCAGATACAAGTAAGATCACCATTGGTATCACTGAACAAGGGCAGGCATTACTGAATACCCAAGCTGCTGCTAAGGCCCAAGCAACCCAAGTCGCTGCCGACTATGTAGGGTATGGCTACGCACAAATGCTTGGAGGAACTCTGATCTATCTGCTGGATGATAACAAAACAGTAGAAGGACGCAGGTCTAATGGCTCTTTATTCCAAATCAAATCTGAGAATTCACTCCTCATCCACATAGTTGAACTGATGCCCAATGGAGAAGGCTTTTACTCTATAGAAGCTTATGAGAACTCTTGGACACTATTCGTATATAGATACACCCTACAATCTAGCCGGACTAAACCTGTCAGAATAAAGAGAATTGAGAATGACGGCACTCGTTCACTAACTGCAATAGCAGCCTCACCTGATAACACAAAACTCGCAATAGCCTTTGGTGATGGTATATATGTAATATCAACTATAGACGGAAAATCACTCGCGCACGCGTCAATCTTAGGCAATGGAGCTACTGGATTGGCTTGGTCAACTGACTCTACCACACTCTATCTGCACACAGCTACTACAATCAGCGAATGGCGACCAGAAACAGAAAAACAAGATCAAAAAGTGGACGAAATTACCATTCCTTACGCGAGTGACACAAATTACGTACAAGATCTTGCGCTTTCACCCAACAGTCTAGACCTATTTTTGGGTGGCCATACCTTTAGGGTCTTCAATATAAGTGACAAAACCCAATTTGATTTATCGAATGGAAAATTCCTTGTAGCCTGCAATCCAGTCTATACAGCCGATGGTAGTCAAATCATCACTCTTATAGATGGCAATTGGATAAACAAATTTGATCTCACCACTGGCAATTGGACACCTGTTATCCAACTTCCCATACAGGATACAACACAGAGTAAATGCCCTATCTTTGACTGGATTCCTGAAAACTCAGTTGCTAATGTAGGGGTATCGGCGATAACTACACCAACTTCTTTACCGCCGCCAACAATCACACCTACAGCTACGCCATCCCCAACAATCACCCCAACTCAATCCCCCACACCCCCTCCTCTCCCCACTATAACAATTGGCCCGACTTTGGCTACTTCTCAGGTTAGGATAATTTGGGTGGTTCGTCCCGGTGATCCTCTGAACGAGCAAATCGATCTTCAGAACAGTGGCGATACAATTACTATAAAGGGTTGGTCAATAAGCGACACCCAAGGCAATAAATATGTGTTTTCCGATAGTTATTTACCATCTAATGGAAATCTGACCCTTTTTACTCGCAAAGGGCAAGATACGCCGAACGCTGTATTTTGGAATAGAGATATCCCCGTGTTTGAACCCGGCGATACGGCTATCCTGTTGGATGGCAATAATAATGTCGTATCTACGTATACTATACCAAATCAATAGCTGATATTTGGTTCAAACTGAAATCCTGATAGGTCGGGATAAAGTAATGGTTGCAAAGTACGCGATACTCAACTTCAAAACATCCAAAAGCAGGAGCGAAAAATGTTCCTGCACTCCTTACCCATCACGTACCATTTAACCACTATCTACAGTATTCACACTAAACATGAATTACCCAGAGCAAGTAGACACGCGTAACGACCTCATTCAGCCGGTCTTTGGTAAATTCTCTATCCGCTGTTCAAGAAGTCTCGCACGGTTTGGTGAAAGCGTTCGGGGTTATCCAGCATGGGGAAGTGTCCCGCATCGGGGAACATGACAATCTTGCTGTGAGGCGCGTACTGCTTCAAAACCTGCGCCTGATTGGGATGAACAATCAAGTCTTTATTGCCGTAGATGCCGAGCGTCGGCACCTTGACCTCGCCCATACGCGGACGGAGATCGGTCGTTCGCAATGTGGCGATACTTTCAAAAAACGGCCCCATCGTCAGCTTGGAAAGATCGGAGGCGAACATATTGCCCAGTGCTTTGCCGTCTTTCGCCAGCAGATACGAATACCCGCGCAGCGATACGCGAAGCCCCGACATAAACACATCGAATAAAGCTGGTGACGATTCCGCCAAGTCCATCCATGTGCGGCGTCCGGCCAGCTTGATCAGCGGACGTAGGGAGCTGCCGACAATCGGCGAACCGATGACAATGACTTTGACGACTTTTTCGGGGTAGCGGATGGCGGTAGCGAGTGACACGGTGCCGCCCATCGAGTGACCGACCAGCGGTGCTTTGACGATGCCCAGCCGATCCATAAATTGGTTGACGAGGAGGATAAAGTTATCAACAGAAAAATCCGCAGCCTGATCGCCTGACTCCCCAAATCCCCAGAAGTCGATGGCGTAGGTGCGGAATTCTTTGCCTAATTCTTCAATGGTTCTGCGCCACAGCGCCCATGAACCCAGCCAACCATGCAATAACAGAACCGGGCGACCACGCCCATAGGTTTCGTAATGAACGACTCCTTGTTCTGTTACCAGTAATGCCACAATGCTATAGTCCTTACAAGCTCCCGCGTAGAGGCATTACTGCTGCCGATCCATTTCCTCCAAGATTGAGTAAAGCAGCTCAAGCAGTACGTTCTTGACGCTCTCTTTGTCTTTGGCCACGCACGGCAGAAGCTTCACCCCTTCTTCAATGCGGAGGGCGATCCGCAGATCATCGGCTGCCCACGCATCCGGATGATCTTGCTTATTGGCGGCCACAACGTATGGCGTCGGCGCATAAGCACGGAAGGTTTCGAGGATACTCTTGGCTTCGCGGAAGGTTTCCGGCTTGGCGCTGTCCACCATCACCACGAAACCTAACATACCTTCGGCCAGAATTTCCCACATAAAGTCGAAACGGCGTTGGCCGGGTGTACCGAACAGGTACAGCACCAAGTCGTCATCGACCGTGATACGACCGAAGTCCATTGCCACGGTTGTCGCTGACTTGACTTGCTGTTCCGCCGCCGAGGTAATCGCCTGATCGGTAGAAACCACTTCGATTTCGCTGATTGAACGAATAAACTCGGTTTTACCGGCGCTAAACGGGCCTGTGATAACCATCTTTACAGTTTGCATAAGCTGCGCTCACTCTTCCCGGTATTGAACGTCCATCATGGACTAGCGATTGCGATTATTAAATAGACCGAATCCGGTCGATCAGACGATTGACGACATCCGCCTTCACCTGCGGCTTCTGAGGCTGCGCACGGCGGCGGTTCATAGTGTTGGCAGTCTGTTCCATTCCCGGCGGCTTGACCAGTTCAACTAAACCGGCCTGCTCCAACCCATAGACCACACGCCGGATTTCAATTTCCGACATGTTATTGGCACGGGCGATCTGGCGAATGGAGTTCTTCGGATTAACATACTGTACCACGCGCCACTCGGCTACGCTCAGGTGAATGCCCTTGAGCTTCTCACGCGGGTTGCCGGGGAAACGCAGCGCAAAATCCAAATTCGGCAAATGCTGGTTGAGTTCTTCAACCTCTTTCATTCGCCGTGAACCTTCTATGATGATGTTTTCGAGGTCAATCGGAACTTGAATGCGGTCATTCGGCGGCACAACATTGTCGTCAAATCGGAAGGGTTCAGTGTTCCAACTCATCATGCTGTAGACCACGTCTTGCATGTGTTGTTGGATACTGCTCACGATGTCGTTCTGCGTGATGTAATTGGCATTCATCAGCAGCAGCGCCAGCGCCTTATCGCTCTTATCGCGCGCCCGTTCGCGGATAACACGTGCCTGTTCGTCGGTCAGCTTGCCAACCTTGTTCAGAACAGAAACGAGATTACCCTCTTGCCCCTTCATAGTGGCAAATATCAGCTTCCCGGTCTTGAACGAAACTTGCGCGCGCTCAGGTCCGGCCTCGATGCGTTCGCGCTTCGTCCCATTCACTTGTTCCATCTGCCCCGTCTTGTTGGCTTGATAAATCGTCAGCGTGCCAGTTTTGCCCGCCAGATTAATCAAGTTCAACAATTGGGTAACACTAAAATCCCGAAGTTCGCCCTTAAGCGGCATTTAGGCCCCCTCAAAAAGGTTCAATGCAAGGCCACACGATAGTCTTATCATACAGGAAATCTTAATTTTGGGTATAAACCGAACCTGAAAGTCATTATAGCTTGCGCCTATAGTCGCGTCAACCAAACCTGATCGGTGTACTATAATGCATCCACCATCGTCCAATAGGCACGGTCAGGAGTGCTTATGAAACCCCAATTTCGATTACTCATGATGATTATTCTCGCCCATTTGCTGGCGGGGTGTATTGTCCCACTGGCGCAGAATTTACAATCATCAGCTACTGTACCCCCTCATCTTACAACTGAAACCCCTGTAGCAAAAATTGAGACTACCCCAACCCTTCAACAATTTGCTGCGGATGTCAATCCGTTGACCGGACTTCAGGTCAAAGACCCCAGCGTTTTAGACCGCCGCCCGATGGTGGTGAAGATTTCAAACGCACCCGTTCTTGTACGCCCACAGGCCGGAATCGGCGCGGCAGATATTGTCTTTGAACATTACGCCGAAGGTGGCTTAACCCGTTTTTCAGCCATCTTTTACGGTCAAGCACCGGATCGCGTTGGCTCGATTCGCAGTGCCCGTCTGATCGACACTGAACTGATCCCGATGTTTGGGGGGCTGCTGGCCTTCTCCGGAGCCAGTACAGGCGTGGAAACGCTGCTCAACAACGCCGATTACGCCAACCGCTTATTCAAAGGTGTGTTGTTCGGTCAGCCCTATTTCTGGCGTGATGAGACGATTGAAGTACCCCACAATATGTTTATGAACCCCAATACCATCTGGGAAAAAGCCACAGAGGAAGGCATTAATCAACGGCCTGATTTGCGCGGGTTGTCTTTTGATGCTACCGTGCCGCCCAATAATCAAGCGGTGGTCAACAAGATCGACATTCGCTACCGTGCCACGCGTGTCATCTGGAAGTACGACGCGGCTCTCGGACTTTACCGCCGCAGCGCCGATGGGCAGGGCCATTTCGACGCCAACACGTTGGAACAAATCACTGCTGCGAATGTGGTAGTAATTTTCGCCGATCATCAGTTCACCGACATTGTCGAAAGTGAGTTCCAAGGCGCGAAAAGCTACAGTATCCAGATCAACCTGATGGGCGAAGGTGACGCCATCCTCTTCCGCGATGATCAGGAATATAAAGGGCGCTGGGTACGGGATGACAAGAACACCATCATCGGCCTGCGAACGCTTAAAGGCGACGTCTTACCGTTGAAACCCGGTCAAACATGGTTTCAAGTCGTGCAACTGCCCGGCCAGCAAAATCCTCAAGAAGAGTGGGTCGAAATGGAGTAAGCATAGGCATTTAGACACTTGCCCACTATTGGACAAATCTTTATTTGCTCCAAAGTGGGAAGTGTACTACAGTGAAAACAGCGTTTAATTTAGAAAGGCTTGCGCCATGAACGACTTAATGAAACAACTTGATACTTTATTAAAACCTGTAAATGATGCCTTGCGAAATATGCCCGCCGCACAGTTGATCCGCTATGTAGCAATCTATGCACTCATTTCAGGCATCGTCAATCTTTGTGGCAGCGTCTTCCTACTGATCGGTGGTGCGGTAGTCGGCTTGGGAGCCGCAGCCGGCGCAGCATCAATCGCAGCTACAGGCGCGGATGGTGCAGCAGTGGCCGCAGCCGCAGGTGGCGCGAGCGGTCTACTACTCATTACTGGAATTCTGTATCTGATAGTTGGCCCTGCCCTCATCGTGGTGGCCCTCGGCTTATTCCGCCGGATGGGTTGGTCACGCATGGGCGCAGTCTTCGTGATGGCAGTCAGTGCCATCATCTCCCTGCTGCAATTGCTCAGCGGTGGCGGCATCCTGAATATCATTTGGCTGCTTGCCGGTCTCTATCTGGCCTACTTCTTCTACAGCGACGCGGGCATCAAGCGCGAGTTCGGCCAAGCCTAAAATAATATTGACTCAAAAATACAAAAGGCGCTGTGCTTAGAAAATCGACAGCGCCTTTTTTATGCCCATTGCCGCTCTAACCGACGAGCCGATTTTGAAATATACTTTTATAAAAAAGACTATTCAAATGACAACCAAATTAAGCGTCAGGCACATACAGCGCATCCTCAAGGAACATGGGCCGCACGGAACCATAGATTTGTTGGCCGAAATTGATTCGTCAGGTGTCGGAGAAATGCGTATCCCGTTTGTGATGCGCGTATTCTATCTCAGCAAACCCGAAGATATTCACGAGCTTTTTGTACAGCACAACGACGAGGCGGGAAAAGTAGAGCTTGTCGCCCGCGTCGCCCGTTCCACTTTCGGCAACGGCATCCTCTTTAGCAATGGAGCGATTTGGAAACGCCAGCGCAAACTGATGCAGCCGGTTTTTCACCATGCCCATATCAAAGCCTACGGCGAACGCATGGTCAATATTGCCCTCAGGCATATCGCGCAGTGGCAGCCCAACAGCCAACTCGACCTCGCCAACGAAATGCACACCATTACCTTGCGCATCGTTGTGGATACGCTCTTTTCCAGTGATGCCACAGACACTATTGATGAAATCCGCGAGGCCATCCATGATATTGGTGAGGGATTTTCGGCACAAGCGAAATCTGTTTTTCTAGCGCTTATGCCGGATTGGTTTCCCGCGCCGGCTCTAAGGCAAAAGTCACGCGGTGCAAGAAACTTCAACCGTCTCTTAAGGAAGATCATCGCCGAGCGGCGGCAGTTAAACGAGGCCAATCGACCCCAAGATTTGCTCAGTGCCTTGATGTTCAGCAAAGACCCCGATACTGGCGAGACAATGGATAACGAACAACTGCGCGGAGAACTCTTGACGCTCTACGTTGCGGGACACGAGACAACCGCGTGGTTACTATCGTGGTCACTTCACTTCATCGCCCAATACCCTGAAGTAGCCGAAAAGCTCTTGGCAGAAGTCGTGCGGTTACAGGGTAAGCCGCCAACCTTTGATGATTTATCTCACCTGCCCTACAGCAAAATGATCCTCCAAGAAACCCTGCGGATGCGGCCTCCGGTCTGGTTCTTACAGCGTGAATCCAACACACCCATCACGATAGGAAATCACAGCTACCCCAAAAAAACGATGTTCTTCGTCATGGTTTATGCCAATCATCACAACCCGAACATCTTCCCCGATCCCACAACCTTTATGCCAGAGCGTTGGGCGAACGACGCTGAGAAAAATCTGCCCAAAGGGGCCTACATTCCTTTTGCGACGGGCGCTCGGATTTGCATCGGCAACGGCTTTGCCATGATGGAAGCCCAACTCTTGCTTTTACTCATGATGCAGCGCGTAAAAATCACGCTGTTGGATGAGCCGCAGATGCCAAAGGGCGCGCCGATTATCCTTGCCTTTGATAGACCAGTTCGGATGCGCGTTTCACCGATTGGGTAATCCGTTCTGACACTTAGATTCCGTCCGTTGTCACAATCCGAAACCCGATGTGATGATCTTGATAGGTCGGCGGGTCTTCGAAGTGGCGGTAAGCCGAACGCGCCACATACGGATTACTGCCCCACCAGCCGCCTTTTTCGACCTTTTTGCTGCCGGTTTCCGCGCCAGTCGGATCATCCTTCGGGCTTTTGGCATAGTAGGTGCTGCTCAACCAATCGTTGACCCACTCCATCGCATTGCCGGCCATATCGTAAGCGCCGACCCAACTCACACCTTCCGGATAAGCATCCACTGCCGTTAAGCCAGTGCTATCCAGCACATTCGCCTTGGACGCATCCCATTCATCACCCCAAGGATAGATACGTGACTCCGGCCCGCGTGCCGCGAATTCCCACTGCGCCTCGCTCGGCAGATGCCCACCACGCCACACGGCATAGGCTTCTGCTTCATACCATGTCACACAAACGCGTGGATGGTCGTCCGCCGTATCGTCACAGGCCGCAGGCAGCTTGCTCGCGTCCTGCCGCTTCAGCCACGCCGCGCCTTTTTCCGACCAATATTCGGGCGTGGTATAACCGCCATCTTTGACGAAGGCATCAAAAGCGGCATTGGTCACTTCAAATTGGTCAATCCAATAGCCTTTGGTGATACACACCTCGTGCTGGGGCTTCTCGTAGATGGTCGTCTGCTTCGTCCAGCTTGGCGAATCGAGCTTTTGAGCAGACTCAAGCTGTTCCTCGCTGCTCCCCATCATGAAGCATCCCGGCGGCACGTATACCTGCGTGATGCCCTTCGCGTCCGTTCGCGTATCGCCTGCCTTCGGGTCAGGTGTCGCCTCTTGCGCCAGACTCATGCTGCTCATCCATAAACTCAACATGGTAAAAAGAAGGATTCTTGGAATCATTAAGTTCCTCAAAAGCTTTTATTTTCACTGCTTATTTACCCTTAGGATCGTTATTTTGTTCAGGCTGGGATAGGACTCGCCATTTTGGAGCTGTGGCATTGCCAGAATGGGTTAACTGTCTGACATTTGTCCCATCCGCATCCATCACATAAATATCAAGGGTAGATTGAAGCCTATCGGCGGCAGATACAAAAGCAATCTGACGGCTATCCGGCGACCACGACGGCATCCCATCAAAATACGGGTTGTTGGTCAGTCGTCGCAAATTCGTGCCATCTGTTTGGATGGCGTAGATTTCATAATTACCATCCAGAGACGATGTAATAAAAGCAATCTGTTTGCCATCGGGTGACCACACAGGACTAGCCGCGTTAAATGGGGTCAGTTTTGTTTCCCGATGTTGGCGCAAGTCCCAGATATAGATGCCATCCGGTTCAAAGAAATCGCCCTCCCGAGTAAACGCAATTTTCTGACCATCGGGTGACCAGAAAGGATCATAGAAACGCTGATAGCCGCTTTCATAAACCCCTTTCACATGGCTCCCATCACGATCCATCACGTAGACGCCCCAATGCTCCCGTCGGCTGGAAACAAAGGCAATCGATTGTCCATCCGGTGACCACACGGGATCGCGGTCAATGGCCGGATCAGTCGTCAATTGATTGATATCGGTTCCATCAACGTTCATGGTGTAAATGTCAGCGTTTTTGTCCTTCACAGCCATATAGACGATGCGCGAGCCATCCGGTGATAAACTCATATCCTCCAATGAAGTGTCAATGCGCATCAGTCGACAGATGCTTGTACCATCGCTCCGCATCGCATATAGCGTATTGACCACTGAAAACGTTATCGCTCGCTGATCATCAGGTTGTTGTGAACAATCAGGATTGCTCTTGAACGAGTTAATAAGAACACCGATTAAAAAGACATAGAACATACTTAGCGGCAAGACAATAGCCCAATGCTTTAAGATATAAGTGAACCAAGACCGAAACTGACTGATCATCATTCCGTTTGCGATAACCTCATTAAGCGAGTTTGGGCTATAATCAATCTTATTCCATCATCATATCATCCTTATCGAGGTGAGTGAGTCATGTCGTTTCAAGCAGTTGAACAGGGCATTGGAGCGATACAGGCGGGCAACCGTGACGAAGGTGTTCGGCTGCTGAAAATTGCGTTGAAGAATCCCGAACTGACCGGCGCATTACGGGCGGTGGCTTGTTTATGGCTGGGTGAAGTCGCGAATGATCCGGCTGAAAAGCGCAGATACTATAAGGATGCGCTAGCCGCCGATCCGACTAACGCCGCCGTCAAACAGCGTGTAGAGTCATTCCTCGCTCAAGATTTCATGCCACCTGTCACCAGCACTGGCACACAAAATGTCGTTCCATCTGCGCCGCCCATGCCGACCACCCTGCCCGGTGCACAGTCCGCGCCCAATCTCTACCAGCCCATTCAGCCGACGCTTCCCAAGACCGGTAACCTCAATCCGGCTGTTGTTCAACCTAACGTTGCTGCTCAACTCGCGCCCGTCGTCACCGTATCCGGTGGCCCAAACGGCCCCGCAACTGCTTTTTTCGTAGCCCGTGAGGGTCTGCTCGCAACCACCCGTTATGCAGTCGGAGGCACCGATCAGGTCATCGTTGAACTCCCGAACCGCCGACAAGTGCCGGGATATGTCTTGCGTTCCTATCCCGAATTCGATCTGGCTTTCATTTACATCGAACAGACTACCGGTGACGTTATTCCACCCAGCCCGATTGCCAATGTCACCGAAGACACTCGCTTAACCATCGTCTGCGCCAATAATCAAGTGCTTCAGGGACGCCGACGTGCCACCAAGCGGCTTGTCGCGGCACAGTGGTTCCCTACCGACATCATGGATTTACCGGACGCAGGTGGCGCGCCTATCTTGGATGACAACCGCTATCTGATTGGCATGATCACCCGCAACACGGCCAGCACATCGTCTTATGTGTACGGGCTGCACATCAACACCATCCGCACACAGGTTGATTTGTTCCGGCAAGAAACGACAGAAGGCGCGAAAGCCTACTGCCATCACTGCGGCTTTTACAGCCGTGCTCTCGCTTCCGGCGGTTATTACTGCGAACGCTGCGGCGGCTTGCATCCACAGGCCGAGGGCTTGGTGCGCTTCCCGCAGCCTCAAACGCAGGTGTTTTACTATGAACATAATGGCATGATCTGCCCGAACTGTAATGCGAATGTCGGTTTCCATCGCGGCTATTGCTTACGCTGTGGACAACCCGCCACACGCACGTAATGACTGACAAGATAAATATTGGTTTTGACTGAAGACTGGAGACTAATCATGCTGAACTTTAGAGGCCGCCCCCGCGCGGCAGGCGAAATCCCGCTCGAATCCTACGCCTCCACCATCGAGCAAATCTTGGCCAGCGTGGGCGTTGACCCCGTCAAGGCGCGGATGCGTACCGAAACCGGCTTTGGCTGGAGCTTCCAGCGCAACTCGGCTGTCATTGAAATTTTCGTCTCCCAGCAAGATGGCATCGGCTATTTTCAGGCGCTGTCACCCATCATGCACCTGCCCATCAACGCCCTGCTGCCGCTTTACCGCCGCCTGCTGGAACTCAATCTGCAATTGACCAACGCCGCGCTGGGGGTCTATATGGATGTGGTCTACGTTTTCAGCGAACGTCCGCTGGAAGGCATGGACGGCAGCGAAGCCAACACCATCATTAATATGGTCGCCAGCTATGCCGACGATCTGGACGACAAACTGGTCGCCGAATTCGGTGGCCGCCTGTACGCCAAGGTGTAAGGATTTGTCGCTGACAAACCCGCTTTAAATTACGCCATCTTCGCCCGCAGCCAGCGCCACAATGATCGCAAATCTGCCCACACGCCCGAGAAGTGCGCGCCCAAGGCGATCAAAACGACCAGCGGAATGCCCAGTGTAAAAATCTGTTCGGGCGTACGGAAATACACAATCGCCAACGGGTTATTGAGCACTTCGCTCGAAAGCGGCAGTATAGGTGATACGCCGGTGTTGTAGAAGTCAAACATCAGGTAAATCGGGATATACGTCGCGATGGCGGTGATCAAGAACGCCACCCAGCCCCGCAGCTTAAACTGCGACGACACCACAAATCCAAATGCAGTTCCGATGCCGGCATAGGCCATGACTTCCCATACTGGATCATAGTTCAGGAAGAACCACGTAAATGCCCCCCACGCCAGCGTCCCCCAAACAACCCCCGCGATAACCGAGAAAGCGACTCGCGCCCACCACGGCCAGAAGCCCCGCAGCCGTGCAGGCAGTTCCCCTGCGATCAATGTCAGGATGGCGATCATCATACCAAACGTCAGGCCAATGGAAATCGTTTTGCCCCAGCGTTCCGCCGCAAACATGGCCTCCGGCGTAAAGCTTGAGAACACATAGTAGGCCATCGCCAGCGTAGCCCCCAGCAGCGCAAACGCAAATCGTCGCACGTTATCCAGCGGATCATCCGTCAACCGCCGCCACGTATTCGCCAGCCACGCGTAGATGCGCCCCTGTGGACTGACCACATTCGGCAGCGACGGTGCTTCATCACGCACCAAGGCCAACGCGCGTAATGCCCCGCGTGAACCCTTCCGTTGAGCGTCCGCGATCATCTTGACCGCCGCCAATGACCGGATGCGTCCGACCGTTCGCGCCGCTTGTTCAGCAATCGACTCACTGCTGCGTGGATCAAGAGCGATCTGCGCCAGCAGTTGATCAATATCTTCACTGTAAACCGTTGCCCGCCAATCGGAGGGAATACCGAGTTGAATGTCCTGCCGTGTGCGAGTGGTTAGCAGCCGTCCGGTCAATCCCTGCGGCACAGCTTTGTAATTACCGCTCGGATAATCCCGCTTGGCTCGCGTTGCCAGCACGTTGATGCCCGCTTTTTTCGCTTCGTCATTGGTTTCAACCGCTAAAGCCTGCGCCACCAGCGTCGGAATGCGCGGCGGATCGCCATCCGGAATAGTTTCAAGGCGGTAAAAAGCCCGTGCCCGTGCCGGAGCGCTCTCGCTGCGGACAGCGTGGAGCGCTACCCAGCGGCGGTTATCCTTATCCAGCTTATTCCACCAGTAATCAATTTCGTGGTCATACTCCAACGCGCCGCGCAGCAGCAGTTGCAAACCGGCCTCATCAATTTCCAGCCCGTTTTCGTCGGCCTTCATGTAGACGTCATTCATCACCATGAAGTGCGTCACGCCCAGCAGGAAGCGCCCCTGCCCATGTGCCCATGCTTTCCGTGCCCGGTTATAGATATCCTGCGCCTCACGCCGGATCATCGCGCCTTGGTCGGCAATCGTCTGCACGCCGCTCAGGTCAATTGTGATCAGCCCGACGCCATCTTCGTCGTCAAAATCGCTTTGGGCCATATTGACCAGTGGACTCTTAACTTTGCCCAGCGCATCTTCTAGTTCACTCACCAATTCCATCAGCGTATCGGGGCGATCCTCAGGATTGAGCGACGTCCCTCGCCGTAAAATCGGGGTCAGCACTTCGGCTAACTCGCTGCCCATCTTCTCCGCTTCAGGCAAATCTTCCTGCCACTGAAGCTGCTTCAGCGCCAGTGATGTCGTCGCGTCAAACGGCAGTTCGCCGGTCAGCATCTGGAAAACCAGAATAGTGAAGCTGTAAATATCGGCACGGTGATCAAGCTCGCCTGCCGTCAACTGCTCCGGAGCCATATACAGCAGCGTGCCATAACCGGGGTTGGCCGCGCGCCCTTCCGGCCCGAGCACCGTCGCCAAACCGAAGTCCGCCAGATACGGCGACTCGATGCTGTCCATCAAAATATTGGAGGGTTTCAGATCAAGGTGAATCACATGGTTGGCATGGGCATAATCGAGTGCGCTGGCGATATTCTTAGCCTGCCGCACCACTTGGTCGGTTGCCAGCGGACCATCCGTCAGCAGATGTTCCAATGAGCCGCCCGTCACATAGCGCATGGCGATATAAAGCTGCCCTTCGAACTCGCCAAAGTCATAAATAGGCAGAATGTGCGGGTGCTCAAGCTGGGCGATGGTCTGCGCCTCACGCTCGAACAGTTTGATCGGCTCCACACCGTTGTCCTGCGACAAATCCCGCGCAATTGTCTTGATGGCGACCGTCCGGTTCAGCCGCTTGTCACGCGCCGACCACACGTCCGCCATACCGCCGCGCCCAATATGCTCAATCACTCGATAATGCGAAAACTCGCTGCCAATATCCATGTAGTGTTCCTAAATATGGAATACTTATCCCTCTACTGATTATAGAATCAGCAGACACTTGCCACAAGCTAACGCCTGAGTTAGCCCTATATGAGAAAACTTTCCGCAAACCGCATCCCCGTCTACACTGATACGAAAAACGGCAACACTGTATAATCGGAATTTCACACCACAGATTGGGATTATTGTAGGGATACGGATGATGGTCTTTGACTTTTTAAAACGGAATATGTCCTTGTAGGGGCTGTTTGACATCTCTTCCCGACGTATTCCCTCCCTCGCTTGCGGGGGAGGGTCAGGGTGGGGGTTCACTCTCCGTCATTAAATGGTTCAACATCATTGCCGTGTCTGTTGACCGAGGTTTTCGGCAAGGGCAGCGAATAGTTATGACCAAACACCACCACATCTGGATACGTCTCAGCGCACTTCTCCTGCTCACCTTACTCACCGTGCCACTCCACGCGCAGGACTCCACCGCCCGTGATCCACGGGCCATGGCACAGCGATGGTTGGGCTTGTCAGGTGGAGCGGACATACCACCGCCTGCCCCTGTTTATGAAGTTGGCGCAACGACTCAGTTCTGGGTCACGAAGGCTGGTCATGCATCGCCCGGCCAGATCAAAGCGACACTCGCCGCAACAATCCCCTTCATTAATATTTGGGTCGAAGACGGTTTGGAGTACACACCCGGTTCGATGGATAACCTTGCCAACCGGATGCAAATTGCCCTCATTGATTTTCAACTGCGGGATAATCAAGGTGGCTTCATCACCTTTCCACGCACCCTAGAAGGCATCGAAAGCGCGGATAGGCTGCCCTTTTTAGATATCGACGGTGATCAGCAGTATACCGTGCTGTTCGCCAAGGACCTCAACACCACCCGCAACATCATCTTTAATCCCGTGAACAACTTGCCTGCGTCATTCGTCGCCAACGGTTGGACGAACCAACAAGGCATGTTCATTATCAACACCTCGGCCACACCCGCGCTCGCCCTGAATGACCTGACCTACTTTGACTTTTTCGCCCGTGCCTTCTACAGCACGTTGATCGAGCAAAACAATCCCGCACAAGCGACTTGGATGCGCGAAGCTCAAAGCTGGTACATGCTCCTCAGCTATAGGGGAATCGATATTAGCCCATCGGATTTCCAAACCTTTTTCCAAACGCCGGATTTGCCCCTCACCAGCACCGACTCGAACCGCAATGCCATCACGGCTGTCGGGCAGATGTTCCTGAACTACGTCCGCCAACGCTTCGGGGATACGATCCTGCGCGAACTCTTTTCAACACAGGGTTCGGGCTTCGATCAGCTCACACAAGTACTCGCCAAACACGGCGTCACCGATCTGGTCACCGATAATCCCGTCACCGGACAGGATGTCTTCGCCGATTTCGCGATGGCAAACGCCCTCAACGCCCCCATCGGCGACACCCGTTACATGTATAACACGCCAGCCGCCACCGGCTTACGTGCTGCCTCCTTTGGCGCACAAGACTTTTTTGATTTCCAGAATCAGCGTTTCGCTGTCCAGCAGTATGGCACCAACTACCTGACCTTAAGCACCACCAAACCCGTCGAGATTCAATTGGCGTTCGACGGTGTGCCGTCCATCCCACGCCTGCCCATGCCCAATCTGCCCAATAATCATTTTTATTGGTCAGGCAGCGGCCTTTACCAAAACACGTCCATGAGCCGGACAGTGGACTTAACCAATGTCCAATCCGCAACCCTGACCTTCGACGCGTGGCATCAGCTCGCCGAAGGTTGGAACTATGGCTATGTCAGCGTCAGTGACGACGGTGGCAAGACCTATAAGGCGCTGGTCAGCAATGGCACAACCACCACCAATCCCAACGGTCTTGCTTATGGCGCGGGCTTCACAGGCATCAGCAATCCCGAACCATCACGTCCCTTCCCTTATCTGGGTATCGGCCTCGAATCCAACGGCATCACCATTAGCAGCATCGCCGACAACAGCCCGCTTAAAGGTTTAGATGTTCAAGTCGGGGATACCATCGCCGGACACGACGGCCAACTGTGGCAGGGCAAAGCAGACATCACCGCCTTCCTGAGCGACTATAAACCCGGTGATACCGTCAGCCTTTACTTGCAGCGCGATGAGAAATACTTCAGCGTCGATGTAGTTCTCGGCAAGCATCCCAGCCGCGTCATCCCTTCCGATCCCATCTGGACGCCGCAGGAAGTCAACCTCACGCCCTACGCAGGCAAGCAAATCATCCTGCGTTTCGATTACGTCAGCGCTGATGACAAACCCGATAAAGGCATCGCCATTGATAACATCGCCATCCCTGAAATCAACTTCAAAGATGATGCCGAGTCTGGCGTTCAAGGCTGGACGTTGAACGGTTGGCAGCAAATGGATAACGTCGTACCACAGCGCTACATCGTTCAATATGCGCTGCTGGGTGGAACCGCTTCGTCATCGACCAACCGTGTCGTGCGCCTTATTGACCCTGCTGATACTGCCACTTCCGGCGCATGGGTATTTGACCTCAACGCCAATGATACGTTGATTCTGGCTATCTCCGGCATCAATGACGCAACCGATCTTCAGGCGGTCTATTCGCTTAGTTCGCAGGTCATCAGCACGCCGCAAGCAGAGGCCACCACCGAAGCAACATCCGAGGCTACGCCCGCCCAATAATCAACCATTCCCATTGTAGGGGTTTGCCAGCGGCAAACCCTAGCAAAATTACACAAGGCTCATCCATGCCCGCACTACCCATGAATTACCACCGACTCATCGAAGCCTTCGCCACACCCAGCTGCGCCGTCTGCAATCTAACCGAGCGCGACGTCAACCGCTTTCTCGATTCGCACCTTTATGAGTACGTCAACACGCCCGAAACCCACGCCGATATTCGTGCCTCACGAGGGTTATGCGCCACCCACGCCGGACATCTGGTGGAGTTCGGGGCCAGCGTGCTTGGCATCACCATTCTTCACGCCGCCATCATGGATGAACTGCTCAAAACCGCCGCCGAACCCAATAAAGCCGCTTCTGCGTTGGGTCGCCTGCTGGGTTCAAACACGTCTGGCCTCGCCAACCGCCTCGAACCCACCGAACAGTGTATGGCATGCGAAGCGATGGAACGCGCCGAATCACAGCACATCACCTCGGTTGCCGAGCACATCAACGAGCAGGAAATGCACGATGCCTTCGCCGCCTCAAATGGTCTCTGCCTGCCCCACTTCCGGCAGGTCTTACGTGCCGCGCCCGACAGCCGCCGTGCCGACATGCTGACCCAGATTCAAATCCCCAAGTGGCGTGCGCTTAAAGCTGAACTCGACATGCTGGCCGACAAATACGATGTCAACCATGCTGATGAAGCCGTTGGCGCGGAAGCCGATAGCTGGCGTCGCGCCCTCATCATGGTCTCCGGCAACCGCGATGTCTTTGGGGTACGACGTAAAGATTAGGTGAGCAAAAGCACACATTAAACAAAGCAACTCTAGTGGGCTTTAGAAAGCCTTAAAGCCCCTCCCTGTGTTATGGGGAGGGGTACTACCCGTGTGCATTTACCCGCAGCGGCTTAATCTTGTAGAGGATTCGCTCGGATTCTTCCCTCGGCGGCGCTTCGATACCGTAGCGTTTCGGCTGTCCGGTGTATTTCAGCGACATCTCATTCATCGATTCGCCGCCCCCTTCTGCCGTGATGATCTCCACAATGCCCCGTATTTCCAGATAGCGAAAAGCGTTCTCCGGATCAAGCAGCATCAACGTCACATGTGGACGCTCTACCATATTCTTGTGCTTCTGGCGGTCAGCCGTCGCGTTGACGATTACATACGTGCCGTCATAGGTACACCATACCGGTGTAACCTGCATTTGCCCATCTGGCATCAGGGTCGCCAGCGCCGCCAAAACCGGTCTTTCCAATAAGTCGCGATGTGACTCCGGAATTTGTGATCCCATAGTATCTTGTCCTCAATGTCTCTCGGTTTGATCTTGGCGTTCTTGGCGTCTTGGCGGTTCAATCTTCCCCTACGAATTCGCCAGCGCATCTTTATCCGTCGGGAACGGCTCGGCATCCGATGGCCGTGAGGTCGCCGCTGAAATGGGTACCACCATCACCGTCGTCATCTGTGGCACTTGGATTTCGTCAGCGTTCAACTCACACGAATCGCCCTTCCCACGCAGCGTGTATGAACCTTCCGGCACCGTCACCACAATGCCGCTGTAGGGCTTTAAACTGAACTTCAGATCCCCGAACGTCCCGCCGGTAATCGTGCAGTAGCTCGGATTAATCAGCATCACCGTATGAGTATCCGAATTTTTGATAATCGCCTCAAGTTCATCCATCACATCGGTCGAGGTATTCAGCTTTCCGACGATTTTGGGCGTAATCTTTTCAGGTGTTGCCTGAGCCTTGTTCGAATACACCGTCAGCGTGAAGTGTCCGCCCGTTTCGTCTCCATTTTCAGTAAACCAATTGGTCACTTTTATCGTGTAGGTACCATCGACTCTTAAATCGACCGCACGCAGGAAGGAGTTCGTCAGCACCGCGTCTACAATATCGTCATTGTAAGCAATCACCTGATTGGTCGGGTCATAAACCACCAGCACCGTATCCAGTAAGCGATTCTTTTGGCGCGTCTCGTTATCGGTGTTGTTCGCTGGATTTTCAGCCGCCACCATCAAGGTCAGGGTTTCGCCTGCGGTTCCTTTGTACTTCCAGATGTTCGCGCCACCTTCGTCAAACCCGCCCCGGTTTTCACCAATGACCAGTTCGCCTTTTGCCACCGGTTTCACATCACCAATCGGTGGCTGCGCTTGAGCCACACTGCTGCCCAGCACGCCCATCAATAAGCCCACCGTTATTACGCGTGATAATTGTAATCTGTTCACGTCGCCTCGACTCCTTCGTTGGATAATCCCCACCTTCCACTATAAGGAGTTTTACCCTCTACGCAACCAACCTTCGTCGGACTTTCTCTGCGTCTCTGCGGTTCAGCTTTTCTTCCGCAGCCACTCCACCACCACGCCCGTCAACTTCTGCGGCACTGACGCCGGAGCATTCGCCGCCAGAGTCTTCTCAAAGTGGGCTAGCATCGCCGCCGCATCCACCCCGTCATGCGTCCCTATGACCACGATCTGCGTATACGGCTGTTGATCGCCCCACACTTCGCCCATCGTCAGCGTCACCCGCCGCCCCACCACTTGCAGCACTGCCCGCCGTTCCGGCACATCCGCCAGATAGGCAAACCCTTTCGCACGGAAGATCGTCACCGGCAGAGTCTCAATCGCCTTCCGCAACGTCTTCAGAAGCAGCGGTTCACGCGTCGTCCAACTCCACGTGCTGAACACCAAACTGTGATCGGTATGCGTGTGTTCATGCTCGTGTTCCGCGCCGCTCTCATGAACATGCACCTCTTGACCCTGTTTTTCCGCCAGCCGCATCGGATCATATGCCCCAACGCCGAACACGAATTCCGGCGGCACAGCCCCATGATCCGCTTCGAGGATTCGCGCCGATGGCGTGATGTCCCGAATCCACGCTTGCAACCGCACCTTTTCCTCGTCCGTCACCAGATCGACTTTGTTGATGACCACAATATCCGCCACGCCGATTTGCGCGAACGACAAAATCTCATACTCGCGCTGCTGTAAATTCCGCGCGTTCTCCGCATCCACCACCGTGATAATCGAATCCACCCGCACCCGATGTTGGAGCTGTGGCACGTTGAACGTCAGCGCCACCTCCAACGGATCAGACACACCGCTGGTTTCCACCACGATATATTCCGGCGCTTCGGCACGGTTCAGCAAATCAGCCGTCGCCTTCAGCAAATCCCCGCGGATCGTACAGCAAATGCACCCGTTCGACAGGCTCACCGTATCGCCATCCACCGCCGTGATGAGTTGGCTGTCGATGTTGATCGCCCCGAAGTCATTCACCAGCACCGCGATCTTCAACCCATGATCCGCGTGCAGCAAATAGTTGAGCAGCGTTGTTTTCCCTGCACCCAAAAATCCCGTCAAAATCGTCAGCGGCACAATCGGTCGTACCGGATTTGGTGTCGTCATCAAGTTTGCTCCTCACTAGCACCCCATGTCTGGATTTTCTCCCCTCCCAGTTTTATGGGTTGGGGGTGGGGTCACTTCCATCTTACCCCTCAGCCCCTTATCTCTGACATGCCCGCCGCCCATTTCTTACACACTTCTCACACGCGAATCACCTTTAAGACAGCTTGACAGCTCCACATTTCAGGCTTACACTGAATAAATAAACCGACGGTCGGTTTTTTAATCAGATATGGATGATTATGCCTAGAGTCGTTAAAGAAGAAGAGTACGCCGGTAAGCGCAGCGAAATCTTGGATGCTGCCCTGCGCCTCGTTTATACCAAAGGCTACGAGCGCATGACCATTCAGGACATCTTGGATGCCCTCAGCATTTCAAAGGGCGCGTTTTATCACTACTTCGACTCCAAGCCCGCCGTCCTCGAAGCCCTCACCGAGCGCATGCAGACTGACGTTCAGCAAGCCCTCATCGACCTCACCCATGATCCGGACGCCATCGCGCTCGACAAACTCCAGCGCTTCTTCACCACCTTTGACCGTTTCCGCATGGCCGAAAAATCAATGGTGATTCAGCTGCTTCACGTCTGGTACACCGATGACAACGCCATCGTCCGTCAAAAAGTCGATGCGGCCATTATCAAATGGCGTAAACCGCTGCTCACTGAAACTATCCAGCAGGGAATCAACGAAGGCATATTGACCACACCCTTCCCCGACCTCGCCGCCGAAATCATTCTCGCACTAATGAGCAACATGGGCAGCGCCCACGCCGGATTTTTACTGGGTCTAGCCGCTGATCATGACCAGCAGCGATGTATCGACGGCATTGTGCGCTCCCACGCCGCCTATATGGATGCTGTCGAACGTGTGATTGGTGCGCCGTCCAATTCCTTCTATCGGGTAGACGATGCCGCCGTCCGTATTTGGGTCAGCGCCATCGAGCACGAATCCTAGAAAGCCGTCATCATGACTACTTCAATTAAACCTGCCGATATGCAGTCCGGACGCGTCACCACTGAAGGCGACAGTCTTTACTATCAAGTGCGCGGTCACGGTCAACCACTGATTATGATCGCCGGTGCAAACGGTGACGCCGACGAATTCCATCTGGTCGCCGACATCCTATCTGATGAGTACAAAGTCATCACCTACGACCGCCGCGCCAAAGCCCGCAGCACCATGAATACGCCTGACCATTTCGAAGTCGTCCAGCAAAGTCGGGATGTCGCCGCCCTTCTCCATGCAGTTGGCGAAGACTCGGCTTATATCATTGGCAACAGCAGCGGCGCGATTATTGCGCTGGACGTTGCCACAACCCAGCCCCAAATCGCCCGTGCCGTAATCGTTCACGAGCCACCCATAACCGCTGCCCATCCTGACTCGCTCAAATGGCAGCGCTTCTATGCCAGCGTCTATAAAACGGCCTTTTCCCTCGGATCATCCATAGCGGCCATGCGTTTCTTCTTCGGAACAGGCTTTCCGGTTCGCAAACTCATCAAGGCCAGCCGCGACGCACTCAAAGGAGCGCCACACACGGATGAACCACGCCTTCCCACCAAAGTTGTCACAGAGTTCTTGATCAAGCAGGAACTTGTACCAGTCACCAACTACCAGCCCGACATCAACCGCATCAAGAAAAATGGAGTCAAGCTCTTTATGGCCGCCGGAAAGATGACCCTCGATAACCGCTGGTGGTATGGTCAGACCGCTCAAGTGCTGGCCGAAAAACTCGGCTGTGAATTCGTCCTATTTCCCGGACATCACGGCTCGTTTATGGATATGCCCCAAGAATGGGCGGCCGTCTTGCGCGACATTCTACATCGGGCAGCAAAATCCTAAACAGTGGATCAGAAGAGGTATTTGAAGCCCCTCATTGATACTTCGGGCTTTCAGCAGAGTGAGCCTGCGAACGAGCTGATGTGGGTTTGGGGTGGGGTGCTACGTCATCCCTTAAAATCGCTAAACATTCACGCGTACCGCCATAAATCAGCGTCTCGCGGATCGGTATGAATAAGAAGTAAGGAACCAATCATGCAGTCAAAATCGTCCACAACCAAAGTTTGCCTCGTAACCGGCGCATCCTCTGGCATCGGCCACGCCACAGCCCTCGAGCTGATCGGTGCGGGTTATACCGTCTATGGCGCAGCCCGCCGTGTCGGAAAAATGGAAGACCTGTGCGCGGCGGGTGGACATCCCATCGCACTGAACATCGCCAGCCAAGCCGATGTGGAGCGCGTTGTGCAAACCATCATCAACGAGCAGGGACACATCGATATCTTGGTCAACAACGCCGGCATCGGTCTTCACGGCTCCATTGAAGATACGCCGCTGGATCAAGCCCGCAACCTCTTCGAGATCAACCTCTTCGGCCTTTCTCGATTGGTGCAGCTTGTCCTGCCCCATATGCGCCAGCAGCGCTCCGGCACCATCATCAACGTCTCAAGTATCGGCGGCGAAATCGCGATGCCCCTCGGCGCATGGTACTACGCCTCCAAGCATGCCCTCGAAGCCTTCTCGGATTCCCTTCGTGAAGAGGTCAAACAGTTCGGCATCAACGTCGTCATCCTCCAGCCCGGCATCATCAAGACCGAGTTTGAGAAGGAAACCGCGCAGGAACTCCGTGCCATTTCCGGCAGTGGCGCTTATGCCAAGTACGCCAACGCCATGGCCGAACGCGCCCAAACCAGCCTCGGCCAAAACAGCAAAGCCTCTGATCCGTCGCTGGTCGCCAAAACCATCCGCCACATCATCGAATCGCCCGCGCCTAAAACCCGCTATGCTGCCGGATATGTCGCCGGAACGCTCCTGTTCCTCAACCGTTTCCTACCCGACCGCCTCTTCGACCGCATGATGACCGGCTGGATGGATAAATAACTCCATCCCAATTGCCCTCTGCGGAACCACCATTTTTCATACTGCGCACCTCAATAAACAGATGAACTGATTCCCTCCCTGTTACTACGGGGAGGGTTAGGGTGGGGTCAGCTTGTATCTCCCCGCTTTCCAAAACCTCAAAACAACTGCTGACATAATGCTGTCACTCGCCTCGCCGATAATGAAACTGAAACAACAAAACGCATATCTCAGGAGAGCAGCATGATCACTCAACAACCCCTGCGCGGAGTCGCAACCATCAGCCTGTTTGCCGCCGACCACGCCGCCGCCCGTCAGTGGTATACCGACTTTCTCGGCGTAGAACCCTACTTTGCCCGCCCCGGTTACGTCGAGTTTCGCATCGGTGATTACCAGACCGAACTCGGCATCATCGACAGCAATTACATCCCCCGCCTCAAAGATGCCGTGCCCACCCCATCCGGCGTCATCACCTACTGGCATGTCGATGATCTGGTCGTCACCTTCCAGCGACTGCTCGACCTCGGTGCCACTCAACTCGATGCCCCACAGCAGCGCGGAGAAGGCTTCATTACCGCTTCCGTCGTCGATCCCTTTGGCAACATCCTCGGCATCATGACCAACCGCCACTACATGGATGTCGCCGCATCTCGTAACACCTAATTTCTACGTCAAACTCAAGCCAATTAACCCATATTTACTCCGCGTCCGAAAAAGCCCCTCTGCCATGAAATGGCTATCAGCGGAGTGAGCCTGCGAACGTGCTGATGAAGGGATTGGGGGGTGAGGATTTTCACCCCATTTTCAAACCATTTTCGAACTTGCTTTGGTAGCCCTTTTGTTCTATAATAAGCATGGATTTCTCTGCATTTCATCTGTGGTGAAATTGGTTTTGTCTTGTCACCTGAAACTTGTATCTTGGAACTGCCTTGGCAGTACCAATGCCGCCGCCACTGCCGCCATAAAAAAGGTGAATTGTCGCGCCGACATAGACGACGACGCCCAGCGGCTGCCAGATTTGGCAAACTTCATTCTGAATCTGAAGAATCCGACAAATTTTCCGAAAAACGCCACTTGTGGATTTTGCAGTTTTCGCCGCTTTTGCCGCATTTTGCGCATTATTCGTAACAATCCGTAATATTAACACTCTGCGTCTCTGCGGTTCAATTGCATTTCTTTTATTTCTTTGAGTCTTTGTGGTCAAAATTCCGTTGTATAGTGATTAAGGAGACTTGTAACAACCACATGCCGGGAGCAGTACATGGAACAGGACACCTTCGCCTTCATCATTCACCCCATCCAGATCAAACGCGATGTCGCCCGTAAATATCCGTTCCTCGGCAATATCCTGACCGAACCGCAGATCAACTTCTTCTCGCGCTTCTTCCCGCCCGTTTACCTGTCTGAAGTCAATGGGATTATCTCGGCCTCCACCGGACGCGAACTCAAAGGCTGGCTCATCGCCTGCCCTTTCACTCCACCCACCATGATGAGCGTCCCCGTCGAAGTCGCTTACAAAAAGATCGTCGCCTGCGGGCACATGGCCGAAGAACTCGGTGCGCGCCTGCTCGGACTCGGTGCCTATACCTCGGTCGTCGGTGACGCCGGACAAACCATCGCTGACCGTCTCCAACTGCCCGTCACCACCGGAGACAGCTACACCATCCTCATGGCCGTAGAAGCCATCAAGGAAGCCGCCCGCATCATGGAAATCGGTATGAAAGATGCGACTGTCGCCGTCGTCGGTGCTACCGGAGCCATCGGCAAAACCTGCGCCCTCATGCTCGCCCGTTCCTGCGCCAAACTCATCCTCGTCGGACGCCGCGAAGACGCGCTGGATCAAATCCGCGAACAGTGTCAGGGGCGCGGCGCTCAGGTCGTCTCCAGCACCGACATGAATGCCATCTACGAGGCCGATCTCATTCTCACGGTCACCAGCGCTGTTCATGCCGTCATCTATCCCCAGCACCTCAAACCCGGCTCGGTCGTCTGTGATGTCGCCCGCCCGCGGGATGTCTCCAAACAGGTCGCCGCCCAGCGTGATGATGTGCTTGTCATCGAAGGCGGTATGATCGAAGTCCCCGGCAAGCCCGACTTCCACTTCGACTTCGGCTTCCCCCCACGCATGGCCTATGCCTGCATGGCCGAAACGATGGCCCTCGCCCTCGAAAGCCGCTACGAAGACTACACCATTGGTAAAGACATTACCGAAGAACAGGCCACCGAAATCGGAGGCATAGCTCACAAACACGGCTTTCGCCTCGCCGGATTCCGTAGCTTTGAGGCCGAGGTCAGTCCGCAGGCCATCACGGCCGTCCGTGAACGCGCCTCGGTCAGCCGCAAAACGTGGTCGCCCGCACCCTACCCACAAACCTGATCGCTCCACTACAATTGGCGCATCGTTCTAACTAATCTTGAAATCTCCTGCCTTTTGATTGATCCCCTCCCCTGTTGCTATGGGCTTTCACCGGAGTGAGCCTGCGAACGTGGTGATGGGTTAGGGCGGGGGTATGATGAAACCCTATGCGCCGTCTCTCAACCCGCCAGTTATGGCTGCTCACGCTCATCATCCTGCTCGTCGCCGCTAGCAGGGCTATCCGCATCAACGACTTTCACCTCGACAATGACGAAATCTGGTCCATCTGGCAAACGATGGGCACGCCCCAGCAGATTGTCAGTTGGACATCCCCTACCGAGCATCCCACCTATTTCCTTGTGCTCGACGCGTGGAAACAGCTTGCTGGCATGGATCCCTTCGTCCTGCGCTACCTATCACTGCTTATGTGCCTTCCCGGTGTGGTCTTCATGTACCGCGCCATCAACCGCAATCACGGATATATCGCTGGAATCATAGCGGCTCTGGCCTACTACGCCTTCGCGGTCAGCCAGTTCACCAGCCTCCAAACCCGCAGCTATGTTTTCGCCCAGATCGGCCTACCGCTCTTCCTCTGGCTCAACCTGCGTTACTTCGATCATCCCAACTGGAAACGGGCAATCCTTTTAGCCTTCTGTGTGTTCCTCCTCTATGTTGGAACCATCACCATCGTACCTGCTCTTGCCCTACTGGGTGTCTATCTACTAATCATCTACCGCTGGCGCATCTGGAAAGGCATCTTTCCAGCGCTGCTCGGCCTGCTGCTCATCGCCCCTGATTTTTACTTCAATAAGTTCCTGCCCGTTCAGGAACACAGTTCCGTCAGCCGGATGTATAAGCTCCCGCCACTACCCGAAGCGTGGTTCACTTTCTTCAGCTACTTCACCAGCGCTCCGCCTGTCTGGTATGCACTCGTCATCATCGCAATGGGCGCTGTACTCTTTGGCTACTGGCGCAAATCGTGCTCGCGGAACACATCTGGTACGCGCTTGTCCACCCAAACCCTTGATCTCATCTATTGGTTTGGATGGCTGCTGCTTGTCCCGCTCATCCTGTACATCGCCGACCCGAAGTTGGGCTTCTTCGTTCCCACCCGTTACGGTTGGTGGTATGTCTTCGGCGTCGCCATCTTTCTCGGCATCGCCCTTACCCGCCTGCCAAATCTCGGACGCTGGCTGATCGTTTTCGCGTTCGTCATCCTCTCATTCGTGCCCTTCCGCCTCAACAACTATGGTTTCATCGTCACCGCTTTGGGCGAAGACCTCAAATGGCTGCGTGATCATCTCGAAGCCAATGACGCCCTGATGCTTGATAAGGGTGAAAATCTCGACTGCAATTTTCCTGAAGAGTGGGATTACTACACCCGCCTTTATTTCCCTAACGGTCTGCGCTTTATCGATCAACCGGAAGGAACACGCCGCCTTTGGTATGTCGAGTCGCGTGATCCGGCCAGCCAGAAAGTGGAAGATGAACTCGCCAAGACACGTGCTTCTTCCGCCTTTACGAAGCGCCGCCTGATCCGGTCGGCGTCCTTTATCCCAACGGCATGCGTTTTCACGGTGCTGAAATCATGGATGGCGATAAGCCCTACAACGGCACACCGGTTATGCGCGAAGGTCAGCCCTTCAAACTCCGCATCTGGTGGTCAGTGGATAAGCAGGTGCCTTTGGATTACAGCGTCAGCCTAACTCTCTCGCGTGTTCAGGTCGAAGCCAATTGGGACAGCGCACCCAACATTGTCTTTCCGGAGAATGCCCCGCATGAAACCAGCCAGTGGCAGCCGGGGCAAATCTACGTAGAGGAACGCGATCTTCAGATTCCCTATCCTTACTCGCGTGGAGGCTTGGCGCTCAACCTGATCGTCTACTGGTTTGGGGATAATCAACGCCTTATTGCGCCGGGCGTTGAGCCAGATGGCAATCGCTATCTCAAGCGGATTGAGGTCGTCGCGTGGTAAGCCCCAATCTACTCATAATCTAAACCATCCATTAACCCTATTTCGTCGTATAGTGAATGTATCACAGCCGAACTGCTGGCGATTTGTATAAATCGCCAGTATGATGGTTAAAGAGTTGTTACACTAACCCTTCTTGATGTATTCGCGGGGGATCGTATGAGTAAAGGCCGCATTTTAGTCGTCGAAGATGATTTCGATATTTCCAATATGCTCCGTATCTATTTTGGTGGGCAGCAGTATGAGGTGCAAATCGCGCCGCGCGGGGGTGATGCACTGCAAATGACCCGTAAGCAGTTGCCGAACCTGATTATTCTGGACATCATGCTGCCGGATATGAACGGTTATGATGTCTGCCGTGAACTCCGCACCACCAGCCGCACCAGCCACATCCCGATTATTTTCCTGACCCAAAAAGACGAACGCAGTGACAAAATCGCGGGGTTGGAACTCGGCGCGGACGACTACATCACCAAGCCATTTGATATTGAAGAACTCAAGCTCCGCGTTCAAAACGCTATCGCTGCGGCCAACCGCACCACTAACACCGACTCGAAATCCGGTTTGGCGACAGGCCGCCTGATTGAAGATCACCTGCGTGACCTGATGCGTCAGGGTTCGCATTGGACCTATATTGACCTCAAGATCAACCATCTCGATCCCTTCAGTGAAGTTTACGGTTTCGTGGCCGCTGACGAAGTGATGCGTTTCATGGCGCTCATGATGGGTGAAGTGGTCGATGAATACGGCACGCCTGATGACTTCCTCGGCCATCCCGGTCGCGATAACTTTGTGCTCATCACGCACACCGATAATGTCGATAATCTCAAAACCCGTCTGGTCGAGAAATTTGATCAAGATGTCACACAGCACTATTCCTTCATCGACCGCGAACGGGGTTACATTCTGGTGCCCGACAATATGCAGGGCGAACGCCAAGAACCGCTGATGTCATTGTCCATTGGTTCGGTTTCAACCGCCACCCATCAATTCTCCGACATTCGCGAAATTACCGAACTAGCAGCTGAAGACCGTCGTCGTGGCCTTGGGGGCGAAGTACCGCCGCCCATCTTGACGGCGTGGTAATAAGACCGATGGGCCGCAGAAGCAGGGACGACTGTTCTCGTCCCTATCGTTTAACAGCGTAATTGAAGACCGACTTTACATGCCAACCATATCCAAGGATTGGCATTTCATTTTCAAATAGTGGTCTGAGTGTATAGGTAGCACCTTATGGGATTAGGATTACTTCTCTTCATAGGTGGGTTGGTGATCATCGCCGGGTTGTTCGTGTGGTCACGGCAGCGTCAGGCTTTGGGCTTTATACCGGCCCCTGAACAAAATCCATCCTTCGATTTACCAGTGGCCTCCGGTGACGACGCCGTACTGGTTTCCCGCGAACATGGACAACTGGTCTTCATCAACGACAATGCCCGCAAATGGCTGGGCATGAACGGTGGTGATCCCAGCCTCGAATACATTGCGGCGATGGCCCAACCGACCGACAGCTTCTTAGAATTGTTTGCCGGACAGGGTCAGGCCTCGTTCCAATTAGGCAACCGTTGGGTCGAAGCTTCGTCGCATAACATCCCCACCGGTTCGGAAACACGAACAGTCGTCGTAATGCGTGAAATCGCAGGCAGCAGTAACCACGCTGGTTCGCTTGATCTTGCGCTCGCGATGAACGTCATCAATGAGATCGGCGAAACCATCAATGCCAGCATGGGACTCCAGCAGGTCTACCAAGCCCTCTTGACCATCGTCATGAAGGCCGTTCCTGCCAGCGCGGGCGAAATCTGCATCTGGGACGCGAACATTAAGCGCCTGACCCCTCTGGGTTGGGTCGGCGAATCCAACTACATCATCAAGCTTCAAGAAACCGGTGGCGATTATGGGCTGCGTGACGGAATTACCGGTTGGATTGCCCAGCATCATAAAGCTGCTCTCGTCAGCAGTGTGACAGATGCCACAGCTATTCAGCCGAAACTCCCCGGCTTTTATAGCAGTTTTGTGGGCGTTCCGCTCCTGCTCGGTGATCGCTTTATCGGCACGCTGGAATTGGCACACAATCAAGTCGGCGCGTTCAGCCAACCGCAGTTAGCGCTTCTCCAAGCGGTCAGCAAACAGATTGCCATTTCGATCTACAACACCGAGTTATATGGTGAGCAGGCCCAGCGCATCAACGACATGGCGACGATTGGTGCCCTCACCAATCTTAATGAAACCTCGGCAGATGCCCGCTCCACTTATTTTGCCTTGAACTCTCGCATCGCCAAGATTATTGATGCCGGTATCGCAGGTGTCCTGATCTATGACGAAAACCGCCGCGCACTCACACCTGAACTCCCGTTTTTCGGCTTGCCCGATCAGTTAGCGCAGAGCTGTGTCATTCCGGTGCCCGCTGACAGTCCACAGCGTGACATCTACGAACATCAAGATTACTGGGTCACCAACGATGTGGGTGACGAGTCGTTGATCGAATCGTTAGGCCTAAAGTCGATTTTCGGCGTCGCCGGTATCAAGAGTACCGCCCTGCTACCGCTGCAAATTGGCGACCGTCGCATCGGCATGATGCAGATTAGCAACAAGAAATCAGCCAGCGGTTTTAATGCCCAAGACATCAAGGAAATGAAACTCTTGGTGGCACAGGCCGCCGTCGTAGTCGAAAATCTCCGTCTGCGCCAGCGTGAACTGCGCCGCGATACCGAACTCAGCGGTTTGCAAGAACTGACACAGGCCATCGGTTCGCTCAGCCGCGAAGAAGAATTCTACTCAACCATTAACTCCCGAATCGCCGCGCAGATGGATGTGACCATGTGCGGCATTTTGCTTTTCGACAATGAGAAGCACCAGCTTGTCACACAGCTTCCGTTCTATGGTATTTCCGAGGAGCAGCTCAAGGATTATCACATCGCACTTGCGCCGGGCAGCCCGCTCGAAAGCATCTGGGATGAGGTGGACTACTGGTTCACCAACCGCGCACAGGCCGATGCTGTCGTATACGCCGCTGGTCTAGCTGATTTTGCCAACCGCCTCAACGTCGACAAAACACTGCTCGCAGTGCTCTCGGTCGGTGGTCGGCGATTGGGTGTGGTGCAGGTCTCCAACAAAGTCAACGGTGAAGACTTTAGCGATAAAGATGGCAAGCTGCTGCTGATTTTCGCCACACAGGTCGCGGCAATGATCGAAAATGCGCGCCTCTACCGCGATATGCAGCACAGCGCCGAACAAGCTACCCGACTGCGTAACGTGGCCGAACTGGCAGGTTCCGTTCTCAAGCCAGAAGACTCGTTCATGCCTGTGCTCGCTGAAATCGCGAAGCTGACACGCAGCCCATTGGTCTATATTAATGCTCTTGACCAGCAATCAGGCAGCCTCGTCACCTATCCACGCTGGGTTTATGGCCGTGAACTGGCCGAGCCGATGGTGGTAGACGTCTATAGTCACAGCTTCGAGAACGCTCCGGCTGTGACGCGCCAACCTTATTTCAGCAATGATGTTCCTGCTGATCCAAGAATTAGCCCGTCCTACAAACAAATCGCTGAAAAGTTTGGCCTCCGCAGCAGCGTTCAAGTACCACTGCTGGTCGGTGATCGCAGCCTCGGTGAACTTGGCATCGCCAATCGTGAGGGTGCTCCATACGACGAAGCTGATGTTGAAACGGTATCGGCCATCGCTGCCCAGATTGCAGCGACCATTGAACGTCTGCGCCTCTATGAAGCGGCCGGTGATAACCTCAACCGCCGTATGCTTGAACTGGACGCCATCTCACGCATCAGCAACATCCTTGCTGAAACGTTGGACGTCAATCAGGTCTTGGATGTCATCCGTAATGAAGCCGCCCACGCCACCCGCGCCGACGGCAGCACAGTCGTTTTGCTCAAGCCGCAGGATACTTGGGCTAAGGCTGATCAGCCGGAAGTTGACCGCCGCTTAGGTGATCTCAAGCGCATGTCCGGCCTCGCCGCCATCGAACTAGAAGCCATTTCACGGGGCGCGAGTACAGTGCTCATTCAGGACTATTCAGCCGTCTCAATGGCATCCGCGCCACCTGCTGCCCGTTCAGCCGTCGCTGCGGCGTTTCTCTACGAAGATCAAATCGTCGGTGTCATTCATCTTTTCCACGACCGCGCCAACAACTTTGATGATCGTGCTTCGGCATTCTTGTTGACACTCGCAGCCAAAGCCTCGCTTGGTTACGGCAACTACATTCGCTACCAAGAACAGATTGACCGTGGTAACCGTCTCCGCCGCCGTGTTGATCAGTTGAACGAAATCTTTGAGCTCGGTCAAACCCTTCAAGGCAACTTGGATCAGGTTACCATGCTCGAAACCATCCTCGAAAGTATTCAGGATGCGTTGGGCTATACCCTTGGCATCGTCGCGCTGCTGGATAATGAAACCAACGTCTTGCGGCGGGTTGCCCAATTCGGTATGCCGCTAGAAGACTTCGAGCGCAGTAAATCCTTCAGCATGTCCGAGGAAGACCTCAATACACTGCTGCAACCGCGCTATCAGATCAGCGAGTCATATTTCTTCCCGGCAGAACACGTTGCGGATTGGGGCAAGGTCAGCCTGAAGACCTTGTTTATCGACTTCCCCGGCAAGCGCGGACTGACCTTCAGTCCAAGCATCAAATATTGGCACGACGGTGACATTCTTCTCGTGCCGCTTCACGCGCCGGATGGCCGATTGCTAGGGGTCATCAGCCTAGATCGCCCACAAGATACTTTGCGTCCTGACCGCAGCGTCATGGAAGTGTTGGAAATCTTCGCCCACGAAGCCGAAGGCAGTATTGAGAACATTCGCCTTTATCTGGAAAGTATCCAAAACGCTGAACAGGAACTGCGCCTCAACCAGATGATGGAAGCGATTTCCAGTTCGTTGGATACCAACCAGATCGTCGAGTCGATTGCCTATGGCGCACTGCGATTAATTCCTTTCAAGCAGATGAATGTGGCGCTGACCGATACCGAAACCGGCACCTTTGACGTTCTTAAGATCACGATCAATAACGATGGTTCCCTGGTCACCACGCGCGAACATCGCCCTCATATCGACGACACCGCGCTCATGCATGCGATTGTCGAAGGTCAAGATTTCATGTACTTGGCGGGTGATGCGAAAGTCTCAGAGTTCATGGATTTGCAGACATGGCATGCACAGCGTGAGAAGATATCGCTTGTTATCCCCCTGATGACCGGTGGTAAAGCACTCGGCGCCATGCACATCGGCAGTGACCAAAGCGACACGACTCCCTTTAACGAGTTTCGTCCGCTTCTGAAGCGTATCGCTAACCTTGCAGCGGTTTCAATCCAGAACGCTCATCTGTTTACGCAAGCGCTCAACCTTCAAAACTTCAATGAGTCGATCGTTGAATCCATCCAGCAAGGTATTATCGTGCTGGATAAATCCGGTCGCATCCTGTCGATTAACGATTTCATGGAAAATCGTTATGGCTGGAAACCGTCTGAAGCACTCCGGCAGGACTTGTTCACCTATCGGCCAAACCTGCTTGAATTCCTCAAGGATGACCTGCAAAGCGTCCTCGAAAATGGCTTGCCACGTGAAAAAATCGGACAGTCCACCCGTCTTGAAGATGGCACGCTGATGGTGCGCAACTTCTACACCTATCCGCTCAAGAGCGCGGATAGCATTCGCGGCGCAGTGCTGCTTGTTGAAGATGTCACCGAGCGCGCCATGTTGGAACGTGACCTCGAAGCACGTGCCAACCAGCTAGGTGTTCTGACCGAGGTTTCCAGCCGTATCACGGCTTCCTTGAACCGTGAAGCCGTCATCAATCTGGCGCTTAATGAAATTGGACGCGTGCTCAATTACGATACCATGACCCTTTGGAGCCGCCACAGTGATGAACTGATCTTGGAAGGTAGCAGCGGCTTCACCAGTGACTTGACGCCCGCAGAGACACACCTGAACATCAGCGCTCACGATCGTATGGGCGACGTCATCGAGAAGAAAGCGCCGCTGCGCATTGACCACCTGCTGAAACTGGATAACCTGCCCGGTGACTATGATGCTCAGAGCTGGCTCGGTGTGCCGCTGGTCAATCAGGGGAACGTGGTCGGCGTGATCGCGCTCGCAAAGAGTGAACCGCGCTACTACGACGCACAGGCTGAACAGGCGGCATTCGCGTTCGCTAATCAGGTGGCCATCGCTCTCGATAACGCAAACCTGTATACCGAAGCACAGTATCAAACCGAGCGTCTCAGCCTGCTCAACCGTGTATCGGTGTTGCTAGCGCAATCGCTGGACAGCGAAAACATTCTGGAAATTGCGCTGCGTGAAATTGCCCAGACCATCAAACTGGAAGAAGCCCGCGCCCTGATTTTTGAGCGTGGCCTGCAAATCGGTCAGGTCGTCATGCAGTATCCGCGTGGCGATGAGCCGCCGGATCAAGCGGTTAATCTGAACCAATATCCAGCTTACCAATTGGTACGTCGCAATGCCGCGCCGGTTATCATTGATGATGTATCCCAACTTGAAGCCGATGACCCGCTGCGGTTGGATATGGAATCGCGGGGTATCAAAGCTTACGTCATGATCCCCATGACTGTCGCCGGACAGGTCATCGGCGCGTTTGACGCCGAAGTGACGACGAGCGCACGCCTGTTCACGCCGGAACAGATCGACCTCAGTTTGATCATCGCCAATCAAGCGGCCATTGCTGTCCAAAACACCAACCTGCTTGAGCAAACGCTGATTCGTACCCGCGAACTCGAAACCTTGTTGGAAGCAGCTCAAGCCACATCGCTGACGCTCAACTTGGAAGATGCCTTCCGTAGCGTGGTTGATCTCATGCTTCATGCCTTGGAAATGGACGACTGCGCGGTCATGATGTGGGATAACGTTGAAAATGTCCTGCAAGTCGAAATTGACCGTAATCGTTCCGGTGAAGCCGATATGATTGCCCCCAAAGGCACCCGATACAATCTGCGGCAGTATCCGGCCAAACTGAAGTCCCTACAGGAAGCACAAATCGTGGTCATCAGCGCCGAACAAGCGGATGCGGACATCATGGAGTTGGAAGAACTCAGCCGTCACCGTAATCAACTGCGGGTGCTGGTGCCGCTGGTTGTTCGTGAACAGGCCATTGGCTTGATACAAGTACAGCAAATCGCCCAACGCCGTGAGTTTAGTCACCGTGAAATTCGTCTGGCGCAGGCGCTTGGCGCACAATCAGCCATCGCCATTCAGAACGCTCGCCTCTCGACTGAGACAGCAGCACTGGTCGAAGAAGGCTTCCTGATCAACAGTTTGAGCCAATCACTTTCATCTACGCTCAGTATCAAGGACATGATCGCCGCGATCCGTGACCAAGTCCCGCAGTTGACCAAGGCCGAACAAATGTATTTGGCGCTGTATGATGGCTCAACGCACACGATCACCTTCCCGGTTGCCATTAAGAATGGTAAACCCTTCTCAATCGAGCCACGTCAACTGAGTACCGATGAAGTCTCATTCATCATCAGCCATCGGCGATCGCTCTCACTTGGCGGCGGCAACTTTAGCAGTGATGATATGCGCCACAACTTGAACATCAGCAATGGTGAACCCGATGCCCGCAGCTATCTGGGCGTGCCGGTCGCCTCCGGTGATCAAGTACTCGGCGTTCTCGCTATTCGCGATACGACCAACACACGCGCATTCGGTATCAATGACGAACGCTTGCTAACAACAGTCGGTTCGCAGTTGGGTTCTGCCATGCAGAACGCACTGCTCTTCGAACGCATCAACAACTTTGCAGATGAATTGAACCAGCGCGTTAAAGAGCGTACGGACGAACTTCAGCAAGAGCGTGACCGCTTGGACATGCTGTACCGAATCACGGCTGAACTGGCGCGTACACTCGATATGGACCGCGTTTTGACACGCGCACTTGAAACAGTCGCAACGGCAGTGAACGCCCATGAAGGCGTGATCATGCTGATCGATCCGCTCACCGACCGCTTAACGCCACGTGCTGCCCTGCACGCTGATGTTGCAACTCTGGCGGAGAGCACGTCAGAGCATCCCGCTGGCATGTTGGCGCGTTGGCTGCTTGAGAATGACAACTTGCTGATTGCCAACAATCTCGCTGACCAGCCCTATTGGGACGCTTCCACACCCGGTGCGTCTGAATGGCAAAGCGCCCTCGCCGTGCTGCTAGAAAGCAATGACGACCCACAAGGCGTTTTGGTACTCCTCAACCGCGATACAAAGGCTTTTACCGAGACACAGCTCAAGTTGGTCATGGCAGCGGCTAACCAAGTCGCGGCGGCTATTAACAACGCCGACCTGTATCACCTCATCCGTGACCAAGCCGAACGTCTCGGTACATTGGTCCGCGTTGAGCAAGAAGAGTCGGAAAAGAACTCGGCTATCGTCGAAGGCATCGCCGACGGCGTTATGCTAGCCGACTCGGAAGGCGCGATTGTACTGTTCAACGGTGCTGCCGAGCGTATTCTTGGACTACCACGCGATCAAGTTATCGGTCAATCGATGCTGCGGCTAACCCGCCTCTTCGGTCAATCGGCGACCCAATGGGCCAACAACATCGAAACGTGGACGAAGAATCCCGGTACATATCAACCGGGTGGTTACTTGGAACAGACTCTCAACTTAGGTCAGAAAATCCTGCAGGTCCACTTGTCACCGGTTTACATCAGCGAGCGCTTCCTCGGTACGGTTTCGGTGTTCCGCGACATCACCAAGGAAGTTGAAGCCGACCGTGTGAAGAGCGAATTTGTCTCCAACGTGTCGCATGAACTGCGCACACCGATGACCAGCATCAAAGGTTTCGCAGACCTGATGTTGATGGGTGTGGCAGGACAGCTTTCGGAGCCACAAAGCAGCTTCTTGACCAAGATTAAGAACAATGCTGACCGTCTGAGCAAGTTGGTGGAAGACCTGCTTGATATTTCCAAGTTGGATGCGGGCGAACAACTCAATATCGAAGATGTTGATTTGCGGGAAGTTATTCCCAATGCCTTAAACAGCGTGAAGAGCCGTGCTGAAAACGAACAAAAGCAGCTTAAAGTCACGGTAGATATCGAGAAGAAACTGCCATTGATTGAAGCTGACCCGCTGAAATTGATGCAGATATTGACCAATGTTATTGGGAACTCTTTCAATTACACCTACGCGGGTGGATTGGTCAAAATCAGCGCCAAGTTGGACGCCGATCAAGAACGTGTGGTCATCGCGGTTGAAGATACAGGCATCGGTATTCCTGATGAATTCAAGCCACGTATCTACGGGCGCTTCGAACGTTATGAAGATCACGCGCTGGTCATGGACATTCCCGGTACAGGGTTGGGACTATCAATTGTTCGAGAACTCGTCCTGATGCATAATGGAGATATATGGTTTGACTCCGAATTGGGCAAGGGCACGACGTTCTATATCGGTCTCCCTGTGAAACAACCGAAAGACACACAACAGACTCAACAAGACGTTAGCCGGAATTAGTACCGCAATTTAAACGGAAGGTATGCCGTCCAATGGCAAATATTCTAATTGCAGAAGATGAACGCGACATTCGTGACCTGATCCAATTCACACTGATGTTTGCCGGTCACAAAATTACGGCAGCCGCTAACGGAGCAGAGGCTCTGGAGCTTGCGCCCAAGGTCAAGCCGGATCTGATCATGATGGACGTGCGAATGCCCAAAATGACCGGATACGAAGCCTGCCGTGAGATGAAGAAGATCGATGAGATTAAACATGTTCCGGTCATTTTTCTGTCGGCTAAAGGACAAGATGAAGAGAAGCAAACGGGTATTGAGGCGGGAGCAGTTGCCTACATCTTGAAGCCGTTTGCGCCGGACGATCTGACGCGGCAAATTGCCGATATTCTAAAAGCCAATGGGCTATCCTAAGTAGGGACATCAAAGACGCTATGAGCGCGATTAGCATTGGCGGCGAACTCATTCATTATGAAGTGTTGGGACGTGGGCGTCCTGTCATTCTGATTCATAGTTGGGTTGGTTCGTGGCGTTACTGGGTTCCGACAATGCAGAACCTTCAACTGAAGTACCGTGTATACGCGCTCGATTTGCATGGTTTCGGCGACTCCAGCAAAAACCCGCAAAAGTACACGATTGATAACCAGCGCAAACTGCTATCGGATTTTATGCAGGCGATGGGTATTCCTAAAGCTGCAATTATTGGACATGGTCTGGGCGCATGGGTGGCGGCGGAGTACGCACGGGTTTTCCCTGATCAAGCACCACGTGTGATGCTGATTAGTGCGCCGCTGTTCGATATGCCCAATCTGGAACGCCGTACCCGACCGGGACGCGGCAATGCTCCGGTACACAGCCGTACCGCGTTTACGGACGTGCACCCTGAAGCCACCATCATGAATTCGAGTATCCGCACCGCGATGCTCGAACGCTTACGGGCGGCTAGCGCGAATGGGCAAGTTTCAACAGACTATATGCCTGAAATTCCACCTGTCCCGGCTGATTCGAGCACACGTTATAACCAACTGCTTGACGTCATCGGCAGCAATAGTCCTGAAGCTCTTTTGCAGCGCTGTCTTAAACGTTCCGATCCAGTGTACGCAAAACTCGAAATGGACCTGCCGAAAACCGATCCACAAGCTCTACGAGTCAGCGCGGTCGAATATGACTGCGGGCGGTTTTTGGATACGGTGTGGCAGCTACCTATGCAAACATTGGTGCTGCACGGCGAAGCGGACGGACTGATTGATGCGCCAAATGAATCGGTGTGGACTTACATCACCTACGATAAGGAAGATAAACTTCTCCCTATTCCCCTCCCCAATGTCAAACACTTCCCCATGTTGGAATATGACCGCTTTAACCGGCTGGTCAATGAATTCTTGGAAGTACCGGATATTAGCAAACTGGAAGTGACTGAACGGTGGAAGCGCAGAAGCCGCTAAAAGCTTATCTCTTTGCTAATGGTGTTACGGATGACGGGCCAATGGTCCGGCGGGAACTCGCAACTGCAGATAATGCTTGGATCATTGCTGCGGACGGTGGCGCGCGCCAAGCCCAGTACTATGGTCTTCACATTGACACGGTAATCGGGGATTTGGACTCGCTTGATGAAGCCGAAATTGCTCAGCTAAAAGAACAAGGCGCTGAGGTTCATCGCTTCCCTGCCGAGAAGAACGAAACCGACCTAGAACTGGCGCTCCTGCTGGCTGCCCAAAAACCAGTTGAACATATACGGGTCTTTTCAGCCTTAGGAGGCCGGCTTGACCAAACCTTGAGCAACATCTATCTGCTCGCCTTAGAGCCACTCCGCAACATGGATGTGCGCTTGGTGGAGGGCAAGCAGGAAGCGTGGATCGCTTATCCCGGACGCATCAGTATTGATGGAACTCAAGATGATACTGTGTCACTTATCCCAATTGCAGGTGAAGCACACGGCATCCGCACCGAAAACCTCTACTATCCCCTCCGAAACGAAACACTGCGCTTTGGCCCGGCACGAGGTGTCAGCAATGTCATGATGACTGAACGCGCCCACGTTGAATTTGAAAGCGGCGTCTTGCTTGTCGTACACACAATTGGACGGGCGTAGAACTTACGCGAATTGTCTATAAGCAGATTGCGAGCGCAGGTTGACGAAGCCTAGCACCGCACGTTATTATGCATCCGCTCTCGTCCAAATAACTATTTACGGCTCACCCTATGGCGACACTGACTATCGAAAAACACAATCATCGAGGCGAATTCGTATTGTCATACCTCGGTGAAATCCTTGAACAAGGTGAAACATGGGTTTGTGTGCGAGCAGTATTTGATCGTAAAGAATCCAACTTGGGCTTTGTGGTTTTTCAACAAGGTGATGTCTTTTACGAGTGGTTTTACAGCAATCAATGGTATAACGTGTTCCAAGTTCATGAGGGTGAGACAACAACCATTAAAGGCTGGTACTGCAATATTACCCGTCCAGCCCACATTGATGAAAAACGAGTCTATTCCGACGATCTCGAGTTGGATGTCTTCGTGATGCCCAACGGCACCATCATTTTATTGGATGAAGAAGAATTTGCCGCCTTAAACCTGAACACAGATGAGCGTATGGCGGCACTACGCGCTATTCAGGATATTCGACACAAAGTTTCAACCCACGACATTCCATTTACGGGGATTGAATGAATTATTCTTTGTCGGGGTGAACTAGCAAAACCGGAACCTTGACCTCTTCCATTACCTTGGCGGCGACGCTCCCGAACAAAAAGCGAGCAATCCCCGTCCGGCCATGCGTACTCATCACGACCAAGTCAATATCGGCGTCACGAACATAATCACAAATCGCGCTGGCAACACCTGTGTTTTCCAAAACTAAGGTTTGCACTTTGACGCCTTGATTACGCAGTTCGTTAGCAACGCCTGTCAACGATTGTTCGACGCCGTTTCGGAGCTGCTGGATTTGGCCCTCTTGTCCAGCCAGCGTAATTTGATCGGCGTACTCTGTGCCCGGTGGTCTGAAAACATACAAAATAATTAGTTCAGAGTCGTTGGCTTGGGCAATATCAACCGCGTGAGGAATTGCTCGGCGTCCCCAACCGGAACCATCCCACGGCACAAGTATTTTTTTGTAACGGCCTTGCGTTGGCATATTTGGTACTCCCTGCAAATATTTTCGTTTGATTCTACCCTATCACCCTCTAATATCGTAATCCTTCCCTAATGGTATGGGGATTGTAGAACGGAGCAAAATCGTTATAATTTCGCACACAAATCTCAGTAAATCTACATAAATCAGGTCAAAACAAATGGATACTTCCCCTGAGCCAAATTTATCGGTAGCGCGTAACCTAAAGATTGGTCTGTTTCATTTAGGTTCCAGCATGGCTGACATTATTATCACTGGATTGTGGAACCGGATCATGATTAGTGACTTGGGTTATGCCGCTACACCCGTCAGTTTGCTCATTAGTTTGCGCTACTTTCTGGCGCCATTGGGCATTTGGGCGGGACGCATTTCTGACCAACGCAGCGTGGGCGGCTTCCGGCGTATGTTCTGGATTGGTGCCGGACGGGCGATGATGGCGATTGGCATCCTCCTGCTGGGGCTTGCTACAACCTCACTGGCGCAGGGTGGTGGAATGATTGGCATGGCAGGCAAGGACGGTGGGCAGTGGCTGATGATTATTTTGTCGGTGCTGCTGTTCAGCTTGGGTAACAGCATTTCAGGTGGCACATTCCTCGCGCTGATTTATGACCGAACGCCAGAACGTCAGCGCGGGCGAGCCATCGGTATCGTGTGGACCTTCTTGCTCATCGGTTATGCGATCTTCGGCATTATTTTCGGTAAGCTGCTGCCCCACAAAGAGGGTCAAGGGCTGAGTTTCGCCCCGGAAGCACTCCAAAATGTGTTCATCATCGCGGCGGTTTCGATGGCTGTGCTGTGGGTTGTCTCGATGATTTTCGAGGAAAGACGCGCCCGCAAAGGTGGTGAAACTTACAACAGCAGTAGTCCACAAGAGTACTCCACCTCGGCGATGGCGGATCTGAAGTTGGTCATCCAGAACCGTTCGATGCGCTACTTCATGTTTTTCCTCGCCTTTTCGATGTTCTTCGCCTTTTCACAAGACTTAATCCTTGAGCCCTTCGGCGGTGATGTGTTCAAGATGGAAGCGGCAGTTACGACACGCTTCAATTCGTACTGGGGGACGATGGCGATTGTCGGGACGATTTTGTTTCTGTTCCTGTCCCGCCGATTTAAATCGCTCAACAACACGGTGATGTCTTACGTGGGCGTTGGATTTTTGACAGCGGCGTTCGGCGTATTTACGATTTCGGCGCTCGGACAAATTCGCCCGTTGGTGACATGGGGTCTGATCCTGCTGGGCATTGGCCTCGGTATCTGGAACGTTGGGACGACCGGACTGATGATGGATATGAGTCCAAATGGGCGGGCAGGAACATTCCTCGGTTTTTGGACACTGCTGGTCACGCTGGCACGAGGTGGCGGGCAGGCCGAAGGCGGCGTCTTGCGTGACGTCGGCATTCGCCTTCTGGGCAGCCCATCAGCCGCGTATGGGGTGTGTTTCTTGGTTGGGACGATTGGCTTAGCTGTGTCGTTAGTCATGCTGCGGCAAGCGAATATCAAAGCCTACAAGGAAGAGAAAATCCCGTTGGATACGGCCAGCGTGCTGGCTGCGGCGATGGATTAAGGCGCATAGCAATCTAATAAAAGCGGTCAATCATCAGGAAGGCGTTGGTGATTGACCGTTTTCGATTCCAAAGCCGACGGGGTACTATACAGTCATTCTATTTGCGATATTCAATCGCGCTCCACAATAAAGGTATGGTACTTGTCACGATCCCCTGTTCTCACTAACCGTCAAATTGTCCGTGCAGCAGGCGTTGCCCTGCTGGGCTTCCTCGCCAGCGGTGTCCTCGGTATTATTCGCACGTCGATTATCAACAGCACCTTCGGCGCAGGGGCAGCGCTGGATGCGTTTACGACTGCCCAACGCATCCCCGAATTGATCTTCGTGCTGGTGGCGGGTGGGGCGTTGGGATCGTCATTTATCCCCGTATTCGCGCGTTACCTGCGTAATGAAAATGACGAGCAAGCATGGAAGTTGGCAAGCGCTACAATCACGCTCTCATCGCTGGCAGCGATGGTGCTATCACTGGTGGTCGTGCTGTTCGCGCCGTGGATTGTGGGTGTGGTGCTAGCACCGGGTCAACTGCCGGAGGTGCAGCCGCTCACCGTATCGCTGATACGGATTATGATGCTGACGCCGTTCATCTTCAGCATCAGCGGGTTGATGATGGGCATCCTGCAAACTTATGGCAACTTTGTGCTGCCTTCGCTGGCGATCAGCATGAACAGCATCGGGCAAATTATCGGGGCGCTGGTGCTGGCGCGTATTCTTCCACCTCTGACGGGGAGTGTGGCGCAGGTCGGGAACGCTAACGTCTACGGGTTGGCGTGGGGAGCGGTGCTCAGCGCGGTGCTGCATCTGGCGATCCAACTGCCGGGGCTGGGGGCGATCCAAACTCAATCACCGAAGATACGGTTCTTGCCGAACTGGCGCACCGCAGGCCTTGTCGAAGTGCTGCTGATGATGGGACCGCGCGTGCTGGGATTGGGCGTGGCGCAGTTGAACTTCATTGTGAATACCAACTTTGCCTCGCGGATGGTGGAAGGCAGCCAAGCTGTTCTGACAACCGCTTGGACGCTGATGTTCACGATCCTCGGGGTGATCGGGCAGAGCATTGGCACGGCGGTGTTCCCGACGCTGGCAGCGCTGGCTGCTGAAGGCAATATGGACGGTTATAAAGACAGGCTGGCACGAGCGCTGCGCAGTGTGATTTTCCTCGCGCTGCCGGCAACCATCGGGTTAATCATCCTCGGCGGGCCGTTCATCGCCCTGCTATTTCAGCGGAACAGCTGGACAGCGGAAGACACGGCAGGAACGGCTTGGGCACTGGCTTTCTTCTCCATCGGCATTACAGGGCACGCTGGATTAGAGGTGCTCTCGCGGGCGTTTTATGCGCTAGGGGATACCAAAACTCCTGTAGTTATCGGTGTGATGTCTTTGGTGGCGAATATTATCCTGAGCGCGGTCTTCATCCAATTTGTGGGGGATCCGGGGAGTCTGGCGCGCGGGCCTTTCGCGGGGCTGGCGCTGGCGAACTCGCTGACGACGTTGGCTGAGGCACTGGCATTATGGCTGGTGCTGCGGCGACGGATTGGTGATTTGAAGGACGGTTATCTGGTTGATGGCATCTTCCGGACTGCTGCTGCCAGCGGTATCATGTTGGTGGTGATCCTCACTTTCCGGCTGGTGGGAGCAGAACGGTTGGGTACCATTTGGCTGGGTATCGGTGGTGGCGTGATCGGCATCGCTGTGTTTTTTGGGAGCACAACGCTGCTTAAGATGGAAGAGACACGAATGGTAGTGGGCATGGTTTTGAGGCGAATAAAACGTTCTTAGGAGATCAAAATGATTGGATCGACACAGCGGTACACGGTTGGTGATTTTGTATGTGTTAATTTTTGTGATGCAGATCAAGTACGAGACGGATTTAGTTTGTTTCCTAAGATCGATCCGGAAACTCTGAAGACAGGATTCGGTGAGGCGGGTTATCAAGCGGACGCGCTGAAGTTCTCCATCACTATGCTTTACATCCGGACGCCGGAACACTCGATTCTGGTGGATACCGGATTGGGGCCGGGAATGAGTAAGCTGCCGGAGAGCTTGCTGCTGGCGGGCATTGAACTCAACAAGATTGACACCGTGATCATCACGCACGGGCACGGCGACCATATTGGTGGGATCATCGGGGCGGATGGAACGCCGACCTTCCCCAAAGCCAAGTACGTGTTCTGGAAGGACGAATGGGAACACTGGCTGGGCGAGGCGACAAAGGCTGAAAATCCGAACGGGCCAGCTAAGAAGAACCTGCTGCCGATCCAAGACAAGGTGATTTTGATCGAAGAAAACGGCGAGATCGTGCCGGGTGTGCAGGCGATCCATGCACCGGGGCACACGATGGGACACATGGCGCTGCTGATTGCTTCCAAGAATGATAAGCTGCTGCATATTGTGGATGCGGCGCACAATCCCATTCAACTGGTGCATCCGGACTGGTCGCCGGGATTTGACACTGATCCAGTGCTTTCGGCGGAGACACGGACGCAGTTGTTCGCGCGGGCGGCTGATGAGCATCTGTTGATGATGGCGTATCACTTCCCCTTCCCCGGCTTGGGTTACGTGGAACGGGATGGTGAGGCGTTCCGGTGGAAGCCGGTTGGGTAGCAGCGGTTGGCGATTGGCTTTTAGCTCTAAACCAAACGAGCGATATGTCGGAAATGTCGTCGTTGTCGTCAGTGGCTCAAGCCACTGCCTGAGACATAATGGACGCTGAAGCGCGCAGAAAGTCGGCGGCTGGTGGTCGCCAATCAAAAACCGGACACCGTTTTATGGCGGCGATGTCGTCGTCGGCGGCGGTGACAATTTGGTGTTTTATGGCGGCAGTGGCGGCGGCATTGACATTGGCGGCGTAGTAAACGTTGAATATATTGCAGTTGTTGCAGTTGAGAATCGATGGTTTTTGTCTCATTTGCAACGATTGGTGTTGTTAAGGTGCGGTGGAATGGATTTGCGAACGGTGGGTTTGCCGACGGCAAACCCCTGCAGACTATCCTGTTCGTCATTATAAAATAAGGTAAGCGAGAACGGGTTACATTTTGGAAGAACATTTTGTAACTCTTTCGCAGGTTTGACACCAACCGGTTTGAGGGAGCGAAATTGTTCAGCAGGTTAGTGGATTGTTGGCAATCCGTTGGTGATGGTTTGTGAGGATAAACCTAAATACTAATATATGCAGCTTTGAGAGTGGACAAGTCAGAGACCTGTCCTTACGAAACTACCCTTCTACTCTCGTCAAATTGCCGATTATTTATGAGATGAAGCTGCAATATGCCGTTGGTTTGAGGGTCACAAAAATTGTGCCCTATCCGGATGGTGATGGGGCATCACCCCATTTGGGGAGCGTAACGTTTGGATCACTGTGTCCCACGATATAGACCTCGACCTTTACAGGCTCATTGGTATCGGGGTCATGGTAATCACGGTGGTGAATATCGACCAGAGTCCAACCCGCAGCCAGATAAGCTGCGAGTTCCACCTCATATTTCTTTTCGCGATCTGCAAAAATCTCATGCAGGGATTTAAATCCTCTAGATTCTGACATCTCGACAAACTCCCTTGTTCGATAGCAAACGTCAACTGCCAACGGTCGTCCAAAGGAATAACGTTCATCGCGTCGCAATGTTACAAGGTGGATGAGGTGAGGGATTAGGTGTGAGATGCAGATATTCATGCTGAAGGGGAAGCCATACATACCCCACCCCAAACCCCACATCAGCACGTTCGCAGGCTCACTCCGCTGATTGCCAAAGCACAGGGAGGGGCTTTAAAGACATCCGCAGCCAGTACCCGCTAATGTGAGCAAATTGGTATTGAGAATATGGATGTGAGGGATGCGAGAAGTGTGTACAATTAGGGGAAGAAGCAATTCATTTCTATTAAAGAAGGTTGAAAAATGCCCTATATTGATATGCCACTGGAGCAGCTAGAGGCGTATGTGCCTCCCCGTATCGAGGCTGCTGATTTTGATACATTCTGGCAATCGACACTGGCGGAAGCGCGGTCTTTCCCACTGAACGCGACATTCACGCCAAGCGCGACGCCGCTGAAGCTGATTGAGGCGTTTGACGTGACGTATAACGGATTTGGGGGACAGCCGATCAAGGGATGGTTGATCCTGCCTAAGCAGCGGAGCGGCAAGCTGCCCTGCGTTGTGGAGTACATCGGTTATGGCGGCGGACGTGCATTCGCATTTGATTGGCTGCTCTGGGCGAATGCAGGCTATGCACATTTCATTATGGATACGCGCGGTCAAGGCAGTTCGTGGAAACATGGTGATACACCGGACGTTGAACCCGCAGGCTCTAATCCACAGCATCCGGGTTTTATGACGCGCGGCGTTCTGAAGCCAGAGACCTATTATTACCGCCGTGTGTTCACAGACGCAGTACGGGCGGTTGAGGCGGCGCGGTCACATGAGGCAGTCGATGGCAGCCGGATTGCGGTGACGGGTGGCAGCCAAGGCGGCGGAATCACACTGGCAGTAGCGGGGTTGGATCCGAGCGTGGCGCTGGCGATGCCGGATGTGCCATTCCTATGCCATTATCGAGTGGCAATCGAGAAGGCTGACCGTGATCCATATGGGGAAATCGTTCGCTATTTGCACACGCACCGCGATCAGGTGGCGACAGTGCTGAACAATCTGGATTACTTCGACGGTATTAATTTCTCGGCACGGGCGAAGGCGAAGGCGCTGTTCTCGGTGGGATTGATGGACGACATTTGTCCGGCGCGGACGGTTTATGCGGCCTATAATCACTATAAAGGCGCGAAGTCGATTGTGGTGTATCCCTATAACAACCATGAAGGTGGCGAGTCGTTCCACACGCTGGAGAAGTTGAAGTTTGTGACGGGCGAGTGGCCTCTTTGACCTTGATTACCAGAGGATAAACCCTCCGGCAAGTTGAATAAAGCCCCGTAAACGGGACTATGAAAGCCATTCATAGAGGTCAAATAGTCATTGGCGATTAAGCCTTTGGCTTTTCATCAGGTAGGCGGGAGGGTCAGAGACCCTCCCCTACGAAAAACCCCTCTATTTCAAAGGTGATAGTAGCAATATACCCTCACCCCTAACCCTCAGGGCGAGGGGAAGCAAGCAAAATCCTCACCCCCGCCCCCCTCTGCCATGAAATGGAGAGGGGGAGCAAAGGCCAGTTGGGATAAGGGGCATATCCCAAGTTTTATCGCAAATTTGGGATATGTGGGATAATACAGTAACCGATTCAACTTGACTATTTGACCTAAACGGGAGTTTAGTATGAGCAAAAAAGCCAAAAAGAAACTAAACGGCCATAACAATCATGCCTCTCAATCGGCAGGCGATATTGCTCAAACGCCTCCCGTTCGGCTCAAGAAAAAGTTTTATCTCAGCGAACTCAAGCGGCTGCAATTCGAACTGGTACGACTGCAATACTGGGTGAAGGAACGCGGGCAGCGAGTCGTGATCCTGTTTGAAGGGCGCGATGCGGCTGGTAAAGGCGGGACGATTCGAAGCATTACCCAACCGCTGAATCCGCGTGGCGTGCGACTGGTGGCGCTGGGAAAACCATCGGATACCGAGCGTACACAGTGGTATTTCCAGCGTTATGTGCAACATCTACCGTCGGCAGGCGAAATCGTGATCTTCGACCGCAGCTGGTATAACCGCGCGGGCATCGAGCACGTCATGGAATTTTGCACTGAAGAGGAATATTGGGAATTTATGCATTCCTGCCCCGAATTTGAACGGATGCTGGTACGTTCGGGCATCAAACTGATCAAATATTGGCTCTCGGTCAGTGATGAAGAGCAAGAAAACCGTTTTCAAGAGCGGGCGGGGAATCCGGCCAAGCTGTGGAAGCTGAGCGAGATGGATCTGGTATCGCGCAAGCGGTGGGTGGAATACTCCAAGGCCAAAGACACGATGCTGGACTATACAGACATTCCCGAGGCGCGGTGGTACCAGATTGATGGCGATGACAAACGGCGCGAGCATTTAAATTGCATCTCGCATCTACTGAGCATGTTCCCGTATCAGGAAGTGGTACCGAAGCCGGTCAAGCTGGCGAAACGGCCCCCGGCAGACGAGCATTATGTGCGTCCACCACGCGAAAATCATATCATCATTCCGGATTTGTATGCGAATGGTGAGGGGAAACAACAGAGTTGAAAATTGTGGATGTGAGGTTGGGGCGCGTCGACAAAACTTGATCGAACAAGAACCCTCACCCTACCCCGCAAGCGAGGGAGGGAACCTGAAAGCGGTATTTTGCCATACGAATAATGACAGACGACCGCATTAAAGCCAGTATATCTTAGATTATTTATGCAATTTAAAGCGGTTCGACGCGGCCATCGGCGGTGAGCTGGCTGACGCGCAGTTCGGCCTTATCGAGCAGGGATTGGCAATGCTCGGACAGCAGGCGTCCGCGTTCGAACAGCGTAACGGAGTCATCCAAGGGCAGATCGCCGGATTCGAGTTTGGCGATGATGCTTTCAAGTTCCTCGTAGGCGGTTTCAAAAGAGAGTTCGTTTATATCGCTCATGCGAGTCCTTATCTTCTACACGGGCTTTGAGTTCACCGTCATGAAATTGGATGGTCAGGCCTTCGCCGGCTTTGGTGCCAGCGGCTTTATCGACGCGGGTGCCATCATCACTGTGGTAGACGATGGCGTATCCACGTTTGAGGATAGAAGTCGGATTGGCGGCGTTGAGGGCGGCAGTCCGCGCAGATAGGCGTTCACGCCAACGGGCGATTGACGCCGATTGCAAGCTGACCAGACGCGCGTTGTAATCATCAACCCGCTGGCGGAAATTGCGGATGCGGCTGGCTGGCGCGACATGTCCGAGTGTGCGGCGAGAGGCCATGACATTGGCTTTGAGGCTGGCGAGTTTGTCGTCCATCAGGCCGTTGAGGGTATCGCTGAGATCACGCAGGCTGACGCGCAGTTCGGCGCTATCGGGCGTGGCGAGTTCGGCAGCGGCAGAGGGCGTTGGCGCACGCAAGTCCGAGACGAAATCGCTAATCGTAAAGTCGGTTTCGTGACCCACGCCGGTGATAATTGGTACGCGGCTGGCGGCGATGGCACGGGCAACGCGCTCGTCATTGAAGGCCCACAAATCCTCGATGCTACCCCCACCCCGACAGACTAGAATGACATCGACTTCGGTGTAGGCGTTGAGGCGTTCGATGGCGGCGACAATGCGCGGTGGTGCATCCGCACCCTGCACGAGCGATGGGCTGAGGATGATTTCGGTCAGCGGGAAGCGGCGGCGCAGAACGTTTTGCATGTCCTGAAAGGCGGCGGCTTCGGGCGAGGTGACGATTCCGATTTGACGCGGGAAGGCCGGAATGGGACGTTTGCGAGCCGGATCAAAGAGGCCTTCGGATTGGAGCTTGGCTTTAAGCTGCTCGAACTGAAGGTAGAGGTCACCTGCACCAACAGCCCGAATGGTATCGGCATAAAGCTGGTAGACGCCCTGTGAGTCGTAAACGCCGACATAGCCATGCGCCATGACGGCGTCGCCATCATTAGGCACAAAGGATTGGCGGGCAGTATTGGTACGCCACATGACGCATTTCATCTGTGCGCCACCGTCTTTGAGGGTGAAATACCAATGTCCGGACGACGCAGGACGCATATTGGAGACTTCGCCCTGCACCCAAACATCCTGCAAGTTCTCGTTGATTTCGAACATCTCGCGGATGTAAGTGGTCAGTTCGCTGATGGAATAGGCATCGGCCATAAATTTCCCTTTGGCACTATCACAAAGAGATTATACAATAGGCAGCGAATTCATGGCAGGCAAAACTTGACCATTTGTTCGCTTTGACGATTTTCCGGGATTGATTTTGATTCAACGGAAAGGGTTATGTACTTTACTATGATTTAGGGTAGTCATCAGGTCGTGCCGCATCAGGCTAAAGCCATGATGCTACGAGGCAGACAAGCGCACTGAAGGCGCTTCAAAAAAATGTAGCAGCAAACGATACAGACTATTGTAATCCATAGAAGTATATAGGTCTTTCCCTACACAGGTGAGCATATTAGGAGAAGGTGTGATGGCGTACTTGAATGCAGAACAGCGCGAAAAGCTGGTGAATGAACTGAAGACCCTGCCGTTCAACAAGGCGAAGGGGCGTGTGCGCGGGATGGATCCAAACAGCCGCCTCGTGTTTTACCGGAACGCTCAGGGCGTCGGACGCTGGCTGACGCGGTTTGATCTGCCAAGCTTGGGCACACGCGTGACGCTGGTGGAGGGACATCAAGACGCCGAGAAGAAGGGCAAGATTAAGTCCGAGTTTGATCTGGCAGAAGTGATTGCCGAGGCGCTGCCGGGGAATCAGACGTAGGACAGTCGGTAGTCGGTAGAGAAAATACAGGACCCCACCCTAACCCTCTCCGTAGTTACAGTGAGGGAACCAATTTATCTCCATAAGATTGAGCGTGCTTTTGGGCTGGGAATGGTGTTCCTATTTGTGTTACAACCCATATGAACATCAATTAGAGCAAAGGGCAATCATGTTACGGACGTTACCTCAAACACAGGAACGCAGCCAGTTATACCGGCTGGGCGAGATCGCAGTGTTTACCGTATTGACGATTATCGCGGCGCGGGTGAGCATTCCGCTAGAGCCAGTGCCGTTTACGCTGCAACCGCTGGCGGTCGTGCTGAGCGGAATGGTGTTGGGCTGGCGGGATGGACTGTTGAGCCAAGCGATTTATGTAGCGCTGATCGCTGCGGGATTGCCGCTGGACGCAGGCGGTAAGGGCAGCGCGGCACTGGTCGGGCCAACAGCGGGATTCCTGATCGGGTTTATCGCGGCGGCGGGTGTCGCCGGCTGGTTGGCTGAACACAGTGGCAAGCGTGTCTGGCAGCGCTGGTTGGGTGGCGCGGCGGGCATGCTAGTGATCTACCTGTTTGGCATCGTGGTGCTGAAAAGTGTTTTAGGAATTGACTGGTCGAAGGCGTGGACAGTGGGTGTCGCGCCGTTTATCGTGCCGGATATGGTGAAGGCGCTGATCGCGGCGGCATTGACTGAAGGTGGGCGGCGGTTCATAACCAAGGGATGGTCATTGTGATTCTGGAAATCGTTACAATTTACGTCAAGGCGGGGCAAGAAGCTGAATTCGAAGCGGCGTTCAAAGAAGCGGCGCAATATGTGGAGACGGCGAACGGCTACATCGGGCATGAGCTGCGGCGGTGCGTTGAAACTCGCAACAAGTACGTCAATATGATCCGGTGGCAGACTGTGGATGATCATATGGTCGGCTTCCGGCAATCGGAAGCGTTTCAGAAATTCCGCGCCCTGATCTCGCCCTATTATGATGTGCCATCCGAGATGAATCATTACGAAGTGGTGATGCAGAATCCTGCTTAAGAGGGGTTCGGCTGTTGCTCCCGTGATAATGGGAATTTGAGACAGGTCAATCCAACCGATTGGGCATTGCGATGATCTTAGAAGTGGCCATACTTAATGTGAAGACCAGACAGGAAGCCGATTTTGAGGCGGCTTTCGCACAGGCGTCGCCGATTATCGCCAGCATGAAGGGGTACACGCGCCATGAACTGCGGCGCTGCATCGGAATCGCCAACCAATACGTATTATTGGTGGAGTGGGACACGCTCGAAGACCACACCATCGGTTTTCGGGGATCGGAAGCGTACCAAGAATGGCGGCGACTGCTGCACCACTTCTACGATCCGTTCCCAACGGTCGAGCATTACGAGGCGATTGGCTGAACTCAAGGGGAGATGGTTATGAACAACACGATTACGGTTACTTTTGTGCCTCAGTACATCATTACGTGGTTGATTATCGGGTTGATTGCAGGCTTTCTAGCCAACGTCATTTTCCGGGGCAGCGGACGGAGCATGACATCCAATATCATTGTCGGGTTATTGGGTGCGATTATCGGCGGTATCCTGTTCACGGTACTGGGCATCCAAGTCCCCGAGTCACTGACAGCCGGATTTACGCTCCGTTACATTGACATTATTGTGGCGTTCGTTGGCGCGGTGATCGTAATTCTCCTTTTCGGGGGGTTGTGGCGACGGCGGCCACTCCCATAGCAGTTATCAGAAATTGAGTACAAGATACAAAAAAGGACGTGTAGTACGTCCTTTTTTGATTAATACAAATCCTCACCCCCGCCCCCTCTCCAGTTCGTAGAGAGGGGAATCGAGGAGGCAATAAAGGTCTAGATTCGCCAATCCATAAGCGAGGCGTAGCGATTGCAGGAATTAGCCGCCCATTTCAGCGAGGTCTTCGGCAGTGGCAGTGAGACCAAGAATATTGTAACCGCCATCGACATGGACGACTTCACCTGTCACCGCGCTACTGAGATCAGAACCCAGCCAGAGTGCTGTTTTACCGACTTCTTCCTGCGATATGTTACGCCGTAGAGGGGATGTTTTTTCATTATATTTGAGCATCGTACGAATACCGGGTACACCTGCCGCGGCTAAGGTTTTGATCGGCCCGGCGCTGATGGAATTGACACGGATGCCTTTGGGTCCCATATCGTTGGCGAGGTAACGGGTGATCATCTCCAGCGAAGCCTTGGCAATCGCCATGACATGATACTTGGGCATGACTTTTTCAGCGGCGTAGTAGGTTAGGCTCATAATGCTGCCGCCATTGGTCATGAGGGGTTCAGCTCGCTTGGCCATCGCAATAAGGCTGTAAGCGCTGATGTCGAGCGCCAACTTAAAGCCATCCCGCGAGATGTCGATAAAACGTCCGTCAAGGTCTTCACGGTTCGCATAAGCAACAGCATGAACCAGTACATCTATCCGACCATACTTGGCTTTCACTTTCTCGAAGACGGCGTCGAGATCCGCATCGCTCGCTACATCGGCAGGTTCCACAAATTCACAGCCAATTTCCTGCGCTAACGGAAACACCCGCTTCTCCATCACTTCGCCAGCATAACTGAGCAAAATGGTCGCGCCTTCCTCATGGAATTTTTTTGTTATGCCCCACGCAATTGAATTCTTATTGGCGACACCAAAAATCAAGGCGATTTTGCCATCCATTAATCCCATTTAATTTCTCCTTTTAAGCAGTGGTCGGTTTTGAGTTGACAGCGTCGCATCAGGCTAAAGCCATGATGCTACCGATCAGACAAGCGCACTAGAGGCACTTCAGAAACAGAATACGCTGTTTTGCTTGACGATCTAATCTGTAACGCTGCACATGTCCGCGATAAACGGACTAAACCTTGTTGAAAACCAACCTCGTGCAAATCAATGATGCTTAATTTAACACAGGCGATGGGCAGACGCTACGCACAAACCTCGAAATGAGCGTGTTCGCAGCGTGGCACAACCGTTGAGTATTCGAGAATAATTCCGTGTAGGATGGGATAAATGAGGTTAGGGTGAGGGGGCAAGAGGCGATGCGATTTACCGGGTTGAGGCGACGCTGGCGATGGCTGTTAACGTTGGTGCTGGTGTTACTGGTTGGAGTAATCTGGATAGTCATCGTCAATACACCTAGCGAGCCAACCGGGAAATTGCTCATTGAACGTCAAGAGAATGGTGGGGTGCTTTTTCATGAGTATGATTTCTCCACGAAGCGGTTGACGATCATCCCCTATAAAGGCTCAAATCCAATCGACGTTGCATTTCAAATTAGTGTATCCCCAAATGGCAACCGAGTAGCATTTTTAGGCTCTAGCGGCAACCAATATTGGATTTATACAGCAGACAGACTATTCAAGGAAGTGAGACCGATATCCATTGGGACACGTGATTTTCATCCAAGAGTTTCACCGGACAACACGGCAATTGTATTTGAACGCCTCAACGGCTACTTTTCCGCGCTATTCGCAGTAGATGTGGTGACAGGGATTGAGCGGCAACTGACAGAATATACCAATGATCTCGAAGCAGATTGGTCGCCAGACGGAAAGCGCATTGTCTTCACCACTTCACGGGATGGTTTTCAAGAGTTGTATACGATGGCCGCCGATGGAACTGATCAACAACGGTTGACAAACAATGCAAAGCTCAACGATTTAAACGCAAAGAATTCGCCTGATGGTAAATGGATTGCTTATATGACAAATCATTCAGTCGGTGATGGCACAGGCGAAATCTGGCTGATGGATGCTGATGGTCAAAATCAACGACAACTCACTGACAATCAACTGGATGATCGCTGGCCGGTATGGTCACCTGACAGCCACCAAATTGCTTTTACGCAGACACAACCTAACGACATTGGAAGTCACATTTTTGTTTACGATCTTGAACGTGAGCACATTCAACAATTAACTACATCCAGTGCTTACGAGTTTCAACCTGTATGGTCACCAGATAGTCAGTGGATTGGATTTATCTCGAACCCAAGCGGAGACGGCCAACAGCTCAATGTTGAAATCATGCGTGCCAATGGAACAGACAGACATCCGTTATTATCCGGCTCTGACAACATTTCTGCCGGACGTGGATTTGTGTGGACGCGATGAATTTAGCGGCGCAGGGTTGGGTCAAATGCATCACGAAGGCCATCGCCGACAAAGTTGAAGGCCAGAACGGTCAGGCTGATGACCAAGCCGGGTGTCACCCACAGCCACCATGCGGTCGTGAGCCACGCTTTGGCATCCTGGAGCATGTTGCCAAGGCTGGCGTTGGGTGGCGGCACTCCGAGGCCGATGAAGCTGAGAGCCGACTCGCTGAGAATGGCCGCAGGGATGGCTAAGGTAGCAGCGACCAAGACCGGCGCGAGGGCGTTGGGCAGCAAATGGGAGACGATAATGCGGCGGGGCGATGCTCCGATAGCATGGGCAGCGATGACGAAATCGCGTTCCTTGAGCGCGAGAAATTCCCCACGCACGAGACGGGCAACATCCATCCAGCTAAAAGCACTGAGGATAAAGATCACTGTCCAAATGCTGGGGGCAAGTAAAGCGTTGAGCGCCAGAAAAAGGATGAAGCTGGGCACCGAGAGAAAAATATCGACAAGGCGCATCAGCAAGTTATCGAGCAAGCCACCTGTATAACCGGAGATGGCTCCGAGCGTAACACCGAGGCCGATGCTGATGAACATGGACAAGAAGCCGACGGCCAGCGAGACGCGCATTCCATAAAGCAAGCGAGCCGAGAGATCACGGTTTAGATCGTCGGTGCCAAGAGGATGCTCGATGGTTGGGGGCTGCGGAAATCCACGCGTCACACCTGCGGCACGTGGATCAATGTCATTGGGATTAAAGGGCGCGATACGATCGGCAAAGATAGCCAGCAGTAAGAACACAATCAACAGGATGAGGCTGGCATTGGCTAGACGATGGCGCTGAAACTGACGCAACGTAATGCGCCAAGGATTTTGCGGCACATTCTGGTTCAACAAAACAACAGTGTCACTCATAGCGAATCCGAGGGTCAACGAAATGATAAGCTAAATCCGCGAAGAAATTGCCAAGTACTATGAAAAGAGCAGTGAGCATGGTCACGCCCATGATGATGGGAAAGTCACGTTTGAGAGCGGCATTGACCGCCAGCAAGCCTAAACCCGGCCAGCCAAAGACGAACTCGATGATAAATGAGCCGGACACCAACTGGGGAATGGATAGGCCGACCAGCGTGATGAGGGGTGTCAGCGCATTACGCAGGGCATGAACCCGTAGCAAACGGCGTTCAGTCATGCCTTTGGCGCGGGCGGTGCGAATGTAGTCCTGAGCCAGCACGTCAAGGATGCTGGAGCGCTGGTAGCGTACCCAACGGGCGAGGGAGGCGGCAGCAAGGGCGATGGTCGGCAGCAGCAAATGCTGTCCGATGTCGACGGCAGCTTGCAGACCTTGATAACTCTCGCGGACGTTACGCATGCCGGTGGTGGGCAACCAACGCCATTGGACACTAAAGATCTGCATCAGCAAGAGGGCGATGAAGAATCCGGGCATGCTGAGGCCGATGAAGGACAAGGTGGTGATGAGGTAATCACCCCATGTGTAGCGGCGGATGGCGGAAAATAGGGCGATTGGAACCGACAACACCAGCGCCAAAACAAGTGAACTGAAGCCCAGCAAGGCGGTTGCTGGAAGGCGATCCATGATTTCGAGGCTGACGGCGCGGCGTCCGGTTAACGAGAAGCCGAGATCACCCTGAAGGGCGCTGCCGAGCCAACGGATGTATTGGACGGGCAGCGGTTGATCCAAACCCAATTGGGCACGGAGCCGCGCCATATCCTGCGCGGAGGGCGGCGGTTTGTTCGGATCAATGTAGACAACCAAAGGATCGCCGGGGGCGGCTTTGATGATTAGAAACGAAAGGATGGAAATCCCGATGAGCAGCGGGATCATCTGGAATAGGCGGCGGATGAGGTAGCGAGTCATTCGAGTCCTGTGAAAGAGAAGGATACCCTAACCCTCCCCAGTAGTTACTGGGGAGGGGATAGAGGGAAGAAAAAATTAGCTGGATTGGTAGATGCGTTCAGGATTTTGGAAACCCGAACCCATCGAGAGATCAAGCCTGGCGTCGTCGATATTGAAGCGTTTGCTGATGACGACCGGATTACGATTGCGGTACAACGGCAGAGTCGGCAGTTCGTCCCACAGAATCTTTTCAATCTGTTCGTAAATCTTCATCCGCTCAGCGGTGTCCGTAAGGGTACGCGCTTTTTCGAACAATTCGTTGACTTCCGCATTTTCGTAGTTTTCCAAGTTCGGGCCGAGTTCAGGCGTAGTCATGTAGAAGTTGGCGTAGCTGTTCGGTTCGGGGCCAATCTGTGACCAACCGGAAACCATGACGTCAAAGGGCTTATCCAGCTTACGTTCTTGATACAACTGCGAAATCATAGTGGAGAGATCGCGGGTTTCGAGTTCAACATCGATACCGATATCCTTCCAGTAAGCTTGGACAACGGTCGCTACCGAGAAATAGTCACGGAAGCCTTCCTGGAATGACAGGAAGTGAATCACCCAAGGTTTATTATCGAGGTCACGAATGCCGTCGCCATCGACGTCTTTGATGCCAACCTCGTCGAGGATTTCACCAGCACGCTTGGGGTCGTAGTCATAACCACCCAATTTGTCGTCCTTGTAGAAAGGAACGGCCTGATCGAAGTGTGAGTTATGAACTGCGCCGTAACCTTGACGGACGCTATCGACCAGCGCTTTGCGATCAATGGCGATCATGAGAGCCTGACGAATGCGCTTGTCCTTGAATTGGTCACGGTCATTGTTGAAGAAAATGCCGAAAAGGCTGTCGTATTCGGCAATGTCCAAGGTGAAGTCGGCGTTGGTCTTGAACTGTTCGACAGATGCACCGGGAACGTTCAGGAGAAAGTCAATTTCGCCAGTCAGGAGGGCGTTGACCTGTGCCTGCAAGTCCGGAATGATGCGGAAGATCAGTTTATCGACGCAAGGACGACCCTTGAAGTAATTCTCATTGGCTTCGAGGGTAATGCTTTCGCCTGTCGTCCAGTCGGCAACCTTGAAGGGGCCAGTACCAACGGGCTTGCGATTGAATTCACCCGTGCGCAAATCCTGACCTTCAAGGGCTTTGTCGGGGATGATCGGCACACTGATGTCAGTGAAGAACGAGGCATTCGGCTCGGTCAGATGCGCGACAACGGTGTAGTCGTCTTTGGCCTCAAAGGCGATGGCCTTGTCCCCCTGATAGAAACGCGGGCGGAAAGGCGCAATATCTTCGGCAGAGGTTTCGATGGTTTTGAAGGTGTAGACCACATCGGCGGCGGTCAGTTCCTTACCATCGCTGAATTTGACACCCTTATGCAGGTTGAATGTCCATGTGAGGCCGTCCTCACTGACCGACCAGCTTTCGGCGAGATCACCCGTGATCTGGGTGCCCCAGTTCTCGCCGCCGAGCGTTAAGGGATTGAAGAGATATGAGAGCACCGCGCCGGAAATACCGTCGTTGGCATAGATGCCATTGAGGCTGACGGGATTATCGGCAATAGCCGTTACGAGCGTGCCGCCCTGCTTCGGGCAGGTATAAGGCGCAGCGGTAGTGTTTGCGTCTTGCGCACTGACGCCAAAGACGCCTATCAATAAAACGAGACCCAATAGCAATACGATCTTCTTCACTGTCACATTCCTCTCTGTTTAAGATAATCACGTGAAAAGTAAGCAGAGACTTCGACATACCATGCGGCGCATTCGGTGAACGATGGCACATGATATATACCCCCAAGTACAGCCAAGAGTTTAACGAAGTTTGTAAGCTATGTCGATGATTGGTGCCAAGTGGTTAGGCAGTCTGGACGTTGCGTCCTATTCGACAAACGCCTATTATCAGCATGTTATTATCAGGAGAACAACCCATGAGCCAAGAACCCATACATGTCGTCGTCGCAATGGATTTTTCGGATGAAATCATCGCCAAATTAAGGTCGATATCGCCTCGCTTGCAAATCGAACGGCATTTCCCGAATGTGCCCGACTCCGTTTGGCCACAGACGGAGATTCTGTATACGCTGCGAAGCTTCCCTGAACCGGTACAAGCGCCGCGCCTGCGCTGGATTCAAACGCACTCGGCAGGGTTGGATACCATGATCAAGCAGCCGATCATCAAGGTTGAAGACGTGGAGGTCACGAGCGGCAGTGGAATTCATGCTGTACAGATGGCGGAATATACCTTCATGATGATGCTGGCGTTCGCTTACAAGCTGCCAGCAGCGTTGGAACTTCAGGCGAAATCAGACTGGCCGAAGAAACCTTTCGATATTTTCACGCCACACCAACTGCGCGGTCAAACTATCGGAATTGCGGGGTACGGGAGTATCGGGCGGGAGGTGGCGCGGTTGGCCTCGGCATTTGGCATGACCGTTTTGGCGACCAAGCGCAACCTCAAAGAGACGGCTGACCATGAGGGTTATATCGAACCGGGAACAGGCGATCCGGAGGGGATTATTCCAGCGCGGCTGTATCCGCCGGAAGCGTTGGCCTCGATGGTCGGGTTGTGTGATTGGTTGGTGGTAACGACGCCATTGGTCGAGGGTGCGCCGCCGGTGGTGGATGAAGCGGTGCTTGCAGCGATGAAAAAGACGGCAGTGCTCATCAATGTGGCACGGGGAGCGGTGATTGACGAGGCGGCACTGATCACGGCGCTTTCGAGTAAGAAGATCGCGGGGGCAGCACTGGACGTCTTCAAAGAAGAACCACTGCCATCGACGAGTCCGTTCTGGAATTTGGATAATGTGATTATCACGCCGCATATTTCTGGCAACACGATTAAGATGCACGAGAAAGCGGCAGCACTGTTTGCGGAGAACTTGCAGCGTTATTTGGAGAACAAGCCCCTGCTCAACCGATTGAACCGGAAGCGGGGGTATTGAGTCGATAGTCTATAGTCCATAGTCGCAAGGTGGGTTTGAGAAAGTAACGAGATGAAATGTAATCCTCACCCCCAGCCCCTCTCCATTTCATGGCAGAGGGGAGCAAATCAGCGTAACTGACAGACTATTTTCGGGACATCTGCAAGATGCAAAACAAGAAACGAACCTTTCTAGGCGGCAATACGTATTGAGTTAAAGACCAATTGTCCGATTTTAAGGAGGGAACTTCAGCGATGATTGAAAAGGAACTGGCGCAGAAGGTACTGGCAGAGGCGCTGCGAACAGGCGCGGATTTGGCCGAGATTTATGTGGAAGATGTGGTATCGCTGCAACTGCGGCTAGACGACTCGCGGCTGGAACAGGCGGTGCGCGGGGCTGACAGGGGCGCAGGCGTGCGGGTCTTTTTTGGCAATTTGGTAACTTACGCTTATACGGATGAACTGGATGAAAAGAGTTTGATAAACGCGGCGCGAGCGGCGGCTTCGGCAGGAAGCGGCAGCAGCAAGACGCAAATTGTCGATTTGACGACTGTAAAAAGCCCGCTGGAATATCCTGTGGAAAAGCCATTTGACACGATGAGCGTGGCGGAGAAAGCGGCGCTGCTGAGCAGTATAGATGTGGCGGCACGAGCCTACAGTCCGCACATTGTACAGGTGTCAGCCGGATATTTGGAACTACGGCGGCGGATGTGGCTGTTCAACTCGGAAGGCGTACAGGTCGAAGATGACCGGACGTTTACCGAGATGCGAGGCAGCGTGGTGGCGGGTAAGAATGGCACACTGCAACGTATTAACGAAGGCTTCGGCGGACGCATCGGACTCGAACTGCTGGATCAAAATGACGCTCTCGCAAAAATTCGCGGAATGGCAGAAGGCGCGGTACGGATGCTGGATGCGAAGCCCTGCCCTGCAGGCGATATGACGGTGGTCATGTGCAACGGCTGGGGCGGTGTGCTGTTCCATGAAGCATGCGGTCACCAGATGGAAGCGGACTTCATCACCAAGGGCAGCTCGGCGTATACGGGTAAGATCGGCCAGCAGGTGGCAAACCCGATTATCACCGCGATTGATGATGGAACGATACCGGGGCGGCGTGGGTCGCTCAAGTTTGATGACGACGGTACGCCGGCGCAGCGCACAGTGCTGATTGAAAAAGGTATCCTCAAGGAATACATGTGGGACAAGGTGGAATGCCGCCGCGTGGGGCGTGAACACTCAACGGGCAATGGACGGCGCGAGAGCTATCGCCATATGCCGATGCCCCGCATGACAAACACTTTCATTGACCAAGGCGAACACGATCCGCTGGAGATTATCGAGTCGGTCAAGAAAGGGATTTACATCAAGGGGATGGCGGGCGGACAAGCGGACATCTCGCGTGGGGATTATGTGTTCAATGCGACTGAAGCCTACATGATCGAAGACGGCAAGCTGACCACGCCTGTGCGCGGGGCGACAGTGTTCGGCAACGGGCCAAAGACACTGATGCAGATTGACATGGTGGGGAATGATCTGGCGCTTGATCCGGGCATGGGCATGTGCGGGAAGATGCAAAGCGCGCGGGTGAGCGTCGGGCAACCCACCATTCGCATTCCGGTTGCGACCGTCGGCGGCACGGACGAGCCTGTATCCAGCACGATGTAACGATCCTATTCAAAGGGAGCAATCAACATGACTGATTATCTTGAACTAGCGAAAGAAGTCGTTAAGCGTGCATCGGCTAATGGTGTCCAAGCAGAAGCCGTGATTACACAGGATACCGAAACTCAAATTAAGGTGAGCAAGGGCGAAGTCGAGCAGCTTTCGCAATCCAGCGCGCGCGGTTTGGGCGTGCGAGTGATTGAAGAGGGACGCACGGGTTATGCCTACACCTCAGATTTCTCGGACGACGGGATTGAGCAGACGTGGCGCACGGCGCTGGAACTGGCGAAAGTCGCGACGCCGGATACCAATCGCAGCCTGCCAGAAGCACGGCCTGTACCTGACGATGACCTCGAAATATGGGATGACAAACTCGCCAGCGTCGCGACTAGCGACAAAATCGCACTGCTCAAGAGCGTGGAACGGGCGGCGTTGGATTATGATCCACGCGTGATACTGGCAGAATTTTGCAATTACGGTGACGCCATCAGTCACTTTTATCTGGCGAACTCAAACGGCTTCGCGGGGCAGTACGGACGAACAACCGCATTCGCCTACTTAATGTCGATTGCAAGAGGCGAAGATGGTGAGATGACCAACGCTTTCGGCATGGGCGCATCCAATTACTTCGGGGACCTTGATCCGAAGGCCATCGGAGTGGAAGCCAGCGAAAAGGCCGTGAGCATGCTGGGCGGCAAGCCGGTTCCGACGCAAGTAGGCACGGTGGTGTTCGATTACTTCGTGGGAGCACAAATTTTAGGGGCACTGGCCGCAGCACTTTCGGCGGAGGCGTGGCAGAAGAAACGCTCATTCTTGATGGACAAGATGGGGCAGCAAGTCGGTAGTGATATGGTGACGCTGATGGATAACGGGCGGCTGAAGCGCGGGTTGGCTTCGGCTCCATTTGACGGTGAAGGCGTGCCGACCTCGGCGACACGGTTGGTTGATGAAGGGGTTTTGCAGAACCTGACTTATGACAGCTATACGGCCAAGAAAGCGGGCGTGAAATCAACGGGTAACGCTCAACGGGCGGGGCATCGCAGTTTGCCTATGCTGGCTCCCAGCAACTTCTATATGCAACCGGGGAACGTCTCGAAAGACGAGATTATCGCGGGCGTGGATAAAGGGTTGTACGTCATCAGCGTGATGCAGACGGGCGGTATTGACCCGATCACGGGCGACTGCTCGATGGGCGCGAACGGGCTGTGGATTGAGAACGGCAAAATCGTCGGGCCAGTGGGCGGCGTGACGGTCGCCACGACGCTCAATGATTTCTTGAACAATATCACGCAGGTGGGGAATGATTTGCATGTGGTGCCAATGTTCGGGACGATTGGTGTGCCTACCCTACGGGTGGATAACGTGACTATCGGCGGAACAAGCTGAGTGCGACTTTTACATCAAAACTGCGTATAGTATAGTGTAACGAGTTGTAATTAGGAGATCACTCAAAATGTCTGATAACGAACAGGTCAACCACAATCCAGAAGTTGAAACGCCGGACGAAAATCCAAACAATCCGGTGGAGTCATTCATCTATCATCAACGGCGCGCACTGGAACACACCAGCAAGGCACTGGAAGCGCTGCTTCCGGAAGGCTTCCGCGAACACGGCGCTTCGGCCAGCAAGGAATTCATCAAGAGCTTCCAAGTGCTGGTGGATGCAGCCATCGGTGAGATTGAGAAGGCCACGACCCGCGTGCAGGACGTGACTGACGAAAAGACGGATGATGACAACGACAAGCCTTCAACCACGGGTAAAACCAAGGTGAAGGTTCAGGTCGAGTAAAGACCAGATTTGAACCGCAGAGACGCAGAGAAATGAGAGAGGGCGGATGGAAAATCCGCCTTCAAATATCATGAATGAGTTCAATCAGAAGACCCGTTTTTCACGCAACACACGCCTTGTCGGCTGGGTCATTCTTATCCTGCTGATTATGGCAGTACTGTTTGCCTTCTTCTCCTCGCAATTGGGGCAGAATGTTCTGCTGATTTGCTGCGGGGGCGGCATCTTGGTGGCGGTGGTGGGCATCCTCTCCGAGCGTGGCATGCGGCGTTCGCGATAAGTCAAATTTTCCCAACCAAAGTCTAGATTTCATACGGATGAGCTACCCTTTTGGCTAGTTTTGATGCAACTCTTGATACTCGCGTGAAAACCGCGCGTATAAAAGAGCAATGATCAACATCATAGGAGTAAATACGATGTACAGGATGAGCGGTTATCGTGGTGATTGGGGCTACCGAGGCGGTTGGGGACGCAAGCCATATCCGATGTTTTTCTTCCCGGCGATTTTGTTTGCGGGATTTATTTTCTTCGGACTGTTCAAGTTCTTCCTGCCCTTGATCGCGCTGGGCTTGATTTTCGTCGGCGTCCGCACATTGATGCATGGTGGTCATGGCGGTTGGGGACATGGTGAAGGTCGCGGTCGGGAGTTCTGGAACCAAGGTTGGGACTGGGATAACCGTTGGGGTAGTCGTGGGCGCTGGCAAGAGAAACGCAAGCACGACTGGATGGCCTCGGATAAGCCCAAGCGCGATGAGACTACCAATGATGATCAACCACGATACACCCGCGCCCCGAACGGCGAATGGGTGGAGATTGTGTAAAGCAGTCGATAGTCTGTAGTCGATAGAATTCAGAGGCGGCCAGTCGGGGTCGCCTTTTTGATTCTAAGACAGCCTCACAAAATCGATTTAACGCAAGATATATCTTGCCCCTACGATGAACAAGATGTTGAGGGCGATCACAGCGTTTGGAAAACGAGAATAGATGGTAATATCAGGGCGTTTATTTCCATGACTATGCAATAAGGATGACCTATGAATTATGAGCCACTGCCCGAGCCTGCGCCCCTACCGGAATATGTATTGGAACGGCGAAAGAATCTGCCCGCGAAAATGACACCGGTGACTTTGGAAGGCCACTATGTGAGGCTGGTACCACTGGATTTGGAAGCACACACGGATATTCTGTATCAGCTTTCGAACGGCACACCCATTACGATTGGGGAGCGGACGATTCCGTCGTATGATGCGGAGGCGGTCATCTGGCGGTGGATGAACGGTGGACCATTCGCGAACCCAGACGAGATGCGGGCATATTTACGGGGGTCGGTGGATGCTCCGAACGGGCTGGCGATGTGTACGTTTGACCTCGAATTGAACTCTCCGGTGGGCGTCGCAACCTACATGAACAATTATCCCGAACATCTCAAGGTGGAGCTAGGGAGCATCTGGTACAGCCCGATTGCGCAGCGGACGATGGCGAATTTAGAGGCGACGTATCTCATGCTCAAGCATGCGTTTGACCTCGGCTACCGGCGGTTGGAGTGGAAGTGCAACGCTCTCAACGAACGGTCACGGAAAGCAGCGCTCAAGATGGGATTCCAATTCGAGGGTATTCAGGAGGCGCACTTTATTGTGAAGGGGCGTGATCGGGATACGGCGTGGTTCCGGATTTTGGATCACGAATGGGCGGCGGTAAAAATCCAGTTGGAGCGGATGTTGGAGTATTAGGACGGCGATTGGCTGTTAGCAGTTAGCTTTTGGCTCTCAATACGAAATGCAAGTGCATTATTACCACAAAGACTCGAAGAAACGAAGAAATACTATTGAACCGCAGAGACGCAGAGGGTTGTGAAGAGATTTGGTGAATTTTGAGGGGAAATGGCTGCTCAATGAACAGCCATTTGGCGATTATTCGTCTCTAAAAGTAGTGGTCACGATTGCGACCGTCATAGTGACCGGAATTCATGCAACAGTTCTTGAAACCGTTTGCCCGACTGACATGGACACAGGTCGTCGCGTCCAAGCTTTTCGATGAGTTCTTTGTCGCCATGAACGATGCGGCGTCCTCGCTTGACGCGGGTTTCAGACGGGTAACCCTTGCGCCGCTTGCTCATTGGCTCAAAACAACACCCCGTCATCGAATACGTTTTGGTCATTGTGGTCTGCCATGATACACCTCCGTTACAAAATAGTATGAAGTGATGAGCGGAAAGAATACCACCCCTACAATTCATCTGGCTGATAGTCGTCTCGTGTGATTTGATAGCGCCAGAGCTTGCCCTGTTCGGGGTCATCCAGTTCGGTGATGAACTTCATGCCGACCTTCTTGAGCACGCTGTTTGAAGCGTTGGTTTCGCCAAGTGTGGTGGCAAGAACGGCTTTCACCTGCCGGTGAGCAAAGGCTAGATTGACAAGTAATCGAACCGCCCCAGTTGCATAGCCTTGATTCCAATATTCAGTCGCAATTTCATAGCCAATTTCCACACTGCCTGAGGCGTCAGGCTGGCCGTGAAAGCCACCAGAACCCACAAGTGCATTTCTCCGAGTGTCGATGAAGAAGTATCCACCCCACCCCTGAGGCGGCATAGTGGCGTCGGTTTCTTCATCAGGCTGTAGTGTGAAAGCTTCAGGGAACTGCGGCCAGTCGACAGGAATGGAAACCTGCAAGAGCGCAGCAAGGTCATCTTTGCTGTTTAACAATGCCCGGACATGACGGTTGTCCCACTGGAGCAAGTGGAGATCGGTTATTTGAATCATGATGTTCCTCGCGGTCAATATGCGCGGCAAAGCGCTTTATCGGTTGATAAAGGAATATGCTGCTCTAGCTTATTGACGCGGGGTTCTGATGAGGAATGATGGCGTCGTCAGGCTATGGCAACATCCGATTGGGGGTAGATGGGAAAATTTGGGCAATCATAGGCGGTTCCAATTCCATATGAATAGCTAGCATGTGAATGATAGCGAAGTTACATAACGTTGTAAAGCATAAAGACCTGTTATGGCCTTCTTAGGACTAATAAAGCGACCGGAGGATAGACCTCCGGCAAGGGAAATAAAGCCCGTAAAAGGGACTCGAAAGAACAAGACGAGAAGCGCAGAACGAATCATGTTATCGTAATTATAACGAGAGCGTAGTGAACTAAGGGAATGATGTGAAACGGTGGCGTAGGCAAATCATTATTATATTGGTCGTGTTATTTGCTGTAGGCATTGGATACGCATTTTGCATTCCATGCCAGTTTCTTGGGTGGATACCCATGCCGATTGTGAGCGAAACACTAGCACATCCTATGCCAACACCCATACATTTGGTCGATATTTCGAATGAAAATCTCTCTATTGGAAAGCTTTTATGTGTTCATATTAGCAAAGCTGCCTTTGTCAAGTAAACTGGAAATCCACACGGAATTATGGCTGATTTACCTGCTCAAATTGTCAGTATTGAAGGAAATTTCGAAAAGACTTTTAAGTTTTTTGTTGATGGGTGGAGAAAGCCTGTTACGAGTATTGAATGGTCGGATGTAGGACCTTTTATAAAATGCGTGGATATGTCAGATGCAAAACAAGATCAACATGTTGCATACGTTCAATACAATGACTTAGATGAGGTAGCCTTTTCGTATACATGGGTATTTGAGGTTAAGGCGGATGGGATTGTGCCGGAGGTAACGACGACAAGCGCACCGTAGGAATAGGCGAAAGCAAAGGGACACGGCATACCGTATCCCTACAAAACATGAATTGAATCTTGCGAAGAAGCGCTATTCCCCTATCCACATGATGCTCAAGAAGGCGGCGGCGGAAGCGATGAAGCCGATGACGGCGAAGGTGCTGTCGCCGTGCGTGTAAAAGAGCGTAGACGAGATGAGCAAGCCCGTGAACAGCGTGGCACGGGTGGTGCGTTTGCTCTGCAATTCCACGCGCTGCAACTGTTTGCGATAGGTGGGAGTGGGCGTGACTTTCACGGTCAGTTCGCCGCGATCTAACTGAGTCAGGACGTTGTCTAGCTGCTGGGGTACCGTGACCGCACGATTGACCAACATCTTGCCTGCTTCCAAGAGCACTTGGGGCGCATTACCACTAAAAAGACTGTTGATAAAAGGCAGTCCGACCACCTCACCAGAAAGGCCACCGACGCTACCGTTCCGCAGCGTATCGGTCATCATGCGCTGGGCGTAAGGCGCAAGTTCTGACCACGGGTTGAAGTTGGGATCGAGACTGGTCGCCATACCGCTGAGAATACCCATCGCACGGCCCAGATAAATGAAGTCCTGCGGCACTTGGAATGGCATGGCGTAAATCAGGTCGTTGAACTCGGCACCGAGTTCGCGAGCATCGGTATAACTGACGTTTTTGATGTCGGTCATGCTCATGCCCCAAACGGTGTCAAAGGCGGCTTTGGTGGCCTCGACGATGCGTTCGGTATCAGCGTCGGGCATGAGAAAGCCTAGCTGCTCATAGCTCTTGACCAAGCCTTCTGCATCACGGGTGACGACCGAGGTGAGTGTGCTGATGAGGCCGGATGCCAACTGCGGCGAGAGCGATCCGGTCATGCCGAAATCGACAAAGATCAAATAGAAGGGTCGTCCATCCGCGCCGTAATCGCGAGTCCCATTGGCATGAGGCAGCGGATAGACAAAAAGGTTGCCGGGATGTGGATCGGCATGGAAGAAGCGTTCCTCAAAGACCTGTTTGAGGTAGCAATCCATGAGGCGCTTGGCAACGGCTTTGCGGCTGACGCCGGCGGCTTCGAGCGCGGGATAGTCGTTGATTTTGATGGTGGTCACATCCTCAATGGTGAGGATGGAATCAGTGGAGTGTTCAGGATAGATGGTGGGGATATAGATACCCATATCATCTGTGAACATCTCGGCAAAGCGGATGGCATTGCGCGCTTCGTGTTTGTAGGAGATTTCTTCGAGCAGCACGCGGCCAAACTCTTCGGTCAAGGAGGCCATATCAGCACGGCGGCGGATAAAGCGAAATTGGTTAGCGACGCGGGCGACAATCCGAAGGGCGGCGAGATCGGTGTAGATAATCTCACGAATGCCGGGACGCTGGACTTTGACGACGACCTTATCGCCGTTGTGGAGCTGTCCACGATAGACCTGCCCCAACGAAGCAGCGGCGATCGGGGTATCGGCCAGCCATTTGTAACGCTGATCCACCGAGCCGAGTTCATGCTCGATGACTTTACGGATTTCCTTCTGCGGTACGCTGGGCACTTCGTCCTGCAAGCCAGCGAGTTCGCGGGTGATCTCTTCAGGCAGCACATCTTCGCGGGTGGAGATGAACTGCCCCAGCTTGATCATGACACCGCCCATGATGATGGCGAACCCACGGAAGCTGCGAGCGTATTTGACAAAGCGTCCGGTGCTGCCCGCGTCGACACGATCCTGCCCAATGACTTTTGGCATCAGGTAGTACCAGAAGAGGACATTGGCGAAAAGACGAGCGGCAAACCACAGCGTGTGTAGGAAGCGGACCTGCATGGCCAGCGAACGGCGCGGCGCACCTGTACGGGAAGCTTGTACATGCTCTGCAACGTGATCCACCTCAGCAGCGGTCGTTGTCGCAGGCATTACTCCCTCGCCGACCTTAGCCGGTAGTGAGGGAGTTACGGTGCCATTCGATGAAACGCGGTTTAGAAAAGCCGGTTCTCGAACGGAGTAATCGAGTATATCGGAAGGCGCAGTGACAGTTTCATCACGCAGCAAGCGATAGTGCGTTTCAGGCGCGCTGCTTTTGCTTCCGTTCATCTTTATAAAATTTGATTCGGAGCGTTGATTGTTCAAACTTCGCGTCGCCGATCTCTAAATCCCAAAGGGCATAGGGCAGTACGATATTGCGGCGGTAGGGGCCAACACGCAGCGTCAACTCATCCCGCGAACGATACAAGTCCATGTCATCTTTGTTGGCGAAGGGCAGCGGCACACTGAGCGTAAAGCTGCCATCTCCATTGCTTTCGATGTTATGGGTCTTTCCACCAAACAGCTTTTCAGCAGGGTTCCGATCACCATAAAGCTCGGTGGCTAATTTACGGAGTGTCTCTAGGCCACCGACCTCCTGACCGAACATCGGCGCTTTGAAAAGCGGTAGTTCACCAAAGGCTTCACCGATGAAGGCCATATTTTCCTGCTGCTTGGCTTTGGCAGCGGTGAAGTATGGATCGGTCACTTCGGGTGGAATGATGCGGTTACAAAGAATGGCATCGGTGGCATAGCCATAGAGATTGAGGTAGGTGTAGGTGCGCTGTGTCTCTTTGATGACCATCTTTTCAGGATTGACCACCAGACGAATGCTGCTCATTTCAGGGTTGGTCAGCAACTGGCGAACGCGGTCGAGTGTATCAAACAACTGCTGTACCTGTGTAAAGGCGTCTTCTTCGGGCATAGCATCACCGCGCCGCATGAGTTTGCTGATGGGACGGATGACACGGCTGACACCGCGCGTCAGGGTGAGAATGCGCTCGAACCACCAGCGTGTGACGTCAGGGAGGCTGAGCAGGCGGAGTGTTTCAGCGGTCGGGGCGGCATCCACGACTAATACATCGAATTGGCCTTCATTGACATACTTGTTAATCCAGAGGAGGTGCGCGCCTTCTTCCAAACCGGGGAGGATGGTTACTTCTTCGGCGACCACATCTTCTACGCCCTGTTTGCTAAAGAGCGCGACCATGTACTTCTGGAACAAGCCCCAATACTTGTCCATCGAGTAACGGGCATCGACTTCCTGCGCCCAGAGGTTAGGATACAACTGAACGGGTTCTGGCCCGATTTCTTTCTCTAACGAGTCGCCCAAGCTGTGGGCGGTATCGGTGCTGATGACGATGGTTTTGAGTCCCATCTCGGCGCAGCGTAAAGCGGTTGCTGCTGAAATGCTGGTTTTGCCGACGCCACCTTTACCGGTGTGTACGATTATACGCATGTGAAACCCTTCACGATCTTGATAGTTGCATTATACACGAGCGCGGATTGAAGTCCGCTCAAGACTCATATACGTATAATCTAAACCATTGGTTGTATGATTTAAGTTAGATCAGTGATAGAGAAGGTAGAACCCAATATTTAGGGGAGTTCCATCAAAAGGCTGATGATCCGAGTTTGGATTAATCTATACTGAGTATTATTGTTCTATTGAAAAGCGCAAAAACTGAATATGTCTCATAAAGTTGCCATTGATTTCGGCACGACGAACAGCGTCGTTGCCACGTGGGATACCCAGCATGACCAGCCTCAGGTTGTTGCCTTACCCCATTTAAGTACACGAAGCTCAGATGATACGATGCCGCTGATTCCATCGCTGCTATACGTGGAGGATGCGAAGACCGGACGCGTCACGCTGGGGCAAGTAGTGCGCGATCAGCAGTTGGATTACCGGCAGGATAACCGCCTGTTCCGCAACTTCAAACGCGGAATTGTGGCTACACCTACCCCAGCGCCGCGCGTAATTGACGGTGTCCCGTGGGCCGACCGTGACTCAGGACGGAGTTTTGTCCGCAGCGTGTTGGCCGCACTGCCATATCCCAAGAGCGAGATTGAACAACTGGTGCTGACCTCGCCTGTGGCGTCGTTTGAAGGCTACCTGACGTGGTTGAATGAACTGATCGACGACATGCCGCCGGAGCGGGTGCGAATTGTGGACGAATCAACGGCTGCGGCGCTGGGGTATCTGGTGACCGAGCCGAAGGCTATCGTGCTGGTGTTCGACTTTGGCGGCGGGACGCTTGATTTGTCACTGGTGCAATTGCCGGAAAGCCGCGAGAAGACGGGCGGGTTCTTAGGGCGGATGATGCGCGGCAAAGCTGGATCACACGCAGCAAAAGTCATTGCCAAAGCGGGACGTATCATCGGCGGCAGCGACATCGATCAATGGCTGCTGGGGTATGTGCTTAAGCAAACTGGCGTTTCAACACAAGAACTCGGCAACAGTTACACGGCGCTGCTGACGATCTGCGAAAATACCAAGATTGCCCTATCTACTCAAGAGTCAGTTGATGTGAAGTTTGAGACGGGTTCGAAGTCGTATTCACTGACGGTGAGCCGTACGGAACTGGAACACGTACTCGAGGCCAATGGATTCTATTCGAGCCTGCGGCATATCGTGGATAAGGTGATGCATGTCGCGCACCGAAGAGGCATCTTCAAAGAGGACATTCATTATGTGCTGATGGTGGGCGGCATTTCGTTGATGCCATCGGTGCAGCAAACGCTGAAAGAATATTTCTCTGGTATGGCGGTGCGGGCGGATAAACCGTTCACGGCGATTGTCGAGGGCGCACTGCAAGTGGCAGCCGGTTACGGACTGGAAGATTATCTGGCACACAGTTACGGCATTCGCCATCTTGATCCGGCGACAGGCCAGCATGAGTATGACGAGATTATTCCAGCAGGCAGCCGCTATCCGCTGCCAGAGCCGATTGAGGTGCTGCTAGGCGCGGCGCATGACAACCAGCAGGAGATGGAATTCGTGGTGGCGGAAATCGACAGCGACTCGTTTTCGATGCTGGAAGTGAATTACGAAGGCGGACAAGCGGTATTCGTCGCACAGGTGCAGAAAGCCGACCAGCAAATTGTGCCGATTAATCCCGAACAAGCGGCAACGTTTCTGGCAAAGTTGATGCCAGCAGGACAGCCGGGAAACGACCGCATCAAAGCGATTTTCAATATTAATGATAAGCGGCAACTGCGGCTGAACGTGGTTGATCTGAAAACCAACAAACTGTTGATTCAAGATGCCGTACTGGCAACGCTGCGATAGGAAAATGTACCGTGAGTAATCAAAGTATGATCACCGGACGAGAACCACGTCTATCATCGAGCTATACGCAGCAAGGCAAACGCAGCCTGACGGTTGGACGATTGGCACAACTACTGGAAGTGCTGCCACCGAGCGCAGTATCGCTGGATGTGGCGGCGGAAGCGCTGCGCAGTGAATCGTTTTATGTACGGTATGCGGCGGCGAAACTACTCAACAAGCGTGGCGACCGTGCAGCACGGTTGGTGATGCAGAAGATGCTGACCGAAGGCAATCCACGAACACGGGCATCGGTGGCGCGGTATCTATATGGCTTCTCGTGGTTCGCGATTGAGCCGCTGATTAAGCAGGCGTTGCGCGATGACGATCCACGCGTGCGGGAAGGCGCGATGTATGCGTTGTGTGACGCGCGTGAGTTGAACGCCTTTGAACTGATGACCACTGTGCTACAAAACGAAGTGGACAGCGTACGGGACGCCGCGGCGTGGGGTTTGCGCGAGTGCCAAGACCCGGCGGCCATTCCAGTGCTGGAAGCAGTGCTGCTGGCGGATGATCCTGACGTGCGGGTGAAGGCGCTGGAAGTGTTGGGCACGAACGGCATGACAAAGGCGATACCGGTTATCCGGCGCAGTCTGGATGATCCTGATCCGGAAGTGCAGTATGCGGCGACGCTGAGTTGGCTGGAAGTGGCAGGCGACGCCTGTTTAGGCGAATTGGCGGGCATTATTCAGACCAGCAGCGGATGGTCACGGCAAGCGTTGCTGCGGGGGGTGTTCCACGCGACCAATTACCTCAAGATCAAGCTGGATCAGCATACGGCAAGTGAGGCGATTATCAACGCTCTGGAAGCCGCAATACAGGATGAGATGGCACAGGCGCGGGAAGCCGCTATATGGCCGCTAGCGTGGATTCATCACCCGCGCACGGCGACGATTTTGCGAGCGGCGTATCAACGCGAAACCGACTGCCATACGCAAATTCAGTTTGTTCGCATCAGCAACAGCCTGATGTCAGAGGCGGCTGAGGAGATTGTTCAGGCAGCTTTGAACAGTGCGAACGAAAGCGTGCGCGATGCGGCAGCGCAAATTATCGCAAACCAGAAAGTCATCCAAGCAAATTGAACCGCTGATACGCAGAAGCGGATTCAGAACTGCATTAAATCACCCGTACGGGCGTGCCGACAGACGCCCAATCGAAGAACCATTTGGCTTCGGGCGTGGGCAGGTTGACGCAGCCGTGACTCATGGGGCGGCCAAAGCTGTTGTGCCAGTAGGTGCCATGAATGCCATAACCCTGATAGAAGTACATGGTATAAGGCACCTGCGGCAGGTAATAGCCGGGGCCGCTCATGTCATCAGCGACATACTTGACGTATACGTTGAATTCGCCTTTGACAGTCGGTGTGGCAGGCAGTCCGGTTGAAGCCAGATGTGAGTGCACCAGCTTGCCATCTTCATAGGCATAGATACGCTGTTCCTCAGTCGATACCACGATGGACTTGCCGCTGTTGGTGGGTGCAGCAGGTGCATCCGCTTGCGTCGGTTCGTATTCACCCGACGCAGGGATGATCAATTCCTGACCGACATACAACAAATCAGGATCACTGATGTTGTTGAGTGCCAGAATATCCTGCATATCCACGCCATAGTCACGGGCGATGAGCGCTAACTCCTGCCCCGCCTCGACAATGTGCGTCGTACGGGCACTGGTATCGACTCCACGCGCGTTGGTTGTGGGCGGATCGACAATCATCATATCGAGTTCGAGGACACCATCAGCCAATTCGCCGGCAGCATCCGCCTGCAAACGGCTGAGCGTAACAGGAATATCCATTGAGCGTCCCTGCTGGGGCGCGCTCCCGGGTACTGCGTCGATATTGACCTGAGTGCTGAGGTTAAAGAGTGCATCCTGCGTCTTGACCAGATCGACATTTAAATGAGGCTGCAATTTGCTTTGAGCAGGCGCCTGTTTAAGCGCATCAAGGGTACTTTCAACATCGACTTGAATGCCGAGATCCGCGAGTGACAGCTGCCAACTACGGTCACCATCAGTCAGTTTAATGGGACGCGCCGCCCATTGGACAAGCTGTGCACGCGCCGCATCAAGGCTTTCACCGCCCACAGATAGGCTCGCAACTTGGACACCGGAGGCAATGCCGCGATTGCTCAACAGGCCAACGAGTACTAATACGGCGATAAAGGCGAAGACCGCTGCGCCAACCGCGCCAATGCCACCGACGATTAGCCAAGGCAGCCAGCGCTGTTGACCAGCGGAACGTGCCTTGGGTTGACGACGCGGAGGATTTACAGGTTGTGTAGGATACATGCTTTTGTTTGCTTTGTTCATGACTATTTGATCAGTGTATTACAAATTGAATTTCGGATGTATGCGTCTACCTGACGCACAACATACGCCAAGGTTTGAAAATGGTTTGTATGAACCTTATACCCTTAATAAACACCCTCTGAGACTACGGGGTTATGTTTTTGACGTGTTGGTTGAAGAACACGACTGAAAGCACCAGTGCATTATCCCGATTGGCAGCGATATTGTGGTCATCATTGGGATAGAGAAAGAGTTCGGATGAACCACCTGTCGCTTTGATTTGCTGGTCGAGCAAGACCGAATAGTTAAAGGGGACGGTGGTGTCACCCGTGCCGTGATGAAGTTGGATGGGGCCGGATAGATCAGCTAAGTAGGCGTTGGCAGACATGGCATCCCAGAAAGGCGGATTTTGCTGGGGTGTTCCGTATTCTGAAATCATGGCGCTGCGCCAACTGGGGCGGTTGTTATTCAGCCGATCGCCACCAAACCAACTATTGAACAACTCAGCATACGACGCCACGACACCCGCCCAAATAACTCCTGCTTTGATGTTTTGATCGGCGACCATCGCGCGCAATGTAATATAGCCACCCATCGAGTGGCCCCACATGCCAATGCGGTTCACATCGGCCTCGGGGTAACGGCGAACAGAAGCCAAAGCATTTAGCACGTCGATGACATAGCCGGGATCACCATAGATGGAAGTCGATTTTCCTTCGGATGAGCCATGCCCACGATAATCGGATTTAACCACGATATAACCGTTGCGGGCGAAGGCATCGACATAAGCAATGTAACGCTCAGTAGTACGATATTCGGTAGGCGGGATATAGCCGTGATTAAAGACAATGACGGGATAACCAGACGCCGACTTTTGTTCCCACGGAATAGTCATTAGCGCATAAATTTTGAGGCCATCGGAACGATAGGACACGATATAGCGGTTGTAGTTCGAACCCGCGTCAAGGGTTTGCTCAAAGACAAAATCGCTGCCTTCATAGGTACGCGAACGCAAGTAGTCGATGCTAAGTGGGATGGCCGCCATTTCAGGATCGATGGCTATCGGCGCAGCCGCGCTTGCAAGCTCAATGGATTCTTGGTTGATCTTGGAATTGGGTACAACATCCGTAACAGCAGCAGGCTGATCACTGGAGAAACAAGCGGAAAGACTGATCAGTAAGATAGCAGAAATCCAACCTAGTCGATATTTGGAATGCAACATTTCCTTTGCCAGAAGAAAATCAAACAACTCCGATATTTTACTCTTCAAGGGATATTCAAGCAGCCCCTAAAGCGTAGGGGAATCCAAAAAAAGAAAGGTTGCTTGTGCAGACCTTTCTCTATAAGGACTTTATTAGTGGTGGCGTTTAGCGAATCCCCGAATTTTGCTGGCTGCGGCGCGAGATGGCATCAACAACCACTGCAACCAACAGAACCAAACCCGTGACGACAAACTTCGCGCCTGCGCTGACATTGGGCAGCAAGCCCATCCCGTTATCGACGCTGGCGATGATGACCGCGCCGAGAATGGCACTGGAAACTTTACCGCGCCCACCAAACAAGCTGGTTCCACCGATAACCGCCGAAGCAATCGAATTGAGCAGCAAATCGCCACCGCCGGTATTGGTAGCGACTGAACGCAAGCGAGACGCGAGGATAATCCCACCCACGCCTGCCATGAAGCTGGCCAACATAAAGACAAACACGCGGATACGTTCGACATTTATACCAGCACGGCGTGCGGCTTCTTTATTACCACCGACCGCAAATACATAGCGACCGAAACGGGTGCGCGTGGCGACGTAGTTGAGGATGCCCAACATGATCAACATCAGAACACCGACAAACGGTACTCCGCGATCCAGATTCGATATGTAAACGGCTATTCCAATCACCAGCGCTAAACCGACAATCTGACCAATGATGATGGGAAGCGGGCGGGCGGACAGCCCTTTACTTTGACGGGTACGCATTTCTGCGAACTGCGAATAAGCGGTGACAGCCACAAATAAGATGCCTACGATCCAACCGATCTCGGGTGGCAAAAACGAATTGGCAATGCCGAGGACAACCTTATCTTGAATGATGACCGTGCCCGCACCGCCGATCAAAATCAGGACAACGCCGCTCCAGACCAAGAAACCTGCCAACGTGACCACGAAGGCTGGAAGCTGGAAATACGTAATGATCTTTCCCTGAACAAACCCGATTAGGGTGACCGCTGCTAGAGCAATCGGGATAGCCACAAACCAAGGCATAGCCGGTATCCAAGCAGGCCACGTGGGAGGTGGTCGTAGAAGTAAAGCCATGCCGACGCCGCCGACAGCACTAACGAAACTTACGGAAAGGTCAATCTCGCCCAAGATCAAAATAAAGACAATACCGTAGGCGATGCTGGTAATCGCGGCCATTTGAACAATCAAATTGACCAGATTACGCGGGGTCAGAAAGTTCGAATTGGCGGTCTGGAAAATGATGGCGATAATGAAGAGGCCAACGATAATCGGCAGTGCCCCAATGTCACCTCCGCGGATACGGCGCAGCGAAGCACTGAGGTATTCACGCACAGACTGAGGGGCTTGGCTCGCAAGGAGAGGATTGCTGGCCGCGCCGGAGTTTTCTTGTATCAAGCTCATGATTCAATCTCTTTCATTCCGGGAACGGACTTCATCTTCCCAGCCGTTATGGCATAGACCACTGCTTCTTGAGTGGTTTCCTTGGCGACCAATTCTCCAACGTTGCGACCAAGGCGCAGCACCGTAATTCGATCGGCAACTTCAAACACATCATGCAGGTTGTGGGAAATTAAAACGACTGCCAAGCCGCGATCTGCCAAGCGCCTGACCAAATCAAGCACCTGCCGTGTCTGAGCCACACCCAGTGCGGCTGTAGGCTCGTCCAAGATGACTAGACGTGAGTTCCACATCACGGCTTTGGCAACGGCGATGGCCTGCCGCTGACCGCCAGAAAGTCCCGCAACGGGCTGCCGCACGGAACGCAGCGTCGTAACCGACAGCGAACTGAGCGTTTCAATGCAGGCTTTTTCCATACTCAGTTCGTCCATCCCAAAGAATGCACCGGTGCGTTCGCGCCCCAAAAACATATTTGCGACGACATCCAGATTATCGGCCAGAGCCAAATCTTGATACACCACTTCGATGCCGAGATGGGCACTATCACGCGGATTATGGAGATGGACAAGCTTACCGTCAAAATAAATCTCGCCACTGTCGAAGGGGTAAATACCAGCAATGCCTTTAATCAGCGTGGATTTGCCCGCGCCGTTATCCCCTACCAAGGCCATCACTTCACCGACACATGCACGGAAATCAACTTTCGAAAGCGCTTCGACAGCCCCAAAACTTTTCGAAACCCCTTTGATTTCCAATAATGGTTTTTCTTGCAAGCCAGTTTCTCCAATAAATAATCTAACAGTTTAATAGTAAATGTGGGAACGCTCCCATAGGATGTCCCCACATTTTTTCAGACTGTAACGCGGCTGAGTCCTATTTTCAACCGATCCGTTTTTTCGAATCAGTGAATACTATTCAGCTTAGTTTACGAGGCGGGAGTGGCCTCAGGGGTGGCTTCGGCCAAGGCATCAGCGGGGCAATATTGAGCGAAATCGCCAACGCAGATTTCTTCCCATGTGCGGAAACCATCAGCGATAACAGTTTCGGCAATGTTGTCCTTGGTCACGGCGACGGGAACCAGCAGAACAGAGGGAACGTCGTTGGTGCCGTTGTTCACCTTACCAGTTGCCATGGCGGAGGTATCTTCGCCCTTGACCAAAGCAATCGCCAAGGCAGCGGCAGCTTCGGCTTCAGCCTTGATGGCCTTGTAAACGGTCATGCTCTGGCGGCCAGAGAGGATGTTCTGGATGCCACCAACGGTCGCGTCCTGACCAGTCACGGGGATATAGGGCAAACCTTGGTTCTGGAGAGCAGTCGCAACAGCGTTGGCCAAACCATCATTGGCTGCAATCGCAGCGTCGATCTTGCCACCAGCGGCGGTCAACATCTGTTCGAAAATAGTCTGAGCCTTAGTATTGTCCCAATCGGGCACAGACTGATCGTCAACCAAGGTCCAGTCTTTGCTGTCGAACAAGGGCTTAATGATCGAGTTGTAACCATTGGCGAAGAGGGTCGCATTGTTGTCCGTGGGTGAACCGTTCAGAACGGCAACCTTGGGGTTCTTCAGGCCAGCAGCTTCAACAGCGGCAACCAAACCCTCACCTTGGAGCCGACCAACAGCTTCATTGTCAAAGCTGACATAGAAGTCGGCACCGTCGCCCTGAATAGTCAGACGATCGTAGTCGATAACCTTCACGCCCGCTTCACGAGCCTTGGCAATGATGGCTGCGCCGCTACCACTGTCCAAGTTGACCAGCAAAATGACCTTCGCGCCATTGGTGATGGCTTGGTCAGCTAACGTGGTTTGTTGAGCAGCATCGCCCTGAGCATTGACAATGTTGTAGGTGACGCCCGCTTCATCGAAGGCCGCGCTCAAGAACTTGCGGTCATCATTTTCCCAACGGGCTGACGATTGGCTGTCGGGCAGCAAGACGGCGATGTCGGCGTTCTGCGCCTTCACAACAGCGGCCTTGCCAGCAAACCCGAAAACGCCTACCAACGCCAGTGCAGCGAACAAAACTTGACCTAATTTACGCATGACTTTTCCTCTTTCGATTTGAATAAACTTGACTTAACGGACTTCACGGAGAACTTCATGCCGCAGTCGCAATAGTTCTAACTAAATGATTAACCTCCTTCAAACACATCTGTTCATCACTTAAGACAACGGGTAGATGTCCACGCAATATATAGTTACTTGCGTAGGGGAAGGATTATACCATCGGGAAGCAACTTGTCTATTGGAAACGAGTCTTGTTATCTTTTTTTAATAATTTAGCGTATTTAAACGTTACAAACGGCCTATGTACGCTTGGGGGTTATTGAGGAAGTCGCGGGTAAGGCTCACATGAGGGAGGTCTTCATAAGCAACTGATGAGATGGGAGTCTGGTCGAAGTTGAGAATGACCCCATCAGGATAGGCCATAAGGATTGGCGAATGTGTGGCGATAATAAACTGCGCGTTGTGCTGCTCGACCATTTCTTTAAGGAGAGAAAGAAAAGCCAACTGGCGCAAAGGGGATAAGGGCGCTTCCGGCTCATCGAGCAAATATAGGCCGTTGGGCTGGAAACGGGCCTTGAAAAAGGTAAAGAAACTCTCGCCATGTGAACGTTCATCGAGGTCGCCGTTGTACTGCGTGCGCAGCGCGTGAAGCTGCCCTATGTGGGCCATACGTGCTAAACCCTGCGCATAGGCGGAACGATCCTTATATTCCTCGTCGATCTCTTTGACCTCTTGCTCCAACTCTTGGCGGATGCGGGCTAAACGTTTGGCATAACCGAAGTAATCTTCTGCCCGCAGGAAGAAACCATTCCGCGTGCGCTTTGTCCACGTCAATTTCAGGGCTTTACCCAACTTGCGGACATTGACTAATGAAAAGTCACGGTCAAGCTCGTCACTGCCGACAGCAATCGAATTAGCAGCGCTGGCGATGGCTTCCATAAATGTCGATTTACCGCAACCATTTTCGCCCACCAGAAACGTTACTGGCGTAGTGAAATTCAAAGTAGGCAGCGAGCGAATGACTGGAACGGTAAAGGGGAAATAATCGGCTTCAGCAGGTGGAATACGCGAGAGGCTGACGGACTGCAAATGGATCATTTGCTGACTAAACCTCTTAGTGTATTGGCATTTTCCAAAGCCTGTCCTGCCATCGTGTTATTGAAGAACAGGTAAACATCGTTCTGACTCAGCCGAGGTGTAATTTTATCCGCCCACGCATGAAGCTGATCTGGACTGTAGAGGGAGTTATAAAGTTTATCCGGGCCGTGAAAGCGGACATACATGACGTGGTCAGTCACAACGTCGCGGCTTGGGAAACGCGGCGAGTCGTTGATGACAAATCCGGCGTCATGTTGATTAAGCAGCCCGTAAATCTCGTCATTGAACCACGAACTATGACGGAATTCGAAAACGTGCTTGATGCCGCTTGGCAGTGTGGGCAGGAATTGCGCCAAGCGTTCATTCAGGGTATCCGCATGAGCACTTGAGGGGAACTGCCATAACATGGTCGCTAATTTCTCAGCCAAAGCCGATGAACTGGTAACGAACTGCTGTAACTCGCTCTCCACATTCTCTAGAAGTTTTTCGTGTGTAATGACCTTCGGCCCTTTAATGACGAAGTGAAATTCAGCGGGTGTCATTTCATGCCAATGCGCGAAAACACTCTTGGCAAAGGGACGGTAGAAGGTGGCATTGACCTCGACGGCGTTATAGTGCTGCGCGTAAAAGGTTAGCCATTCTTTTTGCGGCAATCCAGACGGATAGAACTGGTCACGCCATGCTGGATAGGAGTATCCCGAAGTGCCGATATAGAGATTGGGCATTGAAGCGCTTTTTCACCTCCTAGGATAGTTATGTTTGATAAACCAGCGGATATACAAACCAATTGGGGTGACAACCCAACTTGCAATACATCCCATCGAAATCCGTCCCAAGCCTGTATCACAATCTCGACAATAGTTTGGACTGTTGACGTACCAAAGTGTTATTCCAACAGACAACATACAACCGACAACACCAACTAGTACAAGAAATGCCCCGATCTTAACAAGAGCATTGTTGAGAGCAACAAAAAAATCACGCATGCTCAGATCACAAACGGACAGTTTGTCCGGTACGGGCGGATTCACGGGCGGCATCCAGAATGCGAACGACCACAAGGTTGTTGCTCAAACTGGATAGATCACTATCGGGCACGCTGATCGACTTGCGGATGACAGCGGCCAGCCATGAGAACGGCTCGTCATTGGGCGCGGCACGGAGTTCAAGTTGGCGGTTTTGCTCGGTCTTATCCCCGCGCTGACGGTAACGGATGTCGGTGCGATTGACAGCCACAACATAGCCGGTTTCGCCGTAAATCTCCATGTCTTTACGATCAATCGGCCAATTCCACGAGCCTTGGATGATGCCTTGACCGTTTTCATAGGTCACGATGATAGTCGCTTCGTCATCGACGCGAGGATAATTATCCGGCTTGAGGGTCTGAAGCACAGCGGTCACCGATTTGGGAGGCTGATTGTCCATCAACCATGTGATCAGGTTCGCGCCGTAACATCCGAAATCGACGACCGCGCCACCACCGTTTTGAACTGGATCAGTCAGCCAATTCAAGAACTCGGTGCTGCAACCAATTTCCTGCGGTCCCCAATGCCCATCATGAACAACGACTTTGCGAATTTGACCAAACTGTTTTTCATCATGCACCACTTGATAGGCCGCATGATTGCTGGCATACCACGTCGTTTCATAGTTGGTCAGCACTTGAATATTGTACTGCCGAGCGAGTTCGGCGATCTGGTTGGCGTGTTCCATGCTGACGGCCAGCGGCTTCTCGACCATCACGTGGATGCCACGCGGCGCACAGGCCTGTACGACCTGCAAATGTTCGTAGATCGAACCAAAAGCAGCCACCACTTCAGGCTTGGTCGCATCGAGCATGTCCTCAAGATTGGCGTAGACCTGCTCGGTGTTGATGCCATACTGCTCATGATAACGCTGTACGAGGGCGGCATTTGCTTCGGCCATCCCCACAATCTCAATGTCATCCGCTGCCGGGCGGCGAAACACCCAGTGCACATGATCATGGGTTAATCCAGCAATACCGAGCCGAACAGGTTTATTGACGGCAGCTTCGGACATTTCGATACCTTTCGACGGCGTGCGCAGTCATGAGAATACTCACCACAAATCATACGTCTCTGAGCCGATTTTTCAATTACCACGCCAATTTAGCTGGAAACTTGGTTGTAACGGAAGCAATCGACCGTATGATCATTGACCATGCCGCAGGCCTGCATAAAGGCATAGCAGATGGTCGGGCCAACGAACTTGAAACCGCGTTTGAGCAGGGCTTTGCTCATGGCGCGGGACTCGTCAGTTTCAGGCGGAACGTCTTTAAGCGACTGCCGGTGATTATCCAGCGGTTTGCCACCCACAAACTGCCAGATGTATTTGTCGAAGCTACCGAACTCCTCACGCACAGCGAGATAAGCACGGGCGTTGGCAATTGCGGCATTCACTTTGAGCTTGTTGCGGATGATGCCGGGGTTTTCCAGCAGTTTAGCGATCTTCGCCTCGTCGTATTTCGCAATCTTCTTGGGATCGAATTGGTCGAAGGCTTGACGATAGCTCTCCCGCTTACGCAGGATGGTGATCCAACTGAGGCCAGCCTGCGCCCCTTCCAAAATCAACATTTCGAACAACTTTCGATCATCGTGGCACGGAACACCCCACTCTTCATCGTGGTATGCCACATACAAAGGTTCGTTTGGATTTGCCCAACCACAGCGCTGCATATTTTTGTCCTAACATAATGTGAAGTCATGGTAGTGGTTGCATAGTAAGTGATAACTTGTTTGGTTCCCCTCGCCTTGAGGGAGAGGGGCTAGGGGTGAGGGTTCAATCATCACTTACCAAATGACCACCACCGAAGCCATGATAGAACAAGTATACCGTATTTTAAGCTTAGAATTTGATGTTCCTCAAGCGATTTTATTTCCAAGAAACTAATTAAGGCAATGTCCTCGCAATCTACCTCTAAGCGAGCAAATTATTCAAATTGATTTATAATCGACAATATACTCAAAGTCGACAAGTTTGAAATAGCTACCTCTAGATAGTGCACAGTTGAGTGTCCGTAACTAGAAAGAAAGCCCTATGACAAACGACAAAACCTACTACGATACGGCGTTTTCTAATAACGATGATGATAATGGTGATGAATATGTAGATAATCTTGTGTTTGTAATTATGTCATTTAATGATGAAATGAATGAAACTTATATTACTATTAAAGACGAATGTCAAAAAATAGGGCTTGATACCAAACGAGCTGACGAAAATGTTGGGTCAGGATTTATTATTAAAGAAATCATCCAACTTATTGAGGATGCTGAGTTCATCATATGTGACTTAACTCACGAGCGTCCAAATGTATATTATGAGCTAGGATTTGCGCACGGTGTAGGCAATGATGGCTCTGACCTGTTGCTAATTGCTCAGGAAGGAACAACGCTGCATTTTGATATTATGCCAATGCGGGTTCAGTACTATCGCTCCATGGACCAGCTTCGCGCTATTATTAAGCGTAATTTACCGGAAATGATGAGAATTACTCGCAGGCATTGACATTTCGAGACGAAACACTCAAAAAGTGAATATATGATATATATTCAAATATATCTCAGTAAAAATAAAATTATTACTATATATAAAATATGGCCGGACTAAGTTATTAGGGGGCAGTTTTATATACTTACTGCCCCAATGAACTAAGGTTAGGGATTATAGTCTGCGAACCATGAGACGGAGTTTGCAGGCGAGGTATAAAACTCTGACCAAGGCCGTGCATATTGGGCAGAGATAGCGTTCAAGCGCTGCATGCGCTCGGTGGCTTTGCTGCTGAGGAAGGATGAACGCTGCTCCGGCGTCATGCCGACCGCTTCTTTCCAGATAGCACGGCCTGCCAACCAACCGCTGGCTCCGGCTTCACAGGCCAAGCGGGTTTGGGTTTCGAATGCTTCATAGTTGACTCCGGCGCTCAACAGCACCCAAGGTACAACCGATGCTTTGCTGACGGCGGCAAAGGTATCCGCCCAATTTTGCTGGTTGCTGTCGAAATTTGGATCAACAGGTGATTCCATTTTGAGGATGTCCACACCGAGCTTGCTCAGTCGTTCAGCGGTTTCAATCACCAGATCAGGGCGCAGCTTGGCAAATTCGGCGCTTTCTTTGCCCACGCTGGCGTCCAAACTATAGCAGAGGGGTTCGAGAAACAGTGGTAGATCATGCTTATGGCATTCATCGACGACCTGTTTAATGACCCCTTCAATCTGCGTGGCCAACTCACCCGATTTCGGGTTGTAATAGGCCAACACTTTGACGGCTGATGCACCAACTGCTTTGATCTTGGCGACTGTCCACTTCGGATCGAACTTGATCCCGCGATAGGTGGAGTCACCGCTGTAGCCGCTTTCCTCGTAGGCCATCAAAATACCACTGCTGCCGTTCATATCAACGATAGATGGCAAACCATACTCGTTATCCAAAAGCACGGCGGTGGCGTGATATGACAGCGAGACAACAATGTCACGCTTAATCTGTGCAGCCGCATCATAACTCGTGCCAGCGGGCAGCATCTTCTGATACGTGCCGCGCTGATCGAATGCCAGAATGTTAAAGATGTTCTTGCGACTACTGGTGGTTTTTAGCCCGCGCCAGCGTCCCGGGGTCAGTGTCTGGGCCATTAAAGTTCCTCGTCTTGTACTACTAATTTCAACGTCGGTTTATTTTACCCCAGAATCTCCGGTGCGCGCTTGATATCTGTGTCGACAAAAATATCATTCTCATCCGTGCTGCGGGTGCTGAACTCCGATACGACAGCGCCCTGTGGCCCACCTTGGAACCAATGCCACGTATTAGGGTAGATCGTGTACTGCTCACCCGCTTTTAAGACCACTTCATGCCACACGTTATAGGTACTGGCACGGTTGGCGGGCGGCTGCGTCTTGGGATTGGTGGTCGGTTCGCCAGAGACATACAGATACACTTCGCCCCAACGGCAGCGGAAGGTTTCTTCTTTGCCCGGTTGGCCATTTACAGGCGGATGCAGATGCTGTGGACAGGTTTGCCCGGGGAACAGGACGAGTTCCTTGGCACAGCAGCGCTCGGTGTTGATGTAGGTGATTAACGCCAAGCCAGTGCTCTCAAATTCGTTGAGGCCGAAGTCGGCGATTTCCAGATTGGCCGCTTCGTGGAGTGTTAGAACAATGCCTGCGCGATCCAGATAGGCTTTGGCCTTTTGTTGATACGCTAAATGTTGTTGTTGACTGAGTGCCATTTCAAGCTCCTAAAGGGTAATGACCTGCTTTTGCTTGTCCGACTCGAGGGCAGCGGTCAGCACACGATGATGCAGCGCCGTTTCGTCAGGTGTTGCGCAGTAGAAAGGCTGCGCCATTTTGTCCCGTCCGTTGGCAAGTTGATCACAAAATGCCGCCCACATTTGCAACAAGCCATCGGAGAAACCAAATTCAAAAATGCCACCGGTAATGGTGGGATAGGCGGTTTCGTAACCTAAGTCGAGAACTTTCCACGCCTGTTCGCCGCCCGAGGTGTACTCCATCGTCCGCAGCGTCTTGGGGAACTTGCTCGAATATTCGACACTAAACTTGGTACCTGTGATGCGAATGTACCATGTATTGGTGTCGCCGGGTGAGATACGGTAGGTCTGGATATACATCGGGAAGTGCTGGTCGCTGGTCTGCACATCACAACACAGCGTAGCGTTATCCCATGTCTCGCAAGGAACAAGCTGTCCGCTGGCATCCGGTCGCTGGGTAACGATGTTGCTAAGCATGGCGCGAACATTAGTTGGCATCCATCCAGAACGCAGCGGGATGTGAAGTGGATGCATCCCCAAGTCCCCCATGCAGCCATACTCGCCATTCATGTTGATCATGCGTTTCCAATTGATCTTTTTCTTGGGATCAAGGTCGCTGCTGTGGAGCAAACCCGCCGACACTTCGATAATCTGCCCGAAGCGCTGCTCGTTGACATAGTGAATGACACGCTGTGCGCCGGGGAAAAACGGAAACTCAGATGAGCAGGCAACTATCACATTCGGATTCTGCTGGATGACTTCCAGAATTTGGGTGTTCGCAGCCAGATCAATGCCGAACGGTTTCTCACCCAACAGATGTTTTCCCGCTCGGATGATATCAGTATAGAACTGAGCGTGGAGATTATGGGGAACGGCACAGTAAATCGCATCGACATCGCCGCTGCTCAGCAAGTCGTGATAATTGGTGGTGCGCAGCTTGATGTTGTCAAAATTATCATCCCACCACTCGAATAACTTTTCGTTGGTATCACAGATGACCGTGATACGCGGCACATAATCCAGATTGAGCAGATGACACCAGCGGGCGGCAGCACTGCCAAATTCCCGCCCCATCAAGCCTAGGCCAATAATCCCAAAGCGCAGTTCGCGTTTCGCGCGTGCCATATGCCCTAGCCTTCCAGATAAGCGATGGCAGAATCCGGCGTCGCGCCATCATGGACAATCGCCATCAAAGCGCGGGTCATGCCAGCAGGATTGCGATGTTGAATGACATTACGCCCGTAGACGATACCCATCGCGCCCTGCTGCATCAGATCAAACGTCCGCTGGAGAATTTCAGCATCCGGCACACGTCCACCGCCGCGCACGAGCACCGGTTTACCCGCCGCGACCTGTATCACCTGATGGTATTGGCTGACATCATCACAGGGGTCAGCCTTGATGATATCCGCGCCAAGTTCGACAGCCTGTCGAACCAGCGGCAGAATCTTGTCCAGATCGCCATCGACCATGTACCCACCGCCCGCGTTATCTTTCATCACCAGTGGTTCGATCATGAGCGGCATTCCGTAGCGCTCACATTCGGGCTTCAACTGGCAGATGTTCTGGACACAGGCTTCGTATACTTCGGGTTGATTGGGCAGATTAAAGAGATTGACCACAACACAGGCGGCATCTAAGCGCATGGCCTGCTCGACGGCGTTGCCGATAATCCGGCTGTAGAGATGGCTCGGCAGCGTTTTGCCATAGACGTTGGCGATATCCGTTCGCAGCACCAAAGACGGTTTGGCCTTACCGGGAATGCCTTGCAAAATCATGGCCTGCCCGATGCTGAGTTGAATGGCATCCGGATTGGCTTCTACCAATTTTTGGACAACCGCATGCATATCTTCAATATCGGTAATGAAACTCCGTTCACCGAAAAAACCGTGATCCACCGCTACATCGAAACACTTGCCATCTGACGCAAAAAGGCGATTTAAACGAGGGGTAATGCTCATAGTTTTATGCACTCCAATGAGGTTCAAAATCGGCGACACGTATGCATTACATGGTTCAATGAGTCAGTAGATGTCTTCCTTTGGTTTATGCTCACGCATGAAAGTCTGTACTTCAGCTAACGTACATGCTCCGGCCATCGGGCCCTTGGCGGTCACGGCCAATGCACCACAGGCGTTGGCAAATTCGGCGGCTTCCGAAGGCGAATCCCCGGCTAACCAACGTGCCAAAAATCCGGCGTCAAAGCAGTCGCCCGCGCCGGTCGGATCAACCTCAACCACGTCATAGCCATTGATCGGGTCGTTACAGACCATCGGGCCAATCCCCGGAATGATTTCTTCAGTGCTTTGGGTCATGACGATGCAGCCATCTGCGCCCTTGGTCACCACCACAATCAGTTCCGGCTTGTCTTCGAGCAAGTCCTGTACGACTGCCTCGACATGATATGCGTCGCCCAGCAGAAGCAGTTCTTCTTCGGAGGGAATTAGCACATCAGCCGCTTCGAGAAACGGTTCGAAGGCATAGCGGGCGCGGTCAGGCGACATCAACTGAGGGCGAATGTTGGGGTCAAAGCTGATCTTCGCGCCAGCATCCTGTGCCATTTCTAGAGCACGCATCCCCAAACGCAGCGCATCTTGATGCAGCGACAAGGTTGATCCCATGATATGCAGGCACTTTAAGCCTTTGAACAGCTCTTTGTCCAGCATATTGGGGGATAACTGTCCAGAAGCCGCATGGCGGGCATGGAACACAAAATCGCGTGAACCGTCGGTGTTATAGCTCACGAATGCTACGCCGGTCGTATAATCCGGCAGGACGTGAACACCGCGAATATCCACATGATCGGCTTGGAGCTGATTGAGAAGACACTTACCAAAAGCGTCCTGTCCAACTGAGCCAATCGTCCCAACCTGTGCGCCCAAACGCGCGGCTTGCACTGCGAAGATAAAAGGTGCCCCGCTGGGATAAGGGCCTGTAAACAAACCGGGCTGGTCAAGTGGCTGCCCGACATCGGTTCGCATCACTTCAACCAGCGCTTCGCCAAAGGTCAAAATATCCAGTGACATAAACAATTTTTTCTAAGAATATTCAATAGGCCAGTAATAAAATTCAACAACCATTGGGCTTCAGGATAACGAGCAGCCGTTTTTCCCGCAATGTTCCAACGCAATCCACAGGCAACGTGAATTCGTGCCCAAGCAAAGATCAAAACAGGTTGAGTATACCGATCTCGGCTAAAGCTGTCTATAAAGTCGTGTGTCACGAATATAGGGAGTAATACAGTAATCGTGTTGCTTTACAAACACCAATTGAGCTTAAGTCAAAGCCGCGCTAAGTCTTTATGTTTAACTATTAGTTCTTCAAACAGTTCGTTGATTTGGGCTTCTTGACCGGGAGTCGGGCGGATAAACGGGCGCACCCGCTTGATCTGCTTCCATGCTTGCTCGGGGGATAAGCCGGTACTCACCAGATAGGCGGCGGCCATTGTCGGCGCGCGTCCAATCCCTGCCGCGCAGTGGATGTAGACTTTGCCACCGTTTTTGATTTCATGGGTGATGAAGTCCACACCCCGCTGCAATTGGTCAATGGTCGGTGGTGTATTATCCTCGACGATCAAGCGTAAATGCTGTGTCGGCGCAATGCCCGCTTCGACATCGTCAAACTCGGAGCGCATGTTGATCGAAGCGGTTACGCCGCGTTTTTGCAGTACTGTCCAGCCGCGCTTCTGGTACTGCCCTGCCACGATAAGCTGTGGCGTCACCTGACTGTACCGAACCATCGGTGCGCCTGTCAGCGACCGCATGATAAAATCCCACAATCCGCTGATAACAACATTGGGGCCTTGTAAAAACAACCCATATTGAAGACTGGTAAATTGTTTCCACAGATCACGCAGGAGTGACTTTCGCTCAAGATGGGTTTCGGAATCGTGTATCGGTTGTGGAACGGTCATTGCACTTCTCTGCGCGGAACGACTATTTTGACCGATTGGGGGAGCACACGCGCTTGTAATACTTGCGGCTCGATTTGTTCACCGTCAATTGAAATGGACTGCGGTGGATCAGCCTCGACACAAATTTCTTTTCCCTGCCGATGCATGACCTGTGGCTGCTCGGTCGAGTCCGCGCCACTCAAGACCGCAGCCGTAATATTCAACAACGTAATGAGATTAGCGTTCGTAAACACCACCACATCAATTAAACCATCAGCGACATCAATTTTCTGAGACAGTCTTAATCCACCTGTGGACATGTTGCCGGAGTTCGCCACCATGCAGCTGATGCCCTCAACTGTTTCTGATTTGCCATCCACCGTAATTTTATAGGTTGATGGTGTCAAAACCCGGAGTTCGTTTAAGGCGTTATAGGCATAAGCCAGCGCACCAAAACGATTTTTAAGTTCTTGGTCAATCTTGGTCATATCAGCTTCAAAACCAATGCCAATGCGCAGGATAAAGGACTGCTCGTTGACGGTGGCCATATCAATCGTCCGGATGTCGTAAGCACCGTTTGAAACCAGAGCAATAGACGCTGCCAAATCGACCGAAATTCCAAGTTCGCCCGCCATCGCGTTGCCCGTTCCGCCGGGGAAAATAGCCATCGGCACATTCGTCCCACGCAAGCCGTCTGCCACTTCCATAACTGTTCCATCACCGCCGTGTGCCGCCACCATATCCCACCCGGCCAGAGCAGATTCTTTCGCCAAACGGCGGGCATCATTCGCTTTGTGGGTAATGCGCACGTCCCATTCGATACCAGCTTGATTCATTGCTGCGTTTAACAGACCGAGGATTGGACGATCCACTCCAGCAGCAGGATTGATGATGACCATAAGTTTCTTAAGTGGCGGGTTATCAGACATTAGGTAATCCTTGCTCGATGATGTACGGTCAAACAAACAGCTTGAGCTTCTCAAAATCTTTCTGAAGCGTCACCTTCTGGCTGGCGCTGTAAAGCACTACCGCCGGATGATACAACGGAACGATATGAATCTCACCATATTGCATTCGGGTTTTAATCAATTTGCCGTGCAGTTCACTGATCGTCTGGCGCTTTTCAGGCAAATCCAAGCGTTTGAGGATGTACTGCATGGCGAAGCGCCCTAATGTCGCGATGACCGACGGTTGGATCGTGTCGATGATGCGGTCGACAAACGGTTCATAAAAGGCGATTTCTTCCGGCAAAGGATCGCGTTTGGTCGGCGGACGGTCCAGCAAGATGTTGGTTACATAGACATCTTCACGCTTGAGGCCAATGCTTTTCAGCATTTCGGCCAGCACTTCGCCTGATGGGCCAATAAACGGTTTGCCGACTTCGGCTTCATGTTTGCCCGGCGCTTCACCAATAAATAGGATGTTCGCATCTGCGTTGCCCTCACCAATGACTGGAAACAGCCGGTTCTCAATGCGGAACTGATAAAGGGGTGACTCAGCCGCTCCGACTAAATCCAGTCGTATCTGTTTGAGCGCAGCTTCCTTGTGGCTCAGCGTATCCGAATCGGCTCGTGGCTTATGGTTTTGCTTGGCGGGTGATGCATCTTGAATGACCTTCACCAGCTTCTTAACGTCTTGCGCAAAGTGCTGCTGGCTCAATTCAAGCGCATTTCGCCGAGCCAAGAGATGCAAATCTTCCGGTAATTGTGCGGGTGAGGGCATGCGCGCCCGACCAACTAATACCGGAACAATCACTTTCTTCTGTTTAAGCGCGCTGCTGATCTCGATGCGCACAAAATCATTCCACTGATCAAGCCGCCTATCCCCCTGATCATCGGTGATGTCAATCCACTGAGGGCCGATCATGGCGATAAACACATCACATCCAGAAACCGCCTGCTCAAGCGTATCCACAAAGTCGGCGCCGGGCGGAATGCTATCCACATCCATAAAAATATCTTGTGGCTCAAAGTGCTGTATCAGATGATCATATAAGCGACCGACATAGCCTTCACTGTCCTGCCTGCGATAATTGATAAAAATGCGAGTCATGCTCCGTTTGCTCCAGTGCAAATAATCTCATCAAATATTGTACAGGCAAAACCCACTCTGAAGAATCTATTGGCACTTTATACAGGTTTTTGAGCCATAAATGGACAGTTTACGCCATTCAACACCTCGAAAAGGGTCAATTTGTATGTACTAAACACATAAAAGCCTCTAAGTTTCAGAAATAATGTACAAGGCTCAAAACGATGTCTTTAGCGATAATCACCAAAGCTTCAATGTGAATATTCTCACGATACAAGCAAGTTTCCTTAAGGGTCATATTGGGAACGCACAAGTGTGCGTTTCTCTCTTTTTCTCGCTTTTAGTTGCTGCGAAAGGTGCTTTAGAAATGCCAAGTGAACTGCGTGAATTCCTCGAAATTCCTTATGCCAAACTTGAGGAAATGAACCTCGCTGCTAAAGAACAACGTGTTAACCGCGTTGCCGCTGACAAAATTCAAGACGAACGGATGAAGTATCTGGCCGATACCAAGAGCATCAAAGCAGTAACCGTTTGCTTCACTGATCTTGAAGGCCGTCTGCACATGCTAGACTATGACAAAAAGTTTTTGTTGAAGTCTGCTGATAATCTGACCTTCGACGGTTCGTCCATTCGTGGTTTCTCGCAGCAGTCTGAATCAGACCTGCGTTTGGGTATCGACTGGGCATCCTTCTACTCTCTCCCCTCTGATGTGTTCGGTTCGGGGAAGGTGCTGGTGTTCGGCGAAGTGCTGAACCGTGATGGTTCACCTTACGAAGCCGACATGCGCTCGGTTCTGAAGGGTTACTTAAACGGCCTATACCAGAAAGATGGCCTCGTCGCGAACGCCGCCAATGAAATTGAAGGCTTCTTGTTCCAAGGTCGTTACGCCGAACAGGAATACGCTAAGACCGGCAAGTTCGAATTCCTGAGCCAAGGTGGTTATTACAATTCACTGCCGGGTGACCCGCTGCGCAGCTACATTGATACCGTCGCTGAAGTCCAGCGCGCGCTGGGTTTCGCCAACGAAAAAGATCATCCTGAAGTTGCTCCTTCACAGTTTGAAATCAACTACTCCTATACCGAAGCTTCTGTCGCTGCTGACCAGATCATTCTCTACAAGCTCATTTGCCGTCAGGTCGCTTACAGTCTCGGCATGACCGCCAGCTTCCTGCCCAAGCCCGTTACCGGCGTCAACGGCAGCGGTATGCATACCAACCTGTCGATTTCCAAGAAGAACAAGAATCTCTTCTTTGATGCCAAGGGCAATGAAGGTCTTTCGGATCTCGGTTGGTCATTCATTGATCGTATCCTGAGCAGCGCTCTGGACATCTGCTTGATCATTAACCCCAGCGTCAACGCCTATCGCCGCCTCGACCCGCACTTCGAAGCTCCGAACCAGATTAAGGCTTCACCGATTGATCGCGGTTCGATGGTTCGTATTCCGATTGGTAACGAAAAGTCCGCTCGTGTTGAGGTTCGCTCGATTGCTCCGGATGCGAATCCTTACATGGCACTCTATGCCTTCCTCAAGACTGGTCTCGAAGGCCCAATCGCAACTAAGAAGAACAGCAAGGTTATTCCCGTTCTGCCCGACAACATTTACGACGCCATTTCCTACTTCGAAGGCAGCAAGTACGCCGCGCAGCTTTTGGGTGACGAAGTCAAGTCCCGCTATGCTGATCTGAAGACCGGTTCAGCCGACCGCTGCCCACGTAAGCTGGGTGCACTGATTAAACCTTCTGAAATCCAATTCCACCACGAGGTTTATAACCAGAGCCTCTGGAGCCAATTCTAAGAAATTCTCAAAGCGAAGCATACAAAAAGGCAGATCAGTTTGGTCTGCTTTTTTGTTGCCAAGATAAACCTTTTCGAGCGCCTTAAGATTCACTGTAACAATTTTACATAACATAACAATTTTCCCTGAACTTAACTCGTTACTCAGCGAGAACTCTGTTACAATATATTAACGGCTAGCGCTCCAAATTGATAAAGGTTACGCATAATGCGACGGAAAACTATTTTTGTTCTATTGGCATTGCTGCTGCCACTTATAAGTACAACACGCGCACAATCCAACGAACTGGCTGCGACACTTGAAGTGCTCAACGCAGGCGTCGAAGTCCAACGGGTCAATACAGCCAATTGGATTGAAGTCAAACTCGAAGCAATTGTGGGTGTCGGCGATTCGATTCGCACCGATAAAACCGGTAAAGCCCGCATCACCTTCTTCAGCGATGGGGTCGATACCCAACTCGAACCCAACACCGAATACCGGATTACGCGATTCGAAGGACAAGACACATCTTTTAATATCGGAGCTGAGGTTGTGGTGGGTCAAACAGTGCAGCGGATTGGTCGCATCCTCGACGGCAATTCAAGCTATGACATCACTACTCCTAGCATGGCGCTCGCCGCACGTGGCACAGAGTTCACCATCCGCGTCAACGATTCCGGACGTGCAGCGACCCTCGTTACTAAAGGCGTCGTCAAAGCAGATGCCGAGTCGGCAAGCGCTGATGTCCCACCCGGTTATGGCATACGCCGCGACAAAGGCAGTCCATTAAGCGAAGTGGTACAAGCGACGACCTTTGACCAACTCGATTCAGCACTCGATGGCTGTTCCGCGACCATTGCAGTTGATGGTGATTTTAGCCTCAATATCCGGCAAGGTGCCGATCTCTCATTCCCGCTCGTTGGTACAGTTGCGCCTTCCACAATTGATCGTTTCTTCGGCAAGACGGCCACGAATTGGTATCGCGTCGCATTCCGCGGCGGTTTTGGTTGGGTCGAATCGAACACCGCAAAAATCGAAGGCAGCTGCGCGGGGTTACGCGTATTTACCGATAAATACGGGCCGGAGGATATGAGTCTGTACCAATCACTGGGTAATCCGATTCAACCCGGTGACCTTCAGCAAGGAGTTGCGCCGACGCCTGAAAGTACACCGTCCTCCTAGTCAGGTGGCTCAATGCAGCGTCTATCCACACAGTTATGGAATACACATACCCGCATTGGTATCAGTGCGGGTTTAGTGACCAGTGCCCTACTTTTATTAGTATGGGCAAATGGTTTTTTCATGCCATCGCAGCTCCGTTTAAATGATCTCTTTTTCGTTCCCAGCAAAACCAGCGACCACATTGTCATCGTCGCGCTGGATGACACGACGCACAGTGCCTACGGGCGTTCACTGGCGTCGTGGCCGCGCACGGTATACGCCAACCTCATCAAGGCGCTCAACCAAGCCCAAGCCCGCGTACTTGCCTTCGACATTCTCTTCGATCAGCCCAGCGCCTATGACCAAGATTTGGTTGATGCCATTGTTCAAGCACGCCAAAGCGAAAATCGTACCCGATTCGTGATGCCACGCGTCGGAGCAGATCAAATCGTGACAAGGCCGCTTGATTTTCCGGCGATGAACTTCAACAACACGCTTTTACCGATCCCTGTGATTGCTGCCTCGGTTGACTATCTCGGTTATGTCAACGCCTTTACCGATGTGGACAGCGTGGTTCGCCGCCAAATCTCATTGGTAGAAAACCGTGATCAGACCCTGATTTCATTCGATATTGCCGCGTACCTTGCATGGCTGCGCATTCCCTCAGCCGCTCAATCGCAGGTTATTAAACCCTCAGAGCACAATTTACAGGTGGCATCCATCAATATTCCGGTCGATGAAAACGGCTTATGGCAGCAAAATTTTTTTGGTGGACCATCTGACGACTTCACAAACACCTTTCCGATCTACTCGGCGCTTGATGTCATCAGTGGCGTGATTAAGACGATTTTAATCTGTCAAGGGTTTGAGCAGAAAGAGCGGTAAAGAGAACTTCAAATGGGAAATAGGAATCCAAAAAACGTGCTCTGGAAAACGCCACAACACAAAGATGGAAGCCTGATGCCCGTCACGCTACAGGCAAGGAGGCTGAAATTGTCGAACATTCAGACGTTGTCAGACGGCTTTTGCAAGCGGTATGACAGCGCCTTGACGGGAACGATTGGCGATATGTTTGGTTTCGTCATACACCTCATGACGCTGCCAAAGGGTCCAGATGATTTTCAACCAGCGATTACCCAGTGCACGATAAGCGCGGGCGGCACCGTGCCCTCGGTCAAGCTGCTGCTGCAAATAGGCACGCGCCCAGCCGGACTGACGCAAGCTTTGCCGTGCCAAATCATCAACCGCGCTGCGCAGCGAATGCGAACAACCCGTACGGAATTCGACCGATTTACTTTTACCGCTCCGTCGCGTAACAGGCACCGTCCCAGCCACGGCTTGAAGTGCCTCAGCGGTTGGAAAACGACTGCGGTCATCCCCAATCCAAGCCAGCAAACGAGCGGGAGTCAGGGGGCCGCTGGTACCCGGAAAGCTGCGCCACCAAGCGGCTTCTGGATGAGACTGAAACAGTTTCGTAATTTGCCGGATCAACGCTTTTTTGTGGTGAAAGACCATGCGCAAAAGCGGAACAAGCAGTTTGACACACTCCATATGCCCTTCCTGAACCGAAGCTTCAGGCATGGGAACGCGCAGGCAGCGATAAATCGTATCCAAACGCTTTGGATAGGCATAACGCTGGCTCCGCAAGAAGCCTTCCAGTTCTTCGCGACTCAACGCTTGAGCTTGTTGGGGCGTAGGGCAAAACTCCAAGAATGCCAGGGCAATGAGCGAATGCATTTGGGTAAACAACGTCAATGCCACAGGATAGTACTGGCGCAGGCGGTAAATGAGCTGGTTTGTCAGCCGACGCTGCTCGGCCAGCGCATGATCATATGCCCGAACCAACTGCCGCAGGTGAGTGACCGTGTGACTCTGAAGGTTGTAGGGTCGGCAGTCGCGGTCATTGAGCCGGAGCAGATAGGCCAACAAATAGGCGTCGCCTTTATCATCCTTAACACGAGTTGGGCGGCGATGGGCCACGATATGCGGCGGCGTGATGAACAGATCGTAGCCCTGCTGGACAAGCCAATCCACAAGCAGGCCATCCGAGCGTTCGATATTAATGCGGACGTCAGACAACTTTTGAAGATGGTTTTGCAGTATGGCAAACCCAGCCAAATCGTGCGTGATAACGAATTGGCTGAGGATGCGTCCGTCGTCGGCGAGCAGACACAAATCGTGTTTGTCCGTCGCCCAGTCAATGCCCAGGTAGTGCATGAGAAAGCCTCCTTATTGCTTAAAAGGAACCGATCACGCAAGACATGGTCAGGCTGTGCGCTTGCTAGGGCGCTCATGGCGCAACGATTTTATGACAGCCGCCATGCCACAACGTCGGGGAACGGTCTTCTAAGATCCTCAAGGGATTGCAAGCTAAGGGTTCTCTCCGACGCTGGCAGCGTGCCCACGGAGTGTAGTCCGCCGAGCTGTGCTACCAAAGTGACCGGCAGAGGCCGGGCACGACCAGACGCTACTCTGGAGGCTTTGCAGTGTGACACTGCCGCCTACTTCACAGGTGGTCGTGTACGTCCCTGTGCCTCCAGAGTAGCAAGCCAGCTAACTTTCAGGATAAGCTGGTGCTGGTCGGATTGATGGATACGACCGCAGCCACCGATCTTTATCCGGTCCCCTCCAGCGCCAACGGTCAATTGATGGCGGGTGTCGAAATTCATGCCCACGCCATCGAAAGCTTGCTGCAAAACCGTATTCCGTTTTCACAATCCCGTATTTCGCAGGCCATCATGATTGTGTCATTAGGAATGGTTTCCAGTTTGATTTATGCCCGTTTGAAGTGGTTCTGGATGCTGCCTGCTGCCGTGCTAATCATTGTTATGTTGGTAGTCTTCGCGTCAGTACGTTTTAGCACCCAACTTGAACTGATCAATCTTTTCTATGCTCTGTTTGCGGTGATAATGTCGCTCGTCATAAACGTCTTTATTGATGTAGGCTTGGAATTCAACCGCCGCAGCAAGGCCGAATTTCTACTCAAGAATGCGATGGAAGTCTCGTCACAACGTATGGCGATTGATCGCATCCTGCCTGCAATTGGTGGGGATCTTCAACGGGTGCTGAAAGCCAACACGGGAGCCATCTGGCTCATCACCGAAGCGCCTAAAGTTGAAAAACCACATCACCAATGGGGAAATGCCACCACGCGACTGGATCATCTTCAACTGTTGGCGACACGTGTCACCCATGATCAGCAGCTTGTCCGCGAACGAGACTGCGCTGCTGTTCCAGTATTGTGGCAAAAACGCCTTATCGCAGTGTTGGCCGTGGAATTCCCGCGTGATTACAACTTCGTCCAGTCTGGATCACGGCTCCGCTTGCTCAAATCCCTCGCGGAACATGTCGCACCGAATCTAGATAACGCCGAACTCTACACCCACACTCAAGAACAAAATAAACTTCTCGAAGCCATTCTCGGTGGATCACCCGCTGCCATTATGGTGCTCGACGAAGCCTTCAAGCTCATTAAAACCAATAAAGCTGTTGTCGGTGAGTTAGCCAATGCCGGTGAGATTAAGCCCGGAACCGCGTTCATCGATCTGCTCAATCGTGTGGGGATTGACACCGATATGCAGCAAGCCATCCAAAAAGAGTTTCAGACACAGGTCAACTTCCGCAAAGAGATTAAACTGGGAAAAAAAGTCTTTAATCTGGATGCCGCCAAACTGGACTTTGGCGATTGGGTCGTTATCCTGAGTGACATCACTGCCTTAGCCGAAGTCAGCCGTCTCAAAACCCAAATGGTGCGGATGGCTTCACATGATCTTAAGAAACCACTATCACGTGTTCTCGGTTACGGTAGTCTGCTGCTGGATGACCCTGACCAAAATGCGCTTAACATTCAACAACGCCAATATCTTCAACGCATGTTCCACGCAGGTGAAGAAATGTTGGAGCTAATCGACGACATCCTTGACCTTGAACAACTACGGTCCAGCCATATCAAAACCAAGTTGGTGTCTGTGCCTGCGATTTTAAAAGAAGTCAGCCAACGCTTCTTGCATGATATAGAGAATAAAAAGCTCAAGCTAAAACAGGAAGTCGAATCCGACCTGCCCGAAATCATTGGCGATCCGCTGCTGCTTTCCCAAGCCCTAAGCAATTTGATCGAAAATGCCATAAAATACACGCCGGAAGACGGCACCATCACGACGCGCATATGTCGCGAAAAGAACCATCTTCGTATCGAAATTGCGGATACCGGCTACGGCATTCCAGAGTCCGCCCAGAGTCAGCTCTTCCAAGAATTCTTCAGGGTACGTTCCCGCAATACCGCTCACATATCAGGGACGGGGCTGGGCCTCAGCTTGGCACGGTCGATTGTCGAGGCACACAACGGACGCATCGGGGTTCGCAGTAAGGAAGGTGTCGGAAGCACATTCTTTATCGAGCTTCTTACACCACAGGAGGCATAAAACATGCATGTTCGCCTGAGATGGTTCCCGCTTGTGTTGGTACTACTGTTGCTTCAAGCGCCAGTCAGCGCCCAGCAACCAGTGGCAGCGGTTGTACAGATTACCTTTGCGGGTGTTCAACTTCAGCGCGCCAATACCCAAGAATGGCTGCCCTTGCCAGTCGATGCACAGGCGCCTTTTGGTATTGGTGATACCCTCCGCACCGACAAAACGGGCCGCGCATTGATCACATTTGTGGACGCTGCCCAAACCTTGATACTCCCCGGCACGGAATACAAACTCGAAGGTTTTGATCAAACAGATAAACAGCAGCTTAATATCACGACGCGATTGCTCAAAGGGCGCACTGTTCAACAAATCATCGATGCTTCAAAAGTTGCCAACTATCAGGTGAACTTACAGCACATGACGCTCCAAAAGCCGACCGCTCTCTTTACCAGTCAAGTACTGCCGGATACTTCCAGTGATGTGATCGTCGCGCAGGGTTCGTTGACCGCGAGTAAAGGTACAGATACGGTTGAAATAACGGCAGGAAATGGTTTGAGAGCAATCGACACCTTGGGTGAAATAAGACCGATTACGCCCCCTCAAGGTTTTTCATTCTTGTCTGTTAACTCGAAAACCTGCATCGGAACTGCCAACGCGACGATCCCCGGTGAAGAGAGTGTCGCGGTTCGTATTGGCCCCGGTGAGGATTATCTCAACCTTGGAAATATCCCCAACGGCTCGCCCGTCCCTGTCATCGGCAAGGCCGAAACGGGCAAGCGTTATCTGACACCGTATCTCAGCGGTTTTGGTTGGATGATCGCTAACGGAATAATTCTGTCATCCTGTGATACTATACCTATAGTGCCAGCAGTCGCTCAGTCGATAGACGGCGTAAATAACCCACAACCATTTGAGATGGATTTACTGACACCTTTTTTTGGAACCCCTTCACAAAATGTCCAATTCTATGTCTACCAATAAGCCGACCCGTATCCTCTTCATTGATGATGACGCCGATGATTACATCATGGTACGCGACATGATCACGGCCATGCCTAAGGGTAACTTTCAAATGGATTGGGAAGCCGGATATGACGAAGCCCTGCCACTCATTCAGAAGCGTGAACACGACGTCTATATCGTGGACTATGTTTTGGGTGAAAAAAATGGACTTGATTTAATTCGGGCGGCTTTCCCTGATGGCTGCACTGTGCCGGTCATTCTTCTCACAGCACGGGGACGCCGCGACATCGATGAAGATGCCTTAGCTTTGGGCGTGGCCGAGTATTTCGACAAAGCCGACATTCGCCTTCCCCTTCTGGAACGCGCCATACGCTATGCTATTAACAACAAACGCATCGAGTCCGATCTTCGCAAGAGTGAAACCCTTTTCCGGTCATTAATTCAATCCGCTGCCGATTACATTCAGGTGCTTGACCTAAAAGGCAGCATTACCCGTACCAATCCTGCAACACTCCGCAATGCTGGCTATGCCGAAACGGACATCATCGGCCATCCTTTTGTCGAATTCCTGACAGCAACCTCCAAAGCACTCGTCGAAGCACAGTTTCCAACCATCTTGCAGCAGGGTGAAAGCCGGCAGGAATTGCAGTTCGTCCATAAAGACGGCTCCATACGGCATATGGATTGCTCGTGGTCGGTCGTGCGCAACGGTGAAAACCAATATGTAGTTGTCATCCAGCGCGACATCACCGACCGCAAACGCGCCGAAGAAGCCTTACAAGAATCACTTGTGCGCGAAAAAGAAATGAGCGAACTTAAGAGCCGCTTCGTATCGATTGCATCGCATGAACTGCGCACGCCGCTGACGACCATCCAGAACAATATTTACATGCTCAAGAACTATGCCCATAAGCTGGATGATGCCGGGCGCGAAGGCAAGCTCGACAAAATTCAATTGATGGTGGAACACATTACGGAGCTTCTACAAGATGTGTTGTCATTGAACAACATCGAAACGGGTCACGTGGAGTTTAATCCTGCACTGGTGCAGTTCGATACTTTCTGCCGCGATATTGTCGACGAATTTCAGCATCAAAAAGATCAGGATCACATACTGAAATTTGAATGCAAGCAGCCTGTTAAGACACACATCGACTCGCGTCTGATGCGGCAGGTAATTAGCAATTTACTAGACAACGCCATTAAGTATTCCAAGGCAGGCACAACGGTTACGCTGGATTTGATGACTGAAGGCGAAAAAGTCATTTTCAAAGTGATTGACCAAGGGATCGGCATTCCAGAAGACGATCAACCGAAGATGTTTCAGCCCTTCCGCCGCGCGAGCAATATTGGTACGACCATTGGCTCGGGTTTGGGCTTGTCGATTATCAAACAGGCACTCGAGGTACATGGGGGAACCATCACCTTTACCAGCAAACTGGGTGAGGGCACCACTTTTACGGCAACAATTCCAGCTTAATGGGAACGCTCTCGGAGGATCAGTTCGGCTGCGACCTTTCCTGACAGCGTCACCATCGGCACACCACCACCCGGATGAGTAGTGCCACCCGCGAAGTAAAGCCCTTTTATGTCCGCCGCTTTATTATGAGGACGACGAAAGGCCGCTAAACGGTTATTGCTCGACCAGCCGTATAGAGCGCCGCGTCGAGCGCCAGTCAGCCGCTGCAAATCCAACGGCGTCATTATGCGTTCCGCGCGGATTTTCTGACGGACATCTAAGCCCCGCTGCGCCAATAAGTCCAGAAGCCGATTTCGATAATTCGCAGCCTGTGCCGTCCAATCAAATTGGGTACCTAGCGGCGGAGCATTCACCAGCACAAACCAGTTTTCGCAGCCTTCTGGTGCATCATGATGATCAGTTTTGCTGGTGATCGACACGTAAATCGTCGGCTCGTCCGGAGGTTTGCCTTCTTCAAAAATCGACTTAAACTCACGGGGATAATCACTCGAAAAGAAGATGTTGTGGTGTGCCAACTGCGAGTACTGGCCTTCTACGCCTAACAAGAGAATGAAACCCGAGCATGATGATTCTTGGGCGGTCAATTGTCGTAGGCGCTTCCCGGCTGCGGCTAGCGAAAGCAGCTTTTCATAGACCGTTGCCACATCCACATTGGCCAGCACCGATTCAGCCTCAACACGGCTGCCATCCGCTAGAATAACGCCAACCGCCCGCCCATTTTCAACCATAATCTGCTGCACACCGCAATTTGTGCGGATGGTCACACCTAACTCACCTGCCAAGCGTTCTAGCGCCCGCGCAATGGCATACACCCCGCCGCGCGGATACCACACGCCTTCATTCAGCTCGACATGCGCGATGACATTCAAGGTCGCAGGAGATTGATAAGGACTTGCACCGACATAAGTGGCAAAACGCCCTAAGAGTTGGCGAAGATGGGGCGACCGCACGAAGCCTTCAATCGCACCCTGCATGGTTCTCATAGGGTCAACCCGCAGCATATCGCGTGGTGCGACTTTCATAAAACTGGCGGGTGTTGGCGGCTGGTCATAGATGAAAACCGGCCCTGTAACCCGATGAAGCCGCGCGGCATAGGCCAGATAACTTAAATAACCTTCGACATCCGGCTCATGAATCGCTTTGATCTGTTCAAGCATCATCGGCAGATCGCGCGAACAATCCAGCACCGTACCGTCAGGATAGAAATATCGGGTAATCGGATCAAGCGGTTCGAGGGTCAGGTAATCCTCGAGCCGCCGTCCGACACTGGTAAACAAATCTTCAAATACATGGCGCATCGTGATGACCGACGGCCCGGTATCCCACCGAAAGCCCGCCTCGCGCACTTCGCTCATCTTGCCACCGACAGTCGGGTTTTGTTCAAAGATCAGCACTTGTCGCCCTGCCGTAGCCAAGCGAATGGCCGCGCTCAGACCGCCAATCCCCGCGCCGATCACCACCACAGGCTTCGTCATCCCCTGCCCCCGACACGATGACTGCTGACCGGATACTTGCGTGGAATAGAAGGCTCTACCAGTGGATCGCTAACCTGCTGAGTCAGCTTGCGCCCTTTCCACTTAGGCCCACCGTGCCAATCCCACCACACCGACTGCGCAGCGATCACCGTCATCAGGACGACCGACACCGGCATAAGTAGTGCATCTATAACCCGCTGACGTGTAACGACTGCTGATAAAGCACGCACGCCCATCCCAAGTGCAATCAGCGCCAGCGGCCACATCGGCCATCTCCAGCTACCGCTGCCCAACGCCAACCACAGCCAAGGAACGATAAAGATCGCCCAATGGAACAAAGTCGAAAATGCTAGAAACAACACACTATTACCATGTCCGGCCAATATATTTTTGGCGAAACCATTTCGCACCGCGTCCCAACTGGTATACATCCGGCAGCCGATCACACCTGCGCCATCCGCCATCCACAGCTTGAGACTGCCCGATTTGATCTTCTTCGCTAGCGCCACATCTTCGATGATACTGTCCCGCACGGCTGCATGACCACCAACCGCTTCATAAGTACGTCGCCGAAACACCAAACATTGACCGCAAGCCGCCGCAAACCACGCGGATGGCACAAAATGAACGCCGAGAATGGGTAAATAGCCAACAATCGCCAACGCCATCAGTGACACGACTAAGCGTTCACCCCATGTTTGTGTTTCCTGTGTCGGCCACACGGTCAGCAAATCAGCCTGCGACTGATCCATCATACCCATCACGCTGGCAATCGCCTCTGCCGACCAGCGCACATCGGCATCCGAAAAAATCAGCACATCGCTTGAAGCCACCTGCCCCAATTGGTGACACGCCCAATTTTTTCCGAGCCAACCGTACGGCAGCGGCTTTCCGCTGATCACCTTTAAGCGTGGATCACCCTGCGCTGCTTGTCGAGCCAAGTCGCCCGTACCGTCATCAGAGTTGTCATCAAGAATGAAAATTTCCAGATTGGGATAAGTCTGCGCCAACAACGAGCGTACCGTCTGCCCGATAACAGCCGCCTCATTACGCGCCGGAATTAAGACTGATACACGAGGTGCATCTCCGGTTACGCTTGAATGGCGCAAACGGGGAAACAGTAAAGCGTTGGCAATCGCATTCAAAGCAATCCCAACCAGCACCAGCGTGAGGACCATCGCAAAAATCATCATAGAACACTCTGCATTTGAGGCTGCTTGGCATCGTTCAGAGGCTTGTTCAGCGCTTTACGAAACGACAGCCGCTCACGCAGGTCAACTCGATGTGTCCATACGAGGATTACCATATTGACGACCAAAACCATGAGTAGAGTTGGATCAGGATGTGCCAGCAGCAAATAGAGGCCGAGGCTGCCCAAGGCTAGCATAACCGCCCATCCACTAATGGTCACTAACTGAAACCAGTAGGCCAACATCAGCCCAATCACTGTCGGAGCTTCCCAGACGGTGAGTCCAACCCAGATGCCGAAGGTCACGCCGACCGCTTTGCCGCCTTTAAATTGGAGAAAGGGAGAAAAGGCATGTCCTAAAATCGGAGCGATGGCAATCGCCACCAATTCAATTCCCGTAAAATGCACAACATAAGCCGCTAATCCAACTGGCACGAATCCTTTAGCCGCATCAAGGATCGCTGCCAGAGCACCGAGCTTTTTTCCGCCTGCCCTCAGCACATTGGTCGCGCCCGGATTACCATCGCCATAAGCACGAATGTCTCGGCCAAGCGCCAACCGTCCCACCCATACCGAGAATGGCAGTGACCCGCATAAAAACGCCACAACTACCCATATAATAAACATCATATCCGTCTCGTCATTCGCAATAAATCAGATTCCGATGGTTATGCCTGCTGGCCTCAACTTCCACAAAGCAGCGATCAAGAATCCGCCCATCCCCACGCCGCCGATCACCGCTGGCCCGACCAATCCCCAGAAAAACAACAAACCAAAGGTTTCAAAGAACCACGTTAATCCGTAGATAATCACCAGTGGGACGACTGCCTTTTGCGGCGGGCGCACAATCAGGGTCATAAGTAATGCCGCTAATGCCCAACCGGCATAGTTCGACCAAGGAATACCGAAGTAACCGCCCGGTTGTGCCCAGCGCCAGAAATCCCACGTCACCATTTGCGGATCAAGGAAAAGATCCCACGCCACGAAGGCCAGCACACTGACCACGATAAATAACCAACGCCGACCACCAGCCAATAAACTGGCAATTGTCCACGCACAGGGCATCAGCATGAACCACGCCACTGGAATCAGCAGCGGCACCCCGCCAAACTGCGGTTGCAACCGTCCGGTATATCCGTACGCACCAAACGGAATGCCTGTCTTCGAACCTACGAATTCGACCAACCAGCCCATGATCGCTATGGTTACCACCGTGGTAATCGTGCGCCGCCATCCCCAAAACTTACCCAAAACGACAACAACCGCTGCGGCCTGCAATCCTGTTGTGATGCTGACGACGACCGGCAGCTGGCTTTCGCCGATGGTCCACAATACAATCGGCAGGCTCATCATCCCCAGCGCCCAGATGCCGATTAACAGAGCCGCCCATTTCTCGCGTTGAACAGCGTGTTTAGAATGCGTCACGAGCTTTCCACCGTAAATGGAGACGCGCTCGGTTTGTGCACGGAAAATAGGAAGTTCGCGATTCACACAAGTTCCTTACACTGTTTGCGGATGTTGATCAATGCGCTGGATGAGTTCGGCCAACGGCATATCGAGCATAGACGCTAAGCGATAATCCGCGTGGTCGAAATTTAAATCGCAGGTCATCGGGTTCGGCACAACCACACAGAACATGCCCGCGCGTTTTGCCGCCAGCGCACCATTGGCCGAGTCTTCGAAAGCAATTGCTTCCTGTGGTTGAATCTCGAAAGCCTTCAAAACGGCTTGATACAACTCCGGATCAGGCTTCGTCCGCGCAACCTCATCACCGCATCGAACACACTCAAAATGTTCCTCAAGCTCCAATCTCGTGAGATGCCCTTTCACCCATTCTGATCGGCTGCTCGAAGCCAGTCCGATTCTCAGTCCCATCTGTTTGGCATCCGTCAAGTACTGAGTAACCCCCGGCAAAATCGGCTGCCCGTTGATGATGTCCATCATCCGTGCCCGACGAGCCGTCCGCAGGGACACTCGGTCAAGCTGACACTGAAGCTGCTTCTCTAAGTAGCCATGAGGGTCAAACGTAATGTCATCGCTTCCCCGACCAATGACCGACATCCACAAATCAAGGGGTAGATCACAACCGTAGGCTTGGTAAACCGCCTGCCACGACTGATAATCAGGCGTCTCGGTATCCAGAATTAATCCGTCAAAGTCAAATACGACTGCCTTGATCAACGACTCCCCCTGTTATCCACCAGCAGCGCATGAACCACATCAAACACAAATAACAGCGCCCCTTGGATGACGATGCCGATCCCCATCCCTCGTCGAAATGGCCTTGCCACTTCACGGTTGGCAAACCACCAACCGCCGAGCATATATCCCACATCCAGTCCCGCGTTCAGCCACAACAGCCGCCGTAAATTGCGAGACTCTTTTGCCAGTGTGGCCGCTTCCATCGCGTCGGGTTTGACGGCTCGCTTTTGCGTCGCTCGACCGCCGAAAATCGCGATGGCAAAGTTGATCACCGCCCAACCCACCGCCTGCGATCCAATACCGCGCTGCACGGTGTCGCTGCTACGCCCAAGCACCAGTCCAACAATAAAGTTGATGACGTTCCAGCCGAACAATCGGCGTGTGACTAAAGCATTAAACTGCCAGATATTCATCATGCTTAGGCCACGTAATCGGTATAGTCAAAAGCGCTGGTCTTGGTCGGGTTGATCTTGAACACCGTTTCTTCACGCTCAACCGTCGGATCATGCCCTTCGTACTTGCGGACAATTCGTGCCTGTACCGCCTTAGCATCCATTTCCGTGGCTTCGGTGGCGATTCCTCGCACGCCAATGTATCGCGCCGAATTACCTTCCATCAATATCGCGAAGGCCACTTCAGGCCGCGCCCGCATATTCTTGGCCTTGATGCTTTCGGGATGAGTCGTAATCAAATAATCATCACCTTCAACCGTAAACCAGATCGGTGTCACAATTGGTGATCGATCCGGCATGAGCGTCGTCACCATCATGAAGCTTCGACCATCATCGGTCAGCATATCTCTGTACTCGTCAGGCACTTGTTTCATAATGCTGTTCTGCTTTCCCGCGTCCTTTAATCGCCTGTACCATATTGTCCATGCGCCGCTTGCTAGCCGTTGAGGTCACCAGTGTCACGCCTACCGCCACCAACAAATTGGTCATGAAAAAGAAGATAAATTCTTCAATTGGCAGTGTCCCAAACACAAAAATATTGAGCGACTGCTCAGGATTAATTGTCCACGTTCCCGAACTAATCGCCAACTTGTCCGCAATCCCGAGATACAACGTCATCGGCACAACTGTAAGCAGCACGAAGCGCCGGTTCACCCACAGAATATCCGCCCCAAATCCGGTTTGCAGCATCAGAGGCGGCAGTGCCCAAACCATCAACAGTCCCAGATAGGTTCCCGGTTTCCATCCTGCGATCAAAATCACAGCGAAGATCAGCCACAACACGCCTAATGCGCTCGTCACCAGCTTACGCGTCTGGCTGTTCGGACGCATTTCGCCCATCCACAAAGGACGGTAGCGTACCAACAGCAGCAAGAAACCGCTCGTGAGAACGGTTTGCAGCACAAAAAAGGTGTATTCCTCAATCGGCACGTACCCGATCAGAAAACCGGTCACCAAGCCGGGGCTGTACCACCAGACACGTGTCGCCACCAGATAGTTATCCCACGGCGTCGTATAAAGGACAGCGACCACCACCTGTGCCGTGACGGCCAATCCCACAGGCCAACCGCACCATGAACTGGCCAGGGTCTTTCCGCGCCGCTGGTCATAGGCATATAATCCCCAGACCAGCGCAATCGGGATACACAGAAAAACAGCCAGAAATCCGAAATACGTCATCTCACCTACTTATTATTCTTGGCGCCTTGGGGGTTCAATCTTTTCTTCCTTAGCTAGCACTTCTCATGGACTGCCACCAGATTCCCGGCAGCCGCCACAGTTTGCCTGCGGTGCTCACATGTGCCCGATAGTGGAACACATCGCCCTGCCGCGCTTCAATGTCATCTAGAATGGCACGGTATAAACCCGCCGCCGCGCCAATCGCGAACCGACCATCAGGGTTGAGCATCGCAATACCGGCTTGGGCTTCATCATACAATTGACGGTTACGCGCAATCTGGAAAGCCATAAACGCCTGCCAGCGCTCGTCATTCGTCCCTGCCGCGATGTCAGCCTCGGTCAAACCGAATTTCCGCAGTTCGTCTTCCGGCAGATAAAGCCGCCCTGCCCGCCAATCCTCGCCGATATCGCGCAGGATGTTCGTCAGTTGCAGAGCCACACCCAGCTTGACGGCATAGGGAACGGCATCTTCACTCTCAAAGCCCACAATATACATCGCCATCAAGCCAACAGTGGACGCCACACCATACGAATATTCCGCAAGATCAGCGAAGGTGGCGTAACGCTGCTGCTGCATATCCCGCGCCACCCCTTGAATAAGCTGTTCGGCATATCCCGCCGGAATCCGGTAGCGTGCCCGCGCGTCAGCCCATGCCAGCGCAATCAAGTCACTTCCGTCCGGATGATGACTGCTGACTTTCATCTGCCACTCTTTTAGCAGTTCTAGCGCATCTTCACCATTATTACGATCTACCAGATCATCCGTCACGCGGCAAAAAGCATACAGCGCGCGCGCCGCCCGCCGTTTATCGCGCGGCAGCAGCCCCGATGCCAGATAAAACGTTTTGCTGTGATGTCGGGTCATCTCGGCGCAGTGTTCATACGCAATCTCCAACAAGCCGCTGTCGGCCTTGACATGATGCGACAGCTTCAGGGTCTGCAAAGGTTCCTGTGCCCATGCTAACAGTTGGTGTTCCCAGCTTTGGAGCGGTATTTCTAAGCGCATTAGTAAGCCCCTTGCATGACCGCTTCAGGACGGTATGCCTGAACCGGATCGCCGATAAGATTTTCGCAGATGATGGACGACGACAGCACACCCGGAAGTCCTGCGCCGGGATGGGTGCCCGCGCCCACGAAATACAGGTTATCGAAGTCTTCAGAGCGGTTATGCGGTCGGAACCAAGCCGATTGCGTCAGCAGTGGTTGCACCGAAAAAGCCGCTCCCATATGGCTGTTCAGTGTGTTCTGGAAATGCAGCGGGTCAATATAGTGTTCGGCGACGATATTGGCCTGCAAATCCGGCAGGTAGTTGTCTTCAAGGAACTTCATGATCAAATCACGGTACGGTTTGGCTGCTTTCGTCCAATCAATACCGGAACCGAGATGCGGCACAGGCGACAATACATAGAAACTCTCGCAGCCTTCCGGTGCCATGTTCGGATCAGTCAACGTTGGCATATGCAGATACAGCGAAAAATCGTCTGAAAGCTTCTGCTTATTGAAAATATCGGCCAGCAGTTCCTTATAGCGGTCCCCCAGAATGATGTTGTGGTGGGCCAGCCCTTGGTCACGGTAGCGACGCTTGGTGCCGAAATAAATCACGAACAGCGACATGCTGTACTTCATGCTGTCGACCTTACGGTCGGAGTATTTGCGGCGGTACTGTGCAGGGATCAAGTTCTTGTAAGTGAAGGCTACATCGGCGTTAGATACAATTTGATCCGCCTTAATGACCTCGCCGTTCGCCATTTTGACGCCGGTCACCTGCCGCCCCCGTACGATTGAAGCCGTACCACCGACAGCGTAGTGAATGCCCCATTCGCGTTCCAGATAGTGAATCATGGCATAAATCGATGGTGAATCAAACGGGTTGCCACCAATTAGCAGGGGATGGAACGAGAAGGCACGGCGCAAAAAATCGTTCTTTACATATTGGGATACGTAGCTGTACACACTCAGGTAGGATTGCAGCTTGATGAGATCAGGCGCGACCTTCAGCATGTCGGTAAAATGCAGGAACGGCTTATCCGCCAGTTCAATAAAGCCCTTCTGGAAGATGGCTTTGGTAGTCTTCATGAACTTCTGGTAGCCTTCACGGTCAGAAGGTTCCCATTTTTCAATCTGATCGAGAATGAAATTTTCATCCCCGTTATAGTCGAAAGCCTTCTTGTCTTTGTCAAAAATCCGGTAGAACGGATCGCAGGGAACCATCTGGAAATAATCTTCACGGCGCTTGCCTGCCGCCTTCCAGATATCGTCGAACATAAACGGCGCGGTGAGGACCGTTGGCCCTCCATCAAACTTGAAGCCGTTGACCTCATACTCGTAAGCGCGGCCTCCGAGCTTATCGCGCTTCTCGAGTATCTCGACTTCATGACCACGCGCTGCTAATCGTATAGCCGCACCCAATCCGCCGAAACCACTACCAATCACAACTATTTTGGACATGTACTACTTTCCCCCTAGCCTTGCAGGTATCGTTCAGTATTTGTATATGAATTGTACAAAAGGATAACGGGTCTGTATGAGTTAAAACCTAACAGAATATTAGCACTGTTTAAGTGGGCATTATTCTTCATCTATGGTAGGCTACCATAGAAATGAGTCTTTCCGCCTAGCTACATGGTGGGTTTTCCACCTATAGCCCGTCTCAAATAGGTCACCATGGCATCCACCATCCCAACCCCTTCCGGAACACCCGGCCTCCAAGCCCTGCGCCAGATGTGGCGCGAACGCAGTGTTCTTGGCGCATTAACCGTTTTTAATCGTGAGCTTGGGAATGTCTTCCGCCTGCAATTACCCGGTTTTGACGCGGTCATGCTGGTCGGGCCGGAGGCGGCACGATTTGTATTGGTCAGCGAACGGGATGATTTTCGCTGGCGCATGGAAGGCGATCCCGTCACGATGCTGCTGCGGCATGGCGTGCTGGTCGAGGATGGTGACAGTCACGACCGTTTACGCCGCGCCATGACTCCGGCACTCCACAAACAAATGCTCCAAACTTATGTTGAAGCCATCGCCCGAGGTACCGACCAAATCATGTCACGATGGGCTGTCGGTGAAACAGTGGATATGCTCGTCGAGATGCGCCGCATCGCCCTGCTCGTCTTGCTCGACACACTCTATAAAGTGGATTTCACGCCGGACATGGAGCGCATCTGGAAGTCGATCCTCAAAACGCTCAGTTATATTTCACCCGGAGTTTGGATGTTTTCCAGCCGCATTCCCCGCCCCGGCTACACTCAAGCTTTGGCTCAGATGGACGACTATCTCTATCAGATGATTCGCCTCCGCCGCGCGAATCCCGGAGAACCAACCGACTTGCTCGGGCTGCTCATCAATGATCCCAACTTGGATGACGGCATCATCCGTGACCAACTGCTGACCATGCTCATTGCCGGACACGACACCAGCACTGCGCTCCTTAGTTGGGCGCTCTACTTATTGGGTCAACACCCTGATGTGATGCAGCAAGTTCAAGCAGAAGTCCAGACTGTTCTCGGCGATCAGTTCCCCACCATTGAGCACCTCAACAAACTGCCGCTTCTCACGCAGGCCATTGACGAAGCACTTCGTCTGTACCCGCCAATCCACCTTGGGTCACGCCGTGCCGCTCAAGATTTAGAATTCAACGGGTACGTCATCCCCAAAGACACACGCGTCATGTACTCTATCTACGTCACCCAGCGAATGCCCGAATATTGGGACGCGCCCGATGAATTCCGTCCGCAGCGTTTCGCACCTGAAGCGCCCAAGCCAGCACCTTATACCTATCTGCCTTTCGGCGGCGGCCCTCGCAACTGCATTGGTGCAGCCTATGCGCAGGTTGAAGCTAAAGTCATTCTCAGCCGAATCTTGCAGCAGAGAACACTAACGCTTTCGCCGCGCCGCGTTCATGCCTACATGGGTGCGACCCTCGAACCGCGTCCCGGTGTCTTCATGACAACCCGCACACTTTAAGGGTTGCTATTGCACTGTCACCGAGCCATTTCAATAACCGGCGTAACAATCGTTAATTAACGATTTCAAATTTACTTTTTGTAAATCTTCTCTAAATCATACCTACCGTATGATAATTGACATGGAAACTCTATATTATCTGTACTCGATAGATGTCCTTCAGATAATTAATATGCAAAACGGGTGGAAATACAATTGCCCGTAATAAGAGAATGTTAGTCTCGTTATGATCACGACCAAATCAGTCCTGCTCAATCGACTTTTTAAAACGCCCTTTACGACATCCGCTGTAGCAACCTTAGTCAGCCTCGTTTTTGCGGCGATCATCAATTTCGTCTTTCTCTCTCCACATAATCTGCCGATGACGCTGGCCGTGACCTTCGTGATTTCGGCCCCGATGTCCTATATCACAATCAAAATCGTAATTACAATGCGGTCGACCATTGAATATCAAAAAGTGAAACTGGCGCTCGAGCGCGAACGGGCGGAAATCCTGTCGAAGTTCATCCGCGATGCCGCTCACGAATTCAAAACACCGCTTACCCTCATGACCAATAACCTTTATCTTGCCGAGAAAACAACCGATCCTGAAAAAAAGCAGTCCTATACCGAAACCACCAACAACCAGATTCAAATCCTCAACAAGCTGCTGGATAACATTCTGATCCTCACCCGTCTGGATAGCACCAGTCCGGGCAGCTATCCCCTTCAAGCGTTGACCGCCTCCGAACTCCTCGTTGATATTCAGTCGTTTACCAACAACCAGCGCATCAAAGTCCTGCAGGACGACGCCATTAATCACATGCAGCTCAAGGTCAACCGCTCCGATCTTCATCTGGCGATTGAGCACATGTTGGGAAACGGCTTGCGCTATTCTCCCGAAACAAGCAATGTGACCATTCAACTCATCCCTTCAGGTCAATGGCTCGTGCTCCAAATCACCGATCACGGTCAGGGAATGACCGGAGAAACGCTCCAGCATATTTTTGACCGCTTCTACCGCATGGATGAGAGCCACACCTCACGCGGACTCGGCTTAGGGCTTGCTATCACAAAACGTGTCTTTGAGCTTCACAATGGACGCATCGATGTCATCAGTGAGGTCGGTAAAGGCACAACCTTCAAAGCCTATTTACCCATAAGCCGAGGTTAGCCTCGCACACCGTCATTTACTTTTCCTCAACGTTTGAGTGGATATTTTGGCTGGACAATAGAGATAGTTGTTATTGTCATTTAAGGATTTATCGATTATGCAAAACACCAATAGCAAAAGCTCCTCAATTGCCACCTATATCGGAGTCGTTGTCGCGCTGTTGATCGCTGTAGGCGCTTATCTTGTCGCACCGACAGTCTTAACGGCCATCACCCAGCGGCTTGGCAATGCCACCACCCTTTCACCAATGGTCATGCGCCTCATCTTCACCGTGGTTTGCTTCTTCATCGGCTTGACCATCACCATGCTAGTCGTCAGCCTCGTCAAGCCCAAAGATGCCCGTACCGTCAATGAAAACAAACTGGAAGCCGAACGCAACAAACTACGCGAAGCCCAGCGCATCGAGCGCCAGAAGAACCGCCGCTAATCAACGACTCAAAACAGGCGAACCTGTATAAAGTTCGCCTGTCCAACTCATGTTCAGATTGACTGCCAGCGCTACGCTCCCAAAACCCCTTTGAGCGCCGTGAACCATGTGCTCGCGACCACATCATAGCCATTTGCATTGGGATGATTACCATCGTCGGCCAGCGTTGCTACATCGACGAAAATCGTTGTATGGTAAAAGTCCACGACACCCGCCCCATATTGTGCGGCTTTCTCGGCGATGAGTGCGTTATACCGTTTGACCTGTTCGGACATCATCCGAACTTCGTCTTTATTGGGCGATCAGAACCCGTGCTCCGGCTTGTGTTAATCGCCCGAGGATCGTATCCAGATTACGTCCATAGTTTTCGAGGTCGGCTTGCTCACCCTCGGCATTGGGATTGTTGTAGCCGTACAGATAAAACAGATCATTACTACCGATCCAGACCAGAGCCACCGCTGGTTGACCTGCCGCCGCACGGAGTGCCTGCTCGGCTTGCTCAAGTTCACTGGGCAGCCCTTGATCGCCGTTAATCAATGCGTCCGAACTCCATCCGGAATGTCCGAAATTGCTCAACGTCGAACCCGGTCGAATCGTTTGCACCATACGAATCAGCCGTCCGGGATAACCACCCAGTTCCGCATTATCTTCTGCCCCTTCCGTCAGACTATCTCCCAGAGTCACGATGGTGACGGGCCCGTCAGGCAGGGACAGCGCGTTGTTCGGTGGATTAGCAGGCATCATCATCGGAGTCGACACAACGGTAGACTGAGGCGCTGTTATTAAAGTCGGTTCCGGATTCATGCTGGTTTGTGTAGGGCTTACATTTGGAACAGTCGGCGCAGTCGCCAACATCGCTTTCAAATCCTCAAACGAAACAGCTTGCCCTATGGCATTACTCACATCGCCTGCTGGAACCGGCACATCCCATGTGAAGTCCGGAATAGCAACATTTGGTAGTGTCGACTGCGTAGGATCAAGCGTATTGATGGCATTGTCCGCCAGCAGCTGCTGCATATTACAGGTCGGGTTATCCGCTTGGCAGCCCGCATTCTGATCGTCAATTCCCAGCGGCATACTTGCATCCCCATTCCAGATGATGTTGCCTCGTATCTGCAAGTTATCATCTGCCCGCGCTGGATTTGGGACATTCGAGCCAGCCTGTTCGGTGCCGCTGTAAGCAGCCGGTATCGCAAACTGTTGGTAGGCGCTGCGAGTCCCCGTCGGATTATAAACCACATTGTTATAGATAAACACGTTTCGACTGGGAATACGCACATAATTGATACCGTCAGCGGGCGCATTATTTCCCCATCCACCTGCCGAGTTAAACTGATCACAGCGTTCGCGGCCTTCTTCAGTCCCTTGTCCATCACAGCTGCGTGATCCAAACCCGAATTCCATGACATGGCTCCGCATGCCAACGCGAAGCATTGTGTTATGGGCCATCAAAATGTTATAGCCGCCCTGAACGCCGATGCCTGCACCTTGAACGTCATGGATAAAGTTGTTCACAAACTTGATGTCATAGGCTTCGTATTGGATATAAGGGGCGTCCATATATTGGAGGCCTGTACCCTGACCAGCCGTGAATCCCCCTGCGCCGCAGTTATAGTACTCATTGTCAGCGACGTAAAAATAAGCCGAACCACCCTTCAAATACATGCACCAGTCGCCAGCGCCATGAATACGGTTATTGAGGAAATGTCCATAACTTACAGCCACGAAATCCACCGCGTTATCCCATGCACCGGAAATATCGTTGTCCTCAATAAACACGTACTGCGATTGGTTAATCTTGACCGTTTCTTGCGCGTTATAGCTGTCCGGGTTTGCACCATGAATCGTGTTCCCGCGCAACAGCAAATGGTCACACTTCTCACAGTGGAAAGCGTCTGCGCCGATGTCGAGATTGAGGTTAATAAAATAAACGTAGTGATCATCATACATATTGATCGAAGGCAGGTAGGCAGTATTCACTCCATTGGCTGCCTCAACGATAATCGGGTGCTCAGCCGTTCCATAGCGCCCTTCCCAATAATTAGGCGCTTGTTCCGCAGTATAGGTTCCGGGAAGAATGAGGATGTGATACCCCGTCATGAGTTCTGTGTTCATTGGGATCCGGTTCCACGCCTCATCAATTGTTTGAAGCGCCTGTTCCGGACTGCTACCATCACGGCTGTTATCACCCGTTGGCGAAACATACAGGTTAGTCAATACCAAAGTACCGATTTCGTAGCGATCATGCTTCTTATCTTGCGCGAGCGTCTGTCCGGAAAATAGCAACACTATTAAGAAAACGAGCACGATTGGTCGGTAGTGCATAACAGTTCTCCATCAAGGTTTTATAAGGGGCTATCTTCAGGTTATCATGCCTCCTGCTGCAATATTACTTAATCTTTCTCATAATCAATCCATTAGCTATGCATAGCAATTCTCTCAAATTGGGGCAATACTAATAGCCAAACAAAGTCCAGTGATGTACCGGCTTAGGAGACTGCTTGATGGAACCCACACCATGCCAACCGACAACTTTGAGTTTTCCCGAACTCATCCGCCGCACCTTCCAGATTTATCGTGCGAACTTCGCCACCATCATCGGCCTCGTTGCCTTTGTGACCATTCCCATTAGCCTTCTGAACATCATCATCGCGCCACAGCCAGCGACACTCTTAACCTCGCCTACATTGACCAACACGGCGGACATGACGCCCTTGCTCATCAGTCTTCTCGGGTTTGTGCAAACCATTCTCATTACCGCACCGCTGACCTACTTGGTGTCGGAGTATCTCTTCAACCACAAATTGACCATCGGCGAAGCGTTTAGTGGGGTCAGTCACCGTTTCAGTCAAATCGGCTGCGGCGTACTCTTTATCGGTTTTTTCATCGGCATAATGGGCGTGTTCATCATGCTGCTGTTGATCGCTTTCCCACCCGCCCTCATCATCAGCGGCGTGCTGCTGCATATCATCATCGCCACCTCAGCCCTCATGTTTCCGGTGCTGACATTGGAAAATATCCCTCCCACCGCCGCGCTTAGCCGTTCGTGGTCACTCGGCAAGCGCCGTTTTTGGGCAACTTTCGGCATCGGCATTGTCACAGCGCTCATTTCATTGCTCATCGGCAGCGTTCTGGGCACGGTTATTAGTCAAATACTGGACTCCATCGCGCCGAACATGAATCTCAATCTTCAATATCTCCTGCTGAATATCATCAGCGATGTGATCAGCATCTTCGTCGTACCTATTTCGCCCATCGCTTTCACCCTCATCTACTACGACATCCGCTACAAAACTGAGGACTTAGGTACGCTCCTGAATACCAGCGTTACCTCATCACAGCGTCCGAACAATTTCGCGTCCCCCATGTCAGGCTTCCAGTTTGACGGTCACGACTGGCGTAATATCGCCATGCTCAGCGTGCTAGGTCTCATCTTCGGCATCGCCGCTAACAGTCTAATTCAGCAGTTCATTCAACAGTTTGCGCCCGGCCTGAGGTGAAAATCCCTTTGTTTGCCTAAATTCTGTCTGCCTCTATACTGAACTATACAGAGTCAGTTGGCATCAGGAGGTGGCAGCATGTTCGGAAAACTCTTAGCGCTCATTGGTATCGTCATGATGGGGTTTGGGATTTTCGGCGTCGTTCGTGCCAGCACATCCATCATGGGCACGGACTTGGGCAATACCATGCAGCTTGCGACAGACGCCAAAGCGCGTGAAGCCCAGCTCTGCAAACCCGGTGAAACCTTGGAAGAGGACAAAGGCGCTTCAAGTTACACTCCGGGTCAGGGACATGCCAGCAGTGTCACGTTGTACTGCGTCAACAGTGATCATCAAAAGCGCGACGTAACCGCCGAATTTGCGACAAGTATGGTCGGGCAGGTCGGGGGGATTTTCGGCAATGTCTTTTCAGGGATTATGGGTACAGCCGTTTATTTTATATTGATCGTTGTTGGGCTAATATTCACCATCATTGGACTGCTGTTTGGCCGTCGCCGCACCACGACAGTCACCTTTGGTGTGCCCGTCACCACATCAACCGTTTATAACACCTCGAGTGCTGCAGGCCTCGACCTCAATCAAGTCATCCAGCAGGCTCGTGACATGAAAGCCGCCTCATCCGGTGACCTCACAACACGCCTTAAGCAGCTAGATGATGCGCTGAAAGCTGGCTTAATCACCCAATCCGAATACGATTCAGCCCGCCAGCACATCCTCGATACGCTGAAATAATCCCTTCTGTAGGGGTTTGCCGCTGGCAAACCCTGATTACAGAATTTTTCTTAATCGAATTGGCATTCTTGTATGGGCAAAATATACTTTGCCCCAATTTCCTCATTCCAACTCGCCAAACGCCCCTAGCCCTGCGTCACCACCGAGTCCGCGCCTTCGCCATAGCATTCAGTCGGCTTATCTACAAAACAGGCTTTGTTGCCCTGCGCCGTCAGCTCAATCACTTGACGGTCAGGGAACTTCTCTGACAGCGACTCACGTACGCCTGCCCCACCTGTATCCCATGCCACCACGATATCACTGTCAAGCATCGGGCTGGTTTGAACCGTCAAGCTGCCATAGGATCGCCAGCGCACATCTTGCCCGCTGACAATCACCAGCACCGGACGCCCATCACGCCGCTGGTCAACCGCCTCCACCAACTGCGGACTAATCCAGTTGAAGCGGTACAGCACATCGATTCGTGGCTGGCTGTAAGCATAAAGGCTGTACACCAGCACCCCCGTCAATACGATATAAACTGGCAGTCGTCCGATATGCTTCATCAACCACGCCAAAGGAATCGCGCTGATCAGTGCCAACGCCCCCAACGCCTCAAAATAATAACGCGTGCTGTAGCGCTGTGACCCGATCCAATAGGTAAAATGCAGACCAATCAAACTAAGCGCCACTGCCAGCAGCAGCCAAGTCCACGTAATTTGTCGATCCGGCTTCATGAAGAACAGAAACACGAACGGAATCGCCATCCACACCACATAACCGCCCATCCATGCTAACGCGAAGGTCGGATTTCGTAGCAGGTCGGGTGGTAATCCAAGTAAGAAATTCTGACCTACATTATCTAATCCAATTGTCTCAATCAACAGGAATGCACCAAACGCCAACCAGACCGCCCACCACCACCAGCGGCGCTTGAAACCCAACATCAGTCCAAACGGCAGCAGCACCCAACTCAGCCCGATGAACGGGATTTCCAGATTATTCCCCGACGGCAGCGTCACGCCAAACGACGGCACAGGCGGCCAGTAATCGCCTTGATTCAACAGGTGATCCTTGAGCTTGGGCTGGATCTGATTATCAGCCGTGAACATGCTGCCCGTCTGCCAACCGAACAAATCCGATGCAGTCATCGATAAATCCCAGCGCGTCTGCCGGATGCCCTTCTCAATCGTATGCCCGTGTGCCCCGTAACCTTCTCCAAATCCAATCCGGTCATACGGCCACACCAGCAGGTATAAGTTCTGTCGGCTGTCACCCGCCGCCGCATATTGGTACGCAGGTATCACACTCACCAATATCAGCGTGAATATCCCCAGTAGCACCAATGGTGTCAGTGTATAAACCAGCCCACCATAAGTTTGCAGCAGCGAGAGAGATCGAGCTTCGACTTTAGTTTCTGAGCCGCTGTCCTGCCCCTCCTCGCTATTTATGGAGAGGGGGTTAGGGGGTGAGGTTACGACCGGTTTCCGCTGCTTCCAATCGCTCATCAGTGAATGCAGCAGTCGTACCCCGCTCCACGCGATGAACGGCGCGGCAACCGCCACACCGGCCAGTGGACGGTTAATCAGTGTTATCCCCAGCGCCAATCCCGCCATAATGCCCCACCGCAGTCGATGTTTACCCTGCTCAATCCGCCAGTAGGCGTACATAAACAGCATCGATGTGAACAGTGCCGCCGTATGCCCCATCAATGTCGCATTCAACAGCAGCGCCATCGGTGAGAACGCCGTCAAGGCCGCCGCCACCAATCCCGTATCCACGTTAAAAATTTCACGCCCCAACCGGAACACCAAAGCCACCGTAAGCGCCCCCAGCAGCGCATTCACCAGCCACGGCTGCCCCGCCGCCACGCCAATTGCCAGCGTCCCCGGCCATCCCAACGGATACTTGCCGAAGCGGTTGCCATTTAAATCCACCACGAATGGCTGCCAGAATGGACGCGCAGGCGTCGGCGACGGAATCACACTGTGTCCCGTTGCCAGCAGCTTGGCCTCAAACAAATAGGCCACCTCGTCTTCCAGATGCGGCACGCGCTCAAAAACACGGTCACTAACCAGTGCCGACATAAAGAAGCTGAACAGAACCAGTACCAGAACCAGCAGGTGATGAATTCCAAAATGTGAACGTCGAGAGGGTTTCATGGACAAAATACCATGCTATCCAACAGTGATTGACGGGAAAGACACCCCATTATGCTCCAAGCCATAGCATCCCTTCAATTGCTGAATACGCTACGCCACTGCCTCTCATCATTCCCTAAACTGAACCCATTCGCACCTTAATCTCGGCGTCTCAGCGGTTCAACACCTTTTGTTTCCCACGATTCACACTTGGCAGGGTAACGCCCTCCATTTATAATTGCCCTTTCTAACCGTATAGATTAGCTAGTCAAAACACGCCTTGTTCGAGGTGGTTCTGTTTGACGAAGGACGTTCCCGATGAAATTGTTATTACTCTCCGATGTGTATAAGCAAGGTGTGGCTGGCGAAGTCGTAGACGTTGCCGATGGCTACGGTCGGAATTATCTCATCCCCAAGAAGTTGGCAGTCCGCGCGACCGCCGGTGAACTGAAGAAGGCTGAAGGTCTTCGCGCCACCGCCGCCGCTCGTAAGGCCGAGTTGGAAAACCGCCTGAACGAACTCGCCCGTCAAATTGACGGTGTCGAACTCGTGTTTGGTCGTCGTGCGGCCAATACCGGCAAGCTGTTCGGTTCGGTCACCACCACTGATCTGGCCGAAGCGCTGCACAAGAAGACCGGCATCGACATCAACCGCCGCCGCATTAGCCAGCAAGCCCTACGCGAAGTCGGCACCTTCCATATCCCCGTTCGTTTGGGGTCGGAAATGTCACCTACCCTCAAGGTAGTGGTCGTTCGCGAAGATGAATTGGCCGATTATCTGGCTGGCAAAACCGAAGCGCCGCCAGTCGTTGAAACCGAAGCGTCGAGCGCTGCACCCGAAGTGGCAGAAGCCGAACCCGCTGCGGAAACTGCTAGCGAATAAGTCCAAGCGTTGGGTGGTTATCAGTTTGCCCCGGCGGTGTGACCGTTTTCGGGGCTGTTTCTTTTTAACCACATCTCCCAAAATGCCTGAACATGCGCTGCAACCAATCTCCCTAAGCAGCTTTTGAGGAGGCGACGCACCGGATGGATGCACAGGCCTTAGGCCGCTACCTGCGCGAAAGCCGCGAAACCAAAGAGATCACGCTCGAAGACGCTGAACGTGCCCTCAAGATTCGTCGGCGCATACTGGAATCCTTCGAGTTGGGTCAATTCACCTTCTCGGATGCCACCAATGTCCAAACGCGCGGCTTCATCCGCAATTACGCCCGCTTCCTCGGCCTCGATGATGACCGCGTTGTCGCCTATTACGAATCCGCACTCGAAGAAGCCACCAGTCCGCGTCGGCGTCGCAGCACTCGCCCAACTCAAACAGCGCCGCAGGTGCCGATGGCGCCTCGCAAAATCACGGATACCAATCCCTCGCTGCCTGCCGTCCCCTCTATGATGGATCGTCCAGCACGCCGCCGCAGCCTACTCAACTCGCTGGTGATGCTCTTGCTTGCAGGTGCGTCACTTGCGGTTATCATCTTTGTCGTCTACCAGCTCTTGAGCCAAGCGCGTCCGGCGCAGGATACTGTTGACAGCAGCATTCTTAATCAACTGCCCGCCTCGCCGACCTTCACCGCCGTACCCAGTGCCACGACTGCCCCACTGCCCACGCAGGTCATCGTGCTGCAACCCGGTTATACCGGCAAAGGCATTCTCGTCACCATCGCCTTCACCCAGCGCACATGGCTGCGTGTCTTAGCCGATGGCAACCAGAAATTCGTCGGTCTTGCCCGCCCCGGTGAGCAGTTACCGGATTTTGCTGCGGAAAACAATGTCACCGTCACCGCCGCCAATGCCGAAGCTCTCAAGGTCATCTACAATGGCAAGGAACAGCCCATCTTCGGTGGACGCGGCCAGCAGGTCGATATTGTTTTTAGCCTGACCAATGTACAGGTCAGTTCAGGTCCCGGTTTTGAACCGACCTCTGAATTTACGGCGACCGTTCCGCCCACCTCAGCCATTGATGTTGGCGCGACCGTTGCTGCTCTGACTCCGACGGTCACGCCCGGCCCCAGCCCGACGCCCACCAATACACCGACAGCCACATTAACCTTTACACCATCGCCGACAATTCCGCCGACGCCAACCATCACTTATACGCCGTCGATGACCTTTACGCCCAGCACCACACCGACCTTGACGCTGACGCCCACCATTACTCAAACGCCATCGCCAACGGCCATCCTGCCGCCGCGTGTGACGCAGGAAGGGTTGCCTGCCACCAAGCCCGCAGGCTAACAATCCAAAGGATTACTGATGCCACAGAACCTTCAATTTGCGCTCGATTTTTTGGAAGAGCTGCGTTTCAATAACAACAAAACATGGTTTGATGAAAACCGTAAGCGCTACGATCAAGCCCGCGCTTACTTTGAGTCGTTGGTCACCGACGTCATTAATCACTTCAGCGGCATAGAAGACCTCGGCAAGACCACCGCCAAAGACTGCATCTTCCGTATTAACCGTGATGTCCGCTTTAGCAAGGACAAAACGCCTTACAAATCGAATTTTGGCGCGCTCATTGGCAGTGGCGGACGCAAGACCACCGAGCGTAGCTATTACATCAATCTCGAACCCGGCGGTTCCTTCATCGCAGGTGGCGTCTATGCCCCCTTGCCCGAACACACCAAAGCCATTCGCGAAGCCATCAACTCCGACAACGGCAAAAAACTCATTGCTATTCTTAAGAACGCCGACTTCAAAAAATACTTCGGCGAGATGCGGGGCGACTCGCTCAAAACCGCGCCCAAAGGCTATTCACCAGATCATCCCGCCATTGAACTGCTCAAGCGCAAGCAGTTTTTGGCCATGCACCAGCTCGACGACGTCGATGTGCTTAAAGATGATTTCACCGATCACATCATTGCCGTTTGCAAAGCCATGAAACCCTTTGAGCGTTATTTTAACGATATTACGCACGCAAGTTTGTAGCCTATTACGGTTGACAACCCGCTCATAAACGTTCAAACTCGGTCTAATATTCCCGAACGTAGAGGAGACTCACTATGGAATTCACCATCTCATTGCCCGATTGGGCTGTTGAAGAAAACAAGCGCCTTCCCAGCCACATTCCCTCGCTGGAAGAACGCATGCGTCATGTCATCCGCTTTTCCCGCCTGAACTTTGAAAATGGCACGGGTGGCCCCTTTGCCGCAGGCGTATTCGAGCGGGACACAGGTAAAGTGGTGGTCATCGGCGTGAACCGTGTCATCCCGTCCAACTGCTCATCCGCTCATGCCGAAGTTACAACTCTCTCGGTCGCCCAGAAGCTATTGAACACCTACGATTTAGGGATGCCCGGCTTGCCTGTATATCAATTGGTCGTCAACTGGCGTCCCTGCGTCATGTGCTATGGCGCGACCATCTGGTCAGGCATCAAGTCGCTCGCCATCGCGGGCAGCGGCCCCGAACTCGAAAAGATCACCGGCTTTGATGAGGGCCCTATCCATCCTGAATGGGACAAAGAACTGGAAAAGCGCGGCATTGAGGTCATCAATAACATCCTCACCGACGAGGCTGTTGAGGTCTATAAAGCATTCGCAGCCAGTGGTGCGCTCGTCTATAACGCAGGCGGCGGTGGTCGCTCCAAACTCATCGACTCCGCCGACTAAACTTGCTACGCCCCTTCACAAAACCTACCCCTTGCCCCGTATTGCTCCCTCCATCGCTTGCGGGGGAGGGTTGGGGTGGGGGTTCCGGATGACTATTTCATAGGTCCATGGAAAAACTGTCAATAGGCGGAAGATTGAACCTCTCCCACGCCTTCATCCTATGTGATCTTTTCCGCCAAGTCCAGAATAATACCTTCCGGCCCGCGGACGAAGCATAGTTTATACACGTTTTCATAGTTCAGGATTTCGCCCACCAGATCGAACCCTTTGGCCTTGATCTTAGCGACAATTCCTTCAATATCTTCGACCTCGAAGGCGATATGCCCGATACCGATAGAGTTGGACAACGGAAGCGAAGCGTAGTTTTCAGCAGGCGGTGTGTGGTATTTGATCAACTCAAGAGCGGCTCCACCATCCGGCGGTTTGATCATCACGGCCTCCGTATTGACATTTTTCAGGCCAACCAATCTGTCAATCCACTCGCCTTCAAACCCGAATTTCTCTCCCATCTCTTCAAATCCCAAATCGAGGAAAAACGCCTTTGCGGCCTCAAGATCATTGACGATAATGCCTACGTGATCCATCCGACGGAACTTCATAGCCTGTACCTCATTGTCACTTCGATTTCGACTGGATTATCTGCTTCATCACACAGTGATGAGGTTAGTACGCTCATTTCTTACTGTCAAGTAAGAACAATTGAGCAAAACATATTCAAACTCTAGGCTAGCTATTAACCAAATAAGCCGATTCGGCCATTAAAAGATGAGAAATGTCACCTGATGAAACAATAAAAGACACGGTATGATCTACAAAAATCATTTATAGGAACAATATGAACCGATCATCATTAACTCGTTTTGCTTGGCTGTCCATCGGCGCAGCCCTCCTTACCATCGCGCTTAAGAGTGCTGCCTATCTACTCACCGGCTCGGTCGGCTTGCTTTCTGATGCCCTTGAATCAGGCATCAACCTGATCGCAGCGGTTATTGCCCTCGGCGCATTGACCATTGCTGCCCGTCCACCGGATGACGAGCACAACTTCGGCCACGACAAAGCCGAATATTTTTCCAGCGGCGTCGAAGGCATCCTGATTGTCTTTGCCGCTGTTGGCATCGCCTACACCAGCATTCAACGTCTGCTTAATCCCCAGCCGCTTGAACAGGTCGGCATCGGTCTTGCTGTCTCCATTATTGCCTCAGTCATCAATTTCGCGGTAGCACGCATCTTGATCACCGCCAGCAAACAGCACAACTCCATCACCTTGGAAGCCGACTCACATCACCTGATGACGGACGTCTGGACATCGGTCGGCGTGGTCGCGGCCGTCGGCATCGTAGCGATAACCGGCTGGCTCTGGATGGACTCGGTTATCGGCATTCTCGTCGCCCTCAACATCACGTGGTCCGGCGCGAAGATCATGCGCCGCTCTGCAATGGGCTTGATGGATACCGGCCTCACTGACAAAGACCTGACGCAGCTTCAATCCATCCTCGACTCCTATAAAGCCAAAGGCGTCGACTGGCATGCACTCCGTACACGGCAGTCAGGCGCGCGTTATTTTGTCGCCGTGCACATCCTCGTCCCCGGTGATTGGACTGTGAAGACCGGACATGATCTACTCGAAAAGCTCGATCAGGATATTCGTAAAGTGCTGCCTCAGATCGTTCTAACCACCCATATGGAACCCATTAATGATCCGTCCGCCATGCAGGATGTCGCCCTTGACCGTCCCACTGACCGCTTCACCACCTAGCGAACCCTCCTCAATATTCCGATCAACCATTGTAGGGGTGCAAGGCTTTGCACCCTTTTCGCTGCGCCCACCTATTGACTTACACAGAACTTATGTGCTAACATAACACTGTATCTCTTCTTTGTGTCTTTGTGGTAACAATTTGCATTTGTCTCCTGCATTCACAGCGCTTCTCTCCCTCATATCCGCTACGACACTGCCAATATTGGCACGCGGCGCCCACACCCAAGCAATCCGCCGAATCAGTGCCAATTCAGCGCCGTTAGCCGAACGTCCCGCCAGCACAAAATGTCAATTCGGCGGTTTCTCCCTCACCACCCACCTGCCATTTACGCGGATAAATTGCCACAACTGCCAATAAATGCCGCGCTTCTAACTTCCCTTAAATCGCTCCAACCTGTAAACTACGTCCTTCTATTGACTAGCAACTAAAGACGAACGACTTCATGTTTGAAATTGTCTTTCTCGGAACATCCGCCTCCGCGCCCTCCATCCATCGTGGACTGCCCTCGCAAATCGTCATCGCGGGAGAGTTCCGCTTCCTGATCGACTGTGGTGAAGGCACGCAGCGTCAAATTCTGCGGAGCGGCGCTGGCTTCAAACGCCTCAACCGCATCCTACTCACGCACTCCCATCTCGATCATATTCTCGGCTTGGGCGGCCTCATTTCAACCTTCGCCAGTTGGGAAGAGATGTCCGAAATCGAGATTTGGGGCGGCAAGCCAACTCTCGACCGCGTCCAAAAACTGCTCTATGGGGTCGTGCTCGACTACGAACGCCTGCCCATCAAAATCCATCTCATTGAACTCAAACCCGGCAAACTGATGACCGCCAAGGACTTCACAGTATCCGCCTTTCCTGTCACGCATCGTGGTCAGGGTAACTTTGGATTCATCTTTCAAGAAAAATCCCACCGCCCATTCCTGACCGACAAAGCTGAAGCGCTCAACCTGCCCATCGGTCCCGAACGGGCGCGTCTCGTCAAAGGCGAAGCTGTTACCCTCAAGGATGGTCGCGTCATCGAACCCGATATGGTGCTCGGGGAAACCATTCGTGGTGCCAAACTTGTACACATCGGCGACACCTCCCGCACCGATAACCTCGTAGAATACGTCAGCGGTGCCGATGCGCTCGTCATTGAGGCTACTTTCCTCAATGAAAACGTCGAGGAAGCCCGCGCCTTCGGTCACATCACAGCTCGCGAAGCCGCTGAACTCGCGCTGGAAAACGGCGTCAAAACCTTGCTCCTGACCCACGTCTCTCGCCGCTACCGTGAGCGCGACATCATCGACGAAGCCCGCCGCATCTTCCCAAACACCTTTGTCGTCCGTGACCTTGACCAGTTTGCCCTGCGCCGCGACCATCCCGTCGAGAAAAAAGTCGCCCAGCACAACGCACCCGACGAAGAATGATCCTTGATTTTTTCTCTGTATTTTCTTTGCGTCTCTGTGGTAAAAATCTTCGTGTTTTTGCGGTACTATACGGTCTTACATCAAGTAATCGACTACCTCTATACTGTGACCATCACAGTTTGATTCCACAAAAGTAGGGTACAGTGACATCGGTCATCCAAAACATCCGCGACTTACCGCGCGCATTATCCACGTCTGCGATTTTATCCGGCTTGCTCGTGGTCGTGGTCGGCTATGCCTCTTCGTTGGTACTGGTCTTTCAGGCCGCCACCAAATCCAACGTCGATAACGCCCACCTCTCGTCATGGGTGCTGGTCATCACCATCGGCAGCGGCCTCTGCAGCATCGTCATGAGCCTCTGGTTTCGCCAGCCCGTCATCGCCGCATGGTCTACCCCCGGCATCGTCCTGCTCTCGGATACACTCATTCACTACTCGTTTAGTGAAGCCATCGGTGCCTACATCGTCGCGGCTGTCGCCATCATCATCCTCGGCTACTCGGGCATGTTTGGACGCATCATGCGCCTCATTCCGCAGCCCATCGTTATGGGCATGTTGGCCGGTGTGCTCATCAACTTCGGCTTGGACATGTTCAAGTCCTTCCCGCAGAGTCCGGTCATGGTCTTCCTGATGCTAGTCGTCTTCTTCGTCATGCGCCGCATGGGCTTTCGCGCCCCCACCATCGGTGCGCTGGTCGTTGGATTAGTCATCGCTGCTTTCCGTCAAGAAATTCACCTCGAGGGAATGCAGCTTGGCCTCGCCACACCGATCATCACCGCTCCCACCTTTAGTATCGGTGCGCTGCTCAGTCTCGCCCTCCCCTTATTCACGCTAGCCCTCACCGGACAGGACGCCCCCGGACAAGCTGTCCTTCGCAACGCAGGCTATGAGGTGCCCATCAACAAAGCGCTCATTGTGACCGGTGTCGGCTCACTCCTAACCGCACCTTTCGGTGGACACGGCCTCACCCTAGCTGCTATCACTGCTGCCATGGTCACCAATCCTGAAGCCCATCATGATCCCGATAAACGCTATTCGGCGGGTGTCGCCACCGGTTTCTGGTATGTAATAACGGGCATCTTCGGCGCGACCTTAATCACCCTGTTTGCAGGTCTACCTATGCCGCTCATTCACACTATTTCTGGCCTTGCCTTGACCGGCGCCATCATCTCGTCGCTTTCGGCTTCAATGGCTGATCCCCGTGGTCGCGAAGGGGCGCTGGTCGCGTTTATGTGTACTGCCGCCAGCTTCACCTTATTCAATGTCGGTGCGCCCTTCTGGGGTCTGGTCTTTGGGGTTCTCACGCACTTCATTGTGACGTATGCTAAACCCCAGTTCCCCAAAACGTCAAACTAAATTGAAGGAGAGTGTCTTATGGCCGATACGCTGAATGATTCGCTCCGCACGCAGTTGGATGTCTATGTGACCGACACCTTTGTCCAAGAAGACGCGGTGTTGCAGTCCATCCAGTCCGAAGCCACCCGCAATGACCTTCCGGCCATCAGTGTACGTGCCTTTGAAGGCCGCTTACTTCAAATGCTGGTTCATATTGCTGGCGCACGCCAAATTGTCGAGATCGGAACACTCGCCGGTTACAGTGCCGTCTGGTTAGCTCGCGCTCTGCCCGCCAATGGCAAACTTTACACCATCGAGAAAAGCAGTAAACACGCCGCCGTTGCTCGCAACAACTTTGAACGGGCGGGCCTCCAATCCCGTGTCGAACTCCTGGAAGGTGATGCCCAAGAATTATTAAAGAAGCTCTCCGCCCGCAACCCTTTTGATATGGTTTTCATTGATGCCGACCGTCCGCATTATCAGGATTATTTGAATTGGGCTGCTGAGAATCTGCGCCCCGGTGGTCTGGTCGCCGCTCACAACGCCTTCCGCAGTGGCCGCGTCCTCACCCCTGAAAATGAAGATGATCGCTTCGTGCAGGCATTTAATGCGGATCTCGCCAAAGATCACCGCTTTGAAGCCTTTGTCGTCGCGGTCGGTGATGGTCTTGCCGTCGGCGTACGCAAATAAAAAGAGGAAAACATTCTTAGTCTTCCTCTCTGAATTTCCTCGGTGTCTCTGTGGTTGAACTGTATTTGTTTTAGGCTACGCTACGTATTCGCCCGCAGTCGTATTGAAACGGTGAGTATAGATCTGTTCATGGAAGTTGATAAATCCCATGATCAGGTTGCTCACCGTATTGGTCTTCAGCCGTCGGTCCAGCGTTGCCAACTGATCGCGCAGTTGCATCTGCGAGTGACGGTACACCTGCGCAAAATAAGTCAAATTCTCGTTGAAAATCGAAATGCCGTATTCAATCGACTCGGTAAAAGCCAGATTGTGCAGGCAAATATTGAACTCGCCGTACAAAATATCTTTTTGGAAGCGCGTCAAGGCTTCTGTTTTGTTCCCGACATAGCACAGCAGTTGGGTCATGGTTTGGACGTTATTTGGCTTGCCTTCGAACGCCTTCCACAGCGAATGGATCAATGAAGTTCGCTTGCCCGTTGAATAAGTCGCCACCACGCCCATATCATTCAAGATACGGATAATGGTTGCCGCTGTCGCCAGTGTATCTTCCAGCAGCCCGTCATCCACCACGCTCTGAACGGCATCATGCGAACCATGCAGTTCGGTCATCATCCCAATAAAATAGGCCAAGACCGGAATAACCGAGACGGTATGCGTCCCGATATTCGTCAGCTCTTCCAGCGTCATATTGATGTGGGCATCAAGGGATGTTGATACCGATGCGTAGCGGTTAATAAACCCCTGCCGGATGACTGGACTCGTTCCCAGATGTTCTGTCGCTTCCACAATCGCATTGCAGGATTCGACATTCGCCACAAGGATCGGCCACAATTCGAAATTATTTACATCAGGCATTAGCTCTGGATGCGATTTCAAGAACTTTTGAAATTGAGCAATATATTTTTCGCGCGTTGACGACTGGCTGTAACCGGTAACACTCTTTGTGGATGGTCGCACGAATTCCAGTAACTCACAACTGTGGCTCGGAACACCACTGAGCCGCTTGACCATAGCCCCATTAAAGCTGTGCAGGATATCCCGACGAGTATTGCTGAATGCATCACGCGCTGGCATGAGTGACAACCCAACCGCTAGGTCATCGGACACCAGTTCATACATGAAATAAGCGTGGATAAGCCCACAATAATCCGCTACCGCTTGCCAATCATCAACGCCAACCAATGGCCCTAGGATATGGGTCGTCAAATTAACGACCTGATTCATCCCGACCAATTGCAAAAATTCATATCGGTTGGGGTTCGCGTCGGAAATTCCCCACAGGTAAAAATCTCGTTGGATGCCGTCCGGCATATGACTAACGAGGCTTGACCTTATTTTCTCTAAAGTGACCTGTGTAAGATATTCTTGAAACGTCATGCGGTTGGTCCTGCTTGCTCTATGGATCGACGATTATGTTGCAGAAAAAATAAGAAACAAAATAAATATAGAAGTGGGAAGCCCTAAATCTTCTCGCTCAATCAAGTAATTATTTGGTTGGAATGCTGTCTCTAGTCAGCAGCAGTCATCCCAACCAAGATGTTGTATGTTCGAAACTCGATATCACGCTGGATCAGTTTTAATTGGCAGCAGCGACTCAAGGGAACTATCCTGCTTCACAAGGAAGTTCACGCTCTGATCTAATGTCGAAAACATCCGGAAGCGGACACGAGCCACCTGTGTCATGACCGTACTGACAAACCGTGTCGCGTTACTTGAACTGATAACAACCGTCCAACCCAGTGCGGGATTACGCAAATGGTGCGAAGCCTCGACATTGATGAGTGAAAGATTCGTCGGGAATTTCCTCAAATCAGTCGTGTCAACAATGAGGTGAACCGAGGGTGGCAGCGCTTTGTCAATATATATCGAAGTCATAAGACTCGCGGCCTCTGCATCCCGCAGATTCAGATCGCCAGTCAAAACTGTATGCACTACTCGCCTCTCAATAAACCACGACACTTCGTACGGCATTTCGTATCCCCTATCAGTTTGCGATAACAGTAAATCTCACGCACACAATGCGTTAGGCCACGTACTCACCGATGGTCGAATTGTACGGCTCAGCATAAATCATCTCATGGAAGCGGACGAAACCTGCGATCAGATTACTCAACGTCCGGTTCGTCATACGCCGGTCAATTGAAGCCAATAGATCATGCAAGTGGGTCTGTGACCGATAAAACAATTCCGAAAGATTAGCGACATTGTTTTCGAGCAGCGTAAGCGCCTCAGCCACCGAGTTGGTATAGGCGAGGTTATGCAAGCAAATGTTGAACTCCCCGTGGAGCAAATCTTTCTGTAAGCGTGTCAGCATCGTGTATTCGTCAGGCGTGCTCATCAACAAATGATCAATCGCATCAATGTCGGCCGCATGGTTCTGATAATGCTGCTGCAACCCGGTCGAGACCGTCTTGCGCTCATTCTGTGAAAGAGTCAGAAGCATCCCCACATCATTCACGAGACGCACAATCACTGCTGAAGTGGTCAGCGCATCCGCCAATGTCCCATCCTGAATGATCGAATGCAGTTTGGGTTCAACACGAATGATCTCGGTCAGAACGCCGGCGAAGTAGGCCAGTACTGGCACCACTGACACGGTATGGGTACCCATCCGGATGAGTTCCGTCAGCGGCATTCCATGATCAATTTGGATTGATTTTGTGACGCCCTGATACCGGTCAATGAACCCCTGTGACAGCAGTTCACCGACTTGGAAATGGCTCATATACTCGGCCAATTCATAACAGGACTCAATGTTGGCAACCAAAATTGGCCACACCCCATATTCGATTTCTTGCTGCGTAATATCAGGACGCTGTGAAAGATATGCATTGATGCAAGCCTGATGTTTACGGGGTGTAATACTCTGTGCAAAAGAGGAAATGCTCTGTGTCAGTCCTTCAACTGGACGCAGCAGTTCAGCAGTATTGTTGTGTTCGCCTTTCAGCCGCGACACCATAACATGATTGAACACATGTAAGATGTCCCGCCGACTGGACGCGTTCTCGTCGATCACGCACAAAGCCGAAAGCCCATTCGCTAGATTGTCCGAAATAATCTCATACATAAAGTAGGCGTTGATCCGTCCACAATATTGAGCGACAGTCTGTTGATCTTCCGGCTCAATCAGATCACCAATCATCTGGCATGACAAATTAATGAGCTGGTTCACGCCAATCATTTGCAAAAAATCATTGCGATATGGATTGTCGTTTGAAATTCCCCACAAATAGTAATTCCGCTGTGGGCTTAAAGGCATGTGGCGCATTAGACTACTACGCACACTTTCGATGGTTGCTTTGGTGATTTCACTTTGTAGACTCATGTGCTTATCCTTTATCGAGACGTCCCTCAACTTCTAGACCAATAATTAATAGATGAACTAATATCAATAAATTAACATGATTGCTTATCCGATAATACGCCGCTCAAGTGACAAAACTTAAGCGGCGATAATTGCTGTATTTATTCGGTTGTGATAGCTGGCATATTGGCGATCACATCGCGCAAGGTTGAGTCTTGATCAGCCAAGAAGTTCAACCCGTCGCTGTAGGTTGGAAACATGCGGAAGCGTACCCGTGCCACTTGCGTGATAATGCCGCTGATAAAGCGTGTTGTGGAATTGGTGCTGATAACAATCGTCCAGCCCAATTTTGGCTGCCACAGATGTTTGGAGGCGCTCCGGTTGAGCAAGTTCAAATTCGTCGGGAACCGCTCAAGTTTTGTGGTATCCGCCAACAAATGAACCATTGGGGGTTCTCCGCTCTGAATAAATTGCGCGGTTAATTCGCTGGCGGCTTCGGCTTCTTGCAAGTTAATGTCGCCACTAAACACAGCCTTAACAACACGCCCGGGAATATACCACGATATTTCGTAACCCATGCTCGATCTCCTCTTATCTGTTCGTCATCATTAGGCTACTAATTAGAAGCCATCAGACACATCCTACATTGCATTCAGAATTACAAGAACCACTTATGTATTACTAGGATGTTGATTAGAATTCTGTTATATAAATTTCATTTTAGAGGGGATAAGCTGGATTCTGAGTTGAGGTTTGTTAACTTTGTAAAAATAGAGGGAAATAGGGGAAAAATTCGTTTTTCTCATCTAATCATCATTGTGATGATTTCGACGGTTTTCCCCCTCATTTAGGAACGTGTACGCGTATATTTTCCTCTAAAGTTGGATCCAGACGCATCAAGGTTTCGACGCTGTCTTCCACATACTTAACATGATAGATTTTCATTCCTGTAGCTTGTGTCGCAACAGAAACAAGGAAACCAGTCAAAGGATTCGGCTTTTCTTGCACGATAATGGTCCAGCCCATATGCGGATTATGGAGATAAGTCAATGTTTCCTTAATTCGCATCAGGTTGGTCGGCACGCGCCGAATATTGTTTCCGACAGATACCACATGAACATTCCCAGAAGCTTCATCCAAGTGCTGATTCATATCCCGATTAAAATTAGCAAGATCTTCAATCGTGATATCCCCTGAAACGTACAGGAGCAAAACACATTTGGGTACTCTCCACTGCAAGCTATATTCCATAATTCAGCTTCCGGAACTCACTTATTCACGATCTTGTATGCATTTACATTCTAAATGCCATTGATTACAAGAATCAATAAAACAATTGTGAATTATTCTCTAATGTCATCTAGCTTAATCATGCCTTCACCATAGACTGTACCCGGTTTGATAATAATCGGCCCACGTGTATCCGCAGTGGCGATCAAATCGTATGTGGTTGCTCCGGTCACGCGAACCGGCACGATTTCACCAACTGGCAATTCTCCTTCAACAATGACATAACCATCTATCTCAGGCGCGTCACGGTAGCTGCGTCCGAGGCTCAACGTCTCCCCTGTTTCATTGCCATCCTCGTCTTCACTGACGCCGTGACCTTCTACCAGCACATCAATTGTTTTGCCAACCATCTGCTGATTCTTGGCGAGGCTAATACCCTGTTGAAGTTCCATCAATCGTTCGTAGCGTTCCTGTTTTACGTCGTCAGGTACTTGGTGAGTCAAAGTTGCGCTGGGTGTCCCGATCTCATACGAGTACTTAAATGCACCGACGCGATCAAACTGCAAGTCACGCACAAACTGCATTAAGCCTTCGAACTCGGTATCCGTCTCGCCGGGGTATCCGACAATGAAGGTGGTTCTTACACACAAATCTGGCATTGCGGTTCGCAGCTTACCAATCGTGTCGTACACCCATTCAATCTTCGCCGGACGCTTCATACGCAGCAGCGTATCACGATGACCATGTTGCAGAGGAATATCGAGGTAAGGCAGCACTTGCTTGTGTTTAGCCATCGTTTCCATCAAAACCGGCGTCACATACCCCGGATAGGCATACATCACCCGAATCCAAGGGATTCCCGGTGCAGCATCGACAATCGCATCCAGCAAATGGGCCAGCCCATCTTTGAGGCCAAGGTCATAGCCATAATCGGTCGAGTCTTGGGCGATCAGCAGAATTTCCTTGATGCCCTGCTCTTGCAAATGCACCGCTTCCCGCACAATCGATTCCATCGGACGACTGACGGCTGTTCCTTTAATCTTCGGAATGGCGCAAAACGCACACGGGCGGCGGCATCCATCAGCGATTTTGATGTAAGCGCTCGCGCCTTGCACGCTGGTTCGCAGAACTCCGCGCTCATCCAGTCCCACTACTTTGGCATCCGTCGGCAGGTGATAAAGTGGCTCAGGATGTTTACGATCTCGTAAACGCCCCACCAGATCAAAAATATCCATCCAGCGGCGCGTGCCGATTACACCATCGAGTCCCGGCACTTCCTGAACCAGATTGCTGCCATAACGTTGTGACAAGCAGCCTGCCGCAATCACCATCTGCCCGTCGCGTTTACCATCCACCAGTTCACGCAGCGCATCGATACTTTCCTGCTTCGCTGCATCAATAAAGCCGCAGGTATTAACAATCAACACTTCAGCACGGTTCGGATTTTCCACGCCGCGCATGCCGTTTTGTGCCAGCACTTGACCAATGCTTTCGCTGTCGACCGTATTTTTGGAGCAGCCGAGGCTGAGGAGATAGTAATTATTCTTACGCAGGGACATGGGCAATTTCTCAGATTAAAGAATGGGAATGGATGATTATAGCTGATGCGCATCAGCGAAAATAGGGTGCTCCACACGCATCACTAGGCAATCGGGAGAGGGCTACCGCTACTTAACTGTGATTTGTCCGATAAATAGCCGATTGCCGCGCGGGGTATCGTTAAAGAGGACGGGCATTCGCGTATCATCTGTTGACGTATAGGCCCCGATTGAAATGCCATACATCCCCGGCGGCATTGCACGGGGTAAGGGAACGAACGTCACTTGTATGAATACGTCTCGATTTTGGAGCTGCCCAACATCGACACTGATGGTGTCATTCTGGGTGGCAGGTGCGCTCGCAGGATCAGCCAAGATATGTGTAAAGAACCGCAAATCCGGTGGTACGACCCCATCCACGCGCCAATACGTGACCGAGGTGTAGATATCGCCCGGCGAATAAATCTGGTCGCCATCTTTTTCATACCCAAGGAAGGACAGATTGCCACCAAAGCGCACAGGCGGCACAGCTAAGCCTGATCCGCCTGCCGCATCAGGCGCATAACCGGCTGGTGCAGTCGTCGTAAAACGTCCAACCACATTGGCCAAAGCCCGCGACACATCAAGCTGCACTACCGAATCCGCTGGCAATCCAGCCACTTGACTACCTTGATCCAACCATCGATGCAAATAGGGTTGCATAGTGGTCAAGGTCTGAGGATCAGGCATCACGACTTGCTGTAAAGCACCGCCATTCACCAGAATCATGCCACTGCCACAATCCGCAAAACGCAGTGGGTTGTCTTTGCGGTTCATCATCAGCAGCATCAAATCAGTCGCGCTGAAAGTATCCAGATTCTCGATTACCCCTTGAGAATCACAGACCACCGTTGGTGTTTGCGACGCGGTTTGGTCGAGATATTCCGCTAGATGTCCAGCACGAGAATGATAAGCGCGGTTCACACCGGGTGTATTCGGCCAGTTTGTGAACAGATCACCGACTGACCAACCCAGATTAAATGCAAACAGGACAACTGCACCCAACACAACGGCCAAGCGTGCTGAAGGCACAACACTCCTGTAAACCGTACTGATACCAATCCCGAAATAAATCGCAATCAAAGGGAGAAGCGGGGTTAAGGCAACAAAATCGGGTGTGGTTTGGCTAAAGATCGCGGTAGGCAGCAAAACAACACTGGCGATCAGAAGCAGGCTGTAACGGGCTTTACGCCATTGGCGTGCCGTCGTCAGCACTCCTACGAATACCAACAATCCACTAACCAGATCAATCAACGGTCGCCCCGGCAAATTCCGAGCCGGATTGGCGTCCCCTACGAATAACAACGCTCCGAAAGTATCCGTAACGGCCTTAAAAGATGGATTTCCCGCTATCGTGTAGTGGTCAAAAACGCGAACTGCGCCGCTCAAATTCGGCAACCGGATCGTGGAAATCAAATACGGCATCGCCAGAATAATCATGACAAGCATACTAAACAGCAAATAGCTGATCGTTTGTTGGGAAGGTCGTTCCGTCGAAAATAAACGTATCGAAATCACGATCATACTGAAGAGCACAATCAAGATATGCACAGGATGAATATAGAAACCCAACCCCAGCAGCACGCCAAGCAGTACAAATACCGCCGTATCAGGCACACCTCCGTGCCGCCGATAAACTGCCAGCGTTCGGGCCAGCATGAGCAGCATCATAGCCACGAGCAGTGGTAAAAGCGTTTCACGCAGCATTTGATGGCTGAGCACAATCATCCACATGTTGGTGGACAGCAGTGCTAATGCGCCGACGCCAACCACCGGCCCAAACAAACGCTGTGCCAATGCGTATACGACTGCCAGCACCAGCATTCCCGCCCAAAGTGCCAGCAGCTTATAGCCAAAAAGCCCATTACCGAATAGTGTTGTGAAGGCGGCCTGTATCATGTGATACAGTCCCTCACGACCCTCGCCATTTCCAAGGTCGTAAAAGACTTCAATCCCCCCCTGTCGGACACGCTCAGACACACGCACATCCGTGATTTCATCATTATTGAAACCAACAGGCGTTGCAGTCATCGTATGCAAGCGTAAAGCAGCACTCAGAAGAAGGAGTAAAACAGCGAGTAAATAACCTAGACGACTGGACAAAAAATGCTCCCTAGGATCATAAGTTGATGTAATCAGCCATTAATCACAGGTTGACGTCTAGACAACCTGAAAAATTCAGTTCACCGAAACACCGATTATAGCGCGGTCATCCAAGCCGTGAACCCCAATACAGCCAAACCCAGCACCATATTGAGCCATGTCAACCGCACTTCGCATCTTCGCAGCTTTTCCCAATCCGCTGCATCGCCTTTTCCACGTTCTCGCAGCAGACTGGCACGTTCTAAAGCTGGCGTTACGCTGTACTGCAGGATCAATCCACAAACCACCATACCTGCAATAGCAACATGCTTCAGCAGCATGAGGCGCGTCCAGTCATTATCCAACTTCATGAATCCATCGTAATACTTGTTGGCCGACATCTGGATAAAACCGGTAAATACCAGCACCACCAAACTGAAATTCGTCAGCGGCACAAAGCGCTTCCGCAATCGGGTTAGGAAGTCATACAATGCTGGATTATCAGCCAACACGCGCTTGGTCTCAGGCCACACAAACACCGTCAGCGTGACCAAACCGCCAATCCAGATAACAGTCGCGATTAAATGCGCGAAATAACTAAGAGCAAGGTACAACGGTTGCAAGGCCCATCGCCTCCGGACTACCGGGATCACGTTCAGGAATAAACCGCGCCCCGCAATATTTTGCCATGTTTGCCAGTGCCATAAAAGCCTTACCAATTTGGCCCGCACCCACCGTGACGCTCCACCAATATTCTTCGCGTTCCGGCGTCCATGAGGGATCAGGAATATAAATAGCGGACATCAAACCCATCCACGGTCGCCAGTGATCAGCGGCATATTTGTACGCGCGGACGAAATAATCCGCCTGCTGATCTTCAGTCACCGCGAACCACGCATAATCCTTGTGAATAGGGTCCTGTGTCCATCCCATTTCGAGAATAGCCATCTGCCGTGCTGCATCATCGTTCTGCACCATGATCTTCCGCATATCTTCAACACGTCGAAACGTGCCGAAACGGTGGCCGCCTTGTGCCTCAGCGTCATCAGGGCTTGTCTCTGGTGGGAAGTTATACCCCGGCGCGTTCACGCCTGCCACATCTGCATACTGCTGAAAGCCTGCGGCATACATGGCTTGGAAATACAAATCGTCCGGCGTAACCGACTCTGTCCATGTTCCTGTGGGGGATAAGCCCGCTGAAATAACGACAGCCTGTGGATCAGCCGCGTGAATCGCCTCGCTACACGCCTTCAATAGCCCCACATAACCAGCGGCGTTCGGCGGCTTGTTGCCCCACTCGCGTGTCAAGTTCGGTTCATTCCACACTTGATAACCCGCAATTCGCCCCTTATAGCGGCTGGCTAATGCCCCACAAAACGCTGCCCAATCATTCAGGTCATCCGGCGGCGCATCCAGAAAGTCGACGCCTTTTTTACCGTTAGCCTGTGTGATCGCCCAGTAAGGACTATCACCCAACCGCGCCACGACCTTAAGCCCTTTCCCCTCTAACTGAGTCAGCAGTTCATCCGCGCGGCTGAAATCAAACTCACCACGCTCAGCCTCAATATCCTTCCATGCGAAAATCTGTTTGACATGGCTGAACACCATCAACCGCACCCAATCCATGTGCAGCAGCGCCGTGCTCTTATCCCACCACAAAAACGTTTGGATACCGTAGGTCAATGAGGTAAATCGGGGGTTGGTAATCGCGTCCGCACGAAATGGATCGCGGTTGATGCTGCGGTCATAAACAATTCCCAACACAATCAAGGACACACTGGCTGCGATGATCAGCAACGTGGAAACCAAGAAGCCACGTCGTTTTGGCTTTAAAGTCATGAATACGCCTAAACTACAGGGGCGCACCAGTTTGTGCGCCCCACCAGAAATTACACAACATTCTAACAACAAGAAGAAAGGATATGCTCTTCGTTCGCCCTACGCCACTACGGCGTTTTGGCCTTAGCTTGTTCGTCGCTCCACTTGATAATCGCGTCGTAAGCTGGACGGAACTTCCAATCCTTCCCGATAATCGAGTAAGGCACGTTATCGTTATCGGTTGCCCAACCGGCTTGCGGCCCGTAGTTGAAATTCCAGATGAACGCCAACTGTACAAAGCCCCACTTCTCCATCAGGTCAAGCGCTTCGACAATATAATCCGCTTGCTCTTGCAGCGTATTATCATTTGCGAACTCAAAGCCCTGCGGGAAACCACCTAAATCTTCAGTGGATGCCCAACCAAATTCAGTGATGCACAATTTCTGTTGCCCGCCTGCCAGTGCCACTTTCTTAGCGTAGGTTTGCAACGTGCTGTAGAAGCTCCAACTGTGATGGGGATTATCGAATGGCCCACGGAAGCTCGCCTTTGGATCAGGCGGCACATTATCCCACGGAATATTAGGCCCGATGTTATAGCCGTTGTGGTGAACGCCCACACAGTCCACATAATTCAGTAAACCCGCAGTAATCAACTGATCGAGGTAAATATAGTCATCCCACGCGCCAACACCGTCATTAAAACCCGTCGGCGAAAGCGCACCGCTGATCACCACGACACCGGGGTCTATGGCTTTCACTGCTGCATAAGTATCTTTCAGCAGTGAGACATAGTTTTCAGCCTTCAAACCGCGTGTCGATGACCATTCGCGGTCGATATTCTCTTCGTTCCAAACTTCAACAGCTTGCACCTGTCCCGGATAGCGTTTGAGGATCTCACTGACGAAGTTGACGTAATCCGCATTATTAGCCGGTGGCCCTTGCTTATCCAGGTTCGCGCCGGATTCACGTGCCCAATCGGGTGCGGTCACAATCGACATCATAATATTCAGGCCGAACTGGTTCTTAGAAGGCATAACTAAGTCTAGAATTGACCAGTCAAACTTTCCTTTTTCTGGCTCAACATCTTCCCAACGGACTTGCTGTTTGAACCATTTCAACTTGAGCTTTTGCGCGACTTCACGCATCCAGTTGTCTTGGTTCTGGGGGTTCATATCAAGGCTGTACTGCACCTGAATACCCGGCTGGAAGCTCTTGTCACTCACCGGAAGCGGCGTATTGGTTGGCCCTTGAGTGGGAGCCTCGGTCACAGTAGCCGCTTGGGCGACAACTGCTGCTTCAGTCGTTGGCTTTTCGGTGGGCGCAACACTTTGCGCAGCGGTCGTCGGCAGCGCAGTTGGATTGACCGCCACCGCCTGTGTCGGGATACTGGTCGGCAGGGCAAAGTTACGCCCACTTGCGCCAGTAACCAATCCCGTTTCGCCCAAAACCCAGAAAATCGCAAAGAAGGTACACGCCCCCATCATAAACGTGATGCCCAACCACAGGATAACAAATCCCCGAAGCTGTTTACGTAAACGAGTGCGTTGTACGCTAGTTTGTGCTGTTGCCATGTACACCTATCCTTTGTTCGTTCAGAGCCTACCAGCCTATCGCACAAGGCTTGATACTGTCTTTCAATACAGGTCATTTTCTCGTAGGGGCAAAATATATCTCGCCCCGATGCGCCATCAAAGTCTACCTCGCCCCGGCCATGGCATCACATGCCGGACAGCCTCCACCGGGACGGATCATCGCATAGCCTCCCATTGGATCAGAGCCATAATTGCTAAAATCCACGTTCCAGACAATCATCAGTCGGACACGCCCACTCTGCGATGAAATAGCGGCGGCCTGTGCCAACCACGCCGCCTGCTGCGCAACGGTGGTATTCGCTGCCCACCCGAAGAACGGATCAAGTGAACCATACCCCTCAGGAGTAAGATACCCCAATTCCGTCCAGCAAATGGGCTTTTGCCCTCCGCTTAACCCCCAATAGGTATCCAACATCGAACTGAGATAACGGGTGTAGTAGTTGTCACGCGGATCACCGCTGGTTTGCGACGGAGCAACGATACCCTCATTATAGTGAGCACCGAGGCAGTCCATCGATTGTAGTCCACCTGCGTCAATCAGTTGCCGGATCCAGTTATCATCGTTTACAACCTTACCGGGGAAGGCCGCTTCCGCACCAGTGGGTGCCGGAGCCGCACTGATAACCATCACGCCGCCGTTCGCGCCTTTAATTGCGCTGTACGCAGCGCGTAACACCTTGGCGTAATTTGCACCGCTGATTTGTCCCGCAGGCCATTCACGATCCAGATTCGGCTCGTTCCACACTTCAATCGCGTCAGGGCCAAGGCCAGCCACACCACCTGCGAATTGTGCGAACTGCTGAATGTATCCGTCGCCGCCTGCCGCCAGATCATTCGGATAGCCAACCAAGCCGACCAGAATCTTGAACCCGCGCGCCTTGGCGTCATTAATCTGTCCGGCCACCGCACCAGGTCCAGTGCCCGGTCCGTAACGGAACTGGATCTTCATCCACGTCATACCCGCGCGGCGCATCGCACCGGCTGCTGCATCGCTTGCCGGATTCGTCACATGTCCACCATATTCAAAGTTGCCAACCGCGATGCTTCCTGCACCCGGACGGACTGCCCCACCTGTCGAACCGGATGGCGCGGCAGGAGCAGCGGGCGCCGCTGGGATAACTGCTGCTGGCGGAGGATTCGTGGGAACTGGAGTGGGTGTCGGTGTCGGTAACGGCGTCGGCGTCATGGTCGGCGCAAACAAAGCCACTTCGACACCGGTACGCGGGCTGGCCGATTGTCCACCGACTACATCAACGTTGATCGCATAGTTGCCGTCCGGCGCGTTGATCGTCGCAATCAACGGATCATTCAAGCCCGTTGTCACTTCATCGACCGTGCCGTTCGCGCCCTGAATCCGCCAGCGCAGCGCCAATTCCGTTTGCCCTTCGGTGGGTGGCTGCTGAAGTTTATAGTTTAAGATCGTTTGGTAAACGCCATCGGCCACGCCGCTGTTCAGCAAATCGCTAAACGCGACGCCTGCTAATCCAAACGTAAATGACCGATCCATTCTGAAGCGCAAAGCATCGGCAGTCGTCAACCAGATACGCGAAACTGGATTATTGTCCTGCCCAAGGTAATCAATAAACGGAGTTTGGCTGGTTGTATCCAAGCCGGATGACGCGTGGAACCCATCAAGGCTAGCCTGAATTTGGGCACCCGGAACAATCGACCCTGTCTGAGACTTGGCCGCGTCAATCTTCACACTGCCCAATGGTGAAAGCGCATCCGCATAACCAACGCTGGTATAGCTGTTCGTCTGCTGCTGAACCGAAAGTGCGGAGATTCCCAGCAAGATTTCCGAACGGCTGATCTCGCCTTTCGCCCACCGCAGCATTGCTTCCACTGGACGGTCACTGCCCGGCGTATAAGCCGTCGGGTCAAGCGGCAGGTTAATCTGTACGTAGTTCGCCGCCGAGCCGATCGCTGCCCAGTCATAAGCGCCGGTTTCCCATGTGCCACTATTATTGACGGCGCCGGGAAGGACGACACCAAGGCTCAACCCTTGCTCCTGCAGCATCTTCCCGAGTTCAGTAATGAACGCGCTGAACGATTCACGCTGGTCAACGGGTACATCTTCATAATCAATGAATACGCCTTTAAAAGCATTATTCGTGGCAAAGCCTGTAATCTGTGCCGCATGTTGGCTGCGTAAGGTGCTGTTGCCTAGAATAGTCATGACCGTATTCGTATCGACCGCACGAGGGTCAGTATAGTTACGAATAATCGGCATCACCAGATAGCCTTTGGAGGCGTCATATCCCGGCGCGAGACTGCCCGTAAGGCGTCCATCCAAAGTCGGCGTCAATCCACCGGGGGCAACGATATTCGCCAGCTTACCGACATCATCCGAAAGCACTTGCGTCGCGTCCACCGATACCATAACCGTCGGCTGTACCAGACTCACCGCGCTGAACAACGCCACCTGATCGGGAACTTTGTTCACGGTCGCAACCATACTCAGTGCGCCTGACGTATTAATCTGTGCTGGAATGAAATGCCACGAGGTTGTTTTGGCATCCCAACCGTACACATCCAGCAAGTCAGGGTTAGCCCCTGCCGGAATAGTCACATTCAGCGTAACGGTCTGGGGTTGCTTGCCCGTAGTTTGGATGCTGTAGACCGCGCTTTGCCGTGCCAGAGTCGGTGGCACAGCCGCCAGCGCTTTCGCGATCTCTTCGCTGTCAGTGCTCGTCGCATTCACTGGAACGGAAGCCAGCACCACGCCATAATCAGTACCCACCGTTGCCGGATCAGCGATTAGTGCCAAACCATTGTTGGCAACCGCGTTAGCCTGTGCGCTCAGCATGGTGTAGTTTGGCCCAAATAGCGAAACACCAAATAATCGCTGTGGCAAATTGATCGGCGGCAGTATCGCGCCGATAACCGCCAGCACACCCACCAGCAGCACCGTCAGAATCACTGGAATCCAGCAGCCACATCCCCGACGTCCCACAGGTTCGGGTTGTGGGTAATAGACCTCTTCCCGCTGCACATCTTCAGTTGTCTCAAGATAGGGGTCCTCGCCCGCTTCCACGCGTCTAAACGGTGGTGGCGTCTCCTCTTGTACATCGACAGGGGGAATAGAATGCGTATCCGTTTTCTTAATGTCGTTATCTGCCATTCAACTTTCCTTATGGCTATCAGCCACTTACTTTGGGTAATTGACCTCTAGCTGTTTTACAAATCCTCTAAGCGTACGAGTTACCATTTAGATCGATAAATCTCCGCTTACAAAACGCTTTTTTAGGGGAGCAACTATGTGTGCTCCCCGCAAAAGATCATTTCCTAATTTGCCAACGCCTCACAGGCAGGGCATCCCCCGCCGGGGCGAATAATGGCGTAACCTGCCATCGGGTCGTCGCCGTAATTGGTAAAATCGACATTCCAAACAATCAGCAACTTCACCTTGCCGCTGCTGCGCGAAAGATTGACAGCTTGCTTAATCCACGCCGCTTGTTCGCCGACCGTTACATTTTCCGCCCAACCGAATGCCCCCGGCAGCGGCGCATAACCATCCGGCGTCAAGAAGCCCAATTCCGTGAAGCATAGCGGGCGCGCACCACGGAACGCCTTCGAATACGTGTTGACCATGCCCCAGAAGTAGCGTGTGTAATAGCCGCTATTGCCACGTGGATCACCGCTGGTCTGGTTAGGGCTAACAATGCCCTCGTTATAATGCAGCCCAACGCAGTCCATGTAATTCGCGGCGCCTGCTGCGGCCATCCCCGCGATATAAGCGTTATCATCACAGCCGCCCGCGCTGCATCCTCCGAAATATCCCGTTGGCGCAGGCGCACCGCTGATCACCAGCGTGCCGGAATTAGCGCCTTTGATCGCGTTATACGAGCGCCGCAGCAGGTCAGTATACATGCCGGGGTCAATGCTGCCCGAAGGCCACTCCCGGTCGATGTTCATCTCATTCCACACTTCAATCGCGTCCGCGCCCTGAGCCGCCACACCGCCCACGAATGAGGCGTATTGGTCGAAGTATCCGCTGCCACCGTTCACATCGCTCACCTGCCCAACGATGCCGATCAAAATGCGGAAGCCCTTAGCGTGGGCGTCATTAATGATTCCCGCCACATCGCCTGGGTTTTGTCCGGGGATATACCGCCATTGGCGTTTCGCCCAGCTCATGCCAGCCAAGCGCATGGCATTCACCGTACTATCGCCAAAACCTTCGACGTGTCCGCCATAGCTAAACCCGCGAATTGGCGTCGTGCTCACCACCGGAACCACCGGAGCGGATGCCACTGCCGTCGTTGTGCTGGCCGTTGAATCGCTAGACGCTGCCGGAGCCGCCACTGCGCTGGGTGCCCCACTTGCGCCGCCTTCCACCACAGGCAAATCGACCACCTGCTTGGCCGTGATCACAATGTAACGCACTGCAATCCAGCCCTTAGCGCCGCTGGGCAGCGTACCGCGCACCCAATCTTGGGTCGCATTCCGTCCATCGACCACAAAAGTGTCATTGGCCTTTGCCCGTGCGATCACCGCACCGTTTGGGTTATCCCGCATGTTGACGTTGCTGCCGACTTTCACTTCGAGTCCGCTTGCCAAACCCGCCGTGCTCACCGTCTCTTGTGGCGCAGCCGCCGGAGCAGCCGTGGGATTAGCAGCAGGTGCAGCAACCGCAGGCGCTTCCACTCCGCCGTTCCCCGATGGTGCACCCAAAGTGAACGGCACATCCGTCCATACTTTGGGCAGTGCCGCGACTTGGTCGACGCTGGCATTGATCGACGTGTCAATCACCCAGCCCACTTTACCGTCAGGGGTGATACCACGTACCCAACCACCACCGGGGGCACGTCCATCGAGTAAAATGGTGGTTCCGGTCTTGACCACGCCCAGCACATAGTAATCCGTACCCGGCCCATCACGGAACTTGGCGTCACGGGCAAGGCTGGTCAATAAACCGCCGTCCTGTGCATAAACCAACGATCCCCCTAACAGCATTCCTAATAAAAATATCCAAATAGCAGTGCGTCGCATCAAGTCCCTCTTCCAAAACCCTCTATTGAATGGTCAATGTCGATACACAAAGACGGCGCAGAGCAAAACGCAACTCCCCTGTTTTGCTGTGCGCCCCCCGATGTTGTCTACAAGTTATGCCCCAAAATCGCGAGGCATTGTAGCAAAAGGGGTTGGCTTTAGCAAATTGCTCCCTTAACGCTCCTGCCTATCCTTAAGCGTTATGATAAGCATGATAATATATTGGAGCGATATGATCCTGCACGACATGCGCCTGAGCAAGGTAAAACTGTGGCTCAAAAATCCCCCAAACCTCTGCCTTCACTCAATGCCCCGCTGCCAAGGCCACGACCGCGTTCGCCCATCTTCATATTATTAGTTGGACTGCTCATCATCCTGATCGCCATATTGGGAGTCGGCCTGTATTTACTCCGCCCTCAAACGCCGCATCGTGTGAGTGCCGGACAAGACACCATCCATGTGTTGTTCATCGGCAACAGCTATACCTATGTCAACAACCTCCCCGGCCTGCTTATCGAACTGGCCGCCAACGAACCCAAGCCGATTGACGCCGAAATGGTCGTAGTCGGTGGCGCCCGCTTAGCCGATCATTGGACGCAGGGCAATGCTCTTGCCGCCATTCAACGTGAACATTGGGATTATGTAGTCCTCCAAGAACAAAGCACGTTGGGCTCCAGTCAAGTCATCAACGGCATCGACCAGATTGCCGACCCCAAACTCTTCCATCAATACGTCAGGCTGTTTAATACCGAGATTCAAAAAGTCGGTGCCAAGCCGCTCCTCTATATGACATGGGCACGCCAGAACGCCCCGCAAAATCAGGACTTGCTCACCAAAGCCTATATGGACATCGCCCACGAATTACACATCATGGTCGCGCCGGTCGGCTTAGCATGGGCGCAGGCGCTTTCCACCTACCCCAAACTCGTGCTGCATCAAGACGATGGCTCCCATCCTAACAGCACCGGCTCCTATCTCGCTGCCTGCGTTTTCTACGCCACCATCTATCAGAAATCGCCTATTGGTTTACCTGCCCGCATTTCCAATGACCTCGTCGATGCTTCAGGAGTGATACAGTCCGGCCGTGTCAACCTCAACCCCGTCGACGCCCAGAATTTACAACAAATCGCGTGGCAAATCGTTTCCAGCCAATCAGTGCCTTAACTTTTACCCTCGCCAACTCTGGCCTCAATCGTTACACTACGGATCATGACAAATTCACTCTTAGTTGACCATCGCAGTGACCACATCACCATCCTGACCATCAACCGCCCTGCCCAACGCAACGCGCTGGATTTGGCGACCATGCGTGCCTTCGCCGAAGCGGTGAACTGCCTCGCATTGGACACCGAACTTCGCGCCGTCATCATCACCGGAGCAGGCAGCGAATCCTTTTGCAGTGGCGGCGATCTCTTCGAGCTGCACCAATATTCCAGCGAGGCCGATGGCCGCATGATGATTACCCTGATGGGTGACTCGCTTTTTGCACTGGAGCATCTCCCTGTTCCGGTCATCGCAGCCATCAATGGCTATGCACTAGGGGGCGGCAGCGAGTTAGCCCTCGCCTGTGACTTACGGATTGCCGACGATCAAGCACGTATGGGATTTGTGCAGGCCAAACTGGCGCTCACACCCGGTTGGGGCGCTGGGCAGCGATTGCTGCGTCTAGTTGGATATGCCCGCGCGATGGATATGCTCTTAACTAGCCGCATTCTTCACGCGCCGGAACTCCTCGCCACAGGCATAGTCAATCGGGTCGTCGAAACCGGCTCAACCTTGGAACATGCCCTACATTACGCCCAGCATGTAACCCAGCACGCCTTGCCAGTCATTCGCAGCATCAAAACGCTGCTCCAAGCCGGCGTAAATCAGCCTTACGAAACCGCGCTGCAAATCGAGCGTGATCTCTTTCCGCCGCTGTGGGCAGCGCCGCCTCATGCCCAAGCAGTCGAAGCCTTCTTAAATCGAGATAGGAAAACCTCATGAGCTTTTATGTCACCATTGCCCGTTATTACGATGCCGAGCATCAGGACAAAACGGATGATCTGCTCATGTATGCCGAACTCGCCTCCGAATATGGCAGCCCCATCTTCGAGGTTGGCGCAGGCACAGGCCGCGTCATGTTCCATCTCGCCAGAGCCGGGTACGAAGTTCACGGCATCGACATCGAACCTGCCATGCTGGATCGCGGTCGCAAGTTGGCCGACGAGCAGCCTGCCCTCAAAAAATATCTGACCTTTATTCAGGATGATGTGCTCAAGTACAAAACGGATCAGAAATATCCGTTGGTCATCGTCCCTTACAATGGCTTGATGCACTTTCACGACCAGCAGAAGCAGCTTAAAGTCTTGAGCCGTTTGCGTGACCTCATTACCGAAGATGGTCTGCTCGTGCTCGACCTGCCCAATCCGGCTGACGCCTTCGCCGCGCAAGACACCGACGCCATGATTTTCGAGAAGACCTTCCTCGAACCGGACACCGGCCATCTCGTCATGCAGTATTCCGTCAGTACGCTTGATCGCACTGAACAGTTGATTCGCATCAATTGGATTTATGATGAAGTCGGCGGTGATGGCACGGTCAAGCGTACCGTCGCGCCCGTTATCTTCCGCTACTTCTTCTACAGTGAAGTTCGCCTCCTGTTACAATTAAGCGGCTTTACCGTCGAAACCGTCTATGGCAGTCCTGAACTAGACCCTTATGAAGAGGGCTGCGAGCGCATGATTGTCTTCGCCCGTCCCACCATCAAAAAATGAAACAAACAGGATAAAATCCTTTGCAGTTACCCAAAAACATTTATAAACTCAGTACTCGGTACTCAGCACTCAGTACTGCTGTTCTGATTGCCCTCGCCGCCTGCGACACCCTCATCCCGCCGCCGACACCCACGCCGACCAGTGTCCTCACAGGCCCAACCATTGAAGCCAGTCCCACGCTCAATCTGGTACAGCCCACCAACATCTCGTTTGATGATGTGGTCGCCACCAGTAATGCCACTGTCGCCGCCCTCGCGCCGGATAGCGTGGTTCCGCCCGCTCCAGTTGGCACCCCTTCAGCCAACAGTCTTGGACAGCCTGTCGTGCTCACCGCGCAGGATGGCACGTTGCTCAATGGCATTCTCTATCAAAAGAATGACGGCATACGGCGTCCCGGTATCCTGATAATCGGTACCGACATCAATGCGTGGGGCGATTTACCCTTCCGCATTTTCGACGCCAACTTCACCGTGTTGATCATGCCTTATCGGCAAACCAACGCTCAGGATGACTTTAACGTCATGCTTCAGGCCCTGACCAGTGGCGATGCTGATCCCGCGCGCTTGGGCGTAATCGCTGCCCTAGACGCCGCCGACACCACCCTTATTGGCTGTTCCGTCAACAAACTCTGTGATACCGCTGTGCTTTTGAGTCCATCCGATAGCCCCGCCCTGCAGCAGGCAATGGGCGCGTTCAGTCCGCGCACTGTCCTTATGGTTACCAGTCAGGACGACATCATTTCCTATCCCGCTGTTCAAGCCCTTCAGACATTAAATCGCGGAGAAGTCTTAGTGCAGCCCTTCGCCAGCGCCGGACGTGGCACCGATATTCTTGCCAATCGGCCTGACCTCATCGACCTCGTCGTGGCATGGTTGCAGCGTCAAATAGGCGGCTAGTCACCACAGATGAATAATGGGAATGATGAATGACTTAATCTGTAAATTAGAGATGGTGTAGCGACGCAAGGCTTGCGTCCTCTTTTACTGACATTATCTGCTTAGGTCACAGTAGTCTGCTGTGCACGTAACCGTTCCCTCAAGTGATCGATCACCACCAGCATGCCCCGCTCATCTTCGTAGTACCAGTGGTCCCAACCGTTACACGGCCCGCCCAGAATTTCACGCGCCACTTTATGGATCGAACCTTCGGTTCCCGCATATTTGAGTTTTCCGGTCGCCATAATTCGTGCGGGATTTTTCCGGTCATGCCGAAAATATAGCTTATCCCCTTCCGCCAGCATCCCCTGTTGCAGCAGCGCCTTGAACGGAATGCGATCGAGACGCCGCTTCGATTCAATTGTTTTAGGCTGCTGTTGGAATTCAACCTCGGCGATGCGCCCCTTCGCCACACGGATATACTGCTCGTCTCGCTCGATACCGATCCAGTTCCGCCCGAGACGTTTTGCGACCGCGCCTGTTGTCCCTGTCCCAAAGAACGGATCAAGTACCACATCGTCTATCCTTGAAGACGACAAAATCACACGCTCAAGCAACAGTTCCGGCTTCTGTGTGGAATGCACCTTTTCGCCATTAACACGGATGCGCTCTTTTCCGGAGCAAATCGGGATTTCCCAATCGCTCCGCATCTGCTTACCACCGTTCAACTGCTTCATATAATGGTAATCAAAATAGTTCCGCGATTTTTCTGATTTCTTCGCCCAGATCAATGTCTCATGGGCATTCGTAAATCGCACGCCGCGAAAGTTCGGCATCGGATTCGTCTTCACCCATACGATGTCATTCAGAATCCAGTAGCCCAGATCCATCATGATTTTGCCGACGCGGAAAATGTTATGGTAGCTGCCGATCACCCAGATCGTCCCATCATCCTTCAACACCCGCCGGCAAGCTTTCAACCATGCCTCTGTAAATGCGTCATAAGCGTCAAAACTCTCGAACTGATCCCATTGATCATCGACTGCATCCACCGCCGTCATATTCGGTCGCCAAAGTTCCCGCTTCAGTTGCAGGTTATATGGCGGATCAGCAAATACCAAATCGACACTTGCCTCAGGCATATGACGCAGCACTTCAATGCAATCGCCTTGAAGAATCTGATTCATGGGAATAGCTTCATCAGCCATGCAATCACGCTCAAGCAATAAGTTTCAAACAGAGCAATAACAGACGGTCTCTCCATAATAACCGCACGAGTCACTGAACACAAATCATGACCAGCAATGTGCATATGCCCTATGGAATGGTCAGTGATTTTCCCACGCGCTTCCTTAAACGATTGATCACTTAATAACCACTAGAATCACCAAGGGCGACCTCATAAGCCGCCCTTCGCATTCATACTTGCAACTCGCTTCTTGTAGCCTGAAACTTCCTACTCGTATCTAAACCGCCGTACCGCCAGCCCGAAGCACACCACCGTAAACACCGCCAAAATGGCAAGGTTCGGCAATACGGTCATCAAACTGCCGTTCTCAAACAACAAGCTGCGAAAGCTGTCCATCGCCCATGCCACCGGCGACAGATGCCCTACCACCCGCATTACAGGCGGCACAATGTCCAACGACCACCACGAGCCACCCAGTGAAGCCAGCATCAACGCCAGCAGCAGACTGATGCTGTTGGCCTGCGCTTCGGTTTTGAGAAAGGTCGAAACTGCGAAGCTGAACGCCGTGACGCTCAACGTGTAAATCACCATGACTAGCAGCAGCGCGACAAGATCGTGTCCAAAATTCACGCCGACGATGATCCCGATCAGAAACACCACCACAAATTGAATCATCCCGACGACAAACCACATCAGAATCTTGCCCGCCAAAATTTGCCCGCGGCTTAACGGCATCATCACCAAGCGCTGGATTGTCCAGTTCACCTTCTCGCGGATCAGCACGTACAGCGAGCCAAACACCGTGAACATCACGAACATGCTGCCCATGCCGGGGATCGACTGTCCAAATCCCGCCTGTGTGCCGCTGACCTGAGTATCCCCTTTGGATTGGCTCACGCTGTAATTCACAGTCACCGGACTCTTATTCACCGTCTCGGAGGCCTGCTTATAAATGTCCTGCCGGAAAGCCTGCTGATCGGCCTCATCCTTGAAGCTGATCCCCGGTACATCCTTCACAATCGCCGATCCGACGGTTGCAGCCACTTGGGCCGCCCCCATCTTTCCGGCTGCAGCCTGCACCGACTGCAATATATACCCCGGCGCGCTGATATTATCATTCGACTTATAGGTGACGCTCGTCGCCTCACCCGACTGAACCGCCGCGCCAAACCCTTGCGGAATGATGATCATCGCCAGCGTGTCATTGTTCATCACCCGCTTGAGCGAACTTTCCTCATCTACCGTTTTGCTCTCACCCAACTGGCAGTAGTCGTCCTTACCATTATCCATCGGGCACAACACCAGTGCCGAGTTCGCCGCTTTCACGTCAGCCAAGAACTGCTGCGAATAACTGCTGTTGTCGTTGTCAATCACATCCACACGCACTTTGCTCGGCCCGTTGTTGCCGCTGCTCGCATATCCAACTCCGAATGTGAAGATGAGTGGCACAACAATCAGCCCGATAAGCTGCCCGCGCTCCTTAAAGAAAACGCGAAGATCATTCAAAGCGATGTCTAGTATTTTGCGCATCGCGATATTCCCTCTCTTACATATGTCATCGTCGAAACTTGTCCGCCCTCATCGGCGATGGCTCAAGATATTCTGCATTCCGTAGGGGCGGGTCTGTGACCCGCCCTGCTGTAAGCTCCCTACCATCACTTGGAGCGAATGTTCTTAGTGCTTTATCGAATATCCTAGGAACACCCTCACCAAATCGGTACAAGTTCCCTCCCTGTTACTACGGGGAGGGTTAGGGTGGGGTTTGCTTAGAACTTTCGAAAACCCACTTCTTTACACATCCAGCCGCTTATTGAACAGCCAGAACCCGATGCTAAACATCACGACGCCCATCGCCAGCAGCACCACCAGATTCAGGCCAATATCGTTGCTGCCGTTCGCCAGCTTTTGGAACGCGCCTGCACCCCAGTACAGCAGCGAAAACCGTGACAGCACCTCGGGCAGTTGGAAGCCGAACGCACCGCCCAGCACCGCCATCCCCATATTGATCAGAGACCCATAGATCTGGCCTTGTTCCGGTGTCTTCGCCACGCCCGCCAACAGCGTACCCAATCCGGTTGCCGCCAGCGCCGCCGCGAAAATCACCGCCCCGATAGCGAGGTAATTCGTTCCCCAAATCACCACGAAGCCTTTGTTGAGGATGCTGCCCACAATCGTCAGCGCGATGAACAGGAACACCAGTTGTAGGATGCAGTTCACCAGCACGCCCAGCATCTTCCCGATCAGGATGTACAGGCGCGGCGTCGGCGTCACAACGAGGCGTTGCAGCGTCCACTGCTTGCGCTCTTCAAAAATACCGTTCACGCCGCCCTGTCCCGTAAACAGGGTGAAGAACATGGCCTGTGCTGATCCAAACAGGATCAGCAGCGGAATCGCGCCGCTCGCCTTTTGTCCCTGTACACTCTGCTGGTCAATCGTCAGCTTATTCAGCCCCGGCGTAAAAGCACACGCGATGTTATCGTTGAAGCTCTTGCTCGTCGCCAGTGTCAGTTGTGACGCCAACCCGAACCGGCTGCCCACGCTGGCAAACAGTGATTGCAGCGTGACGTTACCCGTGGCAATCTGGTTGGTGATGCTCTCCACAATGCTGCGGATAATTCCCGCCTGTATTTCACGCCCACCGTTGGCATACACCTCAACGCTGCTCGGCTCAATCGTCAGATTGCCAGCCCCGATGCTCACTTTCTGCGTGAAGTCTTCGGGGATAATCACCGCCGCCATATACTTGCCGCTGTCCACATCGGCCTTCGCCGTGCTCACATCAGTCAACCGTTCAGCCTTCACCAACGACTCTAACGTGCTGCTGTTGCCATTCGGCTCGCTCGAATTATTGGTAGCTCCATCCAGTGTACAGGCCGCGAACGAGAATGTGTTTCCGCTGTTGTCCGCTGCCGGAATAAACGTGTTGACGTAAATATCGCCGAGGTTCTGGTTATTCGCCCCTTTATCGAGGTTAACAATCGCCACCGGAATATTGCTAATCGGTATATCACCGCCTGATAATCCGCCGAATGCCAGCGCGATCACCGTTGCCACGGCCAGCGGTGCCGCCAGCATAATCAGTACCAAATTACGGTCGCGAAACGTCGTGGAGACATCTTTCCACGCGATAGTCCATATTTTTCGCATGATTAGTCCCTCAACGCCCGTCCGGTCAGTTGCAGGAATACCGCTTCGAGGTCCGGCTCACGCACCTCAACCGACATAATTTCGATTGCCGTTTCGTTTGCGCTTTGGATCACATGCGGCAGCGCCTTACGTCCGCGCTTGGCATAGATCGTGATCTTCCCTGCCGTCACACTTTCACTACCTTCACTAGCCCGTGCTGGTGCGTCATATAGCGCCCGAGTCACGCCTTCAATCGTCTGGAACTTTTGAAGCAGTCCATCCGGCACTTTTTGTTCACCGACATTTAGGATCAGCCGGTCTTCTTCGCCCACCTGTTGGATCAACTCACCCACCGTTCCCAGCGCGATCATCTTGCCCTGATCGACAATCCCCACGCGGTTGCTCAGTTCTTGCGCCTCTTCCATAAGATGCGTCGTATACATCACGGTCATCTTACGTTCTTCGCGCAGCCGAATCACCGTATCCAGAATGCGTCGGCGGCTCTGCGGATCAACACCCACCGTTGGCTCGTCCATATAGACCAACTGCGGCTTGTGCAGCAAACCAACCCCGATGTTCACCCGCCGCTTCATACCGCCCGAAAATGTCTCGACGCGATCTTTAGCACGGTCACGTAAATCCGTGAATTCCAACACTTCATCAACGCTGTTTGCCAGTTCCTTGCCGCCTAGCCCGTACATCTTGCCAAAGAAATCAAGGTTCTGTCGCGCCGTCAGTGTCGGATACAGCGCGATTTCCTGCGGCACGACCCCGATCAACTTCTTGGCCTGCATCGGTTGCGCCGTAATCGAATACCCGCCAATCTTCGCCTCGCCCGAAGTCGGCACCAGCAGCCCGCTGATCATCGAAATGGTCGTCGTCTTGCCTGCCCCATTCGGTCCCAACATGCTAAAAATTTCACCGCGATAAATATCCAGATCAATGCCGCGCACCGCTTTCACCTCGGTACCATCGGCCCGCTTGAATGTCTTTTCGAGTCCTCTTACTTCAACTAATGCTTCAGCCATTTTATCCCCCATTCATCTTGACGTTATGACTACAATTACGTATTCGCCCGACTCCAAGTTGCTATATCTACCCGCCCAAAACCGTTTTGACCGTCCACTTCATCTCACCTACACCTACCGCGCACACACTTGTACGTCACATGCGCTGTCCGCCTTTTCCATTCACTTCCAACACACGGCGTCTGTAGGGGACGGTCTGTGACCCTCCCGCTATCCACCAACGTTTGTCATTGTTGAGAATGATCTGAGGGTGAGGATTTTCACATCGCACTGCCTACGCCCCCTTCATCGCTTCAATCTCACCAATCGCCTTCTTCAACCACGCAAGCTGAAAACGATGTACCTCCAGCCCATAATCCAACGTCAACAACTGGAATTGGTAGGGACGTGCAATCTGTCTTCGCGCTTCGCCGGATGGAAACACCGCCTGTAAAGCCTCAAGTGCGGCCAACCGTTCTTCAGTCTCGGCAATATATCGCTCTAGGACTTTGACGACGGTCACGTTATCCACTTGATGGCTAAAGAACAACTGCCCCAACCATGCCTCGCGAATGGGCGTATCCGGCAGAGGTTTCGTCAGCCAATCCCGCAAATCAGCCACACCCGCCTCCGTGATGTGATACACCTTTTTGTTCGGGTTATCCTCCTGAATAATCGTCTCGACGCTGACCTTGCCCTCAGCCTCCAACTTGTACAGCGTCCGGTAAATCTGGCTTTGATCCGTTGTCCAAAAGTGTTGGATCGTCGTCTCAAACACCTTGTTCAGGTCATAACCGGACATCGGGCTCGCGTTCAACAAGCCCAATAACAAATGTGGCAGTGACATGTATGCGTCTCCATCTATATGTACTTGCATATACGTATACAAATGAAAAAGGTTTCAAAAAGTTTTTCCAACTCATATTAATCGGTGAGATATCCATCTCGTGTATGATCGACTTGGACCCTGTCAATGTGATCACTTACAACCCTAATGATGATCCAGAAATCTCGCTGACAATTCGGGCATTCCGGCACATACCCTTCCCCAACATAATGTCCGCCTTCAGGCCGCCCTTTATGATAGGCCTTCCCGCCACCTATCCACACCAGTTCATCCCCCAACTTGTACTTATCCATATTGAGAAAGCCGAACTTGAACTCAATATACATCTCGCCGTGAAACTGGCAATAACGACACGTCAAATCGGCATTCAATATATTAAACATTCCCATTTCAGCACCCTCCATTGCGCAGCCTCTTTTGGCACTTTGCGCTAAACCTCTCGGCATTTCATTACATTTCGAAACTTGTGTCTTGCGCCTTAAGACTTGTTCCTATTTTTTAGGTTTACTTTTGGTTAACCCGACAAACCATTCTCCAACCATCTCCAAATCATCTCACCACCTCCGCTCCCTCAAAATAGTTAGCACCAAACCCGCGAAACAGTTACAAAATGGTCTTCCAAATGGTAACCCATTCGCACACCAATTCCCGTAAAATAAACAGTAGGATAGGCCGTAGGGGTTTGCCGCTGGCAAACCCTGTGCCATACGCACCTTAACAACCACCAATTGTTGAAAATGGTACAAAAAAACACCGTGCCTCAACTGCAACAATTGCAATATTTTGAACATCTTCAACATTTGAGGTGCTGACCGTGCCGCCTGTGCTGCTTTTGCCGCTGATTTCGCTTTTAACTCAGCACACAGCACTCAGGACTGTCAATGCCGCCGCCATCGCCGCCGCCAAATACGGATCGCCACCACCGCCGAATTGTCGTCGCCGACAAAGAGTGCGACGCCTCCCATGGGACGACATCGCCGACACATCTCACGCTTTGTCTGGAGCTAAAAGCCAATCGCTAACCGCTAACCGCCAAAAGCCATTCCGAATCTGAAGAAATTTGCGAAGTTTCGGCGGTCTGCTCCCTCACATCCGCGCACAAAGCAGCCTTGTATTTGCGGTTTTCGCAGTTTTTGCAGCATTTGAGAAAAAGCAGGATAGCATCGCAGACGACTGTGACGACATTTCCGACACATTAATCGTTTGTCTGGAGCTAAGCGCTAACCGCTAATAGCCAATGGCGAATCGCCAAATAAAAACAGAGACCCAATACTGAAGTCTCTGCTTTTAATCTTTATGGGGTATTTCGATGTATCGCTTCCAGGCATCCGGACCGGTGCCGATAGCGATAACTAGGTAGCTCGTTCGCGGAGTCTTCGGCTCCCACTTCAGCTTCATCCCCAGCTCGTTGGGCAGCTTGTCACCCTTCCGGTGATTGCAGTTGTAGCAAGCGCAAGCCGTGTTTGTCCACGCGTCCTTGCCCCCTCTCGACTTCGGGAAGATGTGGTCAACCGTAAAGTCGTGACGGGTCAGCGGCTTGCCTTTCAGCAGCGTTCCCGGCTGCGCGCCGCAGTAAATGCAGGTGTAGCTGTCACGTACCAGTACCCCTTTTCGGCTCCAGTGCGCCTGTCTGCGCGGCACGTTGATGTATGTCCGCAGCGCGATGACCGACGGCACAGGAAACTGATCGCGGATGGTTTGGAGGAAGTGACCGGATTGCTCGATGACGACCGCTTTGCCTGCCAGCAGCAAATTGATCGCGCGCGGCACAGAAATCACCGCCAGCGGCTCCCAATTGCTGCCGTTCAACAGCAGTACCCGGCTTTTCAGAGCGAAAACGTTAGACACAAATCCACCTCAACAATACTCATTTGCGATGGGCGTTGCCTTTGCGTTAATTTTCACACATAGTTGATTATAGCGCAAATGCGTTAAGCGGGGGTTATTACTTCGACCATTTGTTTTAATCAGTGTCTGATAATCTTCGGGCCAAAAAATGTAATTGTCCGTTGGCGCAAGCCCATCGCATCTTAGAAAATAATGAGTTAAAAAATTTTAGCGACAAGGAGGGGAAGCCGAGCCAACACCCATATTGCGCAAGACTTCCCCACCGTGCTGCCTATCAGTGGTGCGTTAACCACTGGTCAAAATGTCATATGGCATCATCGCCACTCACTCTTATTCTACCCACTTACGCGGCTTACAATAAAACCCGATCCAAAATGGTTTGTAACTCGTATCGATACTGTTTGTTAGGGTAATGCTTTGCCAAAGTTTGCAATTGATCGATTGAACTTCGGCTAATAAGTCGGTAGTTTTTGCTGGACTTAATAACTACCGACTTTAGGCTTTCGACTTTTACACCGGCGGCGACTGGGAAGTCGCCGTCGTTTAAATGGCTACTTCACCAGCCGCAGGACGGGCTCCTGTCGGGCTGTCCGCGCATTGCGGCTTTCGATCTCACTGATAGTTTCTTGCGCCGTAAATACCAATTCGCGCAACCAACCGAGTAGTTCCCGGTTATCAAGAGCAGTCACTTCTTGAAGTTGACCTTCGCTGGCGGCATCATGGAGGTCATCAAAAACCTCGAACACGGCTTCCAACCCGGCATTAGTGAGCAGAAAATCACGGTTTGAGTAGTGTGCTTGTAACATCTTTAATTACCTCGTGCCGCTACTTTCAAAGACAAATAAAAAGGGCGTGGACTAGATTTTTCCAGTCTCACGCCCTTATTAGGGACCCACTCTATGTGGTCGGTGCTCCATCTACGGATAGAGCCACCTTTCGTGAGACTGACGGCTAGGGTCGCTACCGAACGCTGCTGGCGTATAGGCAATACCGAATCCGGCGGCAGACGCGTTGAATAAACCTGTATTCAACGACAGTTCAAGGCCCGCTTGATGCGGTATATGGCTAAGCCAAAGGTCGATACGACGCACAGACATGCTTAGGCACCTCGCTCTACGACGGTATTATCCAGCATCATCTGGATACTCTCGCCGGTGATAAATACACGGCGCATTCCGTCCGGTTTGCTCACTTTGAGGTGTCCCTTGCGAATCAGGCGCTTCAGCGTACTAAGGCTTACACCCAGTGCTTCTGCGGCTTCCTGTCGGGAATAGACTGATCCGTTTTCAATACGTGGTTTGACTAATACCATGAACACCTCTCCTTTCACAACATCGTTGACAATAACACAGTTTTCAATGGTCGTCAAGAGTTTGCAAGGTCGTTTTTTTGATTGTCTATAGATTTTAACAGGTCATCAGGGTCACACCCTTGACATCCTCCGTGCCACAAGCGCATAATTTCTTCCGAAAGGCTGTGATGGAGAACATGCGCGAACACAGCACCTACAGGGAGTTGAGGCTGTAAATTGAGAGCCTCGGCAGGTCGCCATCGCGGAATTCGCTCCTGAGCTGAACATTGAACAGGTAAATATAGGGACACGATATATGTGTCTGTGTATAACCCCAGTAGATGTTTCCGCGCTTCCGGCGTAACAGGATTGTTGAGGTGGGTTGCATTGTGCAACCAACAAGGGTGGTACCGCGGGAGAATTCAACGCTCTCGTCCCTAAATCTATGGGGCGAGGGCGTTTTTGTTTGGAAGGCTACCCCGCTAACAGATTTGCCGAATACATCTAGCTAACGATGATCAGCTAATAGCTAAGGACTAGACCATGCTGGAACAACTGGAAACTCTATATAAGGAAGCACTTGCTGCTCTAGAAGGCGTTACCAACGCTGAAAGCCTACAGGCTTGGGAAAGCACCTATATCGGTAGAAAAGGCTCGGTGACGCTCATGCTCCGCAGCACCGGACAGCTCCCCAAAGAGGAACGGGCAGCATTCGGTCAGCGTGCTAACGCCATCAAAGACGAGCTAGCTGAGGCCTTCACCACGCGGGAAGAATTGGTGCAGCAGCAGGCGCTCGCCCAAGACCTCGAAGAAGGTCAATTGGATATCACCCTGCCCGGTCGTCCACATCCGACTGGCGGACTTCACCCCAGCACCCAGACTTTCCGTGAACTGTATCGCATCTGGGGCGATATGGGCTTCTTGGTTTATCGCAGCCGGGACGTGGAAACCGATGAAATGAACTTCACCCTGCTCAACATTCCGGAGCACCACCCTGCCCGCGACATGCAGGATACGTTCTACACCACCGAGCCGAATATCATCCTGCGTACACACACCTCGCCGGGGCAAATCCGCTCGATGCGTGAACTCGGCCAGAATGGAACACAGCCCATCCGCGTCATTCTCCCCGGCATGTGCTACCGCAATGAGCAAGTGACCGCCCGCAGCGAAATGCAGTTCCACCAGTTGGAAGGCGTGGTCGTTGGCAAGAACATTCGGATGAGCGACCTGAAGGGCACAGTGACCGAGTTCGCCCGCCGGATGTTCGGCAAGAATGCCCGCATGCGTTTCCGTGCGTCTTATTTCCCCTTCACAGAACCGAGCATGGAAATCGATGTGGAGTGCTTCCTGTGTCACGGGGAAGGCTGCAAGATGTGCAAGTACAGCGGTTGGTTGGAAATCGCCGGTTCGGGCATGATGCACCCTGTCGTGCTGCGCAACGGCGGCTATGATCCGGCGGTGTGGAGCGGCTTCGCTTTCGGCATGGGGCCGGAACGCATGACCATTCTCAAGCATGGCATCCGCGACATCCGTTACTTCTGGGGCAACGACCTACGCTTCCTTGAGCAGTTCTAAGACTTAGTTCTGCTATTTGACGACTGGAGATTATAAATGCAAGTACCTGTATCTTGGCTTAAAACGTTCGTAGACATTGATGTTCCGATTGAACTGCTCGCGGAAAAACTGACGCTCGCCGGACTGGAAGTGGCCTCGATCACCTATATTGGTGTGCCACAGGGGTTTGTGGAAGGCATCCGCTGGCCAAAATCCGAGCACCTCGTTTGGGATCGGAGCAAACTGCTGCTCGGTGCCATCCGCGAGGTGAAGCCTCACCCCAACGCTGACCGTCTAGTGATAGCGATGGTGGATTATGGTGGCGCTGAACTAGAACAGACCGTAACCGGCGCGCCCAACCTGTTCGAATACAAAGGCATCGGCCCGCTTGAAAAGCCGCTGTGGACACCATTCGCGCTGGAAGGCGCAGAAGTCTGGGACGGGCACAGCGACGAACCTAAGCGTATGATCCTCAAAGAGAAGCCGCTGCGGGGTATTCCGAACCGCTGCATGGTTTGTTCGGAGAAGGAGCTCGGCATCACTCAGGAACACGATGGCATCCTGCTGATGGAGAACGACCAAGGCTTCAAGCCGGGTACACCCATGCAAGATGTCTTAGGCGACATCATCCTTGAAGTGGAACTGACGCCCAACCTCGCCCGCTGCTTCAGCATTTTGGGCGTGGCGCGGGAAGTGGCTGCCCTGCTGGATAAGCCGATCAAGCTGCCGGACTACAACACGGTGATGGAAGGCGCAGGCATCGAGGGCGAAGTCACCATCGACATTCAGAATCCTGACCTGAATCCGCGTTTCACATTTGCGCTGCTGCGAGGGACGACGGTCAAGCCCTCCCCACAATGGACGCAGCGGCGGTTGAAAGCGGTCGGTCAGCGGCCAATCAACAACATCGTGGATGTCACCAACTACATCACCTTCGAGATCGGCCAGCCGTTACACGCTTATGACTTCGACAAGCTCAAAGAACGGGCGGGCGGAAAAGCGCCACAGATTATCACCCGTTTGGCGAAACCCGGTGAAACGCTGGAAACGCTGGATGAACAACAGCGCAAGCTCGACGCCCACAATTTGCTGGTGTGCGATACGCAGGGTGCACTGGGTATCGGCGGGATTATCGGAGGCGCGGAAACCGAAATCAGCGAGAGCACGACCAACGTTTTGCTGGAAGCGGCGAACTGGAACTTCATCAACGTCCGGCGCAGTATGCAATCCCAGAAAATTTTCACCGACGCGGGAACGCGCTTCAGCCGGGGTGTACATCCCAGCCAAGCGATCCTCGGTGTGCAGCGCGGCATCGAACTGATGCGGCAGACCGGAGGTGGACAAGTTGCGAAGGGAATCATTGATGAGTATCCCAAGCCAGCGCCGGTGGTGACGGTTGATCTGCCCGTGAGCGAAGTCAAGCGCTTGTTGGGAATCGCGATCCCAGCCGCCGAGTGCGCCAGCCTGCTCAAGCGGCAGGGGTTCAAAGTCGAGATCAAGGGCGAAACCCTGCATGTTACCGCGCCGGATAACCGGATGGACATCAGCAGCGAACCGGCTACGGGACAGGCTGATCTGGTAGAAGAAATTGCGCGGATTTACGGCTATGACAATATCCCCGACACGCTGATGGTCGATGAAATGCCGCCTCAGTGGGAGAACACCGCACTGGAACGTGAGGAAAAAGCGCGGGACGTTTTGGTCGGGCTGGGACTGCGCGAGAACATCAGCTACCGCTTCACGAGCGTGGTGGATGAGGCCAAGCTGAACCCGAACGGGAGCGCTCCGGCTGAGCCACATATCACCCTCGCGAATCCGATGGATGTTGAGAAGAATGTGCTTCGCCGAACGCTTCTCATCAGCCTGCTGGATAACGCGGTCAATAATGCTCGCTATGCGAACCGCCAACTGACCTTCGAAATCGGCGCGGTGTATCTGCCACGCGAAGGACAGACGCTTCCGGATGAACCGCGACGCCTAGGCTTGCTGCTAACGGGCGTTCGCGGAGTTAATAATTGGGTGGGCGGCGCACCGACTGACAACATGGACTTCTTCGACATCAAGGGTGTGGTTGAAGGGCTGCTCTCCCGACTCCATATTTCGGGCGAAAGCTACAGCCGATCCCAACACGCCAGCCTGCATCCGGGACGCTCGGCACAGTTGAGCATCAACGAAAAGGCTATTGGTGACTTCGGTGAGCTGCATCCGCTGGTGGCGAAGGCCTTCGGCTTGAGCGCCGCGCCGGTACTGGTGGGCGAGTTCGATCTGGATGCGCTGCTGGACGTTCTTAACCCGAACAATGAACTGGTTCCGCTGCCGACGACGCCGCCTGTTTTGCAGGACATCGCGCTGGTGGTCAACGAGGAAACGCCAGCCGCTGCCGTCGAGGCCGTAATCGTGAAGGCGGGCGGGAAACTTCTGAAGGGCGTTTCGCTGTTCGATGTGTACCGCGGCGATCCGATCCCCGAAGGGCAGAAGAGCTTGGCCTACAATCTGGTTTACCAGACGGACGACAAGACGCTTTGAGAGCATAAATACAAGATTTAACCGCCAAGATGCCAAGAACGCCAAGATTATTCAAAGGGCAGGTCAGATGATCTGCCCTTTTTATTCCCCGGCTTCGAGCAGTTGATAATCCTCGACGACGTCACAGGTTTTGAAGGGATTCGTCCAACTGATGGTGAAGTGATCCGGTGAGAGAACTTGCAGCGAATAGTTGATGGTGTTCAGGCGCGTGGTACGCGTATAAACATAAGTATCGGCATCGGTTTGGGAACGCTTGAACTTGCGTCCACCAACGGCAGCCACCCCTTGACGCACAATCAGCGTTTCACTAGCATCCTGTACAGCAAATCGGAACTCTACTTCGCCATTGAGCAGCGGACAATCCTTGTTGTTAAGGCCATCCACAGACATGACTTCCCAACGACCGGAGGTTAAAGGGGCATCCGCTTTGGCGGCGAAGTCACAGGCTTTATCCGTGTTCGATGCATCTGATGATTGGTAGTTATAACAGTTACCGGGCTGCGCCGAGACTGATGCACTCCACAACCCGATTATTCCCAAACACACGAACCACTTGATGAACCGCATTCTTGTTTCCTCAACTTCCGTTTTTCCGAAGGTCATTGTAAGCCACTTCAGCAATTTTCAAATCCGACCATCGACGGAGATTAACCGCTGCCACGTCATAACCAAATGATGTCGATTGATTCACAAGAAGCTGCGAAAACCACAAATACCGCAGTTGCAAGGACGGTTTTGGGCGCGGATTTGAGGGAACAGGCCGCCGAAACTTCGCAAATTTCTTCAAATTCTTCAGATTCAGAATGGCTTTTGGCGGTTAGCGATTGGCTTTTAGCTCCAGACAAAGCGTGAGATGTGTCGGCGATATCGTCCCACGGGAGGCGTCGCACTCTTTGTCGTCGCCGACAATTGGGCATGTGCAGCGACAATTCGGCGGTGGTGGCAATCCCTATTTGGCGGCGGCGATGGCGGCGGCAGGACAGTTCTGAGTGCTGAGTCAAAAGCGGAATATGCGGCAAAAGCAGCAAATGCGGCAGAAGCAGCACACCAAATATGGAAGATGTTGTAAATATTACAATTGTTGCAGTTGAGGCACGGTGTTTTTTGTAACATTTACAACAATTGGTGGTTGTTAAGGTGCGTGGGAAATCCTCACCCCCAGCCCCTCTCCATTTCATGGCAGAGGGGAGCTAAGGCAAGAGTCTGCAGAAGGCAGGATTTGCCAGTGTCAAAGCCCTACAGGACGCCCTGATGTTTATTTTAAGGGAAGATGAACAGGTACGGGTTACCTTTTGGAAGAACATTTTGTAACTGATTCGCGGGGTTGGCGCTAACCATTTTGAGGGAGGATGATTGTTAAGAAGGTTGGGAAACGGTTAGAGTTGGTTTGAACGGTTTGAAAAAGTAAACCGAAGTTATAAGGTTGAGGCGGGTGAGCGTGGTGAAAGCGTCAGATAAAATACGAGGAAACGGCAGTACGCTCATTATATTGACCTATTCACTTCAATCCGAGTTCACAACATGCGTAAAGTATCTTTTTTTCTCATCTCAATAGTAACAGTGTTATTGATTGGTATACCTTTTGCCCACGCACAGGAAGTGACTACTGTTCCTGATACGAGTTGGGGTATTGAAAATGGGTGTACGCAAGAAGTAAGCAAAGCACCTGACGGCTGGCACTACGACGGAACGATTCTCTATCAAGGGAAATATGGTATACATGGAAAGCGGGCAGACTGGGATGTACCTCATGTGTTGGCGTTTACCCATGTTATAACCAACCGCCACACCCTCTTTTATGGACAACTTTCACCTGACCTCACCCACTATGCAGCAGCAGAAGGAGATTACGCTTGTCGTGATAAAAGCAACTGCCATAACACAATATCCTACAAAATTATGCGATTGCATGTGTTCGATACGACGGGCGACAATCCACGAAATCATAAGGCATATGAGTGGCACATCGAATTTATGGACCCACATTACCCAGCCAATATTATGTGGATAAATGACCATCAACTTATTTATCCATTATTTCCGTCTGCCGCACAAAACGCGATTGAGCCTAAATTACTTGATATTAATACAGGCGAGCAAACCACACTCGCACTCGACTCCCCGCTCATTTGCCGAGCCTGTTCACCGGATAGAAGTCGCCAACTCAAAGACGATAACGGGCATTTGACGATGATATTCAACGATGATGTTAAACATAAACAAATCACCTTAGCAGGCAATTCAATGCCGCCATATTGGGTACAAGCTTGGACACACGACTCACAGCATTTCTTTGCAATTCATTTTTACGATCCCTTAGGCGCATATGTGGTCGAATACGACCGAGATGGAAACTTTATCGGTCAAATCAGTCCATTGCTTGATATCACACCTGACCATCTGATTGATCAAGCTCACGCGCTAAATATAGGCTGGTCTCCAAATGGCAAATTGTTATGGCTAGAAGTGGGGATCAATTCCGGCAGTGTTGCGAAACCCGAAGAACCAAAATTATTCCTTGGTTCCTATTTTGTAGATATAGCAGCGCATAAAGCCAAATCGATATGTTGGTATCTAGATAATGGACAGTGGTCACCAGACAGCCAATATTATGTAGGCAGTATTGCCCAAGATGTATTTGTGTATGAAATCGCGACAATGGCTGTTTACAAAGTAGTGGATTATCCGGGAAGTCCCTACGACTTCGGTTTTATTATGTGGGGTTGGCGAGATGATTGAGAGATGAGAAAAACATGGAGCACACATAGGTGCTCCTCAACCAATACCTAAGACAAAAATTAAGCATCGATTGTATATAGTAAAGCTAGACCACGTTGAATTCGGCTTCGGTGCTGACGCGGAGGACGCCCGCGAGTTCGTGACCGATGACCAGCGGTTTGCCATCAACAGTCAGTTGCAGCGGGCCGTTGAAGGGCGCACGTTCTGAGAGATGGAGACGCGTTCCGGGCACAAGGCCAAGCGTGCCGAGGTATTGGAGCTTATCGGCGTCGTGGGTGGCGACACGGCTGATGACCCAATCGGTTCCGGGCTGCTTGTTGCTGAGCGGGTCGTCGTGAATACGCGGCATCTTGCCATCAGCAGTCGGGATGGGTTCGCCATGCGGACAGCGCTTGGGAAAGCCCGCCATCTTTTCCATACGGGCGACGACTTCATCCCCCACCAGCGCACCAAGGCGGTCGGCATCGTCGTGGACTTCATGCCAGCCAAAGTTCATGACATCGACGAGAAAACGTTCCACCAAACGGTGGCGGCGAATGTTCAAGAGGGCTTCGTGTTCACCTTGCGGTGTGAGGTAGATGCCCTTGTAGGGTTCATGTTCGAGATAACCACCGGATTTCAAGCGCTGTACCATACGGGTGACGGCTGGCGCGGATACATGTAACACTTCGGCTAAATCCGAGGTGGAGATATAGGGATTGTCATTCTGGTAGTAAGCCAAACGGTAGGCTTCGGCCAGATATTCTTGCATCGCGGGACTGACAGGCATCGCTTTATGGTTTCACTATGAATATTGCTTATCTTCATGATAAATATAGCGAAGGTGAGACTGTTTTTGCAAGTGTTAACTTTTTTGTTGATAGATTGGCGCGTGTTCGATTGTATTCATCCTGTGAGATTAGCCCTTTTTCGTAGGCCGCCTGTAATTCTTGTAAGCGACTGCTTAAGTCTCCACCCGCCGAACTCTTGAAGACTGCTGAAGACCGCGACCGGCGGAAAGAGGGTGTCGCATAACCGACCATTCCGAAACCCAGCAGCATTGGAATAACAAACAGCGCAATGGCTACATTAAATTCACTGAATGAAATATCGCGTTTTTCGCCACGGGCATTTTCGCACCACGAATCACCTTCGCCAACGATGTTGCGGCGCAGCGCTCCCCGCAAAAACGGATCTTGTTGATAATGTTCGCCGGAGCCACACAGCAACCCGTTGTAGATGCCATCGTAAACACTCTGGATGACAGGCGGCATGACGGGACGTAGAATGACCCCGGTAACGAGATAAAGGGTGGCAACGAGCAGCAAACTGATACCGATGCCTTGCAAAAGCGGCTTGCCTGAACGGGCGGCAGATGGTTCAAGCTGCATGTCGTCTCGCTCCTTGATAAGGACTATTCGTTCAGCAAATCACGGGCCTGTTTGAGACGCTGAAGCGTGACTTCATGATGGGGATCAATGGCGGCTGCCTGCATATAGGCTTCGACCGCTTTCTGATAATCCTTGATGGCCATGAGCGCTTCGCCGTAATTGTTCCAGAACCAGAGATCGTTCATGTTATAGCGGACGGCCTGTTCATAGGCGGCAACGGCCTCCTGCCAGCGGCTGAGTCCGGCTAAGGCTAGGCCTTTGCCATTCCATGCCCATGCGTAAGTCGGATCGAGTTCGAGGGCTTTGAGGTAGCTTTCATATGCCCCCTCATAGTTGCTGAGGCGGCGCTGCACCTGCCCTTTCCGCGCCCATGCGACGGCGTTGCGCGGCATACTGTTGGCGGCGCGTTCGGCCACAATCATGGCTTCGCCTTTGCGTCCCATATCGAGCAGCACGTCAATCTGGTTGGTGTAGTACCAGATGACACGCGGGTCTTCTTCGATGGAGCGCTCGTAACTGGCAAGGGCTTCCTCGCGGCGTCCCAAACTTTCCAGCGCAAGGCCACGCCCATTCCACGCCCATGCGTAATGGGGATTCACCGCTAAGGCTTCATCATAAGCCGCTAACGCGTCACTGTGGCGATTGAGGCGGCGCAGGGATTGTCCACGCTTGGCCCAACTTTCGGCATGGCGCGGATTGAGTTCGAGGGCTTTATCCAACACTGGAAGCGAGTCAGCGAAGCGGTTGAGTGTGACCAGTTCATCACCGAGGTTGTACCAGTACCACGCATCCTGCTCACCGGACTCGGTGGCAGCACGGAAAGCTTTGAGGGCTTCTTCATGGCGGTTGAGGGCACTGAGCGTCAAACCGCGTCCGTTCCATGCCCAACCGTATTTGGGATCGAGTTCGACGGCGTGGGTATAGCTCTTGAGGGCTTCATCCATGCGGTTGAGACGGCGTAAAGTCTGTCCCTGTTTGGCCCAAACGCGCGGGTTACGCGGATCGAGCTTAAGCGCTTGAGACAACAGATCGAGGGCATGCGGGTTATCGCCCTGCTGGATGTAAATTTCGGCCTGCTGGGTCATGTAGAAGGGGTCTTTGGGGGCCGTGCGTCCGGCCTGCTGGTAGGCGTTGAGCGCTTCTTCCAACCGTCCCAACTGTTCGTAGGTGATGCCCATTTCGTTCCATGCCCATGTGTACTTGGGATCGAGCAAGGTGGCTTGCTGCAAGGGCTTGAGGGCTTCTTCAGGCTGTTTGAGGTTGCGGAGTGCGTTGCCCATCCGCGCCCAACTCTGGGCATGGGCTGGCATGACCTGCGTCACTTTTTCCAAAATGGGCAGTGCTTCTTTATAGCGTCCCATTAAGGCCATGACATTGCCCTGATTGTACCAACAGTGCCAGACATAATCGTCTTGAATTTCGGCGGCGCGGTTGTAACAGTTGAGCGCGTCTTCCAAGCGTCCCATACGTTCGAGCACAATACCCTTGCCATTGATAGCCCAACTGTAGGTCGGCTGAAGCTGAATGGCGCGATCATAGGCTTGGAGTGCATCGGCGTTCTGATTGAGGTGGCGCAAGACCTGTCCCAGTTTCGCCCAACTGAAGGCGTGGGATGGGTCGGTGCGGGTGGCTTGAGTCGCGGGACTGAGGGCGTCATTATACTGGCCGAGTTCGACCAGCATTTCGGTGAGGTTGTACCAATGCCAGACTTCGTTTGGCTCGTATTGAGTCGCACGTTTGAAACTGAGAAGCGCATCGGCGTAGCGGTTGAGGGCTTTTAGAGCCAAGCCGCGCCCGTTGTGCGCCCACGCATATTCGGGTTCGAAGTCGATGGCCTTTTCGTAGGCGTAAACGGCATCCTGCTGCTTGCCCATCAGGCGGTAAACCTGCCCCAACTTGGCCCAACTGTTGGGATGTTCGGGGTCGATCTCCAGCGCCTTTTGAAGCAAGGGAATGGCTTCGGTATAACGATTCATGCTCTGCATGACATCGGCCTGATTGTACCAGTTCCACACTTCGTTGGGTTTGATCTGCACAGCCTGCTCGTAGGCATGAAGCGCTTCTTCAAGACGCCCCATCCGTTCGAGCACCAAGCCTTTGCCGCGCCATGCCCAGCCGTAGCGCGGGAAGATTTCGAGAGCACGATCACAGGCGGCGAGGGCTTCGTCGTAGCGTTCCATCAGGCGGAGGGCACGGCCTTTACGCGCCCATGCCAGCGCATTATCTTGCTGAAGGGCGATAGCACGGTCATAGGCGGCGAGGGCTTCGTCATAGCGCTTGAGTTCGGTGAGCGAATAGCCCTTATCGATGAGTTCATGAACCTGCATCTCGGGGCCAGTGATTTCTAGCGTGGCTTTCTGTCCGGTGACCTGCTCGTAGATGACGGCCAGTTCATCGACAATCGCGCCCCAGTTCTCAGGGCGATTATCGGGCGATTTTTCGAGGCAGGACAGCACCAGCGATTGCAGGCGGTTCGGCAGGGACTTCTCGAAATGCGGATCGAACACTGGCTTCTGGTGAAGGTGTGCCTGCTTCCACGCGCTGAACTTCTTTTCCTTGAAGACCTGATGACCGGTCAGCATTTCGTAGACAATGCAGCCAAAGGCATAAATATCGGCGCGGAGATCGACATCTTTGGCTTCGCATTGTTCGGGCGACATATAGGGTGCCGTGCCGACAATCGCGCCAAAGCGGGTTAAGCGGTTGGAAGTGTTCTGACGGGGATTTGAGTCGACATTGGGATCGTTTCCGGGCAAGAGCGCGTCGGTATATTCAACCGAGCGTACCAACCCGAAATCGGTGATCTTGGCAATGGCATCATGGGTGACGAGGATGTTGGCAGGCTTGAGATCACGATGCACCAAACCGGGCACGCGCTGGCTGGCGTGCTGCATACCCAAGGCGATATGCAAACCGAACTCGATGGACTGCGGCAGATCAAGACGCTTGCGATCAATCCAACTGCGGAGGTCGGAACCCATGCCTTCCGGTCCACTGATGTGTTCGAGGATGATATGCGGACGTCCAGCAATGGTTTCGACGCGGCGTGCCTGCACAATATAGCGGTGCTTCTCCAACATGATCCATGTAGTGGCTTCGTGGTTGAAGCGTGAGACGGCGCGTTCGTTATCCAGAAAGCGGCTCTGGAAGGTCTTGATGGCAACCGGTTCTTTCTTGTCGCGGTCGTAGCCAAGATAGACGACGCCCATGCCACCGCGCTTGACGTCGCTGACTTCGTAGCGGCCTTCAATCCAATCACCGGGGGCGAACTCGTCGTCATCTTCACGGTCACGGGAAGAACGAGCGGCGGGCATCTCGGTCAATTGACGGTTGGCGTGGCTTTGATCACGTTCCATTGAGATGACTGAGTTGACCGCAGTTTGTTCGAGATGTGTGTCACTCATGGACATGAATTCGGTGTTGGAGAGACCGGAGGCTGGCGCTTCCTCAAAATCGGCAACCGTCTGGGAAAGATCATTGACGGTTTCGGAAAAATCGAGACCGGCAACGACAGTCAAATCTTCGGTGGTGCGAATGGTCGATACGGCAGGCGTTTCAACCACGTTGGAGGAGCTGAAGTCAAATTGGGTGCTGCTTAGGTTAGAGGCACTGAAGTCATCACTGTTCGAGGTGTCGTCAGGCGGGGCTTTGACCGGATGGGTAGGTGACTCTTCACGGTAGCTATCCAGCAAATCCTGAATGCGACCTTCGTCCTCGTTACGAAGCGTTTCATGCCCATCTTCATTTTCGGCCAATGCCCAGAGCGCTACAGCGATGTTGCGGCGAGAATGGTTGGCTTGTGCGCTGGCGATGACCCAATCCACAAAGTTGCGGATCGCGCGGCGGGCCTGTGCCAAATCGAGATCATCATCGGCGAGGCGCTGCGCTTTCTGATAGGCGATGATGGTTTTGCCAACATAGAAAACCAGTAGGCGACCATCATCGGTCAGGGAACGACTGGCGCACATATCCCCTAGCGCGAACAGATCGTTGATGTCATTACGGCGCAAAGCGAGGCGACCTAACTGGCGAATGTCGGGGTTAGGATCGGTAGCGAAATAATCGGTCGAATCTTGAGGGTGGCGTTTGGCGAGTAGCGCGGCGATTTCTTGCGCACTAAGATCAACGGGTCGGCGATTGGTCTGAGGAATATTCATGATGGATACTGTTCTTTTAGTCTACGCAGACAAAATCTTGTTTCGTGCTGTTAAATTTCGTATATAGAATACCACTTATCGGCCAGACGTCACGCCTTTAATCCCCCGACGATAGACATTTGATAGGAATAGATTGGACAAAATATCAGCCGCAAAATAAGCGAAGGGGTGTGTATGCATAGGCGGCTGTTTGGCGGCGGGAACAGGCGGTTGATCGGCACAGGTGACTTCGGCAACCACGACACCGTCTTTATCATGCTCAATACGAACCAGTACCTTCCCTTGGGCGTCAACAATTTTGGTTTCACGGAAGTAGCCAGTTTCCATGATCGCGTTCTGCGCTTTGCGCCAGAGACGAGGACGACTCAAGAGTTCCAAACGCGCGGTTAATCCCTGCCAAGGCAGATGACTTTTAAAATGTCCTGAACCGGTTGTGGCGGCAACGGGAACCTGCATCCACGCTGCACGAAGTTCAATATCTCGCGAGGGAAATTCCGAATCGACGCCGGGATTCAATTCTTGAAAGTTGATCTTCGAACCATCGGAGAAAACTAAGTTGTGATGTCCCATATTCGGCGGGCAGCTTATTACCAGCATGGCATCGACCTGCCCCGCATACTGCTGCCATAAATGCGCATGGGCAGAATCCCAACAAATCAACATCCCCAATTTACCGAGTTCGGTATCGGCAATGGTGATGTTGCGACGCCCCTTAAAATAGGCGCGTTCGTAAAGCCAAGGATAGTTCTTATCGTAGCGCCAGTGACGGCCATCCGGCGCAATCAGGAGCGCTGCATTGTAGATGTCGCTGCCATCAAGAAGCAGCAGCGAACCTGCAATATGGACATTATGCCGTGCCGCTTGCGCCTTCATCCACTGCACCGTCTGACCACCTATGGTTTCGGCAGCGGCATAATTGGCGTCGTCATAGACATAGCCGATGTTGAATAATTCGGGCAGCACCACAATTTGGGCAGACTGCCGCGCAGCCGTTTCGACCAGCACTGAGGCCCGTGCCAGCCGATCAGAAACCGGAGCAGGAGCCGCGTCCATCTGGCAAACACCCATTCGTAGTGATCGCATGAACGACTCCTGAGCCTGTTAGTTCTCTTTGACTTTGGCCTCGAACTTCAAACGTTCGCCATCGGCTGTCGCCAGAACGATATCACCGGGCTGGAACGCATCTTCAACGATCTTGGTGCTGATCGGACGAGTAAGCAGGCGTTCGATGGCACGGCTCAATGGACGCGCGCCGCTGGCTGGATCATAGCCCTTCTTTAAGATGAGCGCACGGGCATCATCGCTCAGTTCCAGCTTGAGCTTCTGCTGCGATAGACGGTCTAGCAAATCGCCAAGCTTCAAATCGAGAATACCGCTAAGCGCCTCATTCTGAAGCGGGCGGAAGGTGATAACTTCATCAATGCGGTTAATGAATTCAGGGCGGAAAAAGTGTTTAAGATAATTGCTGTAATCCGGCAGGGCTTCGACCCCGCCACCGGTGAAGCCGAGCGACTTGCCCCCTTCTTCGGTGCCGATGTTGCTGGTCATGATGAATACCGAGTGTCGAGCATCCACATGTCGGCCATGCGCATCGCTCAAGCGGCCTTCATCGAAGACCTGCAAGAACACGTCGAAGACTTCCGGCGCGGCTTTCTCAACTTCATCCAAGAGCACGACACTGTACGGACGGCGGCGCAGACCATCGGTTAATTGACCACCACGCTGGGTGTCTTTATAGCCGGGTGGCGCACCGATCAAACGGGCAACAGTGTGTGAATCGTGGAATTCGGACATATCGAGGCGCAGCATGGCGTCATCGCTGCCAAAGAGGAATGAAGCCAGCGCACGAGCCAATTCGGTTTTGCCGACGCCGGATGGCCCTAAGAAGAGGAAGACGCCAATGGGACGCTGGGGATTACCCAATCCAGCACGCGACGTTTTGATGGCTTCAGAAACGGTTTGGACGGCCATATCTTGACCGATAACCCGCTGCTTCAGCGATTCCTCAAGGCCAACCAAACGGCGTTTTTCGTCTTTGGTCAGTTCCGTCACCGGAATGCCCGTCCAGTCGGAGAGGACAGCCGCGACATTTTCGACCTCGACTTCCGGTTCGCCCGACATATTTTCATCCGGTGAGACGGTGCGGATAATCACGCGGGTACAGGCTTCATCAAGCAGATCAAGCGCTTTATCCGGCAGGCGGCGATCCGGCAGGAAGCGCACGGAAAGATTAATGGCGGCATCCAGTGTATCCGAGTTGATAGTGACACCGTGATGTTCTTCCAGCTTGGACTTCTGCCCTTGAAGGATAAGTTTGGTATCAGCCTGCGTCGGTTCTTCAATATCGATGGTACGGAAACGGCGATCCAGCGCGGGATCGGCAGCGATAGCACGGCGGTATTCTTCGTGCGTGGTGGCACCAATGCACATCAAGTCCCCACGCGCCAAAGCCGGTTTAAGGATATTGGCGGCATCGAGATTACTGTCGATGGTATCACCCGCGCCGACAATGGTATGGATTTCATCAATGAACATGATGACATTGCCAGCGTGTTTAACCTCATCAACAATGCCGATGAGGCGTTCTTCAAATTGGCCACGCAAACTGGTCCCAGCGACCAATGTGCCGATTTCAATCTGAACGATGCGCTTATTATGGAGCGACTTGGGAGCCGTGCCGTGTGCGATGGCATAGGCCAAGCCTTCGACGACGGCGGTTTTACCGACACCGGCATCACCGAGCAGCAGCGGATTGTTCTTTTTATTGCGGGCAAGTGTACGAGCTAAGGCACGAATTTCACTTTCGCGGGCAATGGCGGGACCGATTTTGCCTTCAGTAGACTGCGCGGTGAGATCGCGACCATATTTGTCCAGCAAGGGCGTTGGAATGCGGGCAGGGTCACGAACCTTTTCGTTTGAGACGTCATCATCGTCAAAGTCAAACTCATTGCTCGGCACATCCGGAAATTCCAGTATGGCATTATCCGGATCAAGATTGAGCGGATCATTCTTGAGCGAGTCGGCTTCCAGCACCAAGCGCTGCAACCACAAGTTGAGGTCAAAGCCCATCTCGGTCAGCTTACGAACCGGTATGCTCTCACCTTCTTGCAAAATGGCGACGAGAAGATGGGTCTCTTCAACCTGCCCCGAGCCTTCTTCATCACGGTCGGAGAGGAAAATGGTCAGGGCCAAGACCAGTTCGGCGCGGGGTGTCAGCGGCAGGACATCACCGACTTTCGAATCGCCGGTGCCGATTTCCTTGCGGATTTCATTGCGGACAAAACGCGGATCAAGCCCAGCGCGTTTGATCAGAAAAGTGGTGAGGCCTCGATCACTGCGCGTGAGGGCCATAAACAAATGCTCAACCCCAATGTAGTTGTGGTCGAGCCGCCGTGCTTCTTCCGCCGCCTGACTCAATATTTCAGAACAGCGTTCGCGTATCTCTTTTTCGGGAATATCCGGTGAAGGGGTCAATCTTCACTCATCCTTCTCATACTTATGGGATCATCGATAAGTTACAGCGTATAACAAATAGATTAGAAATCCGTTTGCCATTATCCATTCAGAAGTATACCGCAACATCCTTTAGGCAAGAAACGTCAACAATCATTTATTGGGAAAATGCCTTCTTTCGTTGTAGCATAGAATCAAGGCAGAATTGTTTATCATTCTGCGTTTATGTTGGTTTGTTCAATAGTGAATATCTATTCACGAGCAGCACCAGATTAAACCAGAACCAACCTTTTGTTTTCGAATCCACCCGACGCGACACTGGGAAAGATATGAGCAGCGATCCAATTATCGGCAAAAAACTCGGCGACTATCTGATTGTAGACATCCTCGGTCAGGGTGGTATGGCCCGCGTGTATCGCGGCCTTGATAAGAAACTCAACCGGTATGCCGCCGTCAAAGTAATTGATGCCAGTTCGATCCGTGAAGATGAAGCGGAATACCGCAAGCGTTTCCAAGGCGAAGCGCGCGCCGTCGCCCGTTTGAGCCACCCCAATATCGTCGGCATTTATCAGTTTGATCAGGTCGATACGCTGTATTACATGGCGATGAGCTTCATTGAAGGGCGTGACCTGCGCAGCATCATTAAGACACATGACCGCAACGGCTCACGCATGTCCGGCGTGGAAGTGCGCAACATTATCCGTGACATCGGCTCGGCGCTGGATTATGCCCACAGCGAGGGCGTCATTCACCGCGACATCAAACCGTCGAATATCATGGTCACGGGCAGCGGCAAGGCCATCCTGACTGACTTCGGTTTGGCGCTGAGCGTACCCGAAGGCACGATTGGCAATACGTTCGGCAGCGCCCATTATGTCGCGCCGGAACAGGCTGTAAACTCGGCACAGGCTGTCGCCCAGAGTGACATTTACTCACTGGGCATCGTGCTGTTTGAGATGCTGACCAACCGCGTGCCGTTCGACGATCCGTCAGCGATGGCGGTCGCGATGAAGCATCTGACCGATCCACCGCCGCCGCCCAGCCGTTTGAACCCCACGCTTTCGCCGCAGATTGACCGCGTGGTGATCCAAGCGCTGGATAAAGATCCCAAGAAGCGCTTTGGCAGCTGTGCCGAAATGTTGAAAGCGCTGGAAAAAGCATTGGGCATGTATGACGAGGGCAATTCAACCACCAAGATGCCCGTCATGACCGTGCCGATGCCCGCTGCAGTCGGAGCAGCAGTCGCGAAAGCCGAGGCTAAGTCTGCCGCCGATGTTTCTGTGAACACCGCCAAAGAAACCGCCGAAGTGAGCGGCATCAAAGCGCCGCCTGGCTTCGAGACTAATCTTTTCGCGGCTAACCTGACGCCGGATGGGCCAACGATCACCGACTCGAAAGCATCTGCGGGAACGCGAACCGCCATTCTCGCCGCACAAGCCGAACGCGACAAACAGCAACGTCGCAGCAAGCGCTTGCAGCAAATGGGGATTCCGCTGCTCGTGATTTTCGTCGCACTGATCGCTGGATTGATTCTGCTGTCCAGCAACAGTGCCAAAGTGATCAATGACGCTGCCACCAAGACTGGTCCCATAGCAACGGCGACCGGATCAAACGACGGTGCGACCAGCATCGCCGCAGCGGTAACTGACGAGCCAACCAATACAACCACGGCAAAAGCGGCTGAATCCACCGAAGTGTTGCAAGTATCAACTGCAACAACCGAGCCAACGACGATCCCCAATACGGATGCGCCGACCGTGACGCCGTTAGCCCTCGCAGCAACTGACACGACTGAACCAAACGCAACACCCTCGACGGTCAGCGAAGTGATTGCCGAAACGACATCCGTTATTACCGCGCCGACGTTGGTCACAGTGGGTGACACCACACTCCCTGTCGTGCTGCGTTATGATGACCAAGTGCTGACGTTGTTTAATCGCGGCAAGACGAGTGTCAACGTCACCAATTTGACGTTCACTTTATCGTCGTCCGGCAGCAATACTCCTACATTCACATCCCAAGAGTGGGCAGCGATTAGCAACCGGCCAATTTCGTCGCTGCAACCGGGAGAATGCTTGCAGGTTATCCGCAATGACCGCTTCCTCTCGGCCAGTGGAACCAAGCCCGATTACTGCGATTTTGTGCAAGCATGGCGGCAAATCAACGTCCGGCGTGTGTTCTGGACCAGCACAACGGCTGACGCCACATTCGATGTGAAACGTGGCAGCGGGGTTCTAGCAACCTGCTCCGTTAGCGCGGGCGAATGCGCGTTTGATCCGAAGTAGTGTGAAATGATCAACGGGCGCGGAGAATAGACTCCGCGCCCGTTTTTGTTTGGCTTAATTTAGCCAGTCACCAACGGCAGACTGGGGATCGGACCGTAAATCTTCAGTAAACTGCCGGAAACCCAACCCACCTGATTTTCAAACTGCACTTGTATCCAACCCTTGCCATCCCGACCGATTGCCGTGAGTGCGGCTTCGGCAGGCAGCGAAGCAATGGTGTTATGGGCGCGAACAGGCGCGGAACGCACATTGGCGGTTTCCAAGGCGACGGCTCGCAGCGCTAATCCCGGTTGACCTGTCCCACCCATCGGCGGCACACCGAGTTTGATCGGCATGGTATCGACAATATCCCATGGACGCGGCAGCGCCTCGAAGGTCGCGCCCGCTGACTGCAATTCACTGATGATGGTGGGGAGTACACGACCCGTGACGCGGTTGATATCATGGAAGGCAATCACGACGCCATCGCCGTAATCATAGACATTGTAAGTTTGACCTTCGGTTTGTGGACGATTCAACACATTATCAATCACGGCTTTGTCAAAATCCAAGGTATCCAAGTCAACGCCGTGCAGTCCCCAACCGCAGTCATCGCTGTTGACGCTCCAATTGTAGGTGATGACGTGAACACCTTCGATGGCTGGAAGCGGTTTCGCGCCGCCGCCGGGCTGCCAGAAAAGTTTCACCTGTGCGTCATAACGCGGGAGTTGATCACCGAGAGCCGCACGAAGTGCTTCTTCGGTTTTGAGATAGGACGCGACGACGTCTTTATCGGGCGAACCGGCATAAACACCCGGCTCTGACCACAGATGATTGACCAGCGCGTGACCTTCACCGACTTCGCGCTGAAGCAGCGCTTCGTGTCCGGCGATTTGATCACCGGCGATTAAGAAGGTGGCTTTGGCGTTGAATTGGGCCAGCGTATCGAGGATCTGGGGTGTATAGGCATCGGTCGGGCCATCTTCGAAGGTCATATAGACACGAAACGGCGCGGCTGATTGGGCATGAACGGCGGCAATCGGGATGCTGGAAAGAACTAAAAGCGAGGCAGTCAAACAGGTTAGCAAGCGGCGAAGTGGTTTTATCATGAATATGCTCCTCATAAAATAGAATTATATCTATTAGAGCCTATTCGGGCGGTATGATTTGGTCTGTGAGCCTACGGCAAGATGACGGCTATATACCGCTCCCTATTCAAGCGTAAAGGCGCTGCACAGGGATATACACAACTCATCGACATCATCAGCCAATTAGGTTACATTCATACTGACTTTGTTACAGACTGAAATAGTTTTTTGACCCTACTTATTAGGTTAGGATGTGTTTTGATGTCGCTTTTCTTTAAGCCTACAGATGGCTGGGCCGCCGATTTCATTCCCTTTTACTGGAATGGTGAATATCATCTTTTTTACTTGAAGGACTACCGCGATAAAGCCAATCACGGCGAAGGCACACCGTGGTTCCATCTTTCGACGCGTGACTTTATCCACTTTGCGGATCATGGTGAAGCGCTGCCGCGTGGAACTCAGGACGAACAAGATTTGTATGTCTTTACGGGGTGTGCGATGGAACATGATGGGCTGTTCCATATTTTCTATACCGGACATAACCCGCATTTTCGCGCGGCAGGCAAACCGGAACAGGCGGTGATGCATGCCACCAGCCGTGACCTGATCACATGGGAAAAAGACACGGCAAACCCGATCCTATTCGCGGATTTCGAGCGCTATGAGCCGCACGATTGGCGTGATCCGTTTGTGTTCTGGAATGAAGAGGCCCGCGAATTCTGGATGCTGCTGGCGGCACGTAACAAGACTGGCCCCGGCAACCGCCGCGGCGTCACAGCACTGGCGGCTTCCAAAGACCTGACGAATTGGGATATACGGGACAACTTCTGGTCACCTGATCTGTACTTCACCCACGAATGCCCAGACCTCTTCCGCTGGGGGGATTGGTGGTATCTGGTGTACTCGACTTTTTCGGAACGGATGGTGACGCATTACCGCATGAGCCGCAGCCTCAACGGGCCGTGGACAGCCCCGACGAACGACACCTTTGATGGCCGCGCGTTTTATGCGGCTAAGACCGCCTCCGATGGACAGCGCCGTTTCGCCTTCGGATGGGATCCGTCGCGCACCGGTGAAACCGATACAGGCTCGTGGAATTGGGGTGGCCATCTGGTGGTCCATGAAATCTTCCAACAGGCGGACGGCTCACTGACGGTCGCGCCACCGCCGGAAGTGCTCAGTTATCTAAAGGCGTCGAGCAACATTAGCCCCGAACCCCGAATCGGCACATGGACGAACCAGAACGGCATACTAGCAGCGGATGCGCCAGACTCTTTCGCATGGTGCAAATTGGGGGAAATCGCATCAGCAAGCTGCATCAATCTGACCATCAACTTTTCCGACGACACGCGGAACTTCGGGCTGGTGCTGCAAGCCGACAGTACATTGGACGCCGGCTATTTAGTGCGGATTGAACCCGGTCGCCAACGCGTGATTTTCGAACGCTTCCCGCGTCCCGGTGACGAACCGCCGATCATCGAGCGTCCGCTCAAGCTGAGCAGCAATCAGCCAGTACGAGTATGCGCCCTCGTTGAAGGCAGTGTGATCGTGGTGTATTTCAATGACGAGGTGGCGCTCAGCACGCGCGGCTACGAGCGCCAAGCGGGTGCGTTCGGCGTGTTTGTCTCGGAAGGCAGCGCCTCATTTAGTGATCTTTCGTTGAAGTTGGCGCACTAACCCGATTAGCCGCGTGATTCGTCGCTGTCGGCCTCGTAGGTCAATGGAACATCCAACCGCAGCCATGTACGCCCCACACGAAACAGGGTGCCGGGGCGTAAACTGAGTCGGCCTTTGATAGGGTTTTTGTCTTTTTCGATGAAGGTTCCGTTGCGGCTGCTGCCATCTTCCAGCCAGAAGCCCAGCATATAGGGATTCTCGACCGACTCGGAGGCCGTCACCGGAATGGAGAGGATGCCAACTTTGGCATGGATACGCGAGGCTTGGCTGTCAAAATGCAGGTGAATATCACAGCCTTCGCGCCGTCCAATGAGCAAAACCGTTTCTTCCCCCACTTCGGGTTGGGCAAAATTCAATGTCTTGCCATCCAACGGACCGCTCATAAAAGTGATCGAAATATCGCGAGCCATGTGATAAAAACCTTTTCATCCACGTTAACGATGCGAAGGTGAATCTTGACGCAAATTACTTCTATCCGCAAGAGTTAATCACACCACTCCACGCTTACTGTGGCAGGGACAGCAAATAAGCCGCCAGCGCATCAATGTCTTCCAGTGAAACTTTGCCAATCAGTTGATGTGCGCCGGGCATGGTGAAAATATCACGCAGCGTCGCCGCCGAACCATCATGGAAATAAGGCGCGCTCATCGCTAGCCAGCGCAGAGTCGGCGTGTCAAAGGTGGTACCGGCTTTTTCGTCGGGTGATTTGCCGGTGCCGACATCGTACTGATTCAAGTCGGTTCCGGATGTACCGGTATGGCAGCTCCCGCAGTTCTGTTGATTGAAAATATCCGCGCCGCGCTTGACCAAATCAACATTGGTGACCGGCATGGAGGTCGGGCCAGTGAAACTCGCCATATAGGCCGTCAGCGAGTCCAAATCCAGCGACAGCCCCGCATGCGGTGTGCCATTAGCGGGTGACAGCGGTTGGTCGGTAATCAGACCGCTACCGCCCTGCAAGTGACGGATTTTCAGCTCGACGTCGGCCAGTTCGTCCCAATTGGCTGACCAATTATAAGGCGGCGTTTCCAGCAGGTTATAGAGCACGGGCGTGTTACGCGGGCCGTCCGGCATCCCCTGCCAGACACGTCCATCGGACATCCCATCGAAGTGGCAGTTGGCACAGCTTATCCAGTGCCCATAGGACATGCGGGAATCCACCGCCCCATAAAACAACTGCGCCGCGACAATCGTATCGACTGACAGTTTGAAGTCACTGATCGGCAATTTATCGGTCACGGTCAGGTTGCGTGTTTCGATGATCGAGAGCGAACCTTCCAGCGCGTTATTCACGAATAGCAGACTGTTATCGCGGTTGAGCAGAATGCCGCGCGGGCTAAAGCCAACCGGAATGTGTCCACGCATGACGCCTGTGGTGAGATCAATCACCGATATATCGTTGCTGCCAGCATTCGCCACATAAATCCACTGGCGGAAGCGGTCGAGCGCGATGGCAAACGGCATATTCACCGGACGGTCAGCCGTGTCGAGCGTAATACGGTTGGTACGCTGGACTTCGAGGTTATGCAAATCAATGCGGTTGACTACAGGAAATACCACCGTGTCATAGGTCAAGGCACTGTTCTGGGCGTTGCTGCGCGTCTGCGGCACATAGGCAATCGCGCGGGTGACATCCAGTTCAATGCTTTGTGAGATGGAGGTATCGAGTCCGGTGCTGGTGGTTTGTACCACACGCGCATCCGGCAAATAAACGAGGGTGAGCTGTCCGCTCCAGAAATGGGTGACGTACAGGAAGTCACCGAGGAGCGCCAAACCGGCAGGTGCAGGCGGAACGGGAATAGTTTCCAGCACAACTGATGTTTTCAGATCGACCACATCAATGGCGTTGCTGCCTTCGAGCGATACATATGCTCTATCGTTGTCGTCCACCACCACGCCATAGGGGAACAGGCCGTGCAATGGAATGGTGGTCACCTGCTGCGTCGTCAAATCCACAACCGAAAGTGTTCCATCGGCGCGGTTGGCGGTCACGGCACGCAGACCATCAGCGGTTAAAGCCACCGAACGCGGATCATTACCCACTGGAATTTCAGTCGTGAGCTTGGCAGCGGGTAAGGCAATCACCGAGATTGAATTGTTAAAGGTGTTAGCGGCCACCAAAGTGCGGTTGTCTTTGCCAAGGGCAAGCGTATTGGATGTGACCGGAGTCGCCAAGCGCGAGTCCGGCAGCGAATACAATGGGAAGGGTGTTGGCTGGGGCTGCGCAGCCACTAAATCAGGTGGCATCACCAGAAATAAAATGCCCATCAGGATGAGCATCACGCCCACTGAGAGCAAAGCAGAAATCCATCTGGTCAGCTTCAAGTTAGGCATGGTGTTCATCCAAAGGTAAACAGGCGATCAAACGCGATGGTAAAAGTCCGGCTGCGTATCTGCGATTGTCCACTCGAATCGGTACCGGTCATCACAATGGTCAAGGTAAAGGTGTCCCCGGCGGATGGGCCGGAACCCTGCTGACCGTTTTCGAGATTCGGGAAGAGTTTGGTCAAAATCGGTGGGCTGTACTGGTAACTCAAGGTTGTGCCTGCCGGATTCAGCATCCCCTCTTCTAAGACCTGCCCCGGAATACTCAGGGTATGGTAGATTTGCACATTTGTCCAACCTTCAGGCACCGCAAAGCGGAAGTTGTAAGGCAGCGCAGGCGGAATATCGAACACATTGCGATTATCATTCCATGGGAGCGGATCGCTGGCCTCCGGTAGGACGTAAACATTAAAGTGACCATCCCCTGTGCCCAAGATATTGCCAGTCGGTGACGGTGGTTGGATTGCCCCAACAGACGTCAGGCCATTGTGCTGCACTTGAATGGTCACTGTCCAAACACCGGGGGTTTCCAACTTAATGTCGTTGGCCGGATCATAGAAATAACCGATGGCATTCGCCAATCCGCTGAACTGCTTACTGATGCTGCCATCCGGAGCGGTAATGATGACATTGACCTGTGATGGCAGTGTCGGCGCGACCTGCCCCGCAATCGACAGCGTATCGCCGACGCGCAGCACATCACCGGGACGCGCCGCCGTTGGATGGAAGAACATATCGACAGACTGTTCGTTGTCGAGCAGCAGCGCCCCGCCGGTGGCACCGCCTGCTTGTCCATTATAAGGTGGATAAACCCGCGCACCTTTTGCGTCGGTACGGGGATCAATCACCACTGCTAGCGAGGCGTATATCGACGTGCTGCGCAGTTTGGCATCCACATTTTCGACCACCGCACCGCCGAACACAAACAAATAATCCCCGGGACGGCTTCCATTCAGCCCTGCACCATTTTGTTGGTTGTAGGGATCGTCCAAGTCGAAGTAAAACGGCAGGCCACCATCGGCTGCACCCCGTACAAATTGGCGAGCACTGACCGCTGGCGACACCACACTGACATAACTATAAGCACGGTTCGAGGCTTTATCCGGTTGGACGCCCACCCCGTAAACCGAGCCCTTGGGCGGGAAGAAAACCGTTGGTAGGGCTTCCTCAGTCGTGAGTTGGCTGAGGGCCGTACCATCTGCCGCTTGATACCCCGCTTGATTTGCCGCCAACCAATCGGCGTAGCCGCTGGCGTTATCCTGCACAGTCACCGTTGGATTGAGCTGTCCGTCACGGCCATCAGGCAGCCACAGGATATCACCCGTGTAATACGGGTTATTGATGCGTGTAGTGGCATCCGGCGCGTACTGCGACTGCGTAAACCATGCCGGACGCGGGACGGTCGTTACACCATCTACGCCGCGCTGACCGTGCGCGATCAGTTCGCCATCTGGCGAGGCAATGACGCCCGCGCTGCGTAAGCTGCCCGCCCACAACTGCTTCTCGCCATCGGTATAGCGCACCTCGTAATCCACGACATACTCACCGGCAGCATCAAACGTGAAATCGCTGGTCGCAGGCGCAAAAATGCCCGCGCTGTTGGCCTTGCCTTCGATCTTCTTCTCGATGACGGCGCTGCCATCCAGCGGATAAACACGGGCTGTGATGGTCACATCGGCAGCGACACCGGGCGTGATATGCAAACCAGCATTAAACGAATTACCGACTTCAAACGGCGTACCGGGGAGTACCGCAGGCAGAAGATGAACCGGTTCGGCCACGAGCACGTTATAAGTGCCGCCGCCAGAGTAGCGGTTGCCGTACACATCTTCGAGATTGCCACTCAGTTCAATCTTATAGGCGCCGTACTGCGCAAAAACATAACTCGTAAAACTCGGATTGAGCGTCGTCAGGCGATAAATATCGACAGGCGACTGAGAACCAAACCGCGTACGCTCATCGAGCAAGGAGGTCGAGAGTTGATTTTGGACGATGGGTGAGCTACCCAGATCATCCACCTGCCCGTCGGGTTTGGTGATGCGCACGCTGAGGCGGCCACCGGGGAGCAAGAACGGGATGAGCGGCACATCATTGGACTGATAGCTGTTGGGCAGTTGATCCAGCAGATACGGCTCAATCGGATAGGCAATCGGCGCATTCGTGTCACCGGACGATTTGGGCAAAATGTAGGTGGGGCTGTCAAAATGCACCCGATTGGAAAGCGCATACTTGGCCTGATCTTCGACTGCCACCACGCCGCGGCTGCCGTCGGATGGATCATCTTGGAACAACGTCCAGAAGAGGTGCCCATCCTGTACCGTACCCACTTTGGCGATCACCGGAATGCGGGTCATGGCGGGCGTCGAACTGGCCGCACCACTGCCGAGCGGACTGTTATCCTGCCAGCTAAAAACATCGCCATCTTCCACCTGCCCGAAGCCGGAAAGCACCGGAACATAGAGTCCGGCAGGTAAATCAGCAGGCAGTGGAATATTAAAGTCGAGCGGGAACAACAGTTTTCCATCCTGCCGCACAATCTGGTTGGCAGGCGTCGTCGTTTCGCCCAGAGCGAAGTCACTACGCAGGTTACTAATCGCCAAGCCTGAAGCGGTGCGAATATCCGACCAACCGTTGTTGCTATTCAGTCCGCCGCCGATTTGCGCCCCATCAGCATTCAGAATAGGCTGCAAGCGCAAGCGCCCGATCATCTTCAGGCCGACGAGTCCTTCGGGAAGGTTCGGTGCGTCGATTTGAACATCGAGCTGCAAGGACAAAGTATCACCCGGTTTGAGGGCCAAGGTATTGATCAGCCCCTGAGCCGTCCAACGGTTATTGCCACCTAATGCGCCGGAAATCGAGAAGTGAGTCGCGTCCGCAATAGGTTGCTGGTTTGCACGGGCAATTCCATCCTCCTCGCTGACCGACGGAATCGGTTTATCAACCGTCAGCGTAAACAGTTCTGAACCATCCGCCCCCAAGAAACGGATCTGATCCAAAATGATCTGCTCTATCGTGGGATTCTGCTGGGTCAAGAACGCGGTACGTGGCATCCGAACTTCAATCGCTTGGTCTTGGCTGGCGGCCAACGCAAAAGTACCAACGGTTCGCAGCGTGGGCTGCCCACGACTGAGATCACCGCTCCCCGCGCCACGTGGATCGAGCACCACACTGTGATCGGTGCCGTCGATGGTCATCTGGATGTCCATCTTGGCGTAGTCGGTCGGCAGAGTTTTGCCGATCAATCCGATATAGATGCTGTTGCTGTTGGTGAAAGCATGAATAGCAGGATCGGTGGTGGTGACCAAGGCAGTAGCATCGTACTGTTTCCAATCGTCAAAATTACCGTCAACATTAATCCGGGTACTTGCTGCCGATTGGGTAGGCGATTGCGCAAAGGCATCGTATACTATAGTGCCGGGGCCACCGGGTAATGAACCCGGTTTATCGCGCAGTTCTACAGGAATGTTCTGTGCAGGACTAATCCAGAAAGGCGTGTGGTTGGGACCATAAAGGGTTGCTGAAAAGGTTCCGGTGATGCCAGCCAAGGTATAAACCGTATCTCCCGTATAGAGATTACGAATCGCAAGCTGTGCCGCCGGAAAGACCGAACCAGCCGAGCCTGAAATGGTGACATTACCATCTTTATCCGGTTGAGAGACAGAAATTAAGGCTGCAATCGGTGGATCGCCGGGCTTCAAACGCCCTTGAGCATCGACTGTCGCGCCAGCAAGTACGATGCAAATAGCGAACAAAACAAGAAATAATTGAAGAAAGCGGCGCAAGGCAAGCTCCTAAATCGAATTATTGCAATAAGGCCAGCTCAACATGAATAGTAAACCGAGTAGTAATTGTGCGCAAACTCAGTCTGTCATCATTATCATCATACTGTAAAATCTTACCCTATTGATATAAGAACTGTTTGATGTCGACCCAGACTGTGAAACCCCTTGTAAATACCATCTCCAACCGCGTTGCAGATCGCATTGGCTTGATGCCCGGTAAAGCACTACAGGATGCCATCGAGGAAGTCGGCGGCGATGACTTGGGGGCGCTGGCACGTGCCCTCGAAAGCAGCGATATTAGCAGTCCCGCGTGGCAGGCCATCCTGCGGGCGCTGATGATTGGTGAAACCTACTTTTTCCGCCAGCGCACACAACTGAGTTGGCTGCGGCAAACGGTGCTGCCCGATTTACTGAAGCGCCATTCCAACGGCATTACGATTTGGAGTGCGGGTTGTGCGACCGGCGAAGAAGTCTATTCAATTGCAGTAACCGTCTACGAAAATACGACGCCTGCGATGCGCCGCAGCATCAACCTCATCGGCAGCGACATTAACCGGGCCGCCCTTGATACCGCACGGCGCGGCTTATATCGCGACTGGTCGTTCCGCCACACCGACCCCAACTTCAAGGACTATTACTTCGACAAAGTGGAAAACGGTCTACAAATCAAATCGTTTATCCGCCAGATGGTCACGTTTACGCCCAACAATTTGCTGACTAGCACACCGATTAACAAACTGGATGTCATTAGCTGCTGTAACGTCCTGCTCTACCTGCATGAAAACGCGGTGCGGCAGGTCGAAGATCATTTCTTTGAAACGCTAACCCCCGGTGGATGGCTGCTGCTCGGTCAAGCCGAGACGGTTCATACCAATCGAGAGCGCTGGTTGACCCACCTTTATCCCGGCGGCATGGCCTATCAGAAGCCGCTGGAAACCTCAGTCCGTTCCCGAATTGTCTATCATCAAACACAGCCGCAGCAGCGTGTTACGGCGGCTCCGGTCGAGGCCAATCCACGCTCGATGTATGATGAGGCGGTCGAACTACTGCGTGCCAAGCAAACCGAGGAAGCTGAAAGTATCCTGCGCGAAATCCTCGAAACCCAGATCAATGACGCCAAAGCGCATATTCTGCTCGGCTGCATCCTTGCCAACCGCCGACAGATCAATGACGCGCATGTCGAACTGGACGTCGCGCTCTCCCAAAATCCGATGCAAGCTGATGCCCATTACCTTAAAGGGCTGCTCTATTTGGAAAGTCACCAACTGGCCGCCGCTGAAGAAGCCTTCAAGTCGGCGCTGTACTGTCACAAAGGCCATTCGCTAACGGCGGTGATGTTGGGCAATCTCTATGCGCAGTCCGGCACACCGGATAAAGCCCGCCGTGTATGGAAGGCCGCTCTCGAAAATTTGGATGGTAATCCCAATGATCCGGCCTCCGATTTGAGCGATTTAACCATCGGCGCCATGCGCGAAATGTTGGACAATCAGATCAAAATGTGAAAGGTCTGAGCATGAGAACCATCCCCAAACCGCTTGAAGGTGAATATGCTCCCTATGCCATCATGTATATCAGCCTGCTGCCGGATGATGGCCTCGTCCTGAACCACCTGCAAGATACCCTCAAAGTCATCACCGATTTAATCCGTCCGCTGTCTGAAGCGCAGCTCACCACCCCCTTCGCGAGAGCAGAATGGACGATCAAAGAAATTCTCATCCATATCGCAGATGATGAGCGCATTTATGCTTATCGCGCGCTACGATCTGCTCGCAATGACCAAACCGAACTGCCGGGGTTTGATCAGGAGCGCTTTGCTGCTTATTCCGGTGCCAATGACCGCAGTCTGGACAGCATCTTTGAGGAGTACGCTTCGGTTCGCGCTGCGACTTTAACGCTGTTCAACAACCTGCCCGACGCTGCCCTCACCCGTGCCAGCGTCGCCAACGGTCACATCATGAGCGTCCGTGCCGCCGCCTACCATATTGCCGGACACGAACTGCATCATCTCAACAGCATCAAACAGAATTATTTGAGCGGTAGATGACTCGGCTGTGAGGTGAGCTTATCTCGCATAAGGGAGAAAAGAGGATATGGAGTTGATGATAGTCTCTGTCTTGGCATACAGCCATTCGGGTCTTGCTTACTCCTCGTCATAAGCATCATGATCAAAGTCATCAGGCAGGTAATCACTGATGTCCAAGTTCCCGATTGAAAACTGCATTGCAGCATCTCTGACCTCATCATAAGGTATGCGCACAGAACGTCCGGGTTTCACATAGCCCGGATCACCAGCCACATCCACCAAAAGTAAGGGATGAGTAGGATCAGAAATAGTCATAGTATCGACTATAAATACTTCAAACAGCTCCGTGTCCTCAGGTTCCGGAATAATTGAGAACAACTTCGAAACCATGAGCCTCTCATATTGAGGGTCATTAACATAATTCATTGGCTCATCATAGCCATCCAACGTCGGCTGATCGAGGATTTGGCAAATTTGCCGCCAAACAGTGTCGTCAGAGAAGTCTGTTCGTAATATGAGCGGGCTTTGCAGATTAAGGATCGGTTTCATCACAAGCCCTTTCCTTCCGGAATTCGGCAACATGATTTATTTGAAATGATGTGGCAGAGAACTAGCGACTGAGAACAATAAACTGACGACTTTCTACGGCTTCAACCCCAGTTCATCTACCAGCGCATCCAGTGACGTCAGCAATTCCGCCTCACCGCCATTGTTGAGCAGCGTATAATCAGCAATCGCAATCGGGCCGCCTTTTTCCAACCGCTCGATTTCTTGATAATCGCGCGTTTCGGCTTCCTGTGCTGTGAGTGGACGGTCAACGCGGCTGGTGAGCCGTTGATAGCGCAGGGCGCGGCTGCTGACAATCGCCACCACCACCATGCTGGCACCCAATTCCGGCGAGAGGATTTTGTATTCGCTGAAGCTGTAGAGACCATCGATAATGATGCTGCTGTGGTTAGCCAGCGCCGCTTTGAGATGCGGCAGCGCACGGAGGGCAATGGCCGCCATGCCTTCGTTGCGGCGGAATTCTTCGCGCACGACACGTTCATTTTCGGGATTAATGGCTAATCCCCGCCGCAGGACTTCATCGACGACGATGCTACCAAAGCGAAATTGGAAAAACCCGCGCGATTGTAAATGGTGGGCACACAGCGTTTTACCGGCACCGGGCATCCCCACAAGTGCAAGAGCACGCGGCTTTTCAGTGATGGTCATCGACAAGCCTCAAATCTTCGCAATACGAAATATTTGGGGATTATAACTGAGCCTTCACCCCTGTAATAGGGGCGAGACTTCGACAGCCGGAAACCTCAACGGGCGTACAAAACCACCTGCCAGAAGCCGCTGGTCTGCTGATAGCGCGGGGCAAATCCGTTGGCACGGATCGCTTCATCAACTGCCCCTGCCCGATGGACAAAGAAGCGGTAGGGGTTCCGCCGGAGCACAAACCACAGGTTAAACACTTTGCCACCCAGCCGTGTCCACCACGTATCACGCGGATAGATCACGCCGTAGAGTTGACGGGCACGGGTCGAAGATGCCGCAACCAGCGCAGGCATATCCGGATAGCAGCACAGCACACGATCCAACGTCACAATATCAGCCGGTGCGATTTCAGGCGACAGTTCCACAAAATCACCGTACACGTATTTCACGCGGTCACGGTGTCCACGCTTGCCAGCCTCTTCCTGCGACGCCCCCAGATACGCGGTGGAAGCATCGACATGCACCGCTGACTGCACTGTATCTTTCAACAGTTCATGCTGGATTGCGCCGACACCTCCGCCAATATCCAACAGCGTATGGTCACGATATGCCGCTTTGCGAATGGCATCCAGCAGCATTCGGGTCGTTTTGGCTGGCCCACTGCGGCGGTAGCTTTCCAGATCCCCCCGCGCCGTACTGGCGTCAAACAGTTTTTCCGCGCCCTGACAATGTGGACATGACATAGCGATTATCCTCATGCGCTCATCAGCCGATGCTTCACTTTTACCATTAGAACCATCCAGACTCAAGGTTGGTCACCATTGTGGAACAAAAACAGTTTCTCCATCTAAGCCGATCTCCCATGCGAGAGTTGGCTTTCATGCTATAATGCCATCCAGTCCCTTATTCATTATGACTTACTGAAATCGGTAGTCCACATGTCCGAAAACGAATCCGTTTTAATGAATCCCTACCGTCCCTCGGAAAATGATACATTACGAGCACCTTTCGCCGGACGGCAAAAAGCCTACGAGCATCTTTATCAGCGTCTGACCGATCCCAACACTGCCGGAGCCAGCATCATTTTGGGGCGGCGGGACATTGGCAAAACCGCCCTGCTGCGCCACTTCCGCAGCTATTTCGATGATACCATTGTGGATGTCTACCTTCCGCTGAAAGGCCAAGACATTCGCTCTGAAAGTGATTGGCTGAATGTCTTGGCGCTCAGCACCATGCAAGTCCTCAGCGACAGGGACTTCAGCATGAATAAGCTGCCCCGGCAAAACGCTGAAGATCAGGACATGCGCCGATGGATGGCCAGCGAATACCTGCCCGAAATGTTTGAACTGATCAAGAACCGCCGTTTGGTGTGGTTGCTGGATGATACAGGAAGCCTGATTCAGTGGACGAAAGCCGGCAAACTGCCTACCGATCACTTTGCTTACCTCGCCGAATTGATTAACCAGTATCCAAGCCTTGGCATCATCATGGCGATGGACAGCCGCTACGAACTGCAAATCCCCACGATGAGTCCCTTAGTCACAGTCACCGATGTCTACAGGCTGACGAACCTCAACGAAGAAGAGACGCGCGCGCTCATTCAGTTGCCCATTCAAAAGGAATACCGTGTCAACGATGAAGCCGCCGCCTCGGTTTACAGCGCCACCGCCGGACAGCCGCGCTTGGTGCAGCGTTTCGGCGCAGCCTTGTATGACCACCATCAAGTGATGGACTCACCGCGCACTGTGCTCACCATCGAAGATGTCAAGACCGTCAGCAGCACTGTTCAGCGCCAGAGCGACGGCGACTTCCAAAAGATGTGGGACGAACTGGGGCAAAATGAACGCCTTTTGCTCAACGGCATTATCCGTTTGATGATAGACGACCCGCTGACACCTGTCACCGTGACTGGTCTATCGAACTGGCTGGTGGAGTCGGATTTTCCGCTCGACATCACCGCTATCAATGCCGCCATACGCGGGCTGGAATACGATGAACTGATCGACAGCAGCAAAACAGGCATTAAGCTGAAATCCTCGTTGTTCCAAGTCTGGCTGCTGCAGCACGCCGAGTTGCAGACTGCTACCAAAACGACGCCCGGTATTCCACGCCGTGCCTTAATCGCCGCTGGCGTCGTGCTGCTGCTGATTGTTGTCGTGTTAGGGTTGGTCGTGACCCAGCAGCGCCCCGGCGGTCCATCAACTGGCAGCACCCTCCAACCCACGCTAACATTAGTCACGGGACCCTAATTAGATTTATTTGTCCCGGAGAAAAATTTTATGAACCACACGTCAGGGAACTTTCAAAGTGCCGATGGTACCACCATTTACAGTGAGGCTTGGCTGCCGGATGCAGAACCCCGTGCGGTCGTCATGATCGTACACGGATTCGGTGAACACATCGGGCGTTACAGTCATGTCGCCCCCAAGTTGGTCGATGCCGGATACGCCGTCTACGGACTGGATCATCACGGACACGGCAAATCGGGTGGTGAACCGCGCAGCTACTTCAACCGTTTTGATCAGCCGCTGGACGACCTCAAAGAGTATCTGCACACGATCAAGATCACCCATCCCGGCAAGAAAATATTTATGTACGGGCATAGCCTAGGTTCGCTCATCAGCTTGGTCTTCGCCCTGCGCTACCAGCAGGAGTTAGCCGGATTAGTCCTCTCCGGTTCGCCGCTGGCGGTTGAAACCATCCAACCGGCCTTTCTGGTAGCCGCCGCATCCGTCCTCGACAAAATCGTGCCTAAACTTGCGATCACGCCGCCTGTCCCTGCAACCACCCTATCACGAGATGAAGCCGTGGGCCGCGCCTATGATGCCGATCCGCTGGTCGAGCATGGTAAGGTTCGTGTGCGCATGGGCTATCAGCTCATCAGCATGAGCCGCTACGTCAAGGCCCACTTGAGCGAACTCAAGCTGCCGATCTTCATCTTTCACGGTGCAGACGATCAATTGACGCCACCACCCGGCGGTCAAATGGTCTATGATGGCGCAGGGTCTACTGACAAAACGCTCAAGTTTTACGACGGCTTGCGTCACGAAACGCACAACGAACCCGAACAGGGCATGGTGATTGACAACATCATCCAGTGGCTCAACGCCCACTAAGCGCAGCCGCCGCACTTACCTGATTGCCATCGCCATCCTGTTTGTGTTTGGCTTGCCCAGCCGACTCGTCCCCCAATACTTGCCGGATTTCTACGTCAATTATGTTGGGGATGGGCTGTGGGCGATGGCAATCTTATTCGGGTTGGGACTGGTCTTTCGCACAGCCTCAACCCGCCGCTTGCTTATCATCAGCCTAGCCATCACCTACATAATCGAATTCAGCGAACTGTACCAAGCCGACTGGATCAACCAGCTTCGCAGCATCAAGCTCATCGGCCTGATCCTCGGCTACACCTTCCTCTGGAGCGACCTGCTCATGTATACCATCGGCATCACGGTTGGTGCGGTGATTGAAAGATATTTATTGAGTCGTTTTGTGAGAAAGAACAATTAAGTGTTTTCTGTATCAAGAGACACAGGCCGCATTCAGTACGGGGACATTACATTATGGCCTGAACTCACTCAACAAGAATTCAAATCTCGACATCCTAAAGTCAATCATGCAACTTTCGTAGATCCGTTTTTCGGCGGCAGTGAATGGAGTAGCTTTTATCAGGAGCATACACAACTCGAATCAAGTGACGTGTCTCTGAAAATCACATATCTCAATCGTTTCCCTGCAAGTTTCGAGTTGCAACTGATTATTGATACGCTATTTAACGTGCCTGAGAAGGATTATGAAAAATGGGTAGCGAAGGTAATAGCTTGGATGTCTACTGCCCAGCGCCTATTATCGAGTCAACTTGGTCTAGCTGATGAAGTGGGAAAACCAGACATACACAATTGGCAAGATGATTTTAAGGGTAAGATTTCGTCCGAAATCTTGAAAGAAGTCTATAGAGTTACCTATTGGAAATACAACTTCACGTGGGGATACATGGTTTTAGACCCGTTCGCATTAGCGATCAGTTACGACCTCGATTTACGAATTACCAGTTGGCAGGAACTCCTTGATGAGTGCAAATACTTAATTGAAGTGAATACTAAGTTCAAACCGTACCGCCCTCAAACAGACTACACAGTTGTCTATAAGCTAATCGAGAAGTTAAGTTCGTGTTTTGAATTCAATTATTTGAATCCTCGCATTGCTTCGAACGGCTTAGTTCTGCCATGTTTATGGTTTCAAACCAAGGTAGTAATCAATATTCAATCGAATTCAAAAGGAATTAGCTATCGCTTATCACGACACAATTCGACAAGAGTAGAGACGGTCGATGAAGTGGGGCTTGAAGAAACGGTAAAACGATTCATGGAAAACAGGGATTTATAGTTCTGTAGCGACTTGCCGTAGTTTGTATCCCCTGAACCAATCCAAATTAGACAAGTACGAACTCTTTTAAACCCCAAATTAAAGGTTTGAATATCCAAATTGTGATAGCTCATACAGAATTTTTGTGCTACAATCAAACTCCAATGAGCGCAAAGAGGGGATTGCATGAGCCAAACCTACGACCACATTTACGAGTCATTCTTTAACGCGCCGCCACCTCATAAAGTCACCTACCGCGAGTCCAACACCGATATTCTGCGCGAAGGACGCGGTTTTATCGACGGCTTCGACATGACCATGCAGACGCAGGTCGGCTGCCCCGGCGGCTGTTTCTTCTGCTACGTCCCCTCGGGCCGGATGCTGACGCCCGGTGATCTACGCGGTGGACAGTGGGGATTCGAAGTCCGTTCCAAGCGCAATGTGGTCAAGCGTTTCGCCGCCCATGTCGAAAAAGGCGACTTGGCCGACAAAACCATTTATTGGAGCGGCGTGACCGATCCATATGCCACGCGTCCGGCGGAAACCCGCGCCATCTGGGAGATCCTCAACCAAGCGCCTGCCCATTTACGTCCCCGCCGGATTGCCGTCCAAACTCGCTACCGTCCTGATCGGGATGTCGAAGCCATGCAGCGCTACAACGACTCTACAACCAGCGCCGATGGTGGCCCGCCGCTCGTGGTCAGTTACAGCATTGGCACCGACCGCGAAGATTTCATTCTGGCATGGGAACATGCCACGCCCTCTTTCAAGCAGCGCTTCACCACCATCAAAAATCTGCGCCAGGCAGGCATTTGGGTCGTCCCAACGTTGAGTCCCTTCGGCTTGTGGACGAATCTCAAAGGCACGCTCGAACAATTCAAGGCGTGGAACATCCCGTATATCACCTGCATTTTCATGAAGAAGGCCACCGAATCCGCCAATACACCGCCTCGCTTCCTACAATATTTGGAGCGCGAATATCCCATGCTGCTCGATCCCAACTGGAAACGCGAACAGCTTGGCATCATGCAGAGTGTCTATGGAGACAATGTTTTGCTCTACAAAGCGGGTTTTGCTTCACTGACTGCGCCCCACAAAGCCCTTGAAAAAGCATCGGCGCATCCGCAAATCCTGTAACGGGTTTGGCAAAGTTGGCGTCGGACATGCGCATCCCAAAATTGCAAACTTCGCCGTTAAATTTGAACAAAGGCTGCTAAAATGACCGAGACTCAACGCATCGACTTCGATACGCTCTGGAATTATGACAATCCCGCCGAAACCGAGCGCCAATTTCGCCAATTGCTGCCGGACGCCGAGTCGAGTGGCGACATCTCCTATCTCGCCCAGCTCCTTACCCAGATCGCCCGCACGCAGGGATTGCAGCGTCAGTTCGATGCTGCTCACCAAAGCCTCGACATCGTATCGAAATTGCTGACCGATGAACTCCAAACCGCGCGCGTGCGTTATCTGCTGGAACGGGGCCGCGTCTTCAACTCGTCGGGCAACCCGGAGCTAGCGCGTCCGCTGTTCATGGAAGCGTGGGAACTTGCGCAGGCCGCTCATGAAGACTCCTACGGTGTCGATGCCGCCCATATGCTCGCCATCGTTTCAGCCTCCGATGAACAGATGCAGTGGAATCTCAAAGCGGTGGCTTTAGCCGAGTCCAGTTCGCAGCCCCGCGCCCGTAAGTGGCTCGGATCGCTCTACAACAACATCGGCTGGACCTATCACGATCTCGGCCAATACGCCGAAGCCCTTGCTATCTTTGAAAAAGCCCTGCGCTATCGGGAAGAACAGGGCGAAATATCCACCATCCGCATCGCCAAGTGGTGCATCGCGCGGACGCTCCGTTCGTTGGGTCGAACGCAAGAAGCGCTCGACCAGCAGCGGGCACTGCTGTCTGAACATCAAGCCGCTGGCACGTCCGATGGCTATGTCAGCGAAGAAATCGCCGAGTGCCTCCTCGCTTTAAGTAAAGGTGAAGAAGCGCGTCCCTACTTCGCTGAAGCATACGCCGAACTTTCGAAAGATGAGTGGCTGGTTGCCAACGAATCCGCGCGTTTGGAACGCCTGAAGTCGTTGTCATAAACGGAAAAAACAACGTGTCACAAATCATTCAACAATCGATTGGTGCAGTATTCATCCCTGTCAGCGACATGCAACGCGCTATCCAGTGGTATAGCTGGCTGTTCGGCTTGCCAGTTGGAGACACCTCCCACGAAGGCAAGATCAATGATGTGCCCATGAATGGCGAAACCAGCCTCATCCTTGACGGCAACAAGCCGGTCGTAAATTCATCGCAGCCGCTGTGTTATTTTTGGACGCGTGATATTCATGCCGCTCATGATTTTCTATGTGAGGGTTGCGTGGAGCTTGTTGGCGATGTTCTGGACATCGGGAGCGTATCCTTCTTGACCTTCAAAGACCCGGATAGCAACCTCTTGATGATTTGTCAGCGCAATTTGTTACAGTCGTAATGAAGTGGCAATAAACGGATATTTTATTGGTCGCTGTTCGCTATACAATGCATACATGTACTGGAGGCTGGGTCTCGATGAGCCTCACAAGTGGTGCTTTTTATAAACCCCACATCAGCAAACATTGAGCACATTCTCGATAAGCATTCCGCAAGCGGGCGTTCTCGCCCTCACCAATAAGGGGACAGCGTGACCAAACAACGGGCATGGATCGGCTTTTGGATTTTAGCCCTCATATGGGGTTCGTCTTTTCTGTTCATTCGCATCGGCGTTGAACAACTTACCACCTTTCAAGTGGTCTTCATTCGTACTGGCATCGCCGCCGTCGGCCTGAACATCGTCGCTTATATGCGCGGTAAACATCTCCCGACCGATTGGAAAGGCATCCGCGATTTGCTGGTGCTGGGCATCGTCAACACCGTCTTCCCCTTCGCGCTCATTACATGGGGTGAACAGAGCATCGAGAGTGGACTGGCTGCCGTCTTGCAGGGAACTGCCGCCCTCTTCACCATGATCGTCGCCCACTTTGTCTCCGTGGACGAGCGCATCACCATGCGCAAGATCGTCGGCTTGGTTATCGGCTTCTTGGGCGTCATTGTTCTCGCCAGCCGCACCACGACCGGCGAAGTCGTTAAGGTTGATCCGACGCTGCATTTGCTGGGTCAATTAGCCATCGTCGCCGCCTCGTTCTGCTACGCGCTCGGTGGAACTTACAGCCGCAAAGCCATTCAAAATCGCTTGGAGCCGATTATCGCAGCAGCCGGTGCAATGACGGTCACCGCCATCATATCGGGCATATTGGCTTACGCTGCCCCGCTGCTCGGTGGCCCCGCGCCAACACCTTTGGATACCTTGACACCCCGCGTGCTCGGCGCAATCATCGCGCTCGGCTTTGTGAACACCTTCATTGCCTACATCATCTTCTACGCGCTCATCCCCGCGATTGGCGCGGCTCGTACCTCGATGGTGACCTATGTTATTCCGGCTGTTGGCGTCATCCTCGGAGCCATCTTCCTTGGTGAGCCAATTGACATCTTGCTGGTCATTGGCGCGGTCTTGATCGTGGGCAGTGTAGGCATCGTGAACTTGAATTTGTCGAATCTCTTCCGGCGTGCCCAAACATCCATTCAACCACAGGCGGTACAAGATGGTAGCTGAACCCACGCTGCGGGTCATGACACCCGATGAAGCGCCTGCTGTGATCTCGCTTATGCGCAAAATTGGCTGGGATCATCCGTTGGAACAAACGCGTCAGAATATCACATGGGGTGGAGATGGCAGCTCTTTGTCTGCTCGATAAAGAGATCGTCGCCACCACCATCGCGCTCAAATACAGTGGCAGGTTAGCGTGGATTGGCTTGGTGGTCAGCGATCCGGATTACCAGCGGCGGGGGTTCGCACGCCGCTTGATGAGCCACGCCATGCAGCACCTCAGATCCATAGACAGCGTCATGCTGGACGCTTCGGTGATGGGTTTCCCGCTGTACGACAGTATGGGCTTTCAGTCGCTTTACAAAATCAATGTCTATATCGGAGCGTCTCAAGCATTCGATACCCCTGCCTCAATTCGTCCGATGACACGTGAAGACCTGCCAAGCATCATCGAGATGGATTGTGAAAAGGTCGGAGCGCCTAGCCCGCAGGTCATCAATTGGCTGTTTCAAACCGGCAGCGGCTATCTCGTCGAGGATTCAGGTAAAATCGCCGGTTACACCTTTACCCGAACCCAGCTTGATCCGCTGCGCTTGGTCGCATGGAACGCCCGCGATCCCGAAACGGCTGAACAAATCTTTCGGTTTGGGAGCACGTTGGCCGCGAAAAGCGCGGTGTTAAGCCGCATGTCAGCATCCCCGGAACCGAATGTGAAAGCGCTGATTATTGCCGCCTTCTACGCGGGTTGAAATTCGATCGCTATGTCACGCGCATGGTCTATGGCACCACCTCGCCACCACCAATATGGCATCGTCGCCTTCATGACAGGATGATGAAGAGGCTTTTAAAGCTTCCGATCTGGAACCGATTTGACAATGGTCCCCACTCATTACGACCTTCCTGTCGAACCAGTCAATTTTCGAGAGGGAATACCGTTCAGGAACGCCATTTCGATTCAGAAAGACCTCGTTAAAGCGGGTGATGATCTCAATGATGCGATTTGTCCACCGCGCGCATGGCCAAGAGACAACATTTGTGACGTGGCCTTTCTGAATTACAGTTACAACATTCGTATTGAAAACCAACTCGTTGAAGTAGTTCTTGCGCTTACAAGCTGAACGCTGCATCAGATATCGTCCTGTGCGATCTTGTGCATTCGGTGACTCTATTCCCCGGCGAAGAAGCAGGCTTTCCACGCGCCGCCACAGCATTGCCCAATATTTTTACTGATGATGTCTGGTTTCCGCGTCCCAAATCTCCCGTTCGAGCGAACGCATTTGGATGGAAGCCTTCAAGAATGCATCAACCACCTTTGACTCAGAAGAAGATGGCGGTAGCCACGTCGAAACGCACAGTAAATACAGCCAGACGACTCCCGGCAGTGACCCGCCATTGGCGCAACTGCTCGTCGGCAGCAGTTCAAAAACGGCTTCCGGCACCTTCGATGCAGAGTCGAGCAATAGCTATAACAACCGCCTGCACCAACATCTGGAAAACACCGTTCACCAGACCAACGAAGTCACACGGGATGCGACATCAGTTAGCCTGACTCAGATCAACACCCATCGCCAATCGACATCTGAAGTGCACGAAGAACTGGAAGTCAGCACGCGCCGCTTCAAGAATGACAACATGTGCCACACCGAGACCCACTACTTCTATCAGATTGGTAAACGGCAGAAAGTCAAAATCACCTTTGTGGAACGGACGCTCCGTGCCCTGACGACTGCGGCAGATACGACCATCAAGACGCGTCCCATTTCAGTCTCCGTCGCCACCAAAGCCAAACTCAACTTTGCGCAGGGTGCAGGCAACGCGGCACCGGCAGTCGGCAACATCCGCAATGCGTTTGTTGGTCAGCGCTTAACCCCTGACCAGATTCATCTGCAAGCGGTGCCAACATCCCCTACTCGCAGTTTGTGAAAGAGCAGCAGGAACGCGCCAACGCAGTTGCCCGCGTCGAAGAAATGCTTAAGGAACAGAATATTGATTTCAACTATGAGTCCGAAAGTATCATTCCGACCGAGGCGCTGTATGTCGAAAGTGAACTCGGCGGCTGTATCATCTGCGAACCGGCCATGCTGGCCAAGCAGGAATACGAGCTTGAGCGGATGCGTCTAGAAAACGAACTGCTCGAAAAGCAGATCAGTTTGCTCGAAAAGCACAAAGACTATCGCTGCTGCGATGACGAGGTCGATGCCTAAATCAATCGAAATAAAAAACGAGTCTAGCAACAACTAGACTCGTTTTTAGATTTAAATCCTAAAGAAGGAAAAGGGGAGAGGAAACGAAAAAGAGAGTGGGAGTGAAGGGGGTTGGCAGCGGCGTACTCTCCCACCACGTTACCATGGCAGTACCATCCGCGCTCGTGAGCTTAACGACCGGGTTCGGAATGGGACCGGGTGTACCCTCACGGCTCTAG
>JBGAGF010000001.1:0-745979 GCA_044226855.1 Aggregatilineales bacterium
CGTTATCTTTGAGTACCTCGAGGTCTATTACAACTGTCAACGCCTACATTCCACCCTTGGCTATTGCACACCTGCTGCTTTTGAGGCAGCCTTTCTTTTATGAATCCTTTGTCTCTCCACAATATCGGGTCAAGTCCAGTTGTGACTCAGTCGGTTTGTCACATTTACAACGATTGACGGTCGTTAAGGTGCGGCAGGATACCCCATCCCCTACCCATAAAACAGGGAAGGGAGAGAATTCAGTACCCCTACGGACATTATAACCGATGCGCACGGCGAATGGGTTACATTTTGGAAGAACATTTTGTAACTGTTGGCGGGGTTTGGCGCAAACCAATTTGAGGGAATCCGTTCATTTGACGGGTTCAGTTTTGGTTTGAAAACCGTATGCCGACAAACCAGAAGTAAACCTCGATACAAATAAACACCATCAGACAAAATTCAAGCCATTCATTGTCTAATCATCTAAACAGCTCCTATTAAGGATGAGCTTCGATAGAATATGTCCCCAGCTACAATATTTGTTGTAATATTAAAAATCTGAGCTACAGTAGTCATCCTTTCGGGGTTCATAGGTTGTATGGAGACCGTGTAGTATGGCTGATCCGACACGGATTTTACTCGTTGAAGATGATCCGACGACCACACGTACTATCTGGAACATGCTGCATGAAAAGAGCCGGTTCCAATTTACGATTGAAGCGATCACCGGCCTGAACGAAGCACTAACACGACTCGCTACCCAAGACATTGATGTCGTTATCCTTGATCTCTCACTTGTCTCGCACCAAGCGGAAACTGACGCCGTCCAGCTCATTTTGGAGTCTCAGGCGCAGCTTACACTGTTGGTGATCACCGAACTTGAGAATGAACAGGCCGGGCTACGGGCGCTGGAAGCGGGCGCACAGGATTATCTGCTCAAAGAGGAAGTCGGGTCTCACGCTTTAGTCCGTGCACTGCATTATGCGGTTGAGCGGCAGCGGGCGGGAGCGCTCATCCATGCGGCACAAGAACGCCATCGCGTAACGATCAATAATCTGCTGGACTACGCCATCATTACGCTCGACCAAGAGGGATCTATCACCGATTGGAGCAAAGGGGCGGAGCATGTCTTTGGCTACCTCAAAACCGATATTTTGGGGCAAAAATTCGATGTGCTTTTCACTCCACAAGACCGGGCGGCCGGTCTGCCTGAACAGGAACTCACTACTGCTGCGGAGCGACAGGTTGTGGAAGATGGACGATGGCTGATTGATCAGGCTGGCAACCGGTTCTACGCCAATTGGACGATCCGAACCGTTTATTCGGCAAAGGGTCAGGCCGAAGGATTCGTGAAAATCCTGCGTAACCGAACTGAACAGTACCTGCAGGACGAGCTGAGGCGTGAAAAACAGATACTGGCAGAAGCGCTGCGCGATACGGCAATCGCCTTGAGCCGAACCTTGAAAATGGAGGAAGTGCTCAAAACGGCCTTAGTCGCGGCACGAGGCATTATTCCGTTTGATGCCGCTTTAATCTTCTTAAGTGAAAAAGGAGCCGTGACGGAGTTTCATACGGAGGGGTTGAAAGACCAAGAACAAGGCATCCTTGAACGCTGGCACCGGAACAAAACCAATATTGAGGCCACCAGTCTGTATCGGCCCGGGGCCAATACCCACGAGCCTGTTCTTTTGCAAAGCGAACAACTGCGTTCAATGCGCTTACCCGCAGCGTTTGGTCGTCAAATCCTGATTGCACCCCTGCTTGTTCAAAACAACGTTATAGGCCACTTCACATTCACCAGACGGGAAGCATCCCTATTCACAGAGACTGATTTTCCAAAGCTTCAAGCGTTGTCTTATCAGGTTGTGATTGCCATTCAAAGCGCCATTCGTTTCGAAGAGGCACGAGAACTGGCCGTGATGCAAGAGCGGAATATGATCGCGCGGGAACTGCATGACGCCGTCAGCCAAACCCTGTTTAGCGCCAGCATCATGAGCGAGGCTTTGATCAAGCAAATGCAGCAGCGAAATCCAGCAGAGCTGACCCAAAGGATGGCTGCTATACACCGGCTTGTCCAAAGTGCGATGGCCGAGATGCGCACCCTGCTTCTGGAACTGCGTCCTACCCACGTTTACAGTACACCGTTTACGCAGCTGCTTAACCAACTGATGCAGTCGGCGCTCGGACGTAAACGTATCGAAGCTCATTTCGCCTTTGAAGGCGAACCGAGTCTCCCGCCGGAAGTGCATTTTGCGCTGTACCGCATCGCTCAAGAGGCTATGAACAACATTATCAAACATGCCAATGCTACCCAGATCTCGATCTCCGGACAGGGTGGTCAAAGTTATATTGATCTGCATATTCAGGATGATGGAGATGGGTTTGACACGAATGAAGCGTCGAGCGGGATGGGGCTGGGGAATATGCGGGAGCGAGCGGCAGAAGTTCACGCCCAACTGACGGTTCACAGTGTGGTGGGTAAGGGAACAGAAGTCCATGTGAAGTGGCCGCCGGAGGGAGAAACTGAATAAGGTGAACGGGTTTTAAAATTAGTAAGTTAGAATGTGGATGATTGAATATAGGGGCGCAAGGCCTTCTCCCCTACGGGAACATCTCATATTCAAATATAAACCCGTAAAAGTATCCTGTCCTTAGTGTAAGGACAAAAAGAAAATAAAAACGGCTGCCCGATTTGGACAGCCGTTCTTGCTTTCAGCACATACACGTTGCCGCGTTGTTTAGAACTTCAGCTTACGCGACCATTCATCGACTTGGCGATTGGCTTCGTCTTTGGCGATGCCATAACGTTCCTGAATCTTGCCGACCAGTTTTTCACGTTCGCCCGCAATTTGCATCAGGTCGTCATCGGTCAGGTCACCCCATTTGGAGCGAATGTCGCCCGAAAGTTGCTTCCATTTACCTGCGACTTTATCCCAAGCACCTGCTGTCATCGTGATTCTCCTTTTCTGCTTTCGTTCGCAAACAAGTGGGGCGCATCAAAACTGAAAACGAGTGTTGCCTCTCTCGAAATTAGCGAACAACGTGGATGCCGAAGTCATCCGCTAACTTTCTGTCTCTGCGCCCCTACAACCACCACTTTACGCGAATGCCGAGCGAATCAAACCCCCTACGTGGGCTATTCTGGCATAGGTGAGGTGATGGGTTTGAAGATGGGCTTTTGACCGAAGTGGCGGGCACAGCCGGTTAGGGGGAGGATTACTCTATTAACGATATGAAAACTAAGTAATAGTAGTATTTATAGGTCAACTGGCCTATCGATTTCTCACTATTCTACTCATGGAAAGTGTAGTGAACTCTTATATTCTAGGGAACAATTCCTAAATAGAGGTTATTTTTGAAAAGTGTAGATGCGAAGTGACAACCTCAACGTTGATCGCATGAAGCATGCCTCTACAACCGTTTCAAATGTTTGTAACGACGGGTAGGACATTAAAGTGATCCAGATGAGGTACGCATGACCGGAAAAGATATTTTTAAGGGCACGATCATTGTTCTGGCGACACTCGCGAGTGCCTACGTTATCTTGATGAGTTTGCGTATTCTCGTTGTGGTTTTGGTCGCCATCATCGTCGCTTCGGCGGTTCGGCCCATGGTGCTCCGGCTGATGCGCTGGCGGCTCTCAGAAGGACTGGCGATTGTGGTGGTCTATCTAGGGCTGCTGCTGGCGATTTTCGCACTGGTTGCACTGGTTATTCCCCCGATTGTCACCAGTATCACCACCAACCTTCAGAACGAAGACCGCTTGGCGAACCGTATTATCTTTGTCCAAGATTGGCTTGTTACCACCGTACGTAATATTACCGGAACCACGATTACGCTGGCTGATCCGGCGGCGATTCGCACCGGTGTCACCAACGCCATCACCTCCGTTCAGGCGGGACTGCCCACCTTTTTGGGCGACGCAAGTTCGGTAGCGGGCGAGGCCATCCTCGTATTTGTGATGGGTGTTTACTGGTTGACCTCCCACGAACGGGCGGTGGAATTCAGCGTTCAACTGTTTACCATCCGGGCACGTGAAAAGGTGCAGGCCATCATCTATGAAATTGAAAATATGATGGGCAGCTATGTGCGCGGAATTGTGTTCGTAGCCACCTTCATCGGGTTCGCCAATTTCATCGTTCTATTCTTGCTGCGTGTTCCGAACGCCGGAACCTTGGGCTTCATTATTGGTATTGGCACCATGCTGCCGATTGTCGGCGGTTTCGTCGGTGGTGGTTTATCGACACTGATCACACTGCTGGTGGGTACGCCCATTCAAGCGGTGGCTGTGTTCGCGACCTTCGTAGCGGTGCAGCAGATTGAAACCCATTATCTGACGCCGCGCGCCATGGCCCGAAGCGTCGGCTTAGACCCCATCTTAACTATTGTGGCCGTCTTGGTGGGCTTCACGCTGGGCGGTGTCGTGGGCGCGATCATCGCTACGCCAGTGATGGGGATGATTGCGGTGCTGCTGCGCGAGATCATTATCGAACCGCGAAAGGTGACTGTCAGCCCCTACACCACAACGGATGACGGGTTGATCTTGCTGAACGACACCCCTGTCACAGCGACGCCTGCCGTGGTATTAACGCCTGCATCGCCCAATCCGCCAGCCGCAGGCACACCCGCGCCAACTCCGGCGCAGCCAGCGGCACCCAACACCGGCGGACAGCAGTCAACAGCGTCGGGGATTTTGCTCCCATAAGCGCAAAGGTCGATCAAATGGTGATGCGACGAGGAATTAAACAGCACGACGGCGTGCTGTTTTGCAGTATGAATGGATAAGCGTTAGTGCACGGGTCATTCAAGTAGGCATTGGTCTTTTAATGAACACGTGGTGGGATCGCAATAAGTTTTAATGATGTATTCAATTGTTAATGGGTTCGAAGTTTTACAATAGGACTGGCGACATTTACTCACCTAAGGACAGATGCAGATATGGCAAAGCGTAAGCCAACCGCAGCAAAAAGTACGACATTTGAGTTATTTGCCCCTTATAACGAATCGGTCAGCCTGATTGGTGATTGGGCGAATTGGAAGCCCATCCCCATGCAAAAGGATGAAAAAGGTGTATGGCGGGTAGACGTGCCGCTGAAGGATGGCGAGTACCAATACAAATTTGAAGTCATTTCCAAGAGTCCCTTCCTGCTCGATCAAAAGGTGACGGTGAGTGATCCCAAGGCGATGCGCTATACGTTGGACAGCCACGAAAACGCGGTCGTCAAAATTAAGAAAGGCGAGCCTGTCATCAGCACCTATCAGTGGAAGCATGATGATGTGCCGCTGCTCCCGAACGAACAACTGATTATCTATGAACTGCACGTGGGCGATTTCCGCGGCGGGCAAGGTGATGATCAGAAAACCCCCGGCAAGTTTACGGATGTGATTGAGAAGTTGGATTATCTGGCGGATTTGGGCATCACGGCAATTGAACTGATGCCCGTTAACGAGTTCCCCGGCGACCATAGTTGGGGGTACGCGCTGCACAGCATCTACGCTGTCGAAAACAGCTACGGCACACCCGAAGAGTTGTGCCAACTGGTGGATGAGTGCCATGCGCGCGGCATCCGTGTCATCCATGACGCGGTGTATAACCATGTGCAGGCGGAAGCGCCGCTGACCCAGATCGACTATAACTACTGGTTCTACGAACATAATCCGGATGAAGCCTCGCTGCAGTTTGGGCCGAAGTTCAACTACGAGCATTACGACGAGAACTTTGATGTTTGGCCGGCGCGTGAATATGTGATTAACGCGCTGCGGCTGTGGGTCGAGAAGTTCCATATTGATGGCATCCGCTTCGACTGCACCCGCGCCATTAAATACTACGATCTGCTGGCTTGGTTCAACCATGAAGCGCACAGCCGTGTAGGCTTCAAACCGTTTTATACGATTGCCGAACATGTGCCGCAGGACCCGACTATCGCGGATGCCGACGGGCCAGTCGATGCCGCATGGCATGACAGTTTCTTCCGGCAGATGCAGACCAGCGCTTTGGGCGTCAACAAAGATGGGCGTGAACCCTACAACACCAGTGAAGTGCTGCGGATATTGGATAGCAAGAATGACGGTTTTGCTTCGGACTACAACACCATTCAGTACATTCACAACCACGACGAAGAACGCCTCATGTATCTCTTGGGCGCGATGGCCAACACCTTTGATGACGCGGCTTTCCGCCGTGCCAAGCTGGGTGCATCGCTCTTGCTGACCGCGCCGGGTATTCCCATGCTTTGGATGGGCGAGGAATTCGGACAGCCGACACCCAAGACACTCGATCCGCAGCCGCTGCAATGGGGCTTATTGGATAACGAACGCAACCAAGGGCTGTTCAACCACTACCGCCATTTGATCAAGCTGCGCAAGGAAAATCCTGCGCTGTACAGCGACAACTACCAACCGATTCTCGATCTGCCGGGGCGCGGCATCATCGGCTTCAAACGCTGGAACAACGCTGGCGATGTGGTCGTGGTGGTGGCAAATCTGCAGCCGGTTTATGCGGGCGAATTCGAGATCAGCAATGCCGGATTGGAAGACGGTATGTGGCACGAAATGATCTTCGACTATGACACCATGATTTTGAACGGCGTCCTCAAAGACACACTGGCTGAAAGTGAAGTCAAGATTTTCATTAAGAGGTAGGCTGGACGTGAGCAAAGTGCTGTATCACCACAAATGGATGGATTTGTGCGCTAATCAGGACGACGAGGCCTTCATTCGGATGCAGGACGGGGTCTTGATGATCCCTGTGAGCGAAGACCACGAGTTTATGCTGATTGAGGAACAGTCCATCGCCTATGGTAATACGATGCTTACCCTACCAACCGGCGGCATTAATGCCGATGAAACCCCGAAGGCTGCCGCGAACCGCGAACTGCAAGAAGAAATCGGTTATAAAGCGGCAAAGCTCGATCTCATCGGCATTTTGCACCCGACGTTGAAATATGCGCAGTGGCGTTACTGGGTGGTTCTGGCACGGGAACTTAGCCCGCACAAGCTCGAAGGGGATGAAAAGACCTCCATTAGCGTGAAGCACATCCGGCCATCCGAGGTAGGCTGGATAATTGATACAGGTAAGCTCAAAGATTCGACCGCGATTGCCGCATTATATATGGCGCTGAATCATGTGAAGATGGGCACGGTATGATTCGTTTGTCACAGAATAATTCCATTCAAGTAACGCCATATGCTGTCGCAGTTATGGCGCCTATCGTGGCGCTCATTGTGGCCTTCCTGTTTGCGCCGATTGTCCGAACCACATTATTGTTCTTCATTATCGCCGTGCTGTTCAGTGCTTGGTACGGCGGTATGAAATCCGGACTTTTGAGCGGTGCGGTGTCGGCGCTTTTGATTGATTATTTTCTGCTGGGTCCCGGCATCGGCTTTTCAATCGCGTCGTCAGATGTGCCGCTTTTTATGCTGTTCGGGTTCGTCGTCATTTTCGTCAGCATCATCGAAGAAAGCCGCATCCGAACCGAGAAGGCGCTGCGCCAATCGCGCGATCAGCTTCGTGTGGTGATCGAAGGTGTCAGCGTCGGCGTGACGGCCCAAGCCGCCGATGGTACGGTGCTTTTTGCCAATGACGTAGCGGCGCGCTTAGCGGGATTTAATACCGCGCAGGAAATGCTGGCCTCCCCTATACAGCGCATTCGTTCCAACTATGAAATCTTCGATGAACAGGGCAAGCAGTTGGATTTCGATACCCTACCCAATAAGCGCGTCTTTAAAGAGGCGAAGCCCGGACAGATCACGTACCGCTGGCGCTTACAGCAAGAAGATTATCCGCGTTGGATGAACCTCAAGTCATCCCCCTTGCTAGACGCACAGGGGCGTGTCCAGATGGCGATCAACATCTTTACCGAGATCACCGAAGAAAAAGAGTCCGAGGTTAAGCTGCGGAATGCCCACGAGCGCTTGGAAACCATGCTGGCCAGCATCAACAACGGTGTCATCGCGACCGATACCGAAGGCATCATTGAAATGATGAATCCGCTGGCTGAAAAGCTCACCGGATGGACACAGGCGCAGGCTGTCGGAAAACCTTTTGAAGATATTGTCAGCATCATCAGCGAAGACAAGGGCGAACGGATTCTGAACCCGATTCGCACTGTTCTGCGTGACGGCGAACCGATTGATGTTTCAGCGCCGAGCATCATGCGCAGCAAAGATGGCTCCGGCGTACCCATTGGCTATAACGCCGCGCCGATACAAGATCAGTACGGCGCGAATGTCGGTGCGGTGATGGTCTTCCGTGACATCAGCGAGCGTCAAAAAGCCGAACAAGAACGCAATCAATTAACTTTGCTTTTAGCGGCGCAGCAAAAACGGCTGGAGAATATCCTCGCCAACATCCCCGGCATTGTCTGGGAATCCAAAATTGTCTCCGAAACCCAAACCCAGCGGATGGAATTTGTCAACGCTTACGTGGAAAAGATGCTGGGCTACAGCCGTGACGAGTGGTTGAACACGCCCAAGTTCGGCGAAAAGATCATTCATCCGGAGGATTATGAAAGCAGCCAGCGCGAAGCCCAAGCCATCTATGAAGGTGGTGATCTCTCAGCGGCCATCCAATTCAGGGTCGTCGCCAAGGATAACCGGATTATCCCTGTCGAGGCCCACTACACCATTTTGACGGATGATACCGGTCAGGCCATCGGCACCTGCGGCTTGATTATGGACATCAGCCAGCGCAAAGCCGATGAAAATGCCTTGAAGCAGTCGGCCTTGGATTTAAGGCGTTCGAACGAGCAGCTTGAACAGTTCGCTTACGTCGCATCCCACGACTTGCAAGAACCGCTGCGCATGATTACCAGCTATCTCCAACTGCTGGAACGGCGCTATAAGACCCAACTCGATCAAGACGCCAGCGATTTCATTGCCTATGCCGTGGATGGCGCGACCCGTATGAAAGCGCTGATCAACGACCTGCTTATGTATTCACGTGTGAAAACAGGTGAGCAAGACTTCGAACGGTTCGAGAGCCGTGCCGCGCTGGAACAGGCATTGACCAATCTGCAAATGCAGATCAAGGAATCCGGCGCGCAAATCCATCATGACGGGCTGCCGTCAATCGTCGGGAATGAAGCGCAAATCGTTCAGCTTTTTCAGAATTTGCTGAGCAATTCCATTAAATTTCGCAATGATACTGCGCCGAAGATCGAGGTCAAGGCGGTACAAAACGAGAATATGTGGACCTTTTCTGTCCATGATAACGGGATCGGAATTGAGCAGCAGTACATGGATCGCATCTTTGTAATTTTCCAACGGTTGCACACCAAGGACCGCTATCCCGGTACGGGCATCGGACTTGCCATTTGCAAGAAAGTAGTAGAACATCATGGGGGGCGGATCTGGGCCGAGTCCATACCGGGTGCCGGAACGACCTTTTGGTTTACGATTCCATCCTCTAGCTGGAGTAAATAGTTGTGAATATAGAAGCCGTAGAAATCTTGCTCGTAGAAGACAGCCCCGGAGACGTGCGCTTAACGCAGGAGGCGTTGAAGGACAGTAAGCTGTACAACAACTTGAATGTGGTGCCGGATGGGGTTGAGGCGATGGCGTTTCTCAGACGTCAGGAGCAGTATACCAATGCGCCGCGACCGGATTTGATATTGCTGGACTTGAATCTGCCACGCATGGATGGGCGACAGGTTTTGCAGGAAATCAAGAATGATGAAAACCTGAAGCGTATTCCGGTGGTGGTGCTGACGACTTCTTCCAATGAAACCGACATTTTTATCACCTACAACCTGCATGCCAACTGTTACATCAGCAAGCCTGTAGACTTCACCCAGTTCATTAACGTGGTAAAGAGCATTGAGCATTTCTGGTTTAGTATCGTCAAGCTGCCACCGATATAAGGATTATCCGTGAGAGAGAAGCCAATAGCTGTCCTGTTGATCGAAGATAATCCCGGCGATGCCCGGTTGATCCGCGAACAACTGCGTGAAGCCACAGAGGATATGTTTGATCTGAGTCTTGCCAGTAATCTGCAGGACGGATTAACCGCGCTGCAAACCAACAGCTTCAGCATGATCTTGCTCGATCTGTCGCTGCCGGATAGCTTTGGTCTCGATACCTTACAAAAACTGCGCAGCGTCATACAGGACGTGCCAATTGTGGTATTGACCGGCTTTGATGACCAGACGTTAGGCATCCAAGCCGTGCAAATGGGCGCACAGGATTATCTACTCAAAAACGACTCGCATCCCAAATTATTGTCCCGCACCATACGCTACGCGATTGAACGCCATCGCATCGAAACGCAGCTCCGTCAAAGTCAAGAAGAATACCGCTCGCTGATTAACGACGTCTTCGATACCACCACCGTCGGCGTACTGATCCTTGACCGCGAATTTAAGATCGTGTGGGTCAACGCCGCCATCGAAGTGTATTTCGGTATCCCCCGTGAAGACCTGTTGGGGCATGACAAACGCGTGCTTATCGAAAACAAGCTCAAATGCATTTTCGCGGATAGCGATGCCTATGCCGACAGCATCTTGACTGCCTACCGTGAAAACGCCTTCCATCACCGTTTGGAATGTCAGGTGACGCCCGAAGGCAACCGTCAGGAACGCTGGCTGGAACATTGGAGTCAGCCGATCCGTGCCGGCATTTATGCGGGCGGACGCATCGAGCACTATACCGATATCACCCAGCGGAAGCTGATTGAAGCCAGCGAACGGGAAAAGGCGCAAAAGCTGGCCGCTGCCGAAGAACGCCACCGTTTAGCCCGCGAACTGCACGACTCCGTCAGTCAGACGCTTTTCACCAGCACCGTCATGTCCGAGTCGGCACTGCGTCAATGGGATTCGAACCCCCAAAAATCCCACGATTTGATGGCGCAGCTTCATCAGTTGACGACCAGCGCACTTTCCGAAATGCGCCTGCTGCTGTTGGAACTCCGTCCCGCGTCGCTCACGCAGGTCGGGCTGCCCACACTCATTCAGCAGTTGTCAGCCACCCTGCAAAGCCGCACGGCCATCGAAATCAGCACGGCACTTGATGACATTCCGACGCTGGAGCCGGATGTTCAGGTGGCGCTGTACCGGACGGTACAGGAGGCGCTGAACAACATCACCAAACATGCTCAGGCCACCAATGTTCTGATCCGTCTGGAATGGAATAACCATGAACTGGTTTTAACCATCAGTGATAACGGCAAAGGCTTTGACCCCAAAATAACCAAACCTTCCAGTCTAGGCATGAACATCATGCGCGAACGGGCAGAATCCATCAACGCCCATTTAAGTATCGAAAGCTCGATAGGACTAGGGACACGCGTTCAGGTCGTATGGTCAGATCATAGTAGTGAGGGATAGAAAAATGGCAGAGAAAATCCGAGTCATGGTTGTTGACGATCACCACATGGTGCGAAAAGGACTGATTGTTTTACTGGAAAACTTTGATGATTTTGAAGTGGTGGGTGACGCCGGAGATGGTCAGGCCGGAGTAATGCTAACCCAGAGATATAAGCCGGATATCGTGTTGATGGACATGATTATGCCCGGTATGGATGGCGTGCAGGCCACCAAGATAATCCGTGATACCTGCCCTGATACACAGGTTATCGCGCTCACCAGCTTTAGTGATGATGAAACGATTCAGAATGCGCTCAAAGCCGGCGCGATCAGCTATTTGATGAAGAACGTCTCGGTGGATGAACTGGCGCAGGCCGTTCGCAAGGCCTATCAGGGCAAGCCCACCTTGGCCCCCGAAGCCACTCAGGCGCTCATCAGTGCCACCCGCCGTCCGCCGGAAATCGGCCATGACCTCAGCGAACGCGAACGTGAAGTGCTGGCGTGGTTGGTCGAAGGGTTGAACAACCGTGAGATCGCCGAACGGCTGATGATCAGCAACTCGACCGTCAAAAATCACCTGAGCAACATCTTCTCCAAGATGGGCACCACCAGCCGTACACAGGCCGTGGCCTTGGCCGTCGAACATAAGATTGTGGTCAAGTAGCCTTTGTTGTTGTTTGATCCTCTCTGTAGGGGCAAGCCGCCGGTTTGCCCCTACGGTTTTAAAATCCCCTCAGCCTATGTAATGGTGCGGGGTACATACGGCACAATCAACCCTCCCATCCCTGTTCCTACTCCAACACCTCCACCCTACCCGGTAGTGGTTGCAAAGTAAGTGGTGGTGGATAAGAATCTGCCACATGATCGAAGAGACTATCACTTACTCATGTCGATCATGCGGCAGCACGAATATTATACGCAATGGACGGAATAAATGCGGGAATGAGCAGTACCATTGCAAAGATTGCGGTGCTTACCGGGTGATGCGACCACACGAAAAATATAGTTCTGAAACTAAAGCGACAGTGCTGAAAGCCTATCGAGAACGGATGAGTTTGCGCGGCATTCAACGGGTATTCGGTGTCTGGCGCAAGACCGTGCTGCGATGGTTGGAGGCTTGGGTGGCACAGTTACCCTCCTTAGTCGAAACCCTCTTGCCCGCTCAAGCGGATGACGTACTCGAATTAGATGAACTGGTCAGTTTTGTGAGTGAGAAATGGTTCAAGCGCTGGTTGTGGACCGCCCAATGTCGGCGTACTCGACAGATCGTGGCCTATGCCATCGGCGACCGTTCCCAAGATACCTGTCGCTTGCTGTGGCAAGCCATTCCCACTGCTTATCAAGCACTCCCCCTGTTCACCGATCAATGGAAAGCCTATTCGCTCGTCCTGCCACCCGAGCAACATCATCCGGTCAATAAAGGCAGTGGGCTGACCAACCACCAAGAACGCTGGTACAACAATCTGCGCCAATGGAATGGTCGTTACACCCGTCGCACCTTATCCTTTTCTAAAGAAGATCGCTATCATGACTTGATTACACGTTGGTTTATTCTCGAACACAATTTGCCTATGCGTTCACCACTTACCATGTGACCACTACCCCCTACCCAATCGAACTCCTGTTCTGGTAAACTGAGACGCAGCGGTAGTCGATACGCATGTTTCAGTATGTCTCTGTGACACCTCTCAACAGTGAAAGGCGCGGCAAGCAAGATGGATAACGAGCAGCAAGTGATGAACGTAGAAGAACAGATCGAAAACTATATCACCAGCCAGCCTGAACCCAAACAGAGTGATATGCGAGCCTTGCACCGCCGCATTCTGGAGGTTATGCCCGCCTGCAAATTGTGGTTCTTGGATGGAAAAGACAGCGATAATAAGACTGTTTCCAATCCCAATATCGGCTATGGACTGCGAGCCCAAAAATACGCAGATGGAAAAACCAAAGAGTTCTATCAAATTGGGTTGAGCGCCAACACAAGCGGAATCTCGGTCTATATTCTTGGCCTTCCCGATAAGAGTTACTTGGCTCAAACCTATGGCGAAAAACTGGGTAAGGCCAGTGTCACAGGCTACTGCATCAAGTTCAAAGCGTTGAAAAATATCGACCTTGATGTCCTCGAAGCGGCCATACGCGATGGCGTGGCACTCACCAGCTAAAAGCCGGTTGGATTGAAGATCAACTCAAAATATCTGATGCAAAATCCGCTGAACACAATGCTTCTGCATCCAATAAGTTCCCACAAAAAGATGCGGAATTTTTTCAATTGGATACTTCGCAAGTGCGCTTATAATGTGGATTGCTGAGTCGCTAGAGTGAGGTTATGGAATGCGGCATCAACCGATATATGCTCCGCTCCCAACGTTGGCGGCAGATGTGAACTGCTTTTGGGCGCTTGAGCAAGATCAGGAAAGCTATAACCGTGAGGTGTACCTGCCTGATGCCTATGTCGAAGTGATGATCAATATGGGTGCGCCGCTCATGTTGGAGAGCGAATACGGAATGCTCGAACTCCCACGGGCATTTGTGAACCCGCTTCAAAATAAGCCGCTTCGGATTCGCGCTGCGGGTTTCTGCCAGATGATTTCGATGCAGTTGTATCCTTGGGCGGTCAAGCCAATCTTGAATATTGATGCTGAGCCATCCACCGTGCATGTGATTGGCCTTGATGCTGGTTGGCAGCGTTTTGCGGAATATCTGAGGCAGATTGTCGCGCATCGAGGCTATGGAGAAGCCATCGACTGCTATCAGGAATTTGTCTGCAAAATGGCTTATCGGCATAAGCACGATGTAACGCTCATACGCTCTGCCGGACAGCTCCTGCATCGCTCTCAGGGTCAAATCCGCATGGCAGACCTTGCCGCACAGAGCCACCTGTCGTCCAGCCAATTCGAGCGACAGTTCAAACATTACACGGCGATTTCGCCTAAAGCCTATGCCCGGATTGTTCGCTTTGGCAGCCTCCAAGCCGCATTGCTCGTGAATCCATTTATCCCATTAGCCGATTTGGCGGATGTCTACGGCTACAGTGATCAGGCGCACCTGATCCGCGAATTTAAGTCTTTTGCACACTGTACCCCACGCGATTTCGCTGCTACTGCACCGGCCTTTTTCGAACTTCGGCAAAATGAAGAGTGGTGCGATTTCATGAAGCAGTCTTTTAGCTTACCTGACGCTGGCTGAGGGACTAAAGCAGTCTCAGCAATGTCGTTGATCCCCGAAACTTGGACAGGAAGGGAAGGAATACTCATGAAGCTGGTAACCAACACGCAAATGACTCTCGACGGAGTGGTGCAGGGAAACGGTGGGCGTAATGAGAATCGCAGCGGCGGATTCGAACGAGGCGGATGGGCGATGGCGCTGACCGATCCTGAGGGCAGAGCGTTCAACGGGCAGTTTTACCAACGGGCAGACGCATTTCTCTTCGGTCGGCGCACCTATGATCTCTTTGCTGGCTCGTGGGGCAAAATGGCGCCGGGCAGCAGTCCCATTGCAGATGCCTTGAACACCAAGCCCAAGTATGTGGTATCCAACACACTCATCAACCCGCAATGGGAGAACACGACAGTCCTCACGGGGGACATCGCGGCGGCCATCCGCGAGTTGAAAGCCAAATCGGGTGGTGAGCTGCAAGTGCACGGCAGCGGCACTCTCATCAGATGGCTGCTTGAGAATAACTTTGTCGACGAGATGACTCTGATTATGTATCCGGTCGTTGTCGGCCAAGGCATGCGCCTGTTCCCCGAAAACGGTCCGGACATGGCGTTCGATTTGGTCGAATCGCGAACGTTCCCCAAGGGGAAAACGGTACAGGTCTATCGGCCCAACGGAAAGCCAGAGTACGTCATGGGATAGGGGTTGAACGTCTTGTCTTGTGGTTGCCTAGCGTCAAAATACGCCTACCAAATATGGAGAAGGGAACATTCACATGAGAAAAATAGTCACGTTTCTTTGGTTTAACGACCGGGCAAAAGAAGCGGTCGATTTGTATCTATCGCTGTTTGAAAATGCAAAAATAATCAACACATCCTATCTCACAGAGTCAGTGGCACAAGCAGCCGGAAAAAACGCCGGAGATATATCATCAATTGACTTTGAACTGGATGGCCAAAGCTTTACGGCGCTCAATGGGGGTCCGATGTTTACCTTTAGTGAGGCGATCTCAATAGCGGTAAACTGCAAAACTCAGGAAGAGATTGATCATCTTTGGGAAGCGCTGTCCGATGGCGGCGAAATCATGTCTTGCGGATGGCTTAAAGATCGATATGGCTTAACGTGGCAGATTATGCCGGAAAGCTTGGACATCATGATGCGTGATCCAGACCCCGCGAAAGCGGATCGGGTTGGCGCTGCGATGCTGACGATGGAGAAACTGAATATCAGCGAACTCGAAAAAGCCTACAGAGGCGAATAACACTCGGAAATACGATCATGAGACAAGACAGCCCACTTGAGGGCTGTTATTCGTTTGCCTCTGAAGCGAAAAACGAGACTAATTCGCCCAAACTATGGGTAAGGCCAGTATCACCGGCTGCCAGGTATCTATCCATAGTCCTGCATTTGCACAGAATAGTGATTTGGCTGTTCTTGAGTGGACGTTTGCCTGCTGAAATACAATAACCATCCACAATCCCGACTTTTCAACACACTGCTCTAAAGTCAATATAGGTGGCAAAAATGTGAAAATAAGCACATAATAATGGTATGAAAGCAGGTGACTGCTGGAATTATGATGAAAACGCGTGCTGTACTAATTACGATTCTAGGGTTCATGTGGGTGTCGTTTAGGTCTATTACGGCTTCTTCGGACTCTCCTCTCACAATGCTGATGTCAGCACCCACCGCAACGCTGCCACCGACCATCCTCGGTAGCGCTGCCAATTGTCAAAGCGATCTCACGGAAATTATCGCAACGGGTTGGGAGCGTTCCTACCGCGCTGGTTGTGTAGATGACAATGGACAGTTTGCCGGTGGTTCGGAAGTGCTGCATCTGGTGGCGCATCAGGAAAAGCTCTATGCGGCAGTCGGTTATTGGATGGATCGTCGCAACATCTTCTACGGCGGAACGGATCCCTCCACGGGTTGGGCGCAAATCCTCCGGCTGGACAGTCCAACGGCACACTGGGCCGTGGACCTGACCATGCCTCATGTGTTGCGTCCGGAAATCCTGAAATCAGTCACCTTCACGACGGACGGTACTGGGAAAGCGCTCGATAAACCGGTAAACCTGCTGCTTGCTGCCGGGTTTCTTGATGGCGGCAATAATGGAGTCAATCTTTACACGCGGAATGACAGCACAGGCCAGTGGGTTACGAGTACCATTGTTCCCGCCTCAGTAACCCAAACGCCCGGATCCTCTTCGGTACGGACCATGCAGGTGTATAAGGATAAAGTTACCGGAATCGAGCATTTGTTCATCACCATCGGTATGTGGGGCATATTCTCTGGAGTGTATGACCCGGCAGCTTCTGGTAGTATCCGCTGGGAAACAGTATCAGAGTCGGGAATAGTGACTCCGCGACCTCTGGCGCTCATTGAGGCCAATGGAGCACTGCTCTTTTCGGCGGGTAAACGGATATACCAACGGACGGATGGTCCTACGCCTAGCTGGAATGTGATCGTGGATGAAAGCGATCTGCTCTCGGGGATCGTGATCGTGAATGCGGCCGCAGGCGGTATTCGGGGTCTGACAGCTATTCCCGCTCCAAATGGTCTTGGAGATTCCCTGATATTTCTATGGATGCCCGGTTCCGACTCCGGTTCTAACTCTGACGAAGGCTTGATCCTGCGGCTTGATCCAGACGGTAAAGGGGGGTATCAACAGTTCCGTGAAGCTTCTACCGCATCGCTACTCAGCACCTACCTTGGCACCGTCATCAGCGCGCCGATGGGTGCTTATAACAATTTCTTGACCGTCATCGACCCAACTACCGGACACGAGGTCTATCTCTTCGGTATGCAAACGAATATACCCGGGAATACGGCACTTCCGAACTATGGTCAGCGCTTCTACGCGGGCGCGTTGTATGTAATTCGCGACAGCGCCGGGCAGTATCGCGTCCACGAAGTGAACGGCAAATTCCCCGCCGCTAATCCGCCTCTGGTGTCCGTACGGAGCTATGTATTGTCGCCGTTTCCAGCCGATCAAGAGAAGGTCATCTACTTTGGTGGTTTCGACGCCAATTACATTCCCGGTTCAAACATGGCGTGGATATTCCGAACGAGTTTGGAGAAGGCACTGGCAGCGAGTTAACAGCGGCCAAAGGATGAACGCGAAGATTCGAGAGAACAAAAATGTGTGCTAAATCGACTGATCTCCATTCACAATAACTCATTGAAAATGAGGTGTGAAATCCCGCTGGACACGACTTCTTCGTAAATAGGTTTACTTTCGGTTAACCCGACAAACGGTTCTCAAACTAACCATCAACCTTTACCTCTATTATGCTCTCTCAAAACGGTTAGCACCAACCCCGCGAAACAGTTACAAAATGGTTTTCCAAAAGGTAACCCGTTTAAGCGTCTATTCCCGTACAATGAGAACAGGGCGTCGTCTTGTAGGGATTTGCCGTTGGCAAATCCTGCATCGTATTAAATCCCACGCGCACCTTAACAACCATCTGTGCCTCAGCAATCGCTGTTCATCTCTTGGAACCATCAAAGTTCTGATTCTGAAGAATCCGCAGAATTTTCCGAATCAATGAGGGATTTGCTCCCTTCCCCTGTTACTATGGGCTTTCGGCGGAGTGAGCCTGCGAACGTGCCAATGGGGGCGGGGTTAGGGGTATGATTTGGCAAACTTGGCGGCAGACACGCCTCACTTTAATTGCCGCGAATCCAACCGAGCCATCCGCCGGAATCGCTACAATTGCCGCCAAATCCGCCAATAGGATGTGGCAAAATTGCCAAAAAACGAGTATTGCTCCCTTCCCCTGTTTTATGGGGGAAGGGTTGGGGTTAGGGGTATTTCTCCGCGTCTCTGCGGTTCAAATATATTTACCGTGCCTCCCAAACCGATTCGCCCTTCAAAATCCGGCGAATCTCATCGGGGAAGCGTTCCATATCCAGCGGCTTCGCGATGAAGCCCGAAAAGCCCAGCTTCTTGGTGCGGTTGATCTCCGCGGTGTGAACCGTACAGGCCACAATCGGCACGTTGGGCGCGAGGTAGCGCCGCAGGACCTCCATCACCTGATAACCGTCGCGCTTGGGCATTTCGAGGTCCAGCAAAACCAGATCAATGCGTTTCAGTTCTTTTAAAGTATCTTCGATTAAAAGGGTATCTGTAATAGCGGTATACGCAATATTTTCCCGATCCAGAAAGCGCTCCATGATGTACACGTTATAAGCATCGTCGTCGATTATCAAAGCATGACTATAATCCATAGCTCCTTCTCCTGACATCAGCTAACGTATTCCCATTATTTCGTGTTCCAGATTTGCTCCCCGTGTAAGATGCGGTCGAGCAGTCCCGGAAAGGTGTCATAATTTATCGGCTTCCCAATCGCCCCATCAAAGCCCGCTTCCCGTAAACGCCGGATTTCTTCGTTCATCACGCTGGCTGTGAGCGCGATCACGCGAGTATCGTAATAGTCTTTGTTTTCCCGTATCAGCTTGAGCATTTGGAACCCGTCAATCGGCTCCATGTGAATGTCCAGAAAAATCACGTTGGGCTTCTGGGTCAGCCCGCCCAGACGCTGCTCAAAACGGGCGCTGGTCTCGAACATGGTCAATTCACGGTAGCCCAAACCACGAGTCAGGAGCGTTTTCATCACCTCACGACTCAGTTCGTCATTTTCAATATACAGGAAAACCGGTGTAGTCATGCTGATTATTTCTCTACTATCCATTTAGAGTGTTGGTACGAGCGATGTTTGTAAAGGCAGGGCGACATAAAAGGTTGCACCCTTTCCCAGTGAACTTTCAACCCAAACGCGTCCATGATGCGCCTCGGCTAACCGGCGTGAGATGGGTAATCCCAAGCCTGTGCCTTCCCCTTTGCGCAGCCCTTCTTTGGTCTGCCGGAAGGCTTCGAAAATCAATTCGTGGTTCTCCGGCGCGATCCCCGGCCCCGAGTCCGCGATGGAGATGATAATTTCGCTGCCCTCGACATAGGCGCGCACCCGAATCTGCCCCTGCTCGGTGAACTTACAGGCGTTCGAAAGTAAGTTCAAGACAACCTGCTGGATGCGCTGGGCATCGGCCGTCAGGGTGGGTAAGTTGGGTTCAATCTCCGAGTAAATCACAACTGGCTTGCCGGGGACTAAACTCTGCGCCGTCTCCACAGCCGAGGCCACGATTTCATTCACGTTCACATCGTTTTCTACAAACAGTTCCAGTGAACCGGATTCGATTTTGGAGATGTCCAGCACATCGTTAATCAAGTTAAGCAGGTGCTTACTGCGCGACTCCACTTTATCGAGGATGTCTTTTTGCTCCTCGTTCACCGGCCCGTACATCGCCAACCCGACGAACTTGGTCAGGTTGATGATCGCGTTTAGCGGTGTCCGCAGTTCGTGGGAGACACTCGCCAGAAACATCGATTTCACTTGGTTCGCCCGCTCGGCATGTTCACGGGCTGCCTGTAAACTCACTTCGCGCTGCTCAATCGCGTTGGCCATGGTGTTAAAGGCCGTTGCGAGCTGCCCGACCTCATCAATGGTACCGATTTTGGCCCGTTCATTATACTGCCCGCTGGTCATGACTCCGGCGATGTTGCGCAGTTTATTGAGTGGGCTAATCACCGAACGGTAAATGTTCACGTAAAGGATCGCCAGCGCGATCACCGTCAGGGCAATAAATATGACGATGGTGTTAAATAACGTGTTGTTTTGAAAGGAATAAATTTCCTCAAGTTCAACCATGATCATGATGACCGCCGGTGAATCGTCGCGATCCGTTAAAACAGGCGTATAGGCTACCGTGTGCGGGACACCTTGATCACCAACAATCAACCCATCACGGACAACCGTTTGTCCCTTCTTGGCCGCCTCAATCGAGTCCGGCTCAATCGGAATGCCGTTCGCCATAATTCGGTTGATGCGCTGGTCATCGCCCGAACGAACGATCACATTCCCGTTATAGATCAGGCCGAGCTGAATGTTCTGCCGGCCAAAGATCAGACTCTGGAGGAATTTCCGGTTGATGTGCCGGCTCATCTGGATTGCGCCTAGACGGTTGCCGGTACTGCTCACCACAGGTGAGGCCACTGCGATACTGATCTCAGTGACACCCTCGTTACTTTCGATGAGCAGGACGGTGGTCGTTTTACCATCCAGCGCTTCTTGTAAAATAGCGTCCTTTTGAGGCGTGTCCTTATCCACGCTGGTATCGGTCAGTCTGCGGCCATCACCATCAATCACGGTAATGTCATCTAAGCCCAGTGACGCATTGGCGGTGGTGATGATGTCGGTCGTGTCCGCTGCTGAACGACGCCCAACCGCTTGGAAAAAGGCCACGCTGGTCACAATGAAATTGGTGTCCACCAGTAGCTCTTTTTCGATCTCGGCGAGGCGGTTCTGAATGATGTTCACTTCCTCGACGACGCGCTCACCACCAATTTCCTCCGTCAAGTTCCGCGTGTTGAGGATCAGGAGATAAGCCACACCGATCAACATCACGGCTAATACAAAAAAGACTAGAATATTGAGTTTAACCGCCAGGCTTGTATTTTTAAGCAACGCTCGATTGACTCATCTTTTTTCGATCTGACCTCACCGGAATGAGGAATTGGAACGGATTTTTACCGCTGCTGAAGACCTTTTGCAAGACAATAAACATGAACAACAACGCGCCAATGATAATCTTCGTCCACCAACTGTTGAGGGTTCCATCAAAGGTGACGTAGGTCTGGATGACGCCCTGAATCATGATACCGATAAAGGTCCCTGCGACATAGCCTACACCACCTGTCAGAAGAGTACCCCCGACCACGACCGCCGCGATGGCATCCAACTCGACACCGATCGCCGCGCGTGGATAGCCGGACTTGGTGTATAGAGCATATACGATGCCCGCTAAAGCCGCTAGAAAACTGCTCAACGTATAGACGCCGATGATGGTGCGTCCGATGGGCACGCCGAGCAATAGGGCTGCATTTTCATTCCCACCGATGGCATAGACGTTACGCCCGAAGCGCGTCAGATGTGCCACCAGAATGGCGATTAACAGCACCAGAAGGAACAGCATAGCGATAAATGTCAGGCGACCTTTATCTGGAAACAGGATATAGAGGCGAGATATCTCGTCAAAGAACGGATGCTGAATCGGTATCGACTCTTGGCTGAGGACAAATGAGCCACCGCGCGCTAGAAACATGCCTGCCAGCGTGGCGATAAATGGCGGGATTTTATAGTAATAGATGGCGACACCCATCGCTGCGCCGAAGGCAGCACCGAGTGCCAACGCGATGGCGAAGGCCACCAGTGGATGCATCCCCAACTGACCGATTGCCAGCGCGCAAAACACACCCGTAAAGGCGATGACTGATCCGACAGAGAGATCAATGCCGCCGGATAAAATTACAAAAGTCATTCCGATAGCTGTAATCCCGAGAAAGGATTTATCAGTCAAGAAATTGCCAATGACGCGGGTCGTGCCAAAGGCAGGGAAACGCTGGAAGCCGACCAGATACAACGCGATAAAAACCAGAATCGTCGTGATTAGAGGGAGGATGCGTGATCTCATGCTTGTTTTCTCAACTTCGCCCAGCCCCGAACGAACGGGCGTCTGAATTCTTCGGATTGAAGGAACAGGATGATTAGAATGACAATCGCCTGAACAATCAGGTTGAAGGTGGGGGGGAGTTTGCTGATGTAAATGCCTGTTTGGATGCTCTGGATGATCAGCGCTCCGATCACGCTGGACAGCAGGTAAAAGCGTCCGCCTGTGAGGGCTGTTCCGCCGATGACCACTGCTAATACGGCGTCGAGTTCTTTCCATAAACCGGCGTTGTTGGCGTCCGCGCCTTTAATATCGGCTGTGACGATCAGGCCGCTGATGGCTGCGCAAACGCCGATGATGATGTAGACCAAGAGTTTGATTTTGGCTGCGTCAATGCCTGCGTAGAAGCTGGCACGGTCATTGGCACCTACCGATTCGATCAGCATTCCGATGGCCGTGCGTCGTACCAGCAACCACACCAGTACCACGACGATCAATGAGATGAAAATCGGGAAGGGAAAACCAAAGAGCAGCCCGGTTCCGACATATTCCAGCGTCTCGTTATGGAAAGTGGTGATTTGTCCCTGCGTGAAGAGTTGGGCAATACCGCGTCCAACGACCATCAAAATCAAGGTGGCGACAATGGGTTGAATGTCGAAGAAAGCGACTAAGATACCGTTCCATAAGCCGCAAATGACACCCGCGCCGATGCTAATGGCGATTACGAGCAGTGGAGGAATGGTCGTTGTGCTGATAAGCACCGCAGCAATCGCGCCGCAAATGGCGATCACCGCACCGACCGACAGATCAATGCCTTTGGTCGCGATCACTAAAGTCATGCCGACAGCCAAGAGCACAGTCGGCGCGCCCCGGTTCAGAATATCAATCATGCTGCCGATGAGACGGCCATCCGCCATGCGGAGTGTGAAGAAGCTGGGTGAGATGATTCGATTGACTAAGAGAACGAGAATAAGGGCTACAATTGGAAAAACAAACTGACGATTTTTGTTTAAGAACTGCTTTAGATTAAACCGCACCAACGTTGGTGAAGGCTCTAGAGTGGTTTTGGTTTCTTGCATAGCTACGCCTCCGCAATCGCGTGCATGATCTTCTGTTCGGTGATGTCGTCACCGGACAGTTCCGTTAACTTTTTGCGATCCCGCAGCACAACAACTCGATTGCTGTATTCCACGATTTCGGCGAGTTCAGATGAAATAACGAGCAAGGCCAGCCCTTCGCTGCACAGCCGTTTGATAATTTGAACGATTTCGGCATGTGCGCCGACATCAATACCGCGTGTCGGCTCATCGAGGATCAGGAATTTAGGTTGGGATGCCAGCCAACGCGCTAGAATAACTTTTTGCTGGTTGCCGCCTGAAAGCTGACCAACTGGCTTATCGGCATCGGGCGTCACGATATGCAAGGCGGAAATCATTTCTTGAGCGATTTCTTCCTGCTTCTTATAAGATAGGGTTTTAAGCCAACCGCGTTTGGCTTGCAGTGCCAAGATAATGTTTTCTCGCACACTGAGCACAGGTATAATGCCTTCGACCTTTCGATCTTCGGGGCACATAGCGAACCCGTGAAAGATCGCCTGACGCGGGTTATGGATGTTAACTTGCTTTCCTTGTACCTGAATATCACCTTTGTCGCTGCGGTCGATGCCGAAAATCAGTTTGGCGGCTTCCGTTCTGCCTGATCCTAACAAGCCCGCTAAGCCGACGATTTCGCCTTGGGCAACGCTCAGGTCAAGTGGTTCGATCATCCCTTTGCGACCAAGTCCCTGCGTTTGCATGTAGGCGGAGGCTGATTTCTCATCGGCTGTCGTCGAGGTTTTTTCTGCTTGGATGGTTTCGGCCAACTCGCGTCCGAGCATGAGCGAGACTAACTGGCGCTTGGGTAGAGAAGCCGTTTCATACTCTCCGACTTTTTCACCATTCCGCAGTACCGTGATGCGATCCGAAATTTGGTAGACTTGATCGAGGAAGTGTGTAATGAGAATGATGCCAATCCCCTGTTTTTTGAGCAGACGTACGACATCAAATAACATCTGCACTTCGTTAGCGTCAAGGCTGGCAGTGGGTTCATCGAGGATAAGAACCTTGGCTGACATATCGACACCGCGCGCGATGGCGATAATTTGTTGAATGGCGATTGAATACGAGGAGAGGGTTCGCGTCACATCAATGTCGAGACTGTAGGTTTTAAGCAGCGCCTTTGCTTTGGAATTGACCTCCCGCGTATTGACGAAACCCCAGCGCATGGGTTGGCGTCCGAGGAATAAATTCTCCGCTACCGAGAGTGTCGGGATCAAGTTAATTTCTTGATAAACGGTACTGATGCCTAATCCTTGTGCGTCATGAGGGCTGTGAGCGTCGATGACTTTGCCATCCAGCAAAATAGTTCCTGAATCTTTGCGATAGACACCTGTTATCAACTTGATGAGCGTTGATTTGCCAGCTCCGTTTTCCCCTAACACAGCATGAACTTCACCGGCATATAAATTGAAGTTTACATTCGAGAGTGCATGTACAACGCCAAATGATTTTGCGAGTTCTCTTGTTTGCAAAATCGGTGTTTGTTCACCAGCGGTATCATCCATATTTATTCGAGTCCTGGTTTTTATAACGGATGTTTCCCAAAAACTTACTATCAAAGAACATTCTTATTCAGGTAAGGGGAGCACAGCAGCAAAATGGGTGAGTAGGGTCACGTCTTTGTGCTATACTCTCCTTACGGGTTTTGCCCGTTGCAGCTCACGACTCTTGAGTTAAGCGGCTGTGGCAAAGAGGTTGCCACGTAAGACTTAAGCCGAAGTTTCGGGCTGCAACCAGAGCAGGACTGCTATTAACGGGCTAGGTTGAATAGCAGCCTGTGTGATAAATCAAGTTAGCTCACGCCGCGCTTCGCAAGTTCGGCAGCCGCTGTGTCCTTGAAATACATTGCTGATGGAACCAAGATCAAGCCGGGCAGTGTCTTGCCAGCCTTGTAGTCTTTGAGTGCCTGGTAGGCCTGAACACCCATGTTGGGGCTCAACAAAACGGTGGCGTTAGCCTTACCTTCAGCGATGGTCTTCAGAATGTCATTGGTTGCATCCACTGAAACAGTCAGAATATCCACGCCGGGCTTGAGGCCAGCTTCTTCCATAGCCTGAATGGCGCCGATAAGCATATCATCGTTGTGCGCCCACACGGCACAAATGGTCTTGGGATCAATCGAGCTGAGGAAGCTTTCCATAACGGTCTTGCCACCGGTACGGGTGAAATCGCCGGACTGTGAGGCGACGATCTTAATTTGCGGGAAGAGGGCGAGAACATCCTTGAAGCCAGTACCACGATCAATGGCGGGGCTGGAGCCAACGGTACCTTGCAGTTCAACGACGTTGCATTCGGTACGGTCTGCAGTGGCTGCTGCCAACCATGAAGCCGCCAAACGACCCTCATAAACGAAGTCAGAGGCGACGCGGGTAATGTACAGTGACGGGTCAGAGGTCACACTGCGGTCAATAATCAAAACGGGGATGTCGGCATCTTTAGCTTCTTGGAGTACATCGTCCCAACCAGTTTCCACCAGCGGAGCGACGATAATGGCATCAACACCCTGAGCAATGAATGAACGGATGGCGGCAATCTGGTTTTCCTGCTTTTGTTGACCGTCAGCGAACAGCAGGTTGATGTTTTGGGCCTTGGCCTCGGACATCATGGCGTTGGTGAAATCTGTACGCCAACCGCTTTCCGAACCGGTCTGGACGAAACCAACCGTCATTTGATCCTGCGCATGGCTGACCAACACACCAGAGGTCAGGGATAATAGAGCGACGAGAACGAGTAACAACAGACTTAGTTTACGAGTACGCATTTAATTGAGCTCCTTAATGATCTTTCTGTTTTCGAATCACCGGTAAATAAATTGTGTTCGTTTGCCTTCGTATAAGGATGTCCTTTCACTCTGCATACAAAATCTACGGGCATCACCCCTTTATAGGGGATGTTCGTATTCGTGAGAAATTGGCAAACCGGAATTGTGTTTGAGAGGGTCGGCTGTTCGTGATGGTGGGCTTGCATCAATATTGAACGAGATGCAATGCATTCCAAATTGTTGGAATGCTTAACCGCCTGACAACCTGTGCTCGGAGAACAAGAATCTTTTATAAGCATAATTCGGTTGAAATCTATCTAATATTAATTTCAGTCTGTGAACGTTCACCTATTCACATTTATTAAAACCGTTGCGAAAACGGTTTGTGTTTGGTCTTATCTGTGAACGTTCACAGATATTGTATCGCGATCTTTATTACGAGTCAAATGGTTGATGTGGCTTTGTAATCTAGCCTGATATGCGGGCTGTACTCTCACGCACAATAAGCTTGGGGCGAATTAGCCTTTGTTCGATATGGGTTTCGGGATCGTCCATTAACTGCATTAAGTACTCGAAGCCAACTGATCCGAGTTGAATATAGTCATGGCTGACGGTTGTTAGCGGCGGTGTAAAATAGGCGGCTTCCAAAATATCGTCGAAACCGACTACTGAAACATCATCTGGCACCCTGAGACCCGCTTGATGCAGCGCTCGATAGGCACCAAGCGCCATACTGTCATTGGCGGCAACGACAGCGGAAAATTGATGTCCTTGTTCAAGCAAACGCCTCGTGGCTTGATAGCCGCCGGGTGTACTCCAGTTTCCCTCAATATGAATCGGGGGTTCAATGCCGTATTTCTTCAAAGTGTCTAAACAAGCTTGGTGCCGGAATTGGGCGCTGTACCAATTGAGAGGACCGCTGATTTCGCAAAAGCGTGTATGACCTAACGCGACGAGATGTTCAATCGCCTGCTGTGTTCCGTAGCGATCATCGAGGCTAATTGAAGGCAACTGCAGCGAAGGCTGGGACTCGATATACATAACGGGAATGTCCCCGCATATCGTCTTAATCTCGTTGGTGTGTAACCCGTAAGCCGGGATAATCATAATAATGCCGTCAACGTTCCAATCTTTGACGCGCTGAAGGGCTTGGACAACCTGCTGCTCTGTCTCGGTAACATTCGCCAACATTACATCGAAGCCACTGGTTCTAGCGGCTAATTCAACATTGAGCGCGACCTGAACTGGCCCATGAAACCAGCTACCGTACAGAATAACAGCGATGGTTTTGGATAAGCGTGACCGGAGTGTGGTGGCGGCTTTGCTGGGACGATACCCCAATGTGTCAATGGCTTTCTGGACTCGTTGACGGGCATCATCCGAAACATAGGGTTGATTATTAATGACGCGGGACACCGTTTGATATGAAACACCGGCTAGTTCCGCGACATCCAACATGGTTGGGCGAGGTTTGGGGGGATTTGGCATGGATGATATCTAAGCTAAGTTTTCCGTTTACGACTATGACCATCTGAACGTTAGGAATTCAGCGGCGTGGGCGTGATCGAATAATCCCTGCGGCGGCGCGCATACTCCTCGGCAGCGGTATCGGGGAGATAGATACCACCCGTAACCGGAATCCACTTGGGGATATTTTCTCCTCGAAAGTAGGCTTCAAGCGCATCAAAGGCTGGCCCACCCATATTGGGATTCAGTTCGATGGTCGCGTTCGCCTCGCCTTTCATCATCGCCAAGAAAATATCCGGAATGGCATCCACAGATACAATCAGAATATCTTTACCCGGACGCAGCCCCGCTTCTTTGATGGCTTCAATCGCGCCGATAGCCATATCGTCATTGTGCGACCAAACCGCACAAATATCGCGTGGATTCTCTGAATTTAGAATGCCTTCCATCACCTTTTTTCCGTTCTCGCGGATGAAGTCACCGGGTTGGGAGACGATAATGTGCATATCCGGGAAGAGCGAAATGACATCATTAAATCCGATCTGGCGGTCACGAGCGGCGCTTGAACCGATTGTGCCTTCGATTTCTACTATATTACACTTACCCAGCGTCGCCTGCGCAAGCCACACCCCAGCAAGTCGTCCCTCATGGACAAAGTCGGATGACACTCGTGTGAGATACAGCGACTCGTCGGCAGTCACATTGCGATCAATGATCACTACCGGTATGCCTGCGCTTTTTGCCTCTTTGAGAACTGCATCCCACCCCGTCTCAATAACCGGCGCAATGATGATGGCGTCAACCCGCTGGGTGATAAAGGAGCGTACCGCGCTAATCTGATTCTGCTGATTATTTCCGGCGTCTGAAAACAAAAGATTGATCCCACGCTGTTGAGCTTCGGCTAACATGCTTTCGGTGAACGCGATGCGCCAGTCACTTTCTGAGCCAACTTGGGAAAAACCAATTGTATATCCGGCTAAACTCCCGCTGTCGGCTAAAGTTCTCGACATGGATAGGATCAGCAAAACAGTTAAAACGAAAAAGCTTATATAAAAGCGAACCTTACTTTGGTTCATGGGTCTATTGGTAAATTCTCTAAAATATTTCCTCTACTATACCGAACGGATGAAAATAAATCTTGTTTCTCGTCAAAACCTACAGACCAGTTCGGGTAGGTATTCCTACATGTGATTGGTACTGCACGCCATTATAGACCTTTCAGACGGGTGGGACGACGCATAGAGATGGGCGTATGAGAATGCCATGTAACATCCTCCTATTGTTTTGAGGTTTGGTTCGTGATTAGCCGTGCGTCACATCATCAATCGATGTGGATGAGAAGGTCACATAGGGGAAGCGATCCGGCTGATGAGTGTCATAGAGGCCATGGGAACTTAGCACCCATGCCGGATGGGGCTGGACTTCTTTACCGGCGTTCATCAGCTTTTGGAAGCGCCCGAAGAAGAGTCGCCACGTGTCGTTCTCTTTGGGGGGCAGACTGCGACCATTCGCCAAATGTTTCATACCCGCCCAAGGTAGGGCAATCTCGGCTGTCCAACCTTTATCAATGTCACTGTTATCATTTAATGTGCCATCAATCCGGGTAGCGATTTGGATACCGGGGAAGTCCCAATCGGTGAAAGCCCAACGAATGCCACGTGGATGGGTGCCCTTCCAGAAGAAGGCCGGATTACGGTCATAATCCCCACCAAAAGTGTAAGCTTGGCGTTCGTGAACATCAAACTCGGGGACATCAAAACGGCCGCCGCGCTTATAAGCATCTCGCCAGATGAAGAACACTTCATAAAACGTGCCTATTGCATTCAGTTCGAGTTCGTAATAACTATCCCCACCGTCAATAAAGACCTCGACATCAGTTTCCTGAAAGATGACGGCGTCGCGTTCGGTATGATGGGCTTCGATAAACGGCTCTTCGACCCAGAACGCGATGTAGAGGTTGGTATCATCCCATAAAGCGGACATACGGGTATCGTAAAAGCCGGGATTACCGGTTGCCATATCCACAAAGCGCGGGGATTTTGGCGCTTTGCTCCAAACGGGTTTATTCAAATTCCCATCGATTTGAATGAGCTGATTGGTTCGATAACAGGTGAACCGCGCGATTTCATTGGCTGAAGCCTGACCTGTAGACATCGCAACTCCTTGACGTGACCAGCGGTTAAAAGTCGCCTCTGCGGGGCGAGATGATTGAATATACCGCTTTTTCGGAATTCAATTCGTTGATTGGTTCGATTGTCAGACCTTTAAGCACACGCTTATGTTGCAGGGGCGATTGTGTAAGGTCTATTAGGGATCTCGCGGGAAGTGTACAAAAGCGGTTATAAATACGGTAATGAATTCGTGCTCTTGATGCTCACCACTCGAAGCGCTGAAGTGTTCGGATGGTGAATAGACTATTTTGAAGGTGATACAAAATGACATTTACCCGTTCTCCCCAGAACCCACTGATTAAGCCGAGTGATGTGAAACCATCACGGCCTGATTTCGAAGTGATCGGCGCGTTTAACGCGGGCGTGACCCGTTACAACGGTGAGGTGCTCCTGCTCCTGCGGGTAGCGGAACGCCCGATAAATGCCGAGGCGGATTGGGTTGCCTATCCTTCTATGGACGCGAACGGCGAGCTTGTGGTGCAGAGACTATCCCGAAGCGGGGGACTACATGACCTGAGCGACTCACGGCTGATTGTTGATTTGAAAACGCAGCAGGTGACCCTGACGAGTATCAGCCACATCCGGCTGGCGCGGAGCCGAGATGGAGTTCATTTCACAGTTGATGAGCGTCCTTGGTTGGTGGCGACGCCTCCTTATGAAAGCTACGGAATTGAAGACGCGCGTGTGACCCTGATTGATGGGGTTTATTATGTGAACTACACGGCGGTGAGCGGGCTGGGGATCGCTACCGGATTGGTGTCGACGCGCGATTTCGTGACGTTTGAACGGCTCGGCCTGATTTTCGCACCGCAGAACCGTGATGTGACTCTGTTCCCGACCAAAATCGACGGGGATTATGTTTGTTATCACCGACCGATGCCGAGCGGGATCGGTGGGCTGAATATCTGGGCAGCTCGATCCCCTGATCTGAAGCGGTGGGGCAATCATCAGGTGGTGCTCCAAGCGATGGCGACCGGCTGGGAAGATGGACGGGTTGGCGGTGGTGCGCCTCCGTTACTGACCGAGCAAGGATGGCTTTCGATTTACCACGCGGCAGACCGACAGCAACGGTACTGCCTCGGCTTTTTCGTGACGCCAGAAGATCAACCGGAGCGGGTGATTCTGCGGAGCGACGGGCCGATCCTGTGGCCTGAAGCGCCCTACGAGATGCGGGGCTTTTTCGGGAACGTGGTGTTCACCTGCGGCGCTTTGTTGGATGGCCATACTCTCCGGATTTACTACGGCGCATCGGACGATTCGGTCGCGCTGGCGGAGGCCAACATCAAGGATGTGCTGGCGCTGGGGAAGCCGGTTTGAGGGTGCGATCCTCGGCCCCAAGAGTACCCCACCCCAACCCCTCCCCATAAAACAGGGAGGGGCTTTCAGATTCGCAAGTTTTGCAGAATTTGCATATTTTGCACATTTATCCGCCGAAATGGCGGGCGGGACGCTCCCTCATGGCCGCTGAATTGACATTTTGTGTCGGCGGGAGTGAGGGAGCAAGGCGCTGAATTGGCACTCTTTCGGCGGATGGCTCCCGTAATGCCACCGCCCCACAAGGAGACTATAGCTGTGCAATTTGTGCACTGCCGCTGCTGTTGTTGCAATACAAATGCTTTTACCACAATCCCACAGGGAGGCTTCGCACAGACACAAAAAAAGAAGAGAAATACTTTGAACCGCTAAGAAGAGAAAGGGATTTTTGGCAATTTCGCCAAATCTTATTGGCGGTTTTGGCGAAACTGTCACTATTTCGGCGGCTCGGTCGGGTAAAGCTGCTGGAATGGAGAGGGTTATGTCTGACGCCAAGATTGCCATAAAAATGCTTTTACCACAAAGTTCCTATGAAATGACATCACACCCAAAGATGAAAATAGCTCGCCCGTAACCCCCACCCCACCCCTTCATCACTACGTTCGCAGGCTCACTCCAGTGAAAGCCCGCAAGCGATGGAGGGAACAAGACAGTGTTATTGGTAGATCATTTTCAGAGCAGACACAGAGAGATATGGTTAGTATAGCACAAAATTTCTGATTTGAGCGTTCGAATATTCAAACTTTGGAGTTGGGAGATAGGGTATGCTGTATATCTTTGATAAGGATGGGACGCTGGTTGAGCAGATCAACGGTGAGCGGCCGCCGAATAGTCTAGCGGAACAGAAGGCGATCCCCGGCGTGCTGGAGAAGTGCCAAGCGCTGATTGCCGAAGGGCATTTGCTGGCGGTGGCGAGTAACCAAGGCGGGGTGGCGTTCGGCTTCATCACGGCGGTTGAGGCGCACGCGATGGTCAAGCAGATCGCGGACTACATCGGCGCGACGGCCTATGCAGTGTGCGTGACGCATCCCAATGGTAAGAAGAAAGCGGCGCGGCGAGAGAGCCGTTTCCGCAAGCCGAACGCTGGAATGTTGGAGTATTTGATGGACGCGTTCGGGGTGGCTGCGGCGGATACGGTTTATGTGGGGGATATGGATACGGATCGCGAGGCGGCAGAGGCGGTGGGTGTGACGTTCATCTGGGCAAATGAGTTTTTCGGGTGGGAAAATTGAAATGCAAAGACAAGATTAACCGCCAAGATATATAAATCTGGAAACACGAAAACCGTAATTATTGTCGCTAAAGGACGGATTGACCGCACTACGATAACCGCAGCGAAAGAGAGCCTCATTGAAACTGATCCATGCTCCACCTCGAAGAACGCGATTATTTGCATGGTTATTGGAATTGTCAACTTTGTTTTTAAAATCGTTTAAGCACCATTCCCAAACATTACCTGCCATATCCACCAAACCAAAAGGGCTATCACCCTTGCCTTCGTATTGGCGCACTGGGGTTGTTTTACCGATTCCCTTTTTATCTACATTATTATTGCAACAGCTGGCATCCCACTTATTTCCCCAAGGATAGTCTCTTTTATCATCACCTTGTGCCGCGTACTGCCATTGATCTTCTGTAGGAAGCATAATCTTTTCGCCTGATACATCACTTAACCAGAGACAGAATGCCTCTGCTTCGTACCAAGATACCCCGACTACAGGCTGATCGGGTTCATTCCATCTTGAATCAGTCCAATAACGCGGTGCAGTCCATGCAATCCGGGTTTCTACCCAACCCGAATTTTTATTATCCCAATCTAGACCTTTGAGCTTGGCATCCCATCCCGCATCTGTCCACCATTTTCGCTGATTATAGCCATCGGCTTCCATAAATTTGGCAAATTGAGCATTTGTGATAGGGTATTTAGCAATACCATAGCCTCTGCTAGGAATATCAATCCATGCAAAAGGAGCAGGCACAAAGCGGTAGGTGGCAGATTTGACAGTTCGGGGCACAATGTTTTGAGTCTCTGACTCTAATGAAGGCGAGAATTTAGATACCTTGCCTATACGTGAGCGCAAGTCTTCAGCGCGACGAAGATTACGGACTGTTAGTACATCATCTCGTTCCAGCAACCGCATCAATAAGTCCGGTATGAATATCTGAAAGCCTTCATTTTCGTGCAAATCCTCAATGTCGAGAATAAGAAGCCTTTGCTGATCAGGGTCAGCAGAAAGTCGGGCTATACGGTCAAACAGAACACCAGCGGGATCAAGCGGAGCATCGGGCGCGAGTTCAAGCGCATTGGCTGGTAAAGAAGGCGCTAGTGGCACATTTCTCAATGAGAATTTGAGAGAGCGTTGCTGCTCACGACTTCGTAAACGAAAATCTACAATTTGGGCGGCCTGAAGTTCTACAGGTAGGTGACGAATTTCCACATCCTCTAACATGACAGGTAGAACTGGTTTGCCAAGTGCACACGCATAGCTATATTCTCGACGGCAGGGCTCGGATTTAAGCACATGTGGAGTAAGTACATTAACAAATACATCACAACGGCGAATTTCCTCGCAAATAAGTTGCCACCACTGATGTCCACCGCTTCGATTTAATTCTCGGTCAAACCAGATTGTTACATTATCTAAAAGCAGATCTATATCTGCAGCAAGTTCTTCAACTAAAGCGCGGTCTTTGCTACTGTAGCTAACAAAAATATGGGACATAGCAATACATAATCCAATGAAAAGCGCATTTTTGTATATTATTGCAAGGGAATGAAATAGGTGCAATGTACATCCTTAACATGTTTGGGCGTTATAATCTTCACGAATAAATCAGGGTTCATTGGAGAAAAATGGTATGCAATATCGGAAATTGGGCAAGAGTGGGATGGATGTCTCGGAGATCGGGTTCGGGGCATGGGCGATTGGCGGGGGTTGGGGGCCGCAGAATGAGCAGGATTCGGTGGCAGCGCTGCATAGGACGCTGGATTTGGGCGTGAACTTCATTGACACGGCAGCGGGTTACGGCGATGGGAAGAGCGAACGGATCATCGCGGAGGTGTTGAAGACACGCAAGGAAAAGGTGGTGGTCGCCACCAAGACGCCGCCCGTTTCAGGACATTGGCCGCCCAGCCCATATGATGATATGGACGAGCGCTATCCGGAGAAGTATCTGCGGGAAAATGTGGAAGAACGGCTGCGGAATTTGCAGACCGACTGTCTGGATGTGCTGCAACTGCATACATGGACGCGGGCATGGAACCGCAATCCGCGTCCGTTTGAAACGCTGCGCAAGCTGCAAGCCGAGGGTAAAATTCGCGTGATTGGCGTCTCGACACCGGAGCAAGATCAGAACTCGGTGATTGACCTGATGCGCGACGGTTGGATTGATACGGTGCAGGTGATCTACAACATTTTTGATCAAGAACCGGCGGCGGAACTGCTGCCTGTGGCGCAGGAAAAAGGCGTGGGCATCATCGTGCGGGTGGTGTTTGACGAGGGTTCACTGACGGGGAAATTCACGCCGGAAACGAAGTTTGCGCCGGATGATTTCCGCAACAATTATTTCGCGGGTGACCGTCTGGAACGGGCAACGCAGCGGGCGGAGAAGGTCAAGGCCGATATTGGCGACAGCGGATTGACTCTGCCGCAGGTGGCAATCAAGTTCGCGCTGATGCATCCGGCGGTGAGCACGGTGATTCCGGGCATCCGCAACGTGGCACAGGCCGAGGCCAACAGTGCGGTATCTGATCTGGCGCCGCTTTCGGATGGGTTGATGGCGAAGCTGCGGGAACACTACTGGCTGCGCGGGTTCTGGTACGCGGGGAAGTAGTTAAGCGTCAAGAAGACAACGAAACATGAGTCATCCCGAAATTTGAGATGAGCTTACAAGAAGACCTCGAACGGTAGACTGAAGGTAACCAAAACAAGTCACCGAAGGGGTCTTCTATATGAATAAGACTGCAGAATCAAAGCAACAGTCACGAATTTTGGCTGAAAAACTGGAAGGGTTTATAGCACCGCTGTTGAGTTGGTTGGATGCCAAGATCGACAAACGATTAGTACGGACATTTTTGTTGACCTTGCAAGCCATCCTGACCTTACGGCATAACCGGTGTGGGTTGTTATTAAGTGAACTGGGTGGCTATATACTGACACCGGAGCAAGCACCGGCAGGGACGAAACGACTGAGTAACCTGTTGCGCTGTCCGAAATGGTTGTACAGCATCATTGAACAATATTTGTGGCAGCAAGCCGAGGCGGAGCGAGCGCGGTTAGAGATTGAGGAACAGACCGCCTATGTCATCTGGGATGAGAGTGTTTTAGAGAAAGCCGAGAGCCTGAGCGCCGAAGGGTTGTGTCCAGTGCGGTCGAGCCGGGCAACGCGGTTGAAACGGATAAAACCAGGCTACTACAATCCACCGGGTGGTCATCCGATCTTTGTACCGGGCATGCAGTGGATTGGTTTGTTGGTCAGTGGTTTAAAGGGGGTTCCAGCGGTTGCCGCTATGCGCTGGTGGAGTAGTCGCGGCACAGGCAAGAGCGACAAACGAAGCGAAGAAACCAAACTGCTGCATCGTTGTTCGCGCTGGTGGGGACGGCGTGTCATGCATATCTGGGATCGCGGTTTCGCCTCGTCTGCTTGGTTGCATCAAGTTTTCAAGCATGATATTCGCTTCATCCTGCGTTGGCCCAAACGCTACAAGTTGGTGGATACGAAGGGCAACCGTAACGCTTGGAAAATCGCACGGGGCAAACGGTCAGTTGATCATCGCGACATCTGGGATGCCCGTCGTCGCTGCTGGCGCAAAACCGGTATCCTATTCCTCCCTGTCAAGCATCCCAACCATGAAACTGATTTGTGGTTAGTCCTTTCCCGTCCCGGTAAAGGTCGCGAACCCTGGTATCTGTTCCTTAACCTGTGCCGACGATGCTTGGCGCATTGTGCTGGCCTATGCCCGGCGTTGGCTGATTGAAACCACTTTTCGCTACACCAAAAGCGACCTCGCCATGGAAAGCCCTCGTCTGTGGCGCTGGGACAATCGCCTCAAGTTGCTCCTGATGGTCACGCTTGTTTATGCTTTCCTGTTGTCCTTATTGAACTTGGATGGTCAGCTCTTACGCAACTGGTTATTACAGCACTGGTGTCACCGTACCGGAAAAAGGTACCGTGAATTCACGATACCGCTTTACCGTTTGCGCTCGGCTATCTCGCGCTTATGGTTGAGTCATCCCCCCATCTTTTCTTTTCAATGGCAAAATTCGGGATGACTCATGGTGGTTTTTGGAACCCCTCCACGTGTGAAATTTCGCCTCTGCTAATTGATTTACATAAATTTATTTTGGGTAGCAATGTTATATTCGGTAACATAGGAGGTGGTATATAAATTGGGTCGGAGATCAGGTTATGTCAAAAAATCATCTCCCATCGCAGCTGACGTCCTTCATAGGGCGACAAGAAGAATTAACGCATCTTGCTGACTTAATAGCGGACAATGACTGCCGTTTGGTGACGGTTGTCGGGCCGGGTGGAATTGGTAAGACGCGCTTGGCCTTGGAGGCGGCACGCCATCAAGAACAGAATTTTGAGGATGGCGTTTTTGATGTGGCGCTTGCTCCAGTGGTTTCATCTGACTTGTTGGTGACCACCATCGCAGACCGGCTCGGCCTGACGTTCAGGGGACAGGATACCCCTCAGGTACAGCTCTGCCGGTACTTACAGGACAAGCGCTTACTGCTGGTGTTGGACAACTTCGAACATCTAATTGAGGCCAGCGTGCTCTTGAGTGATCTGTTGCAAGCTGCACCGGAACTGAAGCTGCTGGTGACCTCGCGCGAACGGCTGAACCTGCAACAAGAATGGACAGTCGTACTGGACGGGTTAGCATATCCCAAAGACGGTTCTGCTGAGGCGCAATTTTCTGTACGAGAGCATGGCGACGCGGTGGTTGCAATATGCCGACTAGCGGAAGGAATGCCACTCGGATTGGAGTTGGCGGCTAGTTGGCTGCGTGTGATGTCCTGCACACAAATTGAAGCGCAGATGGCAAGCAACCTTGATTTTCTGACGACGCCCCTTCGCAACATCCCTGACCGACATCGCAGTCTTCGGGCGGTTTTCGACCAGTCATGGCGTATGCTTTCGGAAGAAGATCAAGCTGTGTTGATGAAGCTCTCGGTTTTTCGGGGTGGGTTCAATCTGGAGAGCGCAGAATATGTGGCCGAGGCAACGCTGAGTGTGCTGGCGAGTTTGGTCGATAAGTCGCTGATTCGGGTGAGCGATGACGGACGCTATGATCTGCATGAACTGCTGCGGCAATACGCAGCGGAGAAACTGTTGAATGCGGACCTGACAGCCACCATTATTCAGCGACACATTGACTATTTCCTCCAGTTCGCAGAGCAAGCAGAAGCCCATCTATTTGGTCGGGAGCAAATCCTTTGGTTTGATCGTCTAGAAATCGAAATGGATAATGTGCGGGCGGCGCTTGCTCGATCTATAGAATCCGAAATAGGTTTACGATTCGCTGCCACACTCGGTTGGTTTTTCAGCGAACGAACCTATTGGAGTGAAGGACTCAGTTGGCTGGGCCAAACACTGCAGGCAAATCCGGACGCGCCAGACTCATTACGAGCGAAAGCACTCCATCACATTGGGAGCTTGGCGGGGCATATTGATGATGAAACAATGGTGCGTGCAAGCTGCCAGCAAGCGATCGCCATTGCTCGAACCACGCATGACGATTGGAATTTAGCATGGGCATTGTCACATTTGGGGCTGTACACTTACTTTCATATCGATCAATCGATCGTCCATCTAGAAGCGAGTGTGGCCCTGTTCCGAAGACTTGGTGATCGTATGGGGCTGGCGCACAACCTTGTTCGCTTATGTTGGAAAGTCATTGTGCGAAAGGATATTTCTCGTGCGCTAACTTTAATTGACGAGGCCGCTGCTCTGATAGAAGAGGTCGGCGATACGATTATGTCCGGATGGGAAGCAGTAACAAGGGGAAGAATTGCCCGAGAATCTCAAAACCTAAAACAATCAATCACTCATTTCGAAAACAGCATTCCATATTTTCAGCAGGCCCAATTTCCAGATGGCGTTCACCAGTCCCTGATAAGTGTAGCTCGCGTCGAATTAGCGATAGGAGATTTGGATCGTTCGTTCAACCACTTTAAAGAAGCCGTTTTTTTGAATCGAGTGAGCCTACGTAATGATGTTCGTTCGAATGTTATTTTAGCCGGACTAGCAAGTATCGCTAAAGAATATGGACAATTTAGTCGAGCAGTTCATCTTCTCGCAGCAGCCGAAGACGAGTACTTAATTGAATGGTCACAGTCAGACCCTTTATTTACTCCCTATTTAAGTGACATCGCAGCGGCTCGTGCACAAATGGGTGAAGATGCTTTTATTGAGGCGTGGGCAACTGGTAAAGCTATGTCACGTCAGCAAGCAATAGACTACGCACTGGAAAACATAACCTCACCCACAATAATTTCACCAGCCTCACATTATGTTGTTCAGTCACTAACCGAACGTGAATGCCAAATACTGAAGCTCATGAACGATGGATTGAACAGCCGTGAAGTTGCAGAAAGACTTTTCCTCAGCGTGGGAACGATTCGATGGTATCTCAAAATTATCTACAACAAGCTGGACGCCCACAGCCGCTCCGAGGCGATTACACGGGCAAAAGAACTCAACCTGTTGAGCTGACCGCCCTCAAAAATCCCCCTATCCACCACCCATTATGCGGGGTGACACCCCTCCACCTCACTTCCTATGCTGTTGACAAACACATAGGTTTGAAAAGGATGGGCAATCATGAGGATATTTGGGGGATTACATCAGCGATACTTTCAGCCTAATCTGATCGCGCTCTATTGGCGGTCGACATTAGTCTTACTTGCGAGCTGCTGTTTTTTGGCTATCGGGATTCATATTGTCGGACAGCGGCCTGTGACCGAAAACGCTATCTTCACTGGGTATAGTGAGATTTTGCCGGGGGAGCCACAGGCTAAGGTAACTGCTCATGGATTTGACTGCCAGAATAAAACCAATTATTACTCGATGGCCTATGCAACCTGTACGCTGACGCCTAAGGATGGCATGTTTTCGCGGATTGTAGTGCTGACTACCAAGGATGTAATCGTACAAAGTACCTTTTATGTATCTTCCGGCGCACTGCGTTTTGGTGATTTGATGGTGTCGATGCAGATCAGCCAAATATATCGGCTGAAGGACGATCTATCATTCTTCTGGCATAACTTATTTGTGAATGTAGGCACATCCCAATTGAATAAGGCTGTGGCACTGCGTCCACTATCTAGTGTGACTTTTACAGATGTGAACTACCAATGGCCTCAAAAGACCTTCACTGGTGTTTCATAAAGCACAAATAGGCAATCCTGACATTTGTCACCTTCAACTGCCCTTGACACACTTGCCGCCTGTGATTACAACGGTAGGGATTAATCAATAAAAGGGTGACAACTATGGCAAACTTTGAACTGCTCAGCGAACTGCTGCACGATGCAGGCGGCAAAATCCTGCTGTTGGTGATGGATGGTCTCGGTGGGCTGCCGATGACTCCCGGTCGGGATTGCTCCCGGCAGCGGTCCGGCTCACCTCGCGCTGTTCGGTTATGACCCGATTGAATACAAGATCGGGCGCGGCGTCCTAGAAGCGACCGGCATCGGCATCGAGGTCAAGCCGGGTGACGTAGCCGTGCGCGGCAATTTCTGTACCGTGGACGCCAACGGACTGATCACCGATCGCCGCGCCGGACGTATCCCCACCGAAGAAGGTATCAAGCGCGTCGAACTGCTCAAGAAGATTCAGATTCCGGGTGTCGATATTACGGTTGAAGCGGTTCAAGATTATCGTTTCGCCCTGCTGCTGCGCGGCGAGGGTTTGAGCGGCGCGATTGCCGACACCGATCCACAGGCGACGGGATTGGCTCCTCTGCCCGCCCGCGCGACTGATCCCAAGGCGCAGCGTACCGCCGACATCATGAATGAATGGCTGAAACAGGCTGCTGAAGTGCTCAAGGGCCATGAACCGGCCAATATGTGTACCCTGCGCGGTTTCGCCGAAGATCCAGCGCTGCCCAAGTACAAAGATGTGTATAAGCTAAAGGCGGCCTGTGTCGCGGTGTACCCGATGTACAAGGGTGTGGCGCGTCTGGTCGGCATGGACATCATCGAAACCGATGGGCATGACAGCGCTGCTGATGAGTTCAACCGCGTGGCGAAGATTTGGAATGACTATGACTTCGTGTTCTGCCACATCAAGTATACCGACAGCCGCGGCGAGGACGGTAACTTCGATGCCAAGGTGAAGATTATCGAGCAGGTGGATGCCGCGCTGCCGATTTTGACGGCACTCAATCCCGATGTGTTCATCATCACAGGTGACCACTCGACGCCTGCTGCCATGAAGTCACACAGTTGGCATCCGGTACCGACGCTGCTGCACGCTCCCAAGACCCATATGCCGGATCGGGCGCAGTGCTACGGCGAACGCGAATGCATGACTGGTGCTTTGGGGCAGTTCCCCGCGTCTGATCTGATGCAGTTGGCGCTGGCTCATGCCAACCGTCTGGCCAAGTACGGGGCGTAGTCGTTAGTCTATCGTCTATAGAAAAACACAGTTGAAAGCGGTGGGCGACGGTTCACCGCTTTTTAATTCTCAATTCACGAGTACCCCTGCCACGTTGTCCACAAACGGCGGATGCCCTCATCCAGAATTCGTGTCGAATAACTGCTGAAGTTCAGGCGCAGATGGTAAGCCCAATTGCCGTTGGGTGAAAAGCTGATGCCGACGGCGAAATCCACACCGTTGGTTTTGGCAGCTTCCAACAGATCGACAGCGGTCGGTCCAGACTGTGGCAGTTCAACCCAGATGTAGAGGCCACCCTGCGGAATGGTCCAGCGCCACGTGCCATCCGCATAGCGTTTGAGGGCGTCAAGCAAAGCATCGCGGCGGTGCTGGCAGGCATGGCGTACCATCTCCAGATGGGCGGTGAGCTGCCCACTGCGGAGCAGTTCGGTCATAGCCCGTTGATTGAGGCCGGGGGTGCAGACATCGGCGGCTTGCTTGACGCGGCTGATGCGGGTGTACAACTGCTCACTGGCAATCAGGTAGCCGATACGTGTGCCGGGGACGACTGTTTTGGAAAAGCCGCTGGCGTATAAAACCTTTCCAGTTTGATCTAAGGCACGGAGCGAAGGAAGCGACGCGCTTTCATAATCAAATCCATCGTAGACGCCATCTTCCAAGATGGGTAAGTGATAACGGGCGACCAAGGCTAAAAGCTGGCGGCGCTGCTGCATCGAGAGCACCGCGCCCGTCGGATTGAGAAAAGTGGTCATCAAGTAGAAGAGATGTGGGCGGCGCTCTTGAATCAGGGTTTCAAGGGCATCCAGATCAATGCCGCGTTCTGACCACGGGATCGTCAAGAGTTCGAGATTACGGGTGCGAGCAATGTCGATGAGTCCGACATAAGTGGGGTCGGTGGTCAGGATGATGCCATTGGGTGGCACGAGCGATTGCACCGCGAGATCAATGGCCTGCTGGCATCCGCCTGTAACCAAGACCTGATCGGGATTGATAGTCATCCCCCGCGAGTGCAGATGATCGGCAATGGCGCGGCGCAGCGGTTTGTAGCCTTCGGTCGGTTCGTAGCTCAATGCGGCACCGGCATCACGATCCAAGACGGTGTTCAAGGCGCGGCGCATGGCTTCAACTGGCATGAAATCGACCGGCAGACTGCCCGTGCTCAAGCTGATCAGTGAGGGAAAATCATGGGTATGAGAGGCTCTGGCGGCTGAGGACGGAACAAAGTCACCATCGCTCAACATCCATTCAGCGTAAAGCGTCGGCAGCTTATCGACTACGAATAGGCCGCGACGTTCGCGCGTGACAATCAAGCCCGCGTTTTCCAGAGCAGCATAGGCATTCACCACGCTGGTGCGGCTGATTTGCAATTCATCGGCAAGGGCGCGGCTGGCAGGCAGACGTGTACCCGGTTTCATCTCGCCGCCAAGGATGCGCCCTTTGAAGTGGTTAAACAACTGCTTGTAAATCGCTTCTTGCGAATCACGATTGAGTGTAATCATGCCTGTCAATCATATCCAAGAAGCGGCGGTGAAAGCCAACATCGTCGGTCAGTTCTGGGTGAAAAGAGGTCGCCAGTAGATGACCCTGCTGAGCAGCGACGATACGACCATCGTCCAGACAAGCCAGCACATCAACCCCTTCACCGACCGAGACAATCAAGGGCGCACGAATGAACACCGCTTGATAGTCATCCTCGTCAATATGCAGGGTGGTCACAAAACTGTTGATCTGCCGACCGAAGGCGTTGCGCTGGACTTTAATATCCATGACGCCTAAGTGTGCCTGCTGCCCCACAATCTCCCGCGCCAGCATGATCGCTCCCGCGCAGGTTCCCCATGTCGGATGCTGCTGCGCGAACTCCTGCAAAGGCTGCATGAGGCCGTACATATCCGCCAGTTTGCGAAGGGTGGTGCTTTCGCCACCCGGGATGATGAGCCCGTGCAACTCTTCAAGCTGGTGTGGCAGCCGAACTTCGACGGCCTGTGCGCCTGCTCGCTGCAAGGCTGCTTTGTGTTCCGCAAAGTCACCTTGCAGCGCTAAGACACCGATTCGTTTTACCATCCGCGACCTGCCATCCGCTGTGTATCCGGTAGACTGGTGACGTTGATCCCGACCATCGCTTCACCGAGGTTTCGGCTGGCTTCGACCAGCAGCGCCGGATCGTTATAGTGTGTAGTGGCTTTGACGATGGCGGCGGCGCGTTTGGCGGGATCACCACTCTTGAATATACCACTTCCGACGAATACGCCATCTACACCCAACTGCATCATCAGGGCTGCATCAGCAGGGGTTGCGACACCACCCGCAGCAAAGTTGACGACCGGCAGCCGTCCGAGATTGGCCGTTTCCACCACCAGCGCATAAGGCGCACCAATTTCTTTGGCATAGGTGAAGCGTTCATCCTCGTCCATGCTGGTCAGGCGGCGGATTTCGGAAGTGACCTGCCGTGCATGACGAACGGCTTCAACCACATCGCCTGTACCCGCCTCGCCTTTGGTGCGGATCATAGCGGCACCTTCGTTGATGCGGCGCAAGGCTTCACCGAGATTGCGGCAGCCGCAGACAAACGGCACTTTGAATTTGTGCTTGTTGACGTGGTTGGCTTCATCGGCAGGCGTAAGGACTTCGCTTTCATCAATGTAATCAATGCCCAGCGCTTCAAGGATTTGTGCTTCGACAATATGCCCGATGCGGCACTTGGCCATCACTGGAATGGAAACGGCTTTCATGATGCTTTCAATCATGTCAGGATCGCTCATGCGGGCGACGCCACCCTGCGCACGAATGTCGGCAGGAACACGCTCCAAGGCCATGACGGCACAGGCACCGGCGTCTTCGGCGATTTTGGCCTGTTCCGGCGTGACGACATCCATGATGACGCCGCCCTTGAGCATTTGAGCTAGACCACGCTTGAGCAGCGTTGCTTCTTCCGGTGTGTTGGCCGTGTTGGTCTGCGGATGGATCACTGCGCCATTGCTTTTGCTCATGCTGTTCCCCTGTGTTTTTATATCTGAATGTTGATTTGCGTATTGTATGGACAGTTCTCGAACACGTGATAAGGCCAGAGGATGCCAGAATCACATATTCGGGTGATCAAAACGGTTGAAGATGGGGCAAGCTTCGATACAATGTCGAAGTTCTGTAAAACGTGTATGAGAATGCATTGAACGAAGCGTCTGAGCTTTGTTCGGTTGTGGTTGGAGCATAGTGCAGCCCATTCGTTCTTTATAGGCGGTAAATTCTGATGAGCATGCAAATCCTCCGCTTTGGAACGCGCGGTTCTGACCTCGCATTGTGGCAAACGCGCTTCGTCATGGAACTGCTTCAAGCAACGGTGCCGAATTTGAATACGGAATATCAGATCATCAAAACACGTGGCGACCAAGTGCTTGATACGCCGCTGCCGCTAATGGGGGGTAAAGGGGTCTTCACTGCTGAACTGGAAGCCGCGCTCTATGACAAACGCATCGATTGTGCGGTTCACAGCCTAAAGGATTTGCCTACCGAACAGCCTAAAGGCTTGGTTATCGGAGCGATCACCGTTCGCGCGAATGCCGCTGATGTGCTGGTGAGCCGTGAAGGCTATAGCCTCGCCTCGCTGCCTAAAGGGGCACGCGTCGGTACCAGCAGCTATCGCCGCGCGGCACAACTGCTGCATATCCGGCCTGATCTCCAAATGGTGGATATTCGCGGCAATGTCGATACCCGCTTGCGCAAAGCGCTGGACGTAGATAGCGAGTATGACGCGATTGTTGTAGCCTACGCGGGAATGGAACGGCTCGGCCACATCGGCGCGGTGAGCCAGGTGCTGGAATTCGAGCACATGCTTCCGGCACCGGGGCAAGGCGCGATTGCCGTTCAAACCCGCGATGATGCGGAACTCTTAGAGAAATTAGCATCTATCCAGCATTCGGAAACGGCGCTGGCTGTGACGGCTGAACGCGCCTTTTTAGCCGGCTTGGGCGGCGGCTGTTCTGTGCCTGTGGCGGCTTATGGCGAGTGGAAGGGCAGCCAACTGCATCTGCGTGGGCGGGTGTCGGCGGTCGATGGCTCACAGCAGATTGACGCTTCGGTGATTGTCGCCAGTGTCAATGCTCAAACGGCTTATGAGACAGGCTTGGCACTGGCTGAAGAAGCGCTGGCGAAAGGGGCGCAAGCGCTAATGGAGTCGCGGCCATGATGAAGGCGATGCTTGGCAAGCGAGTTGTGAACACACGGGCGGTGCATCAAGCAGGCGCACTCAATGCCCTGTTGGAAGCACGGGGCGCAGTTCCGCTGGCATATCCCTGCATCCGTATCATGCCGCAAGAAGACACCACCGCTCTCGACAATGGTTTGCTGGATTTGATTGCAGGCCGTTACAAATGGCTGGTGTTGACCAGTGCCAATACGGTGATGGTGATGGCTGAACGGTTAATCGCACTGGGTTTATCCTTGACGGGAGCAGCCTTTCACACGGCAGCAGTTGGACCGGCGACCGCCGCAGCCGCGCAAAACTATTTAGGCGTCCAAGTCCTCGATCTACCGGACGAATATGTCGCAGAGTCGCTAGCTGATCATATTGGGCTGGAAGCAGGTGAACGTATTTTTCTACCGGAATCGGCGCTGGCTAAAGCTGCTCTTGCCCAAGCCCTCACAGCACGCGGAGCAAGAGTGGATACGGTCACCGCTTATCAGACGGTTTCTGGAATCGGCGGGGTCGATTTATCGAGCCTGTTAGCGCATGGACAGATTGACGCCCTGACCTTTAGCAGTTCTTCAGCTGTAACGTACTTTGCTGAACGGATACAAAATGAGGGCGGGCAGTTAGCATCTGCTATCATGGTTCCGGCGGCCTGCATCGGCCCAAAGACCAGCCATACGGCCTATGAGCACGGGTTCACGACCATCTTAACACCTTCTGGTGCCAATACGTTGAGCGGGTTGGTCACAACGCTTGAGCACTATTTTGAGCAAGTTATTAAGAGCAAGGAACATCCATGATTGATACGGAATCCACCGTCCATAACCACGAATTGACTGCCCAAGCGGGGCACATCCGTCCGAGGCGCTTGCGACGAACGGCCACGCTGCGGCGAATGGTACGTGAAACCAACCTTGCGCCCGACGACTTTATCTATCCGCTGTTCGTGCGGCATGGGACGGATATTCAGCAGCCGATTCGCTCGATGCCCGGTCAGTTTCAGTGGTCGGTCGATAAGCTGGTGGGCGAAGTGAAAAGCGCTTATCAAGTTGGGGTTCCGGCTGTGGTCTTATTCGGCATCCCTGAAGTCAAAGACTCGTGTGGCAGCGAAAATTACAACCCGAATGGAATCATTCCTCAAGCGATTTGCGCCATTAAAGACGCGGTGCCGGAGATGATCGTTATTTCAGATATGTGCTTCTGCGAGTATACCGATCACGGTCACTGTGGAATTATCAACCACCGTGGCGACGAGCACTATAATCCGCATCTTCCCGAAGGCTACCTGCTCAATGATCCGACACTGGAATTACTCGCTCAAGCTTCAACCATACATGCTCAAGCAGGCGCGGATATTATTGCGCCGTCGGGCATGATCGATGGTATGGTCGGCGCGGTTCGTTCGGGGCTGGATGCAAATGGATTTGAACACGTGGCGGTCATGAGCTACGCCGTCAAATATGCCAGTGGGTTTTATGGCCCTTTCCGCGAGGCAGCCGAAAGTCCGCCGCAATTTGGTGACCGCAGCGAATACCAGATGGATCCGGCGAATCGACGTGAAGCGCTCAAAGAGGTCGCGTTGGATGTGGCCGAAGGTGCGGATATGCTGATGGTCAAACCCGCCTTACCCTATCTCGATATTCTGAGCGCCGTACGCCAATCCTATAACCTGCCCACAGCCGCTTATCAGGTCAGCGGCGAGTACGCCATGTTGCAAGCGGCAGGCATCAACGGTTGGATTGACTTGAAACGCTGTACTTTGGAGACGCTGACGAGCATCAAGCGGGCCGGTGCGGATATGATTCTGACCTATTTTGCCAAAGAGGCCGCGCAGTGGCTTAACGGCTAACCCAACGAAGTGATAATGAGTTGGCACAATTGGTTTTGAGCGAAACGCAAACAAAAACCCCTCTCACTGTGAGAGGGGTTCCAAAGTTTGAGCTTGCTCGCTTAGGCTTATGCCTGCCCGGGTGAGGCAGCTTTATCCGCTGCCGCGATTTCTTCATCACGCTTGGCTTTTCCAGTCTGCCACGGTGTACCAATGTAGCGCAGCAGAAAATAGTCCGCACCGTAGTATCCCGCGATCTTCCATGCGAGGATCAGAGCAATCGCACCGACCAACAGCAGCGCGTTGGTGCTGGCGGTACCGGCCATGACGTAATTCCAGTTCATCAAGGCACCGAAGAAGGCGGCGATACCGACGAACGCACCGACAATCAGAGCTACACCGACTAAAACTTCACCGACTGCGACCAGCTTGGCGAACCAAACATAGGAACCGCTGTCCATCAAGCCTTGCAGGAACTGACGGTACCAGTCAAAGGCAATCTTGGACTTACCACCATCGGGGATCGCCAGCGCACCTGCCCAGAACCCCTTCAACGCCTCACCGGTCTGCATCCATCCGGGATCACTGACTTTGTGTAAACCGGCTTGCAACCATGAAATTCCAATTAAGACGCGCACGACCGTCCACAGCCACGCCATCCGAACATCACTGAACAAGAACCGTGCGAGTGGAGGATCTTCGACGATACGTCCGGACTTGGTGATGACACTACTCATGATCTTAAAACTCCCATTTGCTTTGCTTTATTACTTCGTTTCATTTCATGACCACAGTATGCATCAAGCGCTTCCATCCATGAAGTGAGTATCGTCATGACAAGTAATAGCAATTTGTCACAAGAACTTTTAATATGAAAGAAAGTACCAAATGAAAGTTAGAAAGTGAATAAAACGAAAGAGAACGAAAGTTTACCTATGAGTATCGTAAGGCAAGTGACAAAAGACAGCCCCATTATATGACGCTCACAACTATCGGGATGACAGGCACCCCACTACTCTATTGAATATAGTATGTGAATATATACATCTATTCACGTATGTGAGAATTGGGCCGTGCGGTTAAATGGGTTGAACCCAGCTAATGTTTCTCAAATTCTTGTCACTTTAGCTAAATTTCCTTTTGTTTGTTTTTTACACCTTGGTTTCAATTGATTTGATGTCAGACACCGCCCAATTCTCTGTACTCAATCTCTGACAAACCCCGATCATTAACTTCTCATTACAACTCGAATCCTCTGATTGAAATCAAGTAATGCGACTTCGAAGCGGTGGTCGATTCAATTACATTTTGATTCTAAGGTATGCCGCATCAACAGATAGGCATCAAACAGAGTTTAATTGAGGTGCAATTGATGATCTGCGCCTCATGGAAAGCTAAATGCTGGGAATTAGCCTTTAATCCCTTGCGTTGGAACAGCATTCGACGTAGACATTGACCGCAAATGGCGAATCACCAGCAAGACTGCTGAAATCACTGCGGCAGCTAGGGATGTCCACTGCGCGGTCGTGAGTGCACCGATGCCGTTGCTATCCAACCGCACAAAGTCCAGTAAGAAGCGTCCAACCGGATAGAGAATGAGGTAGATAAGCAGGATGTCCCCCTGACGCAGACGGTCCCGAAAGCGCCGTTCAATCCAGATAATGACAGCAAAGGAAGCCAGATTCCAGATCGACTCGTAAAGAAAGAGCGGGTGAAAAGTCGTATACTGCTGGTATCCGGGCAGGCGTTTTTCAGGCGGGATTGGAATAGCCCATGGCAGCGATGTAGGCGCGCCGTAAAGTTCATGGTTGGCGAAATTGCCCCATCGCCCGATAGCCTGCGCCACCAGCACTCCCGGCATCGCCAGATCAAACCACTTTAAAATCGGCAGATGGTGATAGCGGGCATAAAGAATGATGCCCAATGCGCCGCCTACTACTGCGCCGTAGATGCCTAAGCCGCCGTTCCAGATGGCAAAGATTTCAAGCGGATGCTCGAAATAATACTGCGTGGTCAGTCCGGAAGCCGGCGTCGGCGTGAAGACATGGTAGAGCCTCGCCCCGATAATCCCCGGCAGCAGCGCCCATGTAATCATGTCCCAGATGGTATCCGGGTTATCACCGCGTGCTTTAGCTCGCCGCGCTGTAATCCACGTCCCAACAAAAATCGCTGTCACCAGAATCAGTGCATAAAACCGAAGATACAATGGGCCGATGTGTATTCCGTATGCGTCAATCACGATCATTCCCTAGTGGTTCATTAAAAACGAGCGTGTATTTTACACCCCGCGCACCGCCTATCGAGTTCGATCTTTTGATTCTCATGATTTCCATAGTCTGGGGATTAGAATCTCATAGTCTGCGCGCCAATCCGATGGATTCTCTCTCAAAACTGTGCCCGCTCGATTTCAATTGACAAACCTAGAAACTGAGTGTATAGTATTTTTATTAACTAGACACTCAGTGTATAGGTTTTTGGATGTCGGTCAAACACAGTCTCTTAGCACTTCTTTACCAGCGTCCGATGCATGGTTACGAATTAGGCAAGCAGTTTTCACTGGCCATCAACGCCGATTGGGATGTGAAGCCCGGACAAATCGCCAGCACGCTGGTTCGTTTGTATGAAGCAGGCTTGGTGGATTATGAAGTCATGGAAAGTAGCGACGCGCCGGATCGCAAAGTCTATGCGATCACCGAAGCGGGTATTGAGGAGCTGCATAAATGGTATACCACGCCCGAAGTCCGTGACTATCAACTGGGCGATAACTTCTACGTCAAGCTGGTGCTGAGCCTGATTGATGGGCCAGTCAGCCCTGACCAAGTCTTGATGGTTCAGCGGCGCGAACTTTATCAGCAGCTTCATCATGTGACTGAACTGCTGCGCAAAGCTGATCCACAAACCCAACTGCCTCGGATGCTGCTGCTGGAAACGGCGACCATGCATTTGGAGGCGGATTTGCGCTGGATTGAGATGTGTGAAATGCGGCTGCCAGATTTGAAGAAGTATGCGCCGCCCCAACCCCAACCGAAGACACGAGGGAGGCCGAAACTGACACGACCATTGGAACCGTCTACCTCTGAAGATTAGTGAATTTGTAAGCTCGGCTTAAAGTCGAAAGGAACTGAAAATGGCACTCCTACGTGCTGAATCGCTCACGAAAACTTATGGCACTCCCGAACAGCCTGTTCATGCGCTGAAAGATGTCAACCTATCTATTGATAACGGGGAGTTCGTCGCCATTATGGGGCCAAGCGGCTCCGGCAAAAGCACGCTGTTGTATATGCTGGGTGGGCTTGAACGTCCGACCAGCGGCAAGGTCTGGCTGCGTGACCAAGACCTGAGCACGCTGAATGACGACAAACTGTCTCAGCTCCGCCGCAAAGAGTTGGGCTTTGTGTTCCAGTTCTATAACCTGATTCCGGTGCTGCGGGCACGGGATAACGTCGCCATGCCGCTGATCCTCGACGGTGTGAAACGGGACGAAGCACTGAGACGCGCTGATGAGACATTGGTAAAAGTCGGACTCAAAGACCGTGTCGAACACCGTCCGTCTGAAATGTCTGGTGGGCAGCAGCAGCGTGTGGCCGTAGCCCGCGCCTTGATAGCGAATCCGCTGGTCATTATGGGCGACGAACCGACGGGTAATCTCGACTCGGTTGCCAGTGAAGAAGTGGTTCGCTTGCTGCGGCAGGCGGCTGATGATTGGGGACGCACGATTGTGATCGTGACCCATGACCCGCGTATTGCGGCTTATGCGGATCGAATTGTGTTCCTCAAGGACGGCAAGGTTGTGGATGAAAACCGGCTGAAGAACCAGAGCACAAGCGCTGACGACATTCGTGAGCAGTTGAGCAAGGTCGCGATGCGTTAAGGCTGTCTGTTTGTTTGGTATGCGTGTAATGGGGACGCAGGCGGGCGCAAACTCCGCACCACCTTGACCATTCTATCAATTGTGTTTGGTGTGGCGCTGATCTTTGCTTTCAATCTGATTCTGCCAAGTGCCAAAGAATCCTTTGGTCGCATGATTTCGACGACCTCTGGCGCAGCAGATATCACCATGAAGAGTGTTACCGGAGAGTCGTTTGCTGCTGCGGATGCCCTGAATACGGTTAAGGGTGTGCAAGGCGTCAAGGCAGCGACCGGCGTTCTAACTCGTGAGATCACACTGCCCGGAAAAGGTATCGCAGGCGGTGTGGGCAGCGCGACACAACTCGAAGTGATGGGTATTGATCCGACCACTGTCAACGATGTACGCGAGATTACTATCAGTGAAGGGCGTGCACTAAAGGCTGAGGATCACAACGCGGTACTGCTTCCGGCTGCGATTGCAAGCCTCGCACCGGAACTGAAAGTCGGTACAACATTCCCGCTGATCACGGCGGGCGGATTGAACATCTTTAACGTTGTCGGTCTGGTGGCGGATGGCGTACAAATGACCACGCCGCAAATCACGATGACACTGGCCGATACACAGCACATGTTTAACCAACCTGATCTGATCAACAGCATCGACATTAAGCTGGCCGATGGGGCGAACCGCGATATGGTGCTGGCTGATGTACAAAAGGCGCTGGGCGAGGGCTTCCAACAGGTTTCCAATTCGAGCGTGCTGGACGCGGTCACGACGCTGGAATCGGCAACCATCATGTTCGATATACTCGGTTTCTTTGCCTTGTTCATGGGAGGTTTTTTGATCTTCAACACCTTCCGTACAGTGGTGGTGGAACGCCGTCATGATCTGGGCATGCTGCGGGCGATTGGTGCTGAAAGTGGGCAATTGTCTCAACTGTTGATTGTCGAAGGACTGTTGCAGGGTGTTATCGGGACGGTTATTGGCCTGATCATCGGGTATCTATTGGCACTGTCGGCAGGTTCCGGATTTTCAAAGCTGGCGGGCGGCTTTATCTCCGGATTAACGCTCACAATTAGCCTGAATGCGCAGGCGTTTATCCTCCCGATAGTTTTGGGTTTGTTGACAACGTTGCTGGCGGCTTACTTTCCAGCGCGAGCGGCATCCCGCACATCGCCGCTGGAGGCGCTGCGTCCGGCGACCATCAGCAACATGCAGCGGGCGGCCCGCCGCGGCTTGATTATTGGTCTGGTGATGCTGGTTCTGGGCGTCATCCTGTTATTGGCCGGTTCACAGACCGGGGCTGCGGGGGCATTCCTCATCCTTGTGGGCATGATTGCCATCGCGCCGTCGATGGTCACTCCAGTGGCGCTAATCTTCAGCCCGATCTTGGCGTTGGTTTTCACCCGTGAAGGTGATCTGGCACAGGGCAACCTCACCCGACAGCCGGGGCGGGCAGCCATTACCGCCAGTACAATGATGATTGGATTCGCGGTGTTCATCGCTATTGCGGCGATTGTGGGCAGCTTCAATGATTTCATCGTGAACATGGTTTCGAAGAACTTTGGCAGCGACATCATGATTATTCCACCCACCATTGCGGTGTACGGAGGCGTCATCGGTGCGGATGACTCATTGGCGACACGTTTACAGTCACTGCCAGAAGTCGAAACAGTGGCGGGACTGCGATATGCATCCAGTATTGCTAATGGTCAGACGGTGCAGGTGCTGGGCATTGATCCAGTCAGTTATGAAAAGGTGTTTCCGCTGGACTTCTCTGAAGGTAATCCGAGCGATGCTTACAGCGCATTGAACAGTGAGCGGGCGACCGTTTTGAACTCGGTGCTGGCGTCGACGTTAAAAGCGAAGGTTGGGGATACGATCAAACTGCAAACTGCCGATGGGCAGCAAGACTATATAATTGTCGGGCTGGCAAACGATTTGCTGAGTTTCAAGATCGCGACGGCTTTTATATCGCAGGCCAATATGCAGATGGATTTTCATAAGGCTGAAGATGTTATGATGATGCTCAATCTGAAGCCCAGCGTGGATAAGCCTGCTGGACTGGCCGCTGTGCAGACCGTGCTCAAGGATTATCCGCAGTTCACGGCTCGATTGACAGGCGAATATCGTGATTTCATGATCGACACCACGGTGGGAGCCCTCAAATTGGTTAATGTGCTGGCGCTGGTAATCCTGTTCCCGGCAGTGCTGGGCCTACTGAATACGTTGACGATTAACGTACTGGAACGCACCCGCGAAATCGGCATCATCCGCGCCGTGGGAGGCAACCGCAGCCAAGTCCGGCGTATTGTGGTTGCGGAGGCCATTTTGCTCGGTATCTTCGGGGCAATTACCGGGATTGTGGCGGGTATCGCCCTGAGCTACGGCTTTACTATGGCGATCCGTGTGATCGGCTGGCAAATCCCGTATGTCTTCCCCGGTGCGGCGTTGGTTGTGTCCTTCGTTGGTGGGATCATTCTTGCGCTGCTGGCATCGGCTATCCCTGCCCGTAACGCTGCCAAGATGGAGATTATCCGCGCCCTGCAGTATGAGTAGCATAGGAAAAGTCTGAGACTTTTCTCTACAGCATTCAAAGTCAACATAAAACAGGCTGCCTATCAAGATGATAAGCAGCCTGTTTTTATTGTTTTCTATTCAGCGCAAATGCTAGTGTTCGTGAACACCTTCCGCGAATTCTTCGACCATCTTCTTGTTGAACGCCGGAATATCATTCGGATTGCGGCTGGTGACCAGCCCGTTATCGACGACCACTTCTTGGTCAACCCAATTGGCTCCGGCGTTGATCAAGTCCATCTTAAGCGAGGGATAGGATGTCATCATCTTTCCTGATACGACGCCAGCATCAATCAGTGTCCAAGGGGCATGGCAGATGGCGGCAACAGGCTTGCCTGCATCAAAGAAGGCACGAACAAACGCCTGCGCTTTTTCATTGCGGCGCAGATGATCGGGGTTCATAACGCCGCCGGGGAGCAGCAAAGCATCATAATCGTCGGTATGGGCTTGATCAAGCTGGACATCAACCGCATATTCTTTGCCCCAATCGGTATGCTCCCAACTTTTGACCTTGCCCTTTTGGGGTGACACGATTTGGGTTTGAGCGCCGGCCTGTTCCAGCGCCTCTCTGGGTTTAAGCATCTCGACTTGCTCGAAACCCTGCTCAACCAGAATTGCGACCTTCTTGCCGCTCAATGTGTTTGCCATGTGTTATTCTCCTTAGGATTAATGGATTGCTTTTACGTCACGACAACCGAGTTATCACCTCCGAATGCATTCTGGACATACTTATCGGCTTGCCAATCGTTGTGCCATTCAATACCGTTGACCAAATAGCGGAACTGGTATTCCTTGCCTTTTTCAAGACTGAGCGTGGTCTTAAAACCACCATCTTTATCTTGTTCCATCGGGTTAGCTTGCTCATTCCAATTATTAAAATCACCCACTAAACAAACGTTTTCACCTTGCACATCTTTTGGTAATGTAAAGGTAACTTTGACCGCTTTCCCCCGGCCATTCTGCTTCTTTAACACGATGCCAATGCTCCTTAAAACTTATCAAGGCTTCATGACTCAGCTGCAAAAAACACGAATCGGCTAAAGCTATTCTATGTTTAGGCATAGAGCATCTGCATCGCCCATATTAGGGAGTACACTATAGGCCAAAAGGATAGATTTTGAGGATATTTATCCGTAGGGAATGGAGTGCTATCCCTGAGTCGCACGCGCTCGTTCAAGGATGTGATTTCGCACCGCGATAGCGATGGCTTTGGTACGGCTGTTGGTGTTGAGCTTCGAAAAAATACTGCCGATGTGCGCCTTCACGGTGGATTGACTCACGACCATGCGGTTCGCGATTTCGCGATTATTGAGTCCTTCGACCAACAGCGCTAAAACCTTGAGTTCTTGCTTGCTAAGGTCGTATCCAAATTGGGGAGCACGATGAATATTCGTCAACAAAACATCCGTGACTTCAGGGGCTAACATTGCCGTTCCCTGAACTGAAGCCCTTATTGCGGCAGCGACTTCATCAATTGAACCAGTTTTAATGATGTAACTCATCGCACCGGCTTTGAACATATCTTCAATCAAGTTTCGTTCGGTGGTACTGGTGAGCGCAATGATACGTATATAAGGGAACCGTTCATGGATCAACTTGGTGGCAGCAACGCCATTCATGTGCGGCATAAGAATATCCATGAGCACGACATCGGGCTGTAATTCGGCACACAGGGTTACCGATTTACGTGCGTCCCCCGTCTCACCAACCACCTCAAAATCATCAAATGTGCGAAGCAAAACGATCAAACCTTGGCGCACCATGTCGTGGTCATCAACCAGCAGGATTTTGATTTTTTCTTCCCCACTCATTTTGACCGTACCCGAATACCAATTCTATATTTATGCCCATCTACTATAAAACTGTAACACGAGATCATCGATAGTCTGGAGTGCTACTTGTACTATACTTGAATAGGTAATGGATTATTCCACGCGAATTGGTTTATTTCTTCTTTTTAGCTTTGCTGCGGTTTTCATCCGCTCGAAATTCCACAATTCGGCGGATCAAATCCAGTGGCATCGGCTGGTCAAGCGGAAACTGCACCGAGCCTTTTGCACCCTTGTATTGGTCGAGTTCCTCCTTGAAGGCTTCGATACCACGCGGCGCCGGATAAAAACCAATGTGATTCTTAAAAGCGGCAAAGTGCACCAGATTGCCGTTCAAGAAAAAGGTCGGCATCTGATAGCTGATCTTTTCGGTGGCTTCCGGAGCAGCGGCTTTGATCGTCGCCCGTACCTGCTGCAGCAGTTCTTGAATAGGTGCGGGGAAAGTCGCGATGTATTCGTCAATCGTGGTAAAGCCGGGCTTTGAATTATCCATAACTTCTCCTATTGTATGAATAAGAGAAGTTTAGTTCGCTTTTGAGAGTTAGGCCATTCAAGCGGCGCAATCACGCCAAAGACGTTGTGTCCAGCGAGTCGTCCTAATCGGCACGCGCCAGCACTACGATTGCGCCTAAGAGCAGCAGCGCTCCAAAGATGCCTAACAAGGTCAGCCGCTCCCCGAACAGGATGGCAGCCAAAACAGCAGCCGTCACCGGTTCGAGCAGCGTGATGATGCCTGCAATCGTAGCCTGCGTGGTTTTCATCCCGGCCATGAATAAACCGTAGCCCAACACGGTCGGAATAAGCCCTAAATACAGCAGCAGCAGCCAGCCTTGCGCGGGATAGGTGGTTTTGATGCCCGTGGTCAGGATGCCAATGAAAAAGAGCATCGTTCCGTTGGACACAAAGCTGATGGCGTTGATCTGGACGGAATGCGCGCGCCGTGCGACGAAGCGTCCACAGACAATCGATCCGGCGTAGAGCAGACCGCAAACGACCGAAAAGATCACGCCGAGGATGGCATCGTGTGGGAGTTCAGTTCCCGGTTTGATGCCCACCACCAACACCGTACCGATGAGCGCGCAAACCAACGACAGCATCACTTTGCGATTAAACGGTTCGAAGCGGAAGATAACGGATACCAGCGCGACGGATACGGGCGCGGTACAGACCCCAACCAACGTCGAGATGGTAACGCCCGCCAGCGGAATGGCGATCAGATAAGCGGTCTGGCTGAGACCGGTGAAGATACCCACCAGAATCATGATGATCAAATCGCGGCGGGTGATGCTGAAGGCTTTCTCCCGCAGCAGCCACCAGCAGAGGACAAGTAAGACAGGCGCAGCAAAAGCCGCGCGGAAGAAGCTGATTGAGAGCGCTGTTGTACTCGATGATGCAAAGATGGCCTGAGTTGCAGGGCCGATGGTTCCCCAGAGTGTACCGGCGATAGCCACTAGTCCGAAGCCACGACGCTGCCCTTCGAGCGACGGCGATAAACGTTCCATTTAGCATGTTCCTCAATGTGCAAACGAATAAGGGTGGGATGTGTCGAATACGGGGCGGGATGGGGCAGCACAAAACAAACGTGGCATTCACACGTCAGCTACTCAGCCTTGCCGCCAGCTTACCGGCAGGCGGGTGGGGGAGGATTGTTGCTGTAAAACAAACGACGGAGCGGCATGAGTCGAAACCTTTGCAAAGCGAAGTTCAGATGACTTCCGATAAGGCTATTATAACGACCGCGTAATAGCCCGCCAATAGCCCTTCATCACATTAACGGCGGTTTACGGGCACTTAACAGTACTTAACCCGGGCTTAAAGGCTGCACAAACGAGTCACATCTAGAATGTTATGAATTTCAATCATAAGGTGAACAAGATGGCGATTTTGAATCTCTTTAAGTTTGTTAAAGATCAGCAAGCCTTTTCCGCAGGTGAAGTGATCTTCAAGGAAGACGACACGGGCGATTACGCTTTCGTGGTGATCGAAGGCGAAGTTGATATTACCTTGAAAGGCCATCTTTTAGAGACGGTTGGCTCCGGCGGACTGATCGGCGAGATGGCACTGATTGATGACCAGACTCGCAGTGGTACGGCCACGGCTAGGACTGATGTCAAGTTGGTAAAAATTGATAAGAGTCGTTTCGTCTTTATGGTTGAAGAGACACCGATGTTTGCCCTCGAAGTGATGCGGATTATGGCCGACCGCCTGCGCCAGCAGCACGAACGAATTTAGGCTCGGTAGAAAAGTCTCAGACTTTTCTCTACAAAATCAAGTTTGATGAGTGAGCGTTTCGCCGTTTATAATGGCCTTCATCCGGTAGGTATGGAGGCTTTTTGCATTGACTGACCAATCCTCTTCAGGCGACCAAGAATGGTTCGAAAACGTGTATGCCAATGCCCAAGGTCAGCCGACGAATATCTCGTGGGCGGATTTGCGACCGAATCCGTTTCTGCTGGAATGGCTGGAAACGATTGCACCGGACACCCGGAACCAATCGGCGGTGGTGGTGGGCTGCGGATTGGGTGATGATGCCGAGGAACTGGCACGTCGTGGCTTCAACGTGACGGCCTTTGATGTTTCGGCCACGGCCATTGATTGGTGCCGGCAGCGTTTCCCCGGTTCGAAGGTCGATTACGTTCAAGCCGATCTCTTTAACCTGCCCAAAGACTGGCAGTTTGATTTTGTACTGGAAATCAACACCATTCAAGCAATTCCGGTGGCGGTTCGGCGGGATGTGATGAAGGCGATTGCGGGATTAGTGGCTCCGGGCGGGATACTGCTGGCAATTGGCCGTTTGGCGAAAGCTGCCGAGCAGCAGGTAAAGCGTCCATGGCCGCTGATCCGCTCCGAACTAAACCACTTTAGAGACGCCGGACTGACCGAACTGCGTTTTGAGACGTACGGTGATGCCGAGATTTCGACATTGAGTCTGGTGCGGTTTATGGTGACCTATCGGCGGTGATTCGGAATCCCTTTTAGCAGTTCGCGATTGGCTATTCGCTCGTACAGTAAGCTCATCTGGTTGTGATGTGAAAAACTGCAAATGCTGCGAATACTGCGAAAACGACACAGTGGATTTCCTCGTATCAAATATTCTTCACAAAATTCACCATATTGTTTATTTTCAAAGTGAAGTTCTGTTTGTCTCAAATGTCGTCAGAGGCGTCAGTGCCTCAAGCCACTGCCTGAGAGCCTAAAGGCGCTGAAGCGTGCTGTTTATGCGAAATATGCGGCGAAAGCAGCACAGGCGGCAAATTCAGCAGTGCTTTTTTGTGGCGGCAATGGCGGCAGCATTGCCTTTGGCAGCGTGGCAAATGTTGAAAATATTGCAGTTGAGAATCGGTGATATGAGTCACATTTGCAACGATTGGTGGTTGTTAAGGTGCGTTGTGGAATGTCGGAGGCAGGATTTGCCAGCGGCAAATCCCTACGGAACATCCTGTTCTCATTGTACGCTAATGCCTAAAAGAACGGGTTACATTTTGGAAGAACATTTTGTAACTATTTCGGGGCGTTTGCGCTAACCGTTTTGAGGGAGCAGATGGGTGCGGCGGGTTTGGGGATGGTTGGAAATCGGTCGGTGAAGGTTTGTGCGGATAAACCGAATTCATAATAAATGCAATACGATTGAACCTCCAAGTCGTCAAGATTAAGGCAGTGAATGGTGCCATTCGAAAATGGACACGAATAGAATAATTTACGACTTATGCGGCATCCTCCGTCCCTTTGAAAACCCCGGATTTGGCATAAATATTAATAGAATTCGGCAGACTCTGATTATAGCAATTTATTATTTCACTTGACATGTAAGTTATAGCTTACCTATAATAAGATGAGATCGATACAGAAGCGAGAATAATCCATGCTGAACGTGACAAAGACGGTCCAGCGGTCGGGCGAAGACGTGTTTACGGCGATTGCCCATCCGGTGCGGCGGCAACTGCTGGATATGCTGCGCGAGAAAGAACGGTCGGTTAAAGAGTTGAGCGAACCGTTTGATATGAGCCGCCCCGCGATTTCACAGCATTTGCGGGTTCTATTGGATGTGGGGTTGGTATCCGAAGAGCGGCAGGGACGTGAACGGCGCTATCAACTGCATTCGGAAGGGCTGAGGGAAGTTCAACGCTGGGTGCAAAACTACCAACGCTTCTGGCAAGATCGACTGGGTGCGCTTGGGGATTTCTTGGAGGAACAAGAGTGACTGTTGACCCGATTGTGATTGACATTTTCTATCCACATCCAGTGAGTAAGGTGTGGAAGGCGCTGATCGATAGCAACGCGCTGGCGGTGTGGCTGATGCCGAACGATTTCCAGCCAGTAGTCGGGCACCAATTCACGTTCCGTCCGACCGTGCAGCAGGATTGGAGTGGGGTGATCGAGTGCGAAGTGACGGCGATTGAGCCTGAGAAACGGTTAAGCTACCGCTGGACGAACGCGCCGAGCCATCTGGATACGCTGGTCACGTTTACGCTGGACGCGGCAGATGGTGGTACTAATTTGCGGCTGGAACACTCAGGATTTGAGAGTGCGGGACAAGCCGGAAAAACGATCCGCGATATGCTGGGCATGGGCTGGAATTCGCGCATTTTACGGGAGCGGCTGCCAGCATTGTTGGATGCGCAACCCAACTAATTTGAGCCTGTTACACGAGAACGATTAGGTGGGAGAGTCACAGACACTCCCCTACGAAACCCTCTGGTTTTTGAAAACACCTCTACAAAAGTGAGTAGACGAAGGACGAAGCATGGAACGAACCATTCGATTGGAACGGCTGCTGCCTTATCCACATGAACAGGTATGGGAGGCGATCACCAACCAGCGGGTCTTAGCGTCATGGTTGATGGACAATGATTTTGTGCCGAAGCTGGGGCAGGAATTCACGTTTCATATGAAGCAGCAGCGGGGATGGGATGGATTGACGTACTGTGAGGTGATTGAGCTCGAACCGGGGAAGCGGGTGGCTTATACCTATCGCGGAGAGGCAACGGGCGAAAAGACGCTGGCCTGCGCGGGAATTCATTCACGGAAAGCGGACAAGGTCGGGAAGAACATTTTCACGCAACTGGATACGGTGCTGAGTTTTACGCTGACGCCGGAAATCGGATGCGACGGCAAGGAGAGCACGCAGTTGGTGATGGAGCATACCGGATTCAAAGGTTTTAAGCTGATGGTGGTCAGTCTGGTGATGGGGTACGGCTGGAACAAGATCCTGCGGCGGTTGTCGGCGGTGCTGGAACGGCAGGGGCGGGATGCGAGTGAAGCGGTGATGGTTCAGGGATAATACGGACAACGAAGCCCACTCCGCCGATAGCCCATAAACAACGGAGTGAACCGATCGGGCAAGATAATGAAGTTTTCCAATTTAGGACGGAGTAAAGAACCTCCTCCTTAATCCTCCCCCGCAAGCGAGGGAGGAAGCAAGAGGGAGGGTCACAGACTCTCCCCTACGACGATACTCCGTATTAAAAAGTTAAAGACCATTATCTTGCCCATACAAGGATATGGTTTTGTTAAAAAGTCAGTATTGTTTTGCCCTACGATAAGAAGGCTAACACTTCTTTCAGTTTCCCCTTAGGCTATAGCTTCAAAAGCGTTCGTTTCAGCAGAGCGATTATTCAAGGGTATAGATGGGGCCGTGGCCGGGGTAGCTGCGTTTGACGCCGTGTGCGCGGAGGGTATCCCAACTGCGGTTGACAGTGAGCATGCTGCCTTCGGCCATGGGCAGCGGACGCGGTAAATCGCCGGTGAAGGCTTCGCCCGTATCGAGCACGAGGCTTACGCTGTCATCGGAGTGGCCGGGGGTAGGGATGAGTTCGCCCTGAATGCCGAGTTTAGCGAGGAAGGAACGGCTTTCGGCAAGGGTGATGACGAGATTGTCTTTGAGGTTGATCTCGACATAGTGATTTGAGGGCTTTAGCTGGGTTTTGAGCAGTGGAATCGCGGGCTGTTGAAGATCCACTACGATGAGCTTGATGCCGATGTTTTTGAGTTCTTGGGCGAGTCCGGCGTGATCGGGATGGTAGTGGGTGGCTAACAAATGTTTGATGTCGGCCAAGTGGATGTCGACGCGCTTGAGCTGGTGCTGCAATTTGGGGAGCGTGCCGGGGAAACCGATGTCGATGAGCAGGCGCGGTTTCGAATCGGCAAGGATATAGTAGTTGGTCGAATTGTAGCCGACGTTGAGGATGTTCATAAATCAAACCCCACCCTAGCCCTCCCCGTAGTAACAGGGAGGGAACCACTTGATGTAATTATTATGAGAACACGTATCGTGAAAAGCGAGGGGTTATTCGTCGCGGACAATCATGCAGGCGTCGGGCGAGAAGGCCAGCGAGACGGGCTGTCCGATGGCGGGCGGGATAAGGTTCGGGTTATTGAATGAATCAAAATTGATGCGCTGGGTTTCGAGTTTGACGCGCACACGGACGACTGAGCCGAGGAACGAGACATCATCGACGGCACCATTGAGGTGATTGCCGGGTGTACTGGATTTGCCGTTGATGGTGATGGCCTCAGGGCGAATGGCCACCGAGACAGCCTTACCGGCTTGAGCATCCATCAACTGCTGACCGACTGCCACCGTCTGGTCATCAATCTGAATGAGACCGGCGCGACCATCCACCACTTTTGCGTCGAGTAGATTGAGGGTACCAACGAAGGATGCGACGAAACGGGTTTGGGGCGCATTGTAAATGTCGATAGGCGTGCCGACCTGCTCCATGCGTCCACGACTCATGACGACGATGCGATCCGAAATGGAGAGGGCTTCTTCCTGATCATGGGTGACGTAAATGGTGGTGATGCCCAACTGGCGCTGGATGGCACGGATTTCTTGACGCAGGTTGATGCGGATTTTGGCATCCAAGGCAGAGAGTGGTTCATCCATGAGCAAGACTTGGGGACGGATGGCGATGGCACGGGCAAGGGCGACGCGCTGCTGCTGACCGCCGGACAACTGATGCGGGTAACGAGAGGCGAATTCCTGCATGTGAATCAGATCCAGCATTTCGTTGATGCGCTGCTTGATGAGGGTGGGCGACTCCCCTTTGACCTTGAGCCCGAAGCCAATGTTGTTGGCGACATTGAGGTTCGGGAAAAGGGCGTAGGATTGGAACACCATTCCGACATTCCGCCTGTTGGCAGGTACATTGGTGATGTCCTTGCCATCAATGGTAATCTGACCGCTAGAGGGCTTTTCAAAACCGGCGATCATGCGTAAGGTGGTGGTTTTGCCGCATCCGCTGGGGCCGAGAAACGAGACAAACTCGCCTTTATCGACTTTGAGGTTAAAGTCCTCAACCGCGATGAACTTGACGAATTCTTTGTGAACGTTGGTCAATTCCAAAAATGCCACTTCGATACCCTCTTTTAGAATACTGTGGTACGGCTTTGCCCCGAACGCCGTCCAAGCAGTTGAATAAGTGCAATACAGAGCCACGTTAAAGCCAAGCTGAGGATGGTCAGCGCCGATGGTTCATAAACCTTGCTGGAACTGAGTTGAAATAAGTATGGACCAAAGGTTTTCTGTGACAACAGCGAGGCGATGGTGAACTCGCCCATGACGATGGCGAAGGTGATGAAGGCGCCATTAATAATTGACACGAAGACATTAGGGAAGATCACCCGAAAGAGAATGGTGAACCAACCCGCGCCGAGACTTTGCGCGGCTTCGGTCAAGGTACGGACTTTGATGGATTGCAGACCGTTATCAACCGAGCGATAGACATAGGGGAAGGAAAGCGTCACATAGGCGCCGACCATGATGGTGTAGATGCCGTTGGAACTGTCGGTTAAGCCAGTGCCGTTGTAGGCGCGTATCAACCCGAAGACCAAGACAACCGCCGGAATGACGAAAGGCAGCAGGGTGAAGAACTCGATCACTGAGCGGGCACGGGGAATCTTCAACTGTACCCAATAGGCGGTGGGGACGATCAACAAAGTGCTGACGAGAATAGTAATGACCGCCGTTTGCAGTGAAAGTGTGAAACTCTTGGCAAATTCCGGCGATTGGAGAATGTTGTTATAAGCTGTGAAGCCGAGTTCACCCTTTTTGGCTTGCAGGGAAAAACGGAAGGTGGCGTATAAGGGCACGATGAAATAGATGACAACGATCACCAACCAGAACCATGCCCAAGGAGAAGATCGCTTGAACATTATTCGCCTCCCACTTTGAGCCAGCGGCCCGACATGCGACGGAAAAAGCTGTAAATGAAGATGGTCACGACCATAACGACGATCATACCGAAGGCGAGGGCGTTACCGATGCCGGGATTGTTGAAGGTGTCGGAACTAAACTGGCTGCCGACAAGCAGGGTGATGACGGAATACTGTCCACCGCCACCGATGAGGGCGAAGGCTGTGGCCTGTGCGCCGAAGGCATTGCCGAAAAGCAGGGCGACGGTGCCAGCGATGGATGGCAGCAGGATGGGTAAGGCCACGTAGCGCCAGTACTGGGAACGGGTCGCGCCCAAGTTTTCGCTGGCTTCACGCCATTCGCTGCGTAAGCCTTCAAAGGCAGGTGCCATGATGAGTACCATCAATGGGATTTGGAAGTAGATGTAGACGATGACCAATCCTGTGAAGCTGTAGAGTTTAAAATCCGGATAGAGGAAAACTCCCAAGGATTTGAGGGCGAGGGTCACGATACCCGTTTGGCCGATAGTGGCGATGAAGGCGAAAGCCAGCGGCACGCCCCCGAAGTTCGAAGCGACACCCGAAAACGACAATATGGCCGAGCGAATCCATGACGGTAAGTGACCGAGGGTGATCGACCATGCCAAGAAGAAACCGATGAGCGCGCCGCCGACGGCACTGAACAAGCTCAGTTTGATTGATGACCAGTAGGTTCCCAAAATGAGCGGGGTGTTGAGAGCGTTGATGTTATCAAGGGTGAAGTGTCCATTGAGGTCTTGAAAGGATTTGACGACGATGGAGAGCGCGGGCATGAGTTGAAAAGCGATAATGAAAATAATAAACGGCAATAAACCCAGCCAATTCCACGACCACCAGCCGGTAAACCGGCCTCGCAGCGAGGGTGAGGCTACTACTTTACTGGTTTCAATTGTTGTAAGTCCCGCCATGCATTCCCCCATGAGAGTGCCGAATACAATTGTGAGCGATTATAGCGTTTCTGTGCGGCGTGTGCATGTTGATGGTGTTTTGTAGGGATTGAGCCAATCTCTATCCAGATAAGGTTAGGGTTTTGACAGACATAAGTGCACAAAATAGTCTGATCAGGGCAAGAGGGCAAGATATATCTGCCCCTACCTTGAGATTGTCCGTGTTAAGAAACTGATTATCTTGCAGTTGGTCAGCGGCTGAGGCATGCCTCAGCCCTACAAAACAGCCGCCTTGTTATGAAATGGCGCAATGAATTTGTTTAGCAAAAAAGTATTTTTGTTATTGAAATGACAGGGGGCGCGACGCACCCCCTGCACAGGTTACAAACTAATGTCGCGAACGGCTGGCTTATGAAGCAGGAGCCGCGATGGCGAGACCAACTTTGTCCGCCCAACCGGTCTTGATTTGTTCGGCGACCTTTGTGATTTGCTCGACGGTCGGGAAGGAAACGGGCACATCCGACTTGGGCAGCTTGGCAGCCAAGTCTTCGGGGATGGCATTGTTCTTGACCAGATCGTCGTAGCGAACAGGCTTGGCGTAACCGGAGAGCCATGTCAACTGGCCTTCATCCGAGTACAGATATTCCATCCACAGACGGGCAGCATTCGGGCGAGGCGCGTAGGCGCTGATGGCCTGAATGTAGAGGCCGGCGATGGAGCCACTCTTGGGATAGACAATCTCGATGTTTACGCTGTCTTTGTTGGCGTCGCGGTTACCGAGGGCGTTATAGTCCCAGCGGATTGTGATGGGGGTTTCACCCTTGGCGATGGTGGCGGGTTGGGCAATAAGCGGGAGCAGGTTGCCGGCATCGGCTAACTGCTTGAAGTAGTCCAGACCGGCAGCCGCGTCATCGAGTGAGCCACCGTTGGCGAGGGCTGCTGCCCAAACCGTAAAAATGGCCTGATTAGCACCGGTCGGGTCACCACCGAGGGCGATTTGTCCCTTGTATTCGGGCTTGAGCAGGTCTGACCAGTCTTGAGGAACATTGGTCACCACATCAGCGTTGACTTCGAAGACCAACGTGCCGTAGTAGTCACCATACCAGTAACCATCCGCATCCTTGACGCTGTCTGGAATGGAGTCCCATGTGGCGACCTTGTAGGGTTGGAGCAGCCCTTCGGCCTTAGAGGCATCGCCCCAGCTAAAACCGACGTCGATGACATCGGGGTTCTGGGGACCCTTGTTGCCAGCATTGGACTTGATGGCTTCGATTTCCTGTGCCGAGCTCCCATCGGGATTGAGGTCGTTGTATTTCAGGAAGTCGTATTTCGCGAAGAAGTCTTCTTTGATTTTTCCATAATTTGCCCAGCTATTGGGAAGGGCGATTGTGGAGAGTTCGCCTTCGGCCTTGGCTGCTTCGATGAGTTTTTCCATGCCCCCAGCGGCTTCGAGATCAATCGGGCCGGGTTCCGGGGCAGGTGGTAAGGCAGCAGCGGTTGCTTCGGGTGTCGCATCTTGCGCCATAATGCGCGACAAACCCGCGATGTTCACAGCGATACCTGCGCTGGCGAGCGAGGCCAATTGGAGGAACTTGCGGCGAGACATATTTGTGGACTTCATCTCTGTTTTCTCCTAAAAAAACAAGTTATGGGTTTTCGAAGCTAGAGCTCAATAAAAGCGCAACGCGCCCTAAAGCTGTCAAAACCTGAGTGTGATTATAACGCGAAATCAAAATTAGCCAGTATTCACTAACCGAGGATGAACAATTTGTTAAGCACACTGTAACGATTTGTTAAATCCACTACAGGAGAATGAAGGCTGAATTTAATGGTTTGCACGTTGATACCTATCGCATGTGAAATCTGTAACAAGTGCTCGACAGGCGACGTGGCTTGCTGCATAATGTTCGGAGTAGTGGACTGGGGTAAAGTTACGTCAGGTCGCGTCGCATGAGGCTAATGGCGATTGACTAAATAAAATGGTATTTGATGAGCGGCTGAGGCACCCCTCAGTCCTAAATCATTCGCGAGAATTTATTACTCGGTTAGGTTAAATATACAAGTCCATTGGAATACCAAAATAGAGGCGTAATTGGGTTTACTGCTGGTTCTGGTGGGTGCGTTGTTCGCACTGTTTTTCATCCTGATCGCCATTGTTCGTACGCTGCGGCGATCAGCCAAGATTACATTTGTTGAACTGCTGCTGGCATTTCTAGCGGCGCTGCTGCCATTGGCAGGGTTGATTGTCGGCTCGATGAGTGATACGCCCGAGCCACTGCCATTACGTACCGGAATGATTATGGGTGCGGTGCTGATTATAGCCGGAATTTTGATCGCGCTGTTGGAACTGCGGCGTGAGCAGCGATTGAAACAGTCACGAGGTGTGTTTAGCATCGGCATCGGGGCGCTGTTGGTGCTGGCGACGTTTACCGTGCCGATCACCTCACAGCAGATTTTGCTACCGGCACTGGCGACGGTGACGCCGATTAATGTGGCCGCAGTACAGAATACACCAACTTTAGATGGCTCGACACGTACCCCGACGGTTACACCATCCGCAACATCAACTGCGACGCTGACGATGACACGGACACCGCGTCCGACAAATACAGCAACCGCAACGCTCTATGTCTATGTGACCAATACGGCGACTCCCAGCCCTACGCTCGGTTCACCGTGTTTGGCGCTGACGAAGTTTAACGTCAATTTACGGGCTAAACCTGAGGCAGAGGCGGCTATCGAGGCGACGATTCCGTTTGATAATACCATTGCGTTGTATGGTCATAGTGAGGATTTGATCTGGTGGTATGGTGAATATCAAGGTAAGCAGGGCTGGCTGAAAGCGGAGTTCCTTAACCTGACGGCTTCGTGTGATGCACTGCCGACTAAGCAATCGGATTGATAGGTACCCCATTAAAAGGGGGATTCCTATATGGTTGCAGGAGTATTATTGCACACGTGGATTGCTTTGGTCATAATTTACAGGGTTTCGGCGTGAAAATTCGACACTCTATTGCTGTTGCTCAAATGCAATAGAAGGTTTATTATTTGCCCTCATGCTAGTTAAGGCTACGTGTTAAGGGGTAAGTATGGCCGTTACGACCACTAACGCGCAATATATGAAAAATCGTGCGCGGCAACAGGGGATATTTCTATCCATGCCAGCAGTTGTTTGGCTGGGAGTTTTCTTTATTTTGCCCGTTCTGATTGTGCTGGCGATTAGCTTTCTGACCCCAACGACCGATGGCGCTGGAGGTCAACTGCCGCTGACATTGAATCATTACGCCGATGCATTTGACTTCTGGAAAGCGCGCCCGATCTATTCAACGATCATCCTGCGGTCAGTGTGGATTTCGCTGCTGACCACGCTGATTTGTTTGTTTATGGGCTATCCGCTGTCGTTTTTCATCGCGACACGCAAGAGTCCATTCTTCCGCCAGTTCGCAATGTTCCTGATCATCATGCCGTTCTGGACGAATTTTCTGGTACGGACTTACGCGCTGAAGACGATCATCGCTCCGGAAGGTACGCTGGCCGGTATCCTGAATGCCTTCGGAGGATTAGGGCTGCTGCAGAACGGTAAGCTGGCATGGCTGAATACACGTGAGGCGGTCATTCTCGGTCTGGTGTACAGCTACCTGCCGTTCATGGTGCTGCCAATTTACGCGGTGGTCGAGAAGTTCGATTTTCGCTTTGTGGAAGCCGCCAACGACTTGGGCGCGAATGACTTGAAGACCCTCATTCGGGTGGTCATTCCGATGACAGCGCCGGGGTTAGTGGCAGGCTTCATTCTGGTGTTCATTCCGACGATTGGCGCTTTTGTGACGCCCGACCTACTGGGTGGTACGCAGGGCTTGATGATTAGTAATCTGATTCAGCAGAACATCCGAGGCAGCGGCGCGAATTATCCGCGCGGTTCGGCGCTGTCGGCGGTATTGATGCTGCTGGTGACTATTGGTGTTGTAATCTATCTCCGCTACGGCGACCGGGAGGCAGTAGGATGACCGAACAGACGTTGACGCCGCCGCGTCCGGCACTGAGCGAAATTGATTTCAATTACGGGCAAATCCGCCGCGACATGTTGATGCGGCGAGTGGGTAAGGTGTTGTTCTACCTGAACCCTATCGCTTCGTATTTCTTCCTGTGGGCGCCAATTGTGGTGCTAGTGGTGCTTTCGTTCAACAAGAACAAGACGGTTTCGGTGTGGGGCGGCTTTACAACCGACTGGTACGCTGAAATCTTTAACGGCACCAGCCAATTTACCGGTGATATGGTGGTTGCGCTGCGAAATACGCTGTTCATTGCTGTGATTTCAACGCTCATCTCGACAATCATCGGCACCATGGTTTCGATTGCGCTGGAACGGGGGATTTTCCCCGGCAAGAAGATCGTCGATGCGGTGCTGTATCTGCCGGTGGTTATTCCGGAAATCACGCAGGCGGTATCGTTGGCGGTGTTCTTCAAGTTCCTGTTTGATGTGATTGAGTCTGTGAGTGGGCAACGGGCCACTTTGGGTTTTGGCACGATTATCATCGGGCACGTGGTGTTTTCGGTGTCGTTCGTGGTGATCACGATACGCGGACGTTTGTCTGATATGAATCCTCGTTATGAGGAAGCCGCCCGTGATCTGGGCGCAAATGAATGGCTTACGTTCTGGCGTGTGACCTTCCCGTTGATTTTGCCCGGTATCATTTCGGGCGCACTGCTGGCGTTTACACTTTCATTGGACGACTATATCGTCACCTTCTTTACCAATGGCGTCGGCACCAATACACTTCCCATTTTCGTGTATGGGCTGCTCCGTAAGAGCGTGTCGCCAGAAATTAACGCGATTTCCACCGTGCTGCTGCTGGCATCCATGGTGTTAGTCGGATTTTCACTGCTCATGCAAAACCGTGGGGCAAACCGTACCTAAACTAGCCCTATCATTGTTCGTTTCAATGCATCTATTTGGGAGGTAGAATGTTACGTAAATTGACGTTTGTACTCTGTTTGGGACTACTGGCAGTAGGCATTCCCGCTTTTGCACAAGACGCAACCGCAGAGGCGACTACGGCCAAGACGACTTGGACTTGTCCCCCAGAAGTTGTGGCGGCGGTGCAGGCATTGCCGGAAGCTGATCGTGTTCTAAATTGGTATAATTGGACGACCTACGAAGCAGATAACACACGTCCGGACTTCGGTGAGTTGTGTGGTGTCAAGGTTAATGAAGATAACTTTGGCAGCAATGAGGAAATGATCGCCAAGCTGCGCCAAGGTAACCCCGGTTACGACATTGTGGTTCCAACCGGCGTGAATATTCCGCAGATGATCCGTGAAGACTTGCTGGAAGAAATCGATGTAAGCAAGATTCCGAACTTCGCCAATGTTTCCGAACTGCTGAAGAACCCCACGTATGATCCCGACAATAAGTACACGGTTCCTTATCAATGGGGTACGATTGCCATTGGCTACAATAAGGAAGCGGTCGGCAAGGAAGTCACCAGTTGGGATGATCTGTGGAGCTTCCAAGGCAATGTGGCATGGTTGGAAGATCCGCGCAGCATGATGGGTATCGCTCTGGTTCTGTTGGGCAAAGACCCGAACAGCACCAATGCTGATGATATCGCCGCCGCCCGTGATTTCTTGATCGATCATGGTAGCAACGTCAAGACGATTGCTCAGGATGACGGTCAAGAAAAATTGGTCAGTGGCGAAGCGGACATGGTTGTTGAATACAGCGGCGACATCTTCCAGAAGATGTCCGACTGCGACGCCAATGCTGACCTGAAGTGCGCCGGTAAGTATGACTTCGTTATTCCGAAGGAAGGCGGCGTCCGTTGGGTTGATAATCTGGCAATTCCGAAGGGCGCTCCGCACAAGGAACTGGCTGTGGCTTTCATCGACTACATTCTTGACCCGCAGGTTGGCGCCGACATCAGCAACTATACCGCTTATGCGTCACCGAACCAGAAGGCCATTGATGAGAAGTTGATCGATCCGACCTATCTGGACTCGAAGATCATTTACCCTGACGAAGCGGCGAGCAAGACGCTGTTCACGGTGGTGGACGTCGGAGATGACGCGGCCCGTTTGTACAACGACGCGTGGACTGAACTGAAGACGCTGCTCGGTCAGTAGGCCGAACGCATCGACTGAGGGGTGGGTTGTAAGACCTGCCCCTTCTCATTTGTGGAATGGTGCGGACAGGTCACAGACCTGTCCCTACGAAAAACTTCTCTTACAAGCCGAGTGGGTTGGGTTAGGTAATCAGGTGATCGGACAAGGCATGCCCTGTCCCTACAAGAACGTGCAAATGCGATTTTTCGATGCAAATTTAAAATATTGATCATGTTAAGAATACAGAGCATTATTTTTGAGAGATTTTTGTTTAAGTTGTGGATCGATATGGTGGGAATGGGCGGTTATCGGGGGCAGACAGCCTTTCGTATTGACTAGAGGGATGGGATTATGGCTGCTGAGTATGATGTCGAACTCATCAATGTGGTTAAAGAATTCGCTGCACCGCGCCGTGATGGTATGGTGCGGGCGGTTGATGATGTGTCGCTGCAAATTAATGACGGTGAGTTTTTCGCACTGCTCGGGCCGAGCGGCTGCGGCAAGACCACTACTTTGCGGATGATTGCCGGATTTGAGGATACATCGTCCGGAAAAATCCTGATTCGAGGTAAGGCTGTTCAGGACGTGCCACCTTTTCACCGTCCGGTGAATACTGTATTCCAAGACTACGCCCTTTTCCCGCACATGACGGCCTTACAGAACATCATGTTTGGTCTGGAAATGGAAGGCGTGGCGCGGGCTGAGGCGAAGAAACGGGCGGAACAGGCGCTGGAATTGGTTCGCTTGCCCCAAGCACGTGACCGCCGCCCCCGTCAGTTGTCAGGTGGTCAACAGCAGCGTGTAGCGCTGGCACGGGCGATTGTAAAGCGTCCTCAAGTACTGTTATTGGACGAACCGCTTTCGGCGCTGGATTTAAAGCTGCGCGAGGCGATGCGTTATGAACTCAAATCCATGCAGCGGGATTTGGGCATCACCTTCATTTTCGTGACGCACGATCAAGAAGAAGCGATGACGATGGCTGACCGGATCGCGGTTATGGATCGGGGTAAGGTTTTGCAGGTGGGGACGCCGGAAGAAATCTATGAAGCGCCGACGACCAAGTTCGTGGCGGACTTCATTGGCGAAACGAATTTTGTTAACGGCAAGTTTACTGACATGGCGGGACAATATGCCGTGGTCAAGTTGGATGATAAGACGACGATTCGTGCTGTGCCTCCTGTGGAGAATGAGCTGACGCCGCCTGCTGATTGTACGGTTGCTATCCGGCCTGAAAAGCTGAACATTTTCCAGTCGACCGGACAGGTGAAGTTTCCGGATGGCAGCAGCGATACGGCTGAGGTTTACAAAGCGGCGGTGCTCAAAGATCCCGATGTGAATATGGTAACCGGCAAGATTTTGCAGGACATCTATATTGGTACGGATACGCGCTACCGTATTGGCATCGGCGCGGATTACAAGATTGAATTGATTGTTCGCGTACAAAACTACGGCTTGCGCTCGGATAAGTATTATACGACGGGCGATATTGTGAACGTGTTCTGGGACAGCGATAACGCGCGGCTGCTGTCGAGTTAATGGATTGGTGAATGTGGGGGAAATAACCCCGTAGCCCACATCAATTACCCCACCCCCAACCCCTCCCCATAAAACAGGGAGGGGAGAAGACGGGAAAAAGGGCAAGATGTATCTTGCTCCTACAAAAATTTCTCCCTGTTTTGGTGCTAAGCTCCTTTTTCCAAAATCTCTATATTTTCCTCCTATGATCTAGAATTATCTGTTTTCATTCATTGGATATGGGAACGGATATGCCAGCAGTGGTGTATATAAGGTATATCGGCTTCGATTTAGTAGGCGGCGTGTGAGCGAAGCAGAACTTATTCAGCGCGCGCGGGCAGGCGATCTCAGCGCATGGGAAGGCATTGCGCAGGAGCAGCAAGAGGCTGTATTCCGGCTGGCTTATCTTTTGCTGGGTGACGCTGGTGATGCGGAAGATGTAGCACAGGAAACTTTCATCCGTGCTTATCGTCACATTGGAAGTTTTGATTCCAGCCGTCCGCTGCGTCCGTGGCTGCTGGGTATCACCGCGAATCTGGCGCGTAACCGGCGGCGGTCGTTGGGGCGCTATGTGCATCATCTGACGCGGGCGGCGCGGCTCATTCCCCAAGAAACCATTGACCCTGAACAAGAAACCTCACGGCGGGCAGAGGCTACAGCGCTGTGGAAGGCTGTGCAGCGTCTCAATCATGATGATCAGGAGATTATTTATCTGCGCTATTTTATGGAGTTTTCGGTCGAAGAGGCGGCTGAAGCTTTGAATATTGCATCTGGCACGGTGAAGTCCAGACTATCCCGTGCTCTGGAACGGCTGCGTGGTGTTGCACGGAATGAGTTTCCGATGCTGAGGAGGGCAGCCGATGAATGATGATCCGCGTATGAGTATCAATGAACCGTTGGATGATGCTTGGGAAACGACTGTGCGCGATACTGCCCGCCATTTTGACTATCCCGCAACGCCGGATATCTCCCGACAGGTCAGGGCACGGCTGACTCAGCGACGAGAGCCACTCAATTTTGCAAGAATAACGGCTGCAGTCGTGTTGGCACTTCTGATTGTGGTGGCGACTGTGCCCGAAGTACGGGCGTTTGTGGCGGAGATTATCCGCATCGGGGCGATCCAAATCTTTGTTGGTCAGCCCAAGCCAACACCTGTGCCAACCGCGCGGCCAACGGCAAGCGCTTATCCGACCACAACTGATTTGTATTTGCAATCAGCTTTACAGATGCCCAATGAAACAACGCTGGAAGATGCTATCACGCAGCTCAAGAGTCCGATTTATCTGCCGACGTATCCGGCAACCATCGGTAAGCCAAACCATGTTTATGTGCAGCAGTTCAAGCCGGGTGTGCTGGTGACGCTGGTGTGGACGGTGCCGGATAAGCCCGACCAAATCTGGTTGACGCTGGATATTCTCAGCCAACAGATGATCGCCAGCAAGTTTATCTATGACGACGGACAGCATCAATCGGTCAAGGTGAATCATACGCAGGCCGAGTGGATTCCATCGGCACATGAAGTTCTTTTCTTCGGTAACAATCAGCAAATCTCACGCGAAGTTCATGGCAAAGTGTTGATCTGGTTGGTAGGGCAATATGGCAAGTTGACTTACAGACTTGAGGGTGCTTCGACGCTGGACGAAGCGATTCAGATGGCGGAGTCGTTCCGTGATCCGGGAACGCCTTGAAGATTAACGGTGTAATAAGGGTAGTTCAATTCGATATGGATTATGAGGAAGGGTCACAGACCCTCCGCTACATTATCCAGTTTATCCCAAAGCGAATTGAGTCAAGGAATGATGGCTAGGGGAGGTGGAAAATGATGAAACGACGATGGGGTTTTGTAGTGACCTTCATGTTGGTGTGTATGGGATTGAGCAGTGTGGTGCAAGCCAAGTTTGATCCGTTTGTGGAAGATCCGGCGCATGACTGGGGGAATGTTTCACAGCCTGAGCCGGTATGGAGCAGCAGCGCGATGGTCGGGCATCTGGGGCGGCTTGATCCAGCGGGGGATGTAGATGCCTTCGCACTGCAATTCGATGAACCGGTGAACAAATGGACGTTCAGCGCGTCGGTTCCGATCTGCGCAAATTATTTCGAGGCGGTCAAGTTGAATATGGCACTGATCGGGCCGGATTTGGAACGGCCAGACGAGTCCAAGCTGCCTTTTAAGCTGCCGGATGGTGTGGGAGCGAAGTTATACAGGAGTGATGAGAAAGGGCGTGACTTTGTTCTGTACCGCAATACGGACGTGATGGGAATCGCCACCTACGTATATCCGACGTTTTGGGTGGATATTCCATCGGCAGGGACGTATGTGGTGGCGGTTTGGAGCGACAACCAAGTGGTTACTCCATATATACTGTTAACGGGCACAGGCTCCGACCAATTTTCGAACCGGACGCCAGCGGAGCAAGAAAAAGCGTTTAACCAAGCCTTTAGCGGGGAATGGATGCACCAAGATTGCACACCCGTGCCACCCACGCCTGAGCCGCTGGCCTATATAGGGCATGTTCGCTTAACTAACCCTATGACGACGGCCCGTGCTGCACATACGGCCACCCTTCTGAACAATGGGAAGGTGCTGATTACAGGCGGCATCGTAGAGGACGGGATTATTCTGAAGTCGGCTGAATTATATGATCCTGATAGCCAGACGTTCAGTGCGATTGGTGATATGACGCAGGTCCGTGTCAACCACACGGCGACGCTGCTGGCAAATGGGAAGGTGCTGATTGTTGGAGGAGATTTTCGGAATACATATATGAGCGCCGAGTTGTACGACCCTGAAGCGAATAGGTTTATGGCTACAGGTTCAATGCATACTCCGCGAGATGGCTTTCGAGCCACACTGCTGCCGGATGGTCGAGTGCTGATTACGGGGCTGGGACTGCAAGGCGGGGCGAGTGCTGAGATTTACGATCCGGCAAAGGGTGAATTCACCGTAACCGGTGAGATGAAGACACCACGACAGATGCACAGCGCTATGCTGCTGCCGGATGGTAGGGTGTTAATTGCAGGCGGCAGGGATATTACCGGCAAGGTTCTGGCGAACGCTGAAGTTTATGATTCGCGAACAGGGGATTTCTCCACCGCGCAATATTGGATGACGGTGAAGCGCTATAAACAGGCGGCTATTACGCTCAAAGATGGACGCATTCTGATCATGGGCGGTGCTGATGAAACGGATTGGGACGGGCGACGTCGTACCAGTGAGATTTATGATCCGGCAACGGGGTTGTTTAAGCCGACCGACATGCTGATTGATCCGCACTTCAAGTTTGATACGGCAGTGGCACTGCTGCCTGATGGCAATGTGGTGGTTGGTGGAGGTAAACAGGTTGAGATTTATCGCGCGAACAGTGGCACATTTGCGGTGGCGCATGAAGACTTGGATAGATCAGAGCATACAGACCACTGCACAGGCATGGATTTTTCAGGAGTAAAGTATCTCAGCAATATCGCGCAACCTTTTTTCCATCAGGTACGTATAGATGAGCAATACGTCCGAAATTAGTGATGGGAAAAGATGATGGTACGAGAACATGATGGTCGTCCAGTTTTAGCGGTGGGGTTGATTGCACTCGGTGTGCTGGTGCTCATCGGGCAGTTGACAGGCTTTGGTGGTATGTTCAGCACCCTGTGGCCGCTGTTCGTTGTGATACCGGGGTTGGCGTTCCTGTACTTCGCGTATACAGGCAGCAAGAATACCGCTGGATTAGCGGTGCCGGGTACGGTGATTACCGGAACAGGCTTGATCCTGTTTTACCAGAATATTACCGGACATTGGGAAAGCTGGGCCTATATCTGGACTCTGTATCCGCTGTTCGTCGGATTGGCACTGCGGTTTATGGCACAGCGCACAGGTGATGATGGGACAAACAAGGCGTCCGGCATCCTGATGAAGATCGGCGCGGTAGGGTTCATCATCGGCGCAGTTTTCTTTGAACTGGTCGTCTTTGAACACGGCGGTATCTTCGGTAATCTAGCGCTGCCGATTGTCCTGATCGCGATTGGTGGGTTCATTCTGATGAGCGGCAAGAACAGATCGTTTGCCGCTGGCTACGCTGGCAAGCGTAAGATGGATGAGTTCCATTTCAACGGCAAGTATAAGAACAGCGACCGTTTGCAGCAGCAGATTGACGAAGCACTGGCGGAAGACGACGATCATACACCTGTCGTTTAAAACGAACGCGGTACGACAAGCGCATATGACATATAATGATGGGGCGAGCCAATGGGTTCGCCCTTTTGTTTTATCGCAAAGTTTTGATCAATGGCAACTCGAAAACAAAATGAGAAAGACTTTGAGCATTGGGAGAATTTAGCGGGTGGCGGTCGGCGTTACTGGTTTGATCGACAAGGCGCTATTTGGGGTGTACAACGTATCATCAAAATTGTCGATCAAGATGAGAAAACCCTATTTCTGATTCAAGAAATATATAATGATGAAGGTGAACTCGTTGAACGGCATCAGAAATTTCCAGTCGATACCGGACACGAAGTTATTCAAAAGCGCGATGAGGATTAGTCGATGATTACTCGTGAAATCGTTCGCGACAAACTGATGGCTTATTTGAATGAGCAAATCACACTTGCACAATTAGTCGATTGGGCGGAGAACAGTTTTGTGGATGGCTGGTTCGAACCCGACGACGATATTCCGCTGCTCCGCGATATTGTTTCCTATCTTGCTGCGGCTGATACTTCTGCTTTTCCTCTTACATGGGATGTCTGCCTCGACTTTATGAAACGACTCGGTTTACCTGTTCGGGTCGTGCCCATTAGCGCAGCATCATAATCATTCAAAGCATTTATTGAGGTCAACCTTTTGCAACTTAGTGAATATCAATGGTCGCATAACCCGCGCGGGATGCACAATGAAGGCGCATATAAGCCGATTAACCGTGATCGCCTGACGCAGCTTAATCTTGGTTGGTACAAGATGGTGACGGGTGGTGAAGAATTCGCCAACGACTGCGTGTGGATGCTGAGTCAGAACATCACCCCTGTCGTGCGGATTTATCGTGCTTCGCCGGGGGCATCACCTCCAGACGATTCGATCCGCAACCAGTGGGGCAAATACATTGGCGCGGGCGTGAAGTGGTTCGAGTTCTTTAACGAGCCAAACTTCCCTGACCCTGAGTGGCCAGAGAGCATGAAAAGCCGTGTTAATGCCCAGAATTTTGATGAAGTCATCAAACCGCTCTGCGAAAGCTGGTTGATGTTTGCCGAATTCATCATGAACCAAGGCGGGTATCCGGGGTTTTTCGCACTTGGTGAAACCAGCGGTGTGAGCGGTGCGATTCAATGGATGGATGCGCTGCTTGGATACATGCGCGATCACCAGCGGGAGCGGTTTGCGAAGATTATCGATAACGGTTTGTGGTGGGCGACACATCCTTACGCGCTCAATCATTGGTATCAGGAAGTTGACGGGCAGCCGAGTGTGCCACGCTTACCGGCCAACTACGACGCGCTACAGCAGGGCTGGCACTTCGAATATCCTTACGACCCCTACACACAGAGTTATGATCCGGGACGCACGGTATTCGGGAATACGCCGAGTGCACCATATGGCGATCCGAACGGAATCACGGCAATGGGCAAGGCGTTTAACCAGCGTTTGCAGGAATGGTTCGGTGCGGGACCGCTGCCTGTGTTTGGCACGGAAGGCGGCATTTATCCGCTGCCAACGCATGATCCACAGCAACCTGATCCACGCTTCCCGGCCTATGACCGGACGGCCCATGCCGAGGGCACGGTGGCGATGTTCAACTGGATTGCGACCCAATCTGAGCCGTGGATGTACGGCTTGGCACTGTGGAAAGAGGATGAGTATTACAACAATCAGCTTCCGGCGATTGAACGGATGCAAAATATCGCTCAAATACCGAAGGGTGGTCAGTGGCCGACCACGCCTCGACGTCCGAAAGGGCCGGGGCCAGTCATTGGAGAGCCGACTTTCCATGCGGTGATCCTCGCGCCGGGAATTGATCCGCAGTGGTTCATGGAAGCGGGACGTGCCTATTGGAATACATTCCATCCGATTGTGACAACGGTTTGGGATTTCATCCTGTATATTCCTTACGATCGCAGTCTAGCGGCAACAGTGATCGCGCCACCGGATATGGCCGACAGCATGAAGAGGGTTATTCAAAAAGAGTACCCGAATGTGTTGTTTGATCTCATTATTACGAGCGATAATCCTCAAACGGTAGCCGATGTGTTGAATGCGCGGGTTTGGTCAAACCGAAGATTTGGCTAACAAGGGCTGAGTTTAATGTATAGAGCAAGCTGAGGCGGGCTTTAGAAGAGTGCCCGCCAGACACCGCCCCAGTTACTTTCGACATGATACACAACAGTCGGACGCGGCTTGGTGCGCTTTTGACGCCACAGTTTGGGTAGGAGCGCACGAGCGCCCCTACCTGCACCACACTTTTCAGGGTAGATGACAACACAATTACTCGTACAGGCTAACGATGCTTTCAATCGTCGTCCTCGCTTTCTTCACGTTGCGCTTCGATGCGTGAGAGGTCTGCCGCACGTGTTTGGGCATCCACTTCCACGTAGCGTTTCCATAGACGGCGGGTAATGTCGTCGGGATTGTGGGCTGCTTTGACACCCTTTGACGCGAAGTAGGAGCAGACGCGCTCGACATCGCGCTTCAGGATGAAGTGGGATTGGCTGTTGGCATGGCTGTTTGTGACCTGCGGGAAGTCGATCAAGGTGATTTTGCCTTCCCAATACAGGATGTTGTAGGCGGATAGGTCACCGTGAATCATGCCGTGTGCCAGCATGAGTTCGACATTGCGCATGGTTTCGGCGAACAACTGACGTGCTTCGTCGGGTTCTAGCTCAACGGTATTCAGCGTCGGTCCGGCCATTTCTTCGCTGCCGACATAGCCCATCAAGATGGCGTTTTCGGCCACTGCATAAGGCTTGGGCACGGCTGCACCGATGTTATGTAAGGTCTTAAGCGTGATGAACTCATACATCAGCCATGAGGTGTGTTCGACTTGTACGCCGAAGTCACTCTTCTTGCCGATGGCACGCATCAGACGGTGATCGGTTTCTTTGGCTTCCTTACCATCAGCGGTCAAGATGGCACGGCCTTCGCGGTACATTTTGTCGTTACGAAGCTGGCGGAATTGGCGCGGGCGATAAACCTTAGCGGCCAATAGATCAGCATCCAAGCCGGGGCGAGCAGAGCAGCGATAGACGCTGGCTTCCTTGCCACCGCGTACCAGCGCCAGCACATCGGTGATGTACTCTTGGCGATAGAAATCGCTCAAGGATTGCAGCAACCATGTGGCTTCGTAGCGTGACGGTTGATAAGTGGTGGAATATGTACCTTCGCCTTCGAGCGCATCGGGCGCGGCGAGGGATTGTATGATTTCAGCCTGTGACTTTTTCGGCGTGTGTTTGGTTTTTTGTTTGCGCGTACGGCGTTCCTGCCGGTCGGTGAACAAGTCGTTATAGTCGTCGTCCAAGTCGATTTGATACTTCAAATTCAAGATGGTTATTCCTCAAGATAGCAAATTGCGTTTAGCGTTAGGTTATTTGGAGTTGGCGAGAGTAGTCGTCAACGCCGATTGTGAAAGCGTTTCGGTGCTAAAACGGTTTGTCGAATTGAGGTGGATCAGACTGATCACCAGCAGGCAAACACAAACAAGCACCCCGGAGTGGGCTGCCGTCGGCTTTACCTGTGGCTGTTAGCGGGTTTGAAAAACGGAGATGACCGTTATGCGCGGTAACAGGCAGGCGCGACCGTACGGTTGGTTATGATGTTTCCAAATGCAGCCATGTTTACGCGCCTCCTGAAAATAACTGAACAATATACTGACTATAGCACAGGTTCACAGTGGTTGTCAAAGGACGAAAGTTGGATTGTGCTGCCCTGATTGATGACATCATAAAACAGAGCGCATAAAATGCCATCCGTCTTTAGTCTGAATTTGGAATTAATGATCTTTCTCGGATGAAGTTGATTATGTTTATGGAGTTATACGCCAATTTTCGCGCGTGATGGGCAGCGCATCAAAATCATCGTCGGCACTCACGAGGGTTGCACCGAGGCGAGTCGCAAGCGCAGCAATGAGAAAATCCATATCGGAAAGTTGTTTGCCTGCGCTGATGGCATTTGACCAATATTGAGCGGCTTGCAACCAATCTTGTTCGATTACTGATTGCCAATCCAACAGTTCTCGAATTGCGCTTAATGTTTTTATCTGTGTTTTGGCACTTGCTTTCAGCAGTCCCCGAAGACTTTCATAGTAAACAGGTGAGGAAAGAACAAGTGAATGACCTTGACGTAACCGAAGATTGCGTTTAGCTACCACCGTCGGGATATTCCGTGTTAAATCACTAATGACGTTGGTATCCAGCAAATAGATCATTCGTCATCCACTTCAATGTATTCACTATTCATATCCGAGATAATTTGCTCTATCTCGGCTTCTGAGAAACCTTCCCAAAAACTAGCCGTGAGTTTGTCGAGCGCGTTGATTTTGTCCTCAACCACTCTGATCTGCTGCTTACGTTCGATAATGTGTTTCTGTACCTGAGCAATAGCATCTTCAGGCAAGGTGTCGATGGCCTGTAAAATGGCTTCTAAATCGGTCATGGTCGTATCTCCATATACCTATTTACTTCCCATAATAGCATACATTAGTGACGATAAGGTTATAGTCATGTTGGACAAATAAGGGGTATGCTATTGGCATGTTAGGCCGTCTAAGCTATAGGGATGTGCTGACCGAATAAAGGATAATTTATGACGACTTCTAGTCAAGCTAAACCGCTAACCCATTCGATGCCGTTGGTGCAGCAGTGGGCGACCGCGGTGAATACCTGTAACTGCCCTGATGTGCATCATGCGAACTGGTTTACACGCTGGTTAGTGATTTCACGTGCGTGTGTGTTCTCGATGACGTTTACATCGGGATTGATTGGCGTTTTGCTGGCAGCGGCGCAAGGGTCATTTGTTGAAAACACGCTCTACAAGATTTTCTTGGCGCTGCTGTGCGTGGTGGGATTGGTGTTTGCCCACGCGACTAACAATCTCGTCAACGACTGGACGGATGTACGAAAGGGCGTGGACACCGAAGATTATCCGCGTTCACAGTACAGTGTGCATCCAGTGTTGGGCGGATTGACTACACCGGGGATGCTGCTTAAGGTGTCATTTGCCCTCACTCTGATTGATGGCTTGATTATGCTGTATCTGGCTTCGGTGAGCGGTGCACTGGTGATTTTCTTTGCAGTGGCGGGTTTAGCGTTAAGCCTCGGTTATACGGCGTTCTTGAAGCGCTATGCGCTCGGTGAGTTGACGGCGCTGGTGGTGTGGGGACCATTAATGATCGGCGGGACGGTCTACGCGATTACAGGGCGGTTGGAGACGAATACCCTGCTCATGACCCTGCCTTATGGACTGATTGTTGCGTCGGTGCTGATCGGCAAGCATACCGACAAAATTGAGAATGATCGTCCGGTGGGCGTGCGGTCGGTGCCGGTGCTCGTCGGAGAACAGAACGCGCTGGTGCTTAACAAGATCACATTCATTGCATTTTATGTGCTGGTCGTGGTGTTGGTCATCACACAGGTGGCGACACCTTGGAGTCTGCTGACGTTTCTGGCGCTGCCTCTTTTAGCGGCGGTGTGGAAGATTTACAGCCAGCCGAAGCCGACCAGTAAACCAGATAACTGGCCGGTATGGCCGCTGTGGTATGTAGGCTGGGCAATGGCGCTCAACCGGCGCTATGGCAGTCTGTTCATATTGGGGCTGATCCTGAGCCTTGTCGTTCCACCGATTGCTCATGCGCTGGGGGTTGGTTGAACGGCGTGCTTGGCGCTATCAGTCTGCTGGCCGGTATTCCAATCACATTGATTGGTCTGGTGGGGATGGGGCCACAGGTAAATGTCCACCGTATCCGTCCGTGGTCAGCGGCAGCGTGGGTGTTCCGGGTTGGCAGCCTGTTGATGATTATCGGGCTGCTTCTGAGTTTAGCCAGTGGACTTGAGCGTGAACTTATTCGGGTGAGTTTGATACTGGGTACGGCCTGTGTAATTTCGTGCGCGGTGATTGTGCATCACGAATGGGTACAGGCAGGCGATCAGGCGCGGGCGGATTTCAGACTGCAACATTCGCCGCTCTTAATCGTGGCGTGGTTAGGATCAATGGCACTCGGCGCAGTGGTGATGATCGGATTGGCTACGAATATGATGATCCCCACCTTGAATTGGTTGATGCTTTTCGAGATGTTGATTTCGTTTGGTCTGCTGGTAGGTATTCAAAGCTCAACAGAACGGCAGCGGGCGAACTTTATGCTGGTACAGTCCTTCAGCTTGCAAGCCTATATCACGGGTGTGATTGTGATAGTACTGGGGCTAATCCTACTGATCAAAAGTGGTTCAGCCGTACTCTAAGTTATGGTTAGCCCCTAAAAAGAGTCCTTTAGCCCTTTTTCTGGCTGCCGGGTTTACCCGTGGTCTTGGGCGACCCTCCACCCGAAACTGTTTTTGAGCCTGCGGTTTGCCCCTCAGAGGACTTGCCTGTTTCAGCGGTTTTTTTGTCATCTGACATGGTTGGATGCTCCTTATATGAAGATAAGATGATTGTAACACGCAATCGAACACGGGAGATAAGAGGATGATGTGGTTTTTGCACCACAATTTACGTTTGCGGTACACTTCTGCGGTACACGAATCGAACTTTCTCGTCTACAATAAGAACATTATGTGGCTGGCCGGGTGGATGCACCCGCGCTTTGTGGGTTCACGAGGTATTTCATGGCAACTTTGAAGAAGGAAACCCTGCTGGAGTGGTACCGGCAGATGGTTCTCATCCGGCTGTTTGAAACCCGCTGCGATGAACTTTACCGTGAGAAGAAGATCACGGGTGTCTATTTGCATCTGTACAGTGGTCATGAGGCAAGTGGTGTTGGTGCCATAGCTGCCCTGAAGCCTAGTGATCATGTGATTACGGCCTACCGTGATCACGGTATCGCCATCGCGCGCGGTGTAGATACAAAACCAATCATGGCCGAAATGATGGGAAAGAAAACGGGCACGAGCGGCGGTAAAGGCGGCTCGATGCACATTGCGTCACGCGAGCATAATTTTTGGGGCGGTTATGCGATTGTTGGTGGTCATTTGCCACTGGCAACCGGAATCGGGTTGGCCTGCCGATATAACGAAACTGATGAGGTGGTTGTCTCGTTTATCGGTGACGGCGCGACCAACAATGGTTACTTCCATGAATCGCTCAATATGAGCCAAATTTGGGATCTCCCCGTGATCTGGATTATCGAAAACAATCTGGTTGGTATGGGAACCCGTATTGAAGACTCCAGCGGACAGGTCGAACTGCATAAGCGGGCGGTTGCTTATGGGATGCAAGACGGCGGGCGCGTGGACGGACAAGACGTGATCGCGGTCAACAAGGTGGTCAGCGAAGCAGTTGACTATGCCCGTAAGACCGGCCCAGTTTTGATCGAGGTCATGACTTACCGTTATAAGGGACATGGTGTCTCTGATAAGTCCTATGACAAGCGGCTGGCAGATGAACTCAAAGTATGGGTTGATAACAAAGACCCGATCAACATTCTCAAGCGTACTTTGGAGAGCAAGTTCAAGGGCATTCAGAAGGAATTAGACGCCATTGATAAGGCGGCAGCAGTGAATGTGGACGAGGCGACTGAATACGCGCTCAACAGTCCTGCGCCGACTTACGAGGACTTGATCAGCAATATCTATGTGTAAATAACCCCATCCCTACCCATAAGCCAACATTCGCGGGCAGGGGTAAGGATGTACTCGGGTAAGGCGATACACGAACGACTACAGACGGGCGATAAGAGACTTAACAACTAGGAACGATCAATGGCAGAACGAAATCGACCAATGCGTGAGGCGCTGCGTATGGCGCTTCGCGAAGAAATGCTTCGGGACGAAAAAGTATTCGTCATGGGTGAGGAAGTGGGTCTATGGAACGGAACGCACCGTGTCACACAGGGTTTGTTGGAAGAGTTCGGCGCGAAACGGGTGCGTGATACCCCAATCACCGAAATGGCGATTGCAGGCGCAGCGGTCGGCGCGGCGATGATGGGATTGCGTCCGGTGGCCGAGATGATGACGATTAACTTCGCATTTTTAGCGCTGGACGCCATCATTAACCACGCGGCGAAAATCCATTACATGTTCGACGGCCAGTTTAAGGTGCCGTTGGTGATCCGTGCGGCGACCGGTTGGGGTGACCAAGCGACGGCGACACACTCGCACACACCGGAACCGATCTTCGCACACTTCCCCGGTTTGTATGTGGGATGCCCTTCGACCCCACGTGATGCCAAGGGGATGTTGAAGGCGGCGATTCGTGATGATAATCCGGTTCTTTTCACCGAGTTTATCTCGTTGTATCCCAAGCCGGGGCCGGTGCCGGATGATGAAGATTTCGTCCTGCCGATTGGCAAGGCGGACATCAAGCGCGAAGGCAAGCACGTCACGATTGTGACCTACGGCAGCGGTATGACATGGTCATTGCACGCAGCCGACGAACTGGCGAAGGAAGGCGTGGAGTGCGAAGTGGTTGATATGCGCTGGCTGCGCCCGTTGGATATGGACACGGTTTTCGAAAGCTTCAAGAAGACGAACCGCTGCGTAGTGGTTGAAGAATCGCTCCCGCATTACAGCTTCGGCAGCGAAATCGCCGCGCAGATTCAAGAAAAGATGTTTGACTATATGGATGCGCCAGTGAAGCGGGTGAGCGCAATGGATGTGCCACTGCCGTATGCTCATGACATTGAGTTGATGGCGCTGCCCAGTACCGAAAAAGTAATCGCAGCCGTGAAAGAGGTGCTCTAAATGGCGAGTCAAATTACTGCTTCGATGGATGGTACCCTGCTTAATTGGTTGAAGAACGTCGGCGACAACGTCAATAAAGGCGAGGTGATCGCTGAGGTCGAGGCGGACAAGGCAACGGTTGAAATTGAAGCGCCTGAGGCCGGTGTGATCAGCGCGGTGAGCGTGCAGCCCGGCGACGCGATCAAGACCGGACAGTCGATTGGTACGATTGGGGAAGGTGGGGCAGCAGCCGCGCCCGCCCCAGCAAAAGAAGAAAAAGCTCCAGAACCAGCCAAGCAGCCTGTCGTGGTGGCGGCGACTCCCGGCGCTCCAGCGGGTACGGCAGCCCGTACCAACGGCGCACCGCCCGCTCCTGCTCCAGCGGCCAGCACAACCGAGGACGGACGGATTAAGGCCTCTCCGATTGCGCGCAAGATCGCTGAGGAGAAGGGCATTGATCTGGCACAGGTACATGGCACTGGCCCCGGTGGCCGGATTGTCAAGGAAGATGTGGAAGGCTTTACGCCCTCTGCGGCTCCTGCATCTCAAGAAGCGGCTCCAGCGGCGTCTGCTCCGGCAGCGAGTGGTTTGGCTGCTCCGTCGGCTCGTAAGCTGCCTGAAGGTCCGGATGTGGAATACATCGACCTGACGACCATGCGCAAGCGCATCGTGGCCGTGACGGTGGAAAGCAAGCAGTGGACACCGCATTTCTATGTGACCAATGAAATTGACGTCGAACCTCTGTTGGCCTTGCGTAAGCAGATCAACGAGGGACTGCCCGAAGAGAGCAAGATAAGCGTCAACGATATGGTGGTGAAGGCGGCAGCGCTGACTCTGCGCCAGTTCCCGAACCTGAACACACACTACTATGGTGATCGACTAGTACGCCACAAGCGGATCAATATTGGTATCGCGGTGGCACTGCCTAAGGGCGGTCTGATCAACGTGGTGGCACAGGATGCAGACAAGGTATCGCTAGGTACGCTGGCGGCGCAGAACAAGGCGATGTTCGCCCGTGCCCGTGATGGGAAGATCAAGCCGGAAGATATTACCGGCGCGACGTTCACGGTCAGCAACCTCGGCCCGTACAATGTGGAACACTTCAGCGCGATTATCAATCCACCGGAAGCCGGTATTCTGGCGGTGGGTACGGCGATGAAGGTGCCGGTGGTGAAGGCGGACGGTACTCTGGGCATCGGCAACCGGATGAAGGTGACGATCAGTGTTGATCATCGTGTGAGCGACGGCGCGGAAGGGGCGCAATACCTGCAAGCCTTCAAGACCTTGCTCGAAAATCCGATGCGGATGCTTGTTTAATACAAGAATTCACCACAGAGACACAGAGAGATGAGAGAAGACGGGGGCAGAGATGCCTCCGTTTTTTTGTTTGTGGCAACTGTGGCAAATTGTGCAATAGTTCCGCCGAAATGTGTGGCGGGAAGGACGGGAGAAACCGCTGAATTGACATTCTTATGCCGCGGATAGTTCGGCTGATGCCGCTGAAATGGCGCAAGTGCAGCGGATGGCTCCCGTATGGCCGCCGCTGCGAAATTGGCAGTGCTGTCGCAGCGGATATAAGAGAACAATCCGCCGAATTGCAGTCTCATTGAAGGGAGTAGGTTCGATACAACTGCTCATACTAATTCGCTTTCAAGTCATCCTCGTTAGTCCACTCCTTCGGTAAAGTGCAAAATGCCTAGCGTCTCTATAAGAGCTGCTTCAGTAATATTTGTTATGGCAATTGGAAACTCAGATCGGTTTAAATTCTTTATTTGACCAATAATGTGTATTTCATTTAGATACATAAGCTCAGTACCAACTCCGGCAGAAACGATATTCTTGACCTGCTCGATAAAGCGAACATCATCGATCAGAATCGATTGAGCCTGAACCTTTTCATTGCGAATTTGCTTTAAACTTCGTGCGCTATCTAAATCAGTTACATAAAAGAGATTCAGTAGATAGTTGCCCACTAGTACACCATTTAGACGGATATAGGGGTTAGGTAAGCGTAGCAATTCATCCAAGTTTTTATTCAATGTGATCGTTTCTGTTAGTGACATCTGAATCTCTTGCAAAGGAATTAGCCTGTTAGCAGTCCTCCAATAGTGATTTTTCCTAACGATTTTCACTTCGTGCATCTCAATTGCGAAACCCGTTGAAAATTGCTCGGATTTTACGATAACGCCAGTCATTATTACCGGGTCAAAGAAACGATAATTAAATAGGGGATTTGCAGGATCGTATGGAAGGTGAAGATAAGAATGAACTGAAGAAACAGCAGAGAACCCAAAGGCTAATATTGAATTGTTGTTAGGTGGTATCAACCACACTCGGTTCTCGGCTAGGGGAAGCGGTGAATTACTTTCCACAAGATACCATGATTTGGGACGTGTGAGTTCTACGACTAAAATGCCTTCCAAAATAATCGTTTGCTGAAGATATTTTTCGTGATTTGTAAGTAATTCACCTAGCTTGATAGTGTCCATTTTCTATCCTGTTTCCATTTGTGAGGTCAGAACTTCATCACAAGGTTGTCTCCCTCAAAAATCATATCATGGGTAGACCACATACGGGTTACCTTTTGGAAGACCATTTTGTAACTGATTTACAGGGTTGGAGCTAACCGTTTTGAAGGAGCGGGGAGAGGTATTGTGTTGGTGAGTGGTTGGAGAATGGTTTGTCGGGTTAACCGAAAGTAAACCGAAGGCATAATAGTCGGTAGTCTTTAGTGGATAGGGGTTCGATAATATAATTGACGAGTGATCAAGCGAGTTTAGGATTATGTCATGCAAGCGGTGATTTTCATTGGCATACAGGCGAGCGGCAAGTCCACGTTTTATGCCCAACAATTTTTTAAGACGCATATACGGTTAAGTCTGGACATGCTGCGGACACGCTACCGTGAGCAACTGCTTCTAAATGCGTGTTTGGCGGCGAAACAGCCGTTTGTGATCGACAATACCAATCCAACAATTGAGGAACGGGCAAAATATATTGTTCCCGCGCATGAGCAGCACTTTGAAGTGGTGGGGTACTATTTTCAATCTACTATCAAAGAAGCATTGGAACGCAATGCAAAGCGCACCGGAAATGAGCACATTCCGGAAAAAGGGGTGTTTGGAACGTATAAACGTCTGCAATTGCCAAGCTACGATGAGGGCTTTGAGCAACTGTTTTATGTGAGTGTCGGTGAAAACTACAGTTTTGTTATCAAGGAATGGCAACGTGAACTTTGACGATCTCGACGAGAAGATGCGGATTTATGAAACTGCACATGATCATTGCGTGATGCCTAATCTGTATATGGTGGCACGGTTAGATGGGCGTACATTTACGCGGCTGACCAAGGAAGTTCATCAGTTTGAAAGTCCGTTCGATGTGCGTTTTCGTGACATGATGCTGGACACCGTTGAGCATTTGATGAACTGTGGGTTTCCGATTGTCTATGGCTTTACCCAGAGCGATGAAATTTCGCTGCTGTTTGCACGATCTATCGAAACCTTTAAGCGAAAAGAGCGTAAGTTCAACTCGATATTGGCCGGTGAGGCCAGTGCGAAGTTCTCTTTGCTGCTGGGGGCGATTGGTGTTTTTGACTGTCGTATCTGCCAACTGCCGAGCGTCAAAGATGTGGTCGATTATTTCCGGTGGCGGCAAGAGGATGCTCACCGGAATGCGTTGAATGCCCATTGCTATTGGCTTCTGCGCAAGCAAGGCCAAAGTGTAAATGTCGCTACGCAAGCGCTGATTGGTTTATCAGTGGCTGACAAAAACGAATTGCTGTTTCAGAACGGTATTAACTTTAACGATTTGCCGGCTTGGCAAAAACGAGGCATGGGTATCTATTGGAAAAACTTTATAAAAGATGGCTATAACCCTATTAGTGGTGAAACTGTTCAGGCTGAACGGCGTCGTTTATACCGTGATTTAGAATTGAAATACCACGAAGAATACGAAGAGTTTATTAGTCTGATTCTAAGTCAAAGCGATACCAACTAGACAGTTATACTTCATTGAACATCTGATAATTCTATTTCATAGAGCCGCAATTTCTCAAGATTGCTGGCGTTTTAGACTTCTCTCCTTCACCCCTCCTAATTCCCTCCTCTTTTCTCTCCTAGCTGTAGAGTGACGCTATCTGCCTGCCGACATATAGTCAGGGTGTAAAGAAAAAACACAGGTTAGGGGAGAATATCATGTACAACCCAAATCAATACGCCAAAGACAAGTTGTATCGGACGCAGAAAATCCGTGAGGCCGAACAGCAACATCTAGCCGATAGGGTACAGGGAAACCAGTCCACGTTTTCACTGCGCAAGTTCTACATAGGGCACAGGCTGTTGGTTACGATGATGCTGGCAGCTGTTTTCGTTCTTTTCCTGCTGCTGGTTCCACGAACCATCAGTGCGAGTGATAATAAAGCAGATCCGGGCGACGGTGACGCATTTTATGACCAAATGGTGGCTTTCCGGCTCGGGTACTACTATTATGTGACAGGCGAGTACGACCGCGCTGTGGATTACTACGATCAGGCAATTGAAGGGATACCGGAAGTCATGTTTACCCGCGTGGATACATTCCGCTGTATCTACTGGTATCGGGGTGATGCCGAGTTGAAGGCCGGACAACCGGACGCGGCACTCGTCAGTTATCGCTATTATTTGGAATTGGCGGGTGACCAAGTCAATCCAGTAGTCGTTGATTTTGTCCAGACCGTTGAAGACAGCATCATGTCCGGGGCAGCTATGCCAGAACCTCTATAAACCTCTATGACCATCCATTACAGGTACAAGCAGCGGCAGGGTGTGACACTCACTTTGCCGCTTTTTTATTTAGGACTGTGGGCGATTAGGTCTCTAAATGCGGGGTCAAAATCAGTCTGTTTTCCACGCTGCCAAGCATTCTCATAATCTTGCGGTGACAGCGCAGCTTTCAATTCGGTGAGCAAACGGACGGTCAAGGGTTCCTCGTTTGCCCACCATTTAGGAGAAAGAGAGTCGTGAATAGTGGTTGAGATTAACTCAAGCGCGCGTTTGGATTCTCCAGTGTAAGTATAATAGTGAGCGATACCGGTCACCACGTAACGCTGCGACATATTTTCGGCGGGTGCATCGTCTGCATGTGGAAGCCCTGCAAACAGATGAGGTACAGCAGCGTCATATTGACGGCGGCCTATGAGTGCACAACCGAGCGTAATACGCGGGTAGAGCGCGGCGTAATGGTCAGCGGCGACCCATTTCAAAGCTTCCTCAAGTGACTCCCCGGCAAAAGCATAGGCTTCGTCATAATTTCCCTGTATAAGGCGCAGTAGGCTGGCTTGATAATAGATGCCTACTGCATAGGTGAGATGCCCACTTTCCCGAACCAAGCTTAACACATCACGGATATTCATTTCAGCGTTTTCCAGATCACGGTGGAACAATAACTGCAATATGCGATTAACTAAACCGATTTCAATGCCATTAATGCTGCCCATTTTACGATGGAGGGATAGGCATTCTGTTACACACTGTTCGGCTTCTTCCCAATCGCCAAGTCGCTGATGACAATCAGCAAGGTTATTGAGTGATACACCCAATCCCACAAAATCACCGATTTCGCGGCGTATGGCACTAGCCTCGGTATTCATACGAATGCAGTCGTCCATATTGCGAGTTGATCCAGTAATGTAACCGAGTGTAGTGAGATAGAAAGCTGTCATAAATGGGTCGTGAAGCTCACGGCTGATAGCCACTGCTTCTCGTACTGACGCTTCTCTTCCCTCGCCGACGTTAACCATACCGCGTAAGCAGAAGGCTTGAAGTGAACGGTCATTCTGTTCGCGGGCGATAGCAAGACTGCGTTCCAATGCTGCCTGACCAACTTCACTGGGTATAAAGAAATTAAGATAATGCGACTGCCACCCTAGAACCCAGCCCAATAGTAAGGGATGAACAGGCTGTGGACGGTGTTCGAGAATCGAAAGCGATTCGTTCAATAGATCGAGAGCTTCCTGAACACGACCATACATGTGATAGAAAAGGCCAAGTGTTTTGATATATTGCAAGCAAATTTCGTCGTGACCTTGTTGCAGCGCCCAGAACAGACCTGCTGTGACATTATCCAAGTCGGCGGCAATGTCGGTCAGGGCTTCGAGCTGGCGTTCCCCTTTCAGGTATGGTTCGCGTTCAGCCATGGCCGCGCCATAATATCTACTATGTGCCATGTGGACGGCGTTTGCTTCACCCGCCTGTTCAAGCGCGTCGGCAGCGTACTGGCGAAGTAATTCGTGGATGACATAGCGTTCAGTAGCGGTTGACCAGCTCACCAAGGCTTTATCAGCCAGCGCTGTCAGGGTTTGCAGACCGACGCCGGCGACGGATTGAGCGGCACGCCGTGTGCAACCGCCTCGAAAAACCGATAGTTTCATAAAGGCAGTCCGTTCTCGCTCTGTCAGACGTTTCCATGTCGATTCAAAGACGGCACGCACGCTGCGCTGGCGTTCCGGCAGGTCACGCAAGGTTGAACTGAGAAAATCGAGACTGGCAGAAATTTCAGTGGCAATTTCGGCTGGTGGCAACACTTCTACCCAAGCTGCGGCTAACTCGATAGCCAATGGTAGACCGCTTACGAGTTTACAGATTTGGATGATGTCAGCGAGTTTGTCGTCCGGGTTGAAATCGGGGCGGGCACGATAGGCAGATTGAATAAAGAGCTGGATGGCACTGTAGTTCAGAATATCTTCATCAAGCAGCGACGGGTAATCGAGGCCATCCAGTGTGTATACGGTTTCCCCGCTCAAGCTCAGCTTTTCCCGTGACGTGACCAAAATTCGAAGCTCCGGAGCGCTTTGCAGCAGGTCAACCACATAGGACGTGGCATCCAGTAGATGTTCAAAGTTATCCAGCAGCAGCAGAGCTTTCTTGGTACTGAAATAGTCGAGAAGCTGTTGGGCTGGGGCGCGGTTATTGCGCTCGAATTGGTAACCGGCCTGACTAGCAATGGTTGAGACGAGGTCTAGGGACGATTTAAGTGGGGCAAGCGCAACAAAGGTTACGCCATCGGGGAATGCGCTCAATAGTTTTTCGGCGACGGCCAATCCGAGGCGTGTTTTACCCATGCCACCCGGTGCGAGTAGTGTAACCAAGCGTGACTCTTGATCACGAAGCATATGAACGAGATTGTGCAGCTCGATTTCTCGCCCGACAAAGGGCGTCATCTGCGAGGGTAGGTTGTGGCGGGGTATCACCTGTGGTTCTTGTGCAGCCAGAAGCTCGAAGGCTCTGGCGGCTTCGATGGCTTCATGACGATTATTCACGCCAAGTTTGTTGAAGATTTGACGGTTATACCACTTGACGGTGGTGTAGGCGACAACGAGGCGTTCAGCGATCACACGGTCGGATAGACCCTGTGCCATGAGGGAGAGAATTTCTAGCTCGCGTTTGCCAAGGGGTTCATAGGGTTTATCCTTGGGCTGAACCGTATTCGGTGTCATCTGGATTTCCTTTGCGTGGCTAGGCGGAGCGAAGGTCGATGAACACACGCTAATCTGATGTTGATTACATTTCCATTATGACGTTTATTGAAGTGGATCGAAACGAAAAAGGTGATGACTTTTGCTATGGATTTCATCACCTTTTTGATCAAGCGGGAATTTAGGTGGGTTTACGTGCGCGCTGGTAGTGGGTGCGGGCTTTGGAGCGGTTTCCACAGGAGGTCATACTGCACCAGCGGCGGCTGTGATTTTTGGAGGTATCCAAGAAGAGCCACGCGCAATCCTCGGAAGCACATTCGCGCAAATAGTGCAGGTCGTGGGAGGTCATGAGTTCGGCGGCTGACCAGACGACCGGCCAAATCATGGCGGCGAGATCGGTTTCATCCAAGTCGCATGTCCAGCAGAAGTTAACCGAGGTGGGCGTCATGCGCAAATGCCCCATGGCTTTGGCGAGAATGTCGTTGAAGGCTCGCATCTCAGCCGGTTCCGGTTGACGATTTTCGGCGGCGGCATCCAGAACAGCAAACAGCGTTTCGCGTACCGAGATCGCCAAATTGAGGGCTTGATCGGCCATCTCCGGATGCTGGTCGGCAAGTGACAGCAGTTGTTCGGCCTGCTGGTGGCTAATGGTTTGCGAGAAAGCGCTCCATTCCACAAGCCGCGAATAGCTGGTTAGAAACTCGGTATTCAGCTTGGAGGGATGCTCATCGGAGGTGTTAATAAAGTCGAGACAAAGACGCTCTTTGAGCATTCCTAAGGCTTCAATATTATGTGTATCCAACTTTCGTCCTATGCTCTAACTGCCAAAAGTCACTTGACGGGTTAAGCGAACCCATGGTATTATAACCATCAAATCAATTATAGCAGGTTATGTCACCTGTGTATAGGGAAGTGTATCATGTTCGGGTATTTAGGATATGTCAAATTTACGATGAACCCCGGTAAAGCCGAGTTCGTTCCGAATCCGGAAGAACGGGAAATCATTCAACAAGCGCTGCTGGAAAATGACGAGCCACAAGCGCCTTTCTATTATGATGCGTTGGCGGGACTCGGTCGCCAATTAACAGGATGGGGTGAACTCCTCCAAGAGAAATACGACCGTGAAGCCTGAAGACGACATCACATCTAGTTAAGCCCCCTCTCTACGCGGAGGGGGTTTTTTATTTCCCCTGTTTTCGCCTCACAGTATAAATCCACAATGTCACCACTTATTTGACAGTGGAGCGCATTTGAAATACATTATGCTGCCTACCCATTTTTCATCACAAAAGGGCAAGACCATGAAACGTCGTTTGATTCTTTTTGCAGTACTTCTGCTCGGCGTGATGCTGCTCAGTATGAGCGCAGCACTGGCACAAGATAATACGCTGATTGTGGCGACCAATATTGATGACATTATCACCCTCGATCCGGGGCGTGGTGGTGAATCCACTAACCTGCTTGTCAACCATGCGACCTACGACACGCTGTTGGAGATTCATGCTGACGATCTGAATAAGATTGTCCCCAGTCTGGCCGACAGTTATACGGTATCGGATGACGGATTGGTTTACACCTTTACGCTGCATAAAGACGTCAAGTTCGCGTCCGGTAATCCGCTGACCGCCGCTGATGTGAAGTTCTCGTGGATGCGGTTGAAGAACATCAAAGGTAACCCTTCGTTCTATGCTGATCAAATCGGGAGCATTGACGTCGTTGACGACCTGACGCTGAAAGTCACTTTGACCGTCAAGACACCGGCTTTCGCCACTATTGTGACCGCGCCTGCTATGAGCGTTGTCGACAGCAAACTTGCCAAAGAACACGGCGCGACTGATGCGGAAGATGCCGACAAAACAGATACGGCTGACGAATGGTTGAGCCAGAACTCAGCAGGTTCAGGGCCATTCGTTTTGACGGGCTGGAGTCCCTTGGGTGAAGTGACACTGGTTCGCAATGATAATTATTGGCGCGGTGCAGCACAGTTGTCCGGTGTGACCTTGCGACATGGCACCGATGCAACCAGCAAGCTGCAACTGCTGGAAAAAGGTGATGTGGACGTTTATCAAAATGTGGACAAAGACTTGGCTGATCAAGTGAAGTCCAACGCTGATCTTCAACTGGTCGTCGGACAGACCCTGAATATTACCTATATGGCGATTTCACCGGCTGAGAAGTTCAATGTGCCGTTGAAAGACCCGAAGGTGCGTCAGGCGATTGCCCAAGCGATTGACTACGACGGAATCATTAACGGTCTGCTGCTGGGATATGCTGACCGTCCGGCGGCGATGCTACCGATTGGCATCATCGGTTCTGATCCAACCAAGCGGTATGAACACAATGTGGACGCGGCTAAGAAACTGCTGGCGGATGCCGGTTTCCCTGATGGTTTTGAGATCACTCTGTACTCATCCAATGGTGAATCGGGTGGCGTGGCGAACGAAACGCTGGCGGCCAAGATTCAATCCGATCTGGCTGAAGTCGGCATCAAGGTAACGATCAATCAGCAGCCGAACACTGACTTCTTGAAGTCGTATCGCGCGCAAGAACTGCCGTTTGTGTTCGCGACATGGACACCTGATTATCTGGACGCGACGATGTGGTCGGATTATTTCTCGTTCCCGGATGCAGGCCCGGCCAAGCGTATTTTGCTGGATTCGAAGGCGATTGTTGATCTGGCAACGGCTGGTTCGAATGAAGGTGACCCGGCTAAACGCGTTGATATTTACAGCCAGTATCAGGCGGCCCATGTGGAAGAAGCGGCTTTTGTGCCCCTAATCCAACCACAGGAATTGTACGCGCTGCGTTCGAACGTGAAGGGTTTTGCGTTCCATCCGGTGTATTTCATGGATTTCTATCAGATTAGCAAGTCGTAGATTGATTGAGACACTTGGGAGGGTCACAGACCCTCCCCTACGAAAATCAATTTAAGAATTACCTCCATAAATCAGAGGTTTTTTCCTCTGGTGGTTCTAAGGATTTTCATGTTAGGGCGTTACATCCTCCAGCGGCTGATCTTAACCATTCCGATGATGCTGGGCATCTCACTGGTGTTGTTCCTGATCTACAATCTGGTGCAGGTTGACCCGCTGGTGATGCTGGTGGGGGAGCGGGCGCTGGATAAACCGGAGATCGTGGCGGCGGCCAAAGCCAAGTGGGGCTTAGACAAGCCGGTTTGGGAACAGTACCTCACTTATGTCGTGAATATGGCACGGGGCGACTTCGGGAATTCATTCCTCACCAAGCACGCCGTTTCGACCGATCTCATCAACTATTTGCCGGCGACGGTGGAACTAGCCATGAGTTCGCTGATCTTCGCGATTGCGCTGGGGATTCCGCTGGGCATCCTCGCCGGGGTGAAGTACCGGAGCATCTTTGACCGCGTGGTGTGGGTGATCTCATTATTTAACGCCTCACTGCCACCGTTCTGGACGGGACTCATTTTCCTGACCATTTTCTATTTCAACTTAGGCATTGCGCCGGGGCCGGGACGGCTTGATCCGCGCATGACTGATCCGGTGCGGGTGACAGGGTTGTACACCATCGACTCGATTCTGGGCGGAAACTGGGCGGCGCTGGCGAGTTCCCTGCATCATCTGATGCTCCCGACCTTGATCCTCGGTGGGTTCACGCTGGCGCTGGTGGTGCGGGTGACGCGGGCAGCGATTATCGAGGAGATGCGGCGGGATTATGTGCGGACGGCGCGGGGCAAGGGCTTGAGCGAACGGAACGTGGTGATTAAGCACGCGCTGCGGAACGTCTTAATTCCACTGGTCACGATCCTCGGGTTGGCGTTCGCGGGGCTGTTGAGCGGGGCGGTGATGACCGAGACGGTTTTCGATTGGCCGGGGCTGGGGCAGTATCTGGTGAAGGCTGCGGTCAACTTGGATTATCCTGCGATTCAGGCCGGGACTCTGATGATCGCAGTGATTTATGTGCTGACCAATCTGGGCGTGGATATTCTCTACGGGGTACTTGACCCGCGTGTGCGCTATGAGTAACGCGACCGTGACGGTGACCGGCGCACCGGTAGCAGCGGCTAAGCACCAACCGAGCGTGAGCGCCCGCGTGTGGAAACACATGCGAAAGTATCCAACATTCTGGGTGGGCATGGTGGTGCTGGTGTTCTTCGGCTTGGTGATTGTTTTCGCGGACCAGATCGCGCCGTTTGATCCGATTAAGCAGGATTTGGCACAGCGGTTAAAACCTCCCACGGCATTGCATAGTTTCGGGACGGATGAGCTGGGGCGGGATATTTTTAGCCGAGTGGTATACGGGGCGCGGATTTCGCTTCCGGCGTCGTTCTTCGTGGTGATCGTCTCGCTGGTGGTCGGCTCACTGTTGGGAGCGGTGGCGGGCTTCGTCGGTGGAGTGATCGACGAGGTGATCATGCGGGTGGCGGACGTGACGCTGGCGTTCCCCTCGATTGTGCTGGCGCTGGCGATTTCGGCGTTCCTCGGGCCGAGCTTGAATAACGCGATTCTGGCGGCGTGTATCGTGCTGTGGCCGGAGTACGCGCGGTTGATGCGGTCACAGGTGATCGTGATCCGGTCGAACGAATATGTGGTGGCGGCACGGTCATTGGGAATGCGGGAACCCTCCATTCTGATCCGCTATATTTTGCCCAACGCGTGGACGCCCCTGATTATTAAGGCGGCGCTGGATGTGGGCGGGATTATCCTGCTGGTGTCGGCGCTGAGCTTCCTCGGTTTAGGTGTGACCCCTCCCGCGCCGGAGTGGGGAGCAATGATCGCGCTGGGGCGTACCAAGTTCTATAACTGGTGGTTGGCGACTTTCCCGGGCATCGCGATTTTGATCGTGATTCTGGCGTGCAATCTGTTGAGCGAAGGGCTGCGCGACTGGCTCGATCCGAACTTCTAAAAACCGTTTTACCACAGAGACACAGAGAGTGTTTTTTGGCGAAATTGCCATAAATGAATGGCGGTTTTGGCGAAACTTGTGACGATTCGGCGGATGGCTCGGCTGGAAACGCGGCAATTTGGGAAGTGCATGTCCGCCGCCAAGATTGCCAAATGCCCAATCATTCAATCGCAAAGACGCAAAGAAAAGCAATGATCGAAGAGAAATTCATAAAGCTATTTTAGAACAGAAGTTTTTATTAGTCAATGTGATTTGGTTCGAGTTTTCTAACTTGGCAGAAATTGATATATGAGTAGTTTTGTAGATTACTCCCCTCCGATTAATCTGTGAACAAGCATAGTTGCTTGTGACATGTGTCTGGCCTCACTAAAATATGCACAATGAATATTATCGAGTCATTTCATTTTATGATGCTCAAAAATTTAACTCGCCAACCGCGTCGTTTAATGATTGCCATGTTGTTTGCTCTCATATCCGTTTTTATGCTGAGCTTGTCGGTGAACCTTCGCTCGAAAGCAGCCGATGAGTTTGCCACTCCTCTTTTTAGCGATATATGTCAGTCTGATATTGTTCGCCAAATGGTGAGTCAATTTCATGATCGCTATGATAGCTATGCATACATTCACTATAAATACAGAGAAGTAACAAGATCAGCGTGGAGTCCGGATGGTCAAAGTTTCCTAACCTTGGACTCCGATAAATTTAACAGTCAATTTTTCCTTTGGGATTTAGAACGCTACGGTGATAGGGGATTGTATCCTGATATGGAGGGATTTCCTCTTCTTATTACATGGAGCCCAGACAGTCATTATTTCCTCACGACTAATGACGAAGGCGAAGTGTATTTATGGAACGGTACCGGGTGGTCGTACACGCGTCGGATTATGGGGGTTAATTCAGAACCGTATCGTGTGACGTGGAGTCCTGACAGTAAACAATTTATCGCGGCCGCATCCAAAGAAATGACCCTTTTCGATTTAAGACAACTTGAGCCTGTTCAACACTTTGAGGTTCCACAAACACTATTTGATGTCGCATGGAGCCGCGATAATGTTCATTTTATAACTGCTGGTCGAGATGAAGATATTTACCTGTGGGATAAAAAAATTGCAGCGCCCATTCGTCAATATAAAGGACAAGTTGGGGATGTTACTCAGATTGCATGGAACGTGGATGGAAGATATTTCTTGACAGGAAATAATCGGGGTGACGTGTATTTATGGGATGTTGGTAAGGAGACTCCTGTTCGTCAATTTGAGAGCCAAAAGCCCTACTCTCCTTTAATGGACATCAAGTGGAGTCCGGACGGCCAACAATTTTTGATGTTGAACGATAACGGAAATGCATTTCTATGGAAGGTCGATAAATCGCAGCCCATTCGGGAATATCCAGCAAGTAAGCCGAATGGTGGTTTGCAGAGCGTTGAATGGTTACCTAACGGGAAACACTTTGTTTCATCCGGTAGAGATGTGTTGTTGTGGAATGTAGACGTATCACAACCGATTTGGAAATTCCTGCCAGCCAGCGGCGACCCCCTGAGCATGTCGTTAAATCCTGATGGCGAATTATTGGTTGTTACGGGCGAGGATGGTCAAGTATATGTTTGGGATATGGAGAAACTTATTCATTTGTTACCGTCGATGCCAAATACGAATTCGTCAGTTAATTATCAATCTTGCAGACCCGGAAATGTTTATCTTCCCCCACCAACACCAAACAATGCAACGAAGACTATCGCGGTTGAACAATCTTTCGCAACGTTTCATAAATATGAGACAGACGTAGCCGATTTTAATGCAACCGGTACCAGTGTGATGTTGACTGCTACAGCTATCACGTTCACACCTAGTATGACATTCACAGCATCTCCTACGATTCCTACGCTCACACCAACCGCTATCATCCCCATTATCTACCAAACGGCAACTGCACTTGCCTTGAATCGGCAAAAGGAAATTTCTTCATCTGTTGCAACGCCAACACCGTTAGTCTTATCCACCGATGAAACAGCGATGACATTGACGCGCAGCATCGAGCAAACTGGAACAGCAGTTGATCTTCTTTTCTCCGCGAATCCAACCACTACACTCACACCGATTTACACGGCGACTGCGATGCCTTGACCACCGACGTGATTACCGACATATAGATTTTGCATGTGGTCAAGCGCGGGCGGGATTATGGTGATTTACTAAACAGAATGGTATTTGATGAGCGGCTGAGGCACACCTCAGCCCCACAAAAAATCACATGATTCGCTATTACCATTTTAAAAAGTAAAGGTGCATAATCGCGCCCCTACGAAGAAAATGGTGTATGTATAATGAGGATTCTGGGGCACACAGCCGTGTGCCCCTACAGAGAAAAATTACTGCGGGAGGGCGACGGCGGCGGGTTCGGGTTTGGCGGTGACTTTGTTGACGGCTTCGCCCATCTTGACGACCGCGCCTGCCCATGAGAGGCCGCTGCCAAAGGCGACCATGCCCGTGACATCGCCGGACTTGAGGCGGCCTTCCTCGATAGCTTCGACCAAGGCGAGCGGGATGGAGGCGGTGGAGGTGTTGCCGTATTTATGCAGGTTGACGAAGAACTTATCCATCGGCAAGTTGAGTTTGTCGGCTGCGTATTCGATGATGCGCAGGTTGGCCTGATGGGGGATGATGAGGTCGAGGTCGGCGGGGGTCATGCCGGCGCTGGCCGTGATATTCTGGATGCTGGTCATCAGTTTGCGTGTGGCAAACTTAAAGACTTCCTGTCCATTCATACGGATGTACATCTCGCGCTTATCGACGACTTCCTGCGAAAGCGGTTTGCGTGTGCCACCGCCGGGAACCATCAGGTGATGGGCCTGTTCACCGTCCGACCCGAGTTCGAAGGCCATGATGCCGACGTCGTTCATGCTGGGCTGGATGACGACGGCTGCTGCTCCATCACCGAAAAGGATGCAGGTGGAACGGTCGGTATAGTCAATGGCGTAGGAGATGAGTTCGACCCCGATGACGATGATATTTTTATAGGCGCCGGTCTGGATGAACTGGCTGGCGGTGACCAGCGAATAGACCCATCCGGAACAGCCTGCGGCTAAGGTCAAAGCAGGGCATTTCGCGCCGAGTGCATGCTGGATGAGGTTCGCGGGAGCGGGCAGCAAATAATCGGGCGAGGAGTTGGCGACCACAATGAGATCGAGGTCGGCGGGAGTTAATCCGGCGACGGCGAGGGCGTCGTTGGCAGCGGCGCAGGCCATGCTGGTGGTGGTGTCGGTTTCTGAGCGAATGCGACGTTCCTTGATGCCGGTGCGGGTGGTGATCCATTCATCATTGGTGTCGACCATTTTGGCCAAGTCGTCATTTGTGAGGACTTTGGTCGGCACATATTTCCCCCACCCAGTAATTTCGGCACGCGGCATCGTCATTTCATTCATCTCCTGAAATCCAATAAAAGTTTACAAACGTCAGTTTTTGGTCATGCGTCTATAAGTGAAGCTATTGTACCTGTAGAGTGGGAAAATTGCACAGCGGAGGGTGGTGGGCGGATAGCAGTTAGCTTCAACCCTCCCCCGCAAGCGATGGAGGGAGTCATACGGGGCAAGATATATCTTGCCCCTACAAAAAATTACCCGATTTCATATTTAAGTCACATATTTGATGAACGGCTGAGGTACGCCTCCGCCCTACACGAAAGCGCCCATGTAAAATGGCTAAATACATGGAACGAGGGGCTTAAACCCCTCGTTAGATCTTTAGTGTTTGTATAGCTAACCGCTAATTGCTAACAGCCAAGCGCTGATTACTGCTGTTGGAGGACGGGAATTTCCTGCGCGTCACGCTGTGCGTCATCGATGAGGCGGCGGCGGTTGAGCAGCAAGAATCCGGCGACGAGGGCGATACCAGCGGCGATCTGGACGCGGGGCGGGAGATAGCGCACACGGTTGACGATGTTGCCACGATGCTGTCCGACGAGATCATTACGGAGACGGTTCACAAAGCGGCGTGAAGGCTGCGCGCCGACCAAGGTGACATGCAGTTTGCGGACAATCCCAACGAGTCCCTCGACTTCTTTTTTGGGGACGGCATAGCGGCTGACAATTTGATCCAAGTTGGTGCGTTCGTCAGCGAGGAGCGCATCGGTCACGGCGGAGAGCAGGTTTTCCAGTTCGTTATGATTCGTCATCGGTTTCAGTTGCCTTCTGTTCGCTTGATCTCAGAATTCGAGACAGGTGCACGACCCGGTGCGCCGACACGGGTGTGCTGCATTTCAATGTCATCCCGCAGCGCTAAGAGGGTGCGGTGATAGAGCGACTTAATCGCTCCTTCGGTACGTTCCAAAACATCCCCAACTTCGGCGTTGGAGAGGTTGGAGACAAACTTCAAGTACAACAACTGCTGACGTTCTTCGGGCAGACGGGCGATGGCGGCCAAGAGTGCTGCCCGCTCCTCTTTATCCTCGGTGGCGGAGTCGGGCGCATCAAAGTGCAAGTCCGGCCCGATGAATTCCTCCAGCGGGATAATCTTGCGGCGACCGCGATCCCGATGCCAGTTGGCGACCAGATTGTGCGCGATGCGGTAGAGCCATGCCTGAAAGGGCACGCCGCGTTCGGTGTAGTTTTCGATATGTGCCATGGCACGGTGGAAAACTGCCGCCGTCAAATCTTCCGCGTCCTGATGGTTGCCGGTGCGGTAGTAGATGTATTTGTAAATTTTCTCGACGTAACGTTCATAGAGGACGCCGAACGCCTGCTGATCATCCTTCGCCAGAATGACCAATTCGGGATCTTCTAGTTTGGTTAAGTCGGGCTGCTTGGGTTTGCGTCTAAATATGTTCATCGACAATAATAACCCTCTTCCTAATGGGGAGTTGCGCGATTGGTGGAATGAGGCGGGCATGCCAGCGACATGCCCATTGATTATGTATACGCAGCGATCCCCGTTGTGTTTCGAGGGTTATTATTCCCCACCGGGGGCGGCTGTTGCAACCGTTTCCCATCCAGATTGGTATTCGGGGCGTGTTTCGGTGAAGGTTTCAGAATACCAGTTTTGTCCCCAATAGATACTTGGATCATAGGCGGGGAGTTGGCTGTGGACAGCGAGGAGTTGTTCCCATGCGGTGCGGCGGGCGAGATTGAATGAGAAGGCAAACTGCTGGCTGCCGATGAACTCGGTGTTGAGGGTGGCGAGTTTGGAGGCGAGCCATTGTCCGGCCCATTTGTTGACGATGGTATCCGGTTTGGACTCCTGCCACAACGGGAGGACTGCGGGCACAGCATCGGCGGACAGAATGTTGAGAAAGGCGATGTCGAGGTCTTGGCCTTCGTGGTAGCGGGCAATGTTGCGGTCAGCGATGTAACGATCCACGTTCATCAGGTTCAGGGTGCCGACATAGCCGATGACGGCCAGCACCAACCCCAAGGAGAAGATGTTCATGCGCAGACGGAAGACGGCCAGCACGTAAAATCCGAAGAGGACGCCCAACCACAACATGAAGATGTGGGTATAGACGCGGAGCTGGGTGAATCCGAAAGCCTCTTCATAGAGCCACATGCGCTGCGACGCCGATATAAGCATGATGGTGGTTAAGCCGACAATGGCTAAAGCGAGCACACGGAAAACCATGTTTTCGCGTTTGCCCTGACGGACGCTGACGTGATCGAGGATGAGGGATAGGCCGAGCGTCAGCACCGAAACGGCGACCAGTTCGAAGAAGCCGCGCCGTGCATACTGGGCGTAGGTGATACTGCCGACCTCGATAGTGCGTTCGCCGCCGAAGAAGTAGGCGAACTGGATGGCGACAAAGGCCGCGAACAGAGCAACGACGCTGCCCATGATGATGCCACTTTCGACCATGCTCAACTTAAAGCCGGGTTTGGACTTGGGCTTATGATCGACCAGAACGGCTTCGTGTTCACCGTCTCCGTCTTCTGTGGGTTCGGAGGGCGGGGCAGCAACTGGTTCGGGTTCACGATGACGCAGCAGACCGTAGCCTAATGATCCGGTGACGGCGACGGCCAGTGTTCCGGTGACAAACAGGCGGGCGAAGGCTTCTCCCATGTAGTCTAGGCCCAAGGCACGGCGTACACCTTCAAAGGCTTGATTGACGTAGCTGGCAAAGACGGCGTCGGCTGAGCCGAGCAGGACGGCGAATACTAGAATGATGGGCAGGGCAAAGACACTGCCACGCACGATGGCAGCGAGGACTCCGCCGCGCTGATGCCGTTTTTCGCGGAGCCATGCCCACGCTTCCGTACCTTCGATGATGGCGACCGGAACGACCATCAATCCGGTTTCGAGGACGGCTTTGGTGTGGTCGCCGAGGGAGTCGGTGTCCAGATTACGAGTCAGCGGCAGGTAATAGAGGCCGACTGCGCCCAAGGTCAGCACGGCAGCGATGTTCAGGCTAGTGATGAGTTCATCGGCGCGAATGGCGACCATGACGGCGAAGAAAATCAGCGGTATGAGCGGCCAGAGGTTACGGCGGTTGACGGTCTGGCGGGCAGGACGTGCCAACGCCAGAACCAGTACGACGCTTAATAGAATGAACAGCGGAAAGGAGATGCCGATTAAGCGCCCATAGAACAGAATGGTTCCGAAGACACCCATCAACAGACCCGCCGCCACTGCAACCACTGCGAATGATCGCCGTTCCATAAATCACCCCTTACGATAACCGTCAACGCGATAAATAGACGTATTTTTATCTTAAACCGTTCCTTGACGAACGGAACAGCCCCCAAGATTGAGGGGCTTGTTTCTCGAATATCATACAGTTGATGAGTTCGCTTTCCCCTGTGCGGCGGCCTACGATTGGTCTACGGCGGCAAAAGTTGAGAGATTTTGAGAGTTCGTGAGGCGGGGATTTACGGAAGTCTGACCCCTAACCCCAACCCTTCCACCCGTAGTAACAGGGGAAGGGGAGCAAAGGGTTACATGGTTTGGATGGTGAGGATATTGCTTAGGTGTCGAAGTGTTCGTCGATGAGATCCATGTTGACGCCGATGGCAGCGAGCGCACCCTGCGAGGCGGCGAAGATCAATTGACGCGCGGGATAGGCCATATCACCCGCGGCGTAGACACCAGCAACGGACGTGCGTCCCTTGTCATCGACTTTGATGGTTCCGTTGGGCATGAATTCGCAGCCAAGCTGAGCGGCAAAATCGGAGTGCTGGGTGATGGTTGGGCCGACCAAGATGGCTTTGCGCGCCAAGGCTGTGCCATCGGCAAAGATGATTTGTTCAAGCTGCGTCCCATGCCCTTCGACGCGCTGTATGGGCGTTTCGATGAGGCGCATCTTGTGTTTCGACAAGAACGCCTGCTGATCTGCATCGAATTCGGATGGGCCGTTGGAACAGATGACGAGATCAGCGGTTAGGGCGCTCATCAGGCGGGCGTGGTGCAGGGCAGCCTTGCCTTTGTTGAGTATGGCGACGGGTTGATCGCGGTGTTCCCAGCCATCGCAGTAGGGACAGTGAAAGACGCTGGTTCCCCAATATTGGTCGAGGTTGGTGATGGGCGGCAATGTATCTTTCAATCCGGTAGCGAGCAGAATTTTCCCTGCGGTGTGCTGGCTGCCGTCGTCCAGCGTGACCTGAAAGCCTTGAGCGTCATGCGTAATATGAGTGACAACACCCGTTTGTAAGATGACCGTTTCATAAGGGCGCAACTGGTCACGGCCAATGGCGACGATCTCGGCTGGTGACATGCCATCACGCGTGAAGAAGCCATGCGCGGCATGCGAAAAACGGTTGGCTGGTTTTTGCGAGTCGATAATCAGGACTTTGCGCCGAAAGCGTCCCAGATAAAGCGCTGCGCTCAAGCCTGCTGTGCTGCCGCCAATGATGATTACATCGAACATAAATCCCCCCTTATTGATATTTCGTATCAATTAGATGTGGTTGAGGCGTTTTTCTTACCTAGATAGTCTCGTAAATTGTAAAGGTCACAGTCCATAAGGCGCGTATTTGACTAGCGGCTGAGGCACGCCTCCGCCCTACGAGAATAGGGATATCGGTTATGATTCAGTTAGGCATGTGACAAAAATATCATTGGGCTTCATATCATTCTCATCTTTTGAATTTAGAGTCCGTCATACAATATGTAGAAGGCTTGTTCTCAATTCGTCACCGCAGCAGGACATCACACAGGCAGTTTGGCGTTTATTGGAGCGTATATGACGGTTTTGAAAAGATGGCACCGCTTATTTGTTGTCGTGATCATCATGACGACATTGGCTGTCGGCCTGACACAGACGCAAGCGGCTGATGTGCAATGGGAAACCCGTTTTAACCATACTCTGGGCATCAGTTTTCAACTGCCTAAAGGCTATGACCTCGAACCATCGAGCACGTTGACCTACACCAATGGCGATTCGTTTATCGCTTTTCATGCCCAACCCAGCCGGCGGATTCACCGCACCTCCTTGGATGCGGCCTGTAACAACCTTGCCAGCCAATCGCCGGGTTTCAGCTATGAAATCGTGAACGGTGGCAAGCAGTCGATTTGCGTGTATACCAACAAGCGGAACCACGAAACCTATACCACCATCATTGCCGATCAGCGCCGGAGGACTTCGAGCGGCAGAAATTACGATTACATTCTGGTCGCAGCACCGGAGGACGATCTCATTCAAGTCACAGAAAGCATCACTTTTGATGATGATGTGTCGGCGGTGGCTTATCTGGATGAAGCGCTGCGCACGGTACGCGTGAACTTTGTTTATGCTGACGCGGTGAACTGGGACTCGCTGTATCAGACGGCAATGTCGTCAGTTGACCAATTCAGTAATTTGGATGACGCGCGCCAAGCTCTCAAAAATGTATTCGAAGCACTCAACAAAGTCAGTGCCCATAATGCCCAGATTTTTTCGCCAGATGATCTAACCGCGGGCGGCGGATATGGCTATGAATATCAGCAGCTTGCAGGCGATGACTTCCAAACCGTGACGTTGATCTATCCCGATTCACCGGCAGCATCGCTCGGTTTGGCGGTGGGTGACCAAATCCTGAAAATCAACGGGGTGAATGCTGTCGAAGCGCCCGAACCGGATGGCAACGAAACGATCCGCTTAGAGGTGAATCGTCCGGGCCTCGCCAAAACGTTGAAGTTCCGACTCGTGCCAGATTACTACAGCACATCACTGTCGGTGGAAGGGCGTCAACTAACGGATCAGATCAATTACATCGAAACATACACCGCCGGTGTCAACCAAGATGATTTTAATTACCCCGACGACGCACAACAGTTGATCCGCCGTCTGGATCAGAAGAGCACCTGCGGCTGGATTGTCGATGTGCGGCGTAATCCCGGTGGACAGGCGCTGATTATGAGTTTGGCACTGGCGCCGATCCGTGGTGACGGAAAGTGGTTCGGCTTGAAGGACATTACCGGTAAAGTGGAATGGTACGATTATCAATCCAACGGTTTTCCGGATATCACTGACAGCTTCACCATCAGCAAACCGTATTCGGTGCGGGAAGATGCGCCACCTGTGGCTGTGCTGACCAGTCCCTATACCGCCAGCATGGGCGAGATGACAGCCTATATTTTCCAGAGCCGGAAGAATGCCTCTACCCGTATCTTTGGCGAGACAACGGGCGGTTACCTGAGCGATGGGCTGAACATTATCCGGCTCTTTGATGGCTCGATTATGGATGTGGTTAGTGCTTTGGGTATCGCCCCTGATGGGACGCCTTTGCCGAAACAGATTCAACCGGATGAGGTGATTGCCACCGATTACAGCGTTTATGGAACGGATAGCGATCCGGTGATTCAAGCGGCGGAGGCATGGTTGAAGACCCAACCGCAGTGTGTATCGCAACTTTCACAGGAAGCGCCGACACAAAATCAGACGAACCTGCAATCCAACAAGGAAATTCGTTTGGTGGCGACTGCTGGCGGTGTGGTGAATATCCGCTCAGGCCCGGGCACCAATTACAGCATTGTGATTAAGTTAGCCAATGGGACACGCCTCGAAGTGATTGATCGCAGCGCGGATGGCACATGGCTTAAGGTGCAATTCGAGGGTGGCGAGGGTTGGATTTCGGCGTCTCTCACGCGTCCGAATGTGATGCAGAAGCAGTAAATGCTACCCCTAACCCCGACCCCTTCCGTCCGTAGTAACAGGGGAAGGGGAGAATACAGGGCAAGATATATCTTGCCCCTACAAAGACAGTTGTGTAGTCATTGATTGGCTTTCTAGGCAAGAAAAAAGGACACATACCAACATGTGTCCTTTTTGATTCGGGTTCGGTTATTTCAACAGCATGACAATGAGTTGGGCGATGATGATCTTGACGATGATCGCCATCGGGTAGACGGAGGCATAGCCGGTGTTGGGCAGTTCATTGTTGGCCTGTTCGACAGTGAAACCGAGCACGGCAGGCTGGGTTTGCAGACCGCCGAGCATACCAATCGCCATACCCATCGGGATCTTGAGTATCTTGTAGCCAATCCACAAGGTCAGGATTGAAATGACAAAAGTGATGACGCCACCCGCGATGAAGATGGGCAGGCCGTTTCCCTGCGTGAAGGTCGTCAAGAAGGCATAGCCGGACCGTGTGCCGACGCCTGCCAAGAACAGTACGAAACCGGTTTGACGTAGAGTGAGGTTGGCGCTGTAGGGCAGGTTCCAGACTAATGGCCCAGTACGTCCGAGTGTGCCGAGAACCATCGCGACCAGCAGCGGGCCACCTGCCGCACCGAGTTTAAGCGTGAGGCCACCGGGCAGTGGGAAGGGGATCGCGCCGAGCAGCAGTCCGAGCGCCAGACCGAGCGCAAAAGTGAGGAAGTCAATCTCGCTGAGATGGCGGTAAGAGTCACCAAAGAATTGGCTGACACTATCCATCTTGGTGCGGGGCGCGACGACGCGGATGCGATCACCGAGCTGCAAGACGGTATCTTCTTGCGGGACGAATTCGCTATCACCACGACGGACACGGGTGGCCAGCGCACCATACTTCTGATAGATGTTCAAGTCCTGAATGCGATGACCTGCCACGCTGGGATTGGAGACGAATACGCGGCGGAAATCAATTTCGTTGCGGTCATACTCTAGCTGCAAGCTATTCACTTCACCGATGCACTGCGCAACACATTCGATCTGGTCTTCAGGGCCGACGACGCTGACCAGATCGCCGACACACAGATGTTCACGTGTGTTGGAGAGGGTCAGTTGATCTTGATGTTGGAGACGGCCAAATACCACATGCCATTGATGCTGCCGGATTAGATCGCCGATAGGAATTTCCGTGACTTCAGGATGCGTAACGCGAATGGTGCGGTTCTGGATGTCCATGCCAAGTTCAAGTTGGGGAACGGTCTTGGCTTCCGCTTTGTAATCAATCTTGAACCACCACTGCATGAAACCGATTGCCAGCAGTGCTGAGATGATACCCAGCGGATAGGTGACCGAATAACCGATTACAGGTTCGCTGAGAAGGCGATCCATAACGGCTTTGTCGCCGAAGTTTTTGAGGTAGTCCAAGGCGCTGGCTAAGGCAGGCGTATTGGTGAACTGTCCTGAGAACATACCGGCAGTCAGCCCGGGGCTGATATTCAACATGTAATGGACGCCGACGGTCATTAATGCGCCTAATGCCAGCATGAGAACAATGAGGATGTTCGAACGTACACCTTTGCCACGCAGGGAGGCGAAAAAGCTGGGGCCACTGCTCAAGCCGATGGTGTAGACAAACAGCACCAGACCCAACTGGTAGATACTTTCCGGCAGTTTGAGATTCGGGTCGAGCGCACCGACTGCGAGGCCGACAAAGAGGACTGCCGCGACGCCAACACTGATGCCGCGTACTTTGATGCGACCAAGCGGAAATCCGATGGCAGCGACAAGGAACAATGTAAACAATGGATTGTCGATGAGAAACTGAATCACGGTTACTTTCCCTAAAGTGATAATAATTAGAGCTGTGATGATTATTTCGAGAACTATTTTTACAGAAAGCAGCCGTATTCTTTTGGATGCATCACAACTGTTGTGTGGGTTGTCGTGGATGCGGTGTACGATTTGGGTCGTCGGCCAAGTGCCATATCGTAGTTAAATGAACCAACTGAATAGTAGTCAAAGATTGAGTGTTCAGTTAGAAACGATTGTCATACGTTTTTGTGATGAACTTCACAATGTGTGTCATTGAGGGAGACCTTGAGGGGGTATTTAGCGGAGTCTAGAGTAGGGGAATAGAAAAGAAAAAGAGGCAACATGTGCCTCTTTCAGGGATGTCATTTGCGATTTGTTCTTGAACGATCGTGGGGTTTAACGGACGTACTGTTTCAGTTGATCTGCTATCGAGCTGTGCGGATAACGCTTGAGCGTTTCTTCCAGTTCATCTCTGGTGATCATGAAGCCCTGTGCATTGGCAAAATCGACAACGCCGTCCAAATTGTTGGGTGCGGCAATCGCAAACTGTGCCTGTAGACTGGTATTCTCTTCTAGGGCGTGCATGAATTCACGTACTTGAGCCGTTGCGTTGGTAGCCATCATCCATTCCTTTCGTCGAAACTTCACGTCAGAAAAAGTTTAGGCTTCAATTGAACTCCCGATGGTAACAACAGTTCAACCACAGGAGTATAACATTACAAAGAACATTATATGATAGTGCGCTTGCCTGTGCCAACCCCTCAAAATGCGGGGTATTTGAGCGATAAAGACAGGCTGTCTATCCACTTGTGCTATGAGTGGCTCACGTTTCGCCAAGCTTGAGCAATCGATTTGCGATAGGGTAGTCGGAGTGTGCTTAAGGCATAAACGCGACTTGACGAAATAGCTTTGAGGATTTTGCTTAATTAATACGAGAAACACTGGTCTTGAGATCTTTTTCCCTCAGAATCACCAATGCGCACCTGTTTTTTGCTCTTAAAAATAATAAAATAATTGAGAAAATGTAAAGAAATTGCGAAACATTAAGGAATTTAGTTGACATGGAATTGAGTATTACGGTAGATTAAATTCATAGCCAATTGATTATCAATTATACGAGGTGGAGTTCCAATGTTCGCAAAGTTCGCAATGCATAAAGATGAAAAGGGCCAGACCGCTCTTGAAACCGCCATTATCTTGATCGCCTTCGTCGTGGTCGCCTCCGTGTTCGCTTTCACCATTCTGTCCGCTGGTTCCTCTTCAACTGAAAAAGGCAAGCAGGCTATCCAAGCTGGTTTGGAAGGCGTGCAGGCTTCGATGAACATCAAGGGTTCGGTCATCGCTAAGGGTGCTAGCAACGCAGTTACCGATGTCGTCTTTACGCTATCACTGGTTGCCGGTGGTTCACCCCTGAACATGTCGACCACCGCTAAAGAAGTCGTGATTGGCTATAAGGACGCCAGCCAGTTCGTCAATGATGTGCCGTGGAGCATCGATTGGATCGTCAGCAAGCAGTCCACCGCCGACGATTTGTTGGAAGAAGGTGAATTGGCTGAAATCACGGTTGAGTTGAGCACGCTTTCGCCCGCTCTGTCGCCTGCACTCGGGCCGAACACCCAGTTCAATCTGGAAATCAAGCCGCCGAAGGGTGCCGTCCTGAACCTCAATCGCACTACCCCGGCCGCTATTCAAGACGTGATGGATCTGAACTAAGCTTACCAAAAGGGCAGAAATGCCCTTACTCGTCAAGGCACGGCCCACTAACATCGCTTACTTCCCGCTTGCTTTGATGACCGAGGCTAACATTGTTAGCCTCGGCTCATTTCTAGACCTCGTTACCACCTACCGTTTCTCAAAAATTTCATTCAAGCCCTTAAAAAATCGGTCCCTACGTTTCGGCTATATGCTATCGCCGAACGAACGTAGCGATGGCGTAGGTTGGACGTCGAATGCTGCTTGCCCGAAGCATGTTAAGCTAAAGGCAATTCACACACTGGAGTCACTTCTTCATTATGTACCGTTTATTTTGCATTCTCATTTGTCTGCTGATTTTTGTGCCGCGCCTCGCTGCCCAAGACGCTACGGCGACTGCCGAACCGATCCCCGATGCAATGCCTCTGATTGACGAGGGTGATCAGGACATTATCAATGTTTTGCTGATTGGCGCTGCGACCAACAACCCGAATAATCCCGGTTTGACCGACTCGCTGATGATCATTTCCGTTAACCGGACGGCGGGTGTGGTGTCGGCGGTATCGATCCCGCGCGACCTGTATGTTTATTTAAACCAGTTTAAGATGCAAAAGATCAACACGGCGTATTTCTACGGGGAAGAAAACCGCGTTGAAGGCGGTGGTTTCAAGGTTTTGACTGACGCAATTCTGTATAACCTCGGCCTCAATATTGACTACTATATCCGAGTCAATTACACCGGCTTCGCTGATATTATTGACTCTCTTGGGGGCATTGACATTACGGTTGACTGCGTTATCCGTGACTGGAAGTTGAAGTCGCCGGAACTGGATAAGCAGGTTGCCGACAATTATGAAGTCTTCACGATGGGTGTCGGTCGCTGGCACATGGATTCTGATCTGGCGCTGTGGTATGTGCGCAGCCGCAAGACCAGCAGCGATCTGGATCGTGGACGCCGCCAACAGGACATGCTGCGGGCGATCTGGCGTAAAATCCGCGCCAGTAATATGCTTCAAAGTCTGCCGCAGACGTGGGACGTGCTGACGAAAAACGTCACGACCAATATGTCATTGACGGACGTCGCTGGAATGGTGCCGCTGGCGCTGACCATCGACACCAGTGACATTCGCTACTTCACCTTCCGCCAGCTTCATGAGGTGAAGAACGCTTATTCCCCGAAAGGCCAAGCAGTGCTTATGCCGCAGCGGGAGGCGATCACTGAACTGCTGCAGCAGGTGGTTCTGCCGCCCAACGCCAGCCAGATCAGACCCAAGCGGCCCACGATTGCGGTAGTCAATGCCAGCGGTGTTCCAACATTGGATCTGGTGGCGGCTGATCGCTTGGAATTGGAAGGCTTCAAGACGACCGTTATTGATGAACCCGGCGCTCAATACCGCCAATATGACCATATTGTGGATTACACTGGCGCGACCAAAGGTAGCCCTATTGGCAAGATTCAAAAGCTGCTTAAAGTCACCGAAGATGGCATTGAAGTGACGCCGGACCCTAACCGCCAATATGACTATAAAGTGTATGTCGGGGGTATGTACCAGTATTGGTCATGTACACGTGACGTGCTTCAGCCCAAGCCGGATATTCCCGAAGCCACGCCGGAGGTGACTTCCAATCCATGATGATGGCTTTCGAGATTGAAGATTAGGCAATAAAAAAAGGTGACTTGTGAAGTCACCTTTTTCGTTCAAGCGGTTCGGTTATTGCAAAGTTGGCTGCCAATCGGCATCGGTGGTTTCGGCAATGCAGCCGATGATTTCGGTGATGCTGGCATCGGCAGGCAGGTGATGGGTGACGCGATCACTCCACAGGTCATCGCCACCGATGACGATCATCGGCTCGACTTGCACCGAAGCCAGATGGAAGTAGACTTCGGCAGCGATTTCCGGCTCGGTATCCGCATTCAATAGGATGACATCCGGCAAATAGCTGATATACATGCCGAGCGCCTCAGTGTCGGTTTGCGGTTGGTAGACCCACCAGCCAAGCGGCTCGACGGATTTGAGCAATTGATCCCCTTGCTGGCTGCTCCCGACAAATAAAATCATTGGGTGTTGATCGGACATGATGCGACTCCTTCGTTTGCGCACGGCGCATGAAACGCGCCAACTTCTCGGGGAAGTGAATTCGAAATGGGCTATTTAAGACGGACGGGACTGAACGAACTGAAAAGCGTTTTGACGGCGGCGCTTAATCTTGAGAGGTATGCTGATGCTCGATGTCCAGCAAGACCTTCTTGTTGCGTACGGCACGCTCGCTGTAGTACTTGGTTGGTGTACCATCTTTGCACTCGGCACGATGGCAGGGAATGATGACGGCAGTTCGATTGGCGTTGACCGCTTCGGCGACCGCTCTTGCCGCTTTGGGATGCCCGATCATGGTTGCGATTTCGCCGTAAGTTCGAGTTTCGCCGTATGGAATTTCGCGGAGGGCCGTCCAGACCTTCCATTGGAAGGCTGTACCCTGAACATCGAGCGGCAAATCAGTATGGGGCTGCGCACCCTGAATAACATCCAGCACATCGCGCACCCAATCGCAGCCTTCCCGTGCGCTCTCTTCAATGACAGCGGCGGGGTATTCCTTGCGGAGCACCGCTTTGAGTTCCACATCATTGCTGCCGATTGAGACGGCGCAAATGCCGCGTTCGGTCATGCCAACCAGAAGACGGCCAAGATGACAATCGACAATGGCGTAGTGGATGACCATGCCTTCGCCACCTTTGCTGTAGGTGGCGGGTGTCATGCCCAGCGTTTCCGGCGCATGTTCATAGAGGCGGCTGCTGGAACCGTATCCGGCGTTGTACATGGCGTTGGTGACATTTTCGCCTTCACGCAAGCGGCATTTGAGTTCCTTCAGACGGCTGTAATCCGCATACTGGCGCGGGGTGATGCCGACGACACGCTTGAAAGTGCGCTGAAGATGAAACGGGCTGACATTAAATTCGGCGCTCATTTCATCCAGAGTTGGCGATTCGGCAGGCGACGCTTGGATAAACCGCGCTAAACGGTTCGCCAAATCGACATCAAAACGCTCTTTGCCACTGCGTGAATTCAGCATTATCCCCTCCTATTCTTGACAGTGTAGGGCAAATGGCGGTGTGAGTCTATCCGATTCTTGCGCAGTGGACTCTATTGGTCAGCAACGGTGTATTAAGGGTCAATTGAGAGATACTCTAGAAATCGAAATTGGACTTATCGAGTCACTATTCAATGGGAAGCACCAATACTGACTTATGTTTGACAAGCGGCGGACACGGCATGCCGTGTCCCTACGCAAATCAATTGATGTCATAGGTCTTTCTTGGCGAAGAGCGCGGTTGCTTCACGGTATGTATACGGGTGTTGAACCATATTTTCGTACTTTCCGGATTGGCGCAGTTCTTGGGCGATCTGGCGCACCAAGCCCATTGTCGCCAGCATAGCACCATCACCGATGCTGACGCGGGTGACACCCAACTTAAAGAGTTCCGGCGCGGGAAGTGCACCGACACCTGCCATGATATTGAGGGGTGCGTTGATTTTCTCGACCAGTGTCGCGATGGTTTCGCGATCCGCAACGCCAAGGACGAAGACACAATCTGCGCCGGCGTCGAGGTAAGCTTTGGCACGAAATAGGGTTTCATCGAGTTTGCTGGCGGCGGGAACCGAGGGGCGAATGTAGGTGTCAATACGGGCGTTAATGACCAAGGCTGATCCGGCAGTGTGGCGGGCGGCTTTGATGCGGTGTTCTTGAGCTTCGACACCAAACAGGGCGTTGGTGGCGCGGTCGGTATCTTCAAGGTTGATGCCAACGGCTCCGGCGGCAATGACGCCTTTGACGGTGGCGGCAACATCGTCGGGCGTCGGGCCGTATCCAGCTTCCATATCGGCGGTGACGGGAACTTCGACAGCAGAGACGATGCGCTTGACGACAGCCAGCATTTCATCACGGCTGATTTGTTCGCCGTCCTGATAACCACTGGCGAAGGCGACACCAGCGCTGGTGGTACCGATGGCGGGGAAACCGGCTTCTTCAAACAACTTGGCGCTGGCAGAATCCCAAGCGTTGGGGAGCAGGAGCGCGGAGCCTTTGTGATGCAGTTGCAGGAAGCGTTCGGCTTTTTCGGCTTGTGAGGTCATGCTGTGCTCCTTATTGATGCTCAAAATGGGAGGGGAATAGCGGCGGAGGCACGTCTCAGCCCTATTCCCAACTATTGATGATTATGGGAGGCGGGTCTATGACCAAGCCAGATCAGTTTTGTTCATGTTCCCGTTGCAGCAGGGCTTGCTTGCGGGCTAAACCCCATTTGTAACCACCCATCGAGCCATCCTGACGAACGACGCGGTGGCAGGGAATGACGACGGCGATGTGGTTGTTGGCGATGGCGCTGGCAACGGCCCGTGTGGCTGCGGGCTGACCGAGTGCTTCGGCAACTTCACTGTAGCTGCGGGTTTCGCCGTAAGGAATTTGACGCAGCGCTTGCCAAACACGCTGCTGAAAGGCGGTTCCGCGAATGTCGAGGGGGAGTTCGACGTGCGGCTGCTGGCCTTCGATGTAGTCGAGTACACCGGAGAGAGGTTCACGGAGACTATCCGTATCGGCGTGGATATGAGCGCCGGGGAATTCGTCACGGAGTTTGGTTTCGAGTATGTCAGGGGTGTCATCCAACATAACGGCACAAATGCCCCGTTCGGTGGCGGCGGCCAATACATAGCCCAAGGAGCAGGGGGCGACGGTGTAGCGGATGTTGAGTCCTTCGGCACCACTGCGATAATCAGCCGGAGTCATGCCGAGCTTATCAGGAGCGTTTTCGTAAAGGCGGCTGCTGGAACTGAAACCGGCATCATAGAGGGCGTTGGTCACGGTGTCACCTGCTTTCAAGCGTGATTTGAGATGGTCGAGGCGGCGGGCAGCGATGTATTCACGGGGCGAAATTCCGAGTGCCCGTTTGAACATGCGTTGAAGGTGCTGGGGGCTGATGACGACGACACCACCGAGTTCATCCAAGGAGAGGCGTTGGTCGAGATTAGAGTCGATGTAGCGGCAGATTTGCTCGGCGAGATCGGCTTCGAAGGCCTGCGTGTTGGGGCTGCATCGTTTACAGGGACGAAATCCGGCGGCTTCAGCTTCGGCGGGGGTGCGATAGAACTCAACATTTTCGCGTTTGGGCGTGCGTGCAGGGCAGGATGGACGGCAGTAAATGCCGGTGGTGCGGACGGCGGTGACGAATTTGCCATCCTGTGTACGATCACGGTCAAGGACGGCTTGATAGCAGGCGTCGGCGTCTTGAATGGGGGTTGGTTTCATGCGTTTTTACCCTCGTTTAAGCTACTCAGTAGACAGTTCATAGCTTATCAGGCTTACGGGAATGGGACTATCCATTTATTGTTGTCAATGCGGATACAATGCGGTTTACCACAAAGACACGAAGAAAGAGGAGAAATACAAAGGCAATTGAACCACAGAGACACAGAGCAAGGGGAGATAAAAGACAAAGGAAGCGGAATAACAGGCAATAGCAGGAAAAATTAAGGAGATTATTACGATTATTGGCGCAAAGCGGTGGGTTTTAGCCGAGAAGGAGTGCTTAGGATGAGCCTGAATGGTTTGGGAAAGTGGGCTAAAACTGCATAAAAATCGGGTTTTAGAGCGTTTTGGTTTGTGCTTACAAACGCAATGTAAACCGTTTACCAACGCTTGCCGATTTCACGTTGCCTCAGGTTAAGGGCATTCGGCTAACACCTAGACAGCCGGACACGGCACGCCGCGTCCCTACGAGGCGCCGTAAAGACTGTGATGGATGCGTTACGCGTCCGATGATTGTTCGGCGACGAGTTTACGGGCTTGCTCGACGAGGGCGTCGGCCCAATTGAGTTCTTTTTGCAGCCAGTCCATGTCACCGTAGCGGGGATCGAGTTTGAGCAGGACTTGCCAGTAACGGTTGGCATCCTCTTTGTTGCCGAGGGCGTGATGTGTGACGGCGAGGCCAGCTAAAGCATACTCATAATCTTCTTTAAGTTCATGTGCCTTTTGATAGTCTGCCAATGCTTCAGAGTAGCGCTTCAGTTCAAAATAGACTTCACCTCGATTGGCGTACCAGCTCGACGCTTTCGGACTGAGTTCAATCGATTTTTCAAAGTCGGCAAATGCGCCATCCAAATCATTTTTGCGAAAACGGGCATATCCACGATAAGCATATGCGGTGGAGTAGTCCGGATTTTGTTCTAGAATTTGATTGTAGATGGTAATCGCCGTATCAAAGTCTCGCTGACGAGCGAAAGCAAGCCCTCTATATGCAATAACTTCCCAATAATCCGGTTTGAGTTGAATGGCTTTATCAAATCTTTCAATGGCTGCTGAAAAATCTCTTTGCTTGAAATGGATCAATCCTTGATTGTAATAGGGATAAGAGGATTTAGGGTCTAGTTCAAGGGAATGATTGAAGTCTTTCATCGCTTCATCAAACTTCTCTTGATATCTCAACGCTATACCACGATTGTTATAAAAACCGGCGTTTTTAGGGTCTAGTTCAATAGCTCTTGTGTGATCTTCAATAGCTTCATCGTATTTCTTTTGCCGAATGAACACCCAAGCACGGGCATCGTACGACGCAGCAGTATTCGGTGATAAGCGTATTCCCTCATCTAGACTTTCTTTTGCTTCATCAAGCCGATTGAGATAGCGGTACACCGTTCCTCTATTCACAAAGCCATCTGCATAATTGGGTATTAGATCAATCGCCTTATTCCAATCATCAAGCGAATCTTGATATTTTTTCTCCTGCATTCCAACCATTGCCCGATTTGCGTAGGCCATACCGAAATTGGGATTTAGCTCTATCGCTTTATTGCTATCCTGTCGTGCTTCGTCGTATTTGCCTAGTTTGCAATAGAGGATTCCGCGATTGGTATACGCCTCCACTCTATTTGTTCCAAGTTCTATACCCTTGTTGTAATCCGCAAGCGCAGCATCAAGTTGTCCTCGCCTTTGGAAAATACCACCTCGATTAAGATAAGCAGGTGCATATTGAGGATCCATCTCAATGGCGGCGTTAAAGTCCTCGAATGCTTTTTCATTGTCATTCTGCTCAGCATAAATAATTCCGCGTTCCATTATTGCGTCAGGATAGTCTGGTTGCAGCTCAAGGCAATGATTGAAATCCGCTAATGCAAGCTCTCGCTGTCCAAGCCGTGCGTGAGAAACGCCACGGTTCAAATAGGCGATGTGTATTGTGTTATCGAGAACAATCGCTTGTTCGGTGTCCTGAAGGGCGTCGGAGTATTTGCGAAGTTTTATATAACTCTGTGCGCGATTTATTAGTGCGATAATGTTCTGAGGACTCAGTTTAAGCGTCTGCGTATAATCATTGGTTGCTGCTTCATATTCAAATTTTTTACCATAGGCAATGGCTCGTGACACATAGTAGTCCACTTTGTCAGGAGCAAGTCGAATCGCTTCAGAATAATCTTTAATCGCGGCGTCTAAATCGCCTATCTTAAATTCTGAAACGCCCCGATCATAAAATACGCTGGCATCCTGCGGGGTTGTGGCAACAATAGCACCATAGTCATCTATGGCCTTTTGATAGTGTCCAAGGTTAAATCGAGCGATGGCAGCACCCCGAAGATAGGAAACCATCGGTTTCAACCGGAACGCTTGCTCAAAATCGGCAAGGGCGTCTTGATGATCCCCTTTTCTCATGGCAACGGTACCCCGTGCATAATAGGCTTGATGAAATCGAGGATTGAGACGAATCGCCGCATTATAATATTCAACTTCTGCTTCGAAGTTTCCTTTTTCAAATTCCTCATTGCCGAGTTTTATCAGGTCTTCAGGCGTTTGAGACGGTGGGAAGAGTTTACGCAAGAAATTCATCGAAGTAACTCCAACTACTGAGCCGGAATATCAATCCAATAGCGGCGGGTGGCGACAGGCCGGTGGCTGAGAAGGACGACGTTTTCGAGGATGCCGCCGTTGGCTTCGATGATTTTGGCCGAGCCGATGTTGTCATCATCACAGGTGACGAGGGCGCGGGGAATGCCCTGCTGCCGCGCTTGCTCCAGTCCCAAGCGGAGGATGGCCTTGCCGTAGCCCATGCGGCGTTTGGTGGGGCGAATTTCGTAGCCGATATGGCCGCCAAACTGGAGCAGGCGGTCGTTGAGATAATGACGCAGCGACAGGCGTCCGATATAGACGCCGTCATCGATCAGCCAGAAGAAGGTTTCGGGAACCAGTCCGTCACGCCGGTCGTCGGTGGATTGGCGATGAAGGTAACGCACATAACCCTCAAAATTGTGAGTGAGGGCAATCATGTCCTGTTCGAGATTGCGCAGTTCAGCATGAAACTCGCGCAAGGCATCCAGATACGTCTGACGATAAATGACGTCAGGCGGCGCAAGGAAGTAGGTCATGGCGTGAAGCGGGCATTCCGGCTAGGTCGGGTTGGTGCTGTCAGGTGACATGTTGTGCATTCGCCGCGCGTATTGGATGGCGTAGTTAATGCGCTTAAGTCCGCCGACTTCACAGGCCAGCACGTAGCCATCGGGATTTTTGCGCTCGACGTTCTTGGGATGGACGAGTTCGGTAAACTCCGCACCGGAGGCCTGCACTTCGATCTCGCCTTCGCCCCAAATTTCGGTGATGACCTGCCGCACCGAGTCTTCGACCGGCCCCGGCTCGCCATCCACCATAATCACAAAATCACGGTCATCCGGAAAGCGGACAACACCAATATATACCTTGAGCATCTGTGCCTCCGTGCTTGCGTTGTGCGAGAGTTATAGACATCAGTATAAGAGGAAAGGCACAAAGATGAAAGGATTCAGGGTTCTTAGATCACGATAGGATTAAGTTCGCGTCGCCGTAGGCTAAAGCCGTACGGCTAACGGTCGGACAAGCGCACTAAAGGCGCTTCAAAAATCAGTGTTTTGTGCATGACAAGTGGGATTTGACGGCTGAAAGCATAAATTCGCGGCTGAGTAAGAAAAATGCAGTACCGGACACGCCTTATATCCTTCTCTTCGACACGGGAGGGATTTCATAATCGTCTCAAATTCGATTGTATTAGGATTAAGGATATGAAGGCTTTCTGAATTCTGCTCAATGTTTAAGTCTTGCGTTCTCATCCTTGACGTATAATGAATTCAGGACGCACTCAGTAGAGATTATCTATTCTCTTCCAAAATGGAAGTGAGGCGTCAGGTCGGGTATGAGGATGGGAGCGAGAAATGGATTTGATCATACGAAATGCCAATCAGATTGCGATTGGTGAAATGAAGGGGCGCTTTGATGCGTTAGAAGCCCCCAAGCTGAGTACGTGGTTGGATACGGTCAGCAATCAGAGTCCGGCGCAGGTCATCATCAACATGGCCGGTGTGACGTTCGTGGATTCGACGGCGCTTTCGACACTGGTTAAAGGCATGAAGCGCTGCCGCCAGCAAAACGGTGATTTATTGATTTGCGGTTTGCAGAAGCAGGTCAAGGTTATTTTCGAACTGACACGACTGGACAAAGCCTTTAGTATTCACCCGGATGAGGCCAGCGCACTCCGCGCCCTACAATAATGATCGCCGCGCCTGAAGTTGTTCACCCGCTTGATGACTTTCTGAGCAGTAACCGGAAGACCCTTTCGGCTATTGCTCAGGGATGGTTGGATTCGGGTGCAACAGCGTTCGGCATCAGCAGTGAAGGCCGGTGGCTGGCGCTGTGGCCGGAGATGGCGATCACTAGTTCGCAAGGTGCCCACGCCGCGCTGAAGGTCAATAACCAGTTGGTGGCTGATCTGTGGGTGTTCGGGTTGAACGACGCAGCGACTCATCTGCGGCTGGACACCGACGCGGTGTTAATCGGGAATCTTGCGGCACAGGAACGGGATCTCAACAACGTCACCTATGAACTGATCGACGCCCAAGATCAACTGCTGGCCCTGTACGATCTGACACAGTCGATGCGCAACCGCTTGAGCATTGATGAGGCATTGGCGTCACTGGTGCGGGAAGTTGGACGGCTGGTGAAGTGCAGTGCATGTTCGGCGTATCTGGCGTTTGATCCACCGGTCATTGCCCAGCATCCGCAGCCGATGATGAGCGAGTCGGCCTTGCAGCATACGGCAGAGCAGGTGATCGCCAGCGGCACACGCCTGATTTTGAATACCGGTGGCACGACTGACCACTCGCCATCGGGCATGACGACCATTTTGCTTGAGCCAATTGAGATTGATGACCAAGTTATCGGGGTCCTGTGTTTACAGCGCGTGCGCAGCACTTTCAAATCACCTGATTTGAAGTTGGTGCGGGCGGTCTGTGACCAAGCGGGAGCGCAGTTCGAGAACTTGATGCGCTACCGGGAATCGCTGGCCCAAACCCGCGTCCAGACGGAAATGGAACTGGCAAAGAATGTGCAGACTCACTTGCTGCCGCAGCGTTTGCCAAACGTCGCTGGATTGGATGTGGCGGCGGGGGCGCTGCCTGCCTTACAGGTGGGTGGTGATTTCTATGATTTCATGGAGCAGCCCGGTGAGCCGTTCATTTTCACGGTAGGGGATATCACCGGCAAGGGGATGCCCGCCGCCATGTTGATGGCCATGACGCGGACGCTGCTTCGCAGCAAGACACGCTCCTTCATTCGCCCTTCACCGCTGGATATTCTGGGGTCGGTGAATGACGAAATGTATGATGATTTCACCGAGATTGGGATGTTCGCGACGGTGTTCGTGGCGCAGTACGATAACCTCGAAAAGATTTTGTACTACGCCAACGCCGGACACTCCCCGGTGATCTACTGTCCGGCAGGTGGTGATGCCACACTGCTTGAAGCGGATGGTGCACCGGTCGGGGTGCTGCCCAACAGCACCTGTGAAAATCAGGCCATCTATTTCAATCCGGGTGATGTGCTAGTCGCCGCGACTGACGGATTTAGTGAAGCCGGAAACAATAACGGTGAACTGTTCGGATACGAGAGGCTTTTGGAATTGGTCTCCAACACAGCCCATCTGCCAGCCCAGACCATCATGGATACGTTATTTCAAGTTGTCGCCCAGTTTAGCGCCGGACGCGCGCAAGATGATGACCAAACGGTTGTGGTCATTAAAGGAGTTTGAGCATTATGCAGGCATCTGATCTCGTCCGGCTCGAATTACCGGCGACCGGTCACTACCTCAATATACTGGCCGTGTGCATTGGTGAGATGCTCAGCCGGGTCGATGGCATGTCTGATCCCCAGCAGACCATCTACAACATTCAACTGGCGGTCCATGAGGGCTGTACCAATATTGTTGACCATGCTTATACCGATGACGGCGGGCGGATTACGGTGAACCTGATGCTGGATTGGACGCCGCCCCAGATTATTGTGGAACTCCATGACAACGGGCGTTCTTTTGACCCAACCGCTATTCCTGAACCGAATTTTGATGAACCTCAGGTGCGGGGCTATGGCTTATTTCTGATGCGGCAAATTATGGACGAGGTGGTTTATGATCCCCAACCGGGACATAACTGCTGGCGAATGGTGAAATACCTGTAAACGAAGTTGGAAATTTCTGTCGAAACTCATGAAAGGCCATCCTATTCAGATGGCGGATTATAAAGGATAAAGATAGTGGCAAAGATACTGATCGTCGAAGACTACCCTGTGACCCAACGTGTGCTCAGCTTAACCCTGAAGAACAGCGGACATGATGTCCATATTGCCAATCATGGCGTGGAGGCCCTCGCCCAACTGAACCGTGAACCGGTTGATCTGGCGCTGGTGGATATTGCGATGCCTGAGATGGACGGCTTGGAACTGCTGCGCCAACTGCGCAATGACGAGCGTTACAACGCGCTGCCCGTCATTATGCTGACTGCCAGCGGGCAAGATGAAGATCGGGCGATGGCTATTAACATCGGGGCGGATGGTTTCTTGACCAAACCGACAAGTTCACGCGAACTGCTGGAAACTATTCAACGCTTCATCGGCTAGACTGTTACATGACTGCCCTGCCCAAAAAACGCGATTTAGGGTCGTGGCTGACACGCCCGTCGATTCACGTCCCAATCGTAGAACGGCGTTCGGCTTCGCTGTTATCTGGCCTCTTATTGACCCGATTCTGTATCCATGCCGGTTTGCTGATCATCGCTCTTTATCATGTTATCAACGGGCGAGAGATGTCACGGCTTGGTGTGGGGCTTAATCTGGTTGGCATGGCGATAACAACCTGCCTGTATCTCCTGAGTCGCAGCCGACATTACCGGATCGCGGCAGTCATCTTTACCGCTGAAACCACAATCTCATTATTCGTCGCCATCATTCTTGGCCCACCGGGATATGACTTCAGCATGACGCTGGTCTATCTGGTGATCCCTGTCCTGCTGACCGGATTGTTGTTTTCTCAATGGGCAACTGTCGCGACGGCCTTAGCCTCGGTGGCAGGCATTCTATTTGTGCTGCCGCGTCTGGTTGATGTGGCGAATGTTGATTGGATTATCAAATCGGCATCGTTCCTTTCGGCGGTGTCGGCTTTCGTGGTGGTGTTTGTACGACATCACAATTTATCGGAGTCTGACCGCCAGCAAGGACTGGAGGAACGGGAACGCCAGTATCGTTTGTTAGCCGAAAACTCAACCGACATTATCGCTCGTACCACTATCGAAGGGAAAATTCTTTATATTTCACCCTCCTGTAAAATCCTGTTAGGGTATGAACCTGCCGACATGATCGGCTACACCTATAAAGAATTCGGCTATGAGGATGACCCTTCCAGCGAAGAAAGTTCGGTACGGATCGGTATTACCCAAACCAATCACACCTATACTTATACACACCGCATTCGACACCGCGACGGCCATTATCTGTGGTTTGAAACGGTCACCCGCCCTGTGCGCGACCCCAAGACTCGTATGATTCTGGAACTGCAAACCGCTTCCCGCGATATTACGGCACGGCGGGCGGTTGAAGATGCGTTGAGGGAAAGTGAAACTCGCTACCGCCAACTGATTGAAGAAGCCAGCGACGCCATTTTCACCATATCCCCCGACGGTATATTCACCTACGTCAACCCGGCGATGCAGCGCATTGTGGGATACGAGCCTGATCAATTGATCGGCAATCATTACACGTTTCTGCTGCAAGACTATTGGGGGAGTTTGCTGCGACGTTTTTATAGTAAACAAGTCGATCAAAAAATTCCTGAAACCATTCTTAATTTTCCAGTCAACACGCGCTCCGGCGGGCAGCGATGGGTGGAGCAAACCGTTAAGCTCATGCTGCAAGATGGCGAGATTTCGAAGCTCACCGGTATCGTGCGCGATGTGACGGCGCGGCACGAGGCGGAACAAAATCTGCTGCTGGCGCAATTCTCATTGGACGCGGCGCAGGATGCAGCCTTCTGGATTAAAGTCGATGGGCATTTTGGTTACGTCAACCGCGCGACCAGTACGTCACTCGGTTACGACATTGACCATCTGCTCACGCTGACCGTCAGTGATGTCTATCCGGACATTACGCCGTCCGCATGGACAACTTTGTGGGAAGACATTAAGCGCGATGGCGAGTTTTCACGAGAACTGATCAGCCGGAAGGAAGATGGCACGCTGTTTAACGTCGAGATGGCGGCCAACTTCATGAGCTATGACGATCAGGAATTCGTGTTCGCATTCGTGCGTGACTTGACTTTGCGTAAACAGATGGAAAGCGCTTTGGAACAGGAACGCGATTTCGCCCATCAGATTATGGAGAACATGGGGCAAGCTCTGGTTGTCAAAGACGTGGAAAGTCGTCTGGAGTATGTGAATCCGGCTGTCGGGAGTATGTTTGGCTATTCGACCGAGGAATTATTGGGGCGCAGCTTCGAGTCGCTCATTGTTGAAGAAGATATCGAAATCTTCCGGCAGCATAAGGAGCAGCGGGTAAAAGGTACCTCCTTAGTTTATGAAATCCGGCTCAAGGGTGCAGGCAATATCACCATTTTTGCGCTGGTGACCAGCGTACCGCGCTTTAAAGATGATGTGTATGTGGGTTCAATCGCGGTTATTACCGATATGACCGAGCATATTCATCAAGAGGCCGAGCGCAACCGGCTGGTGATCGAAGTGCAGAAGAATGCCGATTTGCTGCGAACGGTTATTGACTCCACACCCGATTGGATATTCGCCAAAGACCAGAACTTCCGCTACATCCTCGCGAACAAAGGTTTTGCGGATGGCATCGGCAAAGCGCCCGCCGAAATTCTGGGTAAAACCGACGAAGAATTAGGCGTGGCGGAAGAGGTCATTTTCGGCAATCCGGAGAAGAATATCTTTGGCACGCGCAATGAAGATATGCTGGTTTTGTCCACTGGAAAATCGTACTTTAAGCCGGATAACTGGTTGGTCAAGACTGATGGCACCACAATTGCACAGGATACACAGATCCATCCCCTGCGTGATGCTAACGGGGAACCGTATGCCGTCCTCGGTTTCTCGCGAGACATCACCAACCGCAAGCAAATCGAAGTGGCTTTGCAGCAGGCCCATGATAAGGCCTTGGAAGCGTCGCAGTTGAAATCGGAATTCTTGGCGACCATGAGCCATGAAATCCGCACGCCGATGAACGGTATCCTCGGCATGTCGGAACTGCTGCTGGATACGCCGTTGAACGCTGAACAGCAGGAATATACCAGTATTATCCTGAGCGAAGGCAATTCGCTGCTAACCATCATCAATGACATCCTCGACTTCTCGAAGATTGAAGCGGGGATGATGATCCTTGAGCAAATCGAGTTCGTGGTAGTGGATGTCATCGAGCGGGTCGTAGAATTCCTGAATCCGCAGCGGCAGGGCAAGAACGTGGTCATCATGAGCGATGTCGCGCCTGATATCCCCTTTGTGCTCAAAGGCGACTCGACACGGCTGCGCCAGATTTTGATTAATCTGGTGGGCAATGCCGTCAAATTTACGCTGGACGGCGAAATAGTAGTTCGCGTCAAAGTGGAAAGCCGCGAGTCTAACTCCGTTGCGCTGCGCTTCGAGGTGAGCGACACCGGAATCGGTCTCTCCGAAGTGGCCCGTCAGCGCTTGTTCCAACCGTTTACGCAGGCGGACAGCGGTACTACCCGCCGTTATGGGGGTACGGGTTTGGGCCTAGCGATTTCCAAGCGGCTGACCGAAATGATGGGCGGTGAGCTGGGCGTTGATAGTGTTGAGGGACAGGGATCGACATTCTGGTTTACAGCACGCTTCGGACACGACGAAGGCTTGAACACGGTCTATCCCAAACTGGATCTGAAGGGAATGCGCATCCTGATCGTGGATGACAGCGAAGCCCAATGCGAGATTATCGAACATTACTTATCCGGTCAGCAGACTGAAACCACCAGCGTCCGGACGCCGGATGAGGCCATCACCAAGCTGTTGCAGGCCGCTGAAGATCGTAAGCCCTTTGATGTGATCATTATGGATATGCTGATGCCCGGTATGAACGGGATCACCTTGGCGCAGAAGATTCGCAAAGAAACGATTATTGCATCCACCGCTCTGGTCACGCTCACGAGTTCAGAAAGCAGCAAGCTCCGGAATGATGCTGAGGCCATCGGCTTCAGGGCGTATCTCAATAAGCCGGTTAAGCATAATGTGCTGCTGGAAACGTTAGAAGCGATCCATAAAGAACAAATCGGCGCGAATGCCAGTGGTAAAGCAGGGCAGCGGCGGGCGCAAACCTTGATCATGCCGCCTAAGGCTAACCGCCAACGTATCCTTATCGCCGAGGACAACGACATTAATCAAAAGCTGGCGATCCAGCAGCTTGACCGGCTGGGCTATGACGCTGACGGGGTGCCCAATGGGCGCGAGGCGGTCAAACGCATTGATGAACTGCCGACCACCTATGTCATGGTTCTGATGGACATGCATATGCCGCAGATGAACGGTATTGAGGCCACCAAGGAAATTCGTCAGCACGAGGAATCGGCTGAACGGCATATCCCGATTGTGGCGATGACGGCCAGTACGTCACCGGATGATCATCGCAACTGCTTTGACGCGGGCATGGATGATTTCCTCGCGAAGCCCGTTAGCATCGAGTCGTTGAAGGCGGTGCTTGAACGCTGGATTAAAGAGAAAACGCCTGTCAGTTAGGGTCTACTGAACGGTTTCGTTAAATATGACCGGTCATGATGCTGCGGATGAGGATGCCCGCCAGCACGGCAAAGCCCCACATATAACTGCCCATTGCCGGACGCTTCTTGGCCGTGACCTCGACAAAGATGAAGAATGGCAGTGCCAGCACTGCGGCTCCACCATAAATGAGATGGACTTCTTCATAAGGGCGCACACCGATACTATATATGATGAGGCCGATGAGGGCTTGTAGGAGCATGGTTCCGGCGACGATGTATACGGCGCGGCGGTAGTAGCGGGTCACATCCCCATGGCGAATGATGCCGATGAAGAGGCCGAGTGCGAACATCCCCACCGCGACCAGCAAACCGACGCGGCTAATCCAATAATGCAGAGTACTCAACTGCGGATATAAACTTGCTAGACTTGCCATACGAGTTCTTTGATGCAGACGCTTAACGACGCGTCAGATTTGGTTGCAAATAAGCGATTAGGTCTGATCTTGGTCACGCTGCTGGCGGATTTTCTGCTCCCACGGTTTTTTGGCTTGGCCCGTGTAACCCATTGCCCGCAGCCGCTGCGTTTCCAACTGTTCCAACTGATCAGACACCAATTCATAATCCGTCGGAGGGATGCGCTTGTCAAGGCCATTCCCATCGCGGTAGACATATCCGATTCCCCCGCACCAATCACAGTCTTGGGCGGCTCCGTCGTCATCTTCGAACCAGCCAAACCCTTCACATGAAGGGCAGGCTGTTATGGTTGGTGGCATTGTGGTTTCGCACTCCGTATGGCGGTCGATTTTACCCGCCGGTTTGACCTTCTTTGAGTTCCAGCGCAATGTATTCTAGATTATTCCACCATTCGGGGAAGGGCGCTTGCTCGGCTTTGAAATAGGTATCCAGCAGGCGGCGGACAATCGGCGCGGCGGTTTCAGAACCTTCGCGTCCATACTCGACCATTGCCACAACGGCAATCTGTGGATCATCCTTGGGGGCATAAGCCACGAACCATCCATAGGGTTCGACGCGTCCGGATTGGGCAGTGCCGGTTTTGCCGCAGGCGACGTAAGGCGCGTTGTACTTCTCCCAGTTGCCGGTGTAGCCGTTGAACACGAAAGACGCCGTTCCATAGGTCATATCGGACACGACGCCGCACATGCCCTCGCGGATGGTGGCGAGAGTCGCTTCGCTTAACTCCATTTGTCCGGCGACTTTGGATTGTCCGGTATAGGTGGCTTGCTGACCATCCACGCCGCCGACCTTCTCTACGAGATAAGGTTGGTAGAGCGTTCCACCGTTGGCGACAGCGGCCACCATCCGTGCCATCTGGAGGATGCTGACCTGCACACCACCCTGACCAATCGCTTCGTTAATGCCCTGCTCGACGCTGGTGGGATTGGGCAGCGTTCCAGCGGCTTCCGTTTCGGGCAAATCAATGCCGGTGGGTACGCCGAAGCCCATTTTGCGCGCGTAATTCATGAGGACGTTGGCTCCTGCTCTGGTGTAGAGGCGTGCGCCCATTTCATAGAAGAACGGGTTGCAGGAGGCCATCAAGGCTTGAGCCATGGTCACCGGGCCAGCCGGTTTGCTGAAGTCCGAGTCGGGGCTTTCGAGCGCACGCCAATCGGTGCGGACAGGCAGGGTGTCACCGTACTGCTGACCTTTCCATTCTAGCGTGCAGTTGAAAGTGGGTTCGGTCATCATCTTCTCGGATGCGGCGGCAGCTGTCGTCACAATTTTGAAGGTCGAACCGGGGAAGTATTGGTCCTGTACCACACGGTTGCGGAGCGGCGCACGGGTGTCGTTGACGTTGGCTGCGATTTCATCCGGCGCGGGCGAGTCGGTGCCGTTGTAGACCGAGGGGTCGAAAAACGGCCAACTGACCATCGCCAGCACTTCGCCAGTCTTGACGTTGAGCGCGACCAAGCCTGCACCGGGCGAGTGAGTCGGGCCGCCCCAATTGCCTTCGGCGTAGTTATAAGCGTCGGCCATGGCCTGTGCGGCAGTCATTTGCAGGGTTTTATCCAGAGTCAGCGTCACCGATTGGGGTGTCGTTCCGGCGCGGCCACCGAGTTCACGAAGCACGACATTGGACGGCGAAATGACCTGCAAAACTTGTTCTGGCTTGCCCGCAAGTGCGGCCTCATACAACTGCTCGATGCCCATCTGCCCGACTAGATCGCCTTCACGGTAGCCCTGCGCTTTGAGCTTATTCAGCTGATCCTGCGTGGCGTAAGCGATATAACCGATAAGCTGTGAGGTGGCGCCTTCGCCGTAATAGGTGCGTGTATCACGCGGGAAACGCTTCACGGCGCATTTCTGGTCGAGGTCGGCGCTGTTGGCGGTGTCAGTTTCCTGATCAATTTCGCCGAGGTAAAAGATCGTAACCGGATCATAAGACTCAAAGCGCTTCTGCAGATCGTAGCGCCGCCGTTTGAGTACATGTGCCAGCAGCTCAAGGCAGTCACTTTCGGTCACCATATCCTGACGCGCACTATATAGCGCAATCATGGTGCCGTTTTGTTCCACTAAAAGCTGCCCGTTGCGGTCATAGATGTTGCCGCGTGGCAGCGCCTTGGATTTGACGACCACCTGCGAGCCGCCGACTAATCCGTTCACGATGTCCATACTTGACCACGCCACGCCCCAGCGGTTCTGGGTTTTGACGAGGCGCATGGTGCGGTCCTTATCGGCAATCGTGCCGAACACGGCTGAAGTGAAGGTGACATCATAAGCGATGGCGGCTGAATCACCTTGCAGCGTCGTTTTGTTGAAGACGTAAGCGATTTGATCCGGCGCGATTTTGCTCATCGCGTCCTGATAGATTTTCTGAAAAACGGGGAAGGTGTATTCCTGTTGGCTGGGTACGCTCAAGTCATTGTACATGGCTTGATAGTTGGCGGTTTTCCAGTTGTCCAGAAACTGCTTGGCGACATCTTCCGGCGAGGCGATGCCCTGTAGGATAGGCACGATTCCACCGCTGCTGCCGGATGGACTGGAACCACCGCTGCAAGCCGCTAGAAAGATGAGCAGCGCTGTTGTTAGAAGGGTCAGTTTACGGTGCGGCATGAATACCCGCCTCTCGCTCTTATTAAACACTGTCGTGCCTACTATAACGATCTCGGTGTAGGGCGTAAAGACAGCGTTGGGCAATCGGCGGGTATCTTGGAGAAGACTAATATTGCTGAATATAGGGATATGAGACGCTAAGTGTTGACCCGTGTTGAGGTCGTATCGTCCCGATGTTTGGCGGCGTCTTCGCCCTCGGCTTTAATAGGCATGACGCCGGTGATCCCGCCGATGTCGAACTCCGGCAGGCTGGGCGGTTGGGGCGGTTCGTGGGGAGTATCCGGCTTAATTTCAACGCGTTGGGTTAGACCCGTTTCGGTTCCGGTGCGGCGCTTGAGATCAGGTTTGTTATTCGCCATATGCTGCTCCTGCACTGATTAACAACTGCATTGTAATCCTGTTTTTAAGTTTTCGTCTATGGGGACGCGCCTCAGGCTCTCTAGAAAATACTCTTTACACGCCTGCCTTCGTCTTGAGTCCTGTGAGTTCTTCGCTGATGTCCCACAGGCGCTTTTGTGCAGCTTCATCATAGGAAACGGCGGTGGACTTCTTGGCTTTGCTCTTGTCGAAGTATTTGCCGGTTACGCCTTCCACTTCCGGTGACGACGCTAGATAAACGCTGGTCTTTGCACCGTTCTCGACGTTGATGGCGAACAGGGTCGCGATGCTCATGGCGATCTGCATCAAGCCCTTGTTGTTTCTGCCGAAGCCGCTGTTCACGAAGCCCGGATGCAGCGCGTTGACAGTGACGTTGGTTCCCGCCAGCCGCCTCGCCAGTTCATAGGTGAACATGATATTCATGAGCTTGGACTGCGCATAGGCTTTGAAGCCGCCCATGCTGTAGCCGGAGGTCTTGAACTGCAGGTCGTTGAAATTGATTGAGCCACCCGTATGAGCATCCGACGACACGTTGACAATCCGCGACGGTGCGCTGGCTTTGATGGTATCCAGCAGCAGGTTGGTCAGCAGGAAGTAGCTGAGATGGTTGAGGGCGAAGGTCATCTCGTAGCCATCGACCGTTTCTTGACGGGTACTAAAGACACCACCCGCATTGTTCAGCAGGACATCCAAGCGTGAAAACTGCTTCTTAAAATCGTCGGCCACGCGCCGCACTTCGGCCATTGAGGACAGGTCGGCGATCAAGGCGTGAACATCCTTGTTGCCGCTCCCCGTTTGAATTTCACGCAGCGTTTCATCGGTCTTGGTTTTGCTGCGCCCGATGATCACGACTTGCGCGCCCATCTTCGCTAACTCTAAAGCCGACTGCTTGCCGATGCCGTTGGTTGCTCCACTGATTAAAACGGTTTTACCCTGCATACTGGTCGCCATGTTCATTCCCTCAATCAATAAATAGAATCCGCTTTGCAGCTTGCCATTATAGGCTTAATGTTCCCTGAAGATAAGCTGACGAAAAGTATAGGGCAGCGGTGTTAGAATAAGCGTAACTAGCTGGAGAAAAATGATGATCCCTGACCGTGACAAACCGACTGCCATCGCATTTGATGCTGATGATCTGCGCGTGACCTTAGCCGATGGCCGCCAAATCGCGGTTCCACTCGCCAACTATCCCCAACTGCTCAACGCGACAGCCGACCAGCGGGGGAATGCTCAACTCGGTTTGAGCAGCATCTACTGGCCTGATTTTCAGCTTGAACTATCGCTTCTGGAACTGCTCACAGGTTCGGCTTCCTCTTCTCGCAGCCACAAACCCCGCTTCTGTGAAGGGTGATCTCATGGGCTTGATTATTATCTTCAATCGGCGTGTCGTTTTTGGCCTCGTATCCTTGGTTGTATTTATTTTGGGTTTCATGTTTCTTTCTCAAATGCCCATTCGCGGCGAAGCACAAAGCTGGGCAGCATTCTTACTTTTGATCGGCGTATCCTTAGGTTGCGCTTATCTGGTTTCCCGACGTTTTCCACCAACTGGCAAACAGTTATAAGGTCATCACTTCCCTACTTCAGCCTTGACTTCACTATTTTTATCCGGGTACAATTCATCTCGTGAATTAATGAGGTGAATTATGTCTAACAACACAGCAACCCATACCTATACCTGTTTTTGGGCTCATACCTGTCTGGCGTCGGGATCATTGCAGACCGTCGGCTTGGCGGTGAAACATGCTGCTGAGAACCAGACGCTCAATGGCATTTTGATTTTCGACGACGCCACAGGCCGCTCCATCGACATTCGTGGCTCAGACGCCGATATGCTGGCGCGGTTGGAAGCGGCCTTTCCTGCGCCAGCGCCAACAAACGCAGTCGAGCACCCCGAGTCGGATGAGGATGCCTCACGCGGGCGGGGACGTCCCAAGCTGGGCGTGGTCGCCCGTGAAGTGACGCTGCTGCCGCGTCATTGGGAATGGCTGGCGTCGCAGCCGGGGGGCGCATCGGTCGCATTACGCAAGCTGGTGGAAGAAGCCCGCCGCACTTCAACGGAGCGGGACCGCAAGCGTCAGGCACAGGAACGCGCCTATCGCTTTATGTTCGCGATGGCAGGCGATTTCGAGAACTTCGAAGAGGCCAGCCGTGCCCTGTTCGCAAATGATCAAGAGCGATTTAACCAACTGATCGCTGTCTGGCCGCAAGATGTGCGCGATTATGCGCTGAAATTGGCCTTCGGGGATTTAGCATCGCCAGCTAGAGAATAAAGGACAAATGACTATGACGCAGCCTTATTTGGAAGTCACCCAAGAAGCGGGACGTGCCTTTTTCATGCGCCAGATGCAGGGCAATGTCATCATGCTCAATCTGCTGCGCTTTCGTGAGGTGGCCGATTATTCGGCCACGCCGGAACTCGCGCCCGTTGAGCCGATCAGCGGGGCAGCGGCCTTCCAGAAATACATTGAACACACCCTGCCGTATCTGCGGGAAACCGGCGGCGATTTGATGTTTCTCGGGAAAGGCGGGCCGTTTCTCATCGGGCCGGAAGCAGAACGCTGGGATTTGGTGATGTTAGTGCGGCAGGCGAGCATGCAATCCTTCTTGGCCTTTTCCAGCCACGAACCTTACTTGGGTGGCATTGGACATCGCACCGCCGCCATTGAGGATTCTCGTCTGCTGCCGCTCACCGAGGTGACGTCAGTGATAGTCTAAACTATTCGAAACCGATACAGGTCATCCACATCATTCCCAATCGCGTTCACGGTGGAATGAGCGCTAGATAACCTGTCCTTTTACATAATAGCGTTAACGGGTTGCAACTTGGCTTTTGTTGGCTGAGAGTGCTTTTTCAACCAACCGCTGACCGTCGGCATAGGTATGGGCAAAAACTACCCGATCACGCCAACCGGGGGCAATTTCAAATACCAACGAGACAAAGACCTCGACGATGCGCGAGTGCAGCACCAGTACGATCTGCGTCACGTTTTTCGGCCATCGCCGGACACAGGCTCGACCTTGAATCAGCGTGTTCCCTTTGGGCATGACCTTGGTGTCGCTCATATCATTGAAGATGGTGACATTGTGTGCAACGGATGCCGACATCGTTTCGATTGCTTCGAGCGAACGCACCATCTCGTCCCACGTCCAATTGCCGTCAAATTTTTGGGCAATGACGTAATGCTCGTCGTCGTACCAGTTGGTCGTAATGGGCATAATGTTGTGGTTCCTTTTACTGCTTAATGCCGTGTGGCATTTGTTTGGCTTGTCATAACGGCTTCGGCAACATAGCGTAGGCCTTCTTCATATCGGCGCGTGAACCGGACACGGTTGCGCCATGCAGGCAGCATATCAAAGAGCATGGTCGCGAAGACTTCAATCAACCGTGAGTCCACCACAATAATTATCTGGGTGATATTGGTGGGCAGCATTTTCATGCTCGCTTTGGCAGGCGTGATGGCGTTGCCTTTGGGGATGACGCCGCACCCGCGCATGTCGCTGAACATCACAACGCCGTGATCGACCGAGTCGGCTAAAACCTCTAAATCAATCAGTGCGGTGTTGATTTCAGTCCAAGTGAATTCACCGCTGAATTTGTTGGCAATAACTCGATGCTCGTCGTCATACCAGTTGGTTACAATTGGCATCATCTTTCCCCTTAGTTACGCGCTTAATTTCATTATAGGGGTGGAAATGCGCCTTTTAATTGCCAAATAATTGAGAAATTAAAAACGTATACGGTTAAATTTATTGATTGTTAATGGTAATATAGTGACGTTTGTCACTGATGTGGTCTCTTATCCGGTCGGGGTGGGTCAACTAAAGGTGTTCGTGGGGATAAAACGTGAACAGGGCGAGTGAAACTTAGGTCACCCACCCTTGCCTGACGCGGGAACTCGATTAGCCAGCGAAGGGCGCGGCTAAGGCAGAACCCAAGGTGCTAAACGGAATTTCGACCTTCTGCGGTCCGGCAGCATAAGCAGCTACCTGATAAGGATCGAAGAAGAAAATGATGGAGGTTGGCGTCAGCGCCCAATTCTTATAATTGTCGGGCGTGGTGGCTGCCGTACCGGGGTCGAGCATAATCGGGTCGGCCATATCGCCCAACTGCTTCTTCAAATCTTCGTGCGCATACTGGGCAATCATGTCCAGCGGTACGTTACCGTTGGCGAAGACGTCATTGAGCGTGAGCTGTTTGCCTGTTTTAACGTCAAAGGTCATGCTGGTGTAGCCGCTGTTGGGATGTGCCCCGCCCGTGTAAAAGCTGGTCTGAAACAAGACAGTCTGAATGTCCTCGGAATACTTGTAGAGTTCGTAATAGACATCCATCTCCCAGTTGTTGACGTGGGCAGGCAGCGTGTAATCCGGTGTGTAGGACGAGATAAAGCCCTTTTGCTGGTCGGCGACAAAGGTATCAATCACTTTGGTGACTTCGGCATACTTCACCATCTCCAACGGATAGTTGATATTAACCTGTACCCCCATCGTTACGACGCATTTCTGGGTGTCGGCCATCCAATTGCCGTCTTTGCTGTAACAGTCGTCTTCCTGTGCAGCGGCAGGCAGGAGTCCCAGCGCCAATACGCTGATCATCACCAAGACGCAAACCAAAACGCGTGCTTTCATGTCGTCATCTCCTCTACGAATAGGCTTACCTATGCCATTATTAAGCCGCCTTTTTTATAAAGCAAGCTGCGCAAACTTAAATCCAAGCGGGATAGGGAAGCCGTATATCAAGCGTAGAAAATGAAATCTGCTATGCTTATTTGAATACCCTTTTGACAACCAAATCGGAGCGAATGCATGAACCCCTATCTGCAACCATCGGGATTCTTGGGAACAGGTGCGAGTCTGCTGGCTGATCTGACCTTGTTGGCCTATGTTCTGCTCATCGTCCCCGGTATGATCGCGGGGTTCGTCTTCGCCCGACGCGGTAAGCACCGTCCCCACCACAAAGTCACCATGATCACCATCACGGTCGTCAATTGGCTGCTGATTATCTTCTTGATGCTGGTGGCCTACCGCTTTGATGTCATCGGCAACATCGCCAGCAAGCCGACCAACGCCCGCTATTTGATGCCCACCATTCACGCCGTTTTGGGGCTTCCGGCCCAACTGCTGGCGACTTACGTGGTATTCCGGATGCTGCGCGAGGACAGTCAGGTTGCGGCGGCCAAAGCGCGCGGCGAAAAAGGTCAGCAGCTTTCCAAATATTGGTTTAAAAATGCCAAGATTTTCATGCGGGTTACGATTGTTCTATGGCTGCTGACGGCGTTGCTGGGTGTCTTCAACTACCTGATCCGTTACGACATCCTGCCGACTTTCGGTGCCAGCCCAGCCGTGCCTGCGGTCACAGCCGAACCCGCCGCCACCAGTGAAGCAACTGTTGAACCCGCGACCACCGTCGAGCCAGCAGTTACGGATGAACCCGCCACAACGGTCGAGCCTGCGACCACAACTGAACCCGCCACAACGCCCGAGGTCAAAGCGACCGATAAGCCTGCTGCCACGGCCACCCGCAAACCCGCTGCGACTGCTGCGCCAGCCACCACGCCCGAACCCGGTGTCACGCCTGAAGTGACACCGTAAAAATGTCTTTGTAGGGGCGTACGGCCGTACGCCCCGCATCATCTATTGTTACCTCTTCACCTTAATCTTGACCATCGTCTCCCCCATGGTCGTGGTAACCGCCGCTTGATTGCCCACTGCCGCCAGCCCGATCCCCAGTTGTGTCGTTCCATTCGGGACATCAACCTTCATCCAATCGATCAGCGTGTCGTTCTTGCACCAGTTATAACTGTCCCAGAATCGTGCCTTCTGCTGGCCGAGTACCTTGTTGTCTGCCACTAGATGGCTGATGACGGTCGTGTAATTCGTGTCGCTCGCAGCAGGCAGCGTCCAGCGCAGCGTGAGTGTACTGTCGTTGAAGTTGTAGCCAGTGAGTGTCATTTCGTTGTTGAAGCGCGTCGGCTCGATGTCCATGATCGGCGCACCTGTCCAACGAGCGGTCTGCTGTGCATCAATTTGGAACGGCTCCCCGCCCTGCGGCACATTCACCACCGTCGGCGATGCGCTCTGGTAGATCGACTTGAACCGACTGACATCCATATTGGATTGTCTGGGACCGAACACCGCCGCGAAGGAGTGATTGGGAAAAACCGCGGCTGAGTCACCGACCGTCAAATCCCGAATGCAGCGTGGCCTGTTCTGCAGCAGTGACATCCACAGGATCGCTCCGGTGCTTGACAGATCGCGTCCGTCGCCGTTCACCGTGACAATATCCTCATACGGGCGCAGCGCATCCCGCACCTCGAGCAAATCATGTAGAGGCACACCGAAGCCCAATCTCGACGTGGTGAAGTGCGTGTCCACATAATGCAGCAAGCCGAAAACCGCGAGAAACTGTGTCAAGAAGATCGCGCCTGCCACGCCACCCGCCGCAACGGACAGCACTTTGAATTGAGGTCGCCATGTCGCAAGCGCCGTCACGCCAATCCCGATCAGCAAGCAGAACGCCGGAATCGAGGGGATGTAATAATGCGGCCACGTTTCAAACCAGACGTGTGTTTGGTTGCCCAGTGCCTCCACCAGCGTGACCACAATCACTGTGATGAAGGCCCATATCATGACCATGATTCCCAAATGGCGCGGCCACTTACGAAACACAGCGATCACACCGACCAAGCCGAACACCAACGATACCGCCCACAACAGAGCGGGCTGCGGCACCTGCGCCAGAAAGTCAACCGCTTGATCCCGCGCGAAAGTTCCCTCCAAATGCAGTCCGGTCGCCAGATCAATCGCCTGCTGCGCGGGCTGCGGGATGAGATCAGACGACCAGTTCCCCGGCAGCCGCGTTTGATACTGCCCCTGTGATTGGACAATCCCAATCGTATAGGGAATCATGACCGCCGCGCCCAACACCACGCTCACAACCAGTCGCCGCCATGTGGTGTTCTTGCGTCCCTGCCACAACAGCCACAGATAAACTGGAACCAGCGACCACGCCGCGAAATGGATTTGCAGCCCGATCAACAAAATGGGCAAACAGACAATTTGCGCCCAGCGTTTCTTGTCTATAAATCCGTAGAGCATCAGAAAAATCGCCAGCAAGATGATCGGCGTGTGGTAATCTTGCGCCCATATTTTCCGGCTGTACATCACCGCCCAAGGATTGACCGCATACGCGAGTCCCGCAACCAAGGCCACGCCGCGCCCGAAGTAACGGTAAGCCATCAACCACAGCAAGCCCACACCGATCACATTGAGGATGGCGATATAAGCCACAGCCAGCACTGGGTCTTGGGTACTCAATAACGCCCGCGTATCCGAGCCGCAAGCTGGCCGCAACCATGAGGATCAGTAAAAGACACAGTAAATCAACACGGCGCAAGCTCAAATGACGCATCTCAACTATCGTCCCAAAATCACATTATGCTCAATAACAAAGGCAGTTTGCAGCCGTATAGGTTCCCTCCATCGCTTGCGGGGGAGGGTTAGGGTGGGGGTCGGCTTGTGTCTTGAAACTTGTCGCTGGTTACGGACTAACTGCCGCCTGCCACACCGCGTTCACCATCATCAAGCCCGTCAGATTCATCAAGCCGTAGCCGCGCGTCAAAGCGTCGGCCTGCCGCCAATCATGGGCATAAAACGTGGTCAAATGCACCTGATCTTCCCCCAAGCCCCGTGCAGGCAGCGTCCCCGCCAGCAGATCAAAATCCCACAGCGGCACGTTGTATTCCGCTGCCAGCTTGCGGATGATATCGTTGTTGGTATTGCTGCCTTCATGGCGGTCGGCTTTGGTGCTCAACACTGGAATGACGCCCTGCATGGTGGTATCCACCACCAAGCGCCGCATATTAGCCTCGAATTGGTCAGGCACACCCACGTCGTTCGAACCCAGCTTGATGATCAACATCATCGGGTTATTCAGCCTGATTTCGCAGGTCAGCACCGTTTCGGGCCTGATGCACTGTCGCGGGTCGGCCCACATCGGGTCATACACCGACCAACTGTGCAGCCCCCGCCGCACGGCGATGCTGTCCCGCCCGAATGAGCCTCGAAAAGCGTCGATGGTCGGCTGCAAATAGCTGTAACTGCCGAGGTTGTATTCCGTCGTATCGAACCGCGCCAGAAAGTAGGGGTTCTCAATCGTGCTGTCACCGAGCTTGGAAAAGGCCGCCGGATTACGCTTGAAGGCCTGCCCGACGCCGTAAATCATGCGAACGGTGGCGACGGTTTGCGGCGGCATCACGATAATGGAAGTTAGGGGTATGCCGTTGATGCTGTTGGGATCATAGGACGCAGGATTGCCCACCAGCGCTGTGGTTGTGGCTGCATCCGGCGTGGATTGGATTTGCGCTGCGGCAGCTTCTTCGACCGTTGTTCCCGCCGCCGGAATAATCAACACCTGCCCGACTTTGATCCGGTTGACATCCACGATGCCATTGGCCGCTGCGATGGCCTGCACGCTCACCCCGTAGCGCTTGCTAATCCGGTACAGAATATCGCCACGCTGCACCGTATAGGTTACTGGCATCGGTGTCGCCGTCGGCGGTTCCTGCGCCTGCACACCCGCGACTCGCATCATCAGCACGCTCGACAGCACTACCAACAAAGCCACTTGCCGTAGGATATGCTTCGAAAATTTCTCTGCGTCTCTGCGGTGAAATCTCTTGATTCTCTGTGTCTCTGTGGTGAAAAAAATCTGAGGCTTCGTATTCATCGTAGGCGGCTTTTCGGTGCATCCAGCCTCAGGAACAGAATCTTCTCCTTGCCGCGTTCCAAGTCCATCATCAGCGTGTGGCTGTCCTCGAAGCCCAGCCGACGATAAAGCGCCGCCGCGCGGGGATTATCCAGTGCCACGCCGATCTCAAAGGCCGTCGCGCCCTGCGTCCGTGCTCGCTTGATTAGCGTCTGGATCATCGCTGTGCCGACGCCTTGTCCCCGCAGCGGTTCCGCCACCACCAGATCGCTGATCTCAGCGCAGGTCGGCCACAGCGTATACTGCCCGTAAGCCAGTGGATTGTCATCCAATCCGACAACCACCAAGCCTTGTCCACGCCCTTCGGAGGCGTTGCGGATAGCCCGCGTGACCAAGTTATAGATGGTTAAGAAGGTGCGGTTCGGCCAGCAGGTCGCGCGTAATCGGTCGCTGTCGGTTGCCCGTACCGGACGCATGACGATAGAGGTTGGCGGCGCTTGTAAGGCCAACGGCTCTTGTGTGATCAATTGACTCTCATCCCCAACGGTTTGCTGTCTTGATAAATTCGTAGGCTTCGGTCAGCACCTTGAAGCGTGCCTCGGCTTCCGGCTTGGGCAGTGTGCTCACGTCCGGATGCACCTCGAACGCCAACTTGCGGAAAATCGCCTTCACTTCCTCGCGGCTGGCGCTGGCCGTCACCCCCAGCACTTCATAGGCCAATTCCAGCTTGGATTTCTGCGGCAGGTTCACGTTCGGCGGAGGCGGGGTTTTGTCTTGGTTGCTTCCCGGCACTTTTTCCCAGTGCGGCAAGTCCTGAAAGGATGTGCGCGGCCCTGTGTATTGATAACTGCTGTAATCGGTGCGGCGGATCGGCGGCGCGTTGGCAGACGGATCGCTTTCGAAATCGGCCAGCAGCCAGAAGCCCTTCAGCGAACTCTGCCGCACACTGACGCGCGAATGTTGAATCTGGCTGATCGCCAGCGGTGAGCCGTAACTGACTTCCAGTTCAATCCGGCTGTAAGGACGGAACTGTACCGGAAAGATAACCGGCTTATTGTCAGCCACGCGATAGCAGTACACACGGTCGGCCACCAAGGATTGGAACGGCACAAACCACAAGTCAGTCGCGATCTTGGTTTTGGGCTGCGGGATCAATGACGCTTCCAGCAGGAACAAAACCGGAATGCCACTGTCACTTGCGCTCTCAATGATGCGCCGGACTCTACTAATTTTGATCGGTTCGTCGATGATATGGATGTGAATGACCACGCCCGCCCACATCTTGACTACAATATCGGCTTCACGCACCGGTGCCGAAACCATCCCCGGCTGTCCCAGCGTACAGCGTTGGACGCTCACAAGTCCGGCAATCTGGTCACGGAGGAGCTTCTTGAAAAGGGGAGTTTGCGCGTTATTCATGCACTTGGTCGGGATGTATATTAGCTAATCAAATGTTCTAGAACGGATTCAGGCGCATCAACGGTCAATGACTGACGACTGTACTCCTCAGATTAACCTAATCTCGCTTCCCAATGCAATAGCGAAGCTGGCTTCGATTGTCAATTTTTGTCGGGCTGAGGTTCTTGAATCGTCACTTGTTTGGTCGTGGGATTGGTCCTGTACCATACCCACAGGCAGCCGACTCCTAATCCCGCCAGTGCACCGGCCAATGCCCAGCTTGGGGCGCGCGTCAGCATGGCCGCCACCATCGCTGGGGGATAATCCCAGAAGGCATGGGCATGGAGCGCGTTCTTGAAGAACATCAATCCGGCTGTGATCAGCGTTCCGCCCAGCCCAATAATCCCGCCCATCAGTGCCGCGCCAATCGGCACATAGCGCCGCGAGAAACGGCTGCCGCTCAACCGCTGCCGGATCATCCACACACAGCCGAGCAGGGCAGCGCCGATTCCCAGCACCGCCACCGGCCACACACTGTTATCTTCCGGCGTCAGCCAGATGAACAGCAGCAGCCCACAGCCGATGGTCACCCGCCGCAGCCGCTTACTTGGGGGTGGGATATAAAACGTCGGTTTAATATCTGTGTTCATCGGTGCAATCTTCTGATACTGCTCATCAACGGGCTTGGATTATTGCCCTTTAGTTCACTTTTCGGTGATAATGGATTCAGATAAGAGGAACACCCAAACCCACCATGTACGACGAGTGGAAACCGGAAGATGCTGAAGTCGATGACGCGCCATCGCCGTATTGGACGTGGAAGCGGGTCATCTTCTTGTTGATCGTCCTCATCATGCTCATCGCCTTCCTCGTCTATACCTTCTCCCCACTCATCACCGATGTCATCAGCCGCCTCCGCCCGGAACCGCCCCCCATCGACCTCCCCAGCCAGCGCATATAACTCTCAAAATCGGAGGGGGCGCGTCAGGTTACGCAGGATTTGATCTGCCACAATGGATGCATCGTCAGCGTCAATGGGTGTCATATGCTGAAAAAGTGCTTGTTTATACTCGTCTGCACACTGTTAAGCCTAGCGCCGATGGTGGTGAGCGGTCAAGACAATCCGCAGTATCACAAAATCGCTCAGATTGGTCGCCCTGCGATTAAGGCCATCGACTGGAATCCCAAGCAAGACTTAATTGCCGTTGCGACTGATCACGACATTTGGCTCTATGACACTCAACTCAAAGACGTAGCTCATTTCGATCTTGCTGCTGCCACTGACTTCACACACTGGCCTTCTAAAAATACTATCCAGACGGTCGAGCTATGGCGTATTCAAGAAGTCAAATGGTCGCCGGATGGTCGTTGGCTCACGGTTCGCATTTCAATATACACTGTGGATGAGATTTGGCAGCCCGACATCTGGCAGATTTGGAGTTGGGATGGCACAGAATTTAAGCAAGTGATGCTTGACCGCTTCCAGTTTGTCTTCAAAATCACATGGAACGCGGACGCCAGTCAATACGCTGTACTTGCCGCCAACAAAGTTTACCGGTTCACTGCCTCAGATAACGCGCTTTTATCAACCACTGATGCGACCGATTTTAGTTGGAATAATGCCGGAACATCGATTGCACTCTTAAAGTCGGACAGCATAGAACTTGTTGATACTCAAACTCAACAGCAGCTTGTTTTACTTTCTGTCGATGAGGTTGGTCTTTCTGATGCGCTCTGGAGTCCGGATGACTCCAAAATCGGGGCAGAAAATAATAATCGCTTATTCGTGTGGGATGTCAAAACGGGAAGACAACTATCAACCTTTTTGAGTGAAGTTCCCGACGGTCTTCAAAATGGTTATTCGAATCCGATACTGCTTTCAAAGCACATTCGCCACACGCGACCACATTTTCAGACGCCACGTCCACAAAAAATGCTGCGTGAAGCCATTCCTGTGTGGCTTTGGCTTCCGGATAGTGAGCAAGTCGTAATATCGTTTCAAAATCCAAATGCTAATTTTTGGAATCATCTCGTCGTTTATGAGACTGAGACATCCTCAATTATTTATAAGTCAATTAACCAGTCATTACGAATGACTGAAATGATCTTATTGCCTCAAGCGAACAGGCTCATTACAACGGAATATGGTTCAAGTGGTTATCCCAATACAGGCGTATGGAATACAAAAACATGGGAAAAATTGGAGCGAGATTTCGCGGATATATCTTGGATCCAAAGTCCGGATGCACAACAATTAGCGTCGTTCGATCTTAGTTTTCCGGGCATCAGAATATCTGATACAAACACTCTTCATGAACAGTTTTCTTTAAACCCCACTATGGATCGAATACGCGCAATTACGTGGCAGTCAACGAGCCAGAAAATTGCAATTGCCAGTACGGATGAACTCCAAATTTGGAATTTAACAACCCGCCAAATGGTTGCAGATAACCTGATGCATAATGGTTTTTATTCCACAATGATCGGATGGAGTAGCAGCGGTAAACAATTTGCTGTTTTGAGTGCAGGTCCCTATTTTCGCTTTGGCTACAATTGTCCAAGTGTTCGCATATGGGATGCGCGGAATTGGTTGCCAATGATGGCACTATATGGCAAGACGGGTATTGTTTCTGGGGCAGTATGGGGATCAAAAACCGATCAATTGCTCATGCAAAAAAGTGCAGAAAGCAATTGTGGAAGTCCGCCATCCATCTTAGTTTGGAATCCAGATCAGGGTGAAACGTTAAGCATCAAAAATAATTGGGATGTCATCAACCAGAATTGGGCACAAGACGATACAACCATTTCTGTATTAGACCGCTCAAATTGGTATCTGTTTGATGCCAAAACAGGTAGGCTCATCCGTACCCTCGTACTTCCCCAAAATACGTACCGCGTTGAGTGGATACCAAAAGATAACCTGCTGGTTGCTAGAGTAAGTAAAGCAGTGGACGCTCAACATTATTCTAACTCCCTTGATTTTCTAGACACTGAGGCGGGCGATGTCTTGCTTTCAATTCCAGATGTTCAAGGTTTTGGCCTCGCCCACAATCAAACCACCATCGCAATAGATTACTTGTCCGGTGATATTGAAATAGGCTCCATTAAACGCGATAAAAATAACGTCATATACGAGCCGAATAAAAAAATTTCCTCGCCCAATGTCAATTTCTGGGATATTCAATGGAATCAGCAGGATACGGCGGTCGAGTTGCTTGGCCTCACCAAGCCTGTTGCTGATGAAATTAATAACCAAGTTTTACAAATCTGGGATTTGGGAACGCTAAAGCCCGAAACGCTGTTTAATCAACCCTACTTGCTTTCCGAGGCCATATCGGGTTTTGCATGGCATCCGGATGGCAAAACCTTTGCGATCAGTCGGGGTGGGGGCATTGTCGAGATTTGGTCGTTCGAAAATTAGTCCGCATGCTCCCCTTCCCCTGTTACTACGGGCTTTTGGCGGAGTGAGCCTGCGAACGTGCCGATGTGGGGCGGGGGTAGCGGTCACAATTACCACTCTACCAAATTCTAACCATCCACTAACCATTTGAACCCCATTTCTCCCTCGAAACGGTTAGTAAATTGCCTCGCAAAGAGTTACATTTTGGTCACCCTAAGCATTCCGTTTTGTGCTAACCTGTATTGATCTTTGTGTCATTGAGCCTTGGAGTCTTTGTGTTAAATCTCATGGTATTATCTCTGCGTTCTTGGCGGTTCAATTGTTTTGGTTTGAGCAGCCGCAGTGCACAAATTGCACAGCGGTGGCATTGAGGGAGCCATCCGCTGCAAATGCGCCAATTCGGTGGCATTAGCCGAGCTAGCCGCCAGCCATAAATGTCAATTCAGCGGCATCACGGGAGCGTCCCGCCCGCCATTTCGGCGGATAAAATGCAAAATATGCAAAACCTGCGAATTTTGCGAATCAAGTGCTTCACTCGTATCGTAAAATCCGCGCCACCTTTTCCCGAATGGCCACCCGCGCACTTAACAGGGTCGCTATCCATGCGATCACCACCGACGCCAGCACCAGCCCCACCGTGATCAACGTCGCGTCGCTCGGAATCGGAACGCCGAAACCTGTCCCTAACAAGGTCATCAAGGTCACGCCCAGCGAGCTAATCCCGATGCCGATTACACCGCCCAGCAGCCCGATGACCGTGTTTTCCAGAAGCACCACCCACAGCACCCGTTTGCGGTCCAGCCCCAGCACCTTCAGGACGCCGATTTGCTGCCGCCGCTCCAACATGGTCAGGGATACCGTGTTCGCCATAATGACCGCCGCTGCCAGCAGAGACAGGATGCCCACAATCGTCGGAATCGCCGCCAGTTGATCAATCAACCGTTTCAGTAAGCCATCGATAAAAGACACGTCCAGAGCGAACACCAGCGGAACTTTGCTCATGTTGGTCAGGAAAGTGTTCAATTGATCCGGCTGAACCTGAACCACATTGAACTGATAGCCAGAATTGGTTAACCCTTTCACCTCAGGTGGAATGTAGGCGTTGGCGATGCTCGGTGTAAACCGGCTGGCTGTCCCGACGATGCCCACCACCTCAAAGCTGTGCGCTCGTCCGCCCATTTGAAGCTGTATCTTTGACCCGACCTTCACGCCCAGATCATCCAGTGACTCAAAGCCCTGTACCAGCCCACCAATCGCGTTCTGTTGGGTGAGTACGATCACATCTTTGCCCCGGTCGTCGTCGGTCAGATCGCGCCCCGCGAGCAGTGGCCCACTCTTCAACGCTGGATTATCCGTATCGCGCGTCAAAATGCTCAGCGGGAAGTTCTTGAACTTGCCCTGTATCTTGATCGGTACGCCGTCCACCATCGTGATCCGCGCCAGAGTGATGTTAAGCAGGGTGTCGTACTGCACGCTGTTCTGGGTCGCGAGGAGTGTCTTGACCACCGGCTGTGCGATTTGCCTCGGAACCAGTGGAATAACCAGCACGTTCCCACCGAGCGTCTGCGCGAATTGGAAGCGAATGACTTCCCGCGCGCCCAACCCGAAATAGGTGATCGCGCTCAATGCGAACATGCCTGCTGCCAGTGCCAGCAGGGTCGTCGCCGTCCGAACCCGTCTGCTCGACAAGTTGCGGAGCGCCAGCCGCATATCGACCTGTCCAAAAGTCGGCAGGTGTCCGATCAGCCACACCACGCCCCACATCACGCCCGTTAGGAGTGCGAGGATAATCAAGACCAGCGCCACCATCACGATACCCACTGCCGTCGGATTCGGTGGCGGATTAATACGCGGGAAAATGGCTTCGATGGCTGGCCCGATAATCTGTCCAGTAACAATCCCCAGCACCACCACCACGACTGACAGTGCAATTAATATCTGAATGATGCTGGCGCGTGGAATGTGGGTTTCATTGGGACGGAGCACAATCGCCGGACGCACGTTGGCCGCCATCAGCACCGGTAGTACCCCGAACACCAGCGTCACCACCATGCCCAGAACCACGCCGTAGATCATCGCATCAGGATGTAGCCGCCACGGCAGCCTCTGTTGCAGGAAAGTCTCACCAAAGGCATTCACCGCCCCGCTTAATCCCAACCCCGCGATCACGCCCAACACGCTGCCGATTGCTCCCAGCAGGAACGCTTCAGACACAAACAGCGCCGCGATTTGACGTCCCTTCAAGCCGAAAGTTTTGAGCGCTGCGATCTCCATCGTGCGCCTGCCTACCAGCACCAGCATAGTGTTCATGATGCCCACGCCGCCGATCAGCATCGCCCCTAATCCCATCGTCACGATGAAGCGCCCGATTAAATCGGCGATTTCCTTGTTGCGCCGGAGCAGCCACGGGGTGGCGTTCATGTCACGGAAGCGCCCCTGTGCCGATATTTCGCTGGCTGCGTTTGTAATCTCTTCTTCAGTGGCGTTATCTGGCAGCACAATACTGATGGTGTTCGGATTGGCGTTCAGTTGGAGGGTGCTGGCCTGTGACCGATCAAAATAGGCGAAACCGAAAAATGACGCCAATACATTGTTAATGCTCGATTCGGTTTCCGTCGCCACGATGCCGCGCAGGATGAACGGCTCATCCGAATTGCTCACCCGAACTGGGTCACCGACTTTCAGGTGTTGAGCGTCGGCCAAGTTGCGGCTCATCACCACATCATGCCCGTCTGTGAACAAGTCCTTCAGCGGGACGCCCGCCGGATCAACTGCCGTAATCGCCTCGCTGATGTCAAAGCTCTGCGGATCAATCAAAAAGGACGTGGCAAACTGCGGTGCGCTCGGTTTCTCCACACTAAACGGCGTGAATTGGATGTTGCTTACCACCGCGTAGGGTGAGATTTTTGCGTCGTTCCGTACTGCCCATTGGCGCACCCAATCCACGCTGTCTGGGTTGATAATTTGCGTTTCGTAATCGCCCCGCTGGAAGGAGAACGTAAATGGTCCAAAGTTGTTGAGGTTGGTGACGTTGATGTCGCCATGGTTCACTTGGCGCAGGTTGCTAATTAACGAGTCATTGATCGCTAAACCCAAACTCCGCAGCGCCACCACCGTCGCGACGCCTGCTGCGACACAGAAGACCGCAAACGTTGTCCAATGCCCGCTGTGTCGCAAATTGTTGGCTGCATGTCGAAAGTAAAACAGGAATCGGCGCATAAGTTGTAAGTGACCTGACCACTGGTGTTCAAATTTGGTATTTTAGCATGGCTGTCTGACCCCGAATCAGGTTATTAGCCTACGCTCATGTACACTGAGATTCCGGAAATGTCTCAATACGTTCTTTGTCCATGGCCTGTAATTTGTCTTTGGCTGAGGTGTTATTCGGGTCTTTGAGCAGCACACGGCTGTACCATTCCTGCGCTTTTTCTGGCTGGTTGGCTGCTAAAAATCGATCCCCTATGAGAACCCACACATCCATATTGGTTTGCTCATAGTTTTCCAAGATGGCTGCTGTCTCTAATGCATAAGCCGATAGTAAAGCTTGACCTTGCTCGTTCTGGTAGTTTTGCCATGTATAGAGTTCTTGATCCATGCCGTCGACATCGGATAGATTTTTGAACGTGCAAGCCGCTTCCTGAGTACGCCCTGCCCATGTATAAGCCAGCCCCAATCCTTTGACGGTCGCCTGATAATTGGGTTCAGCCGCATACGCTTTTTCCAACAAAGGTATGGCCGCCCCATAAGCGCCCGTATTGACAAAGAGATTCCCCAAACGGCGGTTGGCGTTGGGAAAGTCCGGATCAAACTGTAAGGCCTGCTTGTAATCACTTTCGGCGTTACTCACGTAAGCTTCACGATCAGTACTGATAACGTTTGGTAGGATTGTTGGGTCGGCGCGTGTCTCGTCCAATGCGCCCAGATTGGTGTAGAACGCTGCAAGTAATTGATTTCTAAAGACAATTCCTCCAGCTATCAATATCACAACCGCTGCGGTTGTACCGATTTTTAGACGTTGCCAGTTCCGGCGCCGATTGATGGTCGAGTCTTCAAATGCTTCTGCCCGCAGCGCATTAAGCCCACAGCCGACCGTCAGCGCGATGCCCATGAAAAGCAGCGGTAGGTTGAACGGGCTTTCCACATACTGCCGTGCATCGGTCATGCCGTGTATCAAGGTCGCTGTGACACCAATCCATGAGCCATAAAAAAGCGGATTGAGTTCGGTGATTTTAACTTCGCGCATAACCCGCAGCACAAACATATAAAAACTGGTGATCACAACTAAAAACGCCGCCAGACCGAAGAGGCCATGCCCCAACAGAATTGCCAGATACAGATTGTGCGGGTACGTAAACTGGGGCACAAAAATCATCAGACTGTAGCGTGAATAAACCATCGCGAAGGTGCCGCCCAGTCCAATCCCTGTGTAGATATAATCGCCTGCCAGCGCCAAACTGTTGCGGTAAATTTCAAGCCGGCTGGCGGTTACCCCGGCTAACGAGGCGATAAAGGGTACGCGCGGCCCCAGAACGATGATTCCGCCTGCGATCACTACGATGACAACGACGATTCCAACAAGCAGCAGCATCGCTTGCCCGCCGGATAATCGCCTGTTTACGACGGCTGCCAGTCCGATCAGTACAGCGATGCCCAATCCAAGAAATGCACCCCGCGAAAAGGTCAGCACCAATGCGTGAATCAATACCACTGAAGTAAACAGCCAAAAGAGACGCGATGTTTGCTGACGCGCCATCAACAATAAGGCAGCCACAATCGGGAGCAGCAGTTCAATGATGGTTGCGGCGCTGTTTTGATGGATATACACATGTAAGTTCGGGAAAATAGAACTGGTGATGCGTCCAACTGTGTTGATGATGTTCGGTGTTTCAGTGTAGTTCTGGTGACGGAACTGGCTAATAAAGAATAGACTGAACGCCAGCCCACCGATCGCTGCTAGCATCGCGAAAATCGGTGGTTTTTCGAGCTTGCGCAGCCAATTCGCCAGCGCGAAATAAATGATGATGCTGGCGATAACCGCCACAATAGCGGCCTCACTTAAAGTCGTGTCATAAGCGGTCCGAATGCTGAGCAGCGCGGTCAAGGCGTACACAATCATCGCAATATTCATCACCAGTAGAACCGGTGATAAGCGTAATTTGGGCATCTGAATTGTCCTCAATTATGGTGTTGTGCGTACGGGTTCAATCGATTGCAAGCCGCCCCACACGGCTTGCATTTGATGGGCAACCATAGACAAATAGTAGTATAGCGATGAGAATACTTGCACCGGAATATCATCCACATTGCAACGTAATAAATGATAGGTTCGCGGTGTCTATAACACATAAGGGAGGATCAGGAGTTATGGCAGACCCGATTGTTTTAACCGAATCCCAGTTGGAAAATCTGCTGATGGGTGATAAGCCCGCACTGATTCTTTTTTCGAACGGCAATGGTCTTAAGGGTGAGTTCGTAACTGCCTTTAAGAAGGCTGCTGACGAAACCTCATCTATCGTGTTTGCGAAAATTGACCCCGCGGTCAGCCCGAAACTGGCTGAGCGTTTCGCCGTCGGTGAGAAACCTGTTCTCTTCGGTTGGTATTGTGGCGAGGAAATCTTACGCCGCAGCCGTCCTTGGGGCACGGATGTACCGCTGGCCGTTGAAATGATGCAGACGGCGGTCAAATCGCGCCAGCCTGAGGGTGCTCAGGAAGTTATGGAGCCTATTGTGGAAGAGAAAAATCTAGTCGCTGATAACGCCCCTGTTCATGTGACCGATGCGACCTTCGAGGCCGAAGTTATCAACCATGACAAACCAGTCTTGGTCGATTTCTGGGCGGAATGGTGCGGGCCATGCCGTCAGGTAGCCCCGGTTCTAGATAAGCTGGCCAAGGAATATGCTGGTCAAATCCGTGTCGCCAAGGTCGATGTGGACGCCAACCCCGGGTTGTCACAGGCGTTCCGTGTCATGAGCATCCCAACGATTATGCTTGTCAAAGAAAAGACCATCGTTTTCAGCCAGCCGGGTGCGCTGCCTGAATCGGCTTTCCGTGATCTGATCAAGCAGTTGATCGATCTGGATATGGCGAAGGTCAAGACTCAGCAGAATAACGCCAACTAACGCAGTCCGTTTAACTGCTTTTAGGGCAGGCCATTGGCTTGCCCTTTTTGTTTTAGTTCACTTGGATGATATGGTAGGGTAGCCCCGGTGCGTAGTAATCCCCGCCTTTACCATCCAGCAGCGTGACATCAACCGGATTGAGTCCCGCTTGGATGCCGGTTTCGGGATACCACACACGTCCCTCTTTGACCACAATGAACAACCCCAAATCATCCCCGACTGCTGAAAAGGTGTCGCTTTCTGCGCCATCGTAGATGTTCAATTCGAGCGTTTCGCATAACCAATCGACTGTTTCCCTCACGTTTTGTGTCGCTAACCCGATTTCACTAATCGAGAGAATGCTGCGCTCGGAGAACGGTTCGCTGTTGGCATTCGGTTGATTGTGCCGCGCGATAAATTCCAGAATATTGCCCGCCGGATCATAGAAATATACCATGTGAGCGTTCCATCGATCCGATGACGTGAAAATAGTCGTTCCGTTCAAGGTTGCCAGCTTCGCACGCCTGCTAATCCATGCGGCAGCCTGCTCGATCTGATTTTCGGGAACGTCAAAGGCAAAGTGATACTTTTGTGCCCAACCCGCTTCGTGTTCAAATGCTAATCGTGTGCTGCCTGCCTGCAAAACCAGCAGTTCAGCGGTTTCTTCGAGGATCGGCAGCTTCAACACATCATGATAGAAGCTTCTCGCTTGCTGCACATCGCCAATCTTCAACCGCAGTTCAAACATCTTCATAATCCACGCTCCTTGCTTCCATCATCAGCGATCTTGCATTCCGGCACATCCGACTTGGGACGGAAGCCAACCTAGACAAAGGTACAGGTCACTGATGACGAATTCTGACACGCTTCCAACAGTACATCCATACGATAGGCGAAATACATCGTCGTTTGATGCCTATTTTGACGAATGACTATAGACTAGCGACCAATACATGTCTGACATCAAAGTGCTCCTCGTTGCTGAAAATCCGCTGGCCCGCATGGGATTGTCTGCGCTCTTGTCGGGTGTATCCGGCTTGGCGGTTGCCGGACAGAGCAGCGGTAACCAACTCTCGCTGGATCTGGACATGACCAAGCCGGATGTCATCGCTTGGGATTGGAGTTGGAACGTCTTTCCCGACCTGCCGTCTGATATTCCGGTGGTGGCGCTGCTCAAGGAAATGGGACAGGCCAGTGAAGCGTGGCGGGCTGGCGCGCGCGGACTGCTGCTCGGTGCGCTCGATCCGGACAGTTTGTGCGCAGCGCTGACGGCTGTCGCGCACGGTTTTGCAGTGGTTGAACCGTCATTAATCAGCGCTTTGTCGCAAATTGAATTGTCTAATCCTGAAGTTCAGGTCGAAGCGCTCACGCCCCGAGAAATGGAAGTCTTGCAACTCCTCGCCTCAGGCTTACCCAATAAGACGATTGCCAACCGCCTGAGCATCACCGATCACACCGTGAAGTTCCATGTCAACGCCATCATGACCAAGCTGGGTGTCCAGAGCCGTACTGAAGCGGTGGTTCGTGCCACCAAACTAGGGCTGATTATTTTGTAACCTCTCACATTGCCGCACAAATCGACCATGATAGAAGTCATAACCTCCACAAAATATTCAGAATCGAGCTAAACTGGAAGAGGTTAATTGTTTACGGACAGTACTATCATGACGGCTATCACACTGGAACATGTCACAAAGCGGTTTGGCTCGAATAAGCTACATGATGACCCGGCTGTTACCGCAGTTGACGATGTTTCACTCAAAATCACATCGGGTGACGTGCTGGCGATTTTAGGCCCATCCGGTTGTGGCAAATCGACCTTGCTCCGCTTAATCGCGGGCATTCACAAACCGGATAGCGGACGAATCTTATATGACGACGTGGACTTGAGGGATGTGCCGCTGCGCGAACGTGGCATTGGTATGGTCTTTCAAGAAGGCGCACTGATCCCTCATTGGGAGAGCCGCAAGAGCGTCGGCTTCTTTCTCTCCCTGCGCCGCCGTGAAGAAGAAGTGCCGGAAAAACTCCATCAAATTTCTAAAATCACCGGCATCGGCCTCGACCAACTCTTGGAGCGGCGTCCGTCACAGCTTTCTGGCGGCGAAAAGCAGCGGGTCGGCATCGCGCGCGCTTTGTCGCGTGATTTACAGGTGCTGCTCTTTGACGAACCTTTCGCCAACCTTGACGCCAAATATCGCACGGAAGCTCGCGTCGAACTCAAGCGTCTGCTCAATGCCTTTCCCGTGACCTCGGTTTATGTCACCCATGACCAGATCGAAGCCATCGCGCTCTCGCACCGCATTGCGATCATGCGTGCCGGAAAGATCGAGCAGGTGGGGACCTACCAGCAGTTATACAGCAGCCCACACAATATATTTGTCGCCGCCTTTATCGGCAGCCCTCCCATTAATCTCTTCAAAGGACGCAGCCAAAATGGTCACTGGCAGGGGGAAAACTTCGGCGGTTATCCGCTGCGCCGTGATCTGCCCGAAGACAGTAAAGTGACGGCTGCCATCCGCCCTGAACATATGCATCTCAAAGAGGGCGGCGTACCCGGTGTGGTCGAGCAGGTGACCCCCATGCTGGCCGAGCGCCACCAGTTAATCATGGTGCATTTGGCAGGTGAAACATGGACGCTGACGGCTCCACTCAACCAGCACATTGAACGCGGCTCGACGGTTTACTGCGGTTTGCAAGAAGACGAACTGCTTTTCTTCGATACCAAGACCGGCGTTCGCATCGGCTAGTCGTAAATCTTCTTACCCTCGTTGAGCATCACGATAAATTTGGCGATGCGCTGCTGGCGTGTTTCGGCTTTCTTGGCGGTCGTAATACGGAACAGGATGGAATAGCGGTTGACACTGTTCAGTTGATCGAAAAACTTCTGCGCCGCTGGATTCTGATCCAGTTCAGCTTGGAAATCCTCCGGCACACTCATCTTACTCTGGGATTCATAGGCCGCTTCCCATCGCCCATCGGCTTTAGCCCGCTCCACTTCTTGAATGCCTGCTTCACGCATCCGACCCTGACTCATCAAGGCTGCCACTTTATCTTGGTTGACCTTCGACCATGTGCTTTTGGCACGGCGGGGTGTGAACTTCTGCAAGAAATACTGGTCATCGAATTTCTGCCTCTGACCATCAATCCAGCCAAAGCACAGCGCCACATCCAGCGCTTGCGGATGGTTCACTGAAGGAATGCCCGACTCTTTCTTCGCCATCTTAATCCACAGCCCTTGCGACTGGCGGTGATTTTCTTCCAACCAGCGTTCCCACTCCACATCGGATGCGAAGCTGATAACCGGTAAATCGGATTTTGAGGTTGCCATCTTTTCTCCTTACACTGTTTAAACCCGCTTTTAATTCATTACTCATAATAGCTGCCTATCTCATCAAACGCTTAGTCATACCCCCTAAAAAGTGGCGTATTTTCAAGCGCACTCTGCTGCTATGGTGGTGACATCTGATACGCGTAGACCAAAAAGGAGGCTGTTCAAATGCCAACCCATTTACGCACCCAGAAGACGATTATGATCCACGCGCCTGTTGAAGCAGTATGGGATGCCTTAACCCGTCCCGAGCTGATTCGGCGCTGGTTCTTTGGTGTCGACACACGAACCACGTGGATGGAAGGTACACCCATTATCCATCGCGGTGAATATCAGGGGAAGCCCTATGAGGATCGCGGCGAAATCCTCAAATTTCAACCACCAAAGTTGCTTTCACATAGCCATTGGAGTTCGATGTCGGGGCTGCCGGACAATCCGGAAAATTACCAGCAGGTGACCTATTCGCTGGTGTCACAGGGCAGGAACACCGAATTGACCCTCACCGAAATCAATCTTCCAAGTGAAGAAGCCTTAGAGCTTTCGGAGAAGAGTTGGGACGTGGCGTTGGACATGCTTAAACAGACTGCCGAAAAGCTGCCTGTGATGTAATTTAAAAGGCTCTATTGTTTACAAAATCGGGAGTGATATACTCCCGATTTTTTTGTAATGTCATAACGAATGAACATTAACGACCTCGTGTCCAAATGCTGTGTAATACACTCGATAGCGAACCTCTTTTTCACACATAAGATATATTTCTGATGTTACCTTGAATTTAAAGCCATCAATTTCAAGATAGTATGTGTAAAATGGTTTTGCATTCTTCCCACTCCTAAGATGAATCTGATTTGATCGACGCACCTCACCGTCAGAATATAAAACCTTTTTTTCTCGTAGATCAGTCAGCAATGTGTAAATATTTCGAAACCACGTAAAACATATGCCCGCAGCTATAACAAAAAGGATGGTGAGTGCCAACAATGAGTGGGCTGCCTCGTTGGGATTCCACGCGGTTAATCCGAGAAAAAGAGCAAGTGAAAACACTGCTATAGACCAAAGCACGTTTGGAATGATTTGTCGTCGAAACTCTCGAATTTGATGCTCTGCCAATCGTCCATCATAGTTGTCATCTACGGCCAATTCATCAAACACGAATAAATCGTCGGAAGAGTCATTAATCTTTGATGACGGTTCCTGAGCTAAAACATCAAGTTCTGTTTCCTTAGGTTTGTCATATAAAGGATGTTGCATGCGTATATAACCTCACATATTCGTCACACAGGCTTGTAGATTCCCGAGAGAAATCAGTCAAACAGTAATCCTTTTATACTATATTTGTTATATAAAGTGTCAATCATTAATTTAGCTTGGAAAACAGTGAACCATTATGTGTGCAATTTTGCGGCCCATATGTCACACTATTGACCTCATCATTTTCAAGCAAGAAGGTCAATCTTGAGTGAACTTACCAATAAAGTCGATGAGGTGTTTGCCTGCTGGGACAAAACCAACAGCCCCGGTTGTGCTTTGGCTGTCGTGCAGGACGGCGAAATCATTTATTCGCGTGGTTACGGCATGGCAAATCTGGATTACGATTTGGCGATTCGCCCGAACTCGGTGTTCCATATTGCTTCTATCTCGAAGCAGTTCGCGGCGTTCTCGATTGCGCTTCTCGAGCAACAGGGTAAGTTGTCAATTGACGATGATATTCGCAAATACTTACCCGAAATCCCTGACTACGGCGATACCATTACCATACGCCATCTGGCTCACCATACCAGCGGCCTGCGCGACCAGTGGGATTTACTGGCGCTGGCCGGGTGGCGCGAGAACGACATCAAAACCAATGCCGATGTCCTTTATTTAGCGTCCCGCCAAAAAGAACTCAACTTCAAACCCAACGATGAGTACTTATACAGCAACACCGGCTATACGCTGCTGGGCATCATTGTCGAGCGCGTCAGTGGAAAAACGCTACGCCAGTTCACGGATGAGCACATTTTCAAACCGCTCGGTATGAAAAGCACGCACTTTCACGACGATTTTGAGATGATCGTCAAAAATCGCGCCTATGGTTATCAACCCCGATCTGAAGGCGGCTACCGCATCAGTATTCCATTGTTTGATACGGTTGGCGCGACCAGCTTGTTCACAACTGTTGAAGACCTCGCTTTGTGGGAGCAGAACTATTATCACAAAAAGATTGGCGGCGAATCGGTCATCGGCTTGATGCTCAAACCTGCCGTTCTCAACAGTGGCGAGGTTATTGATTACGCCTTTGGCCTTCGGGTTGCGCCTTATCGTGGTCTAAAGACCTTCGGCCATAGTGGCGCGGATGCCGGTTATCGTTCGGATTTCCTATGCTTTCCTGATCAACGATTCGCGGTAATCATCTTCAGCAACCTCTCTACCACGAATCCGGCGCTGCTCAGCAAAAAAGTTGCGGATATTTATCTGGCCGAACATTTACAGTCCGCTGATGCTGCCCAAACGGTGACGCTCACTGAAGCCCAACTGGCTGCCAAAGCGGGTATCTATCGCGATCCGAAAACCTGCGGCACACGCCGTTTGGAAATGCGTAACGGTCAGCTTTGGGCGTATGTCTTTGCCGATTTCGCGCTTCCGGTAGCGGCAACCTCGCCTGATCGGTTCGAAGTTCAAGGCTATCCCGTCAAAATAGCGTTTGTAAATCGTGATGGTAAGCGCGAATTACATGAGGATAACGGCTCTGGTCATGTGACGATTTATGAATGGAGCGATCCGCCTCAGTTGACCAAGGAACAATATCAAGCGTTCGTGGGTATCTACCACAGTGACGAATTGGACACGAACTATCAAGTTGAGCAATCAGATAATGGCTTAGTGCTGAGGCATTATAAGCATCAACCAACACCACTAGTTCCGTCAGCGCCGGATGCTTTCACTGCAATAGGAGATTTGCAGTTTACCCGTGACTCGTCAGGCGAGGTTGACGGCTTCACGTGGTTTACCGGACGCATCCGCAAGCAGCGTTTTGATCGCGTCGGTTAAGCGCATTCCACAGGTGTGCAATTTTTAGGCGAGTGTGTCACACTATAGGCCTCTCAGGAGCTATACAGGCTGGAATACAAAATGCCAACGATTAATCTGGTTACAGAGATCCCCGGACCGAAAAGCAAAGCGATGGTGGCACGGCGCGAAGCCGCAACCGCCCGTGGTGCCTCCAAGTTGACGCAAGTCGCGGTTGAGAAAGCCAAAGGTGCGGCGGTTGTTGATGTCGATGGAAACACCTTGCTTGATTTCGCAGGCGGGATCGGTGTGCTGGCGGTCGGTCACTGCCCGCCGAATGTCGTCGAAGCGCTGCAAAAGCAGGCTGCTGAACTGATCCACATGTGCGCCATCGTCGGGACCTATGAGCCGTATGTGCGCACCGCCGAACTCATGAACGAGATTACCCCCGGCGACTTTCCCAAGAAAACCGTGCTGCTCAACAGCGGTGCCGAAGCGCTGGAAACCTGCGTCAAAATCGCCCGTGCCTATACCGGACGTCCCGGCATCATCGTCTTCGAAGGTGCCTATCATGGCCGCACCAACATGACGCTCTCGATGACCAGTAAATATGGCTTGTTCAAGAAGAGCTTTGGTCCGTTCGCGCCGGAAGTCTACCGCCTGCCATTCCCCAACGTTTACCGCCGTCCGGCCAGCATGACGGAAGAACAGTACGTTGATGACTGCATTGCCCGTCTGGAAAATGCCTTAATCGCCCAGATTGATCCCAGCGCGGTTGCTGCCATCGTGGTCGAAACGGTGCAGGGTGAAGGTGGTTTCATCGTTACGCCGCCCAAGTTCTTGAAGCGCATCCGCGAACTGTGCACCCAGCACGGCATCGTCTATGTGGCCGATGAAGTGCAGTGCGGTTTCGGTCGTACCGGCAAGCTGTTTGCGGTCGAACACTACGGCATCGCCCCTGATTTGATCGCCACCGCCAAATCCCTCGCGGCGGGTATGCCCCTGTCAGCCGTCACCGGCAAGGCTGAAATTATGGACGGCCCACATCCCGGCGGTTTGGGTGGCACCTACAGTGGTAATCCCTTAGCCTGTGTCGCCGCCATCGAAGCCATCGGAATGATTCGCCAGCCGGAATTCCTCGCGCGCGCTACCCAGATTGGGGATCGTATTCGTGGACATCTGCTGGATCTACAAGCCGAGATTTCGCTCATTGGTGATGTGCGCGGCTTGGGCGCCATGATGCTCATGGAGTTGGTGCGTGACCGTGACACTAAAGTGCCTGCGCCCGACGAAACCTTGCTGCTCACCCAAGAATGCCTCAAGCGCGGCCTAATCGCGATTCGTTCTGGTTTGTACAGCAACTGCATCCGCTTTCTGCCGCCGCTCAATGTCACCGACGAGCAGGTTGATGAAGCGATGGGTATCATTGCTGAAGCACTGCGTGTAGTCGAAACCCAGCGTCGTGAAGCGGTCAAAGCCTAACTTCAACGCATCATGCTTGATTAGAAACCCGGCCAGTGACCGGGTTTTTATTTCTTTTTTCATGAGTGATATTACAGCATTGATACGCAGTCAGGCAGGTGTTAGGCGAGTAAACCGGGATTGTGCTATGATGCGAATGAATGTGTTGCCTATCTCTCACTCTGAGGCATAAAGACCACTTATGTCCGATGTATTTATTTCCTATTCGCGTAAAGATAAAGACTTCGTTCACCAACTCAATGATGCCCTTGCAGCGCAAAACCGTAACACGTGGGTCGATTGGGAGGATATTCCCGCTACCGCTGACTGGTGGAAAGAGGTCACGGCAGGCATCGAACAAGCTGACGCCTTTGTGTTTGTCATCAGTCCAGACTCGGTGCGTTCCCAAGTCTGCCGCAATGAGATCGACACTGCTATCGCCAACAGCAAGCGCTTTATTCCCCTGCTGCGGCGCGAAATCACCGATCCTGCCGATCAAGCCGCGATGTCTCCGGTGATAAGCTCCCACAACTGGATTTACTTCCGCGATGTTGATAACTTCGACAATGCCTTTGCCTCGCTGGTTAACGCGCTCGACACCGATTTGAGCAATGTCCGCGCCCACACCCGCCTGTTGGTTCGCGCCAAAGAGTGGGAAGCAGGCAACCGTGATCCCAGCCTTTTGCTGCAAGGGGATGATCTTCGCAAAGCGGAAACATGGCTGGCGCAGGCCGTTGCCAAAAAGCCAGCGCCGACCCCACTGCATGCTCAATATATTGCAGCCAGTCGTCAAGCGGCCAACAATCGTCAGCGCCGGCTACTGGCAGGTGTCAGCGTCGCGCTGGTGGTTTCCATTGCATTAGCCATTTTGTCCTTGCTGCTGTTTGGTGAAGCCAACACCCAGCGCGGCATTGCCGATAGCAAAGCGGCCACCGCCACCGTCGCGCAGGGGCAGGCGCTCGTCGAAGCTGACCGCGCCAACAACAATGCCGCTACGGCCACCATCGCGCAGGGGCAGGCGCAGCAGCAGGCCACAGCCGTTTCGCAAGAACGCTACACCTCGCAGAGCATCGCCATGGCCGGACAATCCCAAGTAGAGTTAGATGGTGTGCGGCCTGAGAGGGCGGTGATTCTGGCGCTCAACGCCTTCCAGATCAAAGTGACGTGGCAGGCCGAACGGGCGCTGGCTGAGGCGGTCGAAAAGCTGCTCGAAAAACACGTTTTAAGCGGCGACACCGATATTGTTACAGGCGTCGATTGGTCACCGGATGGCAAGCGACTCTTGACTGCCAGCAATGACGGCACAGCCCGCATTTGGGATTTAAAGGGTAATCAACTGGCTGTTCTAGAAGGGCATCAAGGGGCGGTGACTCGCGCTTTATGGTCACCGGATGGCAAGCTGATCGCGGCAACCGGAGCAGATGCCACTGTCCAAATTTGGTCGGCCGCCGATAATAACCCGAAGCTGCTCTTTACCCTGACCGGCCACACCAAGAAGATCAATAACTTCACGTGGTATGGCGATCGCTCCCAAGGTTATGAAACGCAGAAGATCGTCACCGCCAGTGATGATGGCACGGCCAAAATCTGGGATGCGACCAATGGCAAACTCTTGTTTACGCTCTCCGGTCACACAGGCGCAGTCAACTACGCCGCCTTTTCACCGGATGGCAAACGCGTTGCCACATCGAGTACCGACAGCACCGCCAAGATTTGGGATGCGACCACGGGTGACTTGATCTGGACGCTGACGGGGCATAAAGCCAACGTCATTCGTGTCACGTGGGAAGGCGATAATACCCGCGTTGCCACAGCCAGCGCCGATAATACTGTCAAAATTTGGGATGCCAATACGGGAAAGGAAGTCTTCACGCTGGTCGGGCATATCCGGCAGGTGAGCCGCGTGGCATGGTCACCGGATGGCGCACGTATCGCCACCGCCAGCGCCGATGGTACCGCCAAAATTTGGGACGCCGAAGACGGTACGCTGCTGCGAACCCTGTTTGGGCATGAAGCGGAAGTGAACGCACTGGAATGGTCACCCGGCGGCAGCCGCCTCATCACCGTCAGTTCGGATGGGACGGCCAAAATCTGGTACACCGACAGCGGCGGTCAACTCCTGACCTTTAACGGACACAACGGCATCATCTACAGTCTGAAGTGGTCGCCGGATGGCAATTATTTCGCGACGGCCAGCGGCGATAATACGGCGCGTATCTGGCAAATCTGGAAGAATGCCCAAGGCTTGATCACCTTTGCCCGTAAATGCTGTGTGCCGCGTAATTTGACCGATGAGGAAAATATTCAGTTCGGCCTGCCGACAGCCACGCCAGCACCGTCCCCAACACCCGCACCGCCAAGCTGCACTGCTGATTTGCCGTCTCGTTTATATCCGGGTGCGCGGGGTCGTGTTACCTCCAGTGACACCGACACCAGCACGGTCAGTGTCCGGCGCGGGCCAGCCACCACCTATGAACGGATCGGGCGTGTCTCACCGGGCCAGACCTTCCAAGTGATCAGCGGCCCGACCTGCGGTGAGGGGATGGCATGGTTCGAAGTGCTTTATGGAATTGGCGCGGTGCGTGGATGGCTGGCTGAAGGCCAAGCAGGTGCCTACTTCGTCGAACCTATTTTCGGCGACTATCCCGCGACGAATTAGCCAATTAGACCAATAAAACTCCGGTTTGCCTCGCTTGTGAAATAATGCTGAGCGAGGCAAACCATCCTCGATCTTCTCTTTGCCAGCCCACCCTTACCTCGCTAAGATTAAGCGGTTTGAAAAACTTCTTTAGACATCGAAGGTGAACATTATGGTTTATATCGCATCGGATCAGCGTTACGGGGCGATGAAATACCGTCGTACCGGACGCAGCGGCCTTCTACTGCCTGCTATTTCACTCGGACTGTGGCATAACTTCGGCGGCGTGGATACGCTGGAAAACAGCCGTGCCATGCTTCGCCGCGCCTTTGACTTGGGCATCACCCACTTCGACCTCGCCAACAACTACGGCCCGCCTCCCGGTTCAGCAGAAGAAAACTTCGGCACGCTTCTCAAGCAGGATTTTCTGCCATACCGTGACGAACTGATCATTTCGACCAAAGCCGGTTACTACATGTGGCCGGGGCCTTACGGCGAATGGGGGTCGCGTAAAAACTTGCTCGCCAGCCTCAACCAGAGCTTGAAGCGTATGGGACTGGAATATGTCGATATTTTCTACAGCCACCGCTTTGACCCCAACACGCCGCTGGAAGAAACCATGTCGGCGCTGGATACTGCCGTGCGGCAGGGTAAAGCCCTCTATGCAGGGATTTCGTCCTATCAGCCGGAGCAAACCAAACAGGCCGCCAAGATTCTGCGTGACCTCGGTACGCCCTGCCTGATTCATCAACCGTCGTACAGCATCTTCAACCGCTGGATTGAGAACGGCCTTATCGAGACGCTCGACGACGAAGGCATCGGCGCGATTGTCTTTTCACCGCTGGCACAGGGCATGTTAAGCGATAAATATATCAGCGGCATCCCCGAAGGTTCACGCGCCAGTAAGCCGCACGGCTTCCTCAAGCCCAAGCAGATCACGCTGGAACGGCAGGCACAGATCATCCGCCTGAATGAACTGGCACAAGCGCGTGGACAATCCTTAGCGCAGATGGCTTTGGCATGGGTGCTGCGCCATCCGCAAACCACCTCGGCGCTGATCGGGACCAGCACCGTCGAGCAGGTCGAGGATTGTGTGGCTGCACTCAACAATCTGGACTTCAGCGAGGCCGAACTCACCGAGATTGACTCCATCGCCCCGCGATAACCAACGAGACCACCGTAGGGAAGGGTCAAAAACCCTCCCAAACAAAAAAGGAGCATAACGCTCCTTCTGTAGGGGCACAGCATTGCTGTGCCCACCTAAAACTTGTCTCTACTACGCTGGCTCGTAAACCAGCCCCAGAACCCCCTTGAAGTTCCGTGAACTGACCAGTTTCAAACTTGGCGTGCTGCCTTCTTCGAAAAGCCGTTTGCCCTTGCTCAGCACCACCGGATACAACAACACACGATAGACATCCACCAGATTGTTCTGGATCAAGGTCTGCGCCAAGGTCACGCTGCCATGAACCACCAGATCAGGGCCGTCCTCCTGCTTGAGCTGGGTCACGGCTTCCACAGCATTTCCTTTGATGATGACCGAATTGTTCCATTCCGCCTTGTCTAGCGTATTGGACATCACATACTTGCGCGTGCCGTTAAAGTAAGCCGCTCCGGGATCCTCATCCTTGCGATTCGGCCACGCCGAGGCAAACCCTTCATAGGTGATGCGCCCCAGCAGCAGAGCCTCATTGTTAGATGTCTCTTCGGCCTTAAATCCGGCGATCTCGTCATTCCAATACTTGAACGTCCACTGCGGGTTGTCGATAACGCCGTCGAGTGTCATGAATTCGGTGATGATCAATTTACGCATGATATTGCCCCTTGAATGAGTTGTTTCGGATCAATGAACCCATCATAACCCAATCTAAATAGAGGGTCTTGGAAAAAAGCGACACTTATTCAGATTGGGTCTGCTGCAGGATTTGAGCGGGTGTTTGCCCGACAAAGTACTTGAGTGAATTGGTCAAATGGGACTGGTCGAAGTAGCCGAGTTCATAGGTCGTGTCAACAATCGTCCATCCTTTTTGGAGCAGTTCCATCGCTTTGCGGGCGCGTTCAATTTGCTGAACGGTCTTATGGGGCAGTCCGGTCGCTCGCAGGAACCGACGCTGAAGTGAACGTAGCGACATATCCGGAACTTCCCCCTGTAAAGCCGCCCCGACGACTGGCTCGTGTACCAGCAGTTCTTGCTTCATCAGCTTGTGGATAAAATCGTCGGCGTTATCAAAGGTCGGGATTTCCCACGCGCTGCCATTCAACCACACCGATTTATCACCCGCTGCCGGCAGATTGATGCCGCCGTTAATCAGCTTTTCAAAAGGCAGCTGCGGGATGAATGAACCGAGTTTGAGGACAATGCCGAAGAATTCAGCGTCCTCTGGAATGGGTGCAGGACGGGCTTGTGTCTCCGGACCGCGTACCGTGAGCCAAGTCTTGCCAACCTGCTTGGTTACGACGATTTCCATATTGGTCGCGGCCTGCGACATAAATGACCCGCCGCCGAAATGCTGGGAATGCCAGATGGCCTCGACCAGCCGCGAGTCGGATGCGCGATAATCAAACACAAAGGCCATAGGCTTAGCCCGTTTTGGCGAAGCGCTGCGCCGACCGGATACGGGCTTTGGCCGCTTCTTCCTCGCGGCTCTTGGGCGGCGCATTCGTTTCTAGTGACCGCAGCAGGATGCTCGATACCATCGCAATCTGGTCAACCGCCGCGTTAAAGGCCGCTTCATTAGCTTTGGAGGGTTTGTTGAAGCCGCTCAACTTGCGAACATATTGTAACGCCGCCGCCCGAACTTCTTCGTCGGTCACTGCGGGTTCAAAGTTGAAGAGTGTTTTGATGTTCCGGCACATGTCGCTTACCTCCGCACAACTGAACATATAATGCATGTATAATTATAGCGTTTTTGGAAGTAATATGAAAGAACGCATTTTCTAAGCGTACACGAGTAGTGATTGCAAGCGATGAGATAAAATTGGCTTTTAGTTGTGTAGGGGCGCAAGGCCTTGCGCCCAATAATATACACAAATAAAGTCACTGACTTCTCTACCACCATCTGTTTTCTATACATCACCGAGAGTCGAAAGATGAGTCCATTTAAACACGTCATTCAGAACGAAGCCGAACTCCGTGAGATTTTAGGCTACGCAGGGCAGGCGGCACGCGAAAAAGTCCAGCCTGAAATCGATGAGATATGCCGCGCCTTTATCGAACAGTCGCCGTTTGTGCTGCTCGGCACAATGGATGCAAACGGTAATATGGATGTCTCACCAAAAGGCGATCCGGCCGGGTTCGTGCAAGTCATGGACAGCAAAACGCTGCTGATTCCAGACCGCCCCGGCAATCGTCGTGGGGATACGCTCTCCAACATTTTGCAAAATCCAAATATTGGAATGTTGTTTCTGGTGCCGGGTCGGCGGGATACACTGCGCGTCAATGGGGTGGCTCAGATTGTGCGTGATGAGGATGTGCGCCAACGCTTTGTCATGCAAGGGAAAGTGCCGATTTTCGTCATCGTGGTGACGGTCAAAGAGGCCTTTTTCCACTGTACCAAGTGCATCCTGCGTTCGGAGTTGTGGTCATCCGAACAGGAGCACGATACGCTGGTCTCGTTTGGCGAGGCGATTGTGAAGCACGCCAAACTGGATTTGAGTATTGCGGAAGCGGATGCGATGGTCGAAGACGAGAAGAACGAACTCTACTAGCAGTCGTTCATTAACGCATCATTGACCTGCATCCTGTTTCGAGGGCACTTAACCCAACTGATCGACGATTTTGGCGATTCGCCTCTCGCGGGTTTCGGGCGTCTTGGCGTCGGTCACCTGACGCACGAATTCTTTGCGCTTGGAAGGGGCTGACGCATGGAAGGCTTCAGTCGCGCCCGGTTTGGCCGCCAGTGCAGCCGCCAGATCGTCCGGCAGCTCATAGACGCGTGGTTCGCTATCCAATTCCAGCGTCACATCCACCTCGTCTCCTGCTTTAGTTCCGGTCAGGGCGCGGTTCTCAGCGCTGACGCCCACCATATAATCGCCGCCCATGACCGCCACCGTGCTGCGATAAGTCTTGCCATTGATGGTGACCTTTACGGCGGGCTTCTTGCCGGAGCCGAGACCTTCCACAATTTCGGGCGGAATCTTGATTCCGGCGGTCGTTCCACCGCTGCTGAGAATGGTGGTGTGAAATGTGGGCATTGGATACTCCTTCGTGTAATGTCGCCCTTGTGGGGAGATATCACTCCCCGCATTACAGTTTATAGCAACTTGCCGATTATGCTTGTGCGGCCTGCTTCAACAACTTCCCCAATAGGTCATAATCCGGCGTCTGACCTTTGAGGATTTTGACCGTCTTGCGCTCAGGTGGCCCATCTTCAAAAAAGCCGTCAGGCCCTTCAATCACTTCAGCGTTAAAGATGGTGAACGTTACCCATCCCTTGGCCGTGCCCAGAACCGCCGCATACTTACCACTTTTCAAAAAATGTGGCTTGCCATATTGGATGCGCTCACTCACATCCGGGATCGACTGGTTCGCAATTTGGCGCAGTTGATTACACACCTCCACCTGCCATTCCTGACCGGCTTTGTCATTCAACTTGTTGATGAAATCAGTGACTTCTGGATTCATATGATTACTCTCCACGTAGGGGAGCAGCAAAGCGTGCTCCCGTCACAATAAGTTACAGCAAATTACTGGTTGAAGAACGATGTTAACGCTGGCCCAAGTACTGCCGCATCCACATCATGCCGCTGGCCTTCGAGCGTTTGGCGCTGCCCATCCGGCAAATGCTGGTTGATGGCGTCCGCTGTTTCATGCATAAACGGGAAGCTCGCGCCGCCGTCCAGTACGAGCGTCGGCATTTTGACCTCGGCTAACTTTTGCTCCGGCAGGGAGTAGTCGCCCATCACCGTCGCGTCATAACCCAGCGTATGGGCTAAAGCTTCTTGCGCAGGCCACCACGGCGAGCTTTTAGCCTGTGCCACAAACTCTGGCGGCAGGCCGACGACCTTCGCCATGAAGTGTTCGGCTGCTTCGCCCCGTTTGCCCTGTGCCACCAGATCAAAAAAGATTTGGGCAGTGTTCGCTGCCGGTCGGCGCTGCGGATCCATGATGTAAGGCGCTTCCCACAAGGCCAACTTGGTCACTTTGGTGGGTAGCTTACGCGCCGCTTCCATCGCTAACGCTGCGCCCGACGAACTCCCATACAGGAACGCTTTGCCGCCCGCCGCATCAATGACCGCTTCAATATCCTCGATCTCACGGTCAACAGCATAGGGTTGGGTGTCACCGCTGGCACCTCGTCCACGCCGGTCGTAATTGAACACCTTGAAGTGTTGCGACAGTTGTTCAGCCAACCCCGCGTTCGACCACTTATCCACCGAACCGCCGCTCACCAGTACCACCGGCTTGCCTTCGCCCAATTCATCGTATGTAATAATCGTGCCGTCTTTGGATGTTACACTTTTCATAGTATTTCTCCCTCTGTTTATCGGTTAGCAATTTGCGTGAGTACCGGTTTAATATCGACAATCGGCGTGCCGTCGATGGCTTCAATTGGTGCGACTTTTAAGCGATTGGCTTCGACCGCTATCACCCTGACTTCATGTAGCCCAATCGGGTTGGGACGAGCTGGTGACCGTGTAGCGAACACACCCGTCAGCGGATTGTCGGGATTGCCTCGCGGATGCACTTGCAGCACATTCCGGTCGCCGCGATGGAGCCACGTCAGCACAATCAGATCATCGCCCACATTGATTCCGACCAACCCTTGAGCGACTTCCGGACGCAATTCGAGCCACGCTTCATAACTCCCTTCATCACCCTGCTTGGGTGCAGCCGCCAGATCCACCAGTTCGGAGCGAATAACACCAATCGGTTCAATCGTGAAGCTGTTTTCGGACATCGTTGGACTTCCTCACTGTTGTGTTATTCGATAGTAGCCGATTTAGAGAGTGCTGTATTGTACGGAAACGACACGCTGCAAAAAGGTGAGCGCAACGATCTGTGGGTCACGCTCACCAGTTATGATCTTATGACTTGGCTTGTTGGACAGGCGCATCAAGGAACGGCGCGACTGTTGACGCTAGTTCCGGCGACGCGAAAATGCTGAAGTGCGTCAACCCGGGCAGGATGGCTAAGTGGTTCGGCGACATGCCCGATCCATCCCATCCTGCATCCTTCTGGCCGCCGCCCAGCAGTTCATAGAACTCAACGGCGTGAGCCGTGCGAACCGAGTCCGCGTCACCCACGACCAGCATGGTCTGGGCTTTAATCGAAGGAATGTCCTTCGACCAGTCATAGGTCTGCCGCAGCAGATCACCGAGTTGGGTCAGCAGCGCCGGAAAATCGTCGGGCTTGGGCGCAATGCTGGCATAAAGCTGGTACATCGGCGTTTGCCGCATCGGTTCGGCTGCCGCGGCGTTCATTTGCCCCATTCCAGCGAACACTTCAGGATACCAACCATCCGTCTTAAAGGGCGTCGAAACCAGTACCAGTTTCCGCACCACTTCCGGATGATCAATGGCTGTCCGCAGCGCGACCCCGCCGCCCAGAGAGTAGCCCATGACATCTGCTTGTTTGAACCCCAGATATGAAATCAGTCCCGCGACATCATCGGCCATCGCCTCGAACGTCATGGGGCGGTCACCAACCGCTGTCCGTCCATGTCCCTGTAAATCAACGCCGATCACTTGGCGTCCTTGTGCCAATAGAGGTAGCACCGACCCGAACATCTCAATCGCGCCCAAACCCCCGTGCAGTAGGATCAGTGGTTCGCCGGAACCATAAACCTCGTAGTACAGATCGATGCCATTCACAGGCGCATAACCCGTTTTGCTGGGTGTCAAGGTTGTAACCTCTGATGTTGGGGAAGCAGGCGTGACATCCGATTGTGCCTGCGCAAAGACCGATGTGGAGAGTGCAAGACCAACGGTCGCGACAATAGGAATCAATGTCCGCTTGAGCATTTCTGTTCTCCTCTTGTTGTTTGTTGAACAGTCGTATCTTAGGTCATTCAAGAGGATCTGTATTGTACAGAAACGACAGCCGTTCCTCCCGTGCTTCGTCCATAATTTGAGCAGGGGTTTGACCGATGTAATGCTTGAGCGAACGGGTCAAATGGGGTTGGTCGAAGTAACCGGCTTCGAACACCGTATCAAGGATGGATGTGCCTTGTTTGAGCAGCATGGTCGCATGGCGCGCGCGTTCCACTTGGCGCATGCCGGTTAAGGTCAATCCGGTGGCCTGCAAAAATCGCCGTTGTGCCGTGCGCTGCGAAAGATCAGTGACCTGTCCTTGTATAGCCGCCGTTACGATCGGCTCATGCACCAGCAGGCCTTCACGTACCAGCCGCTCGACAAATGTTTCAGCATTCTCATAGTTCGGAATTTCCCATGTGGAGCCGTTTAACCAGAACGAATTACGGGCGGCGTCCGGCAGATCAACATCGCAGTCCACCAGCGCACGCGCAGGCAGAGCGGGCATATACGTGCCAAACTTGAACAGGATGCCAAAGAAATCCGCGTCGTCCGGCCCATAGGCACGGCTGGCTTTGGTTTCCGGCCCACGCATGGTGATGCGAATCATCCCTTTGCGGCGCGTCACCACCATCTGCCAGTAATTGACCGCCATCGAAATAAATTCGCCGGGTTGGTCACTGTGGCTCTGCCAGACTCGCTCTATAAAAGGGGAGTCTGAGGCTCTTTCGTCTGGCACCAAATCCATCTCTTCGGCTCTCCTGTATACCACTTCCACTATAATAGTGTAGCATATTTGTTCTGTGGTGGCAACCAGATTTTGGATGTTCATAATGAATCAAAACAGGGAAAGATCGCCTCCTTCCCTGTGCGTTCACTGCAGGGACAAGACATGTCTTGTCCTTTTTCCCAAAGCTACGCTTGCTTCACCGCTTGTTCCAGCGCCGCGATGTCGATCTTTTTCATCTTGAACATGGCTTCCATTGCTCGCCGTGATTTATTCGGGTCGGGGTTGCCGAGCGCCTCACCCAATGCCTTCGGGATGATCTGCCACGACACGCCAAACTTATCCTTCAGCCAGCCGCACGGCCCTTCTTCCCCACCATCCGCCGTGAGCGCGTTCCAGAAATGATCGACTTCGGCCTGATCTTCACAGTCCACATAAAACGAAAAAGCCTCATTCAATTTATAGACCGGGCCACCGTTTAAGGCCATGACCGTTTGCCCATCTAATTCAAATGTCGCGCTCATCACCGTGCCTGCTGGAATCGGCGCGCCTTCTCCATAACGGTTGACGTTCAACACCTTGGAATTCTTGAACAGCGACACATAGAAATTCATGGCCTCTTCATCTTCTTGCTCCTTAGTAATCAATCGAAATTTGAAGCATCCCCTCCCTTGTTTACGGGGGAGGGCTAGGGTGGGGGTTGTTTGGTTTTACTTCATCACTTTGTACATCAGGTGTATGACCGCAGCCGTCGCCTTGACGCTCTGCGTTTCCAGTTCGACAGGCTCAATGCCCATATATTCAAACAGGCGTACACCTTGTCCCAACAGCACCGGCACGAGGTCAACGCCGATGTCATCCAGCAGCCCCGCCTTCAAACACTGTCGGGCGATGTCTGCGCCGCCTACGCCAATGTTCTTGTCGCCTGCAAGGGCTTTGGCCTTTTCGATGGCACTTTCTAATCCATCGGTGACAAAGGTGAAGTTAGGATTGTTCGCCCATTCTTGCGGGATATCATGCGTCAGGACCACCACCGGCACATTCATCGGATGCTTGCCGCCCCACGCCTGCGCCATATCAAACATGCCGCGCCCCGAAACGATGGCTCCCATGGTTTGGGTCGGGTTTTCAAAACGTTCGGCAGATTCGGAAGAAACCTTGAGATCCAATTCTTCTTGGCCAATCGTCACGGTCACATCGGTATCGCCGCTGAACATCCACTGAAAGACGCGCTGGGTATCGCCATTCGGTCCAGCGATAAATCCATCCAGCGACATTGAAAATCCTGCGCCAATTGATCCCATTTTTATGGCAAGCTATTCGGATTCAATGGATTGGACGATTTGTGCCGGGGTGTGACCAACCCACTGCTTCAGCGATTTGGTCAGGTGTGGTTGGTCGTAGTAGCCGAGTTCGTAAACCGTATCGAGGATTGATTTGCCGTGCCGGAGGAGTGCTGCGGCCTGCTGTGCCCGTTCAATCTGTTGGATGCGCGCTTGTGTTATCCCTGTAGCCTGCAAAAAGCGGTGTCGAATCGTGCGCGGCGCAACGTTTTGGGGATGCCCCTGTAAAGCGCTTGTCACCACCGGATCGTGTACCAGCACTTCATCTTTGACCATTCTGTCAACAAAGGTATCCGCATTTTCAAAATTGGGGATTTCCCATGATGTGCCATGAAGCCAGAACGATTTGCTAGAAGCATCTGGCAGGAGGGTTTCTTTGGCGACCAGCGCTTTGGCGGGTAATTGAGGAATAAACGTGCCCAACTTGAACTTGATCCACAGGATTTCTGCGCCAGCCCCCCACTTCGCGATGCCGGATTCTGGCAGCGATCCAACCACCAGCGGCGTCACTTTGTCATTCACTTTTACCAGCACCATGTGCCAGTGACTCTCGGCAGGTCGAATGGTCGAACCCGCGCTCAGCGTCCACCCGCGCATAATCGACTCCACAAAAGGCGAGTCGGACGCGCGTTCCTCAGAAATCATGCTCATGGGGTCGCCTCACGATCCAAACAGACACGAATCATTCTTGCATCATAGTATATTTGTTCTGGTATGGCAAGCAGCCGCATCAACAACCCTCTTGTAGGGGAGGATACATAGATCCTCCCGTATGATTCCCTTCCCCTGTTGCTACGGGGGAAGGGCTAGGGTTAGGGGGCAGAATGTTCTATTCCGCCGTAATTCTGCAAATACGCACTCGTGAGCGACTGCTTGGCGTTGAGCATGTCCTTCGGTGTGCCCTCGAACATAATTTGGCCGCCTTTGCTGCCGCCCTCCGGCCCCATGTCGATCAACCAATCGGCATTCTTGATGACGTGCAGATTGTGTTCGATCACGATCACGGTGTTGCCGCTGTCAACCAGACGGTTCATGATCTCCAGCAAATGACCAATATCCGACATATGCAGGCCGGTGGTCGGCTCATCCATCACATAGATGCTGCCCTTCTTGTGCAGTTCGCTGGCGAGTTTGATGCGCTGGCATTCACCGCCGGAGAGGGTGCTGAGCGGCTGCCCCAACTTCAGATAGTTCAATCCGACATCGCTCATGGCTTGCAGTCTGCGCTTGATCTCTTTGATTTCGAAGAACTCCAACGCCTGCTCAACCGTCATCTCCAACACATCAGTGATCGACTTGCCATTGAGCTTGTACTCCAGCACTTCTTCCTTGAAGCGCTTGCCACCGCAAATTTCACATGGTGTTTTGACGGTGTCAAATGGCCCGACATCGTTATAAATCACGCCCAAACCTTGGCAGTTCTCGCAAGCGCCCTTGGAGTTGAAGCTGAACAGTGACGCGCTCACGTTATTGGCGTTGGCGAAGGCTTTGCGCAAATCATCCATAATTCCCGTATAAGTCGCTGGATTGGAACGGCTGTTGACACCAACTGGCGACTGGTCGATCACAATCGCGTCGGGATGTTGGGCCAGAAATACGTCATTGATAAGTGAGCTTTTGCCAGAACCCGCCACGCCTGTGACCACCGTCAACACCCCTTTGGGAATATCGACGCTGACGTTCTTGAGGTTATTCGCCTTGGCGTTCGTGACCGCGAGTTTTCCTTTGGCCGGACGGAAGCTGGCCTTGATCGGCACGGGGATGTTCAGGTACTTTCCAGTGATCGTATCAGCTTGCATCAATCCGTCGTAGCTGCCTTCATAAACAATTTGTCCGCCGCCGCTGCCTGCGCGTGGCCCGACGTCCACAATATGGTCAGCTACTTTGATCACATCCGGATCATGCTCGACCACAATTACCGTATTGCCCTTGTCACGCAGCTTTTGCAGCAGTTCGTTCATGCGGTGGACATCGCGCGGATGCAGTCCGATGCTCGGTTCGTCAAAGATATACATCACATCCATTAAACTGCTTGTCAGATGTTTGACGATCTTCACACGCTGCGACTCGCCTCCGGACAGGGTATCAGTCGGTCGGTCGAGGCTCAGGTATTCCAGTCCAATATCCACCAGATGTTGCAGTCGGTCGGTCAGTGTCGCCACGAAGGGCGCGGCCACCGGCTCTTTAATCGTCTTAACCACCTCCAGCAGTTCGCCCACTTCCATCGCGGCCATCTGGGCGATGTTGTAGCCGTTGATCTTGCAGTTGAGTGCCGCTTGGCTCAGCCGTGCCCCATGACACAGCGGGCAGGGCTGCATCGTGATATACGGTTCGACAGCCTTTTGCGTGCGCTCCGACATCGTTTTCAGGTCGCGGGTGATGTATTTCCGCGTGAACTTATCGATAATGCCTTCGTAGGTCAGGTTGAAATCTTTACCCGCTAATGAGGTTTTGACTTTGTAAGGCTCGCTGTGCAGCAGCAGGCGCATCTCTTCGTCGGTGTAATCGTCCAGTTTCTTGTCGGGATCGAAAAATCCGGTTTGGGCAATCAGATTGCCATCCCATTTGTCGACAGCAAACTCCGGGTACAGGATCGCCCCTTCCTTCAGCGATTTGGACATGTCGAGGAATTTGCTCAAGTCCACACCCATCTTGCGCCCGATGCCGTTGCATTCCGGGCACATTCCCTGTGGGTCGTTGAACGAGAAGGCGTTCGAATAACCGACGAAGGGCTGTCCGGCCCTCGAAAAAAGCAGCCGCAGCACCGAGTAAATATCGGTAATCGTTCCCACGGTCGAATGCGAACCGCCGCCCATTCGCTTCTGGTCAACCACCACTGCCATGCTCAAGTTTTCGATAGCGTCAGCGTCTGGCTGCGCATAACGCGGCAGAAAGTTGCGGATGAACATGCTGAAGTTCTCGTTGAGCAGCCGCTGGGCTTCGGTCGCAATCGTGTCGAAAACAATCGACGACTTCCCCGAACCCGATACCCCTGTGAAGATGGTGATCTGGCGCTTGGGAATACGGAGTGAGACATTCTTCAGGTTGTTTTCGCGGGCGTGACGAATCTCAATATATTCTTGGGTCACTGTGCTTTCCTTTTGCTCTGTCATTTGCGGACTAAAAAGATTAAGGCCAAGACGCTGTGAATGGACAACTTAAAACGGACGGACACTGGTTTAAATCAGAAGCGGCGCGAGGTACTGCACAATGAATGCGGATAGGGTGTTGGTCGAGAATAAGAGAGGAATAGGTAAGTTCGAACGGTTCACTTAACGCCTCCTTTAAACTTTCGCGACCCGTTATGATACTTATCCCATTCCCCAAAATCAATACCAATTTAGAACGTATGGGCGGTGATTAAAGCCCCTCCCTGACGCTTCGGGCTATCAGCGGAAGGAGCTTGCGAACGTGCTGATGTGGGGTTTGGGGTGGGGTACCTAACGCTCCATCACCTACACCAAGAACTCCCTGATCACCGGTGCCAGCGCATCCGGAGACACGGCGTGATCTTGTCCTTCCAGCACTCGAACATTGATGTTTGGCATGTCGTCTGCCAGCGCCTTCGCCCCGTCATGGAAGAACGGTTCGCTGTTCTCGCCCACAACCACTAACCCCGGCGCGGTATAAGCATTCCAACGTTGACGTGGCAGTGGCTTTCCCGCCAAGTACTCCCGCACGATCATCCCGTCATAGGCCAGCGTATGCGCCACCTTTTCCATATCCGACCATTCCGGCGGCTTGACCCCATCCGGAAAACTCTGTGCCATCGGCGCGTTCCGCATCGTCTGCACGAATTCCGCTGGAATCAGCATCGCTTGCGTCATAAAGATTTCAACCGCGTCACCCCGCCGTCCTTCGCCAGTGGCTTTATTCAACTGCTCAACATAGTCAGCAGGCAACGGTGGACGGCTGCCGTCAATGATGAATGGCGGCTCGTACATCACTAGCTTCTTGACCTTGCTTGGCAGTTTGGCGGCTGCTTCCAGCGTGAGGATTGCCCCCGACGACATGCCGTATACATACGCCTCGCCACCAACCGAATCAATCAATGCGTCAATATCCTCGATTTCTCGCCCAACTGAGTAGGGTTGTGTATCCCCGCTGTCACCCCGTCCCCGCCGGTCATAATTGACTACCGTAAAGTCGCCGCACAGCAGATTAACCAGCGGATCCTTGGTCGAGTCGCCTCGAACGCCGAGCGCCCCGGTGACCAGTATCAGCGGACATCCGCTGCCGATTTGATCATAAGCAATCGACGTACCATCTTTCGAGATAACCGTTTTCATATGTTTACTCCTTAAATGTTGCTCATCTAAAGTCGGATATCGGCAAAGACATAGCCTGACCTTCTGGCAGAAAGCCTTTTTCGACCCTCTAAAAACGGGATATGTGAGTGTGAAAAGTTGGATTAGCGCTTGAAGAACTCGATCAGCACCGGAGTCAGCGCTTCGGGCGTGACCTCATGGGTTTGACCTTGCAGGGTGCGCTGCTCGCCACGCGGCATCGCTTTTGCCAGCGCGACCGCAGTGGTGTGCATGAATGGATAGCTTTCCGAACCGTCAATCGTCAGCACTGGAATCGTCAATCGAGCAGCCTTATCTAATGGAACATCGGCCTCATCGCCCAATTCCGCCGCGTCATAAGCCAGCGTATACCCAATCGCTTCAAACACCGGGAAAATCTCGCTGTGACGCATGCCTTCAACATGCTCATCGGGCATGCCCACCAACTGCATAAAGAGGATCACAGCGTCGCCCCCGCGTCCTTGCGTCACGAATTCATCAAGTTTGCGCCGATATTCGACCCAAGCCTGCCGTGCCGTCGCATCCGAGTTATAGGGCGCTTCATACATCGCCAGTTTCTTGACCTTGCTGCCCAACGCCAGCGCCGCTTCGAACGCCAGCGCTGCGCCTGATGAAAGCCCATAAATATAAGCTGGACCACCGACTGCATCAATCAGCGCTTCGATGTCCTCGATTTCGCGTTCCACCGCGAACGGCTGCGTATCACTGCTGTCACCTCGACCCCTTCGATCATACTCAACGAAGGTGAAATCCGGCGCCATCATTGCGGCGATTTTCTTTGTCCCTTCATCCCACGAGCGATATTGCAGCGCCCCCGCGACCGAGATCACGGTTGGTCCTTGTCCGGTCTGCTCATAGGCAATACAGGTCCCATCTTTAGATGTAACTGTCTTCATGCGGCTTCTCCTCTTTTCGATGTTATTTATGAACTGGCTTGGTCTGCTGTCAAATCTAATCGCCAATCGTTGCAGCGTATCGGTACGCCTTTGGGATATTCAAAGTCGCATTCGCCCATCAACTCGAACCCCGCCTTGCGGCACAGCGCGTTGGATGCCTCATTAATCACCTTGGGATAGGCATGCATAAACCGATATTTACCTTCCTCTCGCGCCATGTTGACCAGCGCCAGCAGTGCGGCCAGCGCAATACCGCGTCCTTGAAATTCCGGCAGCACACCCCATCCCGCTTCCCATACCATGTCTCCGTTCCATTCCTTTTCCCAGTAGCCAATCGACCCCACCGCCTGCCCATCCAACCAGATGACGTACATGTACTCTTTGCCCGCTTCGAGTTTGACGTAGCGCTGGTGACGATCCAGAAGTTTCTCTTCGCTCTCCGGCCCGCCCAGAAACACGGTCATTTCCGGGGCATTATTGCGTCTGAGGAATGGCAGATCACTTTCCGAATAGCGCTTGAGTTCAATGGCTGGCAGGGTTTTCATCTGTGCTTCTCCAACTTTCAGAGCTGTTGACTACCGCAAACGGTCAAGTAATTGGCTTGCCTCACTCCCAATAACCATCTTTCCACTCTTGATTCCCCCTCTGCTATGAAATGGAGAGGGGCCAAGGGGGTGAGGATTTGAGGGAAAAACTGTAAAACTGTGGAATTATTCATACAGACTCGCCAGCAGCTCATCCAGCCGCTCATACGACTCGTTTGAACCTGACTCCATGCCGGATTGAATCATTCCATCCCGATCCGCCACCGACTGAAACACCGACGACACCGTCAGCTGGGTCTTACCATCCGGCAGCGCTTCGAGGGTCGTGGTTTCCATCAGCACATGCCCCGGCATCCCTTCAAATTCGAAGGTGTCCACAATTCGCTCCGGCGCGGTCACCGAGTGATACACCCCGTGAAAGGCATATTCATCGCCGCTGGCCCCGCGCTGCACATAGCGCCAGACACCGCCCGCCTTGACCTCCATTTGGTCAACGGTAGTCGTGTATTGCTTCGGTCCCCACCACTGCGGAATCTGTTTCGGATCGGTGATCACCTTGAAGACCAAGTCGCGCGGCGCACTAAAAATCCGCGTCTGGATAATCTCGTGGCTTCCCGGCTCTGCGATCAATGTGGCTTTGCTCATCCTCTTCCCTCCCTAATCCTCAATGTAATGTGTAGGGACACAGCGTGCTGTGTCCGAAAACCCCCGTACGGGTACAGTGTTACTTGACCACCCGATACTGCAAATGCGTCACGCCTTGCCCTTCAATCACGCTGACCTGTTCCAATTGTGGCGGTACATCCCCAAAATGCTCGAACAGCCGCACGCCTTTACCCAGCACCACGGGCGCCAGATCAATCGTGATTTCATCAACCAGCCCTGCACTGAGAGCTTGTTGCAGCGTTTGCGCTGTGCCGATGGCGACATCTTTATTGCCAGCAATCGCTTTGGCCTGCCGAACCGCGCTCTCGATGCCGTCCGTGACGAAGGTGAAAGGGGAGCCTTCCTTGTTTGCCCATTCTTGCGGAACACGATGCGTCAGTACCACCACCGGCACATTCGCTGGATGGTGACCGCCCCATGCCTGAGCAATGTCGAAGGTCTTTCGTCCGGTAATCAACGCGCCCATTTGCTCAATAACATCATCAAGCCGTTTGGCGCTGGCCGCCGAGATTTTTGATTTCATCTCATTACCCGGCCATTTGTATTCGACATCGCCGCTGTCGTACCACTTGAAAATCGGTTCGCCGCCTTCACCCAGCGGATGTTCCGGCCCATCGTTCGCTCCAGCGATAAACCCATCCAGTGACATCGTCATATTGAATGTGACTTTTCCCATCGTGATTCTCCTCATGCTACTCGTTCGGATCATCAGGCTTGTCAGCCTCACCGGCTTGCAATTGATTGAGGTACTCATCCAACCGGTCATAGCGCCCCAACCACAGGTGTCGATAGGTGCCGAGCCATGCGTCCAGTTCGGCCAGCGGTTCGGTGCGGATTTCATACCACCGCCGCTGCGCATCCTGCCGCACTGTGACCAGTCCCGCTTCCCGCAGCACCTTCAGATGCTTGGACATTAACGGCTGGCTGGTTCCCAATAAATCGACCAGTTCATTCACCGAACGCGGTCGGTCGCGTAGCAAATCCAGAATGTGCCTTCGTGTTGGATCAGCCAGCGCATCAAATGTTGTTGCCATAGAACAAATATACCACTATTGAATATGCTTGTCAAGTTATATAACCAATATGGTATATAAATAGGCATGAAAAATCAAGCAGCTTTACCACAAAAGCGCAAGCACGGTGATCTAAGCGATTTCCTGCCCGCTTTTATCCTCAAACCATTTACCAACGATTGACCAACCTCTACTACCCATGCTCTCCCTTAAAATCGTTAATAAACTCGTCACGAAAGAGTTACATTTTGGTAACCCATTCATTCCCTAATTCTGTTATTATGTTCTTACAGATGTGTAATTCTGTATGGGGTTTTTATGTCGCTTTTCTCCGTATTATCTCCGCGTCTCTGCGGTTCAAATGTCCTTCTCTGCCTTTTCTCTGTGTCTCTATGGTTCAAATGTATTGGCATTTGCCTTTGCATTTTCGGCGGATCACTCTCTCACATCCGCTGCACCTGTGCCAATATTGGCAGGCGGCGGACATACGGGAGCCATCCGCTGCACCTGTGCCATTTCAGCGGATACAGCCGAGCGACCCGCGGCATATAAATGTCAATTCGGCGGTTTCTCTCCGGCGGCCAGCCATGCATTTCGGCGGACAAATTGCGAAATTTACGACACATCTTGTTTACCTCTTCAAAACCTCTTCTCATACAAACTGACCAAATTAATGGACATTTTTAAAACATACTGTACAATGTGAAAATAGGTAACTAACTATACTTCAGGAAGAAAAGCCATGATCATCGGCATTCCAAAAGAAATCAAAGACAATGAGTATCGTGTTGCCCTTCCCCCCGGCGGCGTGCGCGAATTAGTCCGTCATGGTCATCGTGTACTGGTACAAACCGCTGCTGGAACAGGCAGCGCCTTCAGTGATGAGGAATACGTTAAGGCCGGAGCCAGTATCGTCCAAACCGCTGCTGAAGCGTGGGGCAGTGTCCAGATGGTGCTCAAGGTCAAAGAACCTCAGCCACAGGAATATGGTTTCTTGCGGGATGATTTAGTCTTATTTACCTACTTACATTTGGCCGCTGATGAAAAGCAGACTCACGCCCTGCTTGATAGTGGTGTGACCGGCATTGCCTACGAAACTGTGGAAGATGCTCAGGGCCGCCTGCCGCTGCTTCAGCCCATGAGCGAAGTCGCCGGACGCATGGCGACTCAAATCGCCGCCCAATATCTGGAAAAACCGGAAGGTGGACGCGGTATTTTGATGGGGGGTATCCCCGGTGTCGCGCCTGCACATGTCGTCATTCTCGGCGCTGGTACGGTCGGTACCCATGCCGCCATGATTGCCCTCGGTATGGGTGCGCGCGTTACCTTGCTGGATGTCAACATGGATCGCCTGCGTTACTTGGATGAAGTCATGGGCAGCAAAGGCCGCTTAACCACCTTGGCCTCCAATCAATCCAACGTCGCCGAAGCGCTCACGACGGCGGATGCCGTCATCGGGGCGGTCTTAGTCACTGGCGCGCGTGCTCCTCGCCTCGTCACCCGTGACATGCTTCCCACCATGTACAAGGGCAGCGTCATTGTCGATGTCGCTGTTGATCAGGGCGGCTGTGTCGAAACCACCCACGCCACTACCCACAGCGACCCGATTTACTTTGTCGATGGGGTGCTGCATTACGGCGTCGCCAACATGCCCGGAGCCGTGCCGCGCACGTCGAGCTTCGGCCTCGCCAACGCCACCCTCCGTTACATCCTCAAGATTGCTGATGCTGGCGTCCACGAAGCGCTTGAGAACGATCCCGGTTTAGCCAAGGGACTGAACGTCTACAAGGGCAGCGTGACTCATCCTGCCGTCGCCAAGACTTTCAACCTGCCGCTGGCCGAGAAGAACGAACTGGTCGTCGCTTAACCCTCGCTTACCCACTGATCTGAAAAGGAATGCCGTGCGCATTCCTTTTTTGTTGTAGAGTGAAAAACGTTTATCCAGTCGGAGGGTAAAAGCTCTATGAACGATGTCATTAACTATCGTGGCGCGAGTGCCATCCCGTTCAATTCTGAGGGGAAAATTCTGCTGCAACTGCGTGATGATCGTCACGACTTGCATTACCCCAATTGTTGGACGACGCTCGGCGGAGCGGTAGAACTCGGCGAAACGTTTGATGAAGCCATCCGCCGCGAACTGCTCGAAGAAATCGAAATTGATCTGCCCGTCAAGTTATGGAAAATCCAAAATTATGAGACCGAACTAAAGGGCCAAAAATATTTGGTCGAGACCTACACTTACGTCGGACGTATTGATCGCCCTGTCTCCGAAATCAAACTCAATGAAGGTCAAGCGCTGGGTTATTTCGCAGAGGAAGACCTCGACTCACTGCAAATTGGCTTTGGCTACGAGGTGTTGTTTCGCGAATTCTTCGCTGATTTGATGAATGGTATACTGAAGTTGGATGATCATGCTTGATGGTGGACTCACCTGAAAGCATTCATCCTTCTAGATGGTCGATATAATTAAGGAGAAGCATGGAAACATATTTGCAAATGGTCCAAACAAAAACAGGTAAAACACCCGAGAACTTCAAGAGTCTAGCCACAGAAAAAGGTCTGGTGAAACGAGCCGACATTATCGCTTGGCTCAAAGACGAATATGAGCTTCCGCCCGCTCATGCTAATGCCGTTGCCAATGTCATCTTCAATGCGGATGCTCCCCAAGTCAATCATGATGACGCCATTGCCAAACATTTCACCAGCATTAAATCCGTCTGGCGTGAACCGTTTGATGCTCTCATTCTCCAACTTAAAGAGTTTGGCGCTGATGTTAAATTATCCCCCGCCAAAACCTTTATCAATGTTTTGAGAAACGATAAGCGATTTGCCATTGTGCAGGTATCGGCCAAGCGGCTCGATGTCGGCATCAAATTGAACGGGACTGCACCCAAAGGGCGCTTCGAACAGGCCGGGGCATGGAACTCGCTGGTCACCCACCGCGTAAAAGTTGACAAGCTCGACGAGATTAACGGCGAATTGTTGTTATGGCTGCGCCAAGCCTACGATAAAGCCTGATTACCTCACAGTTTTCAGCCGGATACGCACCAGCGCCCATGATTCAGCCACATGGCGTATTACCGCTTGCCATTGATTGGGATCTGCAAGCGCTGCACCGGCTTATTCAGATGGTTCTCGAATACTTCAAAGCCATCTATAAGCGCCATCATCGCTCTCGTGATGTGGGTCCCGTCATCGACAAGGCCATACAAGAGGAATTGAGCACACTTATTTTGATGTGGCTCAGGGCGCAGAAGAGACAAGCGTCGCCCTCCCTACTCTCGCTGGAGACCATAGCTCAAATCATCGGTTGGACAATTTTCGGGGCAGCCCTTCAATGGAGTCAGGAACCAACTCCACTTTCATCGGATCAGATGGCGCATGAAGTTTTAGTGATGATCATGCAGGGTGTGGGGAGCTTACTTTAAATCGTGTGGCAAGGAACGGTAGGGGTGCATGGGTATGCACCCCATATGAACTTCAAACCTACCCGCTCGGAGTAGGCGGCGGTGTCCCATTCGGCTGTGCGCCACGCAGTCTGCCGGGACGGTTACCGGGGCCGCCTTGACCACCGGGAGCGCCACCCATCGTGCCGGTTTCTACTGCTGGTTTGTCCAGATCAAGCGCGATGTTGAAAATCGCCTTGTAGCCGCCCACGCTCTTATCATCATTCTCGACCACATCTAGCGTCAGGCTCTCGCCATCGGTGGAGTAGATACCATCGTCAGTGTTCATCGTGTCGCGTCCGGTATGCGTCGAATAGGGTTTCTGCTTGTAAATCTGGGCAGACATATCCTCGTCGAAGAACAACTGCGACGTGAATTCGTATCCCGAACTGGATTGCGGCTTTGTGCGAATCTTGAAGTGGATATGCACCGTGCGTCCACGATACCAGCCGGGATAAATCGTCGTGAAAGCCGCCGTGCCGAACGGATCGGTCACTTGATAGCCGCGCAGCCACTTTTCGCCTACACTGCTGCCGTTCTGGTCGCTCACATCCGAATAGACACCCAGCGCGTCACAGTGCCAGACATCGACCTGTGCGCCTTCTAAAGCCTCACAAGTAGAGCTGCTGACCTTGGTGACGTGGAAGATCAACTCTAAGGGCACGCCTTCCTTGACGCTGCCATCGGACGGCTCAATCCGAATATCAGACCGGTTGAGGATCTCATCTACGAAGTATGGTCCTTCGGTCTTTGCGGGTTTGACCACGCAGCTCGGCAGGGTTGTCGCACCCGGTGTTGCCGTGTTCGTTTGCTCCAGCAAATTGAGATTCTTGAATCCGGTCGTCACCAGAATGGCTGCGCCGGTGCTGCCCAGCAGGGTCAGCAGTTCGCGCCGGCTCAGAACGCGGCCTACGGGCTTGTCATCGTTGTCGGGTAGCATCATGTCACCTCTATGAGTCTGTTCTAAGGTTGAACAACGGGGTTGTCAGTCTACGATGTTGAGTTCATCGACAACCCCGATATTCGCAACTGCCTATGCCAACTACTCTAGAGGAAGCTTGTTTAGAAGTTATGCGGTTTTGATGAGTAAAAAATGAATCAGGCAGGATAAAAGCCAAGTGGGGATTTAAAGTTTGTCTGTTACTGACCTTCTTAAACGAACGACAAATGATGGACTTTTCAAACCAAATAACTGGCTTGTAGGGTCGGGATTTTTCCCGCCCGCGCCTTGCGCTAAGGTGATCTCACTTTACAATGCGCGTCCGGCGATTTTATCGCTCTTGAGGTAGTCTTCCATCACATCCATCCATTGGACTAATCCGCGCCATGCCCCGAACGGCTGATAATAAGCGGCGATTTCCTTGTCATCTTTGGCGGCTGTACCCTTGTTGATGCTCTGCATATAGACAGTACGGCAGGCACTGTCAGTCGCCAAGCGGTCGAAGTGTCCCAGCAAGCGCAGCATGTTTCCGGCGGCGTAATCCCCAAACCCTTTGAGCGATTTGATGCGCTTGTAGACCTCGTCAGATGGCAAGTCCGCGTCCCGCCACGACTCGACTTCCAACTCACCGTTAGTGATGCGCGTCGCCAGCAAATGCAGATAATCCCCGCGATAGCCTGCTCGAACATGGGTGTTTAAATCATTGGCTGTCATTGCTGCGAGGCGCTGCGGCGTCGGGAAGGTGTGACCGCCACCCGCATAAGTGTCGCCCAAAGTCACCACCCGTTCGGTCATCTGGATGGTCATGCGCCAAGTGGTATTGGTCGTAAACAGCGTTTTGACCAGATCTTCCCAGACCGTCGGAGCCGAGAGCAGTCGCCCCGCGCCGAGCTGTTCAATCCATGCATAGCGCGAATACTGCCGGACAAGCGCATAAAAGCTGGTTAAGTCACGGTCGATTTCGAGGCTGCGCCGTAACCCGCGCTGGATTTCCTCGATCTGGTTTTCGCTGAGTACGTCAATCCCTTCGACGTGTACCGTGACGGCATCAGACTTCACGTCCTCCGCAGGTAAAATCAACTTGACGACTTCGCCTGTGCTCAACTGGTGAATGCGTTCTAATATGCGGCTGTCTTCATCACACCGAAACGGCGGCAGATCGCACCAACCGTGACTGACGACCGACGGCCAAAAGTGAAAATCAGGCGGTATATGCAGCGTAAAACTCGGCATGAAAGTTCCTCAAAACAGCGGTTTATACCGAACTCGTATCGTGTTCAATAGTAGTCAGTTCCATTCTATGACAGTTCTAATAGAAAATCCCTCATCCTGTAATGCTTTCATAAGATGCTCAGTCTATACTGCATGTCATAAGCCAAGTGAATGAAAGGTCAATAACATGAGTTCTCCAACCAATGCTGCACCAGAAGTAGCTACGCTGGCGGGCGGCTGCTTCTGGTGTCTGGAAGCGGTCTACGATCAACTGCGGGGGGTGGTTTCCGTTGAGTCCGGTTATATGGGCGGCACTGTTACCAACCCCAGCTACCGCGCCGTCTGCACTGGCACCACCGGACACGCCGAAGTCGTCCAGATCAAGTACGATCCCACGCAGCTCAGCTTCGAAGACCTGCTGAATGTCTTCTTCGTCATCCATGACCCGACGACCCTCAACCGTCAGGGGAATGATGTCGGCACGCAGTACCGTTCGGCCATCTACTATCACACGCCGGAACAGAAGGCAGTCGCCGAAAAGGTCATCAAGGCTCTGAACGAGGAGCGCCGCTGGAACAACCCGATTGTGACGGAGGTCACGCCCGCTTCTACCTTCTACATCGCTGAGGATTATCATCAGGAATACTTCGCCAATAATCCCACTCAACCCTACTGTCAGGTGGTGGTCGCGCCCAAGGTTGCCAAGTTCCGCAAGTACTACATGGAAAAGCTCAAGGCGTAAATCGCTTTTCACCGTAATTTCGCAGGGGTTTGCCGATGGCAAGCCCTTTTTCATGTCCCAATATCCAGACTAAAAACAAAATCCCGACTTCAAAATTATTTGTTTGTGGTAGGGGCGCAAGACCTTGCGCCCTCGATAAAAATTACATCAGCCGCCTTCACCAATTGTTTTGATTTCGCGCGGCTTGTCCTCCAAATTGTCGAAAATCCTAAACATTGGCAGTTCGTGAATGCAGCCTGAGCGAAGCGGTGTATAATTTACTTTCAAATTAACGTACATCGGAGTCGTTGGCGCTATGCCTGAACCCTCTACTTTACCCGATTTGCCACTGGATGACATCCAACGCCTGCGTTCAATGGTTGGTGATGTAAAGACCGCCCTCAAGAATCAGGGCGAGTTGCTTCAGATGCGCGGCATGTCCCTGCCACCCGGCGCGCTCACCAACTTGGACAGCATTGACAGTGATTTAGGCAGCCTCCAAAAAAATCTCGGCGCTGAAACAACTGAACTGCTCCAACTGCGAACGCTGGCCGCAACCTCGGCGCTAATTAATTCCTCGCGTGATCTGGATACCGTTTTCGCCCGCGCCATAGAGGAAGTCATTCGGTTGACCGGAGCCGAACGTGGTTACATCATCCTGATTGATCCCCAGACTGGCGAGCATCACCTTCGCATTGCCCGTGATACAGTAGCTGAGGGTGGGAATTCCACCTTTCAGGGTAGCAATACTATTCTGAATGAAGTCATCAGCACCGGTGAACCCCTGCTGGCGGATAATGCCTATAAAGACCCCCGTTTTGAAAATCGCGGTACCGTCGCTCAACATGCGCTGCGCTCGGTTCTGTGCGTCCCGCTCAAAGACAAAGCCAGACAGGTTGTGGGCGCAGTTTACGTAGATAACCGCCTCCTAGCAGGCATCTTCGACCGTGGTATCCTGTCGATTCTGGTCGGCTTTGCCAATCAGATGGCGGTCGCGGTTGAGAATGCGCGTTTGTTTATGCAGGGACAGGCCAACCTCGATAACATCACCGAACTCAACGAAGTCCGCGAGAATGTCTTCGGCTCGATCGAAAGCGGTGTCATCACCACAGACTCGGTGAATGCCATTCGCACCATCAACAACGCGGCTGCCAAAATCCTTTGCTGCCAGCGAGAAGCGGCGCTTGGTCATTCACTGACGGACATGCTGCCGATTATCACAGGTTCTCATCTCAGCCTTGTTCACGAGCGAGGTGACCGTCCATCCTTTGAAGAGACGCTGGAAACGCCGGACGGCTCGAAGATTATCTCGCTTCAGCTCAGCCCTCTAAAAGACGCTGCCGGACAAACGCAGGGTGTGGCGGTGGTGCTCGACGATGTGACCCAGCAGCGGGAGCGCGAAAACCAGCTCAGCATCATCCGGCGCTATCTGCCGCCTGCCATGGTCGATAACATCGAACTGCTCTCCGGCTTGGCGCTTGGTGGCGAACGGCGTGAGATGACTTGTATGTATGTGGAAGTTCGCCCGGTGTCCACTTTCCCGCCTGATCTCCGTCCGCGTGAAGTCATGGCGCTGCTCAATGAATACCACGATGTGGCCACAGCCTGTATCCACAACAGCAATGGCGTCATCGATAAGTACATGGGCACCGAAATCATGGCGCTCTACAACACCCAGTTCAACCCGATGGAAGACCACGCCAATCAGGCTCTCGAAGCGGCCTTATTGATGCGTGATGCCTTTGTAAGCCTCTACGAGTGGCAGGGGATTAATCCCGATCCGCATTTCTATCGCATCGGCATTCACAGCGGCGTCGCCACCACCGGCAATGTTGGCAGTGCCAGCCGCAAGGATTTCACCGCCCTTGGTGATACCATCAATCTTGCCCACCGCCTGCTGGAAAATGCCAAACCGGGACAAATCTTGGTGAGCGAAGCCTGTTGTGGATATATCTATAAAACGCTTGGCCATTATCCTGATCATGTCGTCTTTGGTGGGCAGGAGCCGATCAAAGCCAAGGGGCGTCAGCAGTTGACGACCGTCTATGAGGTGCTTGCCAAATGAGCCAGTTTCAAACGGAAGAAACCGCCCGCTTTCAAACCAATCGCAATGTGACGCAGGAGCAGATTCGCAATCTGGCTAAACAGGTTAACGACACCTTGGAAATGCTGCGTAATCAGCGCGACATCCTCCGCCAGCGCGGCATGAGCCTGCCTGCCAATTCGATGGACACGCTCAAGCAGCTCAAGACGGGTGTCGATAAACTCAGCATGAACGTTACCAATGTGCTGATCGAACTCAAGCAGTTACGTGAATTGGTGACGACCGCCTCCATCGTCAACTCATCCTTGGATACCTCGGAAGTTCTGAACGAAGTGATGGATACCGTTGTGCGCATCACTGGCGCGGAACGGGGATACATCGCGCTCGTCAACAGCTATACCGGCGCGATTGAATATCCGGTGCGGCGCGGCATCGACCGTGAGCAGCTCGAACAGGGTGATTTGGTCGTCAGCAGTTCCATCATCAATGAAGTGCTGGTGACGGGGCAGGGCGTCATCACCGAAAATGCCAGCAAGGACAACCGTTTTCAGGGTCACCAGAGCGTCATCGGCTTTCAACTCCGCAGCATTCTGGCTGTGCCGCTCAAGGTACAGGACAACATCATCGGCGTCGTTTACTGCGATAACCGTATCGTCGATGGTCTGTTCAAAGCCAGCGACCTCAACCTGATCAAAGCTTTCGCCAGCCAAGCCGCCGTCGCTATTGAAAACGCTCGTTTGTATGAAGCGCTCCAAGCCCAAGTCGCGGAGATGAGCGAGTCGCGTGATCTGCTCCTCAGTATCTTTTCGTCCATCGTCAGCGGTGTGATCACTATCAATCGTGAGGATATTGTTACTGACTGTAACCCTGCCGCCGAAGCCGTCATCGGGCGCACGCGTGATCAGCTTATCGGCTATCGTCTGGTCGATAATATGCTGGGCGTGGGTGACAATTTTTATGACAGTTTGGTAAGTGTCCGTGAACAGGGCAAGCCCGAACAGATCGAAGTCGAACCCGTGCTGGATGGCAGCAAACGGTACTGGAACATCACGATGAGTCCCCTTCGCGATAGTCAAGGCGTCAGCCAAGGCGTTGCCATCGTGCTGAATGATCTGACCGAAACCCGCCGCCGTCAGGCGCAGTTGGGTATCGTCAGCAATTACATGAAGCTCAAGCTGGAAAATATTCAGGACGCTGCGGCCCTCGACGTGGGCGGGCAAGAGCGTGAAATCAGCATGCTGCACTCCGATGTGCGCGGTTTCACCACCTTCAGCGAACAGCTTGAACCCGAACGCCTGATGGAAATCATCAACGCCTATATCAGCTTGTCGAGCGACGCCATCAACCTCTATGAAGGCGTGGTCGATAAGTACATGGGCGATGCCGTCACAGGATTGTTCAATACCCAGTTTAACCCGCAGGAAGATCACGCCCTGCGCGCTGTCCGTGCCGCCATGAGCATGAAGTACGACCTGCTGGCATTACACGAAGTCCTGCCGGAAGAACAGCGCTTGTTCTACGGCATCGGCGTTCATACCGGCATGGCCGTTTTAGGGAACATTGGTGGCGCCGAGCGCAAAGAGTACGGCGCGCTGGGTGATGCGCCCGATCTCGCCAAGCTGCTGCAAGAGAATGCCGAACGCGGTGAAGTGCTCATCAGTCAAGCCACCTATGACCGCGTCAAGGAATTATACGAATGTGAAGCGCTTCAGCCTCGCAAAACCAAAGGCCATACCGACTTCACCATCATGTACCGTGTCCTCAAGCACAAGCGGCGTACAGGGATGCTCAGCCAGATCAACCTTGATGAGTTTGGTGTCTAGGCCGCTGCTCTTGAAGCAATGATGGTTCGGATTACACGACTAGACCTTATTCGTATCATCGCTTTTGCGATATTGGTTCTATTCTTCCTGCCTTGGACGTACGATAACTCTGGCGCACTCAGCGGCTTTACCACAATAACGAGAATGATCACCGATATAGATCATTACGAACGGTGGGATCTTGCCATAATCATGATTATTTTATGGGGTTTGATCCCCATAAATGTAATCTTAGTTTTATTAACCTCTTTCTATCGCCATAAGACTTTGACTTCACTTTACATATACACCGGATTTATGGGTTTAGTTCCTTTTCTGTTAATCTCTGTAGTAAATGGTAGTTTCCTTCTGTGGTATCCAGCGGCTCTATCGACGATCATTTGCTTCATAGTATTAATTGCACTTGGGGTGTCTCATAAGTTGGATGCATATCAATAACCCCCCTCATCTGCTTTTTAGGCTATTATCTAAGCCAATTCAGGTTGCTTTTTATTTAAGACACATACTTAGGACAACAACATGACAGGATTTAATGGACTCGGAATGCACCTCGGTAATCTGTCGCGGCTCTCCAACGCCCAGACGCGCTCGATCAGCGCCGAAAATTTTACAGGCGAAAAGGGCAAGGCAGGCATGGCGACCGAGGGTACAGGCGCGCAGTCGGCTCGCCATCTCGGTCAAGGCTGGAAAGTGTCGCCAAGTATCGACATTGCCCCTAAAAACACCGTGACTCTCGCTGAGATCGACGGTCCCGGCGCCATCCAGCAAATTTGGCTGACAGTACATCCGGCTTTCTGGCGCAAACTCGTCATCCGCTTTTATTGGGATGGCGAAGCCACACCCTCAGTTGAAACACCTTTGGGAGACTTCTTCTGCAATGGCTGGGGTGTACGCTGCAATGTTCAATCCCTGCCCGTTGCGGTTAATCCGGCAGGTGGCTTCAACTGTTATTGGGAGATGCCTTTCCGCAAGAGCGCTCGCATCACTGTCGAAAGCCTGACCGATGAAGAAGTGCGCGGCTTCTACTATCAGATCAACTACACCCTCACCGATGTGCCCGATGACGCGGCCTACTTCCATGCCCAGTGGCGTCGCAGCAATCCGCTGCCCTATAAGACGGTTCACACGCTGGTCGATGGCATCCAAGGGCAAGGCCAGTATGTCGGTACCTATCTGGCGTGGGGCGTCAACAACAACGGTTGGTGGGGCGAAGGTGAAATCAAGTTCTATATGGACGGTGACAAAGACTTCCCCACCATCTGCGGCACTGGAACTGAAGACTACTTCGGAGGCGCATGGAACTTCGAACATCCCGCCGGACAGTACGGCGTCTTTTCGTCACCCTTCTCCGGTATGCCGCAGGTTATCAAGCCCGATGGACTCTACCAGAGTCAGCAGCGTTTCGGCTTGTACCGCTGGCACATCATGGATCCCATTCGCTTCCAGAAGGATTTGCGCGTCACCATTCAAGCGCTCGGCTGGCGCAAAGAGGGCTACCTGCCCATGAAGGATGACATCGCCTCGACAGTGTTCTGGTATCAGAGCGAACCGCATGCTCCGTTCCCGACTTTACCAGCTTTTGAATTCATCGAAGTCATCTAGTCCTGCTTAATCAATAGGGCAAGGCGCTGCTTTGCCCTATGACACCAACCGCATTTCCCGCCTGTGCCTCCCGTGTCCCCGTAATGAATTTTGACCCCGTTTAGTGGTATACTTGGGATGCCCTTATTGTACCTTCTGTACAACGCTTTTTCGGCAAATTGACCCATTGGAGCAAAGTTATGGTTATGAACACCACCACCCGTCCCGGTTCTCGGTCGCAGGCAATTATTGCGCGCGACTTGGCCATTATGAGTGGCTCGATTAGCAACCGCTATCCTTTCGTCATCGAACGGGGAGAAGGCGCACGCGTTTGGGATGTGGATGGCAACGATTATATTGATTTCGCCGCAGGCATCGCCGTTACCTCTACCGGACATTCCCACCCCAAAGTGGTCGAAGCCATCACCGAGCAAGCTAAAAAATTTATTCACATTGCTGGAACCGATTATTATTACGATGTTCAAGTCAAACTCGCTGAAAAATTAGCCGAAATCGCACCTTTCGATGCGCCTGCCCGTGTCTTCCTGACCAACTCTGGCACCGAAGCCGTTGAAGGCGCGCTCAAGGTCGCCCGCTGGTATACCGACCGTCAGCAAATTATTGCCTTTTACGGCGCGTTTCATGGCCGCACGATGGGATCGCTTTCCCTGACGGCCAGCAAAGTGATTCAAAAAGATGGCTTCTTCCCAATGATTCCCGGTGTGCATCACGTGCCGTATAACAACCCCTATCGCTGTATGCATGGCCGCGAGGAAACTGCCTGTCGTACACACTGCATGTGTGCCGATTTCATTACCGACGTACTCTTCAAACGCACCGTTCCGGCTGAGAGTGTTGCCGCGATTATCCTCGAACCCGTGCAGGGCGAAGGCGGCTATGTCGTGCCGGACACGCGCTTCATCCAGCAAATCCGCGACATCTGCGACAAGAACGGCATCCTGATGATCGTCGATGAAGTCCAGAGCGGTATTGGACGCACCGGCAAATGGTGGGCGATTGAGCATCATGACGTCGAACCGGATATTGTTTGCTCTGCCAAAGGACTCGCCAGCGGTATGCCCTTGGGTGCGGTCATCGCCCGCGAAGAGATTATGAGTTGGCCATCCGGCGCACACGGCAGCACCTTTGCCGGTAACCCGATTTCCTGTGCGGCAGCCCTTGCCACCTTGGAATTGGTCGAGAGCGGCCTGATGCAAAACGCCACCGAGCAGGGCGAATATATTATGGACGCGCTGGAAGAAATGCGGACGCACCATCCTTCACTCAAACATGGACGCATTGACGGTCAGGGCTTGATGATCGGTGCCGAATTGGTGCTGGATGACAAGCGCACACCGGCCAAAGCGCTCCGTGACAGTGTCGAAGATTTCGGCATCGAAAACGGTCTGCTGATCCTCGGCTGTGGTGAGAGTGCCCTTCGCTTCTCTCCCGCCTTGATGATTGACCGTGCCGCCGTACAAGAAGGCTTGGAGCGCTTCGAGCGTTCCCTGACGCAAGCCGAACAGGCTGCTGGTTTGCTATAATTCCACTGATACGCAATGGGGCGCATGGTTTGCGCCCCTGTCCACAGTCTAAAAAGTCAATTTGATAGTCGCTCTTAACATGAGGAGGTATGATGGTCAAGGATACCCGCGTCGTGATCATTGGTGCTGGCCCTGCCGGACTGGCCGTTGGCGCTTGCCTCAAACAGCAGGGCATTGACTTCCTCATCCTCGAACGCAGCGATCAAGTGGCTTCCAGTTGGCGCAATCATTATCACCGGTTGCATCTGCACACCGCCAAGGAATTTTCCGCGCTGCCCTTCATGCCTTTTCCGGTGGATTATCCCCGCTATCCTTCACGTCAGCAGGTCGTGGACTATCTCGACAGCTACGCCCAACACTTCCATCTAACGCCCATCTTTAACCAGACGGTCAAGTCGGTTTCGCAGCAGGGCAAACGCTGGCAAACCCAAACCGAAGACAACACCTACACCTCGGATTTTGTGGTCATGGCAACTGGACTCAATCAGGTGCCGGTTATCCCCACATGGCCGGGGCAGGAGCACTTCAAAGGGCAAATCCTGCACAGTTCCCGTTACACTAATGGCGAAGCCTACCGCCGCCAGAACGTGCTGATTGTGGGCTTCGGCAACTCCGGTGCCGAGATCGCGCTGGACGCCTATGAACACGGCGCAATTGTCGGCGTTTCGGTGCGCAGTCCGGTCAACGTCATCTTTCAGGAACGCTTTGGCATTCCTACCCAGCTTCTCACCATTTTGATGAGTCCACTGCCGCCTGCCGTCATCGACATGCTGACCGCGCCGCTCCTGCGCTTAACCTTCGGCAATCTAGCGAGCTATGGCTTGCAAAAGCCGCCATATGGCGCGGCCTTCCAAGTCCAGAAGCACTCTAAAATTCCGGTGATCGACCCCGGCATCATCCAGAAAATCAAGCAGCGTGCCATCACCGTTTATCCCGGCATCGACCACTTCACCGAAGATGGCGTGGCCTTCACTGATGGCACCAACCGCCCGTTTGATGTGGTGGTGTTTGCGACCGGCTTCCGCACTAATTTGAATGACCTCGTGCCAGAGTATTCAACGGTCGCGAATCCACCTTATGGCTTTTACCTGTGCGGCTTTAACAACAGCATGACCGGCCTGCTGCGTGAGATCAGCATCGAAGCCCGGCGCATTACTAAAGACATCGTGGATAAGGTCGGCAAGCCGCAGCCACAACTGAGCACGGTCTAGCGGATTTGCCAGATTTGGTAGCCGTCGGTGTCATAGATTTTGTCGGCGTCGGACTGCCACGCGGGTGCAGCCTTCTTGGTGGCGAGCAAAGTTTGTTCCATCGGGCCGTAGAAAATATAGCGGATGCTGACCGAGCCGTATAAGGTGCGGCGTTCGTCAGCCGTCATCTGGTCGGCGAAGAAGCGGCGCGTGGCGGCGTCCTTGTCGGTGGCGTGGGCGGTTTCCGGCCCATGTCCAACATACGGGCGCAGATTGGTATAAGCCGGAACCAGATTGCCCGTGTCGATGTTGGTGGTCGGAGACAGTTTTCCGCTATCAAAGGCTGTCAAAATTACACTGTCTGCGGACGCATGGTTATTGAGCCAGTCGAGCGCGGCCAGTTCGGCTGTTGGGCGGAAGATCGGACGGCTTTGTCCCAACGCACCGAAGGTGATGCCCACGAGGAACAGTACGCTGCTCAAGCACATGGCGACCACTACCGGACGGTATAGGCGCTTCCAACGGGGCATACGCGCTAGAAAGCGCAGTCCCACCGCTGCCAGAATCGCTAACGGGACGATGACCGCTTCAGCCATCCGCCGCTGAACATTCAAGCCGGGCAAATAGACGAGGATCGGGACAACAATCGGCCACAGCAACAAGGCAAAGTGGAGAGTATTGAGTGCTGAGTGCTGAGTTTTGCGCCACAGCCAGCGCACCGCGATCAATGCGCAGGCCACCAGCAAGCCGTATGCCGCGACATAATGCAGCGGGTGCGGCGATTGCAAGATGTTTTGTGATGACCAGATGGCGAAAATCGGGTTTGCCGAGAAGGCATACGTAAAATAAGCAAAGAGCGGCAGGGTAATGCCCGCCGCGATACCGCCTGGGATCAACAATTCACGCGGGAAACGGCGCTGCGCAATCCACAGGACGAGTCCCCATGTCCCCAAAATGACGTAAATAATCGGCAGGTAGAAAGGCACCGCCAGCCCAACAACCAGCCAGCACACAGCGGCAAATACCGCGTAGCGAATGCTCAGAGATGAACCTTGCTTGGTCGAAAGTGCCTTAAACAGCAGCAGGAAACCGCCGAGCAGCGCCGCGCGGGCCAGCGCCAGATGCGGCAGGCCAAGCAGAATCAGCCAGCTAAAGCCTTCAGGAATGAAAAATTCAGCGGGCGGCGATCCCAACCAACTGCTTTGTCCGAGCAGCGTCAGCAGCCATCCGAATCCGCCGCCGATTGTAGCCAGCACCAGCGCCAGAAAACGCGTTTGAGGCCGCTTGATAAACACCGCGATGAAGCGGTACAGCACCACAATCAACAGCAGGTTGAAAACGATCTGCATCAAGTGATAGGTCAGCGTCAGAACAGGCACGAGCGCGGCACTGTGGTCATTGATGAATCGCCCGACGATCCAACCGGGGATGATATAGGGCAGGAAGACCAGCGGCGCGGTGGAATGCGCTTCAGGCGTATAGAACAGGTAGAAATCCAGCAGGCCGCGTGCACCGAGACGCATCTTGCCGACATACGAGTTGCCATCTTCTACGCCGAACAGGAAACCGCTGAACTGCCATTGGCTGTTCTGCTTGAGGTATCCCAGCACATAGGGCAGCGTGGTGAGAACGATGATGAGCAGCGCAAACAGAATGACATTGCGCCACTCACGGCGGGTGATCTTGATTTTAGACATAAACTAAACTCATTTTATTGGACGCTGCCATGCAGCAGGCCAGTTGTCAAAACTCATTTGCGGTTGGCGATCTATCCGCAGTGTATAAAGCGGCTCGGCAGGAAAATCGTTGATCTGTAAATCCCACTGGTGACTATCAATGGTGGCTCTATAGGGATATAAGGGATCATTCGTCTGATCCCATTGCACAGGCCAGTCGAGATAATTGGCTTTCAGATCCAACCTTTAGCCCTCACGTTGGTATAAGTACATCCCCGTGCCATAGAAATCGGTGGGGATATCCCGCACCAGTTCATATTCACTCTTAAAGGTCGCGTCTTTCTCCAAACCGAGGCGCACCATCGACTCCATCGCCACCAAATACTGCGGCTTGGTGTCCAAGATCAACTGCGGCGGGATGGCGTAGTTCTGGCCTTCGGCAATCAAGTCTTTGGGAATGGGATAGTATTTGCTGACGGATGGCGTGACCAAGCCGACCGTATCCAAGATGGTCGCGCGGCTGAAGTAGCCGATCACGCCGATGTCACCGGATGCCACCAGCGTCGTCGGTGTGACGTCGTATTGATCGCGCAGTTGGGTGGCAATGTCCTGATAGTACAGTTCGATCTGGTGCCATGCCATCTGCGGCGCGGGACGGTCCGGCGCATGGTCGGGATGGATCACCCAGCCATGTACTGACGTGAACAGCCACGCGAGAGAGATGATGCTCACCACCGGCACAAGCAAACGGCTGGGTTTTGCAGGCTGTGAAGGATCGGCAGACGCTTTTTTGCGATAGACCTTGCCCAACTCGGTTTGCACCAGTTCAACATCGGATCGTCCGATGGCAATTCCGCTCACGACTGCCCACACGCCGGTGAAAATGCTCAGGCACAGCGCAGGCAGCGGCGGTGCGGTATACCAGCGGAAGATCAGCGGGTTCGCGACGCTGAAAACAGTGATATACAGCCAAGGGTAAATCAGGAAGGGCAGCAGGCGTGGCAGCCGTCGAGCCGTGAACAGGATGCCGATCAGACTCAGGATCAGATAGACGATCATCAAAGCGAACAGTCCCATGCCTTTGATGGTCGAGTCCTCGAAGAATGGCGTGGCATAGTTCTGGATCAGCGTGACCAAGGCGCTGCCGGGCGGCATGACATAGGCCACCGTCTTGGCACTCAGCGAACGCGGGAACGGTGAACCGAAGTACACCGTGCTAAAGGCGAACCACGGCAGCAGCACGATCACGAATGTCAGCCATGTCTGCCACGGGATACGCTGTAAAATCGCTTTGCCTTTGCCCGCACGGAATACATCCACCAGTTGGAACAGGAACAGCGGACCGATCCACAGGGCAGCGTCAATCCGTGTCAGGAATCCCAACCCAGCAAACAGCCCGACCAGAACCATCGGTGTAGGGACACGATAACCGATATTCCCTGTTTGGTATGGTGTTTTTCTTGCCTCCCCTGTTGTTACGGGTGAAGGGCTAGGGTTAGGGGTACTGTTCATCAACACATAAGCCGCAGTGGCCGCCACCATCCATAGAATGTTGACGCTGGTTTCCATACCACCCACCGCGAATGTCACGCTGGCCGGTGAAATCGCCCACAGCAGCCCCGGCATAGCCGACAGCCAATCATGTCTGGTCAGGCGGCGTGCCACCAGATAAATCAGCACGCATGTCACTGCATCGGCTAAGGCACTGACCGCAATCGCGTACCACTGGAAGTCTTGCTGTCCGGTGATAGCGCTGATGGCAGCCATCAATAATGTGAAGAGTGGTGTCGTCGTCCCTAGCGAAGGGATGCCGGGGTTATAAACGAAGCCCAGTCCTTCGACGATGTTACGGCTGTAGCGGAAAGTGATGAAGGCGTCATCAATCGTGCGTGGGCCGGGAATCAGGCGGGCGATGATGGCAACTAAGGCCAGTAAAAAGGCGATGATGAGCACCTGTTGGGGTATTTGAATACCAGAACGCGGTGTAGAGTGGACTGCGGTCATAAACACACTTTCATTCTTGAAACTTATTTCAAGGCTGTGGCAGGCTGCTGCGCCAGCGCGGAAGGAAGATCAGATTCCGGTTGTTGGTTGCGGGTGTAGACCATTGCGGCTAACACGATAGGCGGGATGAGCGTCACGGTGTACCACGCGCTGTCATTGCCATAAGCGAAGAAAATGACTAACCATGTGGGAATAGAAGCCAGCACCGCCGCCCATTGATACAGCGGGCGGTCAAGCACAGCGATCATCTGAATGAGGTCATAGTCATGCACAAGCGGGTTGATGACATAACCACACATCATGAAGACGTCGAAGGGCACTTTGCGACGGTAGGCCACAAACACACCTGCCAATAAGGCCGCTGCGATTACTGCTAACACCCCCCAATAGACGATGCCTTCGTTGTGGAACAGGATGATCAAACTGCGCGGGACGATTCCGGCCATTGCCCGCTCAAATAAGGGGCGGGGCTGCGCCAGCCACTGCTGTACCCAGTTAGGAATGATCAGAAAACCCGGCACGAAAATTGCTAATGCTCCGGCAGCAAACGCCAAGCTCTGGCGTGGAATACGGCGTTCGCGGCGCAGTTCATCCAGCCAAGTGACGCCCGCCCACAGCAGTGGAAAGATTGCCAGTTGAGGTTTAATCAGCAGGATGGCGAGGCCCAGCCCACCTTGCCATCGGTTACGGTTTTGACGGTAGATATACAAACCGAGCAGACCAAAAACGGCGGTTTGTCCACCGATGGTATGTGCAAACAGAGGCGCGAACAGCAGCGGCCACGGTTTCCCCCGCGTGATATACAAGGCTAAGAGGATCGGTGCGCCGTGCCAGATCAACATGCTCAGCGGACGGGGCAGCGCACTGAACAAACCGAAGATCATGACATAAGGCATCGGGTAATAGCTGTTGACCGTCCAAACGGGTTGTCCGGTGCGGAAGCGCATCCCGATTTGCATAAAGGTTTCGTAGTCCACGCCGGATTGGTTGCCCATGATGATAAAGACGATATAGGCCACATACAGCAGCCCAACCATGACATACAACAGGGGCAAACTCCAGCGCTTTGGCGAAAACGAAATGGCATTCGACATGAAGAGTGTTTCCTCAAACGGGTAGCGGTTTTAGCATGCCGGATCAAGCTCAAGCATTTTTACGCTTATTCACGAATTGCTATAACCCATTGTATGGCATGTTCTGGGTAGGCTACCCTTGTGTTCTGCGCTAAAATCAGGTTCATTATGAAGATGCAATACTCGAACATCATCAGGGGGTATGCATCCAGCAGCCCCGCTTAAACTTACAGGACAGTGACATGGCATTGAAAATTTTCAACGTTTTAGGTCGCGAAAAACAGGACTTCCAACCGCTTGTACCCGGTCATGTCAACATGTACGTCTGCGGCCCAACGGTGTATTCAGACTCGCATATCGGTCACGCCAAGACCTATGTCAATTTTGATATGGTCGTGCGCTATCTGCGTTACAGTGGTTTGCAGGTGCTCTATGTCCAGAACATCACCGACAAATTGTGGAGACCTTTACGCGCAGCTACTACGCCGATATGGATGCCTTGGGCGTGACCCGACCCGATATTGCGCCCCGTGCCAGCGCTCACATCCCTGAACAGATCAAGATGACTGAAACCTTGATCGAGAAGGGGCATGCTTATCTCGCCAATGGCAGCGTGTACTTCGATGTGACCACCGACCCGCATTATGGCAAGCTGTCTAACCGCCGTGTGACCGAGCTTGAAGCCGGTGCGCGGGAAGCCATCCGTGATGAGAAGCGCCATCCTGAAGACTTCGCCTTGTGGAAGCGTGCCGAACCGGAACACATCCTGCGTTGGGACAGTCCTTGGGGTGAGGGCTTCCCCGGTTGGCACATTGAGTGCTCGGCGATGGCCAAGAAATACCTCGGTGACACCTTTGATATTCATGGCGGCGGTGTCGATAACATCTTCCCGCATAACGAGTGCGAAGTCGCCCAGAGCGAGTGCGCCAATGACGCCGATTTTGCGCGTTACTGGATGCTCGGCGGTAGCTTGACCGTCGAAGGCGTGAAGATGTCCAAGAGTTTGGGCAATGTTGTCAATATCAAAGACGCTCTGAAGGATTACCGTCCGGAAGTCATTCGTATGTTCATGTTGAGCGCTCACTACAGCAATCCGGTCGATTACAGTGACGGTGCATTGGACAGTGCTCAGGCGGGTTGGGATCGCTTGTATGGTGCGGTACGCTTGACGCGCAGCGCCTTGAACAGTGCGCCAGTCAGCGATGATGGCAACAGCTTCAGCGAACGTCTGGACAAAGCCAAAGCCGATTTCGCGACGGTGATGGATGATGACTTCAACGCCCCCAAGGCACTTGCCGTGCTCCAAGAACTGACACGCGATGTTAATACCCTGCTCAACAGCGGTACGACGGTTGGGAAAGCAACACTCGAAGCCATCAACAGTGTTTATAACGATTTAGGCGGCGGTGTATTGGGCATCATCCCTGCGGTGGACAGTGCCAGTGGATCGAATGGTCAGCGTGAAGCCGGACTGATCCAGATTTTGATTGACATGCGCAATCAGGCGCGCAAGAGCAAGAACTTCGCTGAAAGTGATCGCATCCGTAATGAACTGGCGAAGCTCGGTGTGATGCTCGAAGATCGCGCAGACGGTACGATCTGGCGGGCGAACTGATCAAAACCAGACCGCCCGCAGAGTGAAAGGTTAAACACGATGGAAGAACGATTACCACGTGAAGATATTTTGCGGCGTTTGTCACTGGAACATCAGCGCTTGATGGATACCTGTGCCCGCCTGTCGCCTGAACAATGGTTGGCAGCAGGCACGGTCGGTACATGGTCGGCGCGTGACGTACTCGCCCACCTCGTATTCTGGAATCATTACGCGACAGATGAATTACGGACGGCGGTTAGTGGCATCCCGTTCACGCATCCGTCCGGAACAGATGATGAAATCAACGCGCAGGCCGTTGCCTCCTTTCAAGGCTGGACAGTCGAGGCGCTCAACAGTGCCTTTGAACATTCTTACGGTGAATTGGTCGCGCTGGTCGAGAGCCTGCCCGCCCATGCCTTTGAATCTGGTAATCCGATCGAGCAGGCGCTGGATGAAACCATACACGGTGCGCTGGCCAACAACACCTACGAGCATTGGCCGATGCACGAAGCCCAGATACGCGAATGGCTTGCGGCGCAAAAATGATTGATTGGGGTTTGCGATTGGCAAACCCCGCACACGTTTGGAGTAGACATGGCAGAGTTTATTTACGGTCATTGGGCAGTGATGGAAACGCTCCGTTCAGGGCGTCGTACAATCGAGCAGCTGCTATTGACTGAGACGGTCGAAGAAAAAGGGCTGGTCGCTGAAATTATCACGCTCGCCCGCGAAAAAGGGTTGAAGATGCAGCGCGTCCACCGCCGCATCATGGATGACTTGGCGAACGGTGGCAATCACCAGAATACCGCGCTACGTGTCGGGCCGTTCCCTTATGTCGATGTTGAAGATGTTCTGAGCTTGGCACAGAAGCGCGGGGAAAAACCCTTCATCCTGATTTTGGATTTGCTCAAAGACCCGCAAAACGTTGGTGTACTGCTGCGTGTCGCCGAATCGGTCGGCGTACATGGCATTCTGATCCAAGAACGACGCAGCGTGGAAGTCACACCAGCCGTGGTCAACGCCTCTTCCGGTGCGGTGGAATATATGCAGGTCGCGCAGGTCAACAATCTGGTCAACGCCATGAAAGACCTCAAAGAACAGGATGTCTGGATGATAGGCCTGGAGGCTGGGCCGGACGTCGCGCCAATTGATAAGACCGACTTGAATATTTCACTGGGGCTGGTCTTGGGCAGCGAAGGCGAAGGCATGCGCCGCCTCGTGCGTGATACCTGTGACATGCTGGTCACGCTGCCCATGCGCGGGCATCTGGCGAGTTTAAATGTCGCGACGGCTGGCTCAGTGGCGCTCTACGCCGCTTGGCAAGCTCGCTCGTGGCAAGGCTGGAAAAGCGGATGAGTCCTAGGCGTTTTGTACTGAGATGCGGTATCTTCAACCCAGCAAGTTGGTAGTTAGGTGGTCGTGATAGCATGGATGACATATGACTTGGCTTACAGGTAGATAAGATCATAACCCAGTTTGAACGAGAGACCGGGTTATCAATTGCATTCACTCAGTACTCAGCACTTAGTACTATTTTTATCGAAGGAGAGACAGAATATGATCAACGACATTCTCACTGAAACCAAATCAAAGATGAAATCCACCTTCAGTGTGTTTGAGAATGATTTACAGGGCATTCGTGGTGGACGGGCCAGCACAACCTTGGTTGACCGGCTTATTGTCAACTACTACGAGCAAGATACCGAGCTGCGACAGTTGGCCACCATTTCTACCCCCGAACCCATGCAAATTTTGATCCGCCCCTATGACAAAACAGCTTTAAAATCAATCGAAAAGGCCATCCGCGATTCTGATATTGGGTTGAACCCCAACACTGACTCGGATGTCATCCGCCTGAATATGCCGCCGCTGACCCGCGAACGCCGTCAAGAACTGGTGAAGTTCTTGCACAAGCGCATGGAAGAGGCGCGGGTAGCCATCCGCAATATCCGGCGTGGGGCAAATGATGATCTGAAAGATTTCGAAAAAGAAAAACTTATCTCAGAAGATGACCTTGAACGTGGCGAGGCCGAAGTCCAGAAGTTGACCGATCAATTTATCGGCCATATTGACGAGGCCGGAAAACTCAAAGAAGAAGACATCATGAAATTGTAAGCCACTATTCCTAAGGAAATTTGAACCTTGTGGTGTAATATTACCTAGCATTTTATTCGTGATGTTCCCACAGGTTCACAAAAGCCTAAGAGGTATGGTCGCTATGGTTGCTGTGCTCAAAACGGAAGAAGAATTACTTACGCCAGCGCTCGATCAGGTGCCGAAGCATATTGCCATTATCATGGATGGCAATGGACGTTGGGCGAAGGCGAGGGGACTGCCGCGTGCGGAAGGTCATCGTCAGGGGACAGAAAACCTCCGGCGGATTATTCGTGCCTGTGTCGAATTCGGGGTAGAGGTACTGACCATTTATGCCTTCTCCACCGAAAATTGGCGGCGTCCACCATTGGAAGTACGCCTCTTGATGACCATTCTGCAAACCGTCATCGAGCGTGAACTGCAAGAGTTGAACGAAAACGGTGTACAAATTCGGCACATTGGCCGTTTGGATCGCATCTCGCCCGCGCTGCAAAAACAAATTCTTCATGCCTGCGAGTACACCAAAAATAACACCCGCTTGATTTTGAACGTGGCCTTCAATTATGGCGGTCGGGATGAGATCGTGCAGGCCGTCAAGCGCATCGTTCAGGATGGCGTGCCTGCTGAACAAATCGATGAAGACCTGCTCAACCGCTATATGTATACCGGTGATCTACCTGACCCCGATTTGGTCATTCGTACCAGCGGTGAACTGCGCCTCAGCAACTTCCTCATCTGGCAGGCGGCCTACGCCGAATACTACTTCACCCAGACCTATTGGCCGGACTTCGACAAAACAGAACTCCGTAAGGCCATTGAAGAGTATGCTCGCCGTACTCGCCGCTTCGGTAAAACCGACGAGCAAGTGCAGGAAGTGGACGAAGAGTAACCTCAGTTTGTCTCCAAACTAGTCATTATTGAGGGGTGCAAGCACTTTGCCCCCTCTCCTAATCTAAAGTTTTACACTGCAATCTGCAAAATAATAGGTATGGACCATAACGGGAGATCGTCCAATATTTACTCTCGCACATTTTGTTTCGTCTTGATAAATGGCGTTTAATTAAGAAATAATTGTTTTTTGGAATCTTAAATAGAATATCTTAATCTTATGGCTGATAATGATTATAGAATAATCGAGAGAAGTTCTCGGCTCTTATGAAATCTTCGATACTTAGCCATATCTTTAAGACCCCATTCAGCGTCGCTGTATTTTCAATTCTGGTAAGTTCAGTCCTTTCAGAAACCTTCTCCGCCATCTTCTTTGGCTTTCATGTTCAGGATTTTTTCTTAGTTTTGTTCATGACGGTTGTGATAGCGGGTCTTGTCTCATACTCTGCGGCGAGGGGAATAATTGGGCTTCGCTTAACCGTTGAGGTACAAAAGGTCAAAATCGCACTGGAACGTGAACGTGCTAATATTTTGGCAAAATTTATACGTGATGCCGCACATGAATTTAAAACACCGCTTTCACTCATGGAATCCAGCTTGTATCTTTTAGGAAGGAACACTGACCCTGAAAGGAAGCAGCATTACAGCCAGCAGGCCAGCGAACAAATTCAAATCCTTAACAATCTACTCGATTGCATTTTGGTACTCACCCGTTTGGACAGTATCGATAATGCAGACTATCCAAGAGCAGTTATTTCTTCTCAGGAATTGCTGACTCATCTTCATGCGGTAATCGCAAGTGAACGAATCAAACTGTTTGTTCCTAATCCGACTGTCTTATCTTTCATAAAAGTCAATGAACGAGATATACAGTTTGTACTGAAGCAGCTTCTTGGCAACGCACTGCGGTTTTCCCCTAATACCAGCGACGTAAAGGTAAGCCTGAATACATCAGGGTCATGGCTTCTGCTGCAAATCACGGATCAAGGTGAAGGAATGAGCGCCGAAACCTTGAAGCATATATTTGATCGCTTCTACCGGGCCGATGAAAGCCATACGACGCGCGGTATGGGTTTAGGGTTGTCGATTGTGAAACGGGTGACTGAACTTCACGACGGACGTATCGAGGTTCAAAGTGAACTTGCTAAAGGCACAACTGTTCAGGTTTATTTGCCTATCTGCGCCTCTACATAAGGTTTGAAGTAGGCGCTTTCAAAACGACCACTTTTGGTATATTTCCCTTTTTCAGTCGAAAAAACTCTTAAGGCGGATTTTAGGGTTCGCCTATACACTGTAGATAGTCGATTGAACTATCGGAGGAGCACATTCATGAAAGTTTTGGTTACAGGCGGTGCGGGCTATATTGGCAGCCACGTCACCGATTTATTGGTCGAACGCGGCTATGATGTGGTGGTTTTTGACAATCTGTACACCGGACATGTCGAAGCCGTTCACCCCAAGGCCACCTTCGTCAAAGGCGATTTACTGGATAAGCCCGCTGTAGATACGCTCTTTGGCCAGCACAAGTTTGAAGGCATCCTGCACTTTGCCTCTCACACTTTGGTGGGCGAAAGCATGGAGAAGCCTTGGCTCTATTTGCGTGATAATGCTGTCGCGGGCAGCAACTTACTTGAAGCCGCTGCGGCGCAGGGTGTGAAGCGTTTCATCCTGTCATCCACCGCCAACCTGTTTGATGATCCGGCCAAGATTCCGATTGTGGCCGAAGAACGCATCGTTCCCGGCAGCCCCTATGGCGAGAGCAAGTACTTCATCGAGCGCTATCTGCACTGGATGGATCGGATTTACGGCATGGCGAACGTCTGCCTGCGCTACTTCAACGCCAGCGGCGCTCATCCCAACGGACACATCGGCGAAGATCACACGCCGGAATACCACCTCATCCCGATCATTTTGCAGGTCGCCTTAGGCCAGCGTGAAAAACTGACGATCTTCGGTGAAGATTATCCGACACCAGATGGCACCTGCATCCGCGATTACATCCATGTCATTGATCTGGCCGAGGCGCACGTTCTGGCGCTCGAAGCCTTGGCCGATGGCAAGAGCCGCAAGTATAACCTCGGCAACGGCAAGGGCTATTCAATCATGGAAGTGTTGAATGCCGCCCGTGAAATTACCGGCGAGAATATTCCCGCCGCCAAGGGTGCTCGTCGTCCCGGTGATCCTGCCACCTTGATTGCCGACAGCACCCGCATTCAGCAGGAACTCGGCTGGCAGCCGGAATTTGGTGACCTGCGCCAGATCATCCAAACCGCGTGGAACTGGCACAAGAGCCATCCGCAGGGCTACGCCACCAAGAAGTAATCTAACGAAGTCAGCTTAAACAAAGAGCGCATTTCGGTGCGCTCTTTGTATTTAGTTCAGCCACGCTTGCTTATAATCCTCGACATATTGGCGCAGTAGGATCGGTGGACGTCCCAATAACTGCTGTGTTTCTGACGTAATCTTGGCGGCCATACCCAGCCGTGCCGTCGTATAGAGCGCGGTGGTAACCATAACATAGACCCAGGGATTGCCCTTTGCCTTCATGTGACGGGCAAAAGCGAGGATCGAAGGATTGCAATAAGTAATCTTGCGCCCCAATGTTTCTGTCAGCATGTCGGCTGCGGTGAAATAATCCAGTGCTTCGCTGCCCGTCAGTGCATAAGCTTTATTCTCATGACCACTTTCCGTGAGTGCCTTAACCGCCACCGCCGCGATATCTCGCCCATCAATGAAGCTGGTTTTGCCGTGTCCGGCGGGCATCATCATCATACTCTCATCCCGAATTTCGGTGCGGTGGGTGGTGTTGAGATTTTGCATGAAGAAGCTTGCACGTAAAAATGTCCATGCCATGCCGGAGGCCATCAAATCTTTTTCAATGGTGTAATGTGGCACAATCGGGTTGTTTTCAACACCCAGCAGCGATAAAAAGACGACATGCTCAACGCCAGCAGTTTTTGCTGCTTGAATGACAGGCCGCACATAAGTTTTCACATCGGCAATGTCCGGCGGACGTACCAGAAAGAGTTTCTTGATACCGGTAAATGCTGGCGCGTAAGTCGCGGAATTCTTGAAATCAAACGGCACAAGATTAGCGTTTTCACCAAGAACGTCGCGCGATTTGTCCGGATTTCGAACGGCTGCTGTGGCGGATACACCGGCGGCCTTGAGTTGGTTAAATACATCCAGACCGATATTGCCGGTTGCGCCAGTGATTAAAATTGGAGAGTGCATAGCTTTAATTCAACCATAATATGAACGATACTACACGTATCATATCGCTTCTGAAGTACTGCCGAGCATAAAGACACATCCTGAGTGGGCAGGATATGTCTTATGTCATCACAGCCTACTTACGCCTTCTTAATTACCGGATACTGAATTTCCATCACGCCATCCGGGTCAGCGAAGCGCTTCGGTGGGCGCAGATAAAACTCACGGCTGGCGTCGCTCTGCTCATAGCCATGCGACTCAATCCATTGATGAATGTCCGCGTGAACCTGTCCGACCGCGCCGAAGTCATCATAGCTCCCACGATAAACAGCATAGGCCACCGTCACCGCAGGCAGTTGATGGACAGCCGCTTTGCCCTGCGTTACACCTTTGGCTGAAGAATTGACAGCGTAAGCCATTTCGACATCAATCCCTTCCTGCTCCGTCGGATAGTAAAGCGCGAAGGAAACGCCGTCACTTTTGAGTCCCTGCGCCGCCATTAAGATGCAGGCCTCGCCATTTAGCGCAATACAGCGTTCGCGCATCTGCTTGGGTGAGCTAACCACTTCCCGCGCTCCGGCGATGGTCAGCGGCTCGACGGTCTTCATAAGGATATCAACTTTAGGCATCATGCCCTCCTGTTCAATTTGATGTAAGCGAATTTCAACCTCGTGTAATCTCTCCCGTGCTGCTGCCGCCTCCTGCTCGAGCTGTACTCGCCGCAGTTGCAGCATCCCGCGCAGCGACTCCGTGCTCAGGTCGTCATCCAGCATCTGGCGGATGTCTTCCAGTGGAAAGCCTAAGCCTTTGAGCGCCAGAATACGGTTCAAACGTGGCAGTTGATCAAATGTGTAATAGCGGTAGTCTGTAAATGGATCAACATATGCTGGTTTGAACAAGCCCATCGCGTCATAATGACGTAGGGCTTTGAGCGACACGCGGGTCAAACGGGAAAAATCACCTATCCTGAACATGCACATGTCCTTTTAATCAGCGCTTGTCCCTATCATGCAGCTTGCCCTAGGGGGAGAGTCAAGCAGGGAAACTAAGGCGATTATTCATTATGGATAGGCTGTTCCACGAATTCGGTTCTCAGCACACCCATAATGATGCGATCAACATAATGCCCTCTAATCCAAACGTGCTGCCGTAAGCGTCCCTCTTCAACAAACCCGCATGCTTTGTAACACCTAATCGCACGCTCGTTTTCGCTGTGGGTGTTCAGCCAGACGCGGTTCATGTGCATGTGCTCAAAAGCGTAACCAAGAAGCAACCGTATGGCATCACGTCCATAACCTTGCCCCCAGTAAGCACGATCCCCAATTTCAATCCCTAACTCACATGTGTACGCCTCATCATCAACGGCATGGAGTCCGCAGTGACCGATATAATTGCCATCCACTTCAATGGCAAATGCAGTTTCGTCCTCTGCTAGTTTCGCAAGTGTATTGTCGTAAAAGGCCAGCAGGTACTCCATACTTTTCGGTCGAGGTTTGCTCCCATCCAAAAAATACAGTTCAGGATCATTTTCAAATTCCCATTGCCGTGCCATATCTTCGCGCTTTGCTCCTCTAAGAAGTACTTTTTGACCTTTAAACATCTTTATAAATCCTTCCTGAATATCTTTAATATAATTTTATCCCTTTTTGCCTTCACCGATAGACGTCCAAAGACTCTAAAATAAAACAGAGGACAACTTGTCCCCTGTTTATTCATCATTACGAGATTTTCATTAAGTTATATCAAGTTGCACTGTCATTTCCGGCGTAGGACCGATAAGCCAAATTGAGTGAAATCTTAAGTTCTGAGTTTCTTTGAGATACTTTTTTTGAAAGGCTTCAACAACAGAAGAGTATGCATAGCTTGGAAAGTCTACGGCATCAATCACTAAAATAATACTTTTTCTTTGCTCAGTGGATAGAGTTTCTTTTTTCTTGATCGCCTGTCTTAAGTCAGCTACATGATTCTCTATCGTAGTGGTTTCTTGAGCACTTCCAAAAATTGATAGTTCTCTTCTTGTTTTTTGTCGTGGTATGCGGGTAACTTGCATTCGAAGTTCTTGTTTTCCATTGCTGGCAACACAATCTGTACCATCTTCTTCGCCCTTACGAGCAAAAGGTGTTAACCAGTGTTCTCCGTCTCTGTTCAGGCGCTCAATAAGTATCTTACAAGGTACAAGATTATCAGCCTCACCATACGAGGCTCGGCCTTCGACTCTATTAAGGATCAAACCATCAGAAGTTAAATCAGTCGTTGAAGAACGCCCTTGGCTATCTGCAACTCGCGTAGTTTCTGTACCATCATTAGGTATTTTTCGAACCACTAAAGAACCGCTCGACCTAACACTGCCTTGTAAGCTTAGTAAGTTTGTCTTTAGGTATTTCATTTTGCCTTCACGACAATCATTGGATGTTAAAAAGAAAAGGGATGGTTACAAAACCATCCCTCAAACTTTAATGCTTGAATTTTTCTCTTCGTCAAGCCTTACGCCGGAGGAGCCACTGGCTTGGGGCTTTCCGGATAGGTGCCGTTACTGGCGACCGGAGCGTCCCCGCGCATGACTTCCTCGAAGGCCGCACGATCCAACGTTTCCTGCTCCAGCAGCACCTGAATCAGACGGTCGAGCTTGTCACGGTTCTCGATCAGCAGATTCTTGGCGCGGGTGTAAGCCGTTTGCAGGATACGCCGCACTTCATTGTCGATCTCTTCGGCGGCCTGTTCGCTGTAATCGCGTTGTTCGCCGATTTCACGTCCAAGGAACACCGCACCATTGTTGCTGCCGAAAGTACGCGGGCCGAGTGTTTCGCTCATGCCGTAGCGAGTAACCATCGAGCGGGCATAGTGCGTCACCTGTTCCAGATCGCTGCTCGCGCCGGTTGTGAACTGGCTGAAGATGATTTCCTCAGCGGCACGTCCACCCAACGCCATCGTGATCGTGTCCTCAAAGTATTCTTTGGTGCGCATCGTCAGGTCTTCATCGGGCATTGAGAGCACGTAACCACCGGCACGACCACGCGGCACAATCGTCACCTTGTTGACGGTGTCGCTGTTCGCCAGCAGATAACCGAGCACCGCGTGACCACCTTCGTGATAAGCGATCTTGAGCTTTTCCTTCTCCGATATGACGCGTGACTTGCGCTCCGGTCCCATCGTCACCCGATCCATGCTCTCGCTCATCTCGCTCATGCCGATGGCCTTCTTGTTACGGCGTGCGGTTAGGATCGCAGCTTCGTTGACCAAGTTTTCCAGATCAGCACCGGAGAAACCGACGGTCATACGGGCGATCTGTTCTAAGTCCACATCAGGAGCCAATGGCTTACCCTTGGAGTGAACCTTCAAAATATCGTTACGTCCCTTGATGTCCGGGTTATCCATGATGACCTTACGGTCGAAGCGTCCCGGACGCAGCAGCGCCGGATCAAGAATGTCAGGACGGTTAGTCGCCGCGCACACAATCACGTTCGTACCGGTTTCAAAACCATCCATTTCCACCAGAATTTGGTTGAGCGTCTGTTCACGTTCGTCATGACCGCCGCCCAAGCCAGCACCACGATGGCGACCGACCGCGTCGATTTCGTCAACGAAGATAATCGAAGGCGCTTCAGCCTTGGCACGTTCAAACAGGTCACGGACACGGCTTGCGCCGACGCCTACAAACATTTCCACAAATTCCGAACCGGAAATGCTAAAGAAAGGTACGCCAGCTTCACCGGCCACCGCACGCGCCATCAAGGTCTTACCAGTACCGGGCGGGCCGACCATCAAGACGCCCTTGGGAATACGGGCACCGAGGCGGATGAACTTCTCCGGCTCCTTGAGGAACTCGACGATTTCCTTAAGTTCTTCTTTAGCCTCTTCAGCGCCAGCCACATCCGAGAAGGTGACTTGCGGACGTTCCATGTCACGGGTAACGCGGGCACGGCTGCGGCCAAAGCTCATGGCTTGATCTTGACCGGTTCGCACCGAGCGCATCATACGCCACAGCAGCCAAATAATCAGCAGCGTCGGCACCACCGCCACCAACAGTTGGAACAAAACATTCGACGTGTTATCACCCGGTTGCTCGGTATAGGTGAGGCTCTCAAACTGTGTCTCCGTCACACCGAAGGTTTTCAGCGCCGAGAACAGATCCGTTTCACGTTCCTTATAATAGGAAACCTTTTCGCCGCTCTTCAGTTCAATGCGAACATCCTGTCCACCTTGAACAATGACGGATTTGACCTGATTGTCTTTAACAAACTGGGCAAATTTATCCAGCGAAATGTTATTTCCTGTATTGCCCGCGCCGGGTGCGGCGAAGACAAAAATGAATAGCAGGATAACTACCCCTGCGATGATCAGCCAGAATCGCTGGGCGTTACGGCCACCAAAAGGGGAATTGTTACTATTGTCGTTTTGCGGGTCGTTTGGTCGGTTATTCACGAGGACGGCGCGAAAGACGCTGCACGAGAGCAGCAGGACGCGCCTCTCTCCTTTCTACGTTTAACCTTACGATAGTGAATTTCAATCCGTAGATCACAATACAATTCAAAATACAGAGGACGAATTCGAGCCTGATACCCTACGTTGCATTTATTGATGATAATCGGCATTCTGTCACTGGTCAATATCACCCGCATAAATCTCCCGTTAGAAACTGCTCATGATAGCGCATAGTTGCGAAATTAGTGTATAGTAAGATTAGCCAGTATAATGATCTGGATACGAAGGAATAAAGCCGCGTGAACAGGCAAATAATTGATATAATTTATATCCATTGCCAGATTGTATGATGGTACAATAGAGTTTGTAGCGTCCGGCAATCGGTGTTTGCGCTGGGAAAGAACATGAACACGAAGCCTGAAAATCACAACGACGAACCGGAAAACGGCGGTGCAATGGATGCCGCAGAGAAACGGCGGCAGGATGAACAAGCCGAATTGCTGCGCCGGAATGCCACGCGCGGCCTCGGCAACACGGATTACGAAGAATCCGAACCTCGTTGGGGAACCGCTCGCTTTAATGAACGCACCACACTAATGCTTTTCGTGCGCGGCGCGCCGGAACCTTTTGTGTTCGACGCAGGTGCAATTGAAGAACTCGTCATCGGACGTGTTGATCCCGAAACCGGCAAGTCCCCCGATGTCGATCTGGAAAACTACAGTGGGATGGAAAAGGGCGTTTCGCGTCGCCATGCCACCATCATTCGCAAAGACGGATCGCTCAATCTGGTGGATGCTGGCAGCCATAACGGAACCTACCTGAATGGACAGCGCCTCATCGCCCACCAACCGCGCGTCCTGCGCGATGGCGATGACATCCGTTTGGGATTCCTTGTATTACGTGTTAAATTTGTGCGTGTCCCAATTACGTCGTAAACTTTAACGCGTCCATCTCTAGATAAAATACATAATGCTTGATCGTACCAATGAACAATGGCTGGCCGATTTAACGGGCGCGCCTGATAAACAATCGCCTGCGCTGGAAGACCTGCGCGAGCGGCTTCAACGCGGCATCTACTATTACCTCAGCCGCGAACGCAGCGACCTCTCCGGACTTTCCAGTTCCGAAATTACTCAGATGGCCGAAGACCTCGCTCAGGATGCCACTTTGCGCGTCATGGAGAATCTCGATAGCTTTCGCGGGGACAGTCGTTTCACCACTTGGGCCACCAAGATTGCGGTTCGTGTAGCCATCAGTGATTTGCGCCGCGCCCGCTACCGTGACTTCAGCCTCGACGATCTGACCGCCGACGGCGAGTTGATGCCCAGCACCAACGCCAACAACATCACCGGAACACCTGAACATACGCCCGAAGCCCAGACTGAGCGTGAAGATGTCATGGAAAAGATCAGCGACGCCTTGAAAGCCGCGCTTACCGACCGCCAATATCAAGCGCTGGTAGCGGTCGCCTTGGAAGATGTACCCTTGGAAATTGTCGCCGAACGCATGGGCACCAACCGTAATGCGCTCTATAAGTTGCTGCATGACGCCCGCCGTAAACTGCGCACCTATTTAGAGGCCGAGGGACTCTCGACCAATTACATGCTCAATTTGTTTCAGGATTAAGATGATGGGTATTCATGTAAGAATGCGAAATATGCCATCGTCCAATGAGTGTACATAATGAAGAGTAGGCGATAGATTATGGGACTGCCAGACGAACAATTACGTAAATTGATCGATCATATTTTCGTGAGTCACTTCGACAGCGAAATGGATTGTGAGTCGTGCAACTGCCAATTGGAGTGTCTGGCGGAGAAAGTCGCAGCCGGAGCCAGCCTGCATGATCTTCTACCGGAAGTCGAAGCACACATACGCTGTTGTCGCGACTGTCGGGAAGAGTGGCAAGCGCTCCTCTGCATCCTCCGTGCAGAACGTGATGGCAGCCTGAGCACACCGCAAAGCTAAACGCAGCGCTCTGTAACGGCTGTTTCCCATCGTAGTCTATTCGCTATTGATTTGGCTATTCGTATATCGAGGTTATTGTCTCCATGAAGCGTGAACGTGTTGCAATTATTGGTTCTGGTCCCGCAGGTTTGACCGCTGCGCTCTACACCGCCCGTGCCCAACTGAGCACCGTCGTATTCGTCGGTAAGCTGCTCGGCGGCCAGATTTCGACCACCCACGAAGTCGAAAACTTCCCCGGCTTTCCTAATGGCACGACTGGGCCTGAACTGGTCGAGAACATGCAGCAGCAGGCCGAAAAGTTTGGTGCCAAGTTCGTCTTTGAGAGCGTGACTGAGGTCGATTTCACCAAAGGCTCACCCTTCCTGCTCAAGACCGATAACGGCGACGAATACAGCGCCGACACCGTCATCGTGACCATCGGTGCCAACCCGCGTGAACTCAACATCCCCGGCGAGAAGCAGTTTGTCGGACGCGGCGTCAGCTATTGCGCCACTTGCGATGGCTTCTTCTTCCGTGGCAAGGACATCACCGTGGTTGGTGGCGGCGACTCCGCTTTGCAGGAAGCCATCTTCCTGACCAAGTTCGGCAAGTCCGTCAACATCATTCACCGCCGTGATGATCTCCGCGCCAGTACCGCCCTTCAGGTTCGTGCCAAGGCCAACCCCAAGATCACCTTCACCTACAGCACCATTGTCGATGAGATCAAAGGCGAAGCCAGCAACGGCGGCCCAGCCATTGTGAAGTCGATCACCCTGCGTGATGTGAAGACCGGCAAAACCTACGAGAAGCCGACCGATGGCGTCTTCATCTTCGTCGGTTATGATCCCAATAGCTGGCTGTTTAAGGATCAACTGGTTCTCAGTTCCGACCAGTACATGACCATCGACCACAAGATGCAGACCAGTGTCGAAGGCGTCTTCGCGGCGGGCGAAATCCATGACAGCATCTTCCGTCAGGCCATCACTGCTGCCGGTGACGGATGTAAGGCGGCGCTCTCGGCCATCAAGTGGCTTGCCGAACGCGAAGAAACGCTCCAACCCTTGGATACCGTCGCTGTCGCTGGTGACTAGTTAACCATCTTCTCAAGTCCCTCCCTGTTACTACGGGGAGGGATTAGGGTGGGGTAGACCTCACTCCCCACATCCCCAAAACTTCCTCAACAACTCCTAATGACGTGCCGCCCATCCGGCTCATGTGTACGCCCTGATCAACCATCACAATGGGAACACATGAAAACTACAGGGAGGCACACACCATGACGCTTGAAAACAAAGTCGCCGTTGTCACTGGCGGCGGATCAGGCTTAGGCAAAGCCGCCGCCGAGGTCTTGGCGCGGGAAGGCGCGAAAGTCGCCGTGGTCGGGCGTACCAAAGACGAAGCTCAAGCCGTTGCCGACGGGATAAAGAAGTCCGGGGGCGAAGCAATGGTCGTCATCGCCGATATTTCCAAGCCGGATGAGATGCAGAAAGCCTATAAAACGGTTGTTGACCAGTGGAAGCGGCTCGACATTGTGTTTGCCAATGCTGGCATCAACGGCGTCTGGGCACCGATTGAAGACCTGACGCCTGAAGAGTGGCAGAAGACCATCAATATCAACCTCAACGGCACCTTCTACACCATCAAATATGCTGCGCCTTACCTCAAGAAGCAGGGCGGTTCGGTCATCATCACCTCATCGGTCAACGGCACGCGCATCTTCAGCAACACCGGCGCAACCGCCTATTCCTCCACCAAAGCCGCACAGGTTGCGATGGGCAAGATGCTCGCGCTGGAACTCGCCAAACACAAAGTGCGTGTCAACATCATTTGCCCGGGCGCGATTGAAAGTGAAATCGACGAGAACACCGAGAAGCGCAACGTTGAGAAGGAAAAAGAACCCGCAGAATATCCCGAAGGCGCAATCCCGCTGACCGATGGCGCACCGGGGAAAGCCGAAGATGTGGGTGAATTGGTGCTCTTTCTGGCCTCCGATGCCTCCAAACACATCACCGGCACTGAAATGTGGATTGACGGCGGCCAATCCCTCCTCGAAGGCTAACCCCATCGCTCGAAAACCACGCCTCAGCGTTCTCGAATTCCGCGTCTTAACTGCGCAGGATTGCGACTTTTAACGGGAGCATCTCTTCGTAGGGGAGGGTCACAGACCCTCCCGCTTGATTCCCTCCCTCGTTTACGGGGGAGGAGCAGGGTGGGGGTTCTTTCTCCGTCCCAATTTGTTAAACTTCATCATCTTGCCCTGCACTTTCACTATACCGCTCCCGTCTTCTCCGCCATGATCTTTGCCTCTTTGCACCTTTGCGTTGAAACTCCCTCTGCGTCTCTGCGGTTCAATCATATCCTATAGACTTATTATAACTTTGGTTTAAACGCACAAACCATCACCGACCGATTTCCAACCATCTCCCAACCTGCCTCGCCTGCTTCCTCCCTCAAAATAGTTAGCGCCAACCCCGCCAAACAGTGACAAAATGTTCTTCCAAATGGTAACCCATTGTTAGGTTTATTTTCCTACAATAGAATCTAGGCCGAACGGTAGGGGTTTGTCGGCGACAAACCCACGTTGGTAAATCCAACCTGCATTTTTGCCACGCACCTTAAAAACAACTCTGCATGATCTTGGCGTCCTTGGCGTCTGTGCGAAGCCTCCCGTGGGATGGCGGTTCAAATTTCTTGCATCCACAGCAGCGGCAGTGCACAAACTGCACAGCTATAGTCCCTTGTGGGGCGGCGGCATTACGGGAGCCATCCGCTGCAAATGCGCCAATTCAGCGCCATCAGCCGAGCTTCCCGCCGACACAAAATGTCAATTCAGCGGCATCACGGGAGCGTCCCGCCAGCCATTTCAGCGGAAAATGTGCGAAATATGCAATTGATGCGAAGTTTTAGAGGTTTTTGGGCTTTAAAGACATTTCAAACGAGTACTGCCAGATCGGGACATCCCGCCATTCCCACGGGGTTTGTACAAGTTCTTCCAGTGACCGATTACCCGACCAATATTCCAGCCCGTACTTGGTCGCCACGTGACCGATAACCAGCGTAGTCTTCCCCTCCATTTGGGGCAGAACCTCACGCAGAAAATCACCCACGCGCCGCACCGCCATTGTGATACTTTCCCCGTCAGGGAACGGCTCGGTCAGGCGCTGCTCCAGACCCAACTCGCTTCGTGGGCACTGCGTCATCTTCCCATAGTCGAACTCCCGCAGTCGTGCGTCAGGAATGATCGGAAGGTGACGGTCTGAAAAACCAATCTCGGCTGTGGCGGTCGCCCGTTGCAGGTCAGAACAGTACACCGCATCCAGCGCGATAACCTGATAATGCACCCCTAATTCACGCGCCTGCTGCCGCCCTTTCTCCGACAGGGCAACATCCGCATGACCGGACGCCCGCCCCGCCTCGTTATCCACGCTGCTCGCATGAGGGGAGTAATAAACCGTGATCAACAATGCCAAACCTTATGTGGAATTAAAAGCCCCTCTCCCTTGTGTTTTGGGGGAGAGGGGTTGGTGTGAGGGCTATCTATCTTACCGGATGGGTACGGCGTTCACATCGCCGCGAATGGTCACATAGGGTGCGAAAATCCAGCCGACTTCGCCCGTCTTGAGACGCACTTGGAGCCAGAAGTTCCGCCCCCCTTGGATCGTCCGCCCGATCAGCGCCGTCTCAGCACCCCACGCGATTTCCATGATCTTCGCTGACCGGATGCTCGGACGCTTTCGTAGGTTCATCACCGAACGGGGGATCGCCAGCACACCCACATCCGGTGCGCCGTCAATCTGCTCGAAGACCGTGCTTTGGAGCGGTATCGCGTTGATGTCACCCGTCAATGTCACATAACGGCCTGAAATCCAGCCTGTTTTCGTGCCCGTATTGATCAAGTACCAGTTGTAGATGCCTTCGTCTTTGTTGCGTGCCAGTGGAACAAGGGGCGTACCTGCCGCCACTTCCCCGATCATCGACGCACCCAAATATGGGCCGGTTCGCAGGGCTTCGGCCTTCACACCGGCAACTGTGACGGTCACTGCCGGGGCTGCTGTCACCGCGACGGTCGGTGTTCCATAAACCAAGGTTTGACCGGGGATCGCCGTCGTCCCGGAAACGAGGAACCACTGCACCTGCAAAATCGCTTGGTCAATGCCTTCGAAGTATTCCACCGTCAGGTTGACCGGAGTGGTCGTAATCGTGACCGAAATCGTATCAGTGGTTAATGCCCGCCCGATGAACTTATCCAGCACCACCGCCCCGTTGACATACAAACGCACGCCGTCATCCGAGGACACGACAAAGTTATATTGGCCGGGTGTTAGGTTCTGGCTGGAAGTAAAACGCGCCGAAAAATTATCGGTACAGGTTGGCGAATTCGGGCAGTTCGCAATCGGTACCGTCGCGCCGTTCACAATGGGCTGGGCGGTTCCCCAGTTGAAGTTGAGGCCATTGATACCCGCGATCTGTGTCCCTGTTCCGCTCAAATCGCTGCTTGGGAAAAACGTGCCTGTCCAGTTCGTGCCGTAGTCGGCTTGTACCGTGAATATCGGCACAATGGCGACGATCAATGTCACAACCATGAGCACGATAAGTAGTGTGCTGCGTTTTCGCTTCATGCGCCTTATCTCCCATCCAAGTTCATTAAGTAACCTTTATTATATGCTGTCATCGCTTTTCGCGGTACAGGAATTCAGTACATCGTGGAGAGTTTACCCATCAATCACGTAACAACCCGCGTTTTGAGGATGGTCAATCACCATTGCATTGCTTGGGATCTGCCGGATAACCCGCAGCACCATCAAGTCACCCACTGCCCCCGAAACCAATATCGCCCCGCTCACCGTCAGCCAAGGGGCGTTCGTCACCGTGCCGATGATAGCCGGAATGATCCCCGTGATGATCAAAGGCAGGATCACGCCAATCCGGTAACCGCCTGCGCGCATCGCCACCGTCGAATGGGCATACGGACTGAGCGTCTTCCATGCAATGCCGAAGCGAATCTTCTGCGACGGAACACCCGCGAAAAGAATCCATCCGATGGCGTGCACCGCCTCATGTGCCACGATCAACACCACAAATGCGATAAAGCCCAACAAATAATTCCGCCCATTGAACCCGAACACGATGCCCCATTTCAAGGCATGTGGAATCAAAGGCGCAATCGTCAGGATGATCGACAGGGGCAGTGCTTGTGCCATTATCGTGTCCAGTGGAACCGAGACATCACGGAGTTTTGAGGGATCGTAATCTTGCACAGAGCAGATTCCTTGTCACTAATGCATTCAGTATACATCTCGAATAGGTGACATTCATCCAAAGACTGTGCAACTTTCCTATCACCATTCACGTATATAGAGGTATAGTAACAAGCGATTGTCCTCAGGGACGGTTGGATAAAAGGAGACAAAATCATGAGCGAAGAGCAAAAAGAAAACGTTGAAGCCGAAGTCAAGACTTTTAGCGAACAGCTTGAAGTCGCCGGTAAGGAACTCGTCGGTAAGGTTCAGGAACTCATCAAAGAAGGCAACGTTCGCAAGGTCATTATTCGTGGCGAAGACGGGCATGAAATCATGCAGTTCACGCTGACGGCTGGTGCTGCGGTCGGTGGCGTCTTTATGTTGGCCGCTCCGGTAGCCGCGCCTATTCTGGCTGCGGTCGGTGCTGCTGCTGCCTTCCTTGCTAAGGTCAAGATCGAAATCGTCCGCGAAGAACCCCCAACGGCTTAGTTTCGATACCTCATGCATCGCAAAGGAGAGCCGCAAGGCTCTTCTTTTATTGCATTAGCGCTTACAAACAGGCACAATTGCCCCTCGCCAAATCGATACGATTTGCCTCAAAATCAACCGACCAAATTTTATTGTAACGAGGGATCAACATGCGTGTTCTCAAATACATTTTTGACAACAATCGGGCATGGGCTGAAAAAATGCGGGAAACTGACCCGACATTCTTTCAAAAACTGGCTGCCCAGCAGTCGCCGGAGTATTTATGGATTGGCTGTGCCGACAGCCGCGTACCCGCCAACGAGATCATGGGCTTGATGCCCGGTGAAGTTTTCGTGCATCGCAACATCGCCAATGTCGTTGTACACAGTGACCTTAACTGCCTCTCAGTCATTCAATATGCCGTCGAGGTCTTGCAGGTCAAACATATTATGGTGGTTGGACATTACGGTTGTGGTGGCGTGGCTGCGGCCATGCAGCACAGAGAATTTGGCCTCATCGACAATTGGCTGCGCCACCTCAAAGATATTTATCAGCGTCACGAATCGGAGTTGGATCGCATCACTGATGAGAAAGAACGGCACAATCGCTTTTGTGAACTGAATGTCATCGAGCAGGTGCGCAATGTCTGCTATACCACTATTGTCCAAGGGGCATGGCGTCGTGGACAATCTTTAGCTGTACACGGTTGGGTCTATGGCTTGAACGATGGTCATCTGCGGGATTTGGATGTGACCATCTTGTCTCCCGCTGAACTCGACTCCCTCTATCGCATGGAAGCCAAGCGCTAAGTGCTCCATCGCAAAAAGAGGCGTGCTTCAGCCAGTGACTAAAGACAACTAATCATCCACAAGCTGCTTATAGAAAATAACCGTATTGTGGGGAATACCGTCTGCGTCCAGCGCATAATTTGGGATAACACCGGCTTCGGTATATCCCAATTTGCGATATAAACTATCTGCCGCATCGCCTTGGCGTGTGTCCAGCACCAACAGGCTGCGTCCATTTGCTCGCGCAGCCCGTTCAATCTCACTCATCAGCAGTCGTGCCAAGCCCTGCTGCCGGAAACGCCGGTGTACCATCAACTTCTGCACCTCAGCCCGATGGGCACCGTTCGCCCGCATTTCGAGTGCCAACTGCACCGCTCCTGCGATTTCCCCATCGACGTCCACAACCAGTAGCAGTTTGGAACGGGTTCGCACATCGGCAATCACGTTTTCCCAATAATCCCATGCCGTGCCTGCCGATAGGGGTGGGATAAAGCCAATCGACGCCCCGCTTTCGACAGCATCCCGCAGCAGATCGATTAGATGCGCCAACAGGTCATGCGCTTCATCCGCGTTGAGCTGCTTGATACTCATCATCGTCGGCTCCTTGGCTGATTTCGATTTCAGGTAGCCAGATTGTAGCACAGCCCGTGCGCTATAATGACGGCTATACCCAAGGAGATAAAGACCATGTCCACCTTGCACTTCACCACGGCCATTGATGCTCCGCCGCAAGTTATTGTTGATCGGATCGCAGACTTCGCCCACTATGACCAGTGGCTGCCGCCTTCAGGCATGTATAAATCGGTGATGGAAGTTTCGGATAATCCGGTAAAGCTCGGCTCAACCTATGTAGACAAGGGTACGAACTCGACCATGTATGGCAAGGTTACCGACTATCAACCGCCGCAGAAGATCGCGTTTCATCAGGTGACACATCTGAAGTTGTTAGGATTCATTCCAGCAGGGTTAGAAGTGACGATTGTCTATCAATTACAGGCGAACGGGGAAAGTACGAACCTCACACGGGATGTCACGGTTCAGGCCAGTGGACTGTTGACCTTGATGCAGTCCACGCTGCTCCCGCGAATCGCCGCCGAAAGCCAGCGCATTCTGGCGGCGCTCAAAACAGGTTTGGAGAAGAAGGGGTGAGGATCACTGCCCATTACGGCTGGTGATCCATAGCCCTTCGTCCTTCTTACGACCCGCGAGATAGAACGTGCGATGCTTCTGTCGACGCGCTTGGTCACGGCTTTCCCAGTAGCTTAACGCACGTCCACGCCGTGCCGCTAATGTTTCCAACACGGCCAGCGTATGGGCACAGGCGATACCGCCGTTGATCGCCCACGGGCAGGTGCAGCGCGTATGGATCGTACCGTCCGAGTCGTACTCTACCGTGACCACATGGTTAGCGGTCGGGGTAGTGGTACTCTCGACGATGTACGTGTTTCGGTTAAGGGCATGCACTTTTAGATGCCGCGCACGACCCTGCAAATCCTTGATGTTCTTCGGCTTCATTTCCACTCCTCTTGATCCGGTACATCTGTTCTAATTATAGCCGAAAAAGTGTCAGAATTGTATGAGAAAGTTTGGGTAATATTGGGATATCTCTTAATGCTTTTAAGGGGCTAAAATGAGAGTGAGGAATGTGCGAAATGAGGAGCATTCATGGTATGCTCAGTATCCTCATTTTATTCAATCGGGGTCATCATGATCTTACAAATTGATCACGTCCAAATCACTATCCCAAAAGGCGCGGAAGAAGCCGGACGTGTTTTCTACTGTGGCGTACTCGGACTGCCTGAAATCCCTAAGCCGGAAAGTCTGCAAGGGCGCGGCGGCTTCTGGGTACAAGTCGGGGATCGTCAGCTTCATATCGGCACCGAAGATGGCTTTGACCGCCGCACCACCAAAGGCCATGTCGCTTATCAGGTCGATAACCTCAAACACTGGCGCGAGGTTATTACTCAAGCCGGATTGACCATTGAGGAACAAATCCCGCTGCCCGGTCGGGATCGCTTTGAATTTCTCGATCCGTTCGGCAACCGTATCGAACTGACCGAACCGCTCTAGCCTGTGGTGCTAAGGCGTCTCTGCCGATTCGCTGGATGGTTTGCGTCCGCTAATCTTGCTGATCGAATCCAGTGTGGCACGGTTCGCCAGCCATGCGCACACGCTGGCCGTGACGAATATCCACGTTGGCCACAGGATTAAAGTAGAAGCAATTACCACCGCACCGATGAATATTGCTCGGATGAGTGTAAACAACGGTCGTTTAATCAGGATCACCAGACTGTTTCGCAGTGCCAAACCCAATCGGGGCTGCTCCTGCTCCAACATCAGTGGGAAGGTGTAGAGTTGCAGTCCTAACCAGAAGATGCCGAGCGCTAGCAGTACCCCCCGTACCGCCGACGCCCAATCCGCATTCCCGCGTGAGAAGAAAACTTGGTTGCCGATCAATCCGGCGAAGATGACAACATTGATCAAGCCCCATGGCCAGCTTTGCCAGAAGTATTTCCGGAAGCCTTCCAAGAACGTGTGCCAGTCGGCGGATTTTCCATGCGCGATCAAGTTAGTGGTATAAAACAGCGCCGCAGTCGAGGGGATGAGAGTCACAATCGGCAGCGAGCAGATGAACCACACGATGTTCAAAACAATCAGTGGAATCGACGCCATGTAAGCGTCTAGGAATACTTCACGCAGCCGCTCGTCCATTTAGGCGGCTTTCTCAGCGAGTGGGCTGGATGTCCCGAAGCGCATCCACAACCACGCCACCAGCGCCATCAAAAGGTAGCATCCTGCGCCTGCCAGCAGTGCCCATTTGAAGCCCCACAGCATCGACACCACCGTTGCCAGTGTCGAACCCAGCACTGAGAACACACCGTTCACCGCCCACATCAGCGCCACCTGCTGCCGCTCATCATTTGCCATCCGCAGCAGACTGGGGAACGGAATGCCCATCGGGAAGCCGATCACAGCGGTAAAGGCCAGAGTTGCCAACAATCGTGTTGCATAGGACGTTTCCAACAGATTCTCAACCAGTGATGGCAGCACAAACCAGTACACCACCGCGATCACCGCCATGATGATGCCGACCAGCGATACTTTCGCCAGTAAATTCGTCGCCTGCCAGCGTTGGCTTAACAAACTGCCCAAACCGCTCGAAAGGAGCAGCGTAGCCAGTACCGCCGCTAACGATAATATCGGCTGTCCTAGTAGCAGTTGGAAGCGCTGGATCAACGGCACTTCAACTAGCATGAAGCCCACACCGATCAGCGCCGCATAACTAAAAGGTAGCCACCACCAGCGGTTTCCCTGTTCGGTTGGTGTGCGAACCGTGAACACCGCGATCAGCAGCAAGCCGACCGCCAGCAGCGCCGACATCACCAGTGACGAGCGGATCGCCGGAGGCAGCCCCAAATCCAGATTGAAGAAGTACGGTTGGTCATCAGTTGTTGGAAACAGGTTATAACCGGAGTCCGACTGAATGAACTTGTCCAGCGGCATTCCCGTGCGCAAATTGGCAAACAGGATTTCATAATCACCCGGCGTGAACAGGGCTTGCATCCCTTGTGCGCGTGCCGAGTTGCTCAGTGATTGCACCGTCTCTTTGGGCAGCGGATCTTTCCCGACCACCAATACGCTGGTACGCAGCGTATTGTCGTTAGCCGGATACATCCACAACCACAGGTGATCGAGCGCGTCCGAAGGGTTGATGCCTTGGTCGTTCATCGACTGTAGTGCCGTGATTGCTGCGCGGCTGGCTTCCAACGCATTGTGCGAGATGATCGTCAGTCGTCCACCGGGCGTCAGATGGTCGAGGAACGTCTTCATCGCCTCGCGGGTGAAGATGTAATTTTCGACCAGTGTTTGGCTGGCCGGTTCAACTGCTTGTGTATACACTAAATTCATGTAGATCAGGTCGTATTGGTCGCTGGTGCGCTCCACATAGGAACGCGCATCGCCTTCCACCAGATTGACCTGCGGTAGATCCAGCACATTGCCGTTATATTGGGCATAATGTCGCGTAGCCGCCACAATCGCCGGATTGACCTCCACTGCCGTGATCGCCTGCGCATTAGCATGCAGTGCCAGCAGTACATCTTTACCGCCGCCCGCGCCGATCACCAGCGTCTTATCGACGTTGCCCGACGTAAACGGCAGATACTCTACTGCATTTGTCAGCGGATCAATCGACCGGATGTTGCCATCATAAGCCTGCATATAAGCGCCCGCGCCGCCATCTGCAAAGATGTAACGTGCCGAGCCGTCATCGGTCTGCACCACGTCCACTCGCGCGAACGGACTCCATCCGGTGTAGATGATCTTGCCACCTTGGCTGGCGTCTTGCAGGATGTAAACCATCGTCTTATCACGCGGAACGCCCGTTAATCCCAACGGATGATAATCCACTGCGCCTGTCGCCAGATTCGCCACTAGCAGCACGCCCGCCAAGATCAGTGTGACTCCGGCGTATTGCGGCAACCGTGATGGCGCTGTGCGTGTCTGATAGGCGAATGCCACTGCTACCGCCCCGACCAGCACCCCTAGAAACAAGGTCATGCTGAAGGCGCTCCACACATTAAGCAGTCCTAACACCATGACCACGCCAACCGCCGCGCCGATTAAATCAGCCGCGTAAAACGACCCGCTGTACGTCGAGAAATTCTCGAAGATCATCGCGTCGAACACGCCGATGAGAAAGAAAATGACCAGCGCGATCAAGGCGCGTGGAAAAATCGAATCGACCGAAGCCAGCGAGGAAATCAGTATCGTCGCGATGGAAAAAGCGAGACTTATCCCCAGCAGTAACCATGTCAGCGTTCGCATAGAGTGCGTACTGGACGGCTTCAGGTAGTGGGCAACCGCCGCCCCTAAACTCAGCCCCAGAACGGCCAGTGACACCGCCAGAAAGGTGAAGTGATATTGAAAGAACAACGAGAACATGCGCGTGAGCGTGATTTCGAAAATCAACCCCACGCCCGACACAACAAACAGCGCGGCCATTGCCAGCCTGCGCTGCCCTAAGGATGCCTCGGTGACGAGAGAAATATCGGACGCCATTTTGGTTTTCATGAATGTTCCGACAAATAATCCAGTGCAAACAACAAGCCGCGTATATGGTGCGTGGCTTGGTCACCCGACACAGTATAATCGTAATAAGGCATCCATGACCAGAAACCCCACTGCACATTCGGGTCGTCCGAGTAAGGCTGGTCACTGCCCGGTTGGATTTGAATAGAAAGAGAATAACGTAAGGCGCGGTAAGCCGCATCCCTATAAAGATTGTTGCGGGTCACGGCATGCAGGCGCAAGAATGCAATCGCGATATTAGGAATATCCCCCGGCCCGACCGTTGGCACCACAATGTTCCCATCCCAATCAATCGTTAAAGGCCATGCGCCATCAGATCGTTGATGCGCCAGCAGCCATCCCGCGAACCGCTCAGCCGCTTCCAGATACCTTGCTTGCTGCGTCAGTTCATACAGGAATATGAACGCCCGCAGTTCATCGGCTGCAATATCGGTGTTGAAGTAATCGTCATCAATCAGGTACAGGCCGCCGTCAGACGCCAGCAGCGACAAACCATAATTGCCCGCCTTTAAAGCCAGCTCATGCCAGTGTGGTTCGCCTGTGACATCAGCCAATACCAGAAAGGCTTCCACCACCCGCCCGAAGGACTGCCAGCCTTTTTCGCGCCATGTGTTGAACACGGTATCGTATTTCGGTGAGAATCCATGTCGTGCCGATTGAATTAGGAACATGCCGCTTTGTCGGGCACGTTCCTGATACTCACGGTTTCCTGTGCGCCTATACAACCCCGCGCTGAGTATCACAAATTCGGCTGCGAACTTCGTCCACAGTTCTCCGTTTGGCAGGCTTTCCCGCACCCCGCCGATCACCACGCTCATTGGATGCGTCACCACAAAGTGCCGGTAAAACCAATCCGTCGCGCGTTCCGCCTTTTTCAAGAGTTCGGCGTCATGATAGTGATCATAACCCGCCAATAATTGCCACGGCGCGATCAAGTTCACCGTCTGTGGTGGTTCGAAGCGTTTATCAGGCGCGCTGTAGAAGCCGTAAAATGCGCCGACTTCGTCATTAAAATGGTGCTGCGCCCAGCCATAAGTCGCCGCGTGGATGCGCCTCTCCAGTTCTGCCGGAGAAGCGCCTAATCCTAATATCGGTTCTTCGCCCGAAGTGGATGCGACCGCCAGCCCCCAATCCTGCGGCGATATGACACCGATCTTCATGCCATCCGTCCTGCAGCTACAACGACCATACGACGTGCTTGTCCTTGCCGGGTTGCAGCGTCACCGTTTCAGCATGATCTCCATAGCGAACCTCGCGTGTCAGCGGCACATTCGAGCGGTTATGTACCGTCCATTCAACGGCCTCTGGCGTCCATGAAGCCGTGACCGTGAAGCCGTTGACCAGCAAATTCTCAAATGACACGCGCGGCCATTCAGCAGGAATGGCAGGGAAAATGTCGATAGCATCACTGTGAGTTTGTAGGAGCATTTGATGCAGTGAGATACACACAGCGCCCTGTGCCGTCCCGAAATACATCATGTTCCATTCGCCGTCTTCCATCACTTCGGTCATACCGCCGAAGTTGCACATGGTCGGACGTGCGCCTTGAATGACCTGCCACACCAGATTGCCTTTTTGCTGCCACGCCAGCACCGATCCGAGGACACCCGCCGACCAAGGGAAACCGCTGTTGCTTTCCCCATGCCCGATGAGTTGCCCCTCATAACGTCCCATGTACGACTCCGCCGTGCTGATCGCACGTGGGTCTTTGGATGGAATCACGCCCATCGGATAAATCGGTGTGATCGAACTCATATTAATTTTGTCTTCGCTCTCCGATGCTTTGAAGAAACGTCCATTGTAGAGCGAATCCATCGTTGTCATCAATGCGTTCGCCACTTCAGTACAACGGGCAGTGAATTCGTCTTCTTTGCCCAGCACTTTAGCCGCACGGGCGCAGTGCCGCAAAATGGCAATCGTACCGGCTAGGTTGATACCGTCGTTGCGGACTTTGACCGGACTCTCATGGACACCCACCAAGAAGCCGATCTCGTAGCCTTTTTCTTCACTTTTCTCGACGATGCAGTTCATGAAGAACACAGCCAGCCCGTGCAAGATGGGATAAAACTCCTCGAGGTAGGCCTTATCCTGTGTGTAATCGAAATATCCGGCAATCTCATTGGCATACGAACCGTTATTATGCACCTGAAACTTCATGTGCAGCAGCGTACCGTAAGCCTTGCGCCCATCATGTGTAATTTCCCAATCCCACTTCAACCCGTCGCAGCCAAATTCCTCACGTGCGTGGCGTTCGGCGTGGTCCAGTGTCCGTTGGAAGAAGCGGCAGCCTTCTAAGGCTTCATCGACATGATTGGCTTCCAAAATCGCGCGGTGGATGAAATATGAATCCCAGAAGACGTGCGATGACCATGTACGCCGCAGGTTATTGACGGGCAAACCGCCGGAGACGCGGCTCTGCATCGCCTTGAAGTGATACATGCTGGCGTCATAGAAATGTTGAAACTGTTCGTCCGGAATGCTGATGCTCGACACCGAGAAATAATGTTTCCAGAAAGCCACATGCTCTTGGCGTAGTGCGTCGTAGCCCTTGGCAACTGCCTCATCCAGTGCCTCTGTCGTCAGCGGCCCTTGGCGATTGTCGGTAATCGAGAAATATTTGGTAATCGTCTTGCCACGTGTCCGTGCCGAACGGTCATTGCCACTTGTCTCATAATCGGTCGGCTGAGGTTCCATTCGCAGCGCCATGACGCCCTGCGTCTCACCGAGATCATAGCGGCCTTCGGGCAGCTTGGCGTCCATCTCGACGCTGTTGAAGGGATTCGTATCCCAACCTTCTTCCACCCACACACCCGGTCCGATCCACGCCTCAAAATCCACTTCTTTGTCAAACGTATAACGCTCGATCAAAATGGAACGGGTGGCGTGCATCCATGTCACCACTTCCCCCTTCACCGTTCCATAATCGACCTTACTGTAAAGCGTGCCGTCTTGCGGGACAAACTGCTGCTCAGTTGCCTGCAGTTCCAGCCGATTGTTACCCTCATACAAGTAATACCATGTGCGCCCCAGTGGTGCGGCATCATACCAACCGGAGCCTTCCGCGTGTTGCAATTTCTTGTCCATCGGAAAGCGCCCCGCCACCATCACCAGATTCTTTTCGGGATAGTAGCGGTCTGACTTGTACCAGTTGCAGCGATCCACACTGACTTTGTCCGGAACCATCGAACCGGTATAGCCGACCAATACCGCGTCCGTGCCGTTTCCCAGAAAGCAGTGATAGTAGTTCGTAGGGAGGCGCATTTATTAACCTTTTAGTCCAGTGAGTGCGATGCCCTCAACAAAGGCGCGTTGGGCAAAAATAAAGAGAACAACAATCGGGATCATCATCGTTGCCGACGCAGCCATCAACAGATTCAGCTTAACGTCGAATTGACCGTTAAAATAAGCCAAACCGACGGACACGGTATATTTGCTCGGTTCGCTTAAGTAAAGCAGGGGGGTTAAAAAGTCGTTCCATGTATCCTTGAAAGTCAAAATAGCGATCACGGCTAGCACGGGTGTGCTCAATGGAACGATGACGCTCCAGATTATCTTGAGCGTGGTTGCGCCGTCGATGATGGCGGCTTCTTCCAGTTCACGCGGGATTGTCATGAAGAACTGCCGCATCAGGAAGATAGCATAGGCTTCACCAAACCACGCCGGAACGATCATGGGCAGGAAGGTGTTGATCCACCCGAGCTGATTGAACAGGATGTAGGTGGGAATAATGATCGCTGCGCGGGGCAGCATCAAAGTCGCCAGCAAAACGGTGAATAGAATATTTTTGCCCGGTGCCCGCAGCCGTGCGAAACCATACGCTACTAAGGTGCAGGAAACCAGACGTCCGCTGACGACGCCCGCTTCAATTATCAAGGTGTTGATCACAAAACGGTCGAACGGCAATTGAGGATTACTAAAGGCCTTTTGGAAGTTCGACCACAGGATCGGATCAGGAATCCACTTGGGAGGCCATAGGAAAATTTGCCCTTCCGGCTTCAGCGCTGAAAGTACCATCCAAAACAGCGGGAAGATGAACACGATGCTGAAAATGATCAGCAGCGCGTAGACCACCGTTTTGCGGAGGATTTCACCATAATTGAATGGCCGTCGGGGCGCACTCACACGTGGAACAGAGGTAGAAGTTACAGCTTTGACCGCCATGATTTAATCATTTTCTCCACTGTAGAAAACCCAGCTCTTGGAAGTACGGTTGATGACCAGCGTGACGGCTAAAATAATGATGAACAACATCCATGCCAGTGCCGATGCATAACCCATATTGATGTACGTAAAGCCCTCTTGATACAGATGGAGCAGGTAGAATAAGGTCGATTTTAGCGGCGCTCCGATCTGTCCGGCACGCGCTGTTGAAATGACGAACGCCGCGTCAAACGTCTGGAAGGCGCCAATCATTGACATGATCAAATTGAAGAAGATCGTCGGGCTAAGCATCGGCAGTGTGATCTTCAAGAAGCGGGTCCAGCGTCCGGCGCCATCCACTTCCGCAGCTTCGTACAGGCTCTTTGGCAGCCCCTTTAAGCCTGCGAGGAAGATCAGCATTTGTCCGCCCACCCCCCACGTACTCATGATGACCAGTGCCCACAGCGCGTAATTTGGGTCGTTCAGCCACTGCGGTGTGCCCAGCCCCAACGTGCGCAGCAAACCATTGAGCGGACCAAAACGCGGATTAAAAATCCATGTCCACAACACCGCTGAAGCGACGCTTGCGACAATCGATGGAATATAGAAAGCCGTGCGGAACAGGCCGACCGCGTGGGTGGCTTCGTTTAGCAAAATAGCGAGAAACAGCGCCATAATGATCTGAAGGGGGACGCTGGTAATCGTATAAAGCAGGGTGACCTTTAAGGATTGGTAAAAGTCGGGGTCTTTGGTGAACATCGTCACGTAATTATCAAGCCCGATCCAAACCGGTGGGCTGAGCACTTTCCAATCTGTGAAGCTCAGGTACAGCGACATCGCCATCGGGATGACCGTAAACACCACGAAACCGATAATCCAGGGCGAGACGGTCAGATAAAAAATTGTCGCCTCCCGCCGAGCTGCCGGCGTCATCCCTTTTCGTGCTTCAGGTTTGGGAGTATTAGCGGTTGTCACTCTAATCATGGGCAACCCTTTCAAATAGCTTGCTTGAACGGTTATGTAAGAATAATTTTCCGAAACGAGTTAAATGCTTCGTCCAATAAGTTGTGACGTCAAAAATGCGTATTGAAGGGGAGCACCAATGTGTGCTCCTGTTTAGAGTTACCGGACACAGCACTAAACAGAATTTCTTTATTCTCTGGCAGCAGCTTATTGCCACTGCCAGAGAGTGTTACACAGGCTCAATCAGAGCCAGTTAAATGTTATTACTTCGCTTTGTCAGCGAGGCAGGTGTCAGCTTCAGATGCGGCCTTATCCATCGCATCCTTAACCGCCACGTCACCCTCTAACACCGTCGAAATTTCCTGTACAAAGTACTTGTTGCCGCAGTCTAACCAGAACGGCGTAAAGGCTTCTGGAATCTGCTTGACGTTTTCGAGGTCAGCAATCACGGAACCCTTATACTGATCCTTTGCCAGACCCTGTTCCTCGACAATCGCCTTCACGTCGGTCAACGCATACTTTGCGAATTCCTTGGCACCTTCACCGGCGGCGATATACTTCAGGAATGCCCATGCGGCGTCCTTGTTCTTGCTGCCCGAGTACAGGCCGAAACCTGCCCAGCACAATGCGTTGGCGTTGCCCTTGGGGCCAGCGGGGAGAATGTTCGCGCCGAACGGGAAGGTCAAGGCGCTGTCACCCGTGATATAGCCGTTCATCGGCCATATGCCCGTCCACATCATTGCTACCTGACCGGTCGCAAACAGATCAGCACCGGAGAACGATGAGTAATCGGTCTTGCTCGGAGCAACATGATACTTCTCAAACAGGTCAACATACCATTGCAGCGCGGCGACGTTGGCTTCGCTGTTCATGTAACCGGTAGTGGTCTTGCCATCTTCTGAAACCTGTGAACCACCGTTCTGGTAGATGATCGGCAGAATACCGCGTTCCCAAGCCGTGTCACCCCAGCTATTCGGCAGCCAGACACCCCACGTTTGGACGTTGGCGGCGTCAAAGCCTTCTTCAGTAGCAGTCTTGCCATTGGCGTCGACAGTAAGCTTCTGTGCTGCGGTCAGCAGATTATCCCATGTCCACTTGGCATTCGGGACTTCCACACCAGCCGCATCAAACTTTTCTTTGTTAAAGTACAGAACCAGCGGGCTGTAGTCCTTGGTCAGATAATAGGTGCTGTCACCGATCTTACCGAACGCTGCGACTGCGGGATACAGTTCGTTCAGATCAAAGCCGTTCTTGCCCGTGATGTACGGATCAAGCGATTCAACGACACCTTGCGATTGGAACTTGGCGACATCGCCATCACCAACTTGGAAGACATCCGGCGCGCTGCCCGATGCAAACTGTGCCAAGAGCTTGGTGCCATAGTCTTGTGGAACGGACTCAAGTGCGATCTTCACACCGGGGTTCTCTTTTTCGAACGCAGCAATTGCGTTGTTCCAGTATTGGAGATTATCGCCACTTTCCCATGTGCTGACGCGAACGTCACCCGAGATGGCTGCGCTGTCTTGCGCGGCAACTGTTGCCGCAACAGCCACGACTGCTACGAACAGAGCTACTAATACGATCAAACCTTTTTTCATTTCAAACCTCATGGTAACGACTAATTACGTATGACATGCTTTACATGAATGGTACGGGGTTTTAATCGATACAGCCTCCTTTACGTCTAATCGAGCCTCACTCGTTCGCTTAAAGTCTGGTTGTCAACCTTATGGGTTGTTTTCTAGAACACCTTTTGCTTCACAGGTTTTGAACTTGATAAGGCTGCCCCATAACCCAGACTCGACTCGCGGATAATCAATTCAGGGGAAAGGATCAATTGCGAATGGCTTGGTTTTTCCCCTGCAAGGAGTTGCATAAGTAGTTTGATCACGGATTGCCCGACGTCCCAAACCGGTTGGCGCAGTGTCGTTAGGGCAGGTTTGACGTATTGGGCAATGGGCATATCATCAAATCCAGTGATCCCAATATCGCGTCCAATCTCAAATCCGCAGTCCTGAACGGCCTGAATTACACCAATGGCAATCGTATCCAGCAGAGTCACGATAGCTGTTGGACGCTGTGCCGTCGGGAAATTGAGCAGCAGTTTCGTGGCTTCGTAACCATAATCCCGTTCACGGCCATCCTTTATCACCCACTTAGGATCCACTGGCAAATTGGCTTCCCGCATCGCATCCCAGTATCCGGCCAACCGCTCGTCACCGACCCGTGATTGTTCCGGCCAAGCCAGTACCGCGATTCTTGTGTGCCCCTGTTCAATCAGGTGTTTGACCACCATTTCGATTCCGCTGCGGTTATCAACATCTACGTAGGGTAAAGTGCCGTGCTCTTCAGGGCGTCCAAAGCAAACAAACGGGACATTCAAGCTGTTTAGACAGCTAATTCGAGGATCGTTGTATTCCACGCTCGACAGTATGAAGCCATCAACCCGGTGGGCATAGACCAATTCTTCGTAAGTCGTGCGTAAATCGCGGTCTGAACGCTGGGGAAACAAAAGTATGTGATAGCCAAACGTTTCTGCCCAATCCACGATGCTGTGCTGGAACTGCTGCAAAATATGGTTGTAATCGTTTTGTTTTTCGGGCTGCCACGAGTATCCGATGCAGTGGCTGACTTGGGTTCGCAGGTTCTGCGCCGCTGCATTCGGACGGTAACCGAGTTCAACAATCGCCATCTGTACCCTTGTTTGGACTTCTGGCGAAACCTGTATCTGGTTACGGATCAGCTTGGAGACGGTCTGGTAACTGACACCGGCTCTGCTGGCGACATCTTTTAAGGTAATGTTTTTGGTCATAAAAAATTTAATCGTTTAAGTTGTTTTAGGCGAACGTTCGCCTGAAAAACATTCTACCAGTTTAAACGTTTAATTGCAACATTACCACACATCGGCTTGGATACATTGCACAAAATGCCAGTGTGTTTACGCTTCCCTAGCAATCTTGCTTAGAGGTTATCCGGGAGCTTGTATCTTTTGTTGCTATATCATCTGAAAAGAGGGTGTTTTGTAGAGCCTAGACGTGCCTCAGCTATGCTCATAAGGAGAAGATATCGTAGAGCACCTGTGTGCTCTCATTTTTCTTGCCTACAGTTCGCTGCAATCCCACATGAAACCACAGCGTTCGCATCGCACTTTGCATGCGCGACGGATGGTCGGCGCATTACATGCCGGACAGACTGTCGATAGACTGTAATTGGTCAGCGGCAGGTAGGGCTGCATCGCAATCGGCGTCGATCTAATGGAGGCAGACTCTTTAGGTGCAGGTTTTGCTTTCTTCATCGTCACAACGATCCCTGTTAATTGAGTCCGATAACACCGCCCAGTGGAATTTCCACGAAGACAGTAGTGCCTTTGCCGGGTTCACTGGTCACTTCGATCTTCCCCTTCATCGAGTCGACCGCATCTTTAACAATGCTTAATCCGATGCCCAAGCCCGGAATTTCGCTGATGTTTGTGCCTCGGAAGAAAGGCTCGAAAATACGCTCGCGATCTTGTGGCAAAATGCCAATTCCTTGATCTTGGACTTTGAGCGTAATCATCTCGTCACTCATTTCTCCAATGACAGTAATGGGTGTGTTCGCTGATGAATATTTGAAGGCGTTGGCAAGTAAATGAGTCAAAATGAGGCGCATCAACTGTTCATCGGAGTTCACCACCGACATATCCCCATGTAATTGTAAGTCGACAGGGTGCGTGACGCGCAGCAGTTCTTTCAACTCCTTGATAACTGCATTTGCGGTCACCTCGAAATTATAGTTGTCAGGCGCAAAGTCCATGCTGTAGGAAATGCCTTTGACCACCAATGACATATTGTCCAGCATGCCTGTAAAATGCTTGATTTGCCCCTTAATCTGTTGAAGGCGCTCAGTACGTTGAGCTTCAGTCATGCGTTTGCCATAAGTGTCCAGCAAATCGGCAGATGTGGATATAACGGCTAATGGGGTACGCAGCTCGTGCGACAGCCGCGACATCATCCGAGTCTTGAGGGCGCTCAGTTCCTGCTCTTTCTGGAGCATTACCAACAGTTTCTCTTGTTCCAGCATCGCTCGCTGCATCCACCGTCGCTCGCTTACGTCCCGCGAGGCGAAAACAGCTCCCGTGAAGTCACCATTAACATCCCTTGCCAGCGAACCATTCGTTTCCATCCACAGGTAATACCCATCACGGTGGCGGTAACGGAACTCCGCAGTATCAGGTTGCTGTCTTTCAATTGCGGTCAGAATCTTGGTTTGTACGGCAGCTAAGTCATCAGGGTGCAGAAAGTCGAAAATGGATTTACCGACCAGATCTTCTGGTTTATAACCCAAGACTCGCAGGTGCGAAGGAGACGCATACCGATAATGCATTTTGTCGTCGGTCAAGGCAACTAAATCGTGAATATTATCGGTAATCAGGCGAAGTTTCTCCTCGTTCTCACGCAACGCTTCAGTGGTTCGCTTACGCTCATCAATGTTCAATATCGTGCCGAGGAATTGTTTGAGGCTCCCGTCCGGACGACGGGCGAACGGAATATAACGATAATAGCGCCATGCATATGTGCCATTCACATCTCGCATCCGAAACTCATTTTCGAGTATTTCACCATCCGCAGCCGTCAGAAGTTTTTCCGTAACGACGTCGTGGTGTTCTCGATCATCGGGATGCACCAGTTCGGTGAAGAAAGTCTGTGGCGCGTTGGACACTGTGTTGCTTTCAAAACCCAAATCTGAAGAACGATTCTCGAAAACGTTGTGCTGCAAATCATAATCGTAAATGAAGATTTGCATCGGAACAGTTTCAGTAACTTTTTGCAGCGTATGTCGGCTCTGACTAAGTTCATCTTCGATGATCTTGCGTTGTGTTATATCTTCGACCGTGCCGAGATACTGTGAAGGCGTGCCATCTGCGTGGCGATGCAGCACGATGTTGCGGTAATGTCGCCACATCCATGTCCCGTCGCTACGCCGCATCCGGAATACCCCTTCGACAAACGCGCCATCAGGACTGTTGGCCAGTCGCTGCACAAAGTCGTCATAAAGCGCCAAATCATCCGCATGAACCAGCGTTCTAAAGAAATCACTTCCGGAATCCAGTGCTACATTGGAATCTAAGCCAAGGTTGGTATCACGGTTGGCAAAGATTGTTTTGTTTAAATCGACATCAAAAATATAAATATCAAGCGGAACTGTTGATGTGACCTGCTGCAAAACGTCTTGGCTCTGGCGGAGGGCAGCCTCGTTTTCTTTGCGGGCAGTGATATCCTGTACCGAACCGAGGAACTGGCGTGGAGTGCCGTCAGCATGGCGTGCAAAAACGATGTCACGGAAGTCATACCAGTGCCATTCCCCGCTGGCGTGTTTCATGCGATACTCGCTGTGGAGCAGTTCGCCGTCACGCGCCGTATGTAAGCGCTTAGCATTTTCGCGATGTTGTTCACGATCTTCGGGATGCACTAACTGCTCGTAGAAATCCCCCGATACTTGACTATCCAGCACGTTCAGCGGATAGCCCATGTTTTCAGAGCGGTTGAAGAAAACGTTGCGTTTTAAATCCACATCGTAGATATAAATATCCAGCGGAACGGTGTCAGTAATCTGTTTAAGCAGGTTTTTGCTTTCGCGCAGCGCTTGCTCCGCCTCTTTACGTTCGGTAATGTCCTGCATTGAGCCAAGAAACTGGCTCGGTTTGCCCTCGGCGTCACGCGCAAAAACAATATCACGGAAATACAACCATTCGTATTTCCCTTCGCGATTGCGGGCGCGTAGTTCGCTTTCGATAACCTCGCCATCACGGGCTGCCATCAGGTTATGACGATGTTGTAGGTGAATATTGAGATCATCAGGATGGACGTAAGCTGCATAAAAATCTTCAGTGGGAATATCACTGATTTCCTGTGGCTTGACCTCTTCAATGAGGCGTTTGTTGTGGTAAATGTCGCGGCGCTGCTTGACATCATAAATATAGACACCGAAAGGTGCCGTATCAGTTATCTTTTTCAGCAAATCTTGGCTTTGCCGTAAGGCTTGGTCGGATTGTCTACGTTCCGTAATGTCCTGCATCGAACCCAAGAACTGGCTGGGTGTGCCATCTTCGTTGCGCTTGAAAACAACGTCGCGGAAATAGAACCAGCGATAGCTGCCATCAGGCACGCGCAGCCGGTTCTCACTTTCGACAATTTCGCCATCCTTAGCCGCCATCAAGCGTCTTTGATGGTCGAGATGGGCTTCCATATCATCAGTATGTACATAATCCGAATAAAATTCTTCAGGTAACGATTCCTCGATCGTCGTCAAGCCCGTGTCTTCAATCGCTCGCTTATTGTGATAGATGTCGCAGCGCCGTTCGACGTCATAAATATAGATGCCGACCGGAGCCACATCCGTGATCTGTTGCAGCAAATGTTGGTTCTGCTTCAGCGCTTCTTCAGCTTGTTTACGTTCGGTAATTTCATAGCCTGTACGGAGATATTGTTTCGGTTTGCCATCACTATGGCGGGCAAACACCGTGTCATGGAACTGGTGCCAACGCCACTGCCCATCAGCGTGTTTCACCCGGAATTCGCTGATAATGATTTCACCGTCTTTGGCTTGCTCAAGACGTCGGTTGGTATCTTCAGCCACTCCGCGGTCATCTGGATGAACAAGATTGAAAAAGAAGTTCTCCCCGCCAGCTATTACGTCGGCTTCAGAATAGCCAAGGATACTTTGCTGGTTATGGAACAAGCTTTGGCCTGTTGGAATGTCATACAGATAGATACCCGATGGCGCGGTATCCATAATCTGCTGCAGCAGCCGTTGGTTTTCTTGCAAGGCCACTTGAAAATGCTTGCGGCTCGTAATTTCACGGCCCGAAATGACCAATGATTTGAGGTTTCCTTGATCATCTTTGACAAGCTTATAGACAACCTCGTACCACAGATAATGCCCGTCTTTATGTTGAAAGCGCAGTTCACATGGCGTTCTGATCTGGTTGACCATCGCTTGGCTGAAATATTCCATTACGACCGGGATATCATCCGGATGGACATAGCTGAGATGGGTTGATCCAATTATCTCATCAGTCTCTCGCCCCATCATGGTGAGGCAGGAAGGGCTGATGTATCGAACGACGCCATCGGGATCGATTTCCAGAACAACATCCTGCATGTTGTCAGTGATGAGACGCAGCCGCTGTTCACGTTCCAGCAGGGCCAGTTCATTCATTTTGTGCTTGTGAATGTTGCGGAGTGTGGAGATCAGCGTGATCTGCTCGTCATGGTGCTGGGCAACCATTCCGACCAAGCCTTCGAACCAGATGTAATCTCCCGCTTGATTTCGTATACGGACTTCAATTCGAATGCTTTTATTGGTTTGCCGCACCTCTTGTCCGGCCTTCAGTGCCAGAGGTAAATCATCCGGATGAATTTTCTCAGTCCATTTTTGATCGATGACATCATCCAATTTATAGCCTAAGGCATCATGGATCGATGGACTGATATAAAGAAGCTTGCCGCTGGTGTCCGTCATCGTGACAATGTCTGGATTGTTGTCCATCAACATGTCACGATAGGCTTGGCTTAAGAACAAGTCAGTTTCGGCTTTACGCGCCTTTGTGATGTCCTGCATGGTCAACATTTGTGCAGCTTTACCTTCAAAAATCGTAGGTGCTGCCATCATTTTGACCCATATTAAGGTGTGATTCGCGGGATAAAGGCGGACATCGAGTGCTTCGTTGCTAGCGCTCAAAAGCTGTTGGTCATACCACTTTGTAAAGGCTTTGTTGCTGGTGGTATAAATATAGTCGTCGATCGGCTGTTTCAGGATTCTTGAAAACGCGTGTCCTATCAGCGCCTCAGCGGCGCGGTTGGCAAAAAGAATGGTATGATTCTCGCAAATGAGCACCGGAGCCGCGACCGCGTCCAGCAGCATGTTTGTAGAAAGGTTCTCGGTCATCATTACCTATATATTCCAATTGCTCAATTCGATCACATACAGGATGTTCGTCGAAGGTCTCAGCTTCTAAAGAGCGGCAGTGCAGGGAATAAATATTATTGAGAAACACACATATTACAAGCCATCTGACACCTAATATATTGTAACACGATTAATATTTATGACCCGAAAAGTTTAAGCTTATTCATTTAATCTCAACTATTTGATCGTACTATGACTAGGTTAACCTCATGCCAAAAATCGTAACTCCGGATTGGGTCAAAGACGCTGTCTTCTATCAAATCTTCCCTGACCGTTTTGCCAAAAGTGATAAAGTGCTTAAGCCACATAATCTCGAATCTTGGGAAAGTCTGCCCACCGTTCAAGGTTACAAAGGTGGTGACCTCTACGGTGTCATTGAACACCTTGATCATATTCAAGATTTAGGTGCTACTGCCATTTACTTTACTCCTATTTTCCAGAGTGCGTGTAATCACCGCTACCACACGCATGATTATTATCAGGTCGATCCGCTGTTGGGCGGCAACAAAGCTTTTTACGCATTGCGGGACGAAATGCATAAGCGCGGGATGAAGTTGGTGTTGGATGGGGTCTTCAACCACGCCAGCCGTGGTAACTTCTTCTTCAACGATATTCTGGAGAACGGGCCTCACTCAGCGTGGCTGGATTGGTTCATCGTCCACGACTGGCCGCTGACGCCTTACAGCGGTGAACGTCCCGCCAACTACGAGGCATGGGTCGGCAACCGTGCGTTGCCCAAGTGGAACACCGACAATCCGCAGGTGCGCGAGTACATCATGCAGGTCGCCGAGCATTGGCTGCGGGAAGGCATTGACGGCTGGCGTCTGGATGTACCGTTCTGCATCACCAGCCCCGGCTTTTGGAACGAGTTCCGTACGCGCGTCAAGGCCGTGAACCCTGAAGCCTATATCGTCGGCGAAGTCTGGTGGGACAGCACCAATTACCTTCAAGGCGATCAATTTGACGCCGTAATGAACTACATCTTCACCGAGCCGGTCATCCAGTTCTGTGCCCAGAACCACCTGACGCGCGAAATGGCGGTCACACGACATTCTTATGACCCCTATCCGGCGATTGATGGCGAACACTTTGCCGTCAAATTAGAGAAAGCCCTCTTCCGCTACGATTGGGAAGTGGCGCAGGTACAGTTGAATCTGTTGGACAGCCACGACACGGCCCGCCTGCTTTCTATTGCCAATGAAGACAAAGCCACTGTTCGCCTCGCTACCATTTTGTTGATGACCGTCCCCGGCGCGCCCAGCGTCTACTATGGTGATGAAATCAGCCTGCCCGGTAAAGATGACCCCGACTGCCGCCGTACCATCAATTGGGATAACCGTGCAAGTTGGGATATGGACACGCTGGCCTACTACAAGCAGTTGATCAGCATCCGTAAGTCACATGCAGCGCTGCGGCGCGGTGCCTTCCTTGGGCTGCATGCCGGGCCACTGAGCTACGCCTTCAGCCGTGCCAAGGATGACGACAAACTCATCATTGCCCTGAACGTAGCCGACAAAGCCCAGAAGTTAGAAATTCCGGTGAAGGGATTGGTCGAAGATGGTACAACACTTAAGGCCATCTACGGCAAGGGCAGCGTAACCGTCGAGGGCGGCATCGCCAAGGTCAACGTTCCCGCGCGGGATGGTGTGATACTGGCAGCACAATAAAGGACAAGCGTTATGAAACGGCTGTGGTGTAGTGCCTTATTTGTATTGGCTGTATTCCTTTGTGTAGCGCCAACGGTTGCGGCACGAATGCCAGCGCCTGAACCCATCACAGCCGCCAATGCCGGTCAACTGAAACTACAGGCCTATTTGCCGTGGCAGGCGCGTGGTCAGGATATGGACGTGCAGTGGTCACCTGATGGACGAACCGTCGCTGTCGCTACCAAACTCGGTGCGCAGACTTTCGACCTGAGTCAGGCCACCGATAAGCCGACCATGACCTACAACCCGTCCGTCTGGGCCAAATGTGTCGATTACACGCCGGACCGCACCCTCTTCGTGACCTGTTCAACTCTCTCATCCACCGTCTGGGTATGGGATCGCCACACTGGAGAAAAGCTCGCTACGCTGGCCAATGGCAGCAGTGTTTTGGAATACAGCCGTTTTAGCCCCAACGGTAAGCTGCTGGCCGTGATCAACGGCTTTGAGAAGGGCATCTTTGTTTGGGGCATGAATGGTGGCAATGATCCGATCACAACAGCAAACGCCCGAAAAATCGCGCGCGTGAAGTTTCTGGATCACGCCGCCTATCCCTCACAAATGAGCTTTAATCCCGATGGTAGTTTGCTTGCCAGCGTGACCGGTAAGACCGTCTGGATTTGGGACATGGTGGCCTTCAAAGTCAAGGTTTTGAAGAGTTACGATGCCTCGATCTATTCTGTAGCCTTCAGCCCCGATGGTCAGTGGTTGGCGCTGGGCATGTATGTCAAAGATCACTATCTGCTTCGCCTCTTGAATATCACCGATGCTAGCCAGACCCGTGACTTCAGCAGCAAAGTGCTGGTCGATGCTCCCAACGATGTCAACTTTAGCCCCGATGGCAAGCTGTTGGTTTCGGCACACAACAACGGCACAGCCATTGTCTGGAACGTCGGCGATGGTCAAGCGCTGCATGTCATCGAAAACAACGAGGGCTTGGCGTGGCGGGCAGCATTTAACAAAACAGGTACACTGCTGGCGACCCTCAACTTCAATGATGGTGTCCGTATCTGGGGAATCGGCGATGCCTTAGCTGCCATTCCTGTACCTGCCTTGGCCATCAATACGCAGGCCATAGTGACGCTGAGGGCAAAAGGCGATGTGCTCAATTTGCGCGCGGATGCCAGCACCAAAGCTATCCGTTTAGCGCAATTGAGTGCAAGTACCATTGTCACAATAATCGATGGCCCCAAACAGGCCGACGACTTAACGTGGTGGAAAGTCCGAACCGCCAACGGTCTTGAAGGCTGGGTGGTCGAGTCGGTGAGTGGTGAACAAACCATCGCTCCTGATACTTAGCTCCCCTCATCGTCAAATGGCTAAGTTGGAGACATATTTATATAAAGTGTTATATTCACCTGTCTCCGCAAGGGGCAAGTCTTTGCGCCCACCAATAATCAATCTGAGGAATCACCAAGATGCGCGTATTGCTATTTGGATTCGGGTCACGCGGGGATGTGCAGCCTTTCGTCGCCTTGGGCAAAGGACTTAAGGAAGCGGGCTATGATGTCGCGGTGGCCGCAGGTATCAACTTCCGAACATTGGTCGAAGGGGCAGGTTTGACCTTCGAGCCAATTCGGGTAGATGTCGAGCGCTTCATGCAGGAAGACATTGGCAAGGAATGGCTGAGTAACAGTAGCCAGAATCCGCGCACAGAACTGGCGAACATGCGTCGGATGACCGAAGCGATTGCCGAAGATGTGGCAGATGATTTGCTGGACTGCTGCACACGGGCAGATGTACTGATCAGCGGCCTGCTGACAGTCGAGGCGCTGCATACGATTGCTCAGGTGCAGAACAAAGTCCATATTCAGGGCTTACTATCGCCATTTGCCCCCACCGCCGAGGGTTCAGCTGGTTTACAAGCGCTCCTGCCGGGCCGCCGCAGCATCATCAACCGCTGGTTTGGGTATGCTATTGAGGCCATGTTGTTCACGGCGCTGCGCAAACCATCCGACATCATTCGAGAACGTTTGCATCTGCCACCTGTTACCCGCAGTGATTTCATGAAGTCGTGGAACCGTACGCCCACGCTGCTCGGTGTCAGTCCGTCGATAGTGCCACCACCGGAGGACTGGCCTGCCCATGTTTACACCACTGGCTATTGGTTCTTGCCTGCTCCGACCTATGAGCCGCCGCCTGCTTTAGCAGATTTCTTAGCGGTTGGTGCGCCACCCGTTTATATCGGCTTCGGCAGCATGTCCAACCGTGATCCTCAAGGCACGATGCGCGTCATTATCGACGCTTTACAGCAAACCAAACTGCGCGGCGTAGTCCACAGTGGATGGGCAGAACTCCATGCCTCAGACCTTCCACCCAATATCTATCTGCTGGATAGTGCGCCCCACGATTGGCTGTTTCCGAAAATGGCCGCAGTCATTCATCACGGTGGCGCCGGGACAACAGCCGCAGCCTTACGGGCAGGTGTGCCGTCGAGTGTGGTTGCGCATATTGGTGACCAGTGGTTCTGGGGACGACGACTCGATGAAACCGGCGTCGGAGCGCTCCCCATGCGCCGCCATGATTTCGATGTGCCGCATCTGACCAAAACACTCAATACTCTGGTAAACAATACAAGTATCCAAAAGCGAGCGTCCGAGATGGGCGAACGCATCCGTGCCGAAGATGGTGTAGGCCACGCTGTGAAGGCCTTTCAGCAAATCCTCAAATAGTATTAGATATAACTCGCCCTTCACAGACATATCCTGACCCGTTATGATCTCTAAAAACAAGTGAGCAATGGGAGAGATCATGGATATTGCGACCTTACCCACCATGAAAACTGGCTATCGCGTACGCCCCTGCACTATGGATGATGTTGAAGCTGTAGTAGCCATCATGAATGCCTGCGCCATCAAGGTCATCGGCGAACCAGATGAAACTGTTGAAGAGGTGCGGTCGGATTGGCAGCGACCGGATTTTGATCAAGCCGCCAGCCAGCGTGTGGTCGAAACAGCCGATGGCCGGATTGTCGCTTGGGCAGAAGTCCATGATGCCGAAAAGGTTGTGATCTACACGGATGTCTATGTCCATCCCGATTTTGAAAACGAAGCTATTGATCAATATCTGATGGATTGGGTCGAAACACGCGCCCGTCAAGTGATCGACCAAGCCCCGTCTGACGCTCGTGTTGTCCTTCGCGCTTACTCATTTGATCCCGAAAAGGACGTCTGGTACAGCGGGCTGCTGCGTTCGGCTGGAATGCAGCTCATACGTCACTTCTGGCACATGGAGATCGCTCTGGACAAGCAGCCTCCTAGCCCGCAGCCTCCTGAAGGCATAACCCTGACTACCTATGATCCGACCATGGACAAAAAGCCCATTTTTGTCGTGCGGCGTTTAGCCTTTCAGGATCAGTTCGGGCACGTTGACCGCCCCTTTGATGAAGAATATGCCGCATGGCTGCACCATTGGGAGGAAGTATGTGTGCCGGAGTTATGGTTCTTAGCGATGGACGGCGACACCGTTGTTGGGATCTGCTTATGCAAGAATAATCATAATGGCGACGAAGAACGCGGTTGGATCTCATCGGTTGGTGTGCTGCGTGAATATCGCAAGCGCGGGATTGCCGAAGCGCTGCTCTATACGGCCTTCAATGCCTTTTACAAAATGGGCAAACCCAGAGTAGGGTTAGGCGTGGATGCCAGCAGCTTAACCGGCGCGGCGACTCTCTACCAGCGTGTCGGGATGCATGTCGCAAAACAGTTTGATCTGTACGAGAAAGAGTTGCGTCCCGGTATTGATCTCACAACACACGGGTAAGCGAATCTAAAAAGGCATACCACAACGGTATGCCTTTTTTCATGGTGATAAGGTCTAGATGAAGAAGCGAATAGAGGGAATGAGACCGCTGGAGAATGCCGCGAAGTAGCCGAGCATAATAAAGAACAGCGTCAGCAAAAAGCACACCAAACGGTGCTTCATCTTTTCGTCCCACACGCCGCTAAAGTTGAACATCATAAATCTCCTTATGCAGCCCAACATCAGGCCGCATCCAATTGCCTATTTACAGCATACACCCCTTATGGTGATTCGTGACATAAAAAACTCATCAAAATTTAGTCACTTTTAACCATGCGATGCTGAGTGTTTCCTCATTTCAATTACTCTAGCACGAGAGCGTTAAGAGAAAACTTAAGTTTGGGAAGTCTTAATGCTTTGTAATGGGAATGGTTTAGGGAACGCGGGGATAGTAAATGATGTGCCGTTCTTCAGTTGACCAGACAGGAATGTCATTCGAGTGCCCGCTGACGCGAAACCGCACATATTTGGAACGGCTCACATCCATCACCCACACGTCAGTGGTGAACAGTGAATTGGTGGTGAAAGCGCTGATACTGCTTCCTGAGGATTGATCGCCGATCAGCAGGCACAACAATGTTACAGCCACAATCAGTACCGTGATCATCGCTGTTACACGCCAAGCAAACTCTCGATAACTGGAAACTCCCTTTGTCATCGTTGAGCGAAAATCACCAATTCGCTCACGTCGTCTTGTTCTTCACCGTGTCATCAGTCACCGTTGAACCATTGGCCGATGTAAAAGTGAGTTTGTGAAAGACAAATTCCAGTTCTTCGATAGCATCCGGCGTCTCGTTATTATCCGGTGCGCTGTGTTGGATACTGGTGAGGGTCGCCGTCTCCAGCGTAATCGTGAAAAACGTTTTCGTCCCGCTGCGCAGTTCAATCGTCACCGTTTTTAGGACTTCGCCCATGAGCAGCGCCTTCATCAGCCGTGGCGACGAGTTGTTGATCGCCTTGTGAATGATCAGCGGCATCCGGTGCGCCTTCCCGACGGATGCCCCACCGCCGCTGCCGCTGGTGTGCAGTTCGACATTCGCGCCGTAGCTGTAATAGGTGCAGCGTATCGCGTTGGGTTTGGTTTTGCTCGTGCTGTCGCCGGGAATCGGGCCGCTGGAGGTCTCGATGGTCATGTAAAGGGTAGTACCGGCCATGATCAAACTCCTTTTTGAACTGACTTCAACGATCACAAGGCTCTATTCTTATTGTAGCCCGAAACCGATTATTTGAAACGCACGTATAAACCTCTACAATACGCAGTCAATCTCATCTATTTATCCATTCGCTCGGTCTGCCAATGATCTGTTACTTCTTAATACAGAGTTATCGTTAGCGAAGCACCTACGTCTGCTCCGTATTATTCCCTCCATCGCTTGCGGGGGAGGGTTAGGGTGGGGTTCCATCTTAACTTGTAAACCATCAGAAACAGACCGTCATACAACCTGATTGTGAACCTTATGAACATTGCCCAACCGCACCCAACAACCGGCTTGACCGAAATCCAACTTACCGGCGGTTGGCAGGTCTGCCCTGTCCCGCTGAACCGTGACACCATTACCCCCACTACCGATTCGCGCACCGTGCCGGAGTGTGCCCACCTGCAAACCGTCCTCTATCCTGACCGTCCCTATTGGGGTGACCATCTCCGCCAGATCAACAAGAGTGCATGGCTCTACCAGCGCCAGTTCACTGTACCCGACACAGCCTACAAACGCGCACGTCTGCGCTTCGAGGCCGTTGATTATTTCGCCTCGGTCTATGTCAACGGGCAGCATGTAGGCGACCACGAGGGCAACTTCGCCCTCTTCACCTTGGATGTAACATCCTTTATCCATCTGCATGAGCAAAACACGCTCACCGTCCGTGTGACCTCGCCGTGGGATTTGCCCAATGAAAAAGGCAGCTATCCCATTGATCATGTCATACGCGGGCTGGTCAAAGGTTTATACGAACACGGCGAGGGCGTCATCCCGCCCGATGTCAATCCTATCGGCATCTGGCGTCCGGTTTATCTGCTGCTCGACGATGGCTTCAGCATCGACCAAGTGATCATCCGTACCACGCTTGATGGGCAAGTTGACCTGAAGCTGACCGTGACCAACGCAACTGACACAGTATTCGATGGCCGTTTGAACCTAGCAATCGCCGCCGACAATCACACGGGCGCAGGAATCAGCCAGCATATTCCCGTGCATCTCAAGCCGGGAACCCAAATCATCGAGCATCGCCTGACCGTCCCTGATCCCCACTTATGGTGGTCTTGGGATCACGGTTCGCCGGATTTATACCGCTTGGATTGCCATCTTGCTGACCCATCAGACACAGTTCTCAACCACCACAACGAAGTTTTTGGCATCCGCACCGTTCGCTTGGAACGCTCCCCCGAGCGCTTCACCTTCTACCTCAATGACCGCCCCATCTATCTGCGCGGCTCGTCTTATATTCCGGCGCTTTATCTCTCGACATGTACAACCGAAAAACTGGAACGCGATGTGCAGCTTGCACGCGAAGCGAACTTAAACCTTCTACGGGTACATGTCCATGTCTCGCCGCCCGAAGTCTATGAACTCTGCGACCGTCACGGTTTGCTGATCTGGCAGGACTCCGAACTCAACTGGATACAGGATTACTCGCTGGATTTTGAGCACCGTGCCATCGCCATCCAGCGTGACATGATCAATCTGCTCGGGAATCATCCCTCGGTCATCGCATGGGTCTGCCACAACGAACCTACCATGATCTTCACCCGCCGTCAGAACCTTGAGCAGCATCCCGACCCCGCCCTCTATGCCGATGCGCTTCAGCAGGATACGACTCGCCCCGTATTCATCTGCTCCGGTCAAATCGAGGACGATTGGCAGCGTGCCGGTGATGTCCATTCCTATTACGGATCGATCTGGACGTCCCGCTACACCGACATCGCCAAGCACACCTTCCGCCTCAACACCGAGTTTGGCTTTGAAGCGCCTGCCGCCCTGACCACCCTACAGGAGTATCCAGATTTATGGGAACGCCTCAAGCACCTCGACGGTGAAATCGACGTGCTCTGGAACTATCAAGCCGAGTTAATTCAATATCAGGTGGAATATCTGCGTCGCTTGCGGGCGACCTGCTGCACCGGATTCATCCACTTCTGGTTGGCAGATATGGTTCCGCAGGTGGGCTGCGGCGTGCTCGATTCGAACCGTATCCCCAAAGGCGGCTATGCAGCACTCAAGCAGGCATCGCAACCCTTGATGCTCTCCTTGGAGCATGATGGACGACAGCCCTCGGCCATCTGGGTATTGAACGACACCATACAAGCCTACCCCAATGCACAGGTACGTTGGACAGTGCGTGATACGAGCGGCAAAGCCCTGCTCGAAGGTCAGCAACCCTTTGATGTCGCCGCCAACGCCGCCCAAAAAGTCTGCACGACCACATGGAATATCCTCACCAGTCAATGCGCGCGTGTGGAACTGATGCTCGTCAGCGCGTCCGGCGAAACCCTGAGCGAGACAGTCTATGCTCATCCTTTCCAGCCGACACCGCGCCCCAAAGATTACCCGTGGAAGTTTGATCCCTACTTGGGCACAAAAGTCTTCAACCGATCTGATGCGCCCAGCCTTGCCGACTACAACATCAACAACTTCCTGAAATATATCCCGCTCTCGATGCGCGAAAATCTGGCTGAATGGGGCATGCGTCAAAAACTCCCCATCTGGTTCGCCTCATTCATCGCCCAAATCAGTGAATATCTTTTATGATCTCAGAAGCATTTTGCTAACAAACTTAGGATTAGGCCGAAATCCGATAGAGTGTATTTGAAGGATAATATACATAACCGTAACAAGTTTTGCGGGAAAAAACTAACTGATTAAGCAAATTCTAAACCCACTAACAGTAAATGCATGTTCTGGGTTGGAGCTATGGCGGTTGTTACAAAGAAAATCATCGATTTTAGTGAGATTATATGCTCCTCCACGCATAACACGTTCGTTGGCCACAGAATTCACATTGTTCGTTTTAGTATGGTAATCTGTTAAACACCACTCCCACACATTACCTACCATATCTACAACTCCAAAAGGGCTATCCCCTTTATCTTTATACTTGTCTACAGGAGTTGAGACATCTATGTTCCAGCCCTCAACATTATTATTACATAAAGACCCAGCCCATATATTTCCCCAAGGAAATTTTCTTCCATCAATCCCTTGTGCAGCAAACTGCCATTGGACTTCAGTTGGCAACCTGATTTTTTCATTTGTTTTTTCACTGAGCCAAAGACAGAATGCAACTGCCTCAAACCATGATACCCCTACAACTGGTTGATTACCGCTATTCAGATCAGTGTTGTTCCAAAACCGTGGTTGCGACCATCCTTTATCAGTTGGTTCATAATTTTCACGAAATCCATCTGAAACCCAGTTCCAACCTATTAGGTTTGCTCTCCAACCTTCGGCAGTCCAGTATTGACGATTATTGTAGCCGCCATCTTCAATAAATTCGTTAAACTGAGCGTTGGTTATAGGATATTGAGCAATTTTGAAAGGAGTGACCGTATACAATATATCATCAATAGTTACTTCCCCTCCCGGGATATCTATCCATGCGAAAGGATCCGGCATGAGATTCAGGCTTGTAAGACGAACATTCGAGTCTATTGTGAACTTCTTAGTATTTACCAAATAATCATTCAATTTATCATACACTAAGAGCGGATCAAAACTTATTGATTCAGGATCGTCACTAAGCAACAGATTCCATTTCAAATTTGCACGGCTTAGGGTTGATCTATGATCAGTCAAATCGGCGATCTCAGAATAGCGTTGAATACGTGTAATCCACCTTTCGCAGTCAACTCCCCACTCACGATAGTCAAGAGTAGATACATTCGAAAATCGTTTCACTGCTTCATCAAATTGTCCTGACTCCGCTAATGTAACTGCCTGCTGGAATTGTTTTGCTACTGTTCCAGTACCGCTGTTCGGTTCAGGAGGGCGTGGCGCGGTTCGTGGTTTATGCTGCTCCCACGGAATTGTAAAGCAATCCTGAACAATTTGACTTAGCATATTTGCCGGATCGCCATCATGGATATACCACTGTCGGCGTCCAAAGTCACTTGGTATCGTATATTTTGTATGGTCATCCAAGATAAAAGGTAGTATGGGACGGTTTAATTTAATTCCATAACGCAATTCCTCCAAACAGTAAGGGGACTGTACTGATTTTTCAGAGATCATAAACAGCATAATCTCTGATTGCTCAATATGTTCTAATATTGTAGCCCACCAATCTGCAATAATGGGGATATCGCCATCCCACCATACTTCATGCCCTGCCGCACGTAATAGTTTAATGATCTTGCCAACTTCGGCTTTGACACTACGCGAATAACTCACAAAGAACTTCATAGGCAGCTACCATATTGAATATGTTTAAAACAATAATATGTATATTATCGCCTTAATATCCTCCCTTGCAAGTTAATCTACTAGCGTAGATGCACTATTATTCAAACCATCTTATAACTTGACTTTGCGCTCATTTGTTCTATACTGAAACAATGACCTTTTTCTTTCTTTCTCGGCGTCTCTGCGGTTCAAATGTCTTTTGGTTTTCTCTTCTTTCTTTGTGTCTTCGTGGTAAAAATGCATTTGGATTTACGATTTGGCAATTTTGGCGGCGGCACCCCCTTCGCCAACTTTGCCGCGTTCCCAGCCGAGCCATCCGCCGAATCGACACAAAATGCCATTTGCCATTGCCGAAATTGCCGAAAAGTTTGCCAATAGGAGCAATACATGCCTGTCACCTACACTGATCCCCAAGTGAATTACTACGTCGAAGATGTTGAAAGAGCGGTACGTTTTTATGTGGAAAATTTTGGCTTTGTTGAAACCTATCGCACACCCAAAGAAGGCAAACCGGATCATGTTGAGGTTAAACTAGGTGGAATGATCTTAGGTCTGGCATCCCGTGAAGCTGGAAAAACTCAACACAATCTTCCATTGGGCACAGAGGGGGGTTCTCCGCGTGTCGAACTTGTTTTGTGGACGGAAGACGTGGACAAAGCCTACTCTGAACTCATGACTAAGGGTGTACCCAGCGTCACGGCTCCCCACACCTTTCAACCCACGCCTTCTCTGATCCTGCGTGTGGCATGGTTGATGGATCCGGATGGCAATCCGTTGGAGATTGTGACCCGCGTCAAACCCTAAACGGCTATAAACTCGCCTCGGCCATCGCCCGAATTGTCGCGATTTCACCCCGATGTTCCGCCTCATGCTGGATCAAATGGTGAATCACCCACGCTGGCGTAACATCATAGCGCGGAACCGAACGCGGTCGCCGGAAATCCTCTAAGGACATATGTTGAAAAACATCCAGCAAAACGCGCCGTGTCGAATCCAGCCGCTTGAAGTGGGCGTCCAAACTCACGCCCTTCACAACCGTCAGCCGTCCATCTGCCCCGCGCACATCATGCGGGAACGCGTCCCAGATTGACTTGGGCAGCTTCTCTTCCATCACTTCGTTAAAGACCCAATCCATCTCGATAATCGCGATGTGATAAAGCAGGGTGCCGATGCTGTTGCCCGCCGGAGGCTGCCAGTCGATCACTTCCGGCGCGATTCCTTCCAGACGCCGTCCGGTTTGGGTGCGTGTATCTTCCAGCATCCAGATCGCGCGTCCGATCTCCGGCACGAATCCCTCAATCGCTGGAATTTGGAGATGATCACGGGGTTGTGTGGACATAAGACACCTTCCTCGTCTCTTGGTGAACTGCTCACTATAATACCATCGTCACATTCGTAATTCTGTCCGCAAAAAGTCGGATTTTTAGAGGAACGCCATCATGAAAGCCGCCACCCGCATCGTCCGCGCCGGATTGCCCCAACCCGAACAGTCCGCTCCTTTCCTGCCGGGACCGACCTTTGCCGCCCCTTATCACGCCGCAGGGGATCCCATCAACGCGCCGTATAACTATGGTCGCCTGCACAATCCGACTTGGACGCACTTTGAGCAGGCTCTTAGCGAGCTAGAAGGGGGATCAGCGCTGGTCTTCGCCTCCGGCATGGCCGCTATTGCCTCGGTGTTCGGGGCAGTACTGCGCCCGGGTGATAAAGTGGTTATTCCCTCCGATAGTTATTACCTCGCGCGCGTCATGGCCAACGGCTACTTCACCCAAATGGGCATCCAAGTTGTCATGGCGCCGACCGCCAATAACGCTCAGTTGGATCATCTGGATGGCGCAAAGCTCCTCTGGCTCGAAACCCCCAGTAACCCTAATCTCGAAATTTGTGACATCGCCGCCATAGCCCAAGCCGCTCACGAACGGGGTGTATTGGTTGCTGTTGATAACACCACCGCCACGCCGCTTGGTCAGCAGCCCTTAGCCTTAGGCGCAGACTTCTCAGTCGCGTCCGATACCAAAGCCCTCACTGGACACTCTGACCTCATCCTTGGGCATGTCGCGGTTCGGGATACGTCTCGCTTGGATGGCATCCGCATGTGGCGCAACCAGATTGGCGCGGTTCCCGGTCCGATGGAAGTCTGGTTGGCGCACCGCTCACTCGCCACGCTGCATGTCCGCATGGAACGTCAATGTGCCAGTGCGCTTAAAATTGCTGAGTTCTTGAGCCAGCATCCCAACGTCACTGACGTGCGCTATCCCGGCCTCATAACCCATCCTGCGCACGAACTCGCCCGCAAGCAGATGGCCTATTTCGGCACCATCATCAGCTTCACCTTACCCGACGAAGCCACTGCCCAGCGTTTCTTAAGCGCCTGCCAGCTAGTCTATGAAGCGACCAGCTTTGGCAGCCTGCATACCACCGCCGAACGTCGTGCCCGTTGGGGCGGCGACGTCGTGCCCGCGGGATTCATCCGCATGAACGTCGGCTGTGAGGATATTGATGACTTAATCGCCGATTTGGCACAGGCTTTAGGATAGAAAACTCGCCTGAAATATAAATCTAGATAATTTACTTTTTTCATGTGCAACCCCTTTTCTTTGGGGTGTTTGGGTATGGAATCGTGCTACTGTAAAGCAGTACGCAGGAGGGAGCACACCAATATGATACGCCGCCTTAAACGCGCCGAGCCGGTGCAGAAGTTAGGTCTTGGTCTTTTAATTATTGCCGCCACAGTGACGATTATTGGATCGCTTGACCAGCATCCCGGCCTTGATCCATTTACGTTTATCAAAAAAACCTTTGATGATTTTTACACCAATGTCGGGACGGAACTCGCTAGTATTGCCGTCACGGTCCTGATTATCGACCGCATGCACCGCATTCGTGATGATCAAAATGAGCGGGAAGCCTTGATTCTGCAAATGGGCAGTCCCGATCATTCCTTTGCCATCGAAGCCGTGCGCATGTTGGCCGCTCAAAACTGGCTCAAAAATGGGGAGTTGAAAGGCGCCCATCTCGTCCATGCCAATCTGGAAGGCGTAAACTTACAGGACGTGCCGTTGCCCAATGCACGCCTTGCGCTAGCCAACCTACGTCACGCCAAACTGACTCGCGCGGATCTCAAATGTGCGTATCTCAAAGGCGCGGACCTACAATCAGCCTGTTTGCGTGGGGCAGATTTACGCGGGGCTAATCTCAATGACGTCAACTTGATCGACGTCCATCTGGATGACGAAACGCTGCTGGATACTGAAACCGTTTTGCCAGATTGCACGTATTGGGAAGAAGGGACAGACATCAGCCGCTATACCAATCCCAAGCATCCGGATTTCTGGCAGCCGAAACATCGGACTGCGGCCTGAAGTTGCAGTTGACAGGCGGCATTGTCATTATTAAGCTCCATACAGCATCGTTGAAGCAAACAGTTATTAGGATAAGACATGTTAAGCTCCCTATTTGGTGGCTCCAAAACAATGTTGATTCGCCAGATGGGCGGTAGTGATAACCGGCAGGTCTTACAAGCGGTTGAGGCGCTCAAGAAAAAGGGATGGTTTCGGGATGGCTCGCTCCACAACGTTCAGTTGGAGAACGCTAATCTGCAGGGTGCCGCACTGGCAAAAGCCGATATGCTCCGCGCCAATTTGCGTGGAGCCAACCTGAGCAAAGCTTACTTGGGCGAAACCCATCTCAAAGCCGCCATCTTGCGGGATGTGAAGCTCCGCGACGCCAACATGCGTAACGTAATTCTGGTCGAGGCCGATTTAACAGGTGCCGATTTAACCCGTGCATATCTGCCCGCCGCGCAGTTGACCAGCGCCATTCTCGCCAATACTCAACTGGCAGGCGCGAACTTCTGGCAGGCGGATTTGCGGGCAGCGAATTTACAGAATGCCGTGATGACCGATGTCATTCTCTACGAAACGCGCTTCGATGACCGAACCATCCTTCCCGATGGATCAATCTGGTCAGACACAGTCGATTTGAAGCGCTTCACAGATCCTGCCCATCCCGACTTCTGGCGCGGGAAGGATTTCTAATGGACAGCCGTTTTTGGAAAGTCATCCTCGCCCTGATCTTTCCGCCTCTGGCCGTATTGGACAAAGGCTGCGGTACGACTCTGGTCGTGGCACTCTTGACCTTTCCGCTCTGGTTACCGGGTTTTCTAGTCGCCCTGTTCATCATTTTCTCGGATAAACCACAAACGCAGCGCCGTTTTGTGGAACTTGAATGTACTGAACCCACTGAGAAAGAAAAACTAAAGGGCGCGTATATTCGCTTATCAGATGGCGAAGTCGCACAGGTCGTCGAGGACGATAATGCCCCGCTCAAGGGCTATTCTTACAACAAGAAAACAGACGAATAACCGTCATGCCTTTTCTGTCCTACAATTTTCTGCCTGCCCAATGTTCATAAAGGGAGTTTCGTAAGGCTAAGATATATCTTGCCCCATGTGTACCAACTTAAGAAAAATCCAACTTACTAAATCGACACTTTCAAGCTGAATATGCCCAATATCGACCGGTATTTTGGAGCGACTTTAGTACGCTTGTCTGGTTGGTTAGCTGTATGGCTTTAGCCTACAGCGATATGAACCATGACATTTTTCACTACCGGACAACGCTATTTAGTGTGGGGTACTTACGTCAAACTATACCGCTCCACCATCCCTGCAAACAAAAATCCCCTCTCTATTATGAGAGGGGATTTTAGAACATCTTCAGACGAATAACCTACCGTGTGTTACGCCGGCGAGCCGCGAACCAGTAGATAATAGCCAGCAGCAGCAGACCCAACAAACAGGTGGCGCCAATCAGCAGTGGGCTTTGTGCCACATTCACTGCACCCTGACTTTCCGCTGTCAGCGGAATGGGCGTAAAGGTTGGTGCGCCAGTTGCAGCGTTGGTCGAAGCTGCAGTCGCCTCTTTAGCGGTTGTAGCGGTGGTTGTGGGTGCGGTGGTGTCCGTCGCTGCCAGAGCAACCGCTTGGGTAACTTCCGCAGTCGTTTCCTGTGTCGCTTCACTGGTCGGATTTTCAGTCACCTCAGCGGTCGCCGCCTCAGTAAGTTCAGCCGTTGCTTCCACTTCAGTTGGCGTAGTTGTCGATGTGGACGTAGGCGGCACTTTGGTATTGGTGCTGGTCGGCGTATCCGATGGCGGCACCTTCGTATCGGTGCTCGTAGCTGTCGACGTCGGTGGTACATTTGTGTCTGTTGGCACTTTGGTATCGGTCGGTGCAGTCGTCGACGTTGAAGTCGGCGGCGCTTTCGTGTCTGTTGCGGCTTCCGTGTTGGTCGCTGCCGCTTGGGTATCGGTCGGTGCTGCCGCGATTGCCGTAGACGCTTCATTCGTCGAAATATTTGCCTGTACTGCAGCCGTCGCACTCGCATCAGCCGTTGCTGGCGCTTCGGTGTTGGTTGCTGTGGCAGGTTCACTGGTATTCGTGGCCGTCGCAGGCGCAGACGTATTGGTTGCGGTCGGTGGCAAACTCGTGTTAGTTGGCGGCACCTTGGTATCAGTTGCGGTCGGTGGTATTGGCGTATTGGTTGATGTCGCGGTGGCGGTTGGCGTTGCCGTCGGTGGTGGCGCGACTACAAAAGCTACATCCGCACTGGCCGTCTTTCCACCTTCATTGGTGGCCTCAACCGTCAGAATATGGTTGCCAACTCCGATGGTCTTGACGTCCAAATCGAAGGTCAGCGGTTCAGCCGTTTGGGTGGCTACTTCTTTACCGTCGATCTTATAGACGACCTTGCTCAGCGGAGTTTGCGGCGAATTGACCTCAACTGTGACAGTCCGATTTTCAGTGATGGTTTCGCCAGCAGTGATCCCTGTCACATTGACGGTTGGCGGCAGGGCAGGAACGGTGAACTGGATTGAGTATTCCGTGCGTCCGCCCAGTGCATCACGGACAATCGCGGTCAGTGTGTTCTCACCCGGTGGCAGCGCAGCCGGATCGAGCTTGACAGTCGTCTCGGACTTGTTAAGGACGCTGGCCGCAACCGCGTCATTAACTTTGACGATCACACCTTGGATCGCGCCTTCAACTGATGATCCGGTAACCGTGGCGGTAGTCACCTGATCAAGCGTATCGCCGACACCGGTGATCATTACCGTTGGTGGCTTGGGCGCAACCGTGAATTCGCCCTTAACCGTAGTGGCATCGCCTGTTGAGTCAGTTGCCGTGAAGGTCAGGGTATGTTGCCCGGACTGGAGATTGGCTGGATCGATAGTGATTGTATAGGGCGAAGTCACCGTAACCGGAACGTTTCCATCAATTTGGAATGCCGCTGAAACAATTTCATCATCCGCTTGGACGTCAGCGGTCACATCCGTATTCTCAGCAATTGCACTGGTCGGCAGATCAGGTAGCGAGACAATCGGCTTAAAGATACGTGCTCGCATATCGACCTTGTCGTTGGCTGTCGAACCATTCTTATCAGTGGCCTCGATGCCAAGTGAATAAGTCTTTCCATCACCCGGCAAATCACTGGTCATGGTGATGATATATTGGCTGCGCAGAGTTTGTGCCAGACCGTTATAAATTTCATTCAACTGGTCAGGCGTCGGTGATTCGTAAAACTGAGCGACGGTTCCATCGGCTAAACCTTGCATATAGCTGCGGTCAAATCCAAAGCCCTCACCAATCGTATACACCGGTACACCAATTTTGAGGGCGCTGTCCAAAGCAGTTGTCCGTCCTGAAAGGCTCGCGCGATACTCTTGTCCGTCACTCAGGATGATAACCGCGCGTCGGGGTGATGGAGAGTTCAACGCCGTATTGATGGCTAATGTGGCTCCATCGTAAAGCGCTGTTTGACCACCATAACCCAGATTCGTAATGATGTTCGTTAAAACACTTTTGTCTGTCGTAAAATCTTGTACTAAACGAGCTTTGTTATCAAAAGTAACAATTGCAACCGGATCAGTCGGTCCGATGGAGTTAATAAAACTAATTGCGGCTTCTTTCGCGCGTTCGATCGGCATACCGGTCATACTGCTGCTGGTATCAATTGCCAGCACTACCGCAAAGGATAAGCTGTCGTCGGTCAAGTTCTCGACTTTGACGACTCGCATATTCTTGGTGAGATCACCCACGACTTTAAAATCATCTTGCCCCAACCCAAGAACGGGCTGTCCAACTTTGTCAAAAACGTTGGCATTCACCACGACGGTTGGATACTGGGAAACATTGATACCGGTAATTTGCAGCTTAATTGGTGGTGGATTATCTTGCATCACCACAAAGGCTGCGGGTATCGCCATCAAGATACCGATGAGAATAAGAACTAAGCGTTTCAAGGCGGCCCCCAACTAGACGTATCCCACGAAAAGAGTAAGCGAAACAACGACTTGAGTTGTGAAAGAACCTTCAAGCACTTTAATGGTAGCGTAGTCTATAGAATCCCGCCATTGAGCCGGGCATTATTGAAGGGATAACTTAGTCACGAAATTCCGATGACAAGCGTATGGTCAAGATGGGTTAATCTCAGCCGGAAGCCGGTGGCAAATTCCCGACGTTATAGCCCAGTTGAATCAGCGCTCGCACTGCCGCCTCACCCAGCGTGGTATCACCGGAAAAACGGCGTGAGTCATCGCGCCGGAGTTGTAACAAATGGGGCACAGCACGTTGATCACCAAGCTGCTGGAACGCCAGAATTGTGCTGCGGCGCACATCAACATCCTCGGATTGCAGTGTCGATTCAAGGACATCAAAACTGTCGCGTCCGAGTTTGGTCAAGGCGAAAGCCGCCCACACGACCAACTGTGGATTGTTGTGGCGGAGTAAGGGTTGCAAATAGGGCACGGCTGCCGGGTCGCCAATCGTTCCCAGAGCATTAGCCGCCGCTCCACGCACCCCCACATGTTCATCTTGCAGCGCGTCGATTAAGGGTTCAATCGCCCGTGAATCGCGCGCCTGTCCCAGCAGATACGCCACGAACTGGCGCAGTTGCGGGTCAGGGCTGCTCAGCAGGCCAATCGCCCCTTCAATATCGGGCTGCGGATTGTTCAAATCACTCATGGGTTGCGTTGAAGGATATGGAAAAGCTCGGTTCTATGCAGGGGATTGAGAAGAAGTTCCGGCTCGACAATAACCGCGTCCACTTCGAGATCAACCGCCGCCTGCACATCTTCGAAGGTTGCGAGGCTCTCAGCCAGAATTACACGGGTGTTGCCGGAAATCGCTGCCCGCAGTTCGTCTGCCGATGCTTGGCTTGGCTCGCCGGTCCATGCATCAATGCGGCTGATAGCAATCACATATGGGCTAAGGCTTTGGGCATAGGTCACTTCTTCAAGGCTGTTGACCTCCACCACTGCCGTCATCCGGTTTCGCTGTGTCGTGGATACCAGCATCCGCAGCGTGTTGTGATCCATCGTCGAGGCACGCAGCACCAAAGCCGATGCTCCTGCCGCTCGCGCTTCGACAATCTGGTATTCGTCCACAATCACATCTTGGCTGATAACCGGTAGGTTAACGGTGCGCGTCAGCATTACCAGATCATCCAAGCCGTGTGGTTCCAGTCCATTGTCGGTGAAAAGTGCCAGTGCATCCGCGCCAGCCACCGCCAATTGTTGAGCTAACGATTCGAGACCATGCCCGTCGGTTGCCGTGACTCGCACCTGTGCGACAACCGTAATCGGCGTTTGCTCATCTGTCGGGATAGCAGTCAGCACGGGCAGCGGACGCTTTTGCATACTGGCAAGCGCGCGTACCGCTTCGATCGGAGTTTGTGCTTTTCGCTCACGGACATAATGCCTGCGGGCAGCAGCAATAATATCAAGATGTGGGATCAGTTCACGAGTTGCCATATTTTAATGGTTTTGGCAGGTAATTGGTGAGCGACAATGCCAGCGCTTTATGATGCGATTAATGTCTATTTATTCATTCTATGGCCTTTTTTTGTTTTTGTTGTATCGAAATCTTAATACGAAGGTTTGAATTTGGTTTACTTTTGGCTGGTGTGCTATGATGGATTGACACATGTCAGGTGTTTTTAAGGTAAAAGGTCATGGAACTTTCGCACGACGAAGTACGGCGCATTGCAGAACTTGCCAAGCTGGATCTAACAAATGATGAAATCAGTTTGTACGCGGGGCAGCTTTCACACATCCTGCAATACTTTGATAGTTTGAAAGAAATCGACACATCCCACATTGCACCAACCGCATCGGTTCTGCCTTTAAAGAATGTTCTCCGTCCTGACGTGGCGGGTAAACCCCTGACTCCGGAAGAGGTCATTCGCAACGCGCCCGATTCACTTGACGAACAGTTCTTTGTCAGTGCGGTTCTGGGCGATGAATAGAAGAACGCGCATTTTTACAGCTTAAAATGGGCTTGTTTGTACAAGTTTGAATCGCATTTACTGCGCTTGTCTCGCGAAGCGGTTAGCAACATGGCTTTAGCCTGATGCGACGCAGCGCGATAATGATTGCAGCACTCATCAAGCACCTTGTGTGTGTTCATTCGGATGTTACGCAGCAAAAAATGACAATGATCTCATCTTTCATGAGAGGCTGAAGGTTATGGCAGAGACTCGTCTGCTCGTCATTGAAGATGATTACGATTTGGCTGAAATGCTCACTATGTATTTCACCAGCCAACATTATGAAGTTTTCCACGCCGATAGTGGCGAAACCGGCATCGAGATGGCACGGAGCAAATATCCGCAGGTCATCTTGCTGGATGTCATGATGCCCGATATTGATGGCTACGAAGCCTGCCGCCGTCTACGCCAGACCTCGTTAACCCGCTATATTCCCATTATCTTCCTCACACAGCGCGACGAACGCGCCAACAAAGTCAAAGGACTGGAACTCGGCGCGGATGATTATGTGACGAAACCCTTCGATGTGGATGAACTCCGTCTGCGTATCCAGAGTGTCATCCGGCGCGCGACACAGGAAAGTCTGCACGAACACCGTACTGGATTACCGACAGCCGCGCTTGTCGAGGAAGAACTGGATCGGCGCGAGAAGGCCGAGACAAAATACACTGACATACGATTTGTGGTCAATGGGTTCAAGGCCTACTGTGACCTCTATGGTTTTCTAGCAGGCAATGAAGTCTTCGCTTTCACAGCGCGTATCATCCGTGACGCCGTCGCCGCGCATGGTACAGCCGATGACTTCATCGGTTTGCTTGGTGATGAATTTGTCGTATTGAGCAGCTCGGCAGACGACAAGGTCCTGCGTGACAATATCTTGAAGCGTTTTCAGGATGGCATTAACGCTTTCTATTCTTTTAACGATGTCGAGCGCGGGAAACTGGTGTTGAATCCCGGCACCCCACAGGAAAAAGAAGCGCCCCTCATGCAGCTCAAGCAGGTCGAAGAAAGCCTCTAGCTCAGAACAATATTCCCGACTTTGAGAGGGATATGCATTTGCATGTCCCTTTTTGTTTCCCGATGCCAAAACAACGCGCGACCTTTAAACCCTCAAGCTCGTATTCAGTGCAGGCAGGCATATACTGTCTCATAGGACATTAATCCTATAAACCTTTTTCAAACCAAATTTTTCCCTGTTTGTCATTTTGCCGCAAGGTATTCATGCTACAATAAGTTCATAAAGCATGAGGGAATAGTTGAGACTGTGAAAGATTTCAATTTTGAAGTCTGGCGTATGCAGGCAGCCTCGGACATCAAAGGGCTAGTCACTGCGCTAAAAGACCCGAACCCTGATACACGGCGTGCGTCAGCAACGGCTTTGCGCGCTTTGGGTTCAACCACCGCTATTCCCGGCGTGCAAGATGCCCTCATGCACGAGGGTGAGCCTGAACTCCGTGAAATCTTGGTCACCACGCTGGAATTCCTCTTCGCTCAAAACAACAGCGGTTTATCCACGACGACTGACAGCCGCAATATCGTCCGTTTGATCGCCCGCCTGAGCGGTAATCATACCGAGCAGGCCATCCGTGCGGCCCAAGAATTGGGCGACAGCCGTGAAAAGCTCACTGTTGAGGCGCTCCTCTTAACCTTCAACAATCGCACATTGGCACCGCGCGTTCGTTTGGCAGTTGCCGAAGCCCTTCTAAAGCTCCAGAGCGCTCCTGCTGAAATCACTCTGTTAGCCGCCTTGCGCAGTGATCAGTGGATGAAACGCCGTAATGCCGCAGCCGTGCTCGGCCAGATGCAGGCCGATTGGGCGGTTGAGCCGCTGATGAATGCCCTGCATGATCCGATTGAAGCGGTGCGCCGTGTCTCGCGGGCTGCGCTGGAACGGATCGGTACCTCCGAAGCCTTAGCCGCCATAAAGGCTCCGGTGCTGCCGGTTAATGATCATACAGTCCTCGCCATCACCACCATGCTGCCACCACTGACCACTTCTGAGAAACCGCCTGAACCGGTGGCTGAAACCCCTGCGCCCCAAGAACCGGAAAAACCTGAGGAACCCGCACCCGAACCCGAAGCACCGCCTACCCGCACAGGCATGCTCGCTTACCTCTCGTCGGACAGCATCAAAGCCGCAGCCATTCTCGATGAACCGCCGCCTAGCGAAGAAGACACCAAGCCCATCAGCCCTGTACCGGACGACGTCTCCTAAGTTCACGACTCAATTGCTATTGCCAGAATGCATTCGCTGTTATACTACTCTGTGTAACAGGAGCGATAACCTATGCGTAAAGTGGTATTCTGGTTCATTGTCCTCTCAGCAGCCCTCTGCTTATCGGTCGGGAGTGTCCTTGCCCAGCCGATCGCGCAGGGGAGTGTGCAGATTGTCGTTAACCGCGACAACGTGAATATTCGGCTGGCTCCGGCCCTCGGCGCTGAACTTGCGGGCATTGTGAACGCAGGTTATGCCACAACCGCCAACGGACGCAGCCCCGATAACCAGTGGTTGCGCATTGACTTCCAAGGGCAGGAGGCATGGGTTGGCGTACCGGTCATCACCGTATTGTCCGGTGACATCGCGGCTTTGCCCGTTGGTGATCCGCGCTCAATCCCCTATGGTGGATTTGAAAGCCCGCGCTCCGGCTCCACCGATGCCACCAGTCCGGTCACCGGTCGGCTGGCAAACAGCGGTCTGCATTTGCGTGCGGGTCCAAGCACTGCCTATCCCATTCTCGCCAATCCCCTGCGTTACACCGTTTTTCCGTTGACGGGACGCACCGCCAATAACGCATGGTTACAGGTCAATTTCGAAGGCACGCTCGGATGGGTGACGTCTGAATTTGTCGAATTCCAGAACGGAGCCAACATTCTCTCCCTGCCGATTGATGGTATCGTCGCCTCGCAAGCGCCCCAATCAGCGGATACCAAAGAGAATTACTTCGCCATTTTGCAGTTGATGTTGGATCGCATCAACATTTCGCAGACCGCCCTCGACTCGATTCGTGGGACATGGACGACTGTCGCTCTCGGTGACCGTGCGGCCTGCCAGAACTTCCCGGCGCGCCCCTCGGATATCAACATCCCGAATCCCATCTTGGCCGCATTCAATCAAACCTTGGAACCCCTCCGCGTGGACTTTAACGCCGCGATGGGCAATTTACGATTAGCCATTGATCTCTGGATTGAAGCCTGCGGACAGCCGCAGCCGCCCAACGGTGTCGTCGGTCAGGCCACTGTCGTCGGCGCATTGAATGCCGTCCAAGCTACCGATGCGCTGTTCGCCGATTTGCGTGGCCGGATTAGCGCTTTGCTGCCCAACTTGAACTTGCAGGCCGATCAATGCCTGTTTACCTATAAAGAACAGTTCGACATCTTAAAGATCATCACCAAAGGTCAATTGGTGCGTGATCAGCTCACGCCGCGCCGCACAGTCACCGGTTACTGCTTCGATGCCAACGCGGGTGATTCGATCCGTGTCGAGTTTGCCGAGGTTAAGGGGAATATCTCGCCGCTGGTGTCGGTCAGTCCCTTTGATAACCCGACCAACTTCCTCGGCGTGGGACGTAATATCATCAAGGAGCAGGTGCTCACCGTTGGGCCGATCAACATCACCGCCACCGGACGCTATCTGCTGGTGATCGCCGATGAACAGGAAAACCGCAAAGATGCGCTCAACAGTGACTTCGCCTTGCTGGTTACCAATCTCGCTGGACAAACACTGGCTGGCCCCGGCTTGGGCTTCGATCCGGTGACGCATCAACTGATCGTCAACCCGCCGCAGACCACAGTTCCCGGTGTCGTGACGCCGATTGTTCCGGTCGTCTGTCCGTCGCTGGCCTTCACCTGTACACAGTTGACCTGCGCCCAAGCAGCCGCCTGCCTCGCAGCCGGAAACTTCTCGCTTGACCCGAACGGGAACGGTACGGCCTGCGACGAACCTGCAGCCGTCTGTACACCGGGCTAGGCGACACCGCGAACCCTCAATAACAAACAGGCAGACCAATCGGTTTGCCTGTTTTGTTTTAGACATAGAATTGCAAAGATATTCAACCGCTTCTCTTGCTATATGCTAAGCCAATATTTCAAGAAACGGTCTTAGGAGACGAAAATAGAGGTAAAACTATTGACATGTTTGTTGAAACATAATTGTGATACCGATTCACGGGACATGGGATCCAACCACGAAACTGCTCACTTAGGAGTTCCAAATAGAAGCTGTGAAAATTTGTTATAGTATTTTTACAGCAATCAAAAGGCTAATTTTCTATGCCTACCCATAACTTCCCCATTCAAGTGACGCCATTTGTAGGCCGAGTTGATGAACTCAAACAGATTGAGAAATCGCTAGTTAATCCTGAATGCCGACTACTGACATTGGTTGGGCCGGGCGGCATAGGCAAAACACGAATAGCAATTGAAGCCGCATGTGCGCAGTCGGATGCCTTCACCGATGGGGTCTATTTCGTGCCCTTACAAGCCTTGAATTCAGCCAATTTTATGGTCAAGACCATTGCCGAAACCCTTGGTTTTCAACCGAACTCAGGTGATGAACCAAAGGTTCAACTTCTCAGTTATTTACGACACAAAAACATATTGCTGGTGATGGATAATCTCGAACACTTGCTAGAGGGTACGACATTACTGAGCGATATCCTAAATGAAGCGCCGCAAACAAAAATACTTGCGACTTCTCGCGAAGCCCTAAAATTGCGCGAGGAATGGGTTTTTGAGGTTGATGGCTTAAGTTTCCCATCACATGAAATCGAATTTGAAATTGAAAGTTATGGCGCTGTCCAGCTTTTTCTACTTAACGCACAACGGGTTTCGAGCGGTTTCGTGTTACGCCAGACCGACAAACTGGGGGTGGTACGTATTTGTCAGCTCGTAAATGGTATGCCCTTAGCATTAGAACTCGCAGCGGTTTGGGTGCGAATACTGTCTTGCCTCGAAATTGCTCAAGAAATTGAGCGTGGTCTGGATATTTTAGAATCCCACGCCCGCAACATACCAGCCCGTCATCGTAGCATGCGGGCAGTACTAGATCACTCGTGGGGACTGTTGTCGGAAACAGAACAAGCCATTTTTATGAAGCTCTCGGTTTTTCGAGGAGGCTTTACACGTGCAGCAGCCGAAACGGTTGCCAGTGCATCATTGCCAGTTTTAGCGGCTCTGGTGAATAAATCCCTGCTGCGACGTACGCAGGACGGCCGCTACGACATCCATGAACTACTCCGCCAGTATGGTGATGAACAACTCATCCAATCTGGCAGCAAAACTGTGACGCGCGATGCCCATAGCACCTATTACATGGAATTTCTTAACCAAAGAGAACTAGATATTAAAGGCCGTAGACAGTTGTCAGCCCTCAATGAACTTGAAGTCGATTTCGAGAACATCCGGACGGCATGGTATTGGGCGGTAGCGCGGAAAAACTATCAGGCTTTAGATAGTGCGGCGGAATGCTGGGTTAATTTCTGTGAAATGCGAGGACACATTCAAGAAGGATGGGAATTCTTGCGGACGGCGCAAGAGCAGTTGGCTACTGAAACCACCCCCGAACTGAAGCGCGTGTGGGGGAGGATACAGGTACGCAGTCTGTGGATGCTGCCCTTGGCTAACCTTGAATTGGTTGAAATGGCGAGAGTCCAAACTGAAGCAGTCCTCGCCATTGCTCGACAGCAGGGGGATAAGCTGCTGATCGCTTACTGTTTATGGCTCTTAGGCGCACTAGGACACATCACTAAGGATTCTCAGGCTGGCATACCGTTTCTAGAAGAGAGTTTTGCCCTGTTTACTGAATTGGGTGACCGCTTTTATATGGCAAGGGCAGCCGACTGGCTAGGAGCAGTATATGGTGCAGTCGGCCAGCGTGAGAAATTTATCACTCTGTCCGAGCAGAGCCTCACGTGGAGACGCGCTATCGGCGATCAATTTGGTGTTACGGCCTCCCTCATGAATCTAATGGCTGTATCTATTGATACTGGCCAATATGAATTAGCCAAACAGTATGCGCAAGAGATGGAACAAATTTATCGGGCAATTGACAGTAGAGCTTGGCTTGTTCGGTCTATGGCTGCTTTGTCCATCATTACCTTGGTGCTGGGCAATTTTCAGGAGGCGCGTACGTATGCCGAAGCAGCATTGGAAATGGCCTCGAGGACTGGTGTGACTGCCGTATCTGGAACTGAAACAGCGCTGTCGACACTAAGTCTGTTAGCAGCTCTGGAAGAGGATTATGGCCGCAGTTGGGATTTAGCCAAACAAGCCGTGTACGAGATAGGCCCGGAAGTGTTTCCTGAAGAAGCACTGGCAGTTGCTGCCTGTGGGTCGGAAGAGTATTCAACCGCACAAATCCACTTTCTAAACACGCTCAAGCAGGCAGTTACATCAAGTGATCAAATGTCCATGTCGATTGTAATGCCTGTTGCCATAATTTTATTGGCTCATCAAGATTACAAAGTACGGGCTGTCGAATTATTAGGACTAGCCTTTCATCATAAGGCCAGCCCAAGAGCTTGGCTAGAACATTGGCCTTTGATTACACGTCTACGCACTCAATTGGAGGCCGAACTTGGCGCTGAGATATATTGGCAAGCTTGGGATCGTGGCAAAAACAGCGATTTGGAGATGGTCGCTAGAAGTCTGCTCCAGCACTTCCAGCCCGACGAATCTCAACAGGCCGTTCATGCCTCTAATAGTAGGCTTGTCGAACCCCTCACGGATCGCGAACTGGAAATACTGCATAAAATCGCGGATGGGCTGTCCAACGCCGAAATCGCTGCACAACTTGTGATTGAGGTCAGTACTGTCAAGAAGCATATTAATCGCCTGTACGACAAAATAGGCGCGAAAACACGCACACACGCCTTAGTACGCGCTAAAGAGCTTCACCTGCTATAAGATACACCCTCTGCCCCTACATCACTCACCCTTCAGTGAACGACATTACTCCCCCCTGCCAGATACGCTGTAGTTATTCGACAGCAGATTCACATAAGGCAGGTCACTATGAAACATCTGAGAGAGGGTGTAAAAAAGCATTTTGGCCGCCACATTTTCTCGCGACGAACATTACTCTCGCTCACCCTTCGCATAACATTATTAGTGTTTATAAGCCTCTCAACTATAGTTCTAGTGGTCTATGCAATAGCCAAACAGTTAGATAAACCAGTTTTGCCAGATCCATTCACGATATTTGCGAATGTTCTTCCCGGCCAGACTATTGATACGCGAAAACTAGAAGCACAGGGGTATTTGTGCCATGAAAGTCTACTGCCATCGCCAGCCGACATCAGCCAAGACTGTACACGGTCGTTGCCCATAGGAATGTTTTCACAGATCAATCTGACGATCTGGGATGGGATTATCAAGTGGCTTGATCTTCAAGTGCATGACAATGATCTGTGTGTTGGCGATCTCTCACTCCAGTGGGGAAGTCCTGAAATCCATGTTGAAGGCATTTGGATGAACGTGCGATGGTCTAACCTTCACGTTACAGGCTTAGGGTTTTCGTACAATGGTCAGTTCACTTATTTCCAAGCGCTTTCGCATATCACTTTTGCAACCGCATAGTCGATGAGCCAACTTGCCCTAACTTCTGATCCCCAATATACGAAAATTGTTGCTTGGTGCGTGAGCCTATTGAGCTACTCGTGGTCAAATGCAAATAATCATCTTTCCCCAAAAGTTTGTAAACTCGAACCAAACTCGCTTGCACTTAATGAACTTTTGTTCTATAATTGAGGGAGGTGCGTTTTCACTTTGTGTTCTTTGTGATTTGGAGCCTTTGTATTAAAAATGTCTTGCTTTTCTCTTTTTCCTCTGCGTCTCTGTGATTCAATTGCATTGGTTTCTCTTGTAATTAAAGCAGCGGCAGTGCACAAATTGCACAGCGGTGGCATTACGGGAGCCATCCGCTGCAAATGCGCCAATTCAGCGCCTTACTCCCTCAAATCCGCCGCCATAAAATGTCAATTCAGCGCCGCGCTCCCGTAGTCCCGCCGGACAATTCGGCGGATGTATTGCAAAATCTGCGAAAATTGCGAAAAATTTGCATATAACCTATAAATCTAAACCGATTTCGTCAAAATCAACACCGTCTCACCAGTCGTGCGCTCGATGCTTTCAGTCAGCGTCCATCCACATTTCTCATAGAAATGAACCGCTTGATCGCCCGTCCCAACCCATATCTGCCCGTACCCCTTGCTCGACGCGAAAGCTTCCAGTGCTGAAAGAAGTGCCCGACCGATGCCCCGCTCACGCGTCTCAGGGGAGACAATCATCCCGATCACCCAAGGGGTACGGTCTCGCCGTTCTTCTATATCCAACGGTGCCAGCCCTACGGCCCCCACCGCCTGTCCCTGCTCATCAATCGCTACCCACGTCACAGGCAGGTTGTCTCGTCCCGACTCTTTTTCGGTGACGTTCACCCACCAATCCAGTTCTTCCGGTTCTGGTGCGTGTCCCCAATCCCGCCACCGGATCTCACCCACCGCTGGAATAAGCTCCGGATAATCCGCTAACAATTGGATCGAAATCGTCATCGTATTTAGTCAACCCACTTCCCTAAACATCTCCCACCTGTGACCTGTAACCCATCCGTCTTTGGTCGGGTGGAAAATTCAATCGTTCAACTGTCTCCCTCAACAGGCCGTTTTCATAGAATGAAATTGTACAACCTGCCATACAGATGGCAATGAACTCTTGGGGGAGTTAATCGTGAACATTCAGACCTTGTATCCTATTTTCAAAACCATTCATGTCGCCTCGATGTCAACCGCTGTCACTGCGATGATTATCGGTGAACTGCTGCTGCTGCTCGGTGGCTATCTACAGGCCGCGCCGACTTTATATCGGGGGAGCAAACTGCTGTCCCACGTCTCTGAAAAACTGGGACTCATCGGTTTGCTAGCTGGTGCCGGTACCGCCTTAACTGGAGGTTGGGGATTGTTCCGGCCTTGGCTGATCTTGGCCTACCTGCTGATCGTCATGACCTTCGTCTTGGGCAAGTGGTTTGTCCTGCCGTGGAAGACGCGCGTTGATGCGGTCATGACCAATCCCAATGGTGTCGTGGTCAGTGACCTCCAGCACATTCTTCGGGAACGCCGTGCTGTCCTCGGACGCTGGTTGGTCGTGGCGGTCTTTATCGGTATCGTGACCGTGATGCGTGTCAAACCGAACATCGAAATTGCGCCGGTTGTCCCCACTGCCGCCGAAGTCAGTCATGTGGATAACACCCGCTATGACGAACCGTCAGTCGTCGCTGCACCAGCATCGGACACTGTGACGACTGTCGCGAACCGGAAATGAGCGAAGCATATCGTCGCTCATCCATCTGAGGCTGATTACAAGCTGTTGGTCAGCCTCACCCAAACCATTAGAAATCGAGTTCTCCAAAGGAGAAATTTGTCATGTACGAGTTAGATCATATGTTGAATGGTAAGCAAAGTTCCTTGCACCATCAGGAACTCATCCGGATGGCCGAACAAGAGCGCATGCTGCGTGCCGCCAAACCAGACTCTGAACAGAGACGTGCCCCACAACCGCTCCACGCGATCCTTGCCCTGCTGATGAAGGTGATAGGGAGCATCTGATCATCGGGCGTAACATCCAACAAAAAGCGGGATCAGCTCATGCCAATCCCGCTTTTTATTTACCCGCTGCGTGTGCTAAGTATTTATTGTTTTGGTGGGCGCGGGATGAGCATCGGTGTGTTGCGCCGGTAATTGCGATACGGCTCCCCGAAGTGCCGAACCAGATCACGCTCCTCAAGTTGGATCGCGATAAGGATGTAGACGGTGGTCGCAATCGTGAACAGTAGGTGACCTATCGTCATGGTGGGTGCCGCCCAGAAGGCGATGATGAAACCCAGCATGATCGGATGACGCAGGAACTTGTAAAAGAATGGCGTCCTGAAACCGAGTTCGGTCTGCTCCCGATTGCGCAGATTCAGGTAGACCTGTCGCAGTCCGAACAGATCAAAATGGTTAATCATGTAGGTGCTGAGCAGGACAATGAGCCAACCGACGAGTGACAGTCCGGTCAATAACAGGCGTGCGAAACTGTTATCGACTGTCCAGACCGTCGTCGTGATCGGACGCCACTGCCAGAACAGTAGAATCAGCGCCAGACTGGCGAACAGGACGTAGGTGCTGCGCTCAACCGACTTGGGCACGATTTTTGTCCACATTTGCTTGAACTCGGGTCGCGCCATTAAGCTGTGCTGTACAGCGAAGACACCTAGCAGGAGCACATTCACGATCAGTGCTTCGGTCAGCGGTGAAGCCGCTCCCTCGATGTCGATCGACTTGGGCACCACTAAGTTTTCGACAAAGCCAATCGCATATAGGAAGGTCACGAAGAAGATCACGTAGGCAACGAGACCATAAATGAACGCGAGCATCTTCCCCACAGCGTTGGTTTCAATCGTAGTGACAGGCGGTTGAGTCACATAATCCGACATTTGCATCCTCCTTACTGGTTCGAATTGGTTTCCTAACAACACAGGGTAAAGAGATTGGAAAGGCCTGTCTCCATTCTTTTGAATGGAAAGTGAATGGAAAAGAATGGTCCGATAGAGTAGGATGGTACGGAATGTAAAGCGGTTGTTTGGAAGGTGATATATGGAGGATGAAACGGCATCACCCGAGCAATTGACCGAACGGGAACAAGAAATTCTGACGCGTCTATCAGCCGGATTAACCGATCAGCAGATCGCCGATGAACTCTTCCTCAGTCCAAATACTGTCAAGTGGTACAACCGTCAGATATACGGCAAACTGGGTGTAAGCAACCGGACGCAGGCCATCAGCACCGCGAAAAGTCTCGAAAAGCCAATGCTGGAGCAGCGCATTCGATTCTGTTCCTCACACGACGGTGTTCGTCTTGCCTACGCCACCACAGGCGTTGGCCCACCACTGGTTAAAGCAGCCAACTGGCTGACCCATCTTGAATTCGACTGGCACAGCCCACTCTGGAAGCACTGGATTACGGAACTCTCACGCGATCATACCTTCGTACGATACGACGAACGGGGTTGTGGCCTTTCCGATTGGGACGTGGATGACTTCTCACTCGATGCGTGGGTACATGACCTCGAGACGGTGGTGGATACACTCGGTCTAGAGCGTTTCCCGCTGCTCGGGATATCACAGGGCGCCGCAGTTGCCATCCAATATGCTGTCCGGCATCCTGAACGGGTCAGCCACCTTATTCTCTACGGTTCACTCAGTTGTGGTTTGCTCAGGGGGAGGCCGACTCCTAAGAAACTTGAAATTGCTGAGACGCTTATCAAGCTCATGGAATTGGGTTGGGGGCGAAATACTCCGGCTTTCCGACAAGTATTTACAGCCATGTTTATGCCCGACGCAACCAGCGAACAGATGCGTTGGTTTGATGATCTTCAGCGTGCCTCGACATCGCCGGAGAACGCGATCAAGTTTGAACAAGCATTTCATCTGCTCGATGTGACCGATGTGGCCCCCAGTGTGAAAGTTCCTACACTGGTGTTCCATGTGACACAGGATAGTTTGATACCATTCAAGAAAGGTCGCCAACTGGCATCGTTGATTCCGGGGGCGCAGTTTGTTCCACTCGAGGGCAAGAACCACGTTTTGTTGGAAGATGAGTCTGCTTGGCCCAAATTTGTAACCGCTTTGCGTAGTTTTCTAAGTGCTGATGGTTAACAACAGTAAGCCCTTCCTTGACTCGCTCACCGAGCGTGAAATAGCTATTCTGGCGGGTTTATCAGCCGGTTTGACCGACCAGCAAATTGCCGCTGAACTTTTCTTGAGTCCTAACACGATCCGATGGTATAACCGTCAGATCTATAGCAAACTGAGTGTTACCAATCGCACTCAGGCTGTTCGTCAGGCACGGGCTTTGGGACTTCTGAAACCCGATGACACAGTAACAACATCCAATATCGCGCCCAATCCTCAGACGTCACCTCCAAAATATGCTTTGACGCAGCAGCGTGTTTATTTTACAAACAGTTCTGATGGTGTACGCATCGCTTATGCGATTAGCGGGTCTGGTGCGCCGCTGGTCAAAGTGGCCACCTTTATGAGCCATCTGGAATACGATTGGGAAAGCCCGATCTGGCGGCACTTGCTTGAAGAACTAAGTCGCGGCCATACCTTGATCCGTTATGACGAACGGGGCAACGGCTTATCAGATTGGAATGTGGACGATGTCTCATTCGACTCTTGGGTGCGCGACCTCGAAGCGGTGGTGGATGCTGCCGGGCTTGAACGCTTCCCGATTTTTGCTAATTCGCAGGGTGGCACGGTCGCCATTGCCTATACAGTTCGCCACCCCGAACGGGTTAGCCACTTGATCCTGTATGGTGCTTATGCGCGCGGATGGCTGCATCGTGACCTGAATGAACAGCAGCGTGCTGAAGAAAAGCTCATCATTGATTTGATGCGCGTGGGATGGGGGCGCGAGAATCCAGCTTTCCGGCAGGTATTCGCGGTTCAACTTCGCCCTGACGCAACCAGTGAAGAGCTGAAAGCGTTTGACGAACAGATGCGCATTTCCACATCAGCCGAAAACGCTGCACGACTGGAAGCCGAAATGCACCGCACAGATGTGACCGCAATCGCTCCTCTCGTTAAGGTTCCGACGCTTGTCCTCCATGCGCGTGGAGATGCCGGTGTGCCCTTTGATGAAGGTCGTCTGCTGGCCTCATTGATTCCCAATGCACAGTTCGTAGCCTTGGAGAGCCGTAATCATCTCCTGACCGAACATGAACCAGCATGGGTGAAGCTTGTTACCGCTGTCCGTAACTTTTTGCAGGATGATCAAGACGAATAAAAAAGCCCCACTCATTTGAGCAGGGCTTTCTCTTGAAACTTACAGCTTGTCACTACAGACTTAGGTAATCGGAACCATGTGGATGATGGTCACGCCGCCACCGCCTTCCTTGGGCATGGCCTCGGTGACTTTGCTGACCAGTGGATGATGCTCCACCCGTTCGCGAACCGCTTTCTTAAGCGCGCCGGTTCCCTTGCCGTGAATAATCCGCGCGAAGGGCAGGCCGCTCATATAGGCCGCATCGACATAGGTTTCCAAGCGCTTGAGGGCTTCATCGACCCGCTCGCCGCGCAGATCGAGTTCCAGCCCCGGTGATTGTCCACGCGGGGCAACCGGATCAGGGGACTTCTCGTACTCACGCTTATGTCCACGCTTGATTTCACGCTTCTCACTGCGGGTGCGGTGGCTGATCTCATCCAGACCAGCTTTGACCTTGAGTGTCCCTACTTGGATGGTCGCGCTGTTCGGTTCGAGTTCGGTGATCGTTCCTTCGGCGTTGAGCTTTGCCAGCCAGACGGTTTCGCCCAGCCGTGGAACCCATGTGTTCTCGACGACGGTTTCCCCTTCGTTGGGAACCGCCTGCTCCGCGTTGGCCGCCAGCATTGACGCCTCTTCTTGCACCTGCTTCAGCATATCCAATGGAAGGGATGCGGAACGCATGTCGTTGCGCAGGCGCTTGATCTCGCGCTGGAAGCTCTTGATTTCCTCGTCCGCCTGACGCCGTGCGGTCGCCACGATGTTGCGCCGTTCATCCTCGATCTTGTCCAGACGGGATTGCAGTTCGGCCTGCTGTTCTTCGATCTCTTCACGGAGTGCGGTGATCAGGCTGCGGTCACGCCGGATGTCTTCGCGCGTCCGCTGGATTTCGTCCAGCAGATCGTCCGCTACGAGGTCTTCGGTTGTGACCATGCTGCGGGCACTTTCGATGATTTCATCGCTCAAGCCCAAACGCGTCGCAATTGCCAGCGCGTTCGAGCGTCCCGGTAGGCCGATGATCAGCCGATAGGTGGGGCGCAGGGTTGTAAGGTCAAATTCCACACTGGCATTTCGAACACCGGGTGTTTCCACGCCGTAGATTTTCAATTCGGGATGGTGCGTCGTCACGATGGTGGTTACCTGCCGCTCGACCAGATGGTTCAAGATCGCCCGCGCCAGCGCCGAGCCTTCCGCCGGATCAGTACCCGCGCCGAGTTCATCCAAGAGCACCAGCGATTTGTTATCACATTCGCGCAAAATTGAGATGGTGTTGGTCATATGCGATGAGAAGGTACTCAGCGATTGCTCGATACTCTGCTCATCTCCGATGTCGGCATAGACCCCTTCGAAGACGCTCAACTTAGCATCGTCGGCCGGAACTTGCAGCCCACACTGAGCCATCAACGTCAGCAAACCGATGGTCTTGATCGCAACCGTTTTACCGCCCGTGTTGGGGCCGGTCACGACCAATACCCACGTCGATTCATCGAATTCCACGTCAATCGGCATGACATTGCCGGTGAGCAGGGGGTGTCGGGCGGCTTTCAGTTGGATGGTGCTGCCGGGATGTGCCAGATTATTCGGGCGCACTCGGAAGGGCAGCAAGATCGGCTCGGTAGCCTTCAACTGCTCGGCATAATGTGCTTTAGCGAACACCAGATCCAGATAACCGAGGACTTCCACCGTCCGCACGATACGCTCGGATTCGTGGCCGACTTCTTCGGTCAGCGCTTGGAGGATACGCCGGATTTCTTTTTCTTCATCGAGCTGGAGTTCGCGGTAGGTGTTGTTGAGTTCGACAGTTGCCAGCGGTTCGATGAACAGCGTCGCGCCCGACGAAGAGGAGTCGTGGACAATGCCGGGGATACGCCCTTTAAATTCGGATTTGATGGGGATGACATAGCGTCCGTTGCGGGTGGTGATGATCGATTCTTGCAAGAATTGGGCGTTGGTGGTCGAGCCGACCAAACGCATCAGGCGTGTCTGGAGTTTGTCGTAAGCCACCTTTAGATCACGCCGGATAATCGCCAACTGTGGGCTGGCGGTATCCAAGACTTCGCCTTTTTCGTTCAACACCTGACCAATCGAGTCCTGTAAATCGGTACATTCCTCAATCTGGTTGGCGATGTCCGAAAGTAGCGGATAGGTGCCTTTCATCCGGCCTATGGTGCGCTTAACGGTGGTGCCGCGTCGCAGCGTTTGACGGATGTCGAGCATGATCTGCGCTTCGATCATGATCCCGCGAGTAGCTTGGAGGGCAGGCTCACGCACATCGCGTGCGCCGCCCAAGGTGAAATTAACTTTGTTCTCGGTCAGCATGCGTGCCTCGGCCGTTTCGCGCTGCCACGTCACCGCCTGATCAATGATGGTGGTGGGATGCAGCGAACGGGCGAGTTCCGCGCCAGCCGAGAAAGTTGTATGTTTGGTGAGCTGTTCGAGTATTTTAGGCAGCTCGAGCGTCTGCGTCGATTTTTCACTTATCATGGTGCTGTGGTGTTTCCAGTCGTCAATCGGTCAGGACAAATAGTATAAGTGATGGATATTAGATTCAAGCTAATATTTGGGCGAAGGCGTGTTCAATTTCACTACAGGGAACACGTAGCCTGTTGAGGGGTTTGGGCGGCGCAAAATTAGTATAGGGGCGAGCGAAACAGATGTCAATCTCGAGGTTGGTAAGGGGTCAGGATGGGTTTATTTCTGGAATTCTGTCATCCGCGACTCTGATCAATTAGGTTGTTACACCGCTGAACAGGGTTTGATAGGCCGTGATGGTGAAGTAAAGACCCGCCAGCAAGGCGAGGATACCCAAAGTGAGCCAACCAATACCGCCAATGAGAAAGCGCCCGCCTTCGGTCACGGTCAAACGCCGGAAAACATTTTCCCGCACGTCATCGTGTTCGGCTTGAGATTGGATCGCCAACCAGCCGGTTTTGATGAACGGCCATCCCCGCTCCAGACTGCGCCGCGCCAGAAAGAATGATGCAAGCGCGAAGATCGCATTGACTGAGCCAAGCAGCATAAAAACACCTGTGAAATGCTAATGTCAAGATACCGAGATGATTATACGAGGATATGAGAGCAATTGGCTATGTTTGCGTTTTATAAGGCTGCAACGGCGCTGGCGACCTTATTGTAGTTGGCCGGCTTTTGTAAGTAGATGATGTTCAACTGCTTGAGCATACCGGGATTCGGATTTTCGCCGGCGGTCAGCAAGAAAAACGGGCGTTGATCCCCGTTTTCGCGCAGCGCTTTGGCCACATCAAGGCCGCTGACGACACCGATCCAGAAATCAATAAAGATAGCGCGGGCGGCAGTATAAGGGGCTTGCTGCAGGAGGTGCAAGCGAGCAGGCTCTGCATCAGGAATATGTAAGACGTTGATTCCGCGTGTGGACAGACCGAGGCTGAAAAGTTCGGCCTCAATATCATCATCTTCAATGTAGATTACATCAATATCCGTCATAAACCACCGCGGAAATGTTTCAGTACGTTATATATACGATACACCATAAACCAGAATTGGAGTGTTGAATCCCTTAAGAATTGGGGGATTATGTTATTCCGGTATAGGCAGGGTAAAACTGAAGGTACTGCCTGTGCCTAGCTCACCTGTAAAGATGAGTTCCCCATCTTGCAGCGCCAAAATTTGTTTGGCGAGGAACAGGTGCAGCCCTGTACCGGCATGTGCCCGAACCAGCTTGTGATGGCTGCCACGCCAGAAGGGTTTGCCGATGTGTTCCATGTCTTCGGGCTTTAGTCCGATGCCGTTATCCGCTACGCTGAGAAGCACATGGGTGCCCAGATTATCGACCGAGAGCTTAATTTGTCCACCGGGCGGAGTGTATCGCACGGCATTATCCAACAAATTGGTTAAGATGATGAGGCTCTGGTAGAAATCCCCATGCGCTAACGGAACCAAGTCCGGGGCTTGAATAGTCACATTGTGCCCGTACTGCTTGGCCTGATCCTTCATATGTTCCCATGCTTCACTGAGCAAATCGGTCGACAGGAAGTTGACCGGCTCAATCCGGATTTTGCCCGTTTGAATAGCGATCATTTCCTGTACGGCATCCAGCACGGCAAAGGCGCGCCGCGTATTTTCTTGGATGGCCTCTAGCCACGTATCCTGTTCAGGTGTGATCTGTCCCAGCAACCCACCCTGCACTAGTTCTGCCCGTCCGCGAATGGCGACTAGCGGTGGACGCAGCGAGTCGGTTAAGCCACTAAAGAGGGGCAGCGCTTCCATCGGAGGAAGTCCCTCCGCGAGTTCATCGGTTGTCCCGTCGTCGTCATGAGCTTCAGGATACGGATCGGTACCCATGAGGTTCACATAATCGGTGTAATCATCAAAGGGGACTTCGGACGCCGCACGCGGTTCAGGCTGCATCGGCTCGGACAGCGCTGGAATATTGTCCAACACCAGACTGTTAAGATAGGTATTCTCGTCCGAAAGCTGCTTCAGGAGTTGGATAACTTGAGCCAACTTCGCAGCGGTATTCCCCGGCGCGGCAGCCGTGAGACGGTTGAGGATCTCTAAGGCTTGGTCAAGATCAATAGGCGATTGCATAAATACCATGACTTAACTCATACCTGTCAATGAAACGGTAAATGTGGTGCCTTCACCGGGCTGGCTCGTGACGTGAACATCGCCACCCAGAAGTTGAATGATTCCATAAGCAATCGGGATGCCCAAACCGCTGCCCTTGTAGCCTAGCACCAACTCGTTATCAGAGCGGAAATAAGGTGTACCAAGCTTCGCCAGTTCGTCTTCGGTCATGCCGATTCCATTATCCTGAATTTGAATGTGAAGTCGATTCCCTTCGCCAGTAGCACTCAAGCGGGTGACGCCGCCCTCAGGCTGGCAGTAGCGAAGGGCATTCTCGACCAGTTTGTTGAGCGCTTTTACCAGTAAGTCAGTATCGACATTGAGCAGCGGTAAGCCCTGCGGCGTCTCGATTTCAAAGGTGCGGTTCAACTCGGTGGCTGTCGGACGCATGGCTTTCTCGACCAATCCGGCCACGTTCTTGAACATCTCCATCTTGGGACTGACCTTGAGCGTCCCGTTCCAGAGTTTGCTCATATCGCTGACATCGCCCAGCAGGGATTCCATACGCTTGGTGTTGGTGCGGATGGTGCCGACGAACTGCTTCTGCATGTCATTGAGTTCGCCCATCGCCGGATTGCCGAGCATATCCCCGTAGCCCCGAATGCTGGTTAAGGGCAGGCGCAGATCGTGGAACCCGTGCGTGAGCATTCCCCCGATGGCCTGCTTATATTCATTGAGGTCCGGTGACCCCGCATTCGCCGCGCGTTCTTCATGCGCCTTTACGAGCAGTTCACCAATGGCTTCCAACTGACCGGTTAAACGAATGGGAATAATCTGCCCCTTGCGGGCGGCTTCGGTGAGCTCGGATAAAAGGGCTTGTGCCTTTGCCAGCGCGTCGTCAGTCATCGAGTGATCCTTTGGTGGAGATTGAGTCGTTTATAACCATAGATTATACGCTGAGGAGGCCGCGCGCCAGCCTTGATGAAGCAGGGTGTTTTACACCACGACCCAATAGCGTTCTCCCGGTGTCCCGCTGCCCGCGCGTATGAGCGATTGGCGCGTTTCGGACTCCATCTGTTCGTAGTTTTTCCAAAAACTACTGATCTGGGTTTTGTAACAGAAAATGGCATCCAGCTTACCTTGTATATCATCCTCAGTCAGTGGAATGACTTCCAGCTCCAAACGCAGCGCAGGGTAGGTTGTACGAAGGTAGGCAAGCGCTTGATCCACTGCTTGTGGCTTCTCTGTATAAGGATACTCTTCATAAAATTTCAGCGCCACCCAAGGGTAATATTGCTTAAGAGTCAGTCCCCAATTCCGCACAATCTGGTGATCGACATGATGTCCGGCGCCCAGCGGCACATAGATGAAGCGCGGTACTTCATGGGCTTTGAGGACAATCGTCGGCAGGAGTTGGGCGATCTGATCTTTGGAGTGAATTTCTCCGAAGATGGTGGGCTGCTCAGGATAAAGCGCTTCGCCGGTGCGGGCTGTACGGTAGATGCAGTCTGTCCAATTGAGCATACGGCTGACCTTTGCGCCGAGCAGCTTGAGCGCAGTTTCATCTTCTTGGATGCGGGCTTGAACGGGATTGTCACCTACCTGCCAGCGGACATGCAGCGTGCTGACCAGAGGGGTGTCCGGTAAGTGCGCTGGTACGCCAGCCATCACCGTGCGGACATCGACGACTTGACCGGACTTCACCAACTGGTGGATGGTCCCTCCGCAGCTCAGAACGGCATCGTCAAAGTGAGGTGACAAAACGAGATGCGTCATAATTTATACAGCTTATTATATTAATGTTTTGTGTACTATTTTACTGCAAAAAAGTGATATAGGTTTGGAACCATTCAAGATTGTTACATTGGCTTCGCACAATCATCCGCCGAAATGACTGGCGAACCGCCGGAGAGAAACCGCTGAATTGACATTTTTGTGCCGCGGTTGGGTCGGCTGTTTCCGCTGAATTGGCGCAAATGCAGCGGATGGCTCTCGTAATGCTACCGCCGTGCAAATTTGTACTGTCGTTGCGGGAATAGGGGAGTGATCCGCTGAACCTGCAAAGGCAAATGCAATTGAACCGCAGAGATGCAGAGAGAATACGGAGGACGTTTTAACACAAAGACTCTAAGGCACAATGACACAAAGATATGTTTAGGGTAGCACGGATAGAGGGATGAAGGGTGACCATCTGGAAGAACATTTTGTAACTGATTCGGGGCGCTGGCTCTAACGGTTTTGAGGGACGGAAAATGTTAAGCGGGTTGGAGAATGGTTGGGATTTGGTCGGTGATGGTTTGTGTGGGTAAACCTAAGGCATAATAAAATGGGATTAATTTGATGGATAGAACATGATTGAAATTTTCTTACTCATATTACACGTGATATGCATTCTTTATTTCTATCGATGAATTCCCGTAGTTTGGATGCGGGGATGGTGTCGCCTGTCATCGCAGCAGCCCAACCTTGCCGAAATCCTTCAAGCACTTCTTCTTTTGTGGGTTCATCTTCCTCAACCAGCGATAAAAGATACGCCGTTGGAGTCGAGAACCCCTGTTGACGTGCCCGTTCCTCGATGCGCTGGCGTTGTTCGTCCGTCAAATGCATGACCAGATTGCTCATGGTTCACCTCACTTACTGAACTGTTCATACCGCTTTATTATACCATTACACAATCAATGGGATTATTTTGGACAGGCTGCAAAACCTGTCCCTACAAAGCAAGCATGTTTGGTTTAAATGGGAGACGGTTCAGGAGTGGGCTGGCGGCGATAGTGGGCTTTGAGGGCATCCACGCGCTGGTTGAAGCCATCCGGCGTGTAGACATCCTCGATGACGACCGGATGGAACATGGTCATGAACTCGTCGGGATGATGGGTGCTGCGTCCGGTTTGCAGACTGACGTAGGTGAACTCAATCCATGACACGGCTTTGAGGCGCTTGCCCGCAGCATCGAACATCAAGCCCTCGACCACCAGCACGGACTCGGTCATCTTCACGAGGCAGGTGCGAATGAGTACCTGCTCCTGTACTGCCGCCGGAAAGAGGTAAGCCAATTGATTCTTGGTGACGACCCAGCCCTGTCCGGTGCGCTGCGTCTCTTTAAAAATATCGAAGTTGTAAAATTGTTTGAGCTGATCTTCGCGGGCATTCATGAAGTAGTCGACATAACGGGCGTTGTTCAGGTGTTGGAACGGATCACAATCTTGAAAACGAACAACAGCGGTGGTTTCCAGTTCTTTGGGCAGGGTCAGTTCAGCGGTCATCATCACTCCTTGTAAATGCGACCAAGCGGTCTCTTTTGTGATCGAAAAACATTCCCGATAAAGGGAGGAGATGCCATCAAAGGCATTTACAGCATACGAACGTTGGTTTCCAGATAATTTTCGAAGGCTTCGACCGCGCCGTTCATATAGCGCGGGTCATCATAGAGCTTGCTCAACATGATCGCGCCCTCAAGGGTGGCAATCAAGAAAGTGGCTAAATCCTCCGGTTTTATTTCAGGACGGATTTGACCGCGCTCGATGCCTTTGGTGACAGTGCGGAGGATATATTCGCGCCATTTGTCCATCGCGCGGCGGGCATGATCCCGCAGCAGGGGATGAGTATCGTCGGCTTCGATAGCGGTGTTGAGCACCGGACAGCCACCCGCAACCGGCATTCCTCGGGGCATGGCACGGTAGACGCCGACAATCGCCCGCAGCCGGTCAATGGCGTCCCGTTTATCCTTGAGGGCGTTCTGGAATTCCAGTTCGACAAGGTTGACGGCGTAATCAAAGGCTTCCAACGCGAGGTCGTCTTTGGTGTCGAAGTGGCGGTAGATGCCGCCTTTCTCAAGGCCAGTGGCAGTCATAATGTCGGCCATCGACGCGCCGGAATAGCCTTTGCGGTTAAAGACCTCGGCGGCACGCTGTAAGATCATCAAGCGGGTTTCATCACCCTTTTTCACGGCATAACCTTTTGCGACTGATCGGTTTCAAATTTAGAGTATTGGAAATCGAGGGTTTTGTCAAGAAAGTGGCGCATGTTACGCGTCGACGTTAAGAAAACGCAATGTTTCAGTGGTTGCGTAAAAGTACGAACCGGACGTACATTAATAGAGTAGCTCGTGACAGGTTTTGTGACTCCCTTATATACGGCAAAAAGAAGCCTGATTTTCTTAAGATGAGAAATAGGTATAGAAGCCGTTTGGATAGCGCTTGCTGCTTGGTGCTTTCGAGGAAAGTCTGTTAAGCTACTTTGTAATTGGGCACGTACACAGTAAAGCAAATATCGTTTATGGGTTCTAATAACTTATCAGGGACGATGCTGGGAAATTACGAACTACGCCAAGTGATCGGCGTGGGTGGTATGGCATCGGTCTATCAGGCGCACCAAAAAAATCTAGAGCGGTTGGTCGCGGTCAAAATTCTGAGCCAAGCACTGACCCATGAGACGGGTTATGCTGAACGCTTCAACCGTGAAGCGCGGACGGCAGCTTCGTTAGAACATCCCAACATCGTGCCGGTTTATGACTACGGCACGCATGGCGAGATTACGTATGTTGTGATGCGTTTACTGACGGGCGGAACAGTCGGTGAACGGCTGAACCATCAGCAGCAGAACAACTTGCCACCACCTTCATTGAGCGAAGTGGCACAGCTTTTGCGGCAGGTCGCTGGCGCTCTGGATTATGCGCACAGCCTCGGCGTCATCCACCGTGACATCAAACCCAGCAACATCATGTTCGATAATCGCGGGACACCCTACGTGGTGGACTTCGGTATCGCCAAACTGCTGGAAGCTTCCGGCAACATGACCAGCACCGGCATGGTGATGGGTACGCCTGCTTATATGGCACCGGAACAATGGCGCGGCGATAAGATTTCGGCGGCCACCGACCAATATGCGGTCGGCGTGATGATGTACATCCTGCTGACCGGACGCCAGCCCTTTGAAGCGCCCACGCCTTACGCCTTGATGCTCAAGCACATGAACGATCTGCCCGTGCCGCCTAATGAAATCCGCGAGGATATTCCGGCATCAGTGGCGGCGGTTATTGAGCGTTCGATCAGTAAGTCGGCGGAAGACCGCTATCCGAACATGCTGGAGTTTTCCGACGATTTGAGCCGCGCGGTACGTGACGCAACCGGCAGCATGACCGGCTTTTTCACGGTCAATCTCGGTAAGGGCGGTGATACACCACAGCTCACGCCCACGCGCTCGGCACAGCCCCATACGCCGACACGTCCACCGCCACCCCCAACCGGAACACCCAGCCGTGGTATGGCCGCCGCAGATGATGACAGCCCGACCGAGGTTGTACCCAAGACAGGTGAAAATCCGGCGAAGCAGCCAACAGGCGGACCGGCTCCTATTCCACCCTATGTGGGAAGCGGTAAGACCGGACCAAACGCCTATGAAGGTGGCGCGGGACAAGCCCCATCCGGAGGCCGACGTACCGGATTTGCGGTGTTCGGCGTGGTCGCGGCAGTGGTGGTCATCGGATTGATCGTGCTGTTCGCTTCACGCGGTAACAACGGTGGGACGACGGATGTCACTCCGAGCGCGGTCAGGCTCACCGATACCTCGGCGGCAGTGGTGGTTTCGGCTTCGGATACACCATCTTCAAGTGCGACCAGCCAGCCCGCGACCGATGTACCAACATCGACCAAAGAGACAGCCTCCAATACACCCGAATCCCAATCGGTTGAGCCGTCAGCCACTTCGGCTTCGGTGATCGTATCGGCTTCCGATACGCCCAAGCCGAGCGATACGGCTGCACCGTCACCGACGGAAACCAAAGAACCGACCGCAACCAAGACTTCGACGTCGACACCGACGGAACGTCCAACCGCGACCAGCACGGTCACACGCACACCGTCGAATACACCGACTGTCACGCCATCACAAACGCCAACTTCGACTGATACACCTAAGCCGACAGAGACACCAACGCCTGCGACACCGATTGCCTCGACGCGGCGGCAGCTTTCGGTGCGGCAGGGGCCGGGTTCGCAGTATCCGCCACTGACCAGCTTATCGGCAGGTGACACGGTCGATATTCTGGGCATCAGCGAAGACGGCGCATGGTTCCAAATCCAACTTCAAGATGGACAGTTGGGATGGCTGCCCGCTAACTCGCCGCTGATTACCACGGCAGGCAATATCTATGATCTACCGCTGGCCGAGCCGCCGACCGTCACGCCAACCTTTACGCTGACGCCTTCGGATACACCGACCAACACCTTAACGCCGACCAATACGCCAACCGCGACGGCGACCAAGGTGGTCACACCCAGTGCGACGCCTACCTTAACATCGACGCCAACGCTGACCCGCACTGCGACACCTGCAAATACGGCGACGCCTACTCCAACGCCGACCCCGATTGAGGTCAAGGCAACGGTGGCAGGCAACAAGCCGATCAACATCCGCGGCGGCGACGGTGCTGATTTCGCCGTGTTGACTTCGCTCCAGCCAAATGTCACCGTCAAGGTCATCGGCATCAGCCGCCTGCATAACGACTGGTTCCAGATCGAACTGCCCGATGGACGGAAGGGCTGGGCTTCTGCCCGCCTGCTGACCATCGTTGGTGATCTGTCCATTCTGCCCTTTGTCGCACCGCCACCACGTCCGCTGGCGACCCGCACACCCGTCCCGCAGCCCACCAAACCGGGCACGGGTGGCAACAATACAGGCGGCGAACCAACGGCTGTTGGTGCTGGCCTCGATTGCAGCCAATTGAAGACGACCTCACCTGTCGATTGGCTCAACACCAGCAAAGAAGGCGGCACGACCACCTTCTACTGGAACACGGTTCCGGGCGCAACGGATTACTGGCTGTACTGGTACGCCGAGGACGGTCATGAAGTGGCGCGTTATAACACCGGCGGCGTGACCACCAGCGTGACACTCGATACCCGTCCGGAAACCAAGTTCGGGCCTTTCCCGAATTACTTCTGGAAGATTGAGGCGCATAAGGATGGGCATATGGTGTGCAGTTACAACCATCCGCAGAAGCTGCACCGCGAAGGGTATTAAGGAATGAATTGAACCGCCAAGTGCGCGGAGGGCGTAGGGAAAAAGGTATACCTTTTCCTTACCGTAAACAACCACTTGATATGATTCTTCCGGCAAGGGGCTTAGGTCTTTACAACACAAACCGATATCGATTTCGGTTAGACCTGTAGAGATTTTAAGCCTCTTGTTATGTCTGGCGAAATAGAATTGGAACACTGCACGTTCATCGCAGTCTGCTGTGTAAGGGGATCGTTCATGAAAAAGACGCGCGTTTATTCTTTAGGTTTATTTTTGACCGCCTTTGTCATCATGAGTTTAGGGGCAGTGGGTGTCCGTGCGCAGGAAGCCACCGAGACACCAACCGCGGCAGTGCCTCAAATCACGGATACCTGCGGCGATGTGCGCTTCTTGATGGCGCGGGACGCTACGCCTGATCAACTGCTACAGGGCGGTGGTGTGCTGCAATCCGGTGCTGCAACGACCGGACAGGTCGGCGCGGGAACCGACATGGGCGATCACTGGTTGTTCTCGGTGGATGGCGCGACCAACAGCAGCACCATGACCGTGACCTTTAACGATTTGCCTACGGACATCCCGTTTGAGTTCGGGCTGTTCAAGGGAATGACGCGCGTTACGCCCACCAATACCTATCAAGCGATTACGGCTGGCGAAACCTATACGCTGCCGACCAAAGCCAACGGCGTCTATACGCTGGTGGTGCAGCTCGCGAACATCAACGATTTGGAACGCCTCTCACAGACCGTGTCCTATACATTGACGGCCAACTTCCAACCGGGCGGCGATGTCATCAGTGCCGTTAATGCCGTGCAGATCAAGGACAGTTCCACCAGCCTCAATCTGGTGCCGACTCAAGATTTTGTGGTTCAAGATGGCAAGCAGATTTTCAGCTTCCGCAGCGGCGCGACCTTCAAGGTGAATGCTACAGGCGTCAAGTCCGTCGCCCAATCGGCGGACAAAGCCGGACGCCTCGACTTCGACGGTGGCGGCACCTTGATCGTCGATAGCTGGGCAAGCGAAGTCAGTCTGCTCGGCGGCAATCTGTCGGTGATCGGGCAGGTCAATAAAGCGCCGCATATCTATTACATCGAGAACTTTGGCGCGGGGCAGTCGCTTATCAACCCCATTCAAAGCAACCTGCGCGATATCACCGATTCGAACGGCACACACGTCGCCAGCGATTGGACGAACATCACCGGCATCTGGGTCATGACCGACTGCATGGGCTACAAGCTGGCGGATGGCCGCATCTTTACGGTAGTGATTGACAGCCAGATCACGCAGCGCGATTTCCAGATTTTTGGCGCGCCGGATGCGACGGTCGTCAACTGTCCCGCCTATTTGATGCGCGTCAGTGCGCTCAACGCGGCGGGCAAAACGGTTGATGAAAACCTATGCTTCACATGGAAACCTGTAGAAGCCGGAACTGAAGTCAGCCTCAAAGGCGGCGTGTTCCAAGCCAGCCTGCTCAATGGACGGTCGATCAAACTGCAATCCGACTCAATCCGCATGGTAGAACTGGCAGGCGCGACCAACGCTGATGCACCCGATCTGCCGGTCGATATTCAGGTGAGCGACAACGGCCAGCCCGTGAGCATCAAACTGGATTGGAATAATCTGGCATCCTTCGGCTATGCCGATGAAGGCACCGAAAATCGCACTTTGAGCTTCACCTTCATTGACCAACCGCGCACCAGCACGACTCGTCCCGGCGCGAATGTCCAGTCGATTGACGCGCTGGATGACGTGCTGCATATCGTGTATCGTGGGGATGGGGCAAACGGTGCCAACGGACGCGAACTGCTGCTCCTGCCGCGCGGCGACAGCTATCTGGAAATTGTGACGCCTGCCGGAACACCGACGTTTGATGGCGCGACCTTCAATGGTCAAGCTTTGCCTAATGAAGCGGGTTATCAAGCACGGGCGCTCAACAACTTGGGCGGCGAGTGCTATCCGCTCAACACACTGCTGCAAAACCTGAACTGCGCCCCTAACGGCGACATCAATCCGGCCAATGGCAATTTATGGTATTCGGTGACCGATCTGGTAGCTTACCATCCCGCTTTTAATCTGTCACTGACGCGCAGCTATAACAGCTACGACTTCGCGCAGGATGGCCCGTTTGGCGCGGGCTGGTCGAGCGATTTCCCACTGGATTACACCGTTGGCTTTGACGAAACGACTAATTCGCGTCCGCTTGATCTGGCGAATGCTGATCCGGCGACGCGCATCAACTACCGCTTGGGACTCGATCCGACATGGGCGGCGCGGGGCATTGCTCTGTTGACTACGCCCAGCGGCTCGCGGCATGAATTCGTGCGCGACGACAAAGCCAGCGGCGCACAGGGCGAAGTCTACCGCGCCGTGACGATGCCCGGTTGGTCGCTCAGCCGTAGTGGGGCGGACACTTTAGCCCGCGTACGTTCCACGTGGACGCTGACTGAAAGCTCCGGCCTGACTTACAACTTCGACCGCGCCGGACGGCTGCGGAGTTTCGGCTATCCGGCGCAGGGCTACAGCGTGACGATTAACTATCCCTTTGATGAAAACCTGAGCGGACCGGGTGCATTAGGTGATAAGCCGGTCATCATTACCGACAGCGCCGGAACGCGGCAGATTGAACTGTATTACGACAAGTCCAACCACATCGTCATGTCCCGCCTGCGCGATTTGACACAGGGCGGAAGTGAGATCAGCGGCTGTGACCAAAAGCAGTCATGCTTCGAGGTTCAATACAGCTACACCAATGGGCGCTTAACCGGAGTCACCTATTCCAGTGGGCAGCAAGCCACCTACGCCTATGACGATCAAGGCCGCCTCATCCGCCACGATGACCCACGCGCGCCGATAGCTCCGGTCATGACCTATGCTTACGACGACACCGGCACGATTGGACAGGCGGCAGTCACTACTGCTTATATCCTGAATGCTGAGGACAAAGAGCCCAAAGACGACTCGTTCGTCTGGCGCAAACTGGAAACCAGCATCGACGGTGGCAAGCGCAGCGTGACCGTCACCGATGAGAACGGAACGCCTAAACATTACGTGTATCAGCTTTCCTCTGGCAGCCTGACTGCCGCCAGTGACAGCTACACGCTGTTGCAAACCGATAATCCTTGGGCGACTGCCGGAAGTTTCGACGCCGTGCCCACCAAATACGAATGGGCGGCGGGGCAGCTGGCTTCAATACCCAGCCGCTTCCTGCAAGGGTCATCCACCACCGGACGCACCCGCGTTGACCTGAACACCGATGCCAACGGCCAGCTTTCGGGCTTGAGCGGCGGCTATCCCGGTTTGAACATCACGAGCACGGCTGGAACGGGGCAGTTCCCGCTGCGCCAGATCGTGCCGCAGCAGTTGAGCTTTGCCGATGGCTCATCATGGAGCTTTGGCGGTTACAACAAAGACGCCTTTTTCACGACTTACACCGATGCACAGGGCGCGAGCTATACTATCGAGCGCGACGACAGCAACCGTCCCACGCGCATTATCCGCACCAACGACAAAGTCACATGGGTGCTGACCTATAACACTACGACCGGTTATTTGAGCAGCGTCGTCCAAGCCAGTCCCCTTAAGAATGACTCCGGCTACAAAGTCGAGTATGAATGGGACGGCTTGGGGCGCTTGGTCAGCATCAATGACAGTGTGTTCGGCAAATACAGCATCGTCTATACACCTGCACAGCAGGACAGTAACGGCATTACCACCAGTGAGATCACGACGACTGATCCATCCGGCGCGGTCACGGTGTCGCTTTTTGATGGTCTTGGCCGCCTGATTGAAACCCGCTTGCAATCCAGCGTCGACGCCAAAGATTACGTCAACCGTACCACCTATGAATATGATCCGGCGGATAAGCTGGGGCGTGTCTCAGCCAGTGTGCGCTGGTTGGCCGGACGCGAGGAAACCGCCGTCCGCACGACCTATCAATATGCCTCGCAGCCCGCGCTTGATCAGGTGGGTGATGCCGTCACGATCAGCGGCACCAAGGTCACGCAGACCGATCCCTATGGCCGGCAAACTATAGCGGTTTATGATGCGCTTGGACGCATCCGCCTGCTGGGTGATCCCCAAGCCGCGCTGCGCCGTTTCGACTACACCGTGACCGATGTTCAAAATCCGCTGCCTGCCAATCAGGCCAATCCCAATGGCTTGAAGATCGTCGAAACGGATTACCTGACCGGCAAGCTGACCGCCACCACCAATTATCTGTTTGATTATGGCTGGCAGCTAACCGGTGTTATCCGCACCGAGCAGAATCCCTTCGCAAGCACGCCGGGGAACTGGCAGGCACAGTGGCGTTTGTTCTCGCAGACCGTCAACGCGCTGAACCCCAATCTCCGGAGTTTGATCGCGCCGGTCGAGAACTTCCCTGACCCCGGCATCGTCTGGGACACGTACGCCAATGGCCGCCCGACCGGATTCACCGCCCAGCGCACTAATCCACTGACCGGCAAGCCTGACATCGACCCCAATCTCAAGACCAGCTATGACTTTCTTGGTCGCCCGCTGGAACTGACGCAAACGGTTAGCGGCGCGGTACAAACCACGGCAATTTCCTACTGCCCGCAACTCAACGGTGATACGCTCGAACTGCGTGCCAAGTCCGGTGCGCCTGCCATAAGCTGCGATAAACCGGCTGATGCGGCGCTGGCCTTAAGCTACGATGCGCATCAGCGGTTGATCAATATCAGCGACACGTCCGGCAGCCGTGTGATCTCCTACACGGCGGATACAGCCAGCGGTGGCACGACAGTCGAGGTCAAGCCGTCTAGTGGTGCAGGTTGGAAGTTGAGCTATGACGCTGCCGGACAGCTTACCTCATGGACGGACGAGCAGGGCGTTGCACACACTTACAGCTACGACACTTTAGGTCGTCTGACAGCAGTCACCGTTGCCGACCAGCCGCAAGCTTCGTTTAGCTTCGAATACAATCTCGCCGACTTACTGACCAAACAGGTCGACGGCACCGGACGTGGTACGGCCTACACGTATGATGCGGCAGGCCGCCTCATCTTGCAGCAGAACGTGCTGACCAAAGATGCGGTCAGCTATACCTATGACACGCGCGGGTTGCTCACCAGTCAGATTTCGCCGCTGGGCAACGTCACCACCTATGAATACAACGATCCGGTTGATCCGACGCGCTTAACGGCGGTCATCACCGCTGCTGGACGTGAACAGTTCACATGGAACGACGCCAGCGCGACCGTCACGTACACCGATCCGCGCGGCAGCCAGACCGTCTACAGCTTTGACGGCTTGGGCGAACTGTGGAAGGTCGCCACGCCTGCCGGACGTGTTTATCAACTGGTTTATAACGAAGCGGGCAGCCTCACCGGATGGAACGTGCAGGAAGCCGGCACCAGCCGCGCCCTCAAAGTGAATTACGACTTCGCCAAGAATAACGTGACCGTTAGTGCAGATGGGGTCGATTGGAGTTGGGATTTCGACTTCACGCCGACAGGACAGCTTTCCGGCGTGACCAATCCGGCGGGACAAAAGCTCGGTTTGAGCTACGACCCGTTGGGCAAGCTGGTATCAATCGTCGCGGGTGATAAGCTCCAATGGAAACTGGAACGCTCCGGTACATCCGATCTGACCGTGACCGATCCGGCAGGGCAAACAGCCTATAAATTCGACGCGCTATACCGCTTGGTGCAGAAGCAGCAGGGCGAAGCCGCCACAGCTTATGAATATGCCGCATCCGCCGATAACAATGGTCTGGTCAACACCCGTTTGACCGACGCCGATGGCACGCAGATTTACACCTTTTGGCCGGGGGATGAACGCCAGCCGCCGCAGATCATCGTGCGAACGGCGGGCCAACGCTTGATCTATACCTATAACACCGAAGGCTTACTGGATAGCATCAGCCGTGAAGTCTGCTTGGCGGCTCCTTTTGTTGATTTGAAAGCCGCGCCGCTTGATCAAGTTTCACAGTTAGCGCCCACCGCCTGCGCGGACGAAACCTCGACCAATGTCTGGTTGGGCAGCACCCGCTTCCTGTATGACACGCTCGGCCAACCGATCCGCACCATCGACGCCGAGCAGAATTCAGAGTCCTTCACCTATGACTCAGTCGGCAATCTGGTCAGCTACCAGAACCCCGATGGCAAGACCTATACTTATGAGTACGATGCACAAAATCGTGTCACACGCTTGACCAGTCCGGCGGGCATTGACCTGCTTTTCAGCTATAACTTGGATAATGTGGCTGCCGTCTGCCAAGCCCGCAGTCTCGACCATCTGGATTACGCCCGCTGTGCCACAAATGATGGCGTGTTGCAAAGCTACACCTATGACGCGCTCGGTCGCCGCATTGACACATTAATTCCGTCAGCGTCCGGCAGCGGTCATGTGCCAACCACGTATGATGCGGCAGGCGGTGGCGCTCCGACTGACATCGGCGGCCTGCCCTTGATTTATGGCAAAGATGGCCTTGGCTTGCTCAACAAAATCGGTGAGCAGTCCACTGGCTATGCAGACGTATCGCACTTGTCGGCCATCACGGGTGATACGGGTTTTGGTGTCAGCTATGACCCGCAGGGGCGTTTGGCGACCGTCAACTCGCAGGGCAGTAGCCTGACCATCACCTACGCTGATGAGGGCGGCGGTTATACGATTACCGATGCCAAGAGCGGCGCGGCACTGGTTTTCAAAGCGGGCGGCAACGGCCTGATCGAGTCGATTGACTACAAACCCGGCAACCCTGACGAGCAGAATCCCGCGCTGCAAATCCAGTACATCGGGCAGGAAGCCAACGGCCTGACTTCCTTCAGCCTTGTCTGGGGCGATAACTACGTCACCGATTTCCGTGCCAACCGTCGCGGCGAGAACATCTACCTCAACCATCAGACGCAGGACTTCGACCTCGGCCTGACACTCGATACAGTTCATACCTCCAGTGGCTTATTGCAGCGGCAGGTGATTACCGGTGGCAGCAAGAGCGGCGGTTACTTCACCAGCAGCGTCAAAGGCGGTTACATCACGGTTTTGGGTTACGACCAGAACGACCGCTTGCTGACCATGCGCCTCAGCGAAGCCGACGGCAACCGCCTGATCTATCAAGCGACCTATGTCTACAACGACTATGGTCAACTGCTGCAAGAAACACGCCAATATGAGGACGGTACACAGGCTGTTATCGGCTACCACTATGATAAAACCGCTCGCAGTCAGTTGGTCGGCACCGATGTCAGCATCAGCCAAGCCACATCCACCACGCAACAGTCCGCAGCAGGCATTGTCGCCTTGCTCCTGCTCGGTTCAGGCGGCGCATTCGGATGGCGGCGCTTAGGATCACGCCGGATGCTCTCCGGCCTTACTGTGACCGGATTGTTGATCGGCATGATCGGCTTCGTGCCGTCGCGCATCACGCTCGCGCAGGACAACCCCACGCCTGTGACGCAGGCACGTTTTACCTATACCTATGACTCGCGTGGCAATTTGATTTCAGTAACGCCCGATGGCAGCGATCAAGTCTGCGTGACCTACGCCTATGACGCCGCTAACCATCTGACCAGCGTCACCAATGCCGACAAGAGCAGCGTTGCTTATCAGTACGACGTTTACGGGCGCTTGGTCAAAGCAGGCAAGACCTCACTGGTGTATATCGGCAGTTCGCAAACGCCGTCGATCATCATTGAGAATGGTGAGCCGCACTTCTATGCCCAAACCGCCGATGGACAAACCCTGTTCCAAGCCAGTGGTGACAGCATCACACCGTTTATCAGCAGCGGTGACGGACAGATCGTCGGGCAGCGTACCTATGGCACGGCGGAAGCCCCTGCCGATGTTCATCCGTTGTGGCTGTTCGATCCGCTCGGTCGCTATCTCGCGCTGACTGCGCCTACTGCTGTGACTGATCCCTGCACCATCCTCGCCACTAAGCCGGATGCGGCTCTGCCCAATTTCCTGCCAGCTTTCAACGGCATGCTCTGGGATACGCAGACCAATCTGGATTTCAGCGCTGGACGTGCCTATTCACCAGTCATCGCCCGCTACATGCAGCCGGATCCGCTTGGGCCGGATGCGCAGGGCAGCGTCTACGATTTCGCCACCCGCCGCAGCGCTCCGCCTGTCCGAAACGCCGATGTGCCCTATCTCGGCGGTTTGCTCAAACTGACTTCTGCCGATGCGACGCAAGATCAACTTGCCCAATTGAGCGCTGTCTCAGTCATCAGCCAGTTCGCTCCTTCACCGTTGGGGATGCTCAACGATGCGCTGGCCTCCGGCTTATCGCAGCCGCGCCAGCAGCAGCAAACTGCCCTGCAAGGCTTGCTCAATCTGCCGTCATGGTTGGTGAATAACTATAACCTGCCGGGGCCGCGCTTCAATCCCGTTACCGGAGCGCTTCAGCTTTTGGGCGACAATGCGCCTGCTCAGGGTGGATGGGGCCGCGCATCACAGGCCGATTTTCAGAGTGGCATCTGGGCAAATGAGCTGGCATCGACCACGCCGCTTACGCCACAGTCACAGCTTGCAGGTTTGGTCGCGGGCATTCAAGTCATCCCTAAGCCTTTCACGACGTATCTTGATCGTGTATGGCAAGCGCCGGAGATCACCTTGTCCTCGACATGGCAGTCGGTGACGCCAACCTTCGCCTTAGCCAATACGCCCGCTGCCGTACTCGACCGTCTGCCGCGTGCGCTGCATCACTTTGATCAAGCCTTGAGCGTGCTCAAGCTGGCACAGTCCTTAGATGAGCTGTCAACCATGCGCGGTGTGGATTGGGTTGAACGCTTCTTAAGCGAATCCCTCCCGACTGCGCCGAGCTTGCCGCCTGTCGATGCCGCCGCATGGAAGCAGCAGTGGTTCACCAGCGCTCTTTCTGGACTCGAACCGTCGAGCATTCCGCTGCCTGCGCTGCCCACCGTCAAACCCTATGCGCTCGACTTGACCTTGGATTCGCATTAAGCAAATTTCCGTAGGTAAAGGTCTAGGCCTTTCCAATTTCCCTCTTAATTCCCCCTCTGCCATGAAATGGAGAGGGGGCAGGGGGTGAGGATTTTCTTTGGCTTAGCCACAGGGCTAAAGATATATTGAATCTTCACGAGGCAACAAAAAAGACGGCCTAAGCCGTCTCTTTCGATGTTGATGAAACTGAGAATTACAGGTTCTTGACGAGATTCGAGAAAATGTTGCCGATGGCCGGGCCAAGCAGAGCCAGAATGACGATGACGACGACGGCGACCAGAACCAAAATCAACGCGTATTCGACCAGACCTTGACCTTCTTCACGGGGCATGTACAGCATGATGAGAACTCCAAACTAAATGATGTTACGATAATGAGTGGATAATTACCACATGCTCTCATCATAGGGGAAAATTGATTGTCGGTCAATCATTCTTCAATAAATTCACAAATTATTTATAACAGGTTTGATACCTGTTATAACACTTGTACCACGAATGATCTATTTGACCTCTGCGCTCTGGACGGTTCATTGCTATCGAATTATTATGACTTCGGTTTAAACAGACAAACCATCACCAACGCATTTCAAACCATCCGCCAACCCGCTTAACAATCCTGCTCCCTCAAAATGGTTAACGTCACCACCGCGAAACAGTTACAAAATGTTCTTCCAAATGGTCACCATCTCGCCCACCAAATGTCGTATGCTGTTGTAGGGGCAAGATAGTTCTTGCTCAACGCACTTTAACATCGACCAATTACTGCAAATGTGACAAAAACCAAAGAGTCTCAACTGCATCAACAGCAATATTTACAACATTTCCATTATGCGAATGACAATGCCGCCATCGCCGCCGCCAAATGTGGATCGCCACCACCACCGGATCTTGTATCCGACTGTTGACTAGAGACTATGGACTTACTTCTTACTGTGCGCTTCAGCGCCCATGATTCACTCAGGCAGTGGCTTGAGCCACTGACCATGCCAAGGACTGTGGTGACACGTCCGACATTGACGACTGTGAGTGCGAAGCCTCCCGTGGGACGACAATTCTGACATAAAAACCTTGCCGCTTGTGCTGCATTTGCAGCATATTTCGCAGATTCAGCGGAGTGCTCCCTCAAACCCGCCGTCAAAACCATGCCTTGCATTTGCAGTTTTCGCAGTTTTTGCACGAAGTCTGTTTTTGACTATCGACCAGCGACTATCGACTTTACGGCAGCGCCTCAACATCAGTAATCGCTTGGCTGATCAGGCTGCCCCACACGCGGTACTGGTTATTTGCTAGATTGGAGCGCAGCAGTACGCGCGATTGGTCAGCGTTAGCGGGCAGCTTGCAGAAGGCGTAAAGCGTCGTTACCGGATCATTGGTATGCGCCAGCAGCGGAGTTACGACCTGAACCTTGGCGTCATCCGGCTTGGTCTGAACCGCCAGTTGCAGCCCGTCATAGGCCTTGACGTAATTCACGCAGTCGAACTGGTTGGCACGGCGTCCGGCGTCCCGCATTTGCGTCAGCAAATCCAGCACCACCAGCGGCGGCACAGTCGGCGTCGGCGTTGATGTGGGTGAGGGCGTAATCGTCGCGGTTGGCGTGTTCGTGGGTGTGTTAGTTGCTGTTGCGGTAGGCGTAGGCGTCGAAGTCGGAGTCACCGTTGGCGTCGGAGTCTTGCTCGGCGTATAAGTCGCCGTATTGGTTGGGGTGGGAGTATTGGTTTTGGTCGGTGTCGCGGTAGCCGTCTTGGTCGGCGCGACCGTCGGCGTCGATGTCTTGGTCGCCGTCACAGTAACCGTAGCGGTGAATGTGGCAGTCGGCAGCGGTGTATTCGTCGCTTGAACGATCACCTGAATCGCCGTAGCCGTCGCTGGAACCGGTGTCTCGCTCGCGAGTATCGCAGTCTCCGACGGCACCTCAGTCGGTTTCTCCGTAGGTTCGTTGGTCGGCTTAGCCGTATCCGTTGCTGGAATAGGCGTTGATGAGGCCGCTTGAGCGATTTCGGTATTCCCTGCGGTTGGGTTCGTCGCTTCTTCCGTCGAGTTGGCTGTCGTATTTGCCGTTTGGCTGGCTGCCAGCGCCGCGAATAGATCGGTTTGCGTGGCTGTCGGCGTATTCGAACGGCTGATCGCAGGCGCGACAACCAACGCCGCGACCGCCAGCACCACAATCATCACCGCTACCACGACAATCGGCAAAATCGAGCGGTTGGACTTGTCAGATGATGCCTCTGAGCGTTTAAACGGTGGGATTGGCGTCGTGCCTTCCGGTTTGATCACCACACCGGACTTCACGCCCTCGCGCATCTTTTCGACATACTCAACCTTCATCGTCGCGGCATTCGGCTGTGGCGTGTTAGGCTTTTCGTCTGGAACAGACTTTGCGGGTGGCGCATCAAAACGCTGCGTTTGTGCTGGTTTGACCGATGGCGTAACAGGGGGCGGCAAATCCCGCAAATCCTGCCGGATGGTGCGCTCGACCTGTGGCGCGGGGGCTACCGGAGCGCTCGGCTGTTGTACCGCTTTGATGAACTCCGCTGTGAATTTGCTGACGTTCTCGTAGCGCATCACCGGATTCTTGTTCATGGCGCGCAGCATAACCTGCCACACCGTTTGCGGAATATCCGGTCGATACTCTTGTATGGGCACCGGTTGGAGTTCACGGTGTGCCCGTTCCCAGTCGAAGCGTTTGCGACCTTCTGAGCCAGTTGATCCGCCGGTGGAGGGCGGCGATGAAATAGACTTTTCGAATGGCGAGTAGCCGTCCGAAAGCACTTCATAGACCAGCATGGCGAGGGCATATTGATCGCTGCGGGCAATCGCCTCCCCGTCCCATTGTTCCGGCGGCATATACTTATGCGTGCCGGGAGCCTCCCAGACCTTGGTCTTTTCCTCGGTTTCGTCGGATGTGGGATGGCTTTGTTCTTGCACCCACTTGGCGATGCCGAAGTCCAGTAAGTAAGGCTCGTCTTTATCCAGCGCGTCGTTGTTGAAGCGGATGTTATTCGGTTTGAGGTCACGGTGGATGATATTGGCGGCGTGCATCCGTTCCAGCGCGGGCGTGATCTTTTGCAGCAGCTTGACCGTGAACTGCAGCAGTTCCGGTGTGGGTATCGGCTGGTCACGGTGATCGCGAATCAAATCCCCTAGCGATGCGCCGTTAATCCACTTCATCACCAGATATTTGACCGTCAGACCGTTAGGGAGTGTTTCGCCGTTCATCTCGGCGCGGATGGTGCTGGCGACGTTGGTCATCGTCAGCAGATAACCGAGTTCGGCCTCGGCTTTAAACCGCCATAGATATTTGTCGTCCGCCAGAATTTTGATGGCAACCGCGCGGTTTGAAGCCAGATCAAGCGCCTTATAAACAACTGACATGTGACTCGATGCAATCAAGTTTTGAAGCTTGTAATTGCCTTTGGGGAGCGTGACACCGGCGAGTTCTTTAAGGCGTGGGTCTAGCGGTTTGTCGGCCATGATGCCCTATCATCGTGCGTTAAGTAATTTGCAAAGTCAGCGTAATTTTACCCAGACGAATCGCAGTGCCATCCCCGACTTCTTTGGGAATATCGCCGGAGGCCAGCGCCACTTCATTGATATAAATCGGTTTGTCCTGCGGATTATCGGCAATGTTGCGGATCATAAACGTATCGCCCTGCTTGCTCAGTTCAGCGTGCCGGCGGGAAACCGTCAAGCCGTTGGGCAGATCATTGACGTTCACGGCCAGCGCCACATCCCCTTGCTTGGAGCGCCCGATAATCGCGGGCAGGGAGGTAATCGGGAAGCGCGTATTCTCGTCGAATACCAGCACCACCTGTTCTTCGACCTTCTGCGTCTTATCCGCCCGCACCAAGCGCACCACCGTATCCGCGCTTAAGGTGCTCAGCCGTTTAGAGAGTGCCAGAGGCTGTTGGTTCGCGATCAGCACGAAATCACTCTTTTTCCCCGACTCTTGGACAAACTTATTGACGGCTTCTTCCCGCAAATCGCGCACCGTCATCTCCTTGAGCAGCAGGACGCGATGCGGCTCTCCCTGCGCCTCAATCGTCAGCGGGATGTGGGTCGCGACCAGTTTTTGCCGGAGTATGTTGTAACGATCTTGGTTTGCCATACATGCATCCTCTGTCGTCATTCCCCTCCATTGGCTGGTTATGGAGAGGACATCCTATTTATAGCTTATCTCGACTTGCACACGCCTGTCGTCATAAAAAAGGGCGGGTTTTGAAGCACCTTATTGGGCAAGGTATATCTTGTCCCTACGGCGCAAACCGTTTAAATCTTCTTCCTAACGTATCCCGCTTCCTTCCACATTTATAGAAAGAGGGCCGCGGTGGGTTTCTACGTCTTCTCCAACGTAATCTCATACGACTGCGCCGTATTCACCAGCGACTCGTCATCGGGGAAGGCCGACGCCAAGACATCAGCGGTTGCTCCCATCTTCTCGGCAATCTTCTCGAGGAGATACTGGCGCTGTTCCGGTGTCAGTGCCAGCGGTTTATGTGCACCGTTGCTGCTCCCATTTGAAGCCGCTGTGCCGTCCGGACGTTCCGCCATCGGGAGCCATTGTGCGGGGGCTTCACCCCGTTCGAGGATATTTTCAACCCACGCGTCCATATCTTCTGTTTTACGTGTCGGATCGGGATAAGGTACGGCCACCTGCACCAGTGACACTTTACCGGGCATCACGATGAAGCCGCGTCCACGGGGAAGCTGCATCTGGCTTTGACTGCGCGGGACTGACGCATAGAACGGCGAGCTTTCGGCGGACTCCGAGTCCATTGCCAGACCGTAGCGGTTGGCTGCAATCGGGCGCAGCATATCATCGCCGGAGTTCAGCCCGTCCTTCGAGCCGCAGACCACGAAGTGTAAGCCCTGCTTACCCGCGCGGCGTGCCATATCACCCAAGCGCCGTCGGGGATCGCCACCTTCAACTTTGGACGCCAGTTCATCAATATCGTCGTAGTTGTCGAAGATCACAAACACTTCACGGTAAGGGCGGTTCTGGGTATAAACGAACTCGTTCTCTAACTGGGTAACCATCTCGGCGTACTGCTGCGGCTCGGTGATGACCGGCATCAGCGCGTGAGGCAATTCATCCAGCCGGTGGGTGCCACCGTAATCGACCACGCCACCTTGATAGTCCACGAAGACCATCGCCACTTCATGCGGTGAGTACAAATCTGCCAGCGACAGTATCCATGTGTGGATCGCCGTGCTCTTACCGGATGACGGCGGCCCGGTGACGATGAAGTGCGGCTTGGCATCCAGCGAAATAACCGCAGGCATCAGGTCACTGTCGGCGCGTCCCATGATGACTTTAGCAGGCAGGACAGGTTCGCCATCCAAGCGCGAACGGTATTCCTTGAGCAACTGCGGCAGCACTGCCCAGTTTTCCAAAATGTCGATCTGCGGCGGACGTTCATAGCCCTTTTCCTGCGCCGTTTTCTTAAGGACGCCGAGGAAATCAATCAGACGTTCGGACTCGGTCTTGGCCGCCTCGTCATCAATGAAACCTAATGGCATCGCCACTTGCAGTTCCAGCGGTGAACGGTCTACGCGGCGTAAACCACGTCCCGCGATTTCGTCCACTGGACGCGCCCCACGCCCGACGATCTGGGCATATTCACCATCGTCGGAGAGTTTGAGCGTAATGCGTTCGGGGATCAGGTTGAACAGCTTACCGAGCGCGTTGCTTTGTTCGCCTGACACCATGAAGTAAATGCCGTTGGAAAGCCCTTCACGTACCAGCGACGTCAGAATTTCGAACAGCGCTTCATAGCTGTTACGGAACTCGGCAAAGTTGTCGATAATCACCACCACCGCAGGCAGCTTGGCCGGTAAATCCGTACGTCCGCGCGGCGGGCCTTTGTGGTTATACTCAATCAGGTTGGCGACGTTTGCTTGGCTGATGATCTCTTTGCGCGAGTCATTCAGTTCTTCCAACATGCGGATCAAACGCTCGACGCGCTCTTTTTCGTGGGCGACGATATACGCGCCGGTATGCGTCACATCTTCGAAGATTTGCAGTGCACGGCTGCCGAAATCCAGAATGTAGAGGTTCAGTTCATCCGGTGCGTGGGTCGCCAGTAAGCTGGTAACCACCGTGCGCAGGAAGATGCTCTTGCCCCAACCCGACGCGCCCAGAATGGTGTAATGGCCGACGGTCAAATCGACCTTCAACAGGTGCAGCTTGGCGTTGCTGGGGTCGTCAATCAAGCCGACCACCGCCCGCATCGCTCGGTTTTCCCAATCCAACGGCTTCCACGTCGTAAGCTGTCCCTCTAACCACTGCGGAATAGCAGGGGCGAGCACAAACGGTTGGTTCGGTGCTAGTTCGGCGCGGATATAATCCTGATCTTCATCGCGCACATATTCGACTTCGATGCCTGCCGGTTGGTCGAGCGAGAGATAGGTGGGCAGTGGATTCGGCCACGGCTTGCGCCAAGGTGGATTATCACCGTAGCGTTCAGTGGCCCATTTCTCCATACGCCGCACCATGACGTCATACATGGGTTCATCCTCTTCTTTACCGAGGTCGTCTTCCCAGATGACGGCGCGTCCTTCGTAGCGTTCCATCGGATCATAGTCGTCGCGCAGGTAAGTTTCACCCGTGTAACCAACCTGAATATTTTCGAGGCTTTCGCTGCCGACTTGCAGGTAACCGCGCCCCGGAATACTGGGTAGATAAGCCGCGTCCGGTAGGCGCAAGAGTTCAGAACTTTCGTCGCGGGTTTCGACGCGTAAGGCGATGCGGAACTTGATGTTGGCGCGCATCTGATCGGTGACGCCAGTCGGGCGCTGCGCTGCCAAAATCAGTGATACACCGAGCGCACGACCCAGACGCGTAATGCTGTCCAACTGCGCCTTGTACTCGGCGTTGTTGGAGATCATTTCCGCAAATTCGTCAATGATGATAAACAGATGGGGATAGTTGTCGTTGCGCTGGAGGTGCAAGCCCGCCCGTTTGTAGCGGACGATGTCTTTCATGTCGGTGTCTTGGTTCAACTGCTGGCGGCGGTTGAGTTCGGCGATGATGGCCGCGAACATACGCGCCACGGCGTTCCCGCGCAGGTTGGTAACGAAGTCCACAACATGCGGCAGTTCCTTGAAGGGTTCGAAGGCCGCGCCACCTTTGAAGTCCACCAGCACGAAGTTGACCATCGTCGGGTCATACTTGACCGCCAAACTCAAAATCATGGTCATCAGCAGTTCGGATTTACCGGAACCCGTACTTCCTGCGATCATCCCATGAACACCATCGGCATCCGCGAAGAAGTGCAGATGGCGCGGTTCTTGTCCCGCCAGCATACCCAGCGGCATCTTCGGCCATTCGGCGCGTTTGGGATCGACACTCTCACGCCAGCGTTCAGGGATGTTCAACCCTGTGATCGAGTTGGCGTCATACAGTGGCAGCAAACCCACCGCACGGGGCATATCCGCGCCGTAGTTGCGCCGGACTTCCCATTCGGCCACCGCTTTGCTGAACTGCTTCAGCTTGTTGATGTCTACAATCGTGTCGGCGTCGCCAACGTATCGGGTACTGTTCAAACCGACTTCGGCATATAGGAACTTGAGCTGTCCACTGGCATCGCGTTTGAGTTCGATGATGCTCTGGCATCCGCTCGGCACTTTGCTGCGCTGCGGCACGAGGAAGATCACTGCGCCGCCCAGATCAAGCCCACGGCTCAGCAGCAGCGAGGTCGCCGCTTCACTTTCCAGATCATCCAGCCACGATTGCTTGAGCGGGTTGTTTTCGTCGCTCATGTTGGGACGCGCTGCCAGCAGATCGACCACTGTCAGCATGAACGGCAGGGTAATTTCGGTGCGGTCGTTTTCGTCTTTATCACGTAAACGGCGGGCGCGGCGATCCAGTTCGACCCACACTTTTTCTTTCCAGAAGCGCGGTACGCCGGCCACTTCACGCTTGCGATCTCTACCGAACTTGTACTGGATGTCTTTGCGGGGATCAACCTCGTCGTCCAACTGCTGCGAAGTCAGACCGAAGTCTTCCAGCCGCATCAGCAGCATGCCCTTTTCGACGTGGCGGTCGGCGTCAATCAAGGGCAGATTGTCAGCGCCTTCGACCATCACGCGGCCAAATTCTTGCACGCGTCCCGCCACCGGACTGACCACATCCACGATGCGACCATCGGCGTCTGAACGGATGCGGGCAACCACTTTGCCGGGTTCAAACGTTTTACCGACCGACACATTGACTTCTGTGATCGTGCCATCAACGGGCGCGTAGATGCGTTCGCAGTCCTCGAAGTACAGACGGTATTGGCCTTTTGCCGGATTAATTTGGCTGTGAGGCAGCGCGTACAACCATGCCCAATGGGTAGAAGCGGCGTTCATGCCCACGACTGAGATTTGCACATCGGTCGGCGAATGAAAGGCTGCGTAATGGGCAAGCAGGCTGTAGATGAATTCGTAAGCGTCTCGCGCCTCGCCTGCGATACCTAACGAATGGCGCACAATCTCTTTAGGAGTCTTTATACTGCTTTCGCCGGATGCTGCTTTCGAGGTGTCGTTTTTCTTATCTTCGCGCTCTTTAGCCCGTTGATACAGGCGAATAGTAATCGGCACGTTGGATACGTAATGCGAGTCAGCAGCCAACCGCTCGGCGTCGGCGCGCAGTGGATTCTCATCATTGTCGCCGCGCTGAGTGACTTTGTACTCAACCGTTGTCGGCCTGACGCCGAGTCCTAAACGGGTCACTGCGAAATCCGGATCGCCGGCGCGTCGTTCCCACAACCGTGCACCACCCCGATTGTCTTGGCTGTCGCCGCGCATATTCAGGACGACGCCCGGTTCGGGGTAGTTGTATTCGTAGAAGGTGCGCTGGCGGGTATGGCTGGCAACCATTTCGCGGCGCATCTCGACCAAGCGGCGGGTATACGAGATACGTTTTTCACGCCGCTTCGCTAGAGCCGTCAAGCCTGTATAAAGCTGAATGCCAGTTGAAATCACGACTGTTAGCGCCATCGGGATCATAAAGGCGAGGTTGTTGCCGGAGCCAGAGGTGCTGACCAGCAAATAACCGATGATCGTGATAATGGGTACAAGCGATTGCCACAAGGGCTGCGCGGCATCATCGTCTTTGGGTGGATTTGGGATTTCCACCACGCCCTGAGGCAGTTCAGGCTGGATGCGCGGGGGACGGTCAACATAATGGGGCGAACTAGGCATGGCACTTCCCCTTCAGCCACGTTTCAAACAACGCGATATTTAGCCTATGGTAAGAATGAATTTTTGCTTGAGTTGCCTTAAACATTTTCATTGTGGCATAATTGGAAAAGTGTGTCAAATAACATTTCGGGGGATAGGTCGCATATGCGCCATATTTGCAGCCACTGTCGTTTGACCTCGCCTGATGGAAACTTGTGGTGTCAGGAAGTCGATTGTCCGGCGGGGTCACTGCCGGTTCTGTTTAAATATGGGGACTTTCTCGCCAACCTCAAAATCCTCGAATTGATGCGCGTCTTGAAGACTGCCACCATCTACAAAGTCGAGCGTGGCATCGATAAAGAGCGTGAAGTCCTCATCCTCAAAGTCGCCAACCCCGGCTCTGAAAACGAGGCCTATCTTCGTAACGAAGCTGAAGCGCTCCGTACCATCACCATGAATTCGCGGGATAATCATCCTTCATTACCCCATTGGCGTCCGCATATGGCGGTGAATGGGCAGGATGCCTATGGTATTGCGACATCCGGCGAACAAACCCGCTATTTCTTTCTCATGGATTACATCGAAGGGGAGTTCCTCACCGATTCGCTGCTGGATAATCCGCAGCCTTGGCACGAGGATGTCGGCTGGTTCATGCTGACGCTCACCGAAGCGATTATTCGCATTGAGAAGATCACCGAGCGCCTGCATCTCAATGTGAACCCTGATGTGATTTTGGTACATCGCAATAACGCCGGTGTGCCACAGCCTGTTTTGCTCGATGTGGGTTTATTATTCCCGACAGGCAAGCAGCTTCCTGCCACTGAAGCCCAAGCTTTGCAGCATCACCTGATGGCGGCCTATACCCCGACCGAACTCATTCGCGGCGGGACGCTTAATCCGGCCGCTGACGTTTATGCACTGGGTTTAATCCTCTACGAGATGCTGGCGGGCAAACCCGCATATTCCTATACCCTGCGCCGTACCGAGGATATTTACGAGGAAATTCAGCAGGTGAGTCCGGTGCTTAAGCGCACGGATTTGCCGGTATCGCCGCGTCGCGGGCGCAAAGGCGGCAAGAGCAGTTCTGAAGGGGTAGACGGCCTTCTGGACATCGTGCAGCGTGCGGTGCGCCACGACCATCCCAAGCGTTATAATAATGTTTCCGAACTGCGGGCCGCGCTGCTCAATCTCTACGGGGAAGTGACGGATAAAAAGCGCTTTGATATGGATGTCTTTTTCAAGGACGTTCGGCGTGTAGCCGTTTACTCCATGGTCGGGCTGCTGGTGCTGTTCGTCGTCAGTATTCTCATCAGCGCCATCACCCGCTGATCCCCCTTCAATACGCAATAAAATACCCGCTCACTGGCGGGTATTTTATTTGTTGACTATAAACGGACTTTAGCCGGAACGCTGTGCCTTTTCCCAGTCCGCTGCCGAGAGTATCGCGTCCTGCGAAAGCTCAGCAGTGAACTTGGCGAGTTCATCAACCTTCGGCTTAATTTGTGCGATATAACGTTCCACGACCAATCCGCCTACCAAACCAATGAAGGCGGTTGTCTTGAGGATCATCATCTGCACTTCAAGCACGGTACTGACTGCTTTCAAGATCGATGAAATGGTTTCCAGAGTTTGTCCCATGGCCCGCACCTTGGCGGGGTCCATATGTCTTTCTTTTGCCATCTTTTCTTAATCCTCTTTCGAAGTTATATCTTGGAAAATTCGCTGGCGATGTCGCTGACGATTTGGTTGGCTTTCTGGTCAGCCGATTGAATTATATTGATCGCCTGTTTGATACCGTTGCCGATACCGCCGACCACACCGAGAATGTTTTCGGCCTTCGGCACAGCCATTTTTTGGATTTTTTCTTTAAATTGGTCAGCATCTTCGCCGCGCCAAATTTCGTCAAACGGACCGCTAATCATCTTGGTCATCTCGTTCAGGACTTCGTTCTGAACGCGGTTGACCTGCTTGGTCACTTCAGAAAGGACGGATTCCACGACCTTCTGTACTAGTTTTAGAACGCCATCTAACAAACCCATGATCGGTTAGTTCCTTTCAAAAAGCAGATATTAACGAAGTTTGCTGGCAGCTTTGAGCAGCTGTTCGAGTTCAACTTCCATGAAACGGGCTTGCTCTTCAAGCTTTTGAGCAATTTCCTCAATCTTGGAGTTCAGTGTGCTCTTGATGGCTGACTGAAATTGGGTTCCGGCCTCACCAACCAACGCGCCTTTTTCGATCATTCCGGCGAGGTTCTGGGTCTGGCTAATGGTCTGGCGTAGTTGCTTGGCATCGCGGCGCATATGGTCAATCGCTTGCCGCATCTGGTCTTCTTTAAACTTAATTTCACCGCTCACAGTGACGACTCCTTTTTAGTTATGAATTATTGGGAATTGCGTTACAGGCTTCGTCTGTGGCGTTCTTGAACGTCTGGACGAGCTCCCCGGAGCAGCGTTGTGAGGTATGGTCGAGGGCATGCTGTAGCCGTTGCAGGCGTGGCATGACGTCGTTTCTCATGACACCGTAGTACTTGGTGGCAGCTTCTGCTTTCCAGCCTTGTCCTTGGTCAAGTTGCTGCAAATGATGATTCAAATCGTCGATAATTTTCTTAACACTAGCGGCCTCATGGCTGAAACCTTGGGCGACTTTCTGCATAGCAGCATAGTCGATTGATACGGTATCGCTCATATCTAGTTCCCTTTGTGTTCTAGGTGACGCTCATTTCATTCTAAGTTTAAAAAAAAGTATTTGTCAAGCAAGGTAAGACGCCTATTGACAAGACTAAACAACCCTCTTACCTCACTATGGTGCGGCGCTGTGAGATTTCTTAACAAAATCAAATCAAAAATCGCTTACCCAATAGGTGGCTGATTTGCAAATTCTCTAATGATCTGTTCATTTTAGGCAGACGGTGTTGGTGACTCCGTTGGTATCGGCAACGGTGTTGGTGTGAGCGTGGGTTCCGGTAGGAAGCCCCGCTGTGGCACATTGCTGATGTTGCCCTGCAATTCCAGACCTTTGACGCCAGACCAGATCCAGCCGGATGCTGCCTGTGGATTTTCAGGATCAACGTAATACCAGCGCTGCCCATGATAGGTGGCTTGTCCTAACACAACCGCGCGTTCGCCATCTTTAAGACCGATGCCGATGCGCTCATAGAGTTGGCTGGGACCTTTGCGGATAGTCACGCCATTTTGAATATGTGCCGTGACAATCGCTTGGGCGGCAGGCGCAAGCGCGGCCCATCCGGTTTCACTGCTGATGCCATCCACCTTGCTTTGCAGTGTGACATACGAATAAATCAGCCCGTCAATTGGCGTTGCTTGGCTGCTGATAACCGTGACGACCGTATTCGCAGGCAGTTCAACGCCGCCGCTGCTTGGACGTGTAAAGCTGGTGCCATCCGTCGAGGGATAGAACGTCACGCTTTGCGACAGCGTAATCACATCGTTGTCCCGCGGCGCGTAAGGCGTCGGCGGAATGGTCGGCGTGATGCTCGCTTTGGCCGTAGCCGTTTGTGCGGCCTGTTGAGCATTCGGCGTTACTGATGGTGTTAAGGTCACGGTCGGCGTCAGCGTTGGGCTGGGCGTAGAGGTTGAAGTCGGTGTATTGGTTGGCGTATCGGTAAAGGTCGCGGTTGCCGTCGGCGTGTTGGTATCCGTCGCGGTAGCTGTTGGCGTAAAAGTCAGCGTTGAGGTCAAGCTGGGCGTCGGCGTAAACGTCGCGGACGGTGTGTACGTTATCAGTGTCGGGTTAATGGTCGTCGTCGGTGTAATCGGCGTAGGGGTCTCAGACGGCTGCGGGGTCGGTGTATCGCTCGATGCTATTGTTGGTTCCAGTGTTGGTGATGCAGTACGCGTTGCTGAAGGTTCAACCGTTAGACTGGCCTTCGCTGTAGGGGTATCGCTTGGTACGACCTGCGCGACCACTGTTGGCGCTGTCGTTGGCGTTGAGGTCTGTGTCGGCGGGGGTGTAGAACTTGGCTTCGGCGTCTGTGATTGAGTGTCGGTAGCAGTCGCTGTATGGGTTGTTGTTGGTGAAGGAAGGGCTGTATTCGTCTCTGGTTTGGGCGATGGCGTTGATGTTGCGCTCGGCTGGGGTGTATTACTGGCTTTGATCGAAAGCGCCGCTGCGGTTGTCGCGGGCAAAGGAGTGTTGGTCGCATCGGATTTGGTTGGCGATGCAAGGAGAGCTGTTTTGGTCGGTTCTTCGGTGGAATTGGCTACCACAATGGTTCCGACTGTGGGCGTGACAGAAACCGAACCGGAGCGGTTTTGAAGCAGTGCCACCGCGCCGATGATAATCGCCAGCAAAACCACACCGCCGATTATGAATGGTGTCATGCTGCGTCCGCCTTGACTGCTAACATCCGCCGCTGGTTTGGCGGTAATGGCCGTGGGCATTTCACCGATGGGTTCAGCCAGTGTTTTGCGTACCGGATTCTCATCTAGCCGCACCAGAATGACACTCAGATTATCCGGCGCGTTGCGTTCATAGACTAACTTCACCAGCCGTTCAGAGGCTTGATCTAGCGGTTGGCGGTCAATATTTTGCAGCAGTTCGTCGTCAGGTATTTTCGACCATACGCCGTCTGAACACAGCACAAAGGTATCACCCGGCTGCGTTTTCAGGCGATAAAAATTCGGTTCCAGCAGATGCGGCTGACCTAGATACGAAGAAATCTTGGTGATGCGGCGGGATTTAAATTCGTCTTTCAGGACACCGGGTTCGGGCAGGCTTACCTGATCTTCCGAGATAAGTTCGATTTCGCCGCCGCGAATCCGGTAAAGGCGGCTGTCTCCCACGTTGAAGCCAATTGCCTCGCCGCCGGGCGCGATTGCCAGTCCCACAATCGTCGTCCCGATTGCTGGCACACCTTCGGCTGCGGCTTGATCCCGCACCGCGATGTTGGTGTCCTGCAGCGCATCCCCGACGCGCGTCAGCATATCGCTCTCATCAGACTCGGCGTAATAATAGGCGAAGATCGCCTCCACCGCTGTATGGCTGGCAACTTCCCCTTTCGGCAGGTTGCCGCCGACGCCGTCTGCCACGACGAACAAGGCGTGCTGACTGGTTTGGCCGGTCTGCGGCACACGGACACCAATCGAGTCTTGATTGACCGAGCGTTTAAGACCCACTTCTGAACGCTGGACAACCTGTATTTGCTGCGTGATATTTTGGCTCATAGTTGTTGATTGAAGAAGAAGTCCATCTTAGTTATATGCGAAAGCGCAAATTGCAGCAAATGTTTCGTTCACTGATGAGCTAATCGTACGGGATAATTAGCGATCTGTCTGTAGGGGCAAGAAATACCTTGCCCCGAAACATGACACTCACTTACACCTGCGTTGGCTCATCTTCGTACGACACAGGCGCAGGCGGTAACAGATATTGGAAGCGCATCAGCACCGCGTTTTCATCCTTCGCCAGCCGGATTTCGTAGGCTTTGTTCGGTTCAAGCCGGCGCGGGACATTCGGTGGAAGCGGTTGCTCATCCACGAACGTACCGTTACCACTGTTCAAATCTTCAATGGTGAAGCAGCGTTCCGCAGCCTGCCACGCGAAGCGCGCATGCTCGCGCGAAATTCCCAGCCGATCTAAGGGTAGCGTGTTGGTGCGCCGGCGTCCAATTGTAAACTCCATTTCAGTGATCGGATACGCGGGGCCGCTCGGCAGCATCTCAAGTGTGGCTTTGATTCCCGGCGGCAGTCCCATCCGGCTGACATTGGTCTTTTCCTCCGAGAAGTCCACCTGTGGCGCGGCGGGCTGTGGTGGAGGTGGCGCAGGCGGCGGTGCAGCCGGTGTCGTTGACGTGGCAGAGGGCTGCGCGGGCTGTGCCTTGGGCGGAGGAACAATCTTCTGTGACGTGGACATACTTTGGAACACTTTGTTCTTATCGGTGAATTCCAGTTCCGTATTCGCGCCTAAACGGATGATTTGCCCGTTTTCCAGTACGCGGCGTTGAGCGGGTTTTAAGCGATCCCCGTTGATGAAGGTGCCGTTGGTACTGCCTTCATCCACAATCCAATACTGCCCGTTAGCGAACTGAATCGTGGCATGGACAGAACTTACGCCCAAGTCTTTGAGGTCAACTTTGACCGGGAAGTCACTGGTTCCCCCGCGTCCGATGCGATAGGGTACGTCGTTACTCGTGAAGTTCCATGTCCTGCCCGGTGCTTCGGTGTTGGATTGCATGACCTTCAAACTGGCACCCTTGTCGCGGAAGGTCGATTCCATGGGAATTTCAATTTGCGTTCCACCGTCAATTTCGACTGCCGATCTCGGCGCATCAGTTGCTGGTGTTCCGCCCTTCGATTGCGGCGAAGGCTTCTGCGGTTTGGTATAGGTCGGTTCGTAATCAAAGCGGCTGCCACGTCCCCGCCGCAGCAGGAAGAAAATCAGCGCGAACAATGCGATCACTACCACCGCAAACACAATCGCGAGCACCGGACTATCTTTAATCGCCCCACCCATCTTCTGGATGATGCCGGGTTCAGGCGTTGGCGTTGGTGGCGCAGGCTTCTTGACTTCCTTCACCGCTTGGAAGGTGGTCGGTTGTCCGTTGACGCTCAACTCGACGAAGATGTTGAATTGACCTTCAGAGAGTTCGGCTCCTGTGCGGTCATCAATCGCTTTGATGCGCAGTGGATTTTCGAAGGTGCCTGTTTGTTCCACCCGCCGCACCACCAGCTTGTTGGCGTCTTCGATGCGGATGGTATAGGACTTGATTTGATCGAGTTTGAAATTCGCCGTATCCAGTTGAATTTCAAATTCTTGCGTCGTCGGGTTAAAACGAATTTCAGGGATGACCGCCGCCAATGTCGCCGTAGCCGTTGGCGCGGTCGTCGGTGTCAGGGTTGCCGTATCCGTTGGTTGGGGCGTCAGCGTTGGTGTATTAGTGCTGGTTGCTGTTGCCGTCGAGGTTGGTGTTGGGGTGCGCGGGGGTGTCATCTCTTGGCAGAAATCACCCGAAAGCGGTGTCTTTTCATCGGCTGCCAGCGCTTTGACACAGACCAACCATGTTGTCGCCGAAACTTCATTGAGCGGTGTCTTAACCGATTCGGCTGCCTCTTCCGGCGTGAAATGCCGCCGTCCATAAGGCTGTGCCAGCAAAATGCCAGTCGCCTTATCTTTGATCGTCACTTCATAGAAGCCCACATCACCGTCGCCTTCGCGTGAGATCTCGAAGGTCATCGCTCCGCCCACCAGATTCGGCGTGATACCCAAGTTCAAGGGAACAGGCGTCGAGGTGGGCGTTGGTGTATTGGTCGGAGTTAGGCTTGGCGTTACGGTTGGCGTCAGCGTATCAGTCGGGGTCGGCGTCGGTGTTGGAATAAAACAGGTTTTGTTAAGCGTGACATTGCTCACAATCCCCGAGGCATTGGCTGAAGGTTCGCTGATTGTCACTGTAATCGCACCGGAGTAGCTTCCCGCCGGTAAGCAGATGTTATCGAAGGTCGCTTGTTTCTGGCTGGCAAGCGTATTAATGACTCTTTGGAACACGCCCGCTAATTCATTGATCGTACCTGCGTTGGAAATACCGCCTGTGCGCTCCGACATATTCTTGAGCGTGGTGAAGTCGGTCTTGGCGTTCCCCGTTAGTCCGATGGTATAGATTGGTGTTTGCTGGCTCTCATTGGCGCTCTTGATAACCGCATCTTCAGTCACTTTACTGCACGGTTTGCGCCCAAACTGGTCTTCATCGACGCCATCTGTGAATAAAATAATCGCGCGGCGGCCTGCTGGAGCGATCTTCAGCGAATCAACCGCTGTCGATAAGGCATCATATATACAGGTGCCGCCCTTGAATTGGTCACTGGTCAATCCGCCGATGGTGTTATTGAGCAGCCCTTTATCCGTTGTAAATCCGGACAAAGGTGGAATTTGATGGGTAAAGCGTAAGATGGCGATATTTGTACCATCTGGCGCGCCGTTTACAGCGGCCAGCGCAGCTTCACGCAGCTTGGGCGCATTACTTTGCATACTACCGCTGGTATCCAGTACCAGTACGATATAGAAGGGCGTGGTCGGTTTATCCACTTTGGAAGCGGTAAAGGTCTGGTTATTCAGCACCATCTGGGCAGACGAAATCGATGGGCTGGGCATGGGGTTATTTTGCCCGTCGAACAACGTAAAGTAGATGTTGACCGCCTGATTTTTGTCCGATTCACTGGCGACTTCCGCGTAATTCACGGTTACGCGCACGTCTTGCTGGGCCAATACGGGCAGAATGACGAGAAAACACATCCACAACAGAGTCACGCTAAAGATGCGGCGGAAACGACCGGACATATCTGCCCCCTTGAGACATAAAAGGGTTGTAAAGAACAGTTTCTCAGAAAGGATTATTGTTATATTACACGAAATGCTATGTGTAGCAAAATCAACATAATTCCTTTCTTATTGTCGTTGAGGTGTGGCGATATGGCAACTTGGTTGAATTGAGATTTCGTTGCAAACCCGCCCGTTCGCTGCTGTTCAGGGATTTTTTCTTCAAAAGTTGTTTGCCGCTCGTGCTGGCTCCATAATCCAACGGGTTAGCTATTTGGCCATGAGCCATGATAAATACTGAACTTTAGAGGTAGGCTGTCTGTTTGATTCTAAAGGAAAATGGTAAGATCAAGGTGATTATGAACCCCTGTAAAATATAGGCTTAAGTTTAATACTCAATAAGGCGATAAATTGAACTCGACTGCTCAAAAAAAAGACACGGATCGTATTTGGTTCGCTCACATGCTGAGAGCCGTTGCCGTTATAGCCGTGATGATCTCTCACTATGTTGACGTGTTTGCACATGCCAATGCTGTTGCGGTCGGTTTGGCTTTTACTCGCCCCGTAACAGTCGATCCCGGTTTACTCCTCCCCAAAATTATCCTGTGGTTTTACAACTTCAACTTTAATGCAGGTCCTTTTGGTGTGGCCGTCTTCTTTTTGATCAGTGGATTCGTAATTCCGATTTCGATGGAGCACATTGGAACAGGCCAATTTATTATCCGGCGGTTTTTCCGTATTTTCCCACCATACGCTGTTGGTTTATTATTGGTTGTCATCGTGATGTATGTCTATACATCGCGCATTGGTACACCATTTCCCTATACAGCCAGAGATTATCTGATTAACGCGTCATTGCTACGGGATTGGTTTTGGATACCTTCAATTGACGGCGTGAATTGGACGCTTGAGGTTGAACTGAAGTTTTATATTCTTTGCACGTTTCTGGCATGGGTTTCAAATCTAAAGAGTTCTAAAACCCTCATTGTTACAACGATGGTGATGCTGATCTTTGTTTATGTAACCAGCGGCACCTATGACTTTCTGCTCAATAACTTCTTTTACCTCTATAAGTTCGCATTTAATCTCTCAAGCGCTTTTGGCTATATCGTTTTTATGTTTATAGGAACCTGTTTCTATAATCTCCATACAAAGCATTGGACTTTTTCTCGATTTCTTGTGACTGCGGCAGTACTGTTCACCTTTTTTTATATCGCGGTGAGTTTTTCACCGGTTCAAGCCTTGGTTAGTCCGATCCATTATAACTATTTTTATGCGCTCGTTTTATTTAGTCTCTGCTATCGTTTCAAAGACAAAATCCCTTATAGCAGGGTATTGGATTTCCTGTCGAATATTAGTTATCCCATTTATATCGTTCATGGGGCAACCGGATATATCCTGCTTACAGTTTTTGTCACGCATAATGTGCACTTTTACGTCTCACTGGTGGCGGTGGCTGCTCTCATCATTATCGAATCCTATATCCTTCACAGATTCGTTGAGCTGCCTTCAAACCGCTTGGGAAAGCAGATATCGAAATGGGTCAAAAGCTTACTGGCAGATAAGCCTGCATCCGTGTCAAGCTCTTAAGAGGGTACGACCTAAGTCAGTTATTCGTCAGATTATCATCAAGACCAAATATACGTCTGCTGTACAGGAGCCTCAGCCGTTGTGCATGTCACGACCATTGCCTTAGCAAACTGCCCCATGCTATGATTACCCTTCCAACTGCCCCAATTAATGAAGAGGACTAAGCGCGTCGTCGCTGACCATGCAACGCATATACGAAGCTGCTGATAACCGGATCAATCGCACCTTAAGAGAACATTTGCAATATGCGTTGCAATATCGTTCGTTCTTTGTATATTGGGTGCGGCGCAGCATTATTACACGTTACAGTCAAACCACCGTGGGGCTGCTCTGGGCCGTTTTACAACCTCTTCTCTCTAGCTTGGTTTACATCTTAGTGTTCTCGGTCATCGCTCGTGTTTCGACTGAGCCTGTCCCATATCCGTTATTTGTTGTGACCAGCTTAGTACTCTGGAGCTATTTCCAGCGGATTGTGATCAGCGGTGCGTCTTCAGTGGTTACCAATTTAGACATTGTTACGCGGGTCAGCTTCCCGCGTGAATTTTTGCCACTGGGAGTTGCGGTAGAAGCCTTGGTGGATTTGCTCATCGGGATAGTCATCATTGCTATCTTGTTTGTACTCTACCACCAACCATTGACTCCCTATATCTTATTGGCAATCCCCATTCTCTTTATCCATACCTGTTTGGCTATTGGATTAGCCTTTTTGCTGGCTGGTTTTTCGTCATACGTGCGTGATTTATTTCAAATTTTGCCCATTTTGATGCAGCTCTTGCTTTACGTCAGCCCGGTCATTTATCCCATTAATGTAGTGCCGAATAGTGTCCGGATGCTCTATTTCATTAACCCTATCGGCCTGATTTTTGCCGCCTATCAAGAAACAATCCTCTTCGGTGGTTTTTCCTATGGTCGGGAACTCATCGTTGTAGCGATTTTCTCGGTTGTGCTGCTCTTTATTGGTTATCGGTTCTTCAAAAAGACTGAATGGCGATTTGCAGATATTCTCTAATCGCATCCCATCATCCTCTGCATTCAAGGCCCAAAAGAAAACACCACCTCCTATGAGTAATGTAATTCAAGTTGACCACGTTTATAAACAGTACCAAGCGGTCGGTACGATGCGCATACGCACTATCGTACAGGATTTGGCACGCACCTTCCGCGCTTCGGCTCGTGCCGCAAAAGCGTCGCCTGAATCGCATTATGTACTCAACGACATTAGTTTTGGCCTCGAACAAGGGCAAGCGTTAGGGGTAATCGGACATAACGGTTCCGGTAAAACAACGCTGCTTCGCTTATTGGCAGGTGTTTCGCTGCCCACCAAAGGCTCTCTTTCGGTTAAAGGGAATGTTGCCCCGCTGCTCGCCTTGGGAGCTGGCTTTCATCCTGACCTGACCGGACATGAAAACCTGTTCTTGAACTGTACCCTAATGGGACTATCACGCAAGCAGTCCCTTGACCGCATTGAGCAAATTATCGACTTTGCTGATATTGGTGAGTATATCGATACGCCCATCAAGCGTTATTCGTCGGGTATGCTGGCACGCTTAGGCTTTTCGGCGGCCATGCATCTTGACCCGGAAATCATTCTTTTGGACGAGGTCTTGGCCGTAGGGGATTATAACTTTTCGGTCAAAGCCAACGCGGTCATTCGTGAATTTGTGGGTAAAGGCACGCTGGTTCTCATCTCACATGATCTGTCATCGGTTGAAAAACTTTGCAGCCGTGTGATCTGGCTTGATCATGGTAAGATGCGTGCTGATGGGAATTCTTCCGAGGTTATTGCCGAATATACGCGCAGTGAACAGGCGCGTATGATTGCTCAAGCGAAGCCTGCTGCACCGGCTGCGGCTCAGCCACAAGAAGAGAAAAAGTTAATTGAAGGCACTGACGGATCGGTTAAGATAAACAAGAATATCTATGACCAGCGTGTTGACATTAACGGCGTGACTCTCCACGACAAAAATGGTCAAATCCAAAATCAATTCCAATTTGGTGAGGATATTCTCGTTCGTTGTCATTTGCATCTCAAAGAAGCGGTTCCGAATTGCCGTGTAGTGTTGGGAATTATTGATATTGAATCACACGCTGTGATAACCGCCTGTGATAATCAGCAGTTGCCCGAATCCGGCGAGTGGTCAGGGGATGTGGTTCTCGAAGGGCTATTCCCCGCGATGAAACTCCGCCCGCGCGAACTCGGCGTATGGGTAGGCATTTCTAATCCCATTGCGCTAATGCCGTTGGCGACATGGCGTGATATTACACCGCGCTTCTTCTCAATCGGGGCACGCCGTGATGCTGAACACCATTATTATGCCCCACAGGGGGATTTGATCTACACACCCAATGTCAAAATGCGACGCATCGCCACCAAATAGTCTCGCAATTCGGTGGCGATACCTTCTTACCTCGCATTTGTCTTAGATTCACGTGAAGCCGCGATTTCCTCAAAAATGCCGAGGAACTCCCCGCCCATTTTTTCCCATGTCTTAGCCTGAATGTAAGTATGTGCGCGTTGAATTCGAGCCGCCGTTTCTTCGGGATGGTTCAACGTATACTCAATCGCATCCGCCAGCGCAACTGGATCATCGGGTGGGACAAGCAATGCATATTCATCGTCGCGGCCTAGTTCTTCAACATTCTGTGGGATCGTGCTAGCGATAACCGGTGCGCCATACAGCATCGATTCAGTGATCATGCCGTGTACAGCCATTTCCGAGCGTGACATACTAATGCCAATACTGGCTCCAGCATAGACGGCCGGTAAATCCTCTTCAGCAATGTAATCAGCGATAATGATGTCTTTGCCCATTACAAAATTGCCATCCCGAATAACCTGTTGGAGCGCATTCATATATTCACCCGTAGGTGCGTCAAGTAGGTAGCGTTGAACATCCGCGCCACCAATTACAAACGGCGGGGTATCAAATCCGCGCCAGTGCAGAATGCTGATTGCTTGAAAGATGGCGATGTTGTTTTTATGGGTACCTTGATGACCGGTGTTGAACAGGTAGCGCTCCGGAAGCTTGAGTTTACTCTTCACCTGACGAATCTCATCCGCATCAGGTATTGTTCGCCGGATAACCATTGGGGGTTGGTTCACCACTCGTGTGTTCGTTGCGGGGATGCCATACCGTTTGATCGCTTCGTTACGAATGTAGTTTGAACCGAATACGATCCGTTGAGCCAACCGTCCCCAGACGACCATCTCGCGAGACACGGAGGCCGCGTTCGTTCCCCATGTTTCTGTGAATTCGTGTGCTAGATCATACATGGTGATAGCGACGGGCTGCTGCTTGACCTCGGCAAGTGGCGTATTAGGGGAAACCAGACGGAACGGGTTGCCAAAAAGAAGCGCATCATAGCGCCGTCCCATCTCTTCAATTTGTTTTAACGACAAATAGGGTTGAAAGTGTGAGAAGGGGATTTCCGGCAGTGGCGTGGGTTCGCCCCAAGGGGGTGGATTAGTGAGGTAGCTGCCAACACTTACAGTTACGCCAGTAATCTTCTGTTCATTTAGGGTAATTCCTAAGCGGCGTGTTATCCGATTATTGATAAGCCGTCGGCCAATGCGGCTGGTGGTAAAGGCCGAGTTCAGATGTGGATTGTAGGGACGGAAGGTACGCTGTTGAATCGCGCTTATCGTATACTGCGTGGGTATTAGGAAAATTTCGCTCGCGATTCGGATGAAACGGTTATTTAAATAGAGAGCCGAGAGACGCCATGATGGTCGATTCCTGGGCGTACGCTGTTGTCGAACCTGACGTATGATAGGCTTGTGTTGAGGCACGGGAATGACGCGCAGTGTTGAAGGCATCGGGAATTCCCACTGCGGTTTCGCGTATCCATCCTTACCGACGGTCGGCGATCCCCACGTAAGGTCGACATGCCATTTAACCGATTCGGCTGCTTTAGCTACTGCCTGTACCAACCCACTGACGAATTTATAGATTCCACCACCCGGTGCCACCAATGCATAGACGCCAATGCGCCTGTTAGGTGTTAAAGCCGGATAGTTTGTCTCCCTTTCTAAAACGGGACTCGCGTTCCACTGTGGCAGTGGAAGCACGTCGGGAACGGGCGAGATGTTCATAATGCCGTTAAAGAAACGTTCTTTCCAGACATCCGCTACATACTCCGGACGGAACGTGTCCAGCAGTGAGGATTGGCTCTCGATGACCAGTTGCGTGAATGCTTCGTCACCATCCAGAATTCGACGCAGTTTTTGTTCGGCTTCTTCATATGTGTCGCAAGCACCGGGTTTATCTTTGCCCATTAGCGCTTCGACCAAACCGCCCTTTAAGTAGATTAAAGGCATACCATAGGCCACTGCTTCCAACGGATGATAATGCAGATGGCGTGGCTCGCGGCTGTGATAAAACATCACGCGCAGCTCGCGGAACCAGCTTTGCATCACATCATCACTGACGAAGCCAGTTACCGTTGGATCATCGACGGGAATCGGTTGATGTCCGCCAATTAAGTGTGGCAAATGTCCAAGGTGTAAACAGGATACGCTTATCATTCCCCACCCAGCGGTCCGCTGCCCTTAGAATGCGATCCGGTAACCCTAAAGGCAGCAAAACCGAACGATCTTGGAGCAGTTTTTCTTCAATCGGCGTAATGCTTTCATAAGCTGGAGCAAACCAGAAGCGATCTCGCGCCTCCCATGCATGTCTCCAGAACGCTTCTTTGCCCATAAAGTTGAAGAATTCGCTGTAGTTATGGGGGTGTTCGCGTCCAAAAACTTGGATGATGAACCGGCCCTTATAGTTATGGATCAAATCACGCAGGGGCGGGAAGAATGAAGTGGCGATGACCGTGCCGAAGTAACCATTGAGCAGCTCGGCGATTTCAAATGGAACGCCGTCTTCATAAAAGTTATGCCGGTTAAGACGATCCAGTACCCAATTGGGCAACGTCGAATGTTCGTCTTCCGAAAAATCCACCGATGCGGTACGGTATTCGTTTCCAGCAGGCAGTTCTTTGCTGGTATACACTTCCATGCCGAACTGGCGGATGATGGGAAGCTCCGCATCTCGCAATGTGGTGTGGTTGATGAGCCATGCCACGCGTTCTTCGCGGCTGCGCATCACTTGGTCACGCTGGCGCGGACGGGTTTTCCATGGACAGTCACTAACCGCTTTGAAGAGTTCAAGATACTCGCGGGCAACATCCTCTTGTGACCGTTGACCAATGAGCACCTTGGCTTTTTCGGCACGTGCCTTGGCATTCGCTTCATTCTGCGCCACATCCGTGATTTTGGACGCCAACTCTTCAGCATGATTGGGATCAAAGGCCAGCGCATAAACCTCGTCTGTTCCCAGTCGTTCGGTAACGACCGGAATTCGGGCATGGATCAACGGCGTACCCAGAGCCATTGCATCCAGCATCAAGTAGCTTAATCCCGACTCGGATTTTGATGGCGCGATGACCACAGTAGCCGCTTTAATCAGTGCCGGAATATCGGCCTGATCAACCACACCTAGATCACGCACATCGTTTAAGCCCAGCTCGCCAATACGCGCTTGGACATGTTCTTGATAGCGTTGGTGGGCCACGTTCTTAGGCAATACATCGTCAAAGTCGTAGCCTGCGGTCACTAAAGGTAACGAAGGCAGTCCTTTTTGCTTCAAGATGCCCAGCGCTTCGATTAAGGTTTCACCGTTTTTCCGGCGCGATAGCCAGCGTAGAGTGAAAGCGAATCGTTCTGGCAGCCCGTACTTTTGCCGGACATCGACGCTTGCCGTCACAGGGTATTGCGTCGGTGCTTGATGAATTACATGTGTGCGTTCGCGTGGAAAATGATAAAGCACAATTGCTCGCTGGCGCACATACTCGCTGGAAAAGACAAATGCGCTGCCTAACTTGGCGAATTTTTGAGCCTCGCGGCGGTGTTGGTCGGTGATAATGCCGTAGTCGGTATCCTCGAATTCGAGATCATGGAAACTCATCACGACTGGCGCGGGAATCGGCATGGTTGAGCCGAGCGGGATATTGCCCCAAGGTGAGGGTAAGTACAGAATATCAAACGCTTGGCTTCCATCTGCCGTAAGCTGCTTGAATTCACGCACATCAGCATTGGAATAGGCCGATTCTGAAGCGACAGATTCCTGCTCAACCAGTGGTTTGAATACCGACTGCGGCCATGCAATCCGTTGGTTGATCACGTTCGTCGAGTGACCGAGTACTGAAAGTTGCCACGATGATTGTGGAAGAAAGTGTTCGAGCGCTGTGGAAAGTTGCGTGGTGAAGGTCTCAACGCCCCCCGGCACGACTGAGGCAGCGTAGATCATTAAATGCTTTGTCATGAAGCGTTACCTTGTTTTCGCGGCACCATTGCATTCTGCGAAGTACCGAATAAAGACAAGAAATTATACACGAAAATATAGTCATCTCTAGACGCTAAGGTGATTACATTTGAAGACCGTCCAAAGCAGATACTCTACAAATCGCAATCCACATTCTTTATACTGGTACAATTCGGGGTGCAAACAAAGGAATTCAAAGTTGTCCGATTCTCATGGAATGCCAGCAAATCCTTCAACCAATTTTGTAGCGCGATTGAAATTATTTCTCGCTGACAAACTATTTCCTTTGCTTAGTCAAACCATCTACAAGGATCTCAAAAGTACACAGGACAGCCTTGATCGGTCTGCCGCAGATGTTCATCGGTTACAACAAGTCGTCGATGAGTATGGAGGAGTCATTCAGACTCTAACCGAATCCATTCAGGGGCTACGGCAATCCATTCAATCGCTGAATGAGACCAATGAGCGCTTGGAAAAAACAAAGTTTCAATTGACGAGCAGACTGATTGCCGAATATCAGCGAAATCGCGTAACCAATCCTCCTTCACTGCAACCCCAAAAGACCCTTTCGGCGGAACAGATCCGCGATAATCTTGAAACACTTCTAAAGCAAGAAACGCTGCCGCTCGATGTTTTAGCAGTTATCGCTGCTGTTCCTGAAACCTATGACAACATCTATCGAAACGCGCTGCGTCCTATCTACGAACAATACATTATTGGCGAAGTGCAAAACTTTTGGGATATTCGAATGGCTTTGAATGCCTTGAGCCGCATGGTACAACCACGCCATTATCTTGAAATTGGAACCCGCTTGGGCTGGTCACTGGCACAGGTATTAGCTTATTCGCCTTCCGCTCAAGTCTACAGTTTCGATATGTGGGTGGAAGGTTACGGCGGTGTCGAAAATCCCGGTTCGGACTTTGTTTACAAAATGATGAGCCGTATCACCGAACCAGCTTCCCCGCAAATTACCTTTATATCCGGCAACAGCCACGATACGCTGCCGCAGTTTTTTAGTCCGGAGGGACATACACCGAGTTTTAAACTGGCCTCTCCCAAGCCCATCGAGTTTGATCTGATTACCGTCGATGGTGATCATAATCTTGAAGGCGCGTGGATGGACTTAATCGCGACGTTTCCTCACATCGCGGTTGGTGGGGCAATTGTCTTTGACGATTTAGAACTCAGTCTGACAAACTCCGATATTGAGGTTCACTCCGAAACGCAGTATCCGGATTATTACCCGCCCATGCCAAGTGGGTTAAGTTCGCTCAGAGATGTGTGGAACGCCGTAAAAGCCAAGTACCCGAATTTTGTTTATATTGAAAGTACAAACAAATCGATTGCGGTGGGGATTGGTATTCGTCTTTCATAACCATTGATAACATGGTTAGCGAGTTAAGAACTTTCCTAGACGTTTTAACATCTGGTTATGCCGCACAACCACTTTGATGCCTGTGTCATAAGGAATCAACCGGCGCTGACTGAACGCCGCCTTTAGCCATCGGCTTCCGATCCAAACCGCTTCATAGAGTGCGGTAGAAATTTTCCGCCCTAGGATCCCCAACTTTGACTTTTCAGGTGTATATGACTTGCTTTCAACCTGCCAACTAAGCGTAGGAAGCTCAACCGGTTCACCTTGAGGTAGAGCATTTGTCATAATGCCGTCCACAAAGTTCTGCTGCCATACAACCCTGACATGGTCTGGCAGAAACCTATCGGCCATTCGCTTCTGTGAGTCCAGTACTTCACTGATAAACACTTTGTCGCCACTCAGAATTCGTTGCAGTTTGACGCGGCTTTCTTCATAACTGCCACAGCTTCCCGGTAAATTGCCTCCACCCGCCAGTTCATGCAGCAGATTGCCCTTGAAATAGATCACGGGCATGCCATAGACCGCCGCTTCAAAAGGATGGTACTGAATATGCCGCGCTTCACGACTTGGATAGAACAGCACCCGATGCTGGGCGAATAAATCTCGAAGCTTGTCTTGAGACACGTAGCCGATTACGTTAGTATCCGGAACCGGAATTTCTTGATATCCCACAATCGTATGCGGCAGATCACCGAAGTTTGCTTTGAACGCCCCATACTGCGGGCCGTGATAATAAGGGTCAGTTTGGATGGAAGGACAGACAAAAAGAATACGCGGGTCATCACCTGTCCATATCCGTCCTGTTTCCACCACATGCGGCGGCAGTCCAATCGGCAGCACCTTAGCCCGTTCGCCGAAAACATCCTGTTCAAACCGCGCCACTGACTCATAAAACGGGGTGAACCAGAAGCGTTCTTTGACCTTGAGGATGCCCTCTAAAATATCACGCTGCTCACGTCGGCTGTAATATTCCCCATAGCTTAAATGACCCGGAAAGCCGAATGCCCGCAGCAAAATCCGTCCCTTATAATGCTGCAAGACGTTGCGCAGCACAACCGGATGCTGTGAACAGATGACCGTTCCAAAATGCGTATTCAGCAATGCCGCTGCTTCATGGCTAATTTGCTGCTCGTACCAGCGGCAGGTGTTGAGAATCGCCAGCACATCAGATGGCAGTGTTGAGAGGCGGTCATCCTCGTAGTCAGCCGATTGATTGCGGAAATCACGAGATGACGTGTCCGGTAAGAGTTTACTGGTATACAGCTCGAATCCTAGATTGCGGATTAAAGGGAGTTCGGCCTCGCGCAAGGAGGTATGGTTTAGCAGCCAAGCCACGCGCTGTTCGCGAGTGATCATAGCGTCATCCGTTCAATCATGGGCATGTCACTGTTGTGGGTGATAGAGTTTGAGTAAAGGAGGTCATTCAAGCACATGAACTCGATTTTACATGAACATGTGAAGGCCAGCCAAGCATCGAAATCATTCGTCCAACCTGTCTATTCAATACTTTGAGAGCCATCTATAATCATCGGTTGATAGCCGGATTAAGAATGCGAGTTAACGGATGCGTCTTCTCATATGGTGTCCACATGTTAATCTGGGCGGTGGCAAACGTCTGCTTGAACGCCTCACCAATGCCATTGCCTTATCACCGGATGTTTCCTTCATTCGCTTAGCGCTGCCTGCACCAGCAACTGATTTGCACGTCGATAACAACAAAGTTGAAATCGTTCCCTTAAGTCCAGCCCAATCCGGAGGTTGGATGGCCAAAGAGACGTGGAACGCTGAGTCCAACCCGTTTCGTATGCTGCGCAGTCGGTTACGCTACCTGCGCCATCTGGTCACGGCTCCCGGTTTGTTCCACTCCTTGGAACACGACGTCGATGCTGTCTATGTTTTCTGGCCGCACCTCTTACCCTTTTACCCTTTTGAGAAGCCTGTGATTTGTACCTTTCAGGATGTTACCTTACTCGACTTCCCTGAAATTTTGGGTGGACGACTCACAGCATTAGAATATCAGCGCTCCAAAGAATGGCTGATGGCTTCTCGCGCAGTGATTGTGTCCTCGGACAACACAATCAAGCGTCTGAAGCAGCACTTCCAACTGCCGCTCGATAACCTCCACCGTGTTTATCACAACATCCTCTTGGATGAAACGCTGCCTTCCAAAGATACTGCCCCACTGCCTGTTTCTTTAAAAGAACTGCCTCCGCGTTACTTTTTGTATCCGGCCAATATCAACGCTCACAAAAACCATGAGAACTTATTACTAGCGTGGTCACGTTTTGAGCGCAGACAGGACTTTCCGTTGGTGTTGGTCGGAGAAGGCGTGGATGTATTCAGCGCAGATCATCAACTGCAACACAACCGCTACTGGCGGCAGGATGTGCTCCAAGGCTTGATGAAACGCTTGGGACTTGTAGCAGGTCGTGATGTTTATGCCTTTGGCTACGTCTCGGATGCCGACCTCAACCACATTCAGCGGCGTGCTGCGGCGATTATCATGCCCGCGCTTTCGGAAGGTGGGGGCAGTTATCCGGTTGAAGAAGCCTTAGCTTTGGGCATTCCGGTTTTGTGTTCATCCATTCCAGTCATGCGCGAAACACTTGCGGATCGCAGTGCCGCTATCGGCTGGTTTGATCCCTACTCACCGGATGATATAGTCAGAAGCATCAACACCCTGCTGGATCATTATGAACAGGTTAAGCGTGCTGCCGAAGCCACATCCACGATCCAGCGCCCCACATGGGCAGATGTTGGAGTGCAGTATGTCAAGGTCTTCGAAGCAGCCCTTAACCTGCGCTGATATATCGCCGTGCCCGACTGAGCAGTTGTATTTGGAGGAGCACTAACAAGGGCAGAACAGCCAGACGCCGCCAGCGCGAACGTCCCGAAGGAGCTGAGAGATCACTTACCCGCTTGAGAAGGGGCAGCATCCAGACAGCGATCGACATTTTCGCAAGATTCTGATCCGTAAGTATTGGGCGATTTTGACACACAATCCCCGCGCGAACTAAAACCTCTGTCCACCCCTCATGCGTCCTTGACCACGTAAATGCAGCTGCACGTTTTCGTCCTGCATCAATCAACTGAGCTCGTTTTGCCGGCAAAGTCGTTAAGATCGCTTCCGCCCAATCCGCCGCTTCATTGCTGTTCACCATAATTGCGGCGTCACCAGCCACTTCAGGGATTGCCGAGACGGATGCGCAAATCACCGGACATCCCTGCTGCATCGCTTCCAAGAGCGGCATCCCGAAACCTTCGTATTGGGAAACGAACAGCAGTGCCTCCGCCTTCTGATATAGCGTGATCAACTGGGCGTCATTCACATAACCGAGATCGTGGATACGTTCCGGTGGACAGTCCAAGCGCGTGATGAGTGCCTTTAGCCGCTGTTGATCTTCCTCGGATCGTCCACCCGTCAGCACCAGATGCAGGTCAGGCTCTCGCTCCCAAACCCGATTCATGATTTGGAGTAGGAGGTCGTGCCGTTTGTGCGGCCACAGGTTCGCCGGATAATACAGGTAGCGTTTCGGCAAATCGGGGATCGCCGCGGCCTGAGGTGTGGTCTGTGCATCGGCCCCCAAGCCCACTACCACCACTTGTTCAGGTGTTAATCCCGTGTGATGCAGTAACCGTTCCTTCGCATGTTCCGAAAGGGTCACAACCCGAAACGCCTGCTTCAGATGGGCATAAACGCCTTGTCGATATGCCAGATCATCCGCCGAGAACAACTCGGGATGATCCAACGCCAGCGCGTCCGGCATCCCGACGATATGGGTTCCTGCTGCTTGTGTAAAGGGTTCCAGCCCGAACAGTGGACTAACGATGACATCCGGCTTCAGCAGCCGCAGGGTAAGCTTCAAATCATACTTGGATATGAACGGCACGACCACTGCTGTTTGCCCTAACCAGCCCGCAAAGTCGTCCACGAATCGCCGGTTGACGACAAACACGACCCGCATGTCCGGCGACGTGAGCGCACAATCAACCACTAAACGGCTGACCTCGTAGGCAATCCGTCCCACACCGCCGACATGCGCGGGGTCAAGGTAGGCGAGGTTGACCAGACAGGTTTTCATGCGTAATGGTATTCAGTGGATTAGGCGAAATCGAAGTGATAAACCAGATTGGAGTTGTGGTCATCCACGCCCGTTTGCGTAAAGCCGGACTTCTCATACAGGCGTTTGGCCGTCAGGTTGTCAGGGTGGACTTTCAGCATCAACCGCTGCACGCCGCGCAAACGGCATAGGCTCTTGCTGGCATCCAAGGACAATGTCGCTAAACCCATTCCGGCGTACTTTTGCGCAATGGTTACGCCATAAGCCGGGATGGCGTAGCCGCTGTCCCAGCCGCGCAGCATAAAGAAACCGGCTAGATCGTCAGCCACAAAAAAGCCCATGTAGACATCGTTGCGGGCTGCGACCAGTAAATGCCGCAGCGTCTCTGTGTCAAAATCAAACGGGCGAAAGTACTGGATATAGTCTTGAGGCTGTTCCATCAGCATCGTACTGAACAGCGGCGCATCAGTCGGGGTCAGCGGACGAATAGCCAGTACCTTCACAGGTTTTATTTCCCTTGTTGCAGTTCCAATGATTTAAACATCGCTTGGCACACGCGTTTGACATCCTCGCGCGTGAGTTTAGCCGATGAGGGGAGGTTGATACCGCGCGCCCCAATTTCCGTCGAAATCGGATATTTTGCATCACCTTCTGGATCATGATAGGGTGGCAAGACATGCATTGGATAGAAGAACGGTCGTGTTTCGATGTCCTGCGTATCCATGTCTTTCATGAACTGGTCACGGTCAATGCCTTCTGGAACCAGAATGCAGTACATCCAGTACACGTTCTTCGCCCACTCGGCCTGTGGTGATCCAATAAAGGGACTGCCCTTTAGTTCCTCTTCATACCAGTGCGCTACTTCCAGACGGCGGTTCACAAACCAGTCAATGCGCTCCAGTTGGGCAAAGGCAATCGCGGCTTGGACGTTGGTCATGCGATAGTTGTAGCCGACAATCGGGAACCAGTACCGCCGCTTGGGATCCATTCCCTGTCCTTTGAGGATGCGAATTTGCTGCATGATCGCTTCGTCATTGGTCAGGACGATGCCGCCTTCGCCGGACGTAATGATCTTGTTGCCGAAGAAGCTGTAAGCCGATACATCACCGATGCCGCCCACACGTTGTCCTTTGTATTCAGCGCCGTGCGCCTCAGCCGCGTCTTCAACCACCGCAATGCCGTGTTCCTTCGCCAGAGCCATCAGCGGCCCCATTTCGGCTGGATGTCCATAAATATGTACCGGCATAATCGCTTTGGTGCGGGGGGTAGTCTTGCGCTTAACGTCCTCAATATCAATCGTCCACGTATAACGATCAACGTCCACGAAAACCGGTGTTGCGCCGCAGTAAGCCACCGTGTTAGCCGATGCAATATAGGTCAAATCAGGGACGATGACCTCATCGCCCGGCCCGATGTTCAGCGCCAGCATGGCGACGTGTAATGCGACCGTACCGTTGAATACGGCGATTCCGTATTTCGCGCCGCAGTAAGCAGCGAATTGTTCTTCAAGCGCGGTCACATATTTACCGCTGCCGGAAATCCAACCGGTATCAATACAATCATCGACATATTTTCGTTCGTTACCGTTAAGGAGGGGTTCAGCGACTGGAATTCGAGTCATAGTGGGTTGCCATTACTAATTGAGATGAAGATCGACACATGTTAAGCGTATACAAGCGGTGGTGAGTATACGATGAAAAATTGCTGGCGTTAATAGAACCACTTTCAAGCAGGTTAAGCGCCAATTCACGAGTATTATGCGTTTTTAATGTGTTCAGACGCGATGTATTCTGCCGTATGCCTTGTGAAACCGCAACCCTTAACACCACTGTGGTACTGTCTCCCAAACTTGATGCTGACCGCCTGTTAAGCCCGTAGGGAAAAGTCTCAGTCTCTTCCACTTGTCTTTATCCTCACGGCTTCTTGGTTGGGACTGCGGTCAAGCCGAGGTTCGCTTGCGCATCGGTTGCAGTGGCAATGGCTGAAGAACCATTGACCATCCGAATTTCATTCACACGAATGGCATTCCCACTGCTGCCTGCTTGTTGTTCCACCTGCCCGGTGATTTGAACAATCTGATCATTGGCGGTCATCGCCGTGAATTCATCAACCAGCAAATTCACAGTCTGTCCTGTTTCACTGGTCAGAATGGCGGCACCGCTCTTGGGATCTTTGGTAGTTAATGTCCCTTGCAGTGTAATTTTCTGCCCTACCTCTAAAATTTTCGGAAACGTGCTTAAATCCAATTCGCCGGATGGTGTAGCCGTTGCCATCGGTGCAAGTGTGCTTGGCACAACCGTTGCCGGAACCTGTGTCGCTATGGGAATAGTTGGCGCGGTCGATTTCGGTTCGATTGCGGTATTCGTGCTGCTCGGTTGTTCGGGCGTTACTGTTGCGGACGGCGCAAGCGTGGGCAGTTGCGCAAGTGTGGGCAGCGCTTCATCAGTGGGCGTTCCCGAACACGCAGCCAGCAGACCACAAAAAATAATCATCAAAAATCCAATACGTCGAGTTGTTGTTTTCATGGGAGTCCTAATCGACATACATGATCAAGTGCCGGATTATAGCCGCTCTCAACCGCTTCGAGGAGGTTCATTGATTAAAACCAGTAACAGGCTGCAATCTTTTCGAAAATAACCATCTAGAGTATAGTCACGATTACAAGTGCATAAGCCTTGAGGAATGTTGTTTCTCATACGGTGAATGAAATTGCCCTCGTTATGGGTTTGAAATGCCTACGATTTCCGGTCGATTTTTGGCCAGCCCTAGCACATCGCCTGTGTGCGACATATCATATCCCCGTTTTAGATTATCGATCGCATCTCGAAGATTGAATAAGCACATCCTTGAATCACGCCATTCGTAATCGGACCCCTTCTCAAATCCTTGCCCTTATTCTGGTGCTGAAGCTGTTGTTGGGACTTCTTTATGTCACCCAGCAGCCGCTCTGGCAGTATCACGAAGCCGACTTTTTGCGTGTCGTGCGTACGCTCCGTGATGAAGGCCGTCTGCCCGTCTTGGCTGATGACGCCGCGCCGGATACCAAGAACAACAGCCAACCGCCGCTCTATTACTTCATGCTGCTGCCCTTCGTCGCCTCGATGGATGACAACCAAGCGGTTCCGCCCGGTATCAACCCGCTCGCCGTCTGTGATGGCTACAACACCAACCTGACTTCGCTCGTCACCACCACCGCTTACGATAATCCGCTGCATGGGGCAGTCGCTTTGGGCTATACCTTACGTTTGCTCAGTTTAGTGACCAGCTTGCTCGCCGTGACCTTCACTTATCTGGCAGGCCGTGTTCTCTTTCCGAATAAGCCAGTTGTGGCGCTTCTTGCGGCAGCGCTGCTGGCCTTTGAACCGACTGCGGTCATCGTCGCCAGCGAAATCAACAACGATAATCTGATATTAGCGCTCGGCGCAGTACATCTCTGGTTGTGTGCCCGTCTCATTCATCAACGGGGATCGTTAGCGCTTAATCTCGTTGGATTGCTGGTGATCGCTGTGCTGGGGCTGCTCGCCAAACTCAGCGGATGGCTGATGCTTGCGATTAGCATCTTACTTATCATCGGCCTGCTGCTCCAAATGATGCGCCGCCGTGCCTCTCGCCGTCAGCGGCAAATCGCGCTGGGCATGGTCGGCCTCTTAATCGTCGCTGTTGTAGGCATCGTTCTATTCAACATCGCGCAGTATGGCAGTCCGCTTGGCCGTTATCGTGGTTTGGAAAAGACCGTTACAGCCACCCTACAAAATTTACCACCGCGCCATGTCATTCAGATGACCGTCGCCACCCTTCAGGACACCTTCGCCGATTATCTTAATCCCCTCCGCAGCGTACAACCGCCCACCATTCTCATTCTTCTCTACGGCGCTGTTTTATCCCTCGGCATCCTCGCCGGTTTATACGGCGTATTCCAAGCCATCCGCAGCCGCAGCAAACCCTTATTGATTTCCTTCGCCCTGCTGATCATTTACGCCGTGCTGATGGTCGGGCTGGTCATCTTCCGCAGCATCTTGAACAATGGCACGCCCGATTTCGTCAACACCATGCTGATTATTTCGCCCGTGCGCTACTACGCTCCGGCGCTGCCTGCACTCGCTTTAATCTGTTCCGCTGGTTTTGCGGTCATCGCCTTGTCCCGTCTGCCTTCAGTCGGTTCCTTAGCAGGCATAGCTCTAGCCGCGTGTTGGTTGCTAGTCTCACTGGTTGCCCTGACCGTGCCCCTGAACATGAGTCAGCTTCGCAGTACGGCTGTCATGTCCCAATCCGACTACGCTGCCTTGTCCGGCGTCGTATCGGTTCAAGATGCCCAAGCCGCTGACCTCCCGCAGATTCTTGGCTACCGTCTTCAGACTCATCCTGCTGACGGCCTCATTGTCCTCGATTTGTATGTCCGTGCCAACCAACCGTTAACCGAAAACTACGCTCTGCAAACCAATCTGACCAATGGCACGCAGCATACCTCATGCCGTACGGTTCCCGTTCGCGGTCTTTATCCTACGCCCCGCTGGCCGTTAGATAAAGTCGTCGTCCTCCGCAACCAGATTCCCAACTGCGTCGCCAATCGACTCGCCCCCATTCAACTGGATGTTCAATGGTGGAAATCAACCACTGTAGGCAGCCTAGCCTCAACCGAGCCGGTCGGCACAGCTCTCAACCTGACCACCATCAATGACACGCTGGCGCAAGCCGCATCCTGTCCGACGAACATGGGAATCATCGGCGGCGGATTGCAACTGCTCAAATATAACGCTCCACCGAAAATCACCCTTCAAGGGCAGCCCATCATCTATCTGCCATCGGTCAACTGGCTGGCGCGCACCATCCCGTCCGATGCCTACGTCCGTGTCTATCAACTGTCGAATGCCGATAGCGGCGTGATTTACACCTGTTCCGGTTATCCACGTCAGGATACCTATCCTTTTGATAAATGGTCAGCCGGTGAAACCGTCTACTTTGATGAATGTGTGTTGACCATTCCGCCCGATGCGCCCAAAGGCATGTATACCGTAAGCGTGGGCGTTCAAAGAGCAGACGGCACCCTGCTAGAGGCTGTGGATAGCGCAGGCGCGCCAATAGTCTCCAACCTAATTCCAGTTGGTAAATTGGAAATTCAATGATTTAAGCGGGTTTGACAGCCACAATCAGAGAGAGGTGTGAATCTTCCGCGTAGCTCAACACGTTCCAGTCGGCGAAGTAGCCCAGCAGTTCTCCCACTTCCAGCAGGTACGCCGTATTGAACCCCGGCACAAGCTGCAAGTAGCGGCGGTTAAACGTTTCGTAGAGGATGCGCCCGCCCGGACGGATGGTATGCCGCAGTGTTGGAAACAAATCCCGCTTCAGGTAGCGGAACACCGACACCAGTTCGTAATGATCATTCGGGAACTCGTATTGGTCGAGATCGACCGGAAGCAGATTCAACTCGTGCAGCCCGCGCTTGGTCGCTTCAGCTTGTGCCCGCAGCAGCGCGATCCGGCTGACGTCCAACAGATCCACTACGTACCCTTGGGACGCTAACCATAACCCGTTCTGTCCCATGCCACAGGCCAAGTCCAGCGCTCGGTGTTCATTTTCATCTTCAATCGGCGGCGTGTAATCAAACAACAGAGGATCAGGCGGCGGATAGGGCGTATCGTTCATTCCGCCGTACACTTCATCCCATCGCAGCCGGTCAGCACCTGACATCAGCTTGCTCCTCCATAGACTGGGGTATACGACAGTGCATCCGGCACCTTTGCCATAATCGTCTCATCACCGGGATAACTCCGCGCGTTCGGGTTGCGTTGCCGCCGTTCATGCAGCGGATATGCATCGCGCAGGCTGTCGAAATCCGGTTCGCGCCAATTTGTGGGAACAGTAAGACATCCCATGACGGCTTGTATCCGAACGCCGCCGCTGCTGTCCCAGTTCAGCGTATTACTGCCGCTGATCAGTTCCCGCGCGGCATCCGCTTGTCCGTTCCCATTTCCGACTTTGTTCATGAAATGGCCGGCCAAATTGGTGAACATCTTCTGTGCCTGATTGGGATTGACCTTGCCTGCCATTGCTTTGATGTCGTCTGGCAGCGCCTCAAACGGTAAGCCGCTGTCGGTCTTGCCCATGGATATGATGTTCGATGTGGTATGGAGTGCTTGTTGCAGTTGGTCAGCCGTCACGCCCGACCGCAAATAGGAGAGCAGGGCACTTTCCAGTTCAGCCGCTTGTCCATTAACATATACACGCAGATCAGCCCCATCACCGTTCAGCGCGGCATAAATCAGGGTGGTGTCTTGAGAAAGTTGGGGTAGTTGAGCGTCATCGGGGGTGCCGATGACTTTGATCCAGCCATCCGCTTCCGGCGCGACAAACAAACGTACCGAGCGCGCATATGCTTTGCCCGGTATCAGTCCGAATGGATTGTAAAGCGTGTAGCCGAGGTTTTTGAGCGAATCTTGTAATTGTTGGATGACTCTCTCGCGATCCTCAGAACGCAAGTATAGACAGTTCCATGTTGTTGGCATGGCTTCCTCTGGCAGTATCATTTGGCGCAGCATAGCACACAATGCTGCCAAAATCCATAAAGCCCAGTTCACGTGCCATGCGCCGTTCTGCTTCTTCTTCGCCCGGCGCGAAGATCAGTTTCGCGCCGCGTTCCAGCGCGCCTTTGACCGCTGCCATCTGCAAAATCTGGATCATGGCGGGCGTCCGGATTTCCTTCAGCAGTGCCATCGCCAGAATATGCGCCGTTTCCTTATGCAAGCTCACGCGTACCACGCCCGCCGGAAAACCGCCATAGTACAGGATATAGTCCAGTTGCTTGCCTGTCCACGTCGCCTGCATATCATGTCCTACGAACAGCGGCTCGACACCCAACGACAGCACATCATAATGGCTGTTGCGCCACACGTACCACCATTGCCCGATGCTTTCTTGATCATTAGCCTGCCGAATGGCAATTCCCTCTGGCAGTGGTCGCTCGACTAACATAGGTGTGGTGCGCCCTGCAATGCCACCCGGTTTATAAACCATGATCAGTGTTTCGTGTTCCAGTTCCAACCCCAGATCGCGCAGCGTTCGCGCAAATGCCGGTGGATACAAACCTTCGATATATTCGACACGCGGTAAACGGTCATATTGAGCTAGGTGAGAAAGTCCTTGTTGCAAATAAGTGCTTGAAACCCAAGCCGTATTTTTTCGAGGTGTAATGTAATTCAGGGTTGGCGTATTTGTCGTGGGATGGTGATAGACCTCGGTCATACCCACTGATTCGTGGAGCGCTCCCAATTTCACGTGCATCTCACCGAGGTGGTCCTGTATTTGACGCAGGATGTGTTTGGACTCGCGTTCGGTGCTGGCTGGCTCTGTTTCCATTACAACTCCCAACTTCCACTAATCGGACATGGAAATTTGTATGCCTTGATGATTTTATTATAGCGGATTAAAAAGACTAATGGAGGTAATTTTTCGTAACTATATGTGAAAAATTCCCCAAATATCTAAACTGCTGAATTATAAAATCTATGGATGATATGTAGAAAAATGACATTTATATCACAAAATGTCAACAGTTTTTTACTTTTGTTAGCTAAATTACGTGATATTACGCCAGATTGTTTCATAATAAATCGGGCGGCTTTTCACTAATCACATATCCCGTATTAAAACCCCTCCTCGTTCTACGAGGAAGGGGTTGGGGTATATGGCAAGTTCTACTATGCACTATCAATGTTATTGATCACCCTTTACGTAGGCTTCATCAGCAAATTCAGCGCCGCCCACCAACCGCTCAGCCCGTACAGAATCAAGAAGACCCCGCTTACCACCGATACCCAGTGCAGGAGACGTGGACTAATCATCTTGCGGATAGCGCTCAAGATACCCGCCACGCCTAACGCCCACGCCTGTGTCCCCACCAGCATCGCGATGATCGCCAGCAGCCCCACGCTGTCACGCGCCGGCCATTCCGGACGCCACAGCGTTTCAAAAAAGTTGCCTGCTAGAGCAATCCAACTGACGATCGTTAGCGGGTTGAACAGGGTAATCAGCAGACCGTCCCGCATCACCTTCCAGCGTAGCTGCCCATGCGAGTCAACGGCCCCTTTACTGAAGTCAACCTTGGTGCGGATCGCTCCGATGCCCAGCCAGCACAGCCATGCCCCGCCCAGCACCCACAAAATCAGCCTGAACGCCACGCTGTCCTTGAACACCGTCGATAACCCGAAGTAGACCAACAGCGCATAGAATGCGCCAGCCGCCACCACGCCCATGAAAAAGTCGAACGCGTTCCAGAATCCCAGCGTGATCGCCCGCTGACTGCCGGTAATGATGACCGCTCCCGGCGGAATAGCTACGGCAATGCCAATGATGAACGCGGCAGCAAGCATACTCAACATAATCAGTCTCCTTGGGCAAGTTCCCTATAAAAATAAAAAGCCCGCTGTTCCATGAGTTTCGGAACACCGGGCTGATCAATCGGGTTATGCGTTTGCTTTACATCAACAAACGCCATCGCCCCGCGTTGCCTTCAACACCGGTGATAGTTTGTTGATTATTATTCCCTAAAGCAAATGTGTATGTCTTCATAAGCGAAAGTATAGCAACCGAACTCAACTTTGCAAATCCACAAAACATCAAAACTTGACAAACCATGTGTTACAACGACGACAAAATCTTTTTCTTCGCCGCCTCATACTCCGCGTCGCTCAACGCACCGTTCTTGTGTAAGGTCGCCAGCTCCGTCAACTGGGTGGTCAGGTTGCCCCCCGCTCCCTGCCCGTTGATGCTCACTTTACCCTGCTGCCCCACTTGATTGAGCGCGTTGTTAATCAAGTCGGCATATTGGGGCGGGATGTTCCCACTTTGCATGTTGATCACGGTTGGCCGCCCGTTAAAGCCCACACCTTTAACGAATTGGCCTTCTGGCTTGACCAACACCACGTGTTTTTTATTATCAGGATCATACTTCACGTTGACCGTCCCGCCCTCATACACACCCATCAGTTTGTCAGCCGACTTCTCAAGCGTGTATTCGAAAGGCGCATCGCCGCTCGGTCGCACCCGTAACTTCACTCGCAGCCAAGGCGTCCCGTTATACCGTGAACCGGTATACACGCCGGTGTTACTCACTTCCAGCACATCCGCCTGTGCTGAGGTGCCGTTGACTTGAAGGTCTTTCTCCCACTTGGGCGTACGGTAGAAAAAAATAAGGAAAATGATAATCGGTGCGCCGAACAGGATCATCGAACCAACGATCATCACCGGTAGGCCGGAGAGAGCGCTGAAAGGTGAGGATTTGCCGATGAGTGCCTTATTCAAATAATCCATGCCCACGAATACCAGCAGACCGACCCACACAAAATAGCCGAGAATGAACACGATAATTTTTCGAGCCATATGTCGCCCCGATCGTCAGATTAACCATATGCGATGTCTGAATTATAGGCGTCTCAATCCGTTCTGATCGTAAATGTTCGGCTGATATTGTACAGGTTTGATAACACTGTTTATCATTGAGACTTGATGATGCTTTATGCTCTAGATAGGCGTGTTTCTATGGGTCTGATGCTCGACAAATTCCGCTTCGAACTCCGTCAGAACTTCCTCCTGCGTTGGGTACTCGCGAACATGGTAGGCTGGACGGTCGGCCTCTATTTCGGGGTGCTCAATCCGGTGTGCTTCGCGGTAGTGGGCGTGGTGACCGGTTTGATTTTAGGTGCCTTTCAGTGGTGGGCGTTACGGGATACGGCTTTCGGAGAACGCTCTGGTGAAGAGGGGGCTAATATTCCAATGATCTCAACCCGTATATCGCCTAAAGCCCGCCAATGGATGACCTCGACCTTTGCTGGCGCGGCTTTAGGACTTTTCCCCGCGGTTGCACTCGGAACGCTGCTCTTTTTAGTTAGTAACGGTTTAGCGGGTTTGCTGGCAGGAGGGGCACTCGGTCTAGCCGTTGGTATCGGTCAGTGGATGATCCTCAAGCATATGAGTGATCGGGTTGTGTTGTGGCTGGTGGTGAACACGGTCGGTGGTGCGCTTTGCGGTTTCCTGACTCTCACGCCGATCATACGCGGGCTGCCCTTGGGTTTGATCGTAGGTTCTGCCTTATTCGGCTATCTCACAGGGAGAGTACTGGAACGCATTTTGCGCGAATTCCAACCGGAAGAACCGCCATCTTATTCGTAAGGTGGCGGTTTAAATCGTCTCTAATAACTATTCAACGTTCAGTGTGAACTTACTGCTGATGACGTCATGTTGGATATCATATTCATTTGCACCGACTGAAACCAGTGTCAGGTAATCGGTGGAGTCCGTGGTCATCCCAACCGTCCATGTGATTCCATCAATTGCGGTTGAGGAGGCCGAGAGGCTGGCGCTGTGCGTGGTATCGACAGCAAGAATACGGAAATACAAGTAATAATCACCGGAGGTCTGGGTATAAGACACTTTGACATCGGTGCTGGCAGGCAGTGCGTAATAAACATCGGCGCTGTCATTGTCGACTCGCCCCTTGACGCTATCGCCGGATTGCAAGAGTCTCGCCGAGGTCGGACGCAGTTGGAACGCCCCGGTGGTGTCCGAATAATTATTGCGTGTGGCGGTTACGGTGTAATCCCCGTCAGTCTCCGCAATGAAGGCCGCCACTGTATTATTCGCGCTGGTGTCTTCTGTTGTGTTGACGACTTCTTTGCCGTTCGGGTCTAAAGCAATGATGGCCGTTGAATAGAGTTCACTGTCCTTGCTCCGACGCAAGTCCAATACCACGATGTCGCCTTCGGCAACGCTTAGGGTGTAGTCAATCGCTGTTGTTTTAGCTGTGATTTCGCCTTCGACAATGTCCCCGTAAGCAATAGTCTTCGGCGCACGTGCTTCGACAGTCACCACAGCCAAGACAAGCAATAAAGCGAAACTCATGAGAACTGCAAACCGCTTAAGCATTACAAAATCTCCTCTAAGTTGGGTGAGCAAATAAATGACTTAGCCTTAGATACTCATCAAAGGCTAATAGTTCCATCTTTATATCCTACAATGAGGGTAGGGTTTGAGAACAATAGGGATTTTGGGTCAGCTCGTGTAGCGCACCCGCCAGATATGCCCGTAGATGAAATCGGCAATGACCAGTGAACCATCTGGCGCGACCACCACGTCTACTGGACGAATAAGACCGGTGACGAACGGTTCCGGTGCGTATCCCTCTTGGCCGAGCTGCGGGTCGTGTGGATCAATCCGCACAATCCGCTGCGCGTCTTTTGTCCCATTCCAGAAGGCCACGAACAGATTGTCAAAGAGGTTGGATGGGAACTGACTGCCGGTATAAGCGGTGATGCCGCGCGGCAGGGTGAAATCCGGCAGAGTCAACAGATCAGGCGAAATCGTCAGCTTGGAAGGTGAAATCGGGCATCCACTGCATCCGCGTGTTCGCCAGTAGGGCCAACCATAATGCGCACCTTGCTCCACCGTCACGATCCGGTCACCGGGGCCGCTGAGCAGGCCGTTATCGGTCGCGTAGAGCTGACCGGTGCTGTCAAAGGTCAGGTCATAAGGATTACGCAGCCCTTGTGCGAAGACTTTGACGTCACCGGTATGCGGTTGAATACGGAGGATAGCTGCCTCGTCCGGCAGGATGTCGGCGTTGGGCTTAGTCTTGGGTGTCAGCGACTCAGAATGATCCGTCAGCGAGCCGACACCCATATACAGATAGCCATCAGGGCCGAAGGTTAGCCCATCCGGTTGATTGTCAATCAGCGAGAAACAGCAGGGCAAGTCCGTGATAATCGGCTGCGGTTCGCCTCCACCAGCCGGAATGCGATACAACGCGCCGCCTTTATCGACTTCCGTTCGAGCGGTCACATAAAGCACATCGGTTCCGGGTTGGAAGGCTAACCCCAAAGGTGAAACCAGCGTTCCACTATAGCGGGTGCTCTTACCCGAACTGTCCATCACATAAACCGCGCCAGTCCGAGTACCGTTTTCCAGTACCGTCGCGTAAAGCTTTCCATCCGGCCCATAGGTGATTTGCATCGGTTGGCCGGGGAGTTTCCCGACATGTTCCAGTGTGTAGCCCGTTGGGACACGAATACGCTCCATCCACCCTTTTAGATCATCCTCACAGGGGAAGTCCTCACAGCTCCAGCCCTGCGCCAATTGGAACACGGCTGGCGCGTTGATGAAGGTGGCAGCGCCCTGCTTGGCGACCGGCGTCAGTGTCCACAAGGGCTGTGTCGGAACAGGTGAGGGCGTCAAGGTCGGTGATGGTGTGAGCGTGGGTGTCAGGGTGAGTGTGGCTGTAGCGGTGGGAGTCAGCGTTAGCGTCGGGGTTAGTGTGACGGTCGGTGTAAAAGACGGTGTGAGTGTTGGGGTAGCTGTATAGACCGGTGCGTTGGCGGCCTGCGTCGGTGGAATCGTGGCTTGAAATGCCTGCTGCGTACCGGGAGTTGTTCCACAGGCGGTCAATAGAATGATACAGAACGCAAAGACGCAAAGTTTGGAAGGCGCAAAGAACAATTTGAAGTTCACAGTAGGCTATTCGGGCATCGGGTAATTAAACACAAGAAGGGGCATTATACCTGTGCGTTTTGGCTTGGGGTAGATGATGCCGGACAGCGCAGGGCAATCGGTTGGTAGGTGATTCGCAATTTTCGCACGTTTTGCATAATTTGCATTTTGTCCGCCGAATTGTCTGGCGGGAGGCTCGGCTGTTACCGCTGAATTGACATTTTGTGTCGGCGGGTTTGAGGGAGCGCGGCGCTGAATTGGCACAAATGCAGCGGATCACTCCCGTAATGCCACCGCTGTGCAATTTGTGCACTGCCGCTGCTGTGGTTGCGAGAAAATTTGAACCGCCAAGACGCAGAGGACGCCAAGAGAAAATGTAGAGCATTTTTAAGGTGCACAGTAGAAATGAAAGCGGTTAGGTAGGTGGCAAACCCCTACAGTCCGGCCTATGGTCTATTTTATGAGAAGATCACACAGAACGGGTTACTTTTTGGAAGAACATTTTGTAACTGTTTCGCGGCGTCGGTGCTAACTGTTTTCAGGGAGAGAGATTGTTAAATAGGTTGGTGGATGGTTGAGATTAGGTTAATGATGGTTTGTGTGTTTAAACCTAAGCCATAATAAAATGAATTGGGTGGGCAATGTATTGACAATACTGCCAACCATTTGACATGGCCCAGGAGTAATATATGAAAAAGATATTTTGGGGAGAGGACATACATTTAGCTGAGAAGAATATTTTTGATTTACAAAATTCCGAGTCTCTTGTATGTCAAGTTGAACTATATCGCGCTAGTCATAAAACACTGATTATCCTTGTTCAAGATACATCGCAAACACAAGATAAAGCTAAAAGATTCTACTTGGTTTTTTCGCCTGTAGACTATTTTGAAGGTCCTACTTCGTGGAAAGGGGGTAACTTTTACGCGGGGCCATTAAGCGAATATGTTAATATCATTTACAAATCGCAGTCGCTCAATGAAATACCTGATGAACTTTTGCAAAATGTGAGCGACGCCTATTCAACTTCAGGTAGATTATTTATAGTGGACACTCCTAATCTGCAAGTTAGGTTTACTGCTAATGAAGTAATCTTGACAGATGATATAACAGAGTGGAAATAACAACAGGAGTTCTTACTTATCCCACATATCTAATTTTGTTGAGAGAGTAGCTTAATCGCCAATCGGCAGGAGCTTACTCGTGCTGCACACTTAGCTTGCTTTTCCCGTGTTCTTCTCATATGAAATTGCGAATTACAGTCTCTCGCATTTCATTTGGCGATGAGCGTTGTCGGATAAGATAGTTAAAAAGACCAGTACGTGAATGCTACCGCAAAGCATGTTACAATTCTTTCAAATAAATATTGAGGTTATGCATGGCTAAGCAAAAAGCAGCGCAACGTGAACACGAAATTGCAGTACGTCTGAGTGATAAGGAATACAAACTCTTGCAGGCGTTTGCTGCTGAACACGATATTCAAGATTTTAATCTTGCCATCCCGAAGCTGATCCATGAGTACATCAACTTAAGTGATCGGTTATGGGACGCACAGTTTGCTCAGTCACCAGAACCGCTAGCTCTCCCCGCAAGCGTGGGAGGAAACCAAAGAAAAGCCAACTCTTTTTGCATCAGTTATTTCGGATTGCTTCAAGGATCGTAGAACACAAGCCTTTATGAACAGTTCAGCACTACCACAGGGCATTAACGCGGGGAGTATTTCACTGCGGTTGGGACATCCTGATCCGGCGACGCTGGCGACCCCCGACTTTCAAGAGGCTGTTCGGCGGGTGATGGCTTCGCCGCAAGCCCAACAAACGCTGGCTTATGGCAACGAGCAGGGGAATGTTGAGCTTATTGATTATCTGGCGCAGCGCATTAATCAGGAACAGCGCTTGTCCCTGCAAGCCGAAAACATCGCCATCACCGCTGGTTCAACCGGCGCGGTCGACATGATTACTCGGTTGTACACGCAGCCGGGTGACGCGGTGATCGTTGAAGCGCCGACCTATGTCGATACGCTGCATGTCTTTCGCGATCATGATGTTGTCCTTTACAGCGTGCCGATGGATGACGAGGGAATGCTGCCAGATATGCTTGAACGTCTGCTGAGTCGCTTATCCGACGAGGGGCACGGGCTTGGCTTGCTGTATACCATCCCCAACTTTCATAATCCTACCGGAGTCACGACCAGCGAAGCGCGGCGCAGACAAATTGTGGAAATCGCGCGACAGTATGAGTTGTTGATCGTGGAAGATGATGTGTACCGTGATCTGGTTTTTGAAGGGACAATCCCGCCCAGTTATCTGGTGCTGGCGGGCGAGGATCATGCGATGCAAATCGGCAGCGTATCCAAGACGATTGCGCCGGGGCTGCGTGTGGGTTGGATCGCGACTTCAGCCGAACGGGTGCTAGATTTTGTCAACTGCGGCACGACCCAGATGGGCGGTGGAGCCAATCCGCTGGCTGCACAAATTGTGGCGGAGTTCTGCCAGTCGGGCAGTTGGGACCGGCATTTAGAGTCGATACGAAGTCTGTACCAGTCGCGGCGCGATACCCTAGTCGCTGCATTGGAACAGTTTATGCCTGCTTCTGTACGCTGGACGGAACCACAGGGCGGGTACTTTGTCTGGCTAACCCTGCCTGAAGGGTGTGATGGTGGAGTCATTAAAGCACAGGCGAACCAGCGCGGGGTGCTGGTGTCGGCGGGCGAGGGATTCTTCGTCAATCCTGATGAGGGAAAACGATACATGCGGCTTACCTACAGCTTTGCCTCGCTGCCGGATATTGAGAAGGCTGTGCGCATTTTGGGCGAAGTGATCGCGGATGGGTGAGGTTAGCCCTGCCGCATTTGTTCGAGTGAGCCGAAGTGGACTTGGCCTTCGACGGCTTTGCGGACAGCGGCGGCTTCACGGCGATCTTTGACCACCTTGGCCGGAACGCCAACGGCTACGCTATAAGGCGGCAAGCTCTTATTGACGACTGCGCCTGCGCCAACCACACTGCCTTTGCCGATGGTCACGCCATCCACCACCACCACGTTCGAGGCTAACCACACGTCATCCTCAATGGTGATGCCTTCCGCCGTGATACCCTGATCTTTGATGTACTTGTCGGGATCGGTATAGACGTGGTTGACCGCCGCGATTTGGACCTGTGTACCGGTATAAACGCCGTCACCGATGTGGACGCCGCCCTGTCCACGAATGCAGGTGTATTCGCCGAAGAAGCAGTTCTTGCCGACCCAGATTCCCGCTTGGGGAAGATCACGGTAGTTGAAGACGTGGAAAACCGTGCCGTGCATGACGCTGGTTCCCGCGCCGATGGTGATGCCACCGGGGAGGGCGTTCAAATACACTTGGCTGTCGAGATAAACGCTCTTGCCCAGACGGATGTTAGAGGGCGACAGCAGCCGGACATGATGCTCGATGAGAGGCAGTCCCTCACTTTTGAGGATGGCTTTGTAGGCAATGCCCCGCAGCCCGACGCCGACCAAGCTTGGTATGCCGCTGACCAATCCCATGATGAACTGCTCGACCACATAATGCGGCAGGCTGGAGGATTGGCTTTTGAGGTAGTAGTTCAGTTCTTGGAGCATACCCATAAGGTTCAGTCCTGAGATAAACAAGGAGCGGGATGAATCCCGCCCCGATGATATGCGATATGTATTTGCGATACGAAGTCGGTGTTACAGCACCCACGCCTCTTGTGAACGCAGGCCGCTGCGGAAGGCGTTCTTCAGACGGTCAGTGGTGTTGACGTTGCGTCCAGCCAGCCGTTCCTTGATGATGTAAGCCGCATCCGCCACGTCCATCGCCGCGCTCAGATCGACCCCCAGCCGATCCCACGCAGGCGCGACATTCCAGCGTCCACGACCGGACATCAAGAGGATGTTATGGGTTCCGGCTTCACGTCCGGCGGCCATATCCGTCCACGCATCCCCGACCATAAAACTGCGGCTGAGGTCGATGTCGTAGTCCTTGGCAGCTTGCAGCAGCATACCGGGTTCCGGTTTGCGGCAGTTGCAGTGTTCATGTGGGGCATGCGGGCAGTAATAGACTTTGGTGATCCTGCCACCCTCGGCCTCGATGGCTGCCAACATACGACTGTGAATGTCATTCAGATCGTCGAGCGTCATCAAGCCGCGATTGACCGCCGCCTGATTGGTGACGACGAAAATCGGCAAGCCGGTTTCGGTGAGTTCACGAATCGTCCGAATGGCGTTTGGAATAAACTGGAATTCGTCCCAGCTTTTCACATGCTCCGAACTGTTTTCGTTAATCACACCGTCACGGTCTAAGAATATTGCAGCCGTTCTTTCGCTCATGATCCCCCATCCCTGTGTAGCCATGTTCATGCCCCCACATGTCTAATTGCATTGGATTGGTGACTAAAAACTTAATGATTGCCATTGCTGGAAGCCGGTGCTAGAGCCGCCGCTTTCTGATTAATCGCCAAGAGTCGTTCGCAAATCGCATGTTCCAACATCAGGTGAATATCCTCGACCATCGCCATATTGAAGCTGGGGATATGTACCGAGATATTGACGCTGGGGGCCAGCTTGCCGCCATCATAGCCGGAGAAACCAATGGTGGTTGCGCCAGCCGCGTTTGCCACTTCCACGGCATTGATGACGTTCTTGCTGTTACCACTGCCACTGATACCTATCAGAATATCACCTTTGCGAATCAACGGAATCAATTGTTCAGAAAACACAACATCGTAGCCGATGTCATTGCTGAGGGCGGTCATCAGCGCGTTGTTATCCGTCAAGGAAATGACACGGTAGCGCGGCTGACCGGCGACAATCGGACGCTTGGCGAGATCACAGCCGAAGTGAGTCGCCGTAGCGGCGCTGCCCCCATTCCCGCAGATATACACGGTTTGTCCGGCACGGTTGGCATTCGCGAGCGCTTCGACCACTTTGTCGACCGCCTCGAAGGGAACTTTGTTGATCAGTTCTTGCACACTATTGAAATAAGTCCGAACATCCATGAATGAAATGACCTCATAAAAACGAAAAAATGACGTACTACTACTTTAAGGTCAGCAACCTTGCAAACTCCTTAAAGGTTTTGCAAGTTCATATGAAAAGCGATATTCCTCCCTCAACTGACGCCCTAAAATTGTTAAAACTGTACAAGGTTAGGCGCGGTTGTGGGAATTCCAGCAAAGATTCTGCCTGCGCGATATAATCCATACCTTCTTATCGATAGGGAAATAAGTGTCTTGATTTACGGCGTGTTGCAACGAGGAGAGCATCAACATGGAATTTGCGATTACGTTTAAAGGTGACATCAGCCCCAAGCGCACGGTTGCCTTGGCGAGGCAGGCGGAGTTAGCCGGATTCACCTACGCATGGTTTTTTGATTCGCATGTCTTGTGGCGCGAATGCTACGTCACGATGGCGATGTGCATGGAACACACTGAAAAGCTGCGCTTCGGCCCGTGCGTGACCAACCCCGGTGTGCGCGAGTGGTCGGTGGCGGCCAGTTTGTTCGCCACGCTGGAAGTGCAGAGCGGCAACCGCTTCGAGATGGGCGTGGGACGCGGGGACAGTTCGCGCCGTGTGCTCGGTCGCAAGCCGCTGAACATCGAAACCATGATCGAGTTCAGCAACGCCGTGAAGGGCATGATTCGCGGCGACGAGGTCAAGTATGACGACGAGCAGGCCACCGTCCAAATCCCGTGGGCCAACGGCTACGAGATGCCGGTGTGGATCGCGGCCTATGGCCCCAAGGCGCTGGCGGGCGCGGGCACGGCGGGTGACGGGTTGATCATCCAGTTGGCCGATCCGTGGCTGGTGAAGTGGTTCAGCGATCAGGCCATCAGCGCGGGCAAGGCAGCCGGACGCGATATGTCCAACTTCAAGGTGATGTCGGCGGCTCCGGTGTGGGTCGGCGATATGGACAAAGCCCGTGCTGTGACGCGCTGGTTCCCGGCGATGGTCGGCAACCATGTGGCCGATATTGTCGAACGCTACGGCAAGGACGGCGGCGGGGATATTCCCCAGCGCTTGACCGACTACATCGAAGGGCGCAAGGGCTACGACTACCGCCACCACGCCGATAAGGATGCCGATCATCTGGGCTTCATCAAGAACGACATCATCGACAGCTTCGGCATCCTCGGTTCGGTGGAGCAGCATGTCGAGAAGCTCAAGCAGCTAGAGGCCGCCGGTGTGACCCAGTTCAACATCTACCTGATGTGCGGCGAAGAAGAACGCATCGTGGCCGAGTACGCCGAACACGTCCTCCCCCACTTCCAGAAGCAAACCGTTTAGCGACAATCCGCATCAATCGAACTTTGAAAGGGGCGTGAAAGCGCCTCTTTTGTTTTGTGGCGGCGGTGGCGATCCGAAAACGGCGGCGGCGATGGCAGCGGTTGGAGATTCGGAAAATTCGCCCTAAAGGACACTTCGTCGTCGGATTCTTCAGAATCAGAATCTCATTTTGTGATTTTTCTGAATCTCTAATGCGAAAAGCTGTAAAAACCACAAATGCAAAGCGTTTTATGTTGGAAATGTCGTCAGAGTCGTCACGACATTTTGGCAAAACTGGCAGCAAAGGCGGCAAATTCGGCGTGCCAATCGGGTGATTTTATGCCATTTCGGCGGATGCCTCGGCTAGAAATGCTGCGGTTTTGGCGAAGGGAGTGCTGCCGCCAAGATTGCCAATAAATAGTCGCCAGCTTTCAGTCTCCAGTCAAATGTTAAGGTGCACAGCAGGGGCAAGATATATCTTGCCCAAACAGCATCGTACAACATTTAGAGAGCTAGTGGGTGACCATTTGGAAGAACATTTTGTAACTGTTTCTGAGGTTTGGCGCTAACCGTTTTGAGGGAGTGGAATGGGGCGGAATGTTGGGGATTGGTTGGAAATGAGTTTATCGGGTTAACCGAAAACAAATGTTGAGTAGAATATATGGTATGTGAAAAGATGCTGGTGGAGGAAAGACCCCACAAGGGGACTATAGCCCTCCGGCAAGGTGAATAAAGCCCCGTGAATGGGACTGGAAAAGGCGGTTTGGGAATGGCGCATGTGTTTATTTCGTATAAGCGGGAAGATATAGCTTTTGCAAAAGAATTAGAGACGCGGCTAGGTAATTCAGGATTCGAAGTTTGGCGAGATGAACAGATACCGGGCGGAAAAAAGTGGTTGGAAGAGATTGAACTGCAAATACATGAGTCCTTCGCGGTACTCGTAATTGTCACACCACAAGCGATGGAGTCCGAATGGGTTAACTACGAATGGGTATTCGGGAGAGGAGCGGGAAAAGATATTCTGGGAGTTTATTTGAAAGAAGTTACCACATTTCCTTGTCGCCTGAATGATTACCAGCTAATCGACTTCCGTACTGAATATGTGTGGAATCGTTTATTTAGTCGGATAGAAGAAATTCGAAATGAGAATAAACAAAAAATTCCTATTCCACATGGTGCTTCACAAGATGTACGAGAAGGAATCGACTTAGTAAATAGTGGAGTTCGCGAGAATAAAATCAACGGGGCAAAACACTTAGGCGAACTAGGAGATCGGATAGCTGTCCCCGGACTAATTATGATGCTGAAAAATAATCGTCAGTCTGTTCAAGTAGCGGCTGTCGAAGCGTTAGAAAAACTTGGAGATTCACGAGCCGCAGAACCTTTGATAGATTGTCTCGTTCAATATTATAAGGAAGGTGGGCAATTTGGTATCGATAACCTTCAAGAACCATTTGATAATACGATAGCTAAAGCTCTTATTCATATAGGATTCGAAGTAACTTCAACTTTAGTTGACAACCTTAACCATAAAATTCCATATGTGAGAATGGCTGTTGCACTGATGTTAGGGAGAATAAAAGATAAGCGCGCTACTCACGCCTTAATTGAGGCTTCGTATAACAATAAGGATGAAGCCCAACGAATGATTATATGGGCAATGGGGCAAATAGCCGATGAGACATGCGTACCTGTAATTACTAACACTCTAAAAAGTGATGCCATATATTCTGTAAGATTTGAGTGTATACAAGCATTGGGACATATGGGGGACAAAAGAGCATACGAACCACTTATAGAGATACTACTAGACAATTCAGGTGATCCTTCAACAATAATTAATCATCCAAGTGGATCAGTTTCTAATCACAGTTCGAGCTTTGCGCAATTGCGCTCTGCTGCTGCGCAAGCTTTAGGAGCATTGGGAGATAAAAGAGCTGTAAGACCACTTTGTCAAGTTCTTCTTAGTGAAACAGACTCGTCAATAAACTCCAGTGCGTATGGTGCACTCCTAACTCTAGTAGATAACAATCATTTAGGGACGCTGTTTGACGTGATGCGGCAGTTTAGAAACTCCCCATCAGGTCAATTTTTTCCTGAATTGGTGCTAGATGTTATACGATCTATTGACACACCAGAAGCGCTTGCAGCGGTTGAAGAATGGAAACGGGAGAATAAGCCAACATGAACAAGCGGGCAAGATGTATCTTGCCCCTACGGCGAGGCGTGATTTAGGGAGAGGGCTTGACTGGTGGGGAAAGCAACAGCCAAGCGAGGTGCGGGTTAATTCACAATCGGCGGAGGCGTGACCTCAGGCGTCGGGACCAGCGCACCGGACGCGGCATCATACGCCTGCTGAATCACACTGGCATCCGGCTTGAAGCGGTAGGTGTCATCCAGCAGCATGGCCGTAATCGCTAAAGCGGGGTCATAGTCGCAGCTGCTATCCCCGCTGATCTTGTAGGTGATTTTGAGGGTGTCGCCGACCAACTGCACGATGTCCGCCGAGGTCAGGTTGTCCCACTCGACTTTCTCGAAGAAAGTCTTGGCGAGGGTGTAATCGCAGGAGGACTCCGAAATATAGTGCCCTTCGGTCGCGTCGCCCACCACTTTGTAGAGCGTCGCAATCATCGTGCCATCCGGCGGGATATCGTCAATGCGCGAGAAAATTTCCTGAATAATCTGGAAGGTGCCGTCACAAGCGCCCCCCGATAGTTTCTCCCGCACCGTTCTAAAGATTTCGCCGACGGTTTTCCCGATCTCAATCGCGGGCGTCGTGCCCCAATCCACTTGGCGGATGTATTGGCTGGATACAACAAAGGCGCAGTCGTTGTAATCCACCGCGCCGACCACCTCATCGATATAGGCCATGACCCGCGCCAAATCCTCGGCTGGATAATCGCCGTGCATGGAGCGCAGCAGGTTCTGTTTGAACCCACCGAGCGTGTCCTTGCAATCGATCTTGGCCGTGTCGAATGCCTGATAAACAGCGCGTGCCACCTGTGCCGCTTTGACCACATCCAAGTTGCCGCTTTCACGGTGGTCGTATTCCCAGCCATCCATGTAGGCTTTCATCAGGTCGATGGCGCAGGACGGATCGTAAATCAGCGCCTCGGTCGGTTGTGGGGCTGCGGTGGGTTCCTGTGCGGCAGCCGGGAACACTGCCATGAAAAGGGAGATGATGGATAGGAATAAAACGCATAAACGTAGGCGCATGACGTTACTCTCTATGAATAGGGCACACGCCGTGCGCCCCTACAGACATTAATTAATCTTCTAGCGAGTGACTGATTGGAGGGCATCCTCGAACACGGTTAGGCCGTCATCAATTTGTTGAGCGTTCACAACCAGCGGTGGAATCCAGCGGATGACGTTCTCGTAACTGCCACAGGTCAGCAGGAGCAAATTCCGCTCGATGCAGGCTTTCTGCACGGCTTTGGTGATGTCCTTATCGGGCTGGCCGTCGCGCGTGAATTCGGTGCCGACCATCAGTCCATAGCCACGAATATCACCGATCACGGGGTATCGCCCTTGCAGTTCCACCAATCCATCGGTGAGGCGCTCGCCCATGGCTGCTGCGTTTTCAGCCAGTTTCTCATCCCGAATGGTCTCGACGGTGGCTACTGCGGTGGCTGTCCCGAGCGCGTTGCCCCCATAGGTTCCGCCGTGCGATCCGGTTGCCCAGCGGCTCATGATCTCGCGGGATGAAGCCACACCGGAAATGGGGAACCCGCTGCCCAAGCCCTTGGCCATGATGATGATGTCGGGGGTCACGGCGGTTTGCTCAAAGCCCCAGAACTTGCCGGTGCGTCCAAAGCCGGACTGCACTTCGTCAGCGATCAACATGATGCCGTACTGCGTGCAAATCTCACGCAGGGCTTTCATGAAGCGGGCGGGCGCGGGGATGTAGCCGCCTTCGCCGAGTTCCGGTTCGATGATGATGGCTGCGGTTTCTTCAGGCGCGGTCTGGCTGTGGAGCATGAGGTCGAGTTCGCTCAAGCAGAAGTCGATGGCTTGGTCTTCTGTCCAGCCGTAGTGATAGGCGTAGGGGAAGGGCGCGACAAAAACTCCGGCAGGCAGCGGTTGATAGCGTGAACGATAGACGGTCTTGGAGTTGGTCATGGCCATCGTTTGGGCGGTGCGTCCATGAAAGCTGCCCTGAAAGGTGATGATGTTGGTGCGCTTGGTGGCCATGCGTGCCAGCTTGACCGCGCCTTCGGTGGCTTCCGCACCGCTGTTGGAGAAGAAGAAACAGTCAATCGAATTAGGTGTGACGGTTTTGAGCGTTTCGGCCAGCTTGACCGTCGAGGGTGCGATGACCACGTTGATCTGCCCATGTATCAGCTTGGCTGCCTGATCTTGAATGGCTTTCACCACGCGCGGGTGACAGTGGCCGGTGTTGGTGACGCCGATGCCGCTGGTGAAATCGGTGTAGCGGGTGCCTGCCGCGTCATAGAGGTAAATGCCTTCGCCGCGCTCGGGCTGAATTTGCGTCAGGTGTGACCAGACTGGCGAAAGGAGATCAAGCGATTCGGTTGCCATAGTTCGATCCTTGTTCCTGCCGCTTGCCTAGTATTTTGGTATGGATATGGTTTGCTTAAGAAGAGGTTAACTGTCGAAAAGCGGACTTCTGAGTACAATGTGAGTAATTCATCTCTCCATTTTAACAAGGGTGCAATTGTGGTTGCGACACCGCGAAACGTGAAGGTTCTCCGGCAGCGCCATTGGACGGACGAGCAGCTTTATAAAGCCGGTTTTCGCTACTATCCCCCGATCAAACGGGTGGTGATGGCGCGGATGCTCTCGAATCACATGGATATTAATGTGACGCTGGAAGTGCTCACGGCTGAGAAGGGTGACATTATGCTGTACACCCCCGGCGATGTCTTGCATGACAACATAGATGATTATGATCATTGGCCGGTGCGGGTCGATCTGTTCCGGCAAACGTATACCCGCTGGGATGATATGACGTGGCAGCCGAAAGCCACCGAAAAATTCCTGATGCAAAATGGCTGCTTACCGTATTATCGAAAGCGCGGCGTATGGGCGCTCAAACTGCCGATCGGGATTTATGTTCAATCCCTTGAAAGTCCTGAACCGGTGATTGTGCCTGCCGGACGCTGGTTGGCGATTGGCACGGAGGGCGAACCGTATAACATGAGTGACGAAAGTTTCCATGAGCGTTACGAGGATCAGCCCAGCCCGGTGTGATTTCAGGGTTTTGTGGTAGCATAGCGCCTTATTTGATGCCTAATACCACACGTGATATGCTGACCAGTCTCAAGAAAACCTTACGCGAAAGTCCTATCCGCCCTGCTTATCTGGGTTTAGCCAACAGCTATCGCCAACTCAAACGACTTTTCATTTATCCATCCACGGCGAAGGTCGGTGTGCTGGATTATGACGTCTATTGGAATACCAAACTGGATACCGGCATCGGTACGCTTTCCCCATGGCGACGCAAGCGGGCACAGGTCTTTACCGATCTGGTGAGTGACGGTGACCGTGTGCTCGATCTGGGTGTGGGGGATGGGGCGCTGCTGCTGTATATGCTGGAGCACAAGAAGATTGAGGCGTTTGGTTTGGATGTGTCGCCGAAAGCGGTCGACTTCTGTAAAGCACATGGCCTGAACGTGGTGCTGGCGGACATCAACAAACCGATTAGCGACTTCCTCAGCGGGCAGTACGATTACATCATCTGCTCGGAAATCATTGAACACCTGCCTGATCCGGAAGGGTTGCTGAACAGCCTGCGGCCTTTCGTACGCAAGGGCATCATCGTTTCGATTCCTAACACGGGTTATTATCAGCACCGGCTGCGGATGCTGTTCGGACGCTTCCCGCTGCAATGGGTGGTGACGCCCGGTGAACATTTGCGCTTTTGGACCCGAACGGATTTCCGCTGGTGGGCCAAGCAACTGCGCTTCAGTATCAGCCGTGAAGTGGCTTACGAGGGCACACGCGGCTTGAAGGATGTGTGGCCGAGTCTGTTCGCGGCGGCGTTTGTGTATGTGTTGCAAAATAACACAGCATCTTGACTAACTCGGTGAGGCGATGTTGTACAATGGGGAGCGTTTCTCCTAATTGTGTGTACAAACTTCACAAATAATCAGCGAAAACTCAGATACTTGTGGCAGAATACAAGCCTAAGCAGTTTGTGATTTACTGAATGTGTGCGAATAGAAACCTTTTTGTCAGCCAAAAAATTCAATACTTAGAGCCGTTATCTTACTGAACTTGTAGTTGTAACAAAATATTTTTCACTGACGACTAAGAACTTTCAATTGAAGACGTGTATTTAATGGGAGTCCTATGAACATCCTGATCATTGGCGGCACGCGTAATGTCGGTCATTTCCTTGCATTGGAACTGCTGAAGGCAGGGCACAAGATCACCCTGCTGAACCGTGGCAAAACACCGGATACTTTGCCGGATGAGATCGAACGGTTACATGCGGACCGTACCGACTCGTTCCAATTGGAAAAAGCGCTGATCCGACATGAGTTCGATGTTGTCATCGATAACGCACTCTATAAGCAACAGGAAGCTGAGACGATTGTTCGCCTGCTCAATGGTCAGGTCGGGCATTATATTTTCCTGAGCAGTGGTCAGGTTTATCTGGTGCGGGAAGGCTTGGAACGCCCCTTTAGTGAAGATAATTATGAGGGCCGGCTGATCCCCGCGCCAAAGGCCAATACCTTCGCCTATGAAGAATGGTTGTATGGCATCGACAAGCGCAAGGCTGAAGATGTAATCGCTAAAGCCGGTGAGCAGCATCAGTTCCCGTTTACCAGCTTGCGTCTGCCGATGGTCAACGGCGAGCGTGACCACTTCAACCGCCTCTACAGCTATGTCCTACGCCTGAAAGATGGCGGGCCAATCCTTGTGCCGGAGACGCCAGACTATGCGCTGCGCCATATTTACAGCCAAGATGTGGTAAAGGCCATTATGCTGGCAATGCAGCAGCCCGCCAAAGGCCGCGCTTATAACATTTCGCAGGATGAGACGACTTCGCTTGACGAATTCTTGGGCATCGTAGGGGAATTACTAGACGTCGAGCCGCAGTTGATTCATGTCCGGCGGGGGTCATTGGAAGCTAACGGATTCCTGCCGGACTGCTCGCCTTTTAGCGAACGCTGGATGTCCGAACTGACCAATGACCGCAGCAAAGCTGAACTCGGCATGACGTATACGCCGCTGCGCGAGTATCTCAGCAAAATCATTCACTATTACGAAGCCAATCCTCAGCGCGAACCGGTCGGCTACAAGCGCCGCCACCGCGAAGTTCAGTTCGCCGAGCAAACTGCTGCCGCGAAATAACCGTTAGATCGTTTATCAGATGTTGGTAGAAAAGTAAGTGATGTTATTTGTTATCGGACGCTGCGTGCTGCGCCCCTACAAATGTACCGGCTCGTTTTCTTGCACTATCGTTTCATCACTTACCATGCAACTTGTCAAAACAAGCGCAGTTGGCCGCGATTATCATCGTCGGGCTTCTTGAGCGGCTTGGGCGTCAGCAGATGATTTTCGCGCAGCCAATCGGCATCCGGCCCATCCCAACCGTAAGTGTTGAGGCTGACTTTACCTGCGCCGCTAAATTTGACGCCTTCATTTTCCAGCCGCTTGCGCTGCTCGACTGCCGCACGTGTACCTTCAGGCAGGCTGATGCCGCCCTGACTGTTGATTACGCGCTGCCAAGGGATGTTGGTGTCGTCACTGGACGATACGGCGTTCATGGCCTTGCCCACCCAGACCGCACCTAAGCGCTCATAGTCCCCTTCGTCTACCCCTGCCGGAGCCGGAATCATGGAGGCGATTTGTCCATAGGTGCTAACGACTCCGCCCGGAATCTGTCGCACGATATTCCAAACAATGTCGAAATAGGTCTTGGTATCAGGCGGAAAATTCATAGGGAACCTCCAAACAATCTTCAGCGTCTTTTGAGAATGCATGCTCCGTCTTTGGACTGACGTTCACAGGATTTATGACGGATTTCTGGTTACTTTACTGGCGTGATTTACAAAAATCATTGTAGGATAAGTTTAATACCAGCTGTGAACAAGCGATTTATTTTACTTGTGAAGGAGTTCGTGTGATGCGCCGCTTTTTTTTATTCACGTTGATTGTAGTGCTTATGTTATTGATTGCTATGCCGGTCAGTGCACAAAACTCGAAAAAAGGGAGTGACGCCTCAAGCGAAAGCGTTGACGTCACATGCCCTGATGGAACTGAAATCCAAAACGGCGTGCAAGTGATCGTGAATATGCGCCCGAATTATACCTATACCGCGACCGCGATTGGCATTGATGGCTATGACCCGGTCATCGGCGTAGGTGATGACAGCGGCATCAACCTCTGCAACGATGACGAACCCTCCGCAGGCAAATACGTGGTCAGCTTGCCTTCAACCGGCGAAGTGACCTCGAATAAAACCAATGCCCAGATGCCTTTCTATCACAGCAAGAGCGGCTTCTCCGATATTTCGTTGGTGATTGGTTCCGCTGACGGCTCGGATGGCGAATTCATTCTGGTGCTGGAAGGTATGGCGGTTACCACCAATGATGGTAAGGGCGCGGGTGCAGGTGACCCCTACTCGGTAAAGCTTACGCGGAATATGATCAACAGCGGCGTACCACTGGACGTGGCGATGATTGCCAAGGTGCAAGAGCTGGATCCGCTGATGCAACTTGTGGATTCGGATCGCAACGTCATAACCTTGGACGATGGAACGGTATTGGAATGTGACGACGCCGGAACCAAAGATTGTTACGGTGGGTCGGACAACAACCTTGAACAAAGTTTTGTTCAGGCTCCGGGCCAGCAGGGAATTCCCGGCGGGTCAGTTGACTCCATGATTGCACTGAACCTTGATTTCGGCCCGGATGAAGATATTTCGGACCTCTACTTCAACTACTTGATGACCAGTTCCGGTCAAAAGACGTTTGGTGAGTATATCGTCGTCATGCACATGGGTGTCAGCGGCGGCGGTGGCAGCACGACCACGAACAACAACGGCAACGATAACAACGGACAGAACACCAGCAACACCGATAATAACGGCAAGCCGCCATTTGGTGGATTGGCTGAAGGTGTGCCTGCACCGGATAAGACAAAGCCTGATAAGACGGGCAAGGGCGGCGGTGGCGTTGACGTGACCTGCCCGGATGGCACAGAGATTAAGAACGGTGTTGAAGTTACCGTAAGTATGCGCCCCAACTTCACCTACACGGCGACGGCAATCGGCGTCAATGGCTATGATCCAGTGATTGGGGTCGGCGACTCCAGCGGCATCAACCTGTGCCAAGATGACGATCCTGCGGCCCGCAAGTATACAGTCAGCCTGCCCTCAACAGGCGATGTGGATTCATCTAGCTCGAATACCCAGATGCCGTTCTATCACAGCAACAGCGGCTTCTCGACCATTTCACTGGTTGTCGGTTCGCCAGATGGTTCCAGCGGTGAGTTCGTGCTGGTGCTGGAAGGCATGGCGGTGACCAGCAATGATGGTAAGGGCGAAGGCGCAGGTGATCCTTATGGCGTTCACTTGACGCAGAATATGGTGGACAGCGGCGTACCTTTGAATGTGTACATGATCTCCAAAGTGGAAGATATGGACCCGTTCATGCAGCTTGTTCACGCCGACAATACGGTGGTCACATTGGATGATGGTACGCGTGTGGAGTGCGATAACGCGGGTACCAAGTCCTGCTGGGGCGACAGCCAAGATTTGTCGGACAGCTATGTGTCGGACGGGCCGAACTCTGGCATTCCGGGTGGCTCGGTGGATGCCATGATGAGTATTTTACTGGATGGCATGACCTTGGATAAAGACCCCAACAACAACTGGTTCAACTATTTGATGACCAGCAAGAACCAGCGCACGTTCGGGGATTACATCGTCGTTTTCCATATCGGCGTCAAATAAACTTCTTCAGGTAGGGATTTGCCGCCGGCAAATCCCTACTCTGTTAACCATTTGGGACGCGCTTCTTTCTTGTAGACATCCCCAATTTGTTTATAAATATCCGGCCGGCGCTGATGTAGCAGCGGGAAGTGTTCACGCCAATGCTGCATCACGTCCGGTGACAAATCGGCGACGATCACTTCGGTGGTATCGCGTCCGGCTTGAGCCACTATTTTCCCTGACGGATCACAAATAAAACTGCTGCCATATAAACAGATGCCATTCTCGATGCCGACACGATTGGCTGCAGCAACAAAAACCCCGTTGGCGATAGCGTGTCCGCGCATCACCGTCTGCCATGCCTCGCTGCTGTCCATCGTGCGGTCTGTCGGTTCTTCACCGATGGCGGTCGGATAGAAAATCAACTCCGCCCCTTTTAGACTGTAGATTCGCGCCAGTTCAGGAAACCACTGGTCATAACAGGTGGGGGTGGCAATGGTCAGCCTGTTAACTGTGAAGGTCGGATATTGGTCACTGCCTACGAAGTAATCGGTTTCATGGTAGCCGTCGCCGGATGGAATGTGGATTTTGCGCGTACAGCCTGCCAGTTTGCCATCGGGAGTGTGGATAGTGGCTGTGTCGTAGTAGGTGCCATCTTCAGTCTTTTCATAGAGGCTACCGATGAGGGTGATACTGTGTTCCTTGGCCATCGCGCTGAAGAACTGCTCCGATACGCCGCCGGGGAGTGCTTCTGCCCAATCGAAGCCGGATAGATCACGGACGCCGGGGAAGTAAGGGATGAGCGAGAATTCTGGCAGGCCAATGAGTGTCGCGCCCTGTGCAACTGCCTGCGGGATCAAATCGCGGTACTGCGCCTGCATCGACTCGATGCTGCCTGACCATGCCAGTTGAATCAGTGCGAACCGTACTGACGACTGCATATCCACCTCATGTCACCTAAAAGAATGGATAAAGTGTTGCTTATAGGTCGATGATTGTCAAAAGTGAAGTCTACTGCGGCAGGGTGATGGTAAAGGTACTGCTTTTTCCAAGTGTGCTTTCAACATCCACTTTGCCACCGTGTTGATCGACACACAACTTGACGATGCTCAATCCCAAGCCGGTGCCTTCGGCGCTGTCACTGCGTTTGTTGACGCGGTAAAAACGGTCGAAGACGCGGGGCAGGGAGTCTTCGGGAATGCCTATGCCGTTATCAACGACCTGTATCTGCAATTGGGAGTCATGGATGTGGGCGCGTATGTGAACGATACCGCCGTTGGGTGTGTACTTGATGGCGTTTGACACTAGATTTTCCAGCGCTTGATTGAGGCGATCCTTATTGCACTTGGCGATCAAATCCCGTGGTTGGATTTCCATCTTGATTTCGATGGTTTTGGCTTCAGCCTGTGTTTTGAAACTGGCAACGACACTTTCAATGAATGGGCTTAGTGTAACCGGTTCCAATTGAATGACGGGCAGGGTTTCGAGCCGCGCGAGATCGAGGATGTCTTCTACTAAACGGCGGATTTTTTGAGCACTCTCGTTCATCCGTTTGATGTAATCATGCGCTTTTTCGTAATCCGTTGGTACTAACTGCGTCAGCATATAAGCCGCCATATTGATGACGGACAGCGGATTCTTGATGTCGTGTGTGGCACTGTGCAAGAAGTCGTTTTTAATTTGCGTCAAGCGTTCAAAGTTTTGACGATCTTGTTCGCGCAGTTTTTTCTGGCGCTCGCTTTCCGCCGCGATTTGTTGGGTTTCATGGATAATCCGCAAGTTGTTGAGGTTTCGTTCACTGGTTTCATTCAGCACTTTTTCATGGATTTCGATGTACTGCTTGAGGTGCGATAAGGCTGAGGCTGGATTGCCTTGCTGTTCATAAAGCTCGGACAGCAGATGGTGACACTGCATGGTGTAATGCTGGAGGTGCTGGTCATTACTGTGTTTGAGTACGCGTTCAACGACCTCTTTAGCTTTATCGATGCTGCCGGTAGCGATGTAGGCTTTTCCTAAATTGAGTTGGGTTTCTAACGCCTCAGACGCGCTTAAGCCCGCATGGCGCGATTCGAATAGAGGGAAGGCTTTCTCGAATTGGGCAATCGCCAATGGATAATCTTTCTTAGCGATATAGACTTCGCCAAGGCTGCTTTGGGCGACGCCCGCGCCAAAAGGGTCGTTCAATTGCAAGAAATATTCAACCGCTTTTTCACCGTAGTTCTTGGCGGTTTCATAATCGCCAAGTATGGTGTAATCCACACAACAACTGTTGTAAACCATCGCGCAACTCTTTATTGATTTTGCCTCCGTGAAGAGTTCGAGGCTGCGATGATAATATTCCACGGCATGTTTGGAGTCTCCATACATGCTGTAGACAATGCCGATATTGGCTAAGGCTCGTGCCTTTGCAACGACATCATCGGAGGACTCCTCAAGTGCGAATACCTTAAGGTGGTATTCCAACCCTTTCGCATAATCCCCCATATAAGAATAGATAAAGCCGAAGCTTCGGAGCAGAATCGATTGGCTGTTTTGATCTTGGAGTTCTTTGGACAAATCTAAGGCTTCATTGCCAATTTGTAGGGCGTTGGCGAAATCACCCATCGTGTGATAGATCTGGACCTGTGTGATGAGTCCGCCGAGTAATCCGGCCTGATCATTTTCGAGGCGTGCTAGGTTGACCGAGTCGGTTGTTAATTCGAGTGCACGTGGGGCATCCGAATCCCAGATTTCGCTGGCAAGTTCATTTTTTGCCTTGATGATTTCTAGCCGGGTTTGGGCAGCGGTCAGTGCATTTTCAAGTGCCGTGAGTTCTGGGTTCATGTTGGACAATCGTCGTGTCGGTGGTCGAATTTCAAAAGCCAGATGAGCAGGGGTGCTTTCTGTGGACGTCCCTGATTATTTTACTATATAACGTTTTGATTTGGTCGGCTATGTGTCGGCGATAGATTTCACAAACATTTTATATAGGCGTTCAGCATATATCAGATCGTTGTAATACGAAGCGGATTAACCTATCTTCGTGACGCTTTCAGCACTGATCGGTAGAGCCAAGATAAAGACACTGCCTTTGCCGAGCGTACTTTTGACGGAAATTGTTCCGTTATGGCTCTCGACGATTCGCTTGACTATCGGCAGACCCAATCCGGAGCCACCGGTGGTGCTGGCACGTGAGTGGTCTACCCTATAGAAACGTTCGAAAATGTGTAACAAGTCGCTTTCAGCAATACCGATGCCGGTGTCGCTAATCGATAGGATGACTTGCTCATTCTCAAAATCAGTACGCAGGATGATTTGACCGTTGGCAGACGTATAGCTGATAGCGTTTTGCACGAGATGGATCAGGGCGCGGCTGAACTTGAGGACATCAAGGTCGATTGCTGGAAGGTTCGGTGTTGGAATGAACTGCAAGCTTTGATTCTTGCTGTCGGCCATCACCTGAAAGCTGGTGACGACGGTCTGAACAATTGGATTGATGTCTTCTTTGGTGAAATTGAATGGAAGACTTTTTTCATCGAGCCTTCCCATTTCCAGTTGGTCGTCCAGCAGCTTGAGGAGTCTATCACTTTGGAGTTCGATATTTCGGATTTTCTCTTCGCGTTTTTCAGGATCGGTGAGTTTGTGCAAGAGATATGTACTGCTGTTGATGACGCTGAGCGGCGTGCGGAAATCGTGGGACATATCGGCGATAAAGCGCTGTAAAACACGAACGCGTTCCTGTTCGGCTTCTAAAACGGTTTTTTGAGCTTGAAACTGCTTACGGTCGGTGATATCCCGGCTGATGCCAACCAAACCGAGTATTTTCCCATCTTTATCCCGCCAAGGGATTTTGGTTGTCAGCACAAACTTGCGGTTGCCCTGCGCATCCACCGTTTCGCGTTCAGCATTAATCAAAGCTTCGCCAGAGAGCATAATCTTCTGGTCATCGGCGTGGAATTGTGCCGCCAAATGAGGTGCGAAGACATTAAAGGCGGTCTTACCAATGAGGTCATCGGGCTGAATATTGCCTGCTGCGTAGGCATGGGCGGTATTGGTCAATATAAAGCGGCCCTCCGCATCTTTTAAGAAGATGTAATCAGGGGTGCTGTCGATCAATGTACGCAGCAAATCTCGTTCTCGGCGCAAGTTTTCCTGTGCTTGGCGGATGGCGGTGATGTCCGTCAAGGTTGTCAGCGCGGCATAAGGCAATTTGCTTCCCGGATTGAATAAAGGCTGCGAGTCCACATTGATCCATGTCAATGTACCATCTGGCTTTTGAATGCCCATGACGATATTGGTCTGTGTTTGTCCGGTGCGGATGGCAACTAACGAAGGGTGATCTTCGCGGCTATAGGGGGTTCCATCTGTATAGATTGTTTTCCAAGCGGGATTATATGGCACGTGTCCTTCAAACTGGTCGCTTGTGAGACCTAAGATGGAAGCGGCTGCCGGATTGGTGGTACGCATACCGCCAACGGCATTTTGAAGAATGACGCCTTCGTTCATACTGTTGACAACGATGCGGTAGCGTTCCTCGCTGGTTCGCAGGGCAGTGGCAATCTCAAATTGGCGCTGCTGATAATGCAACAAAAAGCCGAGTAAGATGGTTCCAAGCGGGGTAAATAGGAGCAGTGGAAAGAATATCTGGGCAATGACTTGCGAACTATGACTACCACCCAGCAGCGCAATCCAAAGAAATTCTTGTAGGGCGCTTACTATTCCTATGACGACAAGGTAACTGCAAAGACGAAGCGAAGTTAATCTTTCGCGGTGACGAAAAACGATAAGGCTCATCAATGCCGTTGTTAGGAGGGTTGGGATTGACGGCAATACTCCGGCTCCGCCCAAAATGGAGCGGTAAGCAATCATTATGAATGCGGCGATCATCGTAGGAACGCCTCCTGTAAATGCGCCGCCAATAGCCAGAATAGCATTCCGTCCGTCGATGAGAAATCCATTTCCGATAGGAATGGCGCTTGCCATTGCCAAGATTCCAAACAGCCCAAATGCAGTCCCCTGTAAAATGTTCTGCGTCAGAGGGGCCAGATGATTGGTACGCGGAATAATTAGGCTGTATATAAACGTCAGCGCAAACAGCAGCGTGATATTGTGAATCAAATCAACCAGCAAACCCACAGAAGCCATCCTCTTACAATAGAATGTTGTAACATGTCTTAATTGTAAGCCCGAATCGGGATGTGTTGAAATTTGTGGGTATCGTATTGTGATTTGTAATATTGGGTTCTTTTGAGGGAGAATTTGACTGATCGGATTGCTTAATAAGCAAATGTTGATTGTCAAAGAATTGAGGTTTATAAATATGAATCGGAAATGACAATTATTTTATCGGAAGCATCAACTTACCAAACATGACCGATGAAATCGATAGAACCGGGAGAATGACCACAGCGCGTGAGCATCAAAGCCACTTCACTGCGGTGTTGAGCACTGTGATAAAGAATGTGCGTCAGGATTTGCCAAACGGGGAATGTGCGTACCTCAAACTCCGGCGGTGGCATGACGCCGGTAACGGTTGAGGTTAGGATGTCATCGTCAACACTTTCGAGATAATCGCAGGTTACGCGATAGTCTTGATCGGAGAAGGTACGTAGTGAAGCCGCATCTGGATAGTCGTTAATCTGCCGGTAACGGAAGCGTGACTGCTTGTGCCGACATAAGTAGCCCCATTCTTCTTCAACCGTCAAAAGATGAAACAGTGTTTCATGCAAACTACGCTGTCCCTCGTCTAGTGGTGTTGTCCATTGTTCGGGTGTCAAAACAGCAGCAACATCCAACAAACGGTTGTTGGTGACATGATTGAATTCGAACATGGTGAGGAGCATTGTTTTGCTGAGCACAAATAGGTCTTTCATCGAAATTATTGAGACAGCAAGGCGCGAAACTTGCTGTCTCAGAGAATGTCCAACGTGGTAGTCCCTTACCACGACAAGACCAAGTTAAATGGGTTTCCGTGACGTGTGGTCATCACACTGTAGATGATACCCATTTCCCTCGATAAGGGGATCGTTATTTCGCAGACCATTAACCAATCGCTTAAGCAACGACGGCTGTTTCGGAGCGGATTCGTTGCCAATGAGACTTATTGTTTCAGCCTGCTTGAAGAGTTCTTCTACAATGGCCACACCGATTGCATCATAAGGGCTGTTGTAAGTCATGGTTGCTTCCTCCTGCTAAACTCATGACCTTACTTTACGCCTCCAACCCGTATGGTTGTCACCTATCCAAAGATAGGTATTGATTAGAACATAGGTTTGAGTTTCTAGGAGAGCAGATGCATCTCACCGGCCCGCACAATGGCCTGTGTGCGACTGCCGACTCCCAGCTTGCTATAAATCTGGTTGACGTACCATTTGACCGTGCCCAACGAGAACACCAACTTCTCGGCGATTTCGCGGTTGGAAAGTCCACTGGCAAGCAGCGCAAGCACTTCCTGTTCTCGTGGTGTGAGGAGATTGGATAGAGCAGAAGAGGCAGCAGGGGATGATTGCGCTTCCTCCCAATTCGCGGATGCCAACAACTTGTTCGTCTCGTTCAGGTTGCGTGTTTGGCCGTGTTCCCATGCCTCAGCATAGGCTTCCGTACCGAGTTCTTTTTTCCATTTTTCGCGGAGGCGATTCATCAGCGGCCATTGGTTCAGCCAGCCGACTGCGGGTAGGTTGGGCGAGTCCGGTATGGCCGAAATTCGCGACGCAATTTCAACGGCCAAGCGGCTTAGTCCACAGCTATCCAAGACTAGAATTGCGCTGGTTCCCAAATTGATCAATAAATCGTGTTCGGTTTGAGTCACCCAACTTCTGCCGCTATGCGCTGCTAATTGTTTGTAATAGTTGCGCATCGCTGTGACATCACCTTGAAGATATGCCGCTACGGCCAAACCGTTGTAGGCGTCAATTTCGGCTTCGGTGATCGAACTGACCAATACCAAGTGAGTCGAAATGACCCGTTCACACAACGCTTTTCCGCGCTCAATATCGGTTTCCGTAATGACCATAATTAGCCCTAAGGTTGCCGACCCCGCACGTAAGGCGCTCATCATATTGAGCTTGGTGGCGATTTGCATGCATTCTTCGGCTGCTTGCTGTGCCTGCCCCCACTCGCCGCGCCGGAAGCCGCTCATCGCATAATTAATCATGCTGTAGAGCATTCCCTTCCAGTCGCCGCGCTCGCGCTGAATGACTAAGGCACGTTCCCGGTATTCGTCAGCGATTTCGTAGTTGTGCTCCATAAGATTTGCGCGTGCCAACTGGGTTAATGACCAGCCGATGCCGTTGCGATCACCGATTTCTTCCTGAATATGATAAGCGCGTTGGTAGTATTTCTTGGCCTCTTGGAAATCCACCGTACAGGTCGCCAACAAATGCAGCGAGTCGGCCAGATAAAATTGATCGCCGAGTTCGGTATAGATGCGGACACATTCCTCGAAATAGGGCGCACTCACCTCATCATAGGTGCGAAAACCCTGCACAAATCCAATTTGATAAATGGTGAAGGCTGTTTCGAAGGGATTGTCGTACAACTCCAATGCTTTCTGGATGTTCTGCAGCTCGGCCAGCAGCGTGTCGAGATCGGCAGCGACATAGGTCATGGCGTTCTGGAACATCCGCGCTCGCCGCAGTCGCAGTCGATAATAGGTCAGTTTATTTTCAGGATCATCGAAATGGGCGAAACCGTCGGCAGCGCAGCGGAATAAGCGCTCGCCCTCGACAAAACGTGCCCGCATATCGCAGAAGAAATTGAGCGCCTCGACCATCGGATTGATCAGGTCGCCGTTCTCTTGTTCAATTCCTCGATGCCATGCGAGCCGGACGTTGGCAAAATCTTGCTCGATGGCATCCAAGGCACAATCCTGCGCCTGAAATTTAATTTCGCCTTCGCGCTTCTGCATCCAGCCGGAGAAGAACGCGGCATGAGCATCGCGCGTGGTTTCTACTTGTCCAATGTTTGCCAGTTGTTCTTCGGCGTACTGCCGCAGTAGTTCGTGGATGTCATAGCGCCGATTGTCAGAGTCCCAGCGCAGCCACGATTTATCCACCAAGCTTGAGAGCACCCGCAGCGATGCGCCTGAAACAGATTCGGCTGCCTCACGCGTGAATCCGCCCTGAAACACGGCCAGCCGCATCATGATCTGCTGTTCTTCGTCCGTCAGCATGGCCCACGACTGCGCCAGCACGCCGCGCATCGTTCGGTGACGCTCCGGCACATTCCGCGCGGAGGTTTCCAATATGCTTATGTTATTCGCGATCTCGTCCGCGATTTCGTCGCAGGAGAGGGCGCGTACCCACGCCGCCGCCAGTTCCAAGCCCAGCGGCATCCCACCAACCAGCGCACAAATCCGCGCGATGCCCGCCCGTTCGTTCTCGACCGAGAAATCGGGATGTGCCCGCCGCGCGCTCTGGATGAACAAGCGTACCGCGCTGAAGGACTCAATGGCTTCGAGGTCATCGCTGCCCGGAAGCGTCATGCCGGTGACTGTGTACAGCCATTCTTCCTGTAAGTTGAGGGCTTCGCGGGAGGTCGCCAGCACCTTAATCCCCGGCGCGGCTGCTAAGATGGCGCTGATGATTTCGACGCCTTCCAGCAAGTGTTCGAGGTTATCCAACAGCAGCATCAAGCATTTGGGTTTCAGGTAATCAATAAGTTCTTGCTGTGGGTTCGATGTCTCACAACAGGTCGAATCGACTGTATCCGCGATGGTCTGAATCATCTGATTGGGCGCGCTCAAGGCCTGCAGCGGTACAAAGTATACGCCATCCTGATAATCACAGTCATTCGCCTCGGAAATGCGGCGGGCGACTTCCTGCGCCATGCGTGTTTTGCCGATGCCGCCCGGCCCAACCAGAGTCAGCAGGCGGCAGGCTGGATCCGCGAACAAGGTGGTGATGGCTTCAGTCTCTTTGCTGCGTCCAACGAATGGTGTGGGCGGCGTGGGAAGGTTACAGAAAAGCATGGGCAAATTCTCCCCTCGAATTTGCGTTCTATTGTAGCATATTTTCGGTCAAATGAATATCATGTTTCGCTCATTTGCACGGGATTTGTGAGCGCCAACAATTCATTTCCGAGCAGTGTTTCCAGATAGGGCCTGACGTTCCAAAACGCTTTGAGATCGTTGTACTCTTTGACAAATTCGGCCTCGCCGACAGCGGTCTTTTTCACCGCGCGGATCATCAGGTTACGTCCGGTGTGCTCGGATGAGATGAACTCCACCACGTCGGTCTTATAGCCCATGATCCGCAGCAGCAAGGCGCGGAAGCTGTCCGTCAAAATGTCGCCCAAACGCTGCTTGAGGATGCCATGCCGCATGACGGGATCAAACGGGGTGCGGTTCTCCAACTGCTGGTGTAGATGTTTATGGCAGCAGGGCGCAGTCATGATGATGCTCGCGCCGTGCTTCACACCTAAGGCCAACGCTTCGTCGGTCGCGGTGTCGCAGGCATGCAGTGCCAGTACGATATCCGGTGCATGTTCCGGAACATGTTCGATAATCGGCGATGCAAAGAAGCAGGCATTGCCCAAGCCAAGTTCTTGACTGTATGTGTTGCTGCGTGCCATTAATTCGGCGTTCACATCCACACCGCTCAACTGCACCGGAATCTGCCGGATGTTATTGAGATAATGATAGGTCGCGAAGGTTAGATGGGCTGACCCTGCGCCGCAGTCCAGAATATGAATCGGCGAATGATCGAAAGTCGCCAATGCGCCGGTGTGATCCAGCAGCTTGAGGAACTCGTTGATCTGGGCGAACTTGTCCTGCATATCGGCCTTGATACGTCCGTCGCTGGTCTGGATGCCGATCTTCTGTAAGAACGGGTCAGGCAGACTGGCCGGAATCGGCCAATCCTTCCAGCGGTCGTGCTCGACCTGCTCGACATGCGGCTTGATCGGGGCACTGCGGTGAATGATCGCTTTGCCCTTCTTGGTGATCTGCACGCTCAATTCTTCCAGCGTCGTTCGCAAGAAGATGTTATGGAATGGTAGTGCCAGCAATTCGTTTAGGTGAGCTAAGGCTTCATCGCCGGTGTAGTTCTTTGTGATGTCCTGCTTGGCCGTAAAATGCGAAAACTGCAGGTGCCGCTTGCCTTTGATCTGTACCGGACGCACGTTCACCATGCGCCAAGGCAGGATGTTGCTGATCTCGCCTTTTAGCGTCATGTGTACAAATGTGGTTTCATCCAGCGCGGCCCGCTGGAGTATATCCTGATAATTCTCAGTCATCGTTTTATCTCTGGTTTGTGTACTTGCTCATGAATTGGAGTAGCCATCCTCGAAGCATCTTACGTCGCCATTATACTCTTCTCTGTTTGCGTCTCCGCAGTTCAATTATGCACATTACCTCATTTTCCCCCTAGCCTTTCCTGTATCATTCGTCACTACACAGCCTTTAGCCCCTCAGTTAGAATTGTGCTGTATATCACAAATTAAATCCCAGCAGGGAGGTATCTAGAAATGGCAGCAGCATCACATAAACGGCTGGTAATCCCCGGCCCCGTCGAAGTGCGTAAGGAAGTGCTTGACGCACAAACCGAGTGGATGATCGGCCATCGTTCCAAGGCGTTCGAAGAGTTGTTTGCTCGCTTGCAGACCAAGCTCAAGCAAGCCTTCGTCACCGAAAGCCGTGTGTTCGTGCAGGGTTCATCCGGCACGGGCTTGTGGGAAGGCGCGTCGCGCAACTGCATCCGCGATGGCAAGAAAGCCTTGCATCTGGTGGGCGGCTCGTTCAGCGAACGTTGGGCGGAAATCAGCCAGTTGAACGGCAAGCAAATTGATACGCTAGCAGTTGATTGGGGCAAGGCGCACACCCCTGAAATGGTTGCTGATGCACTCAAGAAGGAAAGCTATGATGCCGTTTGTGTGGTGCATAATGAGACCAGCACGGGCGTCACCAATCCCATCAAGGCCATTGGTGAAGTCGTCCGCCAATATCCGGATACCCTCTTCTTGGTGGATACGGTCAGCGGCTTCCTCGGCATCGAACTGCTAACGGACGAGTGGGGCATCGACATGGCGCTGACCTCCTCGCAAAAAGCGTTTGCGCTGCCGCCCGGATTGGCCTTCGCGGCTATCAGTGATCGCGTTCTGGAACGTGCCAAGCAGGTCACCAATCGCGGTTATTACTTTGACTTTTTGGAAATCGAAGCCAGCCTCAAGAAGAACAACACGCCCTCTACGCCGCCTGTTTCCTTAATGTTCGCTGCCGACAAGCAGTTGGATGACATTCTGGAGGAAGGTCTGAAGAACCGTTGGGCACGGCATATCCAGATGCGCGATATGACCATCGCATGGGCGGAAGCTCGTCAAATGGGCGTCTTCTCACAGGAAGGCTACCGTTCACCGACGGTCACCACTGTCGCGAATGGCCGCAACATCAACGTCGATGACATGGCGAAGTTCATGGGCACCAAGGGCTTCTCGATGGACAAGGGTTATGGCAAGGTGAAGGGTAAGACCTTCCGCATTGCCCACATGGGCGACATGACCACCTCGACCCTCGAAGAAGTGCTCTCCGGCCTCGACGAATTCTTGGGCGTCTAAGCTCTAGTTATCTGACTAACGATAAAGGACACAGCATCTGCTGTGTCCTTTTTGTTTTCTCTGCCCCGCCGCAGTTTAATTGTATTGCTTAGGCTACTACAGGTACGCCAAACTTCCGCAGATACCCTTCAAGTGCCGTGACCAATTGCGGCAGCCCTTTGTTATAGAGCGCCTCTGAACGCAAATCCAACCACTGCCAGTTGATCAGCGCCATAGGGATAGCCTGTGTCTCGTGTCCGCGTACCAGTACTGGCACGATTACTACTTTTCGCATCCGCGCGTATTGCAGTTCAGCCAGCACCCACTCGGATTTCGCTGAGTCCGGTGATAGCATCACGATCACACAGCCTGCAATTTCAATCGCGTTCTGAATCGCCAACTGCCACGAAGGATCTCCCGGTGTCAGACTTTCATCTGTCCACACACCGACTCCCGCATGGCGCAGATCATCGCGCAGCTTGCACATCAGCGAGGTATCCGTCCTGCTGTAGCTGAGGAAAACATGGCGTGGGGGTGGCAGAGTCCGGTCGATCAAGACCTGCATGAACGGGATGCGAATATCATCGTGCTTGAGCGCGTTCTGTACCAAGCGCACGACCGCTGCCGGATCAATTTCGGCTAGCGCCATCAAGGCATCACGCTGTTTCTCATAGCTGCCTGTGCGGATCATATCCACCAGATCAATCAACGTCCGGGCCTGACCACTACCGGCTAAAGTTGCGGCTTTCGATCCGTCTGCGCCATGCGGGGATAGCTGATTCGTGGTTGGTGCAGCACGGTTCTGGATGACTGCTACCCTTTCCAGCAAGATCGCCCATGCTGGTTTGCGCTGGTTGGTGAAATCCAACGGTTGAATGGCCTTTAAACGCTGAGGCAGTTCGGTCGTTTGAAAGACCAGCGGAATAACTGGAATCCCCACGCCCAGTGCGAACATCCACTCGTATGAGACATACTCGAAGGCTTTGGATCGGGGTGTGATGACTGTCAGTACCACGAACGACGCGCGAATTGCTTCGTCAATTTCCTGACGCCAATCTTTGGCTGCAAGACTGCCATCAGGAACGTCGGTTGAACTGGTATCAATCCAGACCGTAAAGTTGGCACGTTCCAGTCGGCGCTGTACTAATTCAGCGTATTCAAAATCATCCGGCGCGTAAGAAATGTAGACGTGCGCCACGAGTGCGACCCTCGAATAAAAAGATATTGTGTGATTATTTTAACGCTGTTGGCTTTTCACCGCCTAACATGATCGACTTATTTTGCTTCTATTATCCACAGACGTTTATCCGCCACGTTCTGGAACGCGATTCGTTTCCCATCCGGTGAGACTGACCACGCCCCGTTCATCGCCGTAAACGGCATGCTCGCCGGATCAGTCAATTGACGATCCTCGCCCGTTCGAAGGTCGTAATAGTGCAAGGCTTCGACGCCATTCACGGGATCAAACGGGATGTAGTACAAACTCTCTGCGTCACGCCAGCGCCATCCGCCAAACCATCCCAACTTTTGAGGCTGTGCGCCCGGCTGTGTGTCGAGCACATAAATCCCATTGGCATTCGCATCCTCCAGATAGGTCTGGTAAAAGAGCACTTTGCCACCACCCGGTGCGACGCTCAACCCGCGCAGTTTATCCCATCTACCGAGTTGGAAGGTGGTGCCGTCACTGACGTTATAGACATCCAAAGTCGTCAGGGTTTTCTCGGTTGTCGAAATCAACAAGCGCGATCCAGCCAGCCAGCGTCCCGATATGCGGGGCTTCGCCAAGATTTGACGCGCGTCTGTTCCGTCGATATTGCTCACCCAAATTTCAACCTGTGGCGGTGTTGCTCCCGGCACGGCCTGACCGTACTGAACTTCCCATAACAAACGACTGTTATCGGGACTAATGCTGGGCGGGAAGCCGTTGGTCTGCACCTGCCACTCTGCGCCATCGTTCAAGCGCCGTATAGTCACCTGCTTGTTGACCCGAATGACTTGGTGACTTCCATCTGGTGATAGCTGGCGAGGCGGGACATTCTCAATCAGTCCGGTCATGGCATTGCTGGTCACATCCCACTCAATAATGCCTGCCAACTGACCGGGCGAACCATCAATCACGTAGAGCAAATCGGGATTTGTGGGATGCCACCAATTCACGGCGCAGCATCCATCAATGGTAATGGGTTTCAATCTCCATTCAGTGGATGCCAGCGGCGAATAATCACGCATCGGCTCGGCGCTGCCGGGTGCGCGATCTTCATTCTTGGGCGGCCAACTTTGTTGATAGGCATTCAAGCGTCGGCCACCAAAAGCGGTCGGCGGTTGATCATCCAAACTCATCCACTGGCGGGGATTCATCCAATCCTGTTCGAAGTTGGCGCTGCTGAATGAACCGACCGCCGCAATCGCATCCCAAGGGGCTTGGATGTAATCAATCGGGTTATAAGCTGTACGATAATCCAGCGAGCGCACCTCAAGATGCAAGTGCGGACGCGAATCACATGTGAGATCAGGGTCGCCGCTGTAACCGACAACATCCCCCTGCTTGACGGTCTGGTACTGCTGCACGGACGGACGTTCGATCAAGTGTCCATAAAGCGTCGTCACGCCGACATCATTATGCCTCAAGATCAAATTGTGCGGCCCCGCGCCAAAGGTTAAATTATCGACGTAAATCACCTCGGCGTCACCAATAGCCACAACTGGCGTCCGGCAGGGCATGCCGAGATCAATGCCAAAGTGCAGCCCTTGCCCTGCGCTGTACCATGCCGTTCCATAATTAAATGCGCCGGTTGTATTCCCGTAGGGTTGTACTAATAACCATGTGGATGGGCTGGCCGCCGTCGTGATAGGCAGCGTGAACGGTTTGGGATTCGGCTTGTCTTGAGCATGCATTACACCTGCGCTTAACAAGAAGACGAGGCCACTTATCACCATCAGAGACTTCAAACGCATCAGTTATTCTCCGATTATCCAATTTGCCCACAGTATAAATGCAGCCTGTTTGAGAATGGCGTTTTCCACATCAAGATTTAAGCCAACACCAATCTTGGGAAATAAAAACAGCGCCTCGAAAATCGGGACGCTGTTGGATATTCGACTGTTGCGCTTTGCTTACCGCAGTTCCATCGTATAGGTGAGTTCGTCAGGGGTGATATCCACGGCAGTGACGATGTAACCCTTGTAACGCTTGGGCATGCGGGCATCCAGCATATTGTGTACGCGGCGACCCCACACGGTAAACAGCGTTTCGTTCATCTCGTTGCCATCGAGGGTCATAGCAGTGACGATCCATGTCACCTTGCCTACAATTGGAACAAACTCCGGTACTGCAACCGCGTTAAACTGCGCTTTCTTGCCATCCGGCCCATTGCCGATGAAGTCCACAAAGACCTGTCCATCACCCAAGGTAACGACGACACTTTGCAGTTGTGAACTGTAGATAGGGGTAAAGGCTGTCGTGATGTCATCCTGCGTCAGCGTGATGGTGAGCGGGACTGTGGTTGGCCGAATGGTCGGCGTCGTGGTCGGAACCGGCGTATGCGGGGGTTGGTTCTGGGCCGATACTGGCATGGCTAGTGGCATCGCCATCAGTACCGTGACCATCAGGAGTGCAATCAGCACAATTAATGTTCGTGACTTGTTCATTCAATAATCTCCTTTTCGATGTCCCTCTTCATAGGGCAGTATGAGACTACCGTGATTATCCCTACGATTCAAGAGTTGAAAAGGATCGTATGGCAATCGCCCGATACAAACAATGCTGCTAAAAGCAGTTTTTTAAAACAATTTTGTCGAGCCGATACGCGAAGTTGACGCGGCACGGTTGTTCAGCCACTGCTTGGCTGCGTCGATGCCAACCTGCGAACCGATTTTTTGCAGCATTTCTGCCACGGCGCGCCCGACCATCGGGTCTTTACTGCTTTTCATGACATCAATCAGTCCTGCCACCGCACCCGCTCCCATGCCTTCCAACGCGCCGTATGCCGCCTGCCGCACCACATCGTTCTTATCCACGAGCGCTTCGGCTAAGTTAGGGATCGCTTCCGGTTCATGCATGCTCCACAGCGCCTCGGCAGCACTCCGGCGGACTTTCCAATCTTCATCCCGCAGCGCGGCACACAATCCCGGCACAGCCGCATGCCCAATCTTGCCCAACGCGCCGGTGGCCTGCCAGCGGATATTACTATCATTATCTTGCACCATCACTCGCAGCAAATCGGTAACCGCCGCACCATCACCAATATCACCCAGCGCTTTGCAGGCTGCCGTACGCAGTCGTGCATCTTCGTCCTTGAGCGCATCTAGCAAACCGGGAACAGCTGCCGCGTCCTTATAATTGGTTTGCTTAGCCAGCAAGAAGGCCGCATCCACCCGTACATCGCGAACCGGATGCTGTACTGCGCTGACGAGCGCGGCATAGGCCGTTGGATGGTTCATCTGCGCCAGACTCTTGAGGGCCGAGCGGCGTTCCTCAGCATTCGGACTATCCAGTGCGGCCACTGCAGATTGCACGGCAGGTGGCGCATCCCGCGAAACCGTCACTGTGTGAGGTTGATGTTCGCCTTGAAGCTCCCATAATCGTCGTAATAGCTTGTCCCATGATGGCCGCGCACGGTCTGTGAAATCCAAGTATTGAAGTTGTTCGAGCTGCGGATGCAGCTTTTCGGTGGGTTTGAGGAGAACAGGGATTACTTTGACTCCCGCGCCCTGTGCATAGGCCCATTCGTAAGTCACATATTGAGAGGACTTGGCTTCCGGCGAGATTACTAGAATCAGTGCGAAGGCTTCTTTAATGGCATAGTTGATGGCCTCACGCCAGTTTTCGCCCGCCCGCAGTTGTTCAGTATCAATCCACACTCTGAAGCCAGCCGCTTGCAGTTGGCGGATCATCATCTCGACGAACTCTTGCTCCTCATGCTTGTATGAGACAAAAACGTGACTATTCATGAGTTTAACCTTGGCTGCTTACGAATGAGCGTCATTAACAAATCTTGACAATTGTATTGTAACGTTATTTTATGCACATACAACTTTCGTAACCCTATCAGCCAGCGTACTTGATATGCATATCTGACTACATTTTGGATGAACTGCTTGACGCGAATATCAAAATCATGTTATCCTACTTATAAGTGAACATGTTCACTAATTTTTATCAATGCAGAAGTGAACACGTTCATCTAATGAACAGCACGATAAGACATTCCTCAATCAAACGGTTTTCGCCAAGGAAAGGTCACAGCATGTACTGGTTACGGCTGGTTTGGTGGATGATCTGGCGCGGGGTAGTTAGTGGAGCAGGCTTGGGCGCGCTTTTCGGAACCGTCATTGGCCTGTTCATCGGTACGATTTTGGGCGCATTCTATGGTGCAGTTCTTGGTCTAATCACCGGTATTGTCGACGGCATCGCGCTGGCTGTTCTCACACGCTACTGGTTCATGCCGCCAGAGGACTCGCTCCGTTTCCGTCGTACAGCGTCGATTGTGGTGGCAGTGTGCACGTTGGTAACCAGTCTCGTCATATTGAATAACCTCATGTCAGGCACATTAGCGCTGGTCTTCGTTCCGGGCATTATCGCGACCATTGCTTCAAGCCTGATTGCACGGCGTTTTCCCTCCTATTCGGTTGCGGCTTATTACCCGAACCTTGAGCCGGAAGATGCATTTCTTGTCGGCAGGAAATGCAGTAGGTGACATCATGACAGGATGGCGTGTAATGCGGTGGATTTGGGTGCGGGGACTTGGAAGTGGTGCACTTTTCGGCGCAATGTTTGGGACTCTGATGGTGCCAATCATTGGGACACTATTCGGATTAATCTGTGGAATCATTTTGGGTACGGCTAGTGGCTTGACGACTGGATTGGCATTAATGCTAATGATCTGGTTGATACCACGGAGGCATGTGTTTGTTTATCAGCTTTGTCTCACGCTGGTCGCAGTGTGCTGCACAGCCACAATCAACTTAGCCATGATGGAAATATTGTTCACCGGGAGCATGCTCATCTGGCGTGTAGCGCTGACAGTAGTTGCCGCTGTGTTTTCTGCATATTTCGCTTGGCGTTTGCCTATCGCTCAATCACATAATGAAGGGGCAAATCGTCCGCTTGCAAACGCCGTTTTGTTTTACACCGAAAAATGAACATGTTCAACTGTGAACTGTGTATTGAAGGGACATCATTATGGTCTGTGTACGCATTGTTTGGTGGACATTCTGGCGGGGCATCTTCTTTGGGGCACTGTTGGGCGCGGCTTTCGGCACAGTGATTTTCCCGCTCATCGGAACACTCTACGGTCTGTTCTACGGTGGCATTATCGGGTTGATTATGGGCACAGTGGATGCTTTCGCGCTCGGTGCAATCGCCCACTTTTTCATGGATATGGAACATCCTTCGCGTATTGTGCCGTGGCTGCGGTTGGTCAGTGTGCCGCTGACCTTCATTGGCGTCTACATTTACACATCAACCTTGCTAGGCACGAACCTTATCATCTTTGTTCCACCCGTTCTTGCCTCAATCACCATCTGGCTACTCTGTCCGCGCTTCGTCAAGTATGCAGTGCGTATCCAGAAGCCCGAAGTCCATCCCGCCACTAAAATCGCTAGCAGTCCGATTGTCTGGTAATTGAATATTATGGAAGAGGAGCGCACACCCGCGCTCCTGCACGGCGAAAGGTTAACTTCATGATTTGGCGTGGGATGCTCTATCGGGGTCAAACCGTACAACTTGCAGGTTACGTCATGGTACAACTTATAAATCTATCCTCTCGCAACCCGTCCACGAACGTGTTATTGTAGGAGACTGAGAATTGAACACGTTCACCAGAGGCATACATGTCCACCGAGCAGACAACCTTGACCCCCAAAGCCCAAGAAACCCGCCAGCGCATCTTTGATACGGCTGTGCGACTGTTCATGGAAAAGGGCTATGAAGAAACCACCATGCGCGATATTGCGGCTGCCGCAGACTGCTCGTTAGGATTGGCTTACCGCTACTTCGAGTCGAAGGAAGTCGTCGTTACTCATCTGTATCGCCAGTTGGCCGCCAATACCACCGCCCGTATTGATGCTTTGCCTGCCATCCCTGTTGCGGACCGCTTTTATCAAATCATGTCCGAAGTGCTGCAATCGGTGACACCCTTCCGTCCGGTTTGGCAGGGCATCTTCAGCGGCGCGATGAACCCCAATTCGAAGTACGGCGTTTTAGGGGAAGCCACCGCTGATATTCGCAATGAGATGAAAGGCGTTTTTGCCCGACTGGTCTCAGAGGCCAGCGACGCCCCCAAAAAGCCGGAGCAGGTCGCCGCATTAGGGATGCTGCTCTACGTGGCCTATTTGATGACGCTTCTGTTCTGGATTAGCGACCGTTCACCGGATTACAAAACCACCTATCAACTACTGGATTTCAGCCGTGACACGTTGACGTTCATTCGCAGTGCGTTGGTGATTCCACCTGTCGCCAAAGGGATGATGCGCCTGTCGGGGATTGTTGAGCAGGTGTTTGGTGGAGATACACCTACTCAACAGGGATAGATCGCTGGACTATGGCCCGGTGATTTTGTATGTGGCGAAATTGTCAAAGGCCACGTCGCTGCCGCTGCGGGGTGATCCAGCAATCGCTAATCCTGCATAGCCCGTGTTAAATGTGCTGTCGTGGGTTTCAATGAGCAGTTTGTCGTTAACGTATAGGGCAAGCAGATCATCCTTGCAAACGGCCCGAATTTTGTTCTTGTCGATTCCGGTGCGTATAGCGTCCGAGGCTTTCCAGTCTACCAACGGTCTGATGGCATCGCCTTGACCGACGTTGATGGAGTAGTAACCATCACCCTTAACCATAAAATAGTAGCCATCGCCATTATCGGTTTCATCAGCACGGCACATCAGACCGAAAGCGTTGGATGTTGCGTCGGGTGACATCGGCGTGACATCAACCTCAAGCACGACATCGGTATGCTGCTGTTTGTTTAATCCCCAGACATAACCCTGATTGATGGTGGACATGCGATAGACGCCGTGTTCGACGCCCAATTGGACACCTTTCGGGCTGGAATATTCTTCCCAATCATCTTTGTGCGTGAAGGTTTCGACCGCCACCAAAGCAGCGCGGATTTGCTGATTGCCCGTAAGCTTCAGCGTCAGTTCATCATCTGCGCGGACAGGAACGATATAGTATCCCGAGAGGAACAATAGGATGATGTATGAATAATGAAAAATGCGAAAACGGTTTGAATAGATCAATCGAATCATGTGCTACCCGTTAACTAACTTCTTTTCCACTATAAAGTCAAACCGTCGATTTAAGATTAATGAACAATTGAGATTAGTCTTGACGAACGAGACAGTATTAACAATGGGTATTGAGTCCCATTATGTACTACTGTGTTTAATGATCATGAGGTAACGGGGGATAAATCTAGCTTTTAAAGGATTGGTTCGCTATACAAATTATTCGCAGCATATTGCACAGCGTGAACCTGCCTGAGGGAACGAGACGTGAACGTTACAGTTTTGTGATATGTAGATTAAACGGCCTGCGTGATAAAAACTTCAGGATGAGGCCAGCGCCCCATCCTGATTTTTAGCGATGTGGTGATTAACTGGTAGCAGGCAGCAACCGCGTTTGCAAACGGTGACTGACCGTAAGTTCGTACAGTCCGGCGATGATGACCGATAGAATGAACAAAATGATGGGCACGACTTCCAAAGTACTGACTTCCGCCAGTTTGCCAGCGATACCCGGCAGGATGCCGACGCCGATACCCGCCGCCGCCACCATGAAACCGATAGCATTTGCGCCATGCAGTGGGCCGAGCTTTTCTTGGAGATAGGTGACCATCAATGCCCAAATCGGCGCAAGGCAGAAGCCATAGACCGCCAAAACCAATGTCACCAAGTAGATTTTGACACCAAGGATGTCGAGCAGCAGAGTCTTGGGCAGCGGGTTCACGATCAGCAGGAAAGTTGTCACAATCAAAATCACAACGCAGGCTCGGATGAGCGTGCTGGGTTTGAAATAGGGCAGGATGATGCCGAAGAAAATGCGTCCCACAGTAAAGCTGCCCTGCAGAATACCCAATGTCAAACCCGCCGTGACTGCATCAAAGCCGCGAGCGATATTCAGCAGCGGTGATGTCCACGAAGTACCGACGGCTTCCAATCCAGCGTAGCACAGGAAGATCACCAGACCAATCCAGACCAGCGGCAGACGAAGTGTCAACCCCGCAGCAATTCCCTTGTGTGTGCCTTCTTCATGTGAGCCGCGCCCGACGTTCACCCATCGCGAACGGGTCACGACAAATAAGATCGCGACAATGATATAAGCTGCTGCCGCAGCAATATAAGCGGTTTGCCATGTGCCGCCCTGATTGCCTAAAGCCGTCTGCATGACGAAGATACCTGCCAGCGTGCCGATTCCGAAACTGGCGTGCAGCCAATTCATCAGGCGAGCGTTGAAGACCGCCGCAAAGTAGATGTTCATGCCTGCGTCGAGCATGCCTGAACCGAAACCCGCCAGCAGGCCCGCCACCACGATCAGCCACCACGCCGGAAGGAGCGCGTATCCCAACAGTGCAATGCCCGCCAGCAGTGTGCCACCGAAAAACAGTGTCCACGAGTTAAAGCGACCGAACAAGCGACCACCAAGGAAACTGGCGAGCGAATAGCCAATAGTGGTGGTAATGAACAATGCGCCAACATCACCAATGGCTAACTCGAAAGTTTTCTGGATCGAAGGCCGTTCAAGCGATGCGTAGGCAATACCGAGCATCGCGCCGGGCATTCCCAGTACAATAAAGCTCAAGTAGGAAATGATGACCGCAATGTAGTCGGTTTTGCGTTCGAGTGCAGATTCAGTCACGCAGATTAACTCCTGAAATGCCGATGCGAAGTGGGCAGTATTATTAACGGCTTTAACCGATTTCACAATAGCCGCGCCTTTTGTGGTTTGTGACTAGAGAGGCGAAAGGATTTCTGTACAACCACGGCCGCTAATTCGTCCTACACTAGAGATGAGAAATCGATGTTACGAATAAAGTTGCCGCGCACAAAAAAGACTTTGGAGCACTAAGCGATGACACCGACGAAAAATATTGTGTTGGCAGGGCTAGGACCCCATGCTCGCCGTATTTACTACCCTTTACTGGAAAAATATGCTGAGCAGTATCGCATCCGGCTGCTGCTGGTGATTGACCGGAAAGAGCAAAGCACGGCTATCCATAACTATCTGGAGGGGCGCAGCTTGCAACCGGAACAATTGCTGTTCCTTGATGATCATCAAAATGTGGATGAAGCGCCGGGCGATGAACTGCTGACGACCCTGCGCGATTTGAGCCGTAAACACCACATCAGTGGGTTGATTATCTCGACTGAACCCCGTGCCCATAAATTTTATGCACTGTGGGCTGTCCTCAATAACATTCATGTTCTGGTCGATAAGCCGATCACTGCGCCGCCTGCTTCGTCAATTGATGTACATGCCGCGCGGCAGGTCTATGCCGATTACCTCGATCTGGAACGCTGTCTGAGCATGTCGAAATCGAACTTTATTGTGCAGGCGCAGCGTCGCAGCCACGCCGGTTACATGCTGGTCAAAAACTATCTGGAGGAATTCACGCGCCAATATCCGATTCCTGTATCTTACATGGATATTTATCATGGGGATGGCATGTGGGTGATGCCCGAAGAAATTTACGGGCGCGAAAACCATCCTTATAAATATGGCTACGGCAAGCTGATGCACTCCGGCTATCACTTCATTGATCTGTTCGCGTGGTTGGCGGAGATCAACATGCGGTTGGACAACAAATGTCCGGACAGAGCGGAAATCGTGGCACGACGTTTTGGTCCATATGATTTTTTGCACCAGATGACTCAGGAAGACTATGCCGCTTTGTTTGATGCGCAGCTTCCACGTGCATGGTTCACACCGGAACGCATGAAGGGACTCAAGAACTTCGGCGAACAGGACGTGTTCGTGATGTGCCAACTGAAGCGCGATGACGTGGTGGTTACGACTGGTTCCATCAACCTTCAGCAGAACTCGTTTTCGCGCCGGTCATGGATGAAGCAGGCCAGCGATGTTTACAAAGGGAACGGGCGGGTGCGCCACGAGCGGTTGAACCTACAGGTCGGCAATCTGCTGAATATTCAGGTGCATTCCTACCAGAGTTACGAGGTCGGCAAGCGCGACGTGGAGACCGAGGGCGCAGGTAGTGAAGACCACTTTGAAGTGGATATCTACCGTAACAGCGGTGTGATCGGGGGCAAGCCCTTCGAAACCTTCAATGTGGGCGAGCAAGCACGGCATGATTTCCGCGACGACAAGAGTTTTCTGGGCCACAATGAACGGGCGCGCGAACTGCACTTTCTCGATTTCCTGAACTGCCGACCGGGGCCATCCCACTTTGATTCGCACCGCATGACGGTGCAGCTTCTCTCCGGCGTATGCGAGGCGCTAGCGCTGGTACAGGAAGGCAATCCCCAGCAGGTCAATGTCGCACTGTGAAGGTGAATTTTGCTAAGTGGGCGATCAATAAGAGTGCGGAAGGCTGTTTGATTGGATACCTTCCAATGTATTAACCGCTTTAATGGGCAGCGTGAAATAAAAGGTAGTGCCTTTATCTATTTCCGATTCGACCCATATCCGGCCATTATGGCGTTCGACGATCTTCTTGCAAATCGCTAGCCCAATACCTGTACCCGCATATTCGGTGCGGGTGTGCAGACGTTGAAAGATGGCGAAGATACGTCCCTGATATTCAGGCGCAATGCCGATGCCATTGTCTTGGATGCTGAACTGCCACTCTTCGCCTTTTCTTTCCGCTCCGACATGAATTATCGGGGGTTCCTTGCCTCGGAACTTGATGGCATTACCGATCAAGTTTTGGAGAAGCTGTGTCAGTTGCAGAGAGTCGGCCTGAAGTTGTGGCAGTGGATCGTGGGTAATCTGAGCGCGGCTGTCGCTAATGGCAACCGATAGGTTGGATAGTGCCCGATCCAAAATTTCCTGAACGGCAACCTGTTCATACGTGTCTTGGTCGCCATCTAAACGCGAGTATTGCAGCAGTCCTGCAATCAGCTCTTTCATACGGGCTGCGCCATCCACCGCATAGGCGATGAATTCGCGGGCATCGCTGTCCAATGCATTGGCGTAACGACGCTCAAGAAGCTGCAAATAACTGATCACCATGCGGAGCGGCTCTTGGAGGTCATGCGACGTGATGTATGCAAACTGCTGTAGCTGTTCATTCGAGCGGCGCAACATACCGGCATAGCGCGTTTGGGCATTCAGCAGCCGTTGGCGTTCTGTGACGTTCATCATGACGCCCCGCGTGCCGACCGACTTGTCACCATCCATAATGGACATCATATGTGCATCCACATCGACATAATGCCCGTCTTTATGGATAGCGCGGAAGGAAACAACCCCCGTGGTACCGCTCTGCCGGACTTTGGCTGAGTCGTCGAGCGCTTTTTGCAGGTCTTCAGGTGCGATCAGCTTGTACCAGAAATCGGGGTCAGCAAATACTTCATCAACGGTGTAGCCGAGCATCGATTCGATAAAGGCGCTGACGAAAACGGGTCGCATTTTTTCGGCTTGGGCGTCATATTGATTTTCCCAAAAAATGCCGGGAACTGTCTCAATGATATTGGAGAGTCGCTTGCGCTCGGCCTCTAACATGGCATCCATTTCGGCGCGTTTTTGCTCCATCATGCGGCGGCGGGATATATCACGGAAGACCATCACCGTCCCGACTGGCGCACCCTGTGTGTCCTTAATGTAAGTTAGGTTATCTTCAATCGGGATTGTACTTCCTTCCCGTGTGATAAGCCGTTTTGTATTATTGGATGAGTGTGTCAATTCTTGAGGCGAGGATTGGACTGGCACCACTTCCACATGCTCAACCTTATATATTTGCGTAATGGGCTTGCCTACCGCTTCTTCTGCCGGCCAACCGGTAAGTTCATTGGTGATCTGATTGATAAAGGTAACGTTGCCCGCCATATCAGTTGCAATAACGCCATCCCCGATGCTCGACAGTACACCACGCAGCCATTCTTGTTGGAGGAGCAGTTCATTCGCATGTCGTTCGGAAAGGTCCAGTGCCCGTTGATACGTTTGGGACAGCCTGACCAACTGCCGCAGAATGACCACTGCTAAAATTGCGCCAGCGATGAGGCCAACGGCAATCACACTGATGATGACAAATTGAATATTGGACTGGGTATTAGCAATGCGGTCTTCACGCAAACGGTTTTCGGCATCGACAAAGTCGGCTAATCCTTGACGAATGAAATCCATCAACTGTTTGCGGTTGAGTAATTCGGTTGTATTGATTTGACTGCTGCCGTTTATCCTATTCGCAAGCGTCTCGGCAGCGTTCTGCCGCCAATCGACGATACTTCCCCACGCATCATTTAAACGCTTGGTCTGTGCCGGGTCATCGTCAACCAGACCTTTTAAGATCTGATATTCCGTATCAAATACTTGCTGCGCTTGGGTATAAGGTTCGAGGAACTGATCATCATTGGTTAGTAGATAGCCACGCAGCCCCGTTTCCATATCGACCAGCAGCTTTAAAATGGTCGAGGCTTGTGCGATGGTGACGTTGCTGTGCTCAACACGGTCGTTGGTGCGTAAGACGCTGCCCAACTGATAAAGAAAGATGCCAATCAAAAGTGACAGCAGCAGCACCGGAAAGACGAGGGCGCGTACTAAGGTGCGCCGGAAGAGAGTGCTGCTCGATGGACGATTCGATTGATCTGCTACGGTTGGATTTGTCATAGGCTATAAAAAGGATGGGCTGAACGAAAAAGGTCTGCGTAGAGCAAGTGTATTTGAATAATTGTGCAAGTCTATAGGAACTAAATGAATTGTTGCTGAGGACGCTTTGGGTAAATGGTCAAGTTGCCAGTTTATTTAATCCCCAGCTCATGTTTTATATAAGCCTATTTCACTAAAAAGTGTATCACTTTATAGGATGGTTCGGGTTAGGCTTTAAGTCACCAAGGGCAGCCAGCGGTTTTCCTCAGGGCTGACGCGCTGCTGGTTGCGATGATTCGCCATGTGTTTGCCGCGTTCCAAAGCCGCATTGATCGTCGAAGTGTGTGCGGCGGTGCCCAAATGGTTCAAAATGGCCTCGGCTTTGTCACGGGCTTCTTGTGTTGTGGCGTAATGATTAAGTACCATCCCCAAGAGTTCTGCCGCCCGTTCTTCCTCATTTTCCCGCGCCAGCAGACTGGCGATACCCGTTAGCAGCCAGAGCTGCAGCGGTGTGTCGCGAATAACCTGCGCCATCGTGTAGGCTTCGTGGAAGTTTTGGCGCGCACCTTCAATATCACCTAAAGCGACCGCCACATCACCCAAGCCGCCGAGCGTCAAACTGGTCCCTAGACGGTGATCAAACTCACGGTAGATGGCGAGCGAGTCTTGGTACGAGCGCCGTGCTGATGTGTAATCTTGCTGGGCGAGGGCGACATCGCCTAAGAACAGAATCGCTCGCGCCAAGGCACGCCGGTTGCCGTGTTCCATATTCATGACGATGCTGTCTTCCAAGTAGCGCCGCGCTTCATCGTATTTGCCCTGCGCCCGTGCCACACCACCGAGATTCAGCAGCGCGTTAGCCACTTCGTGATGATCGCCGACTTCGCCTGCCATCGTCAGCACTTCGTCCAAGTACTGGCGGGCTTCGTCATAATTACCTTGCAAGCGGGCGACCATCGCCAAATCTTCGAGGCTGGAACCGATGCCTGCGGGTGAGCCGATCTCACGGGCGATGCTCAGTGCCTTGCCATACTCTTGGCGGGCCGTGTCATAATCCCCGTCAACACGGGCGAGGCTTCCCAGCGACCATAAGCAGACCGAGACTCCTGCCCGATCACCTGTTTCCTCGTAGATGGCAAGCGCCTCGCGGAACAGTTTTTCGGCTTCTTCGTGGCGGCCTTGGAAGCGTGCCAGATTACCAAGATTCATGATTGGGCTGGCGAGGCCAGAGCGATTGCCGATCGTCTTGAAGATTTGGAGTCCCGCTTCCAAGTCACCTTGGGCTTCATCGAGGCGTCCCAGTTCGGCCTTGACGAGTCCGAGATTGTTGAGCGCGCCTGCTGTACGAACGTGATCGCCAATTTCACGGGCGATTTGCAAGCTGGCCTGATAGTAACGGATGGCTTCGGTGTAGTCGCCCTGATAATGGGCCATCGCGCCGAGGCCGTTGTAAGCCCATGCTACACCACGCTTATCTTCGATCTCCTTGGCAATCGAGAGTGACACTTGGAAGTACTGCTCGGCTTCGGCATAACGGCGCATGATCGAGCCAACCAGCCAGCCCAGTTCATAAAGCGCTTTGATAATGCCCGGTTTATCACCCACCCGTTCAAACAGCACGAGGCTCTTCTCATACAGTTCGCGGGCGTGGCTAAAATTGCTGAGCCAGCGGTAGGCCTGTCCCATATAGGCCAGCAGTTGAGCTTCGAGCGTATCGCGCGCACCGTCGGCAGGCTGCTCGGATATAGTCAGCAGATTAAGCGCTTGTTCCGCCCACTCAATCGCCTCATGATAGGCACTGATGTTGAGGGCGCTTTCTGCCGCCTTGATGAAATAGGTGACAGCTTTTTGAGGTTGTCCGGCCTGCTCATAATGGCGGGCAATCATGGCGGTGTACTCGTTGATGCGGTCACCGCTGCGTTTGACCAGCCAGTCCGCGACCTGCTCATGATAAGTGCGGCGTAGACGGCGCAGCACACTCTCGTAGGTCACGTCATGCAGAATGGTGTGGCGGAAGATGTATTCCTGTGTGCCGTCAAATACCGAGTCTTCACGCTTGCGGATCAGTTCACGGTTGTTCAGATTTTTCAGACCGTCGGTAATGTGTTTCAGCGGCGGATCATCGTCGGTTTGTAACTGGCTGACCGCATCATCCCAGAAGATACGCCCGATGACCGAAGCACGCTGTAACAGATCGCGCTCATCCGGTGGCAGGGCATCCAAGCGTGCTTGCAGAACGCCGGTCAGCGTCGGCGGAATGCGCAAATCGGTTAGGCGTGAGCTATTGATCGACCATTTACCATCATTTTTGAGGATGACGCCATCATCCAACAGCATCTTGATGATTTCTTCGACGTAGAACGGATTGCCTTCCGCATTGACGACAATCAAATCACATAGGTCTTCAGGGATCACATCGACTTTGCGCAATATATCACTGATCAAGCTGCGCGTATCGTGGTTGGAGAGCGGACGCAGCTCAATGCGTGTATGGAAATCCGGCTGATCCATCCATGCGGGTGTTCGGCGTTCGAACAAAGCCGGACGCGTCAGGCAGACGACTAACAACCGCAGCTCACGTTTAGCGCGGATGATGTGATTGACGAGATCAAGCGATTTGTCATCGGCCCAGTGAATGTCATCAAGGAAAATGACCGCAGGCTTTTCGCTGGCGACTTTGCCGAAAAACTCGGTGATGGCGAACTGTCCCAACTGCGTTAACTGCTGGGCATCTTCGCCCTGCAAATAGGGACTCGCAGAAAAATCAAAGCCAATCAAGTTGCCGATGGCGTGAGCTTTGGCGGCACTCTCCGCGCCTAAAAATCCGGCGATGCCTTTTTCCAGTTTGTCGCGGGCAACGGCGGCACTGTCGCTTTCCAGAATATCAAAGCGGAAGGCGAACATGTTGCGGATGAGCGCGTAAGGCAGCTTGACCATATCAGCGGTCGCACGTCCGGTGAAGTGGACAATGCTTTCAGGGCGTTCGTCCAGCCAGACATCGAACTCACGGAGTAGTCGGGATTTGCCAACGCCCGGCTCCCCAACGATGGTGACAATCTGAGTTTCGCTTTCCTCGTTGGCCCAACTGAATGCCGATTGCAACTGCAGCAGTTCATTGTTGCGCCCGACCATGTGGGTTTCCACACCCTCGATGCCGCGCGTAGTTACACGGAAAGTGCGGGGCTTTTCCCGCTCGACCATGTAGACCTGTACCAGTTCAGACTTGCCTTTGAACTGCATCGGTTCGAGCGTACGCGTTTCAAAGACGCCCCGCACATGGACGTAGGTGTCGTGGGAAATGAGGATCGTACCCGGTTGGGCACCGGTTTGTAAGCGTGCCGCCAGATTGATGGCATCGCCCATTGCCGTCCACTCGGAACCGGCTACACCGCCGACTTCACCCAGTGCGACTGGACCGGTGTTGACGCCGACACGTACATTAAAAGCGCTGACATCATATTGAGCGGCAACCTTCGCGGCGTAAGTGTGGGTGGCGCGGATGATTGCCAAGCCGCAGCGCACAGCCCGTACCGCATCATCTTCTCGGCCAACTGGCGCACCGAAGAAGGCCAGCAGCCCATCGCCCATCAGCCGCGCGACCGTGCCGCCGTATTCGCTGACGGCATCCGAGTAGGCTTTGAGTGCGCCATCCATGATTTCCAGCACATCTTCGGGATCAAGCTTTTCAGAAAGCGCGGTTGAGCCGACAATATCACAGAAGAGGATGGTGACGAGTTTACGCTGTTCGAGCGCATTCTGGTGGTCAAGCGCGGCGAGTTTTTCGCGCAGAATAGCGACGGTGGCATCGACTACAGAGTCGCCGAGGGCAGAGCGTAGACTTTCTTGGGCAGCGATGGCCTGTTCGAGTTGTTCCCGGTTGAGCATTGTTCTCCCTCAGCCAGTGAACGAATGAGCGATGGCACTAGTTTAGCACGTTTCAGTTACCACGTCAGGCAACCAAGCCATGATCTAACCGAAAATCAACAAAAATTGACGGCTTGACTCTCACCTTACCTGAGACTGTATAGTAAGAACGTATGAGCGAAACGGAGTGAAAAAGTGATCAAAATAGGGGACTTTGCACGGTTGGGACAAGTATCGGTGGTTACACTGCGGCACTACGACGACCTTGGCCTGCTCAAGCCAATTCGTGTCGATAACTTTACTGGATACCGTTACTACTCGGTTGCCCAACTGGCCGAACTCAACCATATTTTGGCGCTCAAAGACCTCGGTTTCTCGCTCGATCAGGTTCAACAGGTGATACAAGGCCTGACGACTGATCAACTGCATGGAATGTTGAAGATGAAGCATTTGGAGGTGCAGCAGCAGCTCGTAGATGAACAGGCTCGCTTATCCCGCATCCGGAATCGACTCAAACAAATTGAAATGGAGGATACCATGCCCGATTATGAGGTTGTACTGAAGACCGTTCCTGCCCAGTTGATTGCCTCTCGTAAAGTGACCATCCCCACCAATGATCAAGTGCCAGCCTATTTGGGTGAGGCCTACGGCGAAGTATACGGTCATATTCGAAGGCAGGGCGCTAAGGATACCGGCACCTGTTTCGCCGTTTGGCATCAACCGGCAGCCATACTGGCGAACGAAGTGGCTGAAGCAGCGGTGCCTGTTGACCACGCCGTGCCCAGTTCCGAGCGGGTGAAGGTCTACGAACTGCCACAGGTACAGGTGGCGTCCGCTGTGCATTACGGGGATTTCGATAATTTTGTCCAGCTTCACGCCGTGCTCTTGGACTGGATTGAAAGCAACAACTATCAGGTCATCGGCCCGTACCGCGAGATTTATGCCAAGCACAACGAGGATATGAGTTCCGCCGAGACAGAGATTCAATACCCTGTCGCAAAAGTCAATTAATTCGCAGGTCATCCCAAAAGTTACGACAATCTCAGGAGCACGTCACATGATCAGTAAACCGAAGATTGAATCTCGTCCGGAGCAGCCCTATGCCAGCATTCGGACGCAGGTCACGATGGCGGAATTAGGACCGTCTGGCATCATCCCACAGTTGCACGATGAAGTCATGCACTGGTTGAAAGAGCAGGGAGTCACTCCATCCGGCGCGCCCATTTTGCGTTACCGCGTCATCGATATGGCAAACAAGCTCGATCTGGAAATGGCTTGGCCCACTGCCCGAAAACTAACCGGCAATGGACGTGTCATTACGGATGTACTGCCTGCCGGTCGTTATGGAGTTGTCCTCTATACAGGCCCCTATGAAGGCTCCGGCCTAATGGAAGCCAACGGCGCTTTAATCCAGTGGGCACGCGATAACCGTATCCAGTGGGATAATTGGCAGGAAGGCGCTGGCGATGTTTTTGCTTCCCGCTACGAAACCTATATCACCGATCCGGGTGATGAACCCGACCCATCCAAATGGGAAACTGAAGTCGCCATCAAAATAGCAGACGGTCAATAACCATTCGAGTCAAAGAGAGGCATACCGCCTCTTTTTGATTTCTATATTTGGAGAGGGGAGAAGCCACAGAAAGCGTTAGTCTTCCAGCAGCCAATCAACCGCTTTTTGATAGGCATCGGGAAACAACTGGATGCGCACTTTTCTCATGCCGAAGGCATTTACGCCTTCATTGATCAAATCGCTGTAAGCCCTCTGAAATTGATTGAGCGGCCTCATCACAAATGCCACTTTGACCGGAATAGACTGGATATCCGGCCTTTTCCTGCGCCATTCAGAATTTTTCTGCAGCGTATATAACATGGAAATGAGTCCGTCCGGCCTGAAGTCGAGTAAGGTGCGCACGATTGTGACGTCAGGTTCAGGGGGAAGATTGCTGAGGTAAATCTGCCATTCTACCCATTCGTTAACCGCTTCGTTGGTTGATTTGAGAAATACAAATTCCCAGATGCCGTTGTTCAGTTTGTTATACAGACAATATTTTGTCGATGGCTTAGGGGGCAGCATGTCCATACCTCGATCTTTAACCCATTATAGATCGAGGTTTATTTTGAGCGCATGATAAACGGACTAGTGAGGAGGGTTATGTTTGTCTACAACCGGATAGCTAATCGCTGATTGCGATTAACAGCCTAATGCCTGCCATCGGTGTAATAGTCGGCGACTTGCGATTGATCGGGCGGGTCACCGTTGTAATTGACGAACAGTTCTTCACCCTCTTTGATATGCCGCAGTGCACGGAAGAAAATCTCTTTAGTGGTATAGACGAAGTGGTAGCGGACGTTTGGGGTATACGAATGGTTATACAGGCTGCCGTATCCGAGAACAAGGGCGCTGTGACTTTTCGTCCATTCGAAGGTGTAACGGTTAAGGATGGTGTTCTCAAAGGCCGTATCGTTGCGGTGGTCGACTAAGATCAGCGGGCAGCGTTCGATGACTTCATTCTTCTTAATGTCCCGCGTAGCGATCAGGCCGCGAATGTTGAGGGTCGGCGAAATGCCGACTCGAAGTGGAATTTCCATGATTTAACTTTATGCCATGTCAATAAATGCCGATATTTCCTCAACTGTAGCGTTAGGCATGAAAGCCTGCAAGGGGTATATAAGGCAATTTTCATGGACGGTTAAATGAAATTATGCTGGGCAGTATCGAGAAATAATACACTGCCAACTGTTGGGGTAATTATTCTCGCATTTTGGCCCAGTATCATAGTCGATGAAGGCTGTGTAATATGAGGTTTTTGATCCTGCTGGTGAATTTACAAGGCACACGCCCGCAAACAAGTTTTGATCGTCCCTAGAGCGAAAAAGACTAACAACATGCATTGGTTGGCTGGTTACTAGAATTTCTGAGAATCCCGTTTCTTTCCAAAATGCCCGATAAGGAGCGATAACACTTTCGGCAGAGGCATCCGAGGCCAGATTAACTTCAGCCCAAACATGAGCGGATCGCTCTGCCCCATCACTCAAGCTAAAGGCATAAGTCCCCGATTGAATACCTGTTTTGTTTTTGACTTGAATAACCGGCGATGTAATGGCAGTGAGTTGGTCGTATAAAGGTGATAATAGACCTTTGGCTTGGTCAACTACACTATTTGCTTGTATATAGGGCAAATTGGCGGATAAATACAACAGTCCGAACACGACCCCGAAGCACAAAAGCCCGATCACGATTACTCCTAAAATATATTTGAGCAGTCTCAGATAAGGATCGGGTGGTTTCGTTGATGTTTCAGCACTGTCAAACGAATTCATTAATCCCCTTCAGGTATCACAAACAGATCAGCAACCTTGATGTTCAGGCCGGGGAATAAGTTGCTCGTAAAAATATCTTCAGCGGTGAAAATGTGGATACCTTTCTCGCTGCGAATGTACCGATGCAATTCCTGATGTCTAGAATACTTCACCCATACTTCATGAATACCATATTCGAAATAGGTACGGATTGTTTTGAGCAGTTCGTTGGCACCTTCGTAGGGAGATATGATCTTAACCATCAAATCGGCCTCAGTGATTTTTGTTTTGATTGGTGTTTCAAACACAGTAGCACCTCATCAACAGTGGTCGCATTCAGTATATAGTGAAACGCTTGGCCATCAAAGAATCTCATCTCAATCGTCATTCGATCAATCCCACCATGCTAACCCTTCAGCGCGCCGGAAATGATGCCTTCGATGAAACTTCGTTGAAAGAAAATATAGATAATGAGCACGGGCAAAAAGACCATGATGGATGCCGCAGCCAACACGGGGACATCTGCCGAGTAACGGCCTCGCAGCAGTGCCAGACCGACAGGCAGCGTCCGTAGATCACCGGTGGCCATCACCAACACGAGGAAGAATTCATTCCACGTCCACATGAAGAGCAGCACCACCAGCGAGAGTAAAGCAGGGCGTGAGAGGGGGAACAACACTCGCCACAGGACACCCCAAGTCGTACAACCATCAACAACTGCCGCATCAATTAGTTCGCGCGGCATATTTTTGAAATTGGCGCGCATCCAGAAGGTGCCGAAAGCAAAACTCAAGGCCACCTGCGGCAGAATCAGCGCCCAGTAGGTGTTGAGCAAGCCGAGATCGTTCATGATCTGCCACAGCGGGATGATAACCGCCTCGAAGGGAACCATGAGGCCGATCAGGATAATCATCAGAAGCAGGTTGTCGCCCGCGAAGCGGAACATGCCGAAGCCAAAGCCCGACATGGTTGAAAGAATAGTCGACAGGATGACGACCGGAACAACGACTGTCAAGCTGGCTTGAAAGTAGCTGCTGAATCGCGCACCATTCCACGCCTCGACGAAATTCTCGAAGTGCCATTGAGTCGGCAGTGCAAAGGGACTGTTCGCCAGTTCGCCTGTCGATTTAAAAGCGGTGAAGATGATGCCGATGAAGGGCAGCAGAGCCAGCACCAAAAACCCTGTCAGCAGGACATACGACAGCCATGAGCGCGATGCTTTGCGTGGGGACTTTACGTTAACCATTCTCATCGTTTCTCGATTGTAACCAGAACACGGTCGCTGATACGGCTATTATCACGAGCGCCAGCACCACCGCGATTGCGGCCCCATATCCTGCCCGATTACGTTTGAACGTCTCATCATAAACCAGATAACTGGTGACAATCGTCTGCTTAGCGGGACCTCCATTGGTGAGCACAAACACGAGGTCAAACACACGCAGCGCCGTGATGAACGTCAGGGTGAAGGCGACGAGGATTTGCTGGCGCAGACCGGGGATGGTGACATAACGAAATTCCTGCCACGCATTCGCGCCAAAGACTTTGGCAGCGTCGTATAACTCTTCATCAATACCCTGCATTCCGGCGATGAACAACACCATGCACAGGCCATATTCGACCCACGAGCCAACAAAGCCGACCGCGTACCGTGCGTAAGTGAAATCGCCCAGCCAAGGACGCGCCCATGAGGCCAGTCCGATACTACCCAGCAGTTGGTTTATTGGGCCATCGAGAGTGAACAACCAGCGCCAGATGATCCCGACGACGACTGGACTCATGACCTGTGGGACAAACAATCCCGTGCGGAAGATTGCCATCCCGCGCAGCTTGCTCCGCGCCATGACCGATGTCAATAACAACCCGATCAGGATAGGAATGATGGTATAGAAAATGACAAAGAAGAAGTTGTTGGTGATAGCACGCCAGAAATCCGGATCGCGGGTGAGTTCGGCGTAGTTATCCAGACCAATATAGGTTGGGGTGCTGAAGCCTGTCCAATCAAAGAAGCTGTAGCGCACGGTGCTGAAGATTGGGATCAGCACGAAGGCGGCATAAACGATGAAGCCCGGTAAGATGAAAAAGTGGGCCTGCCTGCCGCGACCCAGTGCGCCGCCGCTTGGGGTACTGAACAAAGCGCGAAAACGCTGCGAGAACGAGGGCGAAACAATGGGTTCTATGTTGGACGAATCCTTAATTCACAAGATTTCAGAGGGATTTTTTGTAGGGGCTTGCCGCCGGCAAACCCCTACCGAAAACAATATCGTTTGAACCGAGAATACGCTTTACATTAGACTTTCAACAATTACGACTTGGCTCCAGCTTCGTAATCTTGCTGGACTTCGTCGATGAACTGTTCCGGTGTGACCTGTTTACCAGCCAATTCTTGAATGCGCGAACCAATATCGGGCAGCGTCCAGTCGAAGTACTGCCCGACCTTATCGGCTGTGCTGATGGCTGTCCACGCGTTGACCATATCGGCCGTCAATGTTCCTTCTTTGAGCTTGGCCGAATCGACCGCAATTGCCGGAAGGAAGCCGTTGTCGAATAACACGCTGGCGGCGTCCGGACTGCTGATGAAGTCAATGTATTCTGCGGCGAGGTCAGCGTTGCTGCTGGTCTTGCGAATGCCATAGCCAAGGCCAATACCGCCGATGGTCGTCGCGACCTTCTCGCCGGTTGGCGACGGCAGAATGAAGAAACCGACTTTATCTTCACCCAGCACTGCCGTGATCGAACCAGAGTTCCAACTGCCTGCCAGCCACATGGCACTCTTAGCACCTGTAAACTCACCGAGTGCGCCGGTGTCGTTGTCCATACCCGCGAAACCGGGTGAGAAGTAACCCTTATCCAGCCAATCGGCGAAGGTCTGCGCACCCTTGAGGTTGCCATCAGTCTTGAAGGTGCCGCCTTCGTTGCGATAGATCATGTCGTTGATGTCTTTGATGTTCGAAAACACATGCGCCAGTGCGCCGTAAGTGTGGATACCCGGCCATCCTTCGAGGTTGCCAAAGGTTACGGGAACATACCCGCCGGTCTTGATGGCTTCGAGATCAGCAGTCAGCTCGTCCCATGTTTTGGGCACGGTCAGCTTGAGCTTGTCAAAGATGTCCTTGTTATAAAACACCGCCACGACTTCCGAAGTGACTGACATCCCATAAAGGCTGCCGCTTCCGACGTGTGCGCCGTCATCGGTCACACTGTTACGGGCATGCAGCCCCGCGCCGTAACGATCCCACCACTTGTACTGGTCTGCGTAATCGTTGAGCGGCAGGAGCAAACCGGCCTTGACCAGCGCTGCCATATTGGTCAGCCCTTGGTTAATCATGGCGACATCTGGCCCCGTGCTTTGGGTGAGGGCACGCGGCAGGGTCAAACCCAGATCGTCCGTGCTGTAGGCTTCGCGCTGGATCGTCACAGCGGCGTGGGCTTCCTCGAACTGCTTGTCAAGCTGCTCGATCATGGCTTGTTCGGCATCACGCGTCCAGTTATCCCAGACCACCAGCGTGACGTTGTCCTGTGCGGCAGCAGGAACCAATCCAATGACCAACGCCACTGCCATCGCTAAAAGGATCAAAAATTGTTTGTGAAGTCTCATCAAAAATCCTTTCTAATGCGTCTTTCCTAACTGCCTATACTATCGCGCAGTCCGCAAATCGCGCTACCCATACCAGACCACTACACCTCGACCTTGTAATTGATCTCCACCTCATCGCCCGTTTTGCCGCGAAATCCCCAATTATGCTTGGGCGCTTCGAGGATATTGATCTCAATGTCAGTCGTGGAGATGTCGAACGTCTGGCTGATTCGTTCGAACAGCAGATAGATCAACCGCTTCTTGGTTTCGACGGTGCGGCCTTCGATCATCACAATTTCGATGATGATGTAGCGTTCGCTGCGCCCAGCCGGATAATAAAAGTCCTCGGCATCCAGCGGGAAAAAGCGGTGCGCCCTTTTATCCGGCGGGAACTTCAACGCTTCTACCACGCAGCTATGAATGACATCCGAAAGTTGGGCTTTGATGGGATTGAGTGTGCTTTTTAGACCATAGATTTTAATTTGTGCCATGCGATTTCCTTTCTTTTGTGTCTATATGCAAAAGGTTCATTCGGTCGATCTTGGCAAAATCTCTCAAAAGCGAATAGTTCAGGTAAAGTGGGGTTATCAAAACTTGTTCGGTGACTGTACGACCTATTCTGTAGAGAAAAAGCGATTATCGCGATATCAATTAACCCGCGCTGCCTGTGCCGCCACATCTTCCCACGCCTGACGCGGAAGCGGATACAGCTTGGGCGGGCAGTTTTGCGCCTCTGATGTGAAGATGTGACGCAAGCCTGCTACCATTGTCGCCAGCGTCAGATCGAAGGCGTTGAGTGTGTCTCCCTGTCCGGCGACCAGATTTGCCATCGAGCCGCCCGCAAACAGATAGATCGTGCGACCATTCAACGTGGCTTCCTCGACAAAGGGAATGGTTTGCTTTAGTGGGTTGAGTGCCTCGACCTCGATTTCGTCAGCGATATGTCCGACATTGAGCAGGAAACAGCCATCTTTGAGATGCGGAAAGTGCCGTGCATTCAACACCTGCCGAGCACCTGTTGCTGTCACGATCACATCGGCACGGGGCAGCAGTTCATCCAGTGGGCCTGCCTCATAGCCTGCATAACGCGCTTCGAGCAGTCGTGCCGAGTCGCGCTCCGCGATACTCACCGTGCCGCCAAAGGCGCGGGCTGTGTCGGCTACGCCTTGTCCCACCAGCCCATAGCCTATCACCAAGACCTGTTTGCGGTGCAGGCTCAAGTGAGTGCGCTCGGTGAAGGTGTTCCATGTGCTGAGTCCCACCAGAAAGCGGTTGTGTAGGCCTTCTTTGATGGGCAGATCGTCCCAATTGAAGATGGGGTAAGTGAGCGTGTACCCCTCCGCACACAACTTGTTGATGAGTGAGATGCCGGATCCGGTGGCTTCGAGGCCAGCCTTGACAGGGCTGGATATGCGCTGTTCCAAGAGGGCGGCAGTGATCTCAGCGCCCATTTCGCACAGGTGAGTCGGTTGCCACGCGATCACGCGCTGCATCGCCTCAGCTTGATCGGCAGCACTCATGCCATGCCAAACGTGCGCTTCTGCGCCCTTGTTTACGAGATAGGATACGACGCTATCCCGCACAGTAAGAGGATTGCAAGTGGTCAGGAACAATTCACAGCCGTGTTGCAGCAGCGCCTCATAGGCTATGATGGACTTGATGTCAAGGTGCGCCGAGACTGCCAAACGAACGCCTGTCAAATCGGGTAGCAGTTCGTTTTGAGCGCAAGTCAAGGCCATGTGGCGACGAGTCCACGCAAGGTTCTGCTCAAATCCCCTTGCTGAATCAATGTTTTCTTCAGCCATCTTAGCTTCCTCCAACGTTTCCAGTGCGAATCACATCGATTATAACGACGATTGCGGCACGGGTAAAACGCATGTAGGGCGAATAATAAAGGCGATTATCTCTTGACTGTCGCTGGGAAGTGTACTGAGGTCTTTTGATACCTGCATTGAAGGATTGCAAGAAAATTTTTGGTATTTTATTCTAACTATTGCAAGCGAATCGGTTGAGTATCCTTGCAATTCGATGTTCAGAATAGTCCTGCAAGACCCTTTCTCAAAGTCCGGATAGGAACGATTTGACGACTGCTTCAAAGTGTTCCGGTTGGTCATACTGAAGCCCATGACCAGCATCTGGTATCTGCTGGATATCGAGGCGCAGATTGAGAGTCTGGAGTTCTTGTGCCGTTTCGAGGGAAACCACACCCTGATCCCCGATCACCAACAGGATTGGAACGTCAATGGAGCGTACTAAACTACGGTACTCTGGGTTGGGCGGCGTAAGCACGTCAAATGCCTGTATTGGGGTTTTCATTCTCGCCTCGGTGACGAGTTCGATAATCTCAAGGCTGCGAGGTGCGTGTCGAACCCGTGCCTGAGCCAGAACCTCTTCCCGAGCTAAACTGAGCAGTCGGCGGTGCTGCTCGACAGCATCACTTTCGTACACCTCGTGCTGGCGTTCGGGACTCAAGAAAGTGGGATCCGCTAGAATGAGACCGCGTAGAGTCACCGCTTGTTGGCTTGCCACAAGGGCCGCAGTCATGCCGCCCATTGAATGCCCCAGCAGAACCGGAGCGTCAAGTTTCAGCCCGTTAATTAGTCCGGCGACATCGCCTTCGTGATCCTCGTAGCGATAGCCGTTTAGCGGCATGCTCGAATCCCCATGCCCTCTGGCGTCGGGCATCACGACATCGAAATCCGCTTCGAGCGCCCGTGCCAGAGGACTCCAGCAGGCTCCGCTTCTGGTCAGTCCATGTAGAAGAACCAATGGCGGTTTAGCCCCGCCAGTTCTGAGGTAGTGGATATCGATGCCGTTTGCTTCGCAGACTGCGCTCGTCCAATTCGTCATGAAAGCACCCCGTTCTTCAAGCGAATTAGGCCTTAAGCTGTTTCCAATGACCTTCGGAGATGACTTCGACGGCACCATCAACCACTTTGAAGGCGGTCTCATCGTCAATGGCGTACGAGGGATTCGGGAGCTTAGCCGCCCATCTTTCTGCGTTAGCAAGGGTATTGTCCGGCAAATCGCGATGATCGAGGTGTGGAAAAATCGAGAAGTTCACGATGCCCAGCGCTTTGTCGTCTCCACTGGGCGATTTCCAGCCGACGAAATCCTCCCCGATACGGGGTGTCATGACCATGCTTCCGCCGCTTAGTCCCACCCAGACCTTGTCGTTCAGCGAGGGCAGGAGTTCCAACAGCCCGGACTGCTGCATCCAGTAGGACAGGTACAGGGCGTCGCCGCCATTCACCAGTAGAACGTCTGTCTCCCGCACCCACTTCACCCAGCGTTCTTTGTCGATGGTAGGCAGCGCGGTCAGCTCCAGCACACCCAAGGACTTCCAGCCCAATTCACACATCGGGCAGCGGGGTTCATGTCCGCTGATGAAATTCCATGCTTTGTCGGGGGTCGCCCAAGGGTGACCGTATCCCGCGGTGGGAATGGCGAGGGCGTTGCACTCGGAGATCGGTTTGCCCAGCATCTCGACCAGCGCATTGCGGATGCTTGTGTTTTTAATGCCAGCCGAAGTGAGAAGCAGTTTCATGATGGTGTCCTTTCCAATCGATCAAGCTTGAATTTCGTTGCAGGGAGATCAACAAAATCAGTGGAAAAACTTGCGCCAAGAACAAAAATTCTAACACAGAATCGCCACTTTGAACGTTCGAACTCTGTTTCAACTTCCAAACGTTATCTTCATAAATGGCCTCAAAACAGCCTGTTTTGACCTGCTCCACCTGCAAAGCAGGTCTTTTGCACTATTCCCTCCCTCAACAGCCCTCATACCCCAACCAAAATTCCCCGTTTGTCCCCTGTTTTTCCTTCCAACCTCTCCCTCAACCAATAAAAAACCACAGCCCATTTCTGGAACTGTGGTCTTTGCGTTCTTTGCGGTTCAATGGCCTTGTCTTGCAGCTACCCCTGTGGCCCTGCCACTGCTACCACATAAGCATCCGGATTCCAGTAGCGTTGAACTGCTTTCAGCAAATCGGCTTTGGTCAAGGCATTAATTTCACCTTCAAACCGCTGCAAATTGTCCAAGCCCAATTGATAGGCTTCCATGTTCAGAATCGAACCGGCAATGCCTTCGTTGCTTTCCAGTTGAAGCGGCAAATGTCCGGTAAAATAGGACTTATTCTCGGCAATATCCTCATCGGTGACTTCTTCGGTTACGATCCGTTTGACTTCACCGACGATGCTTTCAATCGCCTGCTGCACATTGGCTGGATTAACGCCTGCACTGACGCTCCATGCCCCCGGCCCCAAGCCACCCTCGATGCTGCTGTAGGCATAGTAGGCCAAGCCCCGCTTCTCGCGCACTTCATCCCCAATGCGCCCCATCATGCCGAACTGTCCCAAGACGCTGTTGACCAAAGTTGCTGCCCGATAATCCGGCTCAAATCTGGACGGCCCCAGCACGCCCATGACGATGTCTGACTGTGTTTTACCGGGAATATTGACTGCAATTTGTCGTGTTTCATCCACCGGTTGAATTGCTGGTAAGACCGCTTTGGCTGGCTGATCTGGATTCTGCCAGTCGCCTAACTTGGACTTCACAATGTTGATGGCATCGGCTGCTTTGACCGCACCCACAATCGTGATGATCATGCCCTTCGGCCCGTAGTGCTTTTGATGGAAGGCTTTCATGTCATCTAAGCTAATGCCGGGTATGGTTTCCAACGTCCCACGCGAACTATAGTGGTAAGGATGATTTTCAGGATACAAGTTTTCACGGAAAGCTCGTCCTGCACGGAAACGGGTATCCTGCTGACGGTATTGTAGCCCCGTCAAAATTTCGCCCCGCAGCCGTTCAACCTGCTGTTCAGGAAACACCGGATAACGCAGCACATCTTCCAGAATATCGACCAGAACAGGCAAATCTTCGGCTAAGGCTTTGCCACTAAAGCCGGTGGTATGTGTCCCTGCGCCGACATCCAAATCTGCACCGATATCTTCCAGACTGCTGTGGATGGCATCGAAGTCGCGGTTTTTAGTCCCACGCATTAAGGCTGATGCCGTCATGCTGGCCGTACCCGATTTCGCCGGATTTTCGTAGATGCTGCCTGCTTCTAACGAACCTGCAATCACCACCGACTGTGCCGCAAAGTTTTCGTAGACCAGCACGACGATGCCATTGGGCAGTTCAACACGGGTGATATTATTCGGCCCCGGAATTGACGAGTTACTCATTCTTCATCCTCCTCGTCCATGCCCATACCGTCTGGTGCAGTCGGTACGAACCAACCCACTGTCCGGTTTTGTGGACGCAAATACTTCTGGGCAACCGTCCGCACATCGTCGATGGTCACGGCTTCCAGCTTGTCGACATAATTCAGGAACCATTCGTAACTGTGGAAGTTTTCGGCAAAGGCCAACCAGAAGGCCTGTGAACTGACCCTTTCCGTTCCATAGGCGAATAAAGCCCGTGCTTGCTTACGCGCTTTATCCAGTTCTTTCTGAGTGATGTTTTCGTTGAGCATCCGGTCAATCTGGGTATCCAAAGCTGTTTCGACTTCTTGAATGGTACGACCATCACGGATGGTCGCCACCAGATCGAACAGGTAAGGATCAATCGACGGCAGCAGACCACCGTCGACATCCACCGCCAAGCCGGTTTCGACAATCGCTTTGTACAAACGGCTGGTCTTGTTGTCGATGCCACCACCGCCCATGCCGCTCGGTCCGGTTAGGACACTGTTCAAAATCGCCAGCTTAAACCAGTCGTCATCAGTTGCCGGTGGAACATGGTAAGCCACTTCGAGGAATTGAGTATTGCCCGGACGTTCAACGATTACCCGTCGTTCGCCGCGCTGCTCTGGTTCCGGACGCACGAACAGGTTCGGTTTCTCGCCTGCCGGAATGCTGCCGTAGAGTTCTTCAACCCGCTTGAGCATGTCCTCAGTTTTGAAATCGCCCACAGCCACCGCAATTGCGTTGTTGGGCATATAGTGATGTTTATAGTGACCGTAAAGGTCGTCACGGGTCATGGTTCGCAGGTCGGTTTCATCACCGATGATTTCATGGTGGTAACCATGCACACGGAAAGCCGCTGCCCGCACTTCCTCACCCAACCAGAACATCGGTGAATTTTCGCCGCCTTGACGTTCCGAGATGATCACCGTCCGCTCGGACTCGACTTCTTCGTGATCGAAAATGGTGTTGACCATGCGATCCGCTTCGAGACGCAGACCCAAGTCAATGCGGTCAGCAGGCATAGTTTCATAGTAGGCGGTGTAATCCATCGAGGTCTGAGCATTCCAGTTGCCGCCCTCACGGCTGATCTGACGGTCAAGGATGCCACCGGGGAAGGTCGGTGTTCCCTTGAACATCATGTGCTCCACCCAATGGGAAATGCCGGTTTGGCCGGTGCGTTCGTTGCGACTGCCGATGCGGTACATCACCCACCAACTGACGACCGGGGCACTGTGCTGTTCCTTCAAGATTACCGTTAAGCCATTACTCAATTGATGGCGGGTGACACCTGCCATAGTTACTCCTTTATACAACCGATTCTAAGCAGAGGGACATTGTACCTGTTTCAGAGGCTATTAAGAATAGACGACCAAAGAGAGGGTTATCTAACTGTCGAACACCCTAGACCTTAGTCTAGCGTTGTTCGAGGTTGGATGCAAAAGGGGTAATACCAAGAATTTGAACCGCAGCGACGCAGATATTAAGACGTGCGAAATGTGCAAATTGTCCGCCGACAATGCCGGCGGATGTGAGGGAGTTAGCCGCTGAATTGACAATCGTCTGCGGCGGGTGGCACGGCTGAGTCCGCTGAAATGGCGCAGTTTCGGCGAGAAGCCCGGCTAATGCCACCGCCCGCCAATATTGGCATGTGCATGGCGAATATGAGGGAGGATCCCGCTGAATTGTCGTGGCAAATTGCACTGACCAACGTTGTGCGTTCTGCATGAGTTGTGAGGGTTATTTGTAACATGTCGTGATCGAACCCGTTGTTATAGAGATCAGCGCGAAATGGTTTCTGTCTGGATGATAGGCTATGACGAACAGTACATCACGGGATTATCGAAGCGCTTCGGGAAGAAGGTTTTGCACTCATCTGTATGCCGGGACGCTTTAATGGTAGTGGTAGAGAAGTAAGTCGCATTATCTACGTCTATTTCGGGCGCGGCCTACTGCCCCTTGGAATAGACACCCTCAAGTGAAGCCAAATTTATATCGAGATTTGCTCTATGATCATTGTTAATCTGATTATAGAACAAAAGTTCAAAACTGTCAAGTTTGAGTTAAGTTAGAATTGTCGCGGTAAAAAGTTTGTGAACCGATGTACAATTTGTGTAATAATAACGCTATGCTTCATCTTTGGCTTTTATAGTGCATAACTCGTAATCAATCAAGAATAGGCATCAGCCTGACATGACCCGTGCCCGTCTTTCCAATGTTGTTATTCTGCTGTGTGGACTGCTCGTCGGCTTTACCCTTCTCATCAATATTCCATCTGCCGACTCGCTTAACCACTATGGCGGACAGGCTGTGTTGTGGATTGTGCTCGTTAGTTTCACGTTGGTCTTTGGTGTACTACTGACTGAAGGCGAATTTAGCGCGGTTCACATCATTGGAATAACAGCTTTTTTGACCATTCCCAAGATGGCTCAACCGCTGCTGCTGTGGGCGGTGACGATCGGGGGACTGATCGGCGGGATGATTCTGGCACGCCGCCATGATGCGACACTGCGGCGGCGGCTCACGATTCGATCAGCGGGTGGTATCGTGTTGATCTGCGCACGCCTGACTTTGAGCTTATTTGCAGCGGGCACCCTCTACGATCTGGTGGGCGGCACGCGACCTCTGCTGCCGCCCGTGAATGACAAGTTGATACCACTCGCGGCGTTCGCGGTTCTGTATACCGGCTTGTATCTGGTGATTTTCTTCCTCGAAGCCTATATCGAATATCGCTCGATTCGCAGGCTGGTTCGCGAGAACTGGCTTTTATTGAGCGCCATGTTGGTGATTCCGCTGCCGTTTGGCATTTTATCGGCCATCGTTATCAGTCTGACTCCTAGTTCGTTGTATGTATTCAGCGTCGGTGTGCTGCTGGCGGCTGTTGGCTTGTATCGTTTTAGCCGTGCGCGTCATCAACTGCAAAAGCAACTGGATGAGCAGCAGTCATTGACTGCCGTCAGCCAAGCGCTGCAATCCGACCTCAAGCTCGAGTCGCTGTTGTACGCCATATACAACCAAGTGCTGCAACTGCTCCATCCCAATTTGTTCGTCGCAGCCCTCTATGAACGCAGCGCGCATCAGTTACGCTTTCCGCTGGTGATGCAGAACGGACAGGCCGTCACCGACTATCAAGAAGATACCAATAAGAGTTTCCTGGGGCGCGTCTTACGGCAGCAACTGCCAATGCTGGTGAACCGTGCCATGGAAGATAAAGCCGATATCCATTCTTGGCTGGGCGTGCCGTTGATTGCTGGCGGACGCTTGTTGGGGGGAATCGCGGTACGGTCGGATGATCCGCTGCGCTTGTTCAGTGATGACGACAAACGACTGCTCACTATCGTCGCAACCAGCGCCAGCGTGGCCATTGAGAATGCACAACTGTACGAGCAGCAGTTCCGGCGCGCGACGCGTATGACGGCGCTCACACGTACGCTGCCGCTGCTTTCGGGAACATTGTCGATTGAAACTGTTCAAGAAACGATTGTGGCTGCTGCCAACGACATGATGCAATCCGACGGTGTCGCTTTATATCTGCGCGGCGAGGATGAGAAGCTGGCGATGCAACTGGTCGCGAGCACCGGTTTGACGCAGGCCAACGAGACGCTGACGCCGGATGATGTCGTCAAACGCGAAGGGAAGACCAATTATCTGGGTCTGGATCTGGTCGTCAATAATGAGCGTTTAGGTGGACTGGCCTTCTTCTTCAATAAAGAACGTCCTTATGACGAAGAAGATATGCCAGTGGCGCTGACGTTCGCTTCGCAGGCGGCGCAGGCCATTTATAACGCCCAGAAGTACACGATTACTGACCGCGCATTGGAACAACAAATCCACCGCGTGACGGAAACCCGCGACCGTCTGCAAGTGATTTTGGATACCATGACTGAAGGTATCGTGATGATTGATTGTGACGGCGTGGTCGCGATGGCAAACCCGCGCGTTGATTTGCTAGGACTTCCGGCTGATGAATTGTTGGGGCAAAAAATTGATTTGCTCCTCGAAAAGCCCGGATTGGAATTGGCGCAGCGTATGGGGTTCGAATCCGACCAGAAGGTGCGGGATTTGATTAAGACACTGCTTGCGCCGAACAACTGGAAGAGTGACTCGCTGTCCTACAGTATCACCGATGACGGTGAAGAACACTTCATCGAACGTAACAGTATTCTGGTGCAGGGGGCAGGCGGCGAAACGCTGGGGATGATGCTGGTCTTCAGTGACGAGACCGAAGCACGTGAACTGATGCAGATGCGCGCCGATCTTTCGAACATGATTGTGCATGATCTCCGCAGTCCGTTGACCGCCGTGACGACCGGATTGAAGCTGCTGCGTGATATTGTGCCGCAGGATAGCTCCCTGCGTCCGCTGGTGGTTTCGACCACTGAGACCAGCCAACGCGCTATCCGCAAAATGCTGGTACGCGTCGATTCGCTGTTGGATATTTCACGGCTGGACAGCGGTGTACTGTCGCTGGAAACGGCACCAACCGATATGGCGACCTTGGCTGATGGCATTTGCATTGAACTGAGTCCACTTGCGCAAGAATTGGAAGTGACTCTCACCACCGACATCGGCGAGGAAACACCCGCGCTTGATGCCGACGCCGATAAAGTGGAGCGTGTGCTGCAAAACTTGGTGGATAACGCGCTCAAGTTCTGTCCGGCGGGCGGCAGAGTGATGATCCGATCTCATCAGCCGGTAAAAGATGCACAGGGCGAACGCTTCGTGCGCATTGATGTGATGGACAGCGGCCCCGGCATTCCCGACGAGTACAAGACCAAATTGTTCGATCGTTATGCCCAGATCAAAGGACGGCGTGGCAAGCGGCGTGGCAGCGGCCTTGGGCTGACGTTCTGCCGTCTAGTGGTCGAAGCACACGGCGGACGTATCTGGATTGAAGATAACCCCGGCGGTGGGAGCATCTTCGCGTTTACGCTGCCCGTCGCCGAAGCGAATGAGGTCGATAAGGCGGGGTAATCGCCTATATGTTACCCCTCACCCTTAATCCCTCTCCCTCAGGGCGAGGGACTTTCAAATGAGCAAGAGTCTTTTTATGTTTGAAGTTCGATGACCGCGTCGAGCACGGTTTTCCACGCGGGTGTGTTGGCGACCACAATTTCAAAATGTCCGGCGTTGGGCGGAATAACGAGCCGCACATCATCGCCTACTTTGGTCGCGGCGTCGATATAGGGACGGACGTTGTCTAGCATCTCGTCGTCCGCATCACCCACAATATGAATCTGACGGACGCCGATGGGAAGCAGCGCCATTGGTGAGGCATCACGGTAATGATCAGGCACTTCTTCGGGCATGCCGCCTAAAACAAAAGTCAAGCTGCCCGCGCATTGATTCTGTTCGACCCCGTACACGAGATCGACGATTCCTGCCAAGCAAACGACACCCCGAACTGCCAGTGGATTTGTACTGTAGAGCGGGCTGGTCGGCGCGAGGCGGTGACGCGCGGCTAACCAGAGAGCGGCGTGTCCACCGGCTGAATGTCCCATCGTGATGACGTGCGACAAGTCGAGATGATATTCAGCGGCGACGGTACAGATCAGATCAGCACCCTGTGCCACATCAAGCAAGGTTTGGGGATAACCGCCCCCGTTTCCTGTCCGGCGATACTCGATACTCCAGACGGCAAATCCCGCGTCGGTCAAGGCGCGGCAGATGCCACCAAGCGGCTTGAGCGTGTACTGTTCCCGCCAGCAGCCGCCGTGTACCAGCACGACAACCGGATGCATACCTGTTGTGCTTGGCAAGTAAAGGTCGACAAACTGGCTGGCATCACTGCCGTAAGTGAAGCTGGCATCCGGTGCGACTGCCGGTAGATTCGCATAGTCTTCAGCGCTAATTAAGGCCATCTCATTCCCTCCGTGTTGAGAGCGATAGACTACTCGATCAGGTGGGATTCTGGCAACCTTCCATCGTGGTCCATAAGACGTGATGTTCTGCGGTGGCATGGGTGATAGGTATCAGGCTGTTCATGGGCACGAAAGGATTAGGCTGAAGATAGGACGTTCACACGGGGCAGTTGAATATGGCCTGTTTGAATAGCCGCATCACATTTTGTCCTCGCTATCCCCTGCCATATTTGATGTCCTGCTAAGGAGAGCATCATGACAAATCGAGTATTGGTGACTTACGCCAGCCGTACGGGCGCGACTGTGGGCGTGGCTGAGGCTATCGGCAAAACGTTGAGTGAGAACGGCTTAGAGGTCGAGGTGCGACCGATGAGCGAGGTAAAGAATTTGACGCCGTATGATGCGGTGATTGCAGGCAGCGCTATTCAATCCCGACAATGGCTGCCGGAAGCCATGCAGTTTATGCGTAGCTATCAACAGGAGCTTATGCATAAACCTTTCGCGGCATTTTTGGTCTGTATGACTTTGGCGATGAAAAACAAAGATTATCAAAGCGCGGTGTCGGAATGGCTGGAGCCGGTTCGGTCACTGGTCAAACCGATGAGTGAAGGTTTATTTGCCGGAGCGCTGGACATCAGCAAAGTGCCGTCTTTCACGGCGCGGCTGCAGTTCCGGATTAGCGTGGCGCTGGGCGTGTGGTCGGAGGGCGATCATCGCGATTGGACAGCCATCCATGCTTGGGCGAATAAACTGGCGTTGAAGCTGAAATAAGCACAGCATTCGGATGTTGATGGTGGGATCAAGGAGATGCCGATATGGTGCAATCTGAGTTCGTAGACTGGCTGCTGAACGCCAATACGCCGACCATCCGTTACTTGACGCTGCGGGAGGTGATGCATGTAGCGGATAGTGATCCACAGTTACAAGCGGCGCAACAGGCGATCATGACGGAAGGCCCTGTGCCTGCCATGCTTGAAAAACAAGCCCCGACCGGCCAGTGGGGGCATGATCACAGTTACTATACGCCCAAATATGTTAGTACCCATTGGACACTCACGCTGCTGACCGAACTGTGTGTTGATCCAAGTGATTTGCGCTTTCAACGGGGCGTAGAATATATGCTGGCGGCGACTGCCGGACGGCTGCATGATGCGCTGACCGCGGATGAGCAGGGCTGGACGTGTTTATGGGGGAATATCCTGCGATATGCGTTGTACGCGGGGCGGACGGCTGATGTGCGCCTGCAAGCGATTGTGGAATATGTGGTGAAGGATATAAGGGATGGTGACTGCCACTGCCGCGCAAATGATTACCGTAGCTGTTCGTGGGGCGTGGTGCGTTCGCTGTGGGGATTGGCCGCGCTACCGCAGGTTTCTAAACGCATGGATATCACTGCGGCGATTGAAGAAGGTCTTCACTTCATGCTGGATTCGTACCGTTTGGTAGACGCCAATTATCCGATAAGCGATTTCAGCAAAGTGCATCCGATGTGGTTCAAACTGAATTCGCCGCTGTTTTATCAAGCGGATATTTTGTTTACGCTGCGGACACTGGCCGAACTGAACAAACTGGATCATCCCCGTGCGGTGGAGGCGCTGGATTGGCTGGAAAGTCAGCGGCTCACGAATGGTCGCTGGCGTGGGAGCAGTCCTTTCCGGCAGCGAACTTGGCATGAATTGGGGGACAGTGAGGAGACATCGCGCTGGGTATCGCTGCAAGCGGCGATCCTCTTGGAGCGGGCAGGACGGAAGGTTTACGACACGGCGTAAAGGGTAAATTACGTTCAGTATTCGCCACTTTCCTGCGACCTTACGCTATATTATGATTAGTCGTGGAGGTCATCATGGCGGATACCCTTGTTCAATTAGCCGATAACGTCTGGATTTTCCCGCGCGACGCTGATCCGGTGCGGGCGCAATCCCAGCCGAACGTCGGCATCATCACCACTGAAAAGCACACTGTTCTGGTTGATGCGGGGAATAGCCCGCGTCACGCACGGCGTATCATGATCGCGCTCGATGACATCCAAGCGCCTGCCGTTTATAACATCATCTATACCCATACCCATTGGGATCATGTCTTCGGCGCGATGGTCTTTGGCGCTCCGGCAGTTGCTCATGAGATTGGTCAGCGCCAGTTAGCCGAGATGGCGACCCGTCCTTGGGGCAATAACTATGTGCAGGAAGAAATTATCCGTACGCCAGCCCGTGAGGCCAGCCTGCGGGCGATGATGCGGGCGATGGAAGAATGGCGGAACTTTCGCATTGTCCAACCGGAGCTGGTGCTGAGCAAAAGCATGACCATGGTCGTGGACAATGTGACCTTCGAGATTGAGCATGTTGGTGGGCGGCATTCACCGGACTCGGTGGTGGTGCTTCTGCCACAGTCGCGGATAATGTTCGTCGGCGACTGCTTCTATCCACCGCCGCTGCATCTGCGTAACCCTGAAGATACCTTCGATTTTGCCATGATGCGCTCGCTGATTCGGGACGATGTGGATCTGTACGTCGATGGACACAACGACCCGGTGACGCGCGAAGCTTTTGCCCAGATTGCGACCAGCGAAAAGCTGCCTGTCGATACGTTATAACAAGGAGCCTCTATGAAACTCGGCATCAATATAGTCAGTGTGATGTTAGGGCTGATCGGCGTGGTGTGGTTCTTTCAAGGGATTGGCGTGATACAGGGCAGCTTCATGTCCAACACGACTCAGTGGACGATCATCGGCCTGATTTGCGTGATCGTGGCTGTCGGACTGTTGATCTATAACAACCGGCGCAAACCTCTAGTGTGATTCGGTGTCAAATCTGCAACAAGAAAGGACAGCAATCGATAATGATCGCTGTCCTTTTTAGTTCTTGATTGACTTACTTTCGTCGTTCGTCTACCAGATCAATGGCTCTCTTTAGGATGTTCAAGCCTTCCATGACGTCGCCGCTGATGTGCAGCCGGATTGCGCGTCGTTCTTTGTGCCGCAGCGCTTGCAAATCACCCGCCGCTTGAGCGGATTTCAGAATGCCAAAGGTGAAGTTCTCGTCGGGGATGTCGAGGTCTTCGGCGTCGTCACAGGTAATCTGGATGAAGTTGCCGCTGTTTGGCCCGCCCTTGTGGAACTGTCCGGTGCTGTGCAGGAAGCGCGGCCCATAGCCGAGCGTAACCGCCCGCCGTGTGGTATGGCGCAGTCTGCGGCGCAGTTCGTCGGTGGCCGTGTTAACTTCCGGTGTCATCGGTAAATAGACTTGAAGTGCGAAATAATCGCCAGCCATGGTTGAGTTAATGAAGGCCGCCAGCATTCCGGTCAGATCACCACTGTTATAGTTATGCTGTAAGCAAAGTTCACTCAATAAACGCAGCATCTTTTCGTCGGCAAACAATTCGACATTGCCTTCTTTGAAGGCGTGTTCGATATAAGGCAGCCCATCGTTTTGATAATAGGTCAATAAGCGCGCCGTATTCTCTTTGCTTTCGGTGACGTTGGGTTCGTCAAAGGGATTGATTTCCAAAATTTTGCCGATGATTGCCGTCGCATATTCCCAGCGGAAGAACTCACCCGCGAGTGAATACTTGTTGGGTAGATAAAAGGTCGCGCGGGGATGTCCGGCTTCGCGCAAGGTGCGAATGCCGTTGTCGATCTCTTCATTGCTGGGATCGTCGTCCAACTTCAGATAAACAAACAGCCGATCTGAAGAATAATCATGCGGGTTGCCAACGGTTGCCCCGACCACAGGCAAGATGCCCTTACCCTCTTTACCTGTGCTTTCCGCAATCAGTTGTTCAATCCAGTTGCCGAAACTGGCAATGCTGGCGCTGGTTTGGATGGTGACTTTGTCGCGCCCTTGCTGCCCGATGATCCCGATAATCGCACCGAGCAAAATGCCGGGATGATCCTGTTCAGGAATAATCGAGGAACAGGCTTTAATCATCCGGGTGCTTTCGGCACTCAGCATATCCAGATCAAGTCCCATCGCGGCTGCGGGAACCATGCCGAAGTAACTGAGCGCGCTGTAACGCCCGCCGATGTCCGCCGGATTCAAGAAGATGTCGAGATAGCCTTTTTCCTTGGCATCAGTTTCGAGGCTGCTGCCCGCGTCAGTGATGGCGATGAACTGCTTGCCATTGTTACCAGCCTTGGCATAGAAATACTTGGCCAACACCGACGTTTCAATCGTTCCACCGGATTTGCTGGAAACGATGAACAGGGTCTTCTTGACATCAATTAAGGATTCAACATAACGGATATAGGTGGGGTCGGTGCTGTCGAGGACGTGGAATTCAGGGAAACCCGCCTGACGCCCGAAGGCTTGATAAAGCACCTCCGGCGCGAGGCTGCTGCCTCCCATGCCCAACAGTACAATTTGGCTGAAGCTGCTCTCCTTGATGCTGGATTGCAGCTTCTTCAGCCGTTCAATGTCGATGGTTTTATCGGTATCCAACCAACCCAAACGGGTTTCAATCTTGCTGATGACGTTGGGTTGGTCTTTCCATACGCTGCCGTCGTGTCCCCAAATTCTGGCATTCACCTTGTCAGCCGCCATCTTGTTGATGGCTGACTGGACGGCTTCACCGTGAATGCCCAACGCTAAATTTTTTTTTTCAATTACACCTGCTTCCAGAATGTCGCGCTTGGCTTCAACCTGTTTGAGCAAGTTCTCGAACGCTTCGACGAAGAGGGTCACGCCATCCGCTTGCAATTGGGTGGTCACATGATCCATGTCGACGCCGACTCCCGACAGCATTCCCAGCGTTGCTTCGGCCTTATCCATATCAATGGTCAAGGTATCGGCTGCGGTGCCGTGATCTTTGAAGGCTTTAAGCGTCGCGGGCGGTACGGTATTGACCGTGTCTTTGCCGATTAGCTGGTCAATGTAAATGGTATCGGGATAGGCGGGGTTCTTGGTACCGGTGGATGCCCACAGCGGACGCTGAACCTGTGCGCCAGCCGCGCGCAGCTTGGCAAAGCCTTCGCCCTCGAACAATTCGAGATATCGCTTGTAAGCCAGCTTGGCGTTGGCAATGGCGGCCTTACCCAACAGTTCACGACTGCGGGCAACGGCGTCCAAATCACGTCCCTGTGCTGCGCGAATGTTGTTTTCCAACATGCGGTCGATCATGACGTCGATGCGGCTGACAAAGAAGCTGGCTACCGAGGCGATGCCGCTGATATCTCCGCCAGCAGCCAAACGGCGTTCCAAACCACGAATGTAAGCCTTCGCCACTTCGATGTAGTTCTCGACCGAGAAAATCAAGGTGACGTTGACATTGACGCCCTGTGAAATCGCTTCTTCAATAGCCGGTAAACCAGCGGGTGTCGCCGGAATCTTGACCATCAAATTCGGACGGTCAACTGTCTTGAACAGGCGAAGCGCCTCGGAAACAGTCGTCGCCGTGTCATTGGCGATCAGGGGCGAGACTTCGAGGCTGACGTAGCCGTCTTTCTTATTAGTGCGGTCGTAAATGGGACGGAACAGATCCAGCGCCCGTTGAATGTCTTCAATCGCCAGCTTTTCATAGATGTTGTAGGCATCCAAGTCCAGCATCGTCGAGATCGAATTGTCGTAGGTATCCGACTCGCCGATGGCCTTCTGGAAGATTGCCGGGTTTGATGTCACACCGATAACGCCAAACTCGTCAATATATTTCTGCATTTCGCCGTTGTCCAGCGAGTTACGGTGAATAAAGTCGAGCCATATGCTCTGTCCGTACTGCTGCACGTCTACCGGGGGATTGGTCATTTTTTGCTCCTCTGCTTACCCACCGAAAACATGAAAATAGAAAATAGGAGTGTTCATCTGTAAAAGCTATGTAGTGAATGTCCCGTAGTCTATCAAGAAAAGTCTATTTTGTGTGGTGACAAAGCGCACAGATAATTAATACGTGTGTATCAAAAAAATCATAATTATCTAAAGTATACACGGAATCGAGCCGCTGGGATTACTAAATGGTGTTAATAAAAGGGGAATTTCGTTTTGTAACAATCTATTTTGCGGAACATGTTCAGTGGTCTATTTCATAGACATCTTCACAGGAAGGTGTGTTACCTATTTTGCATAATAAGTTCATGAGGAGTCAGTTGATGGTCGAGTTTCAGGCTGCCGTCGATATATACCGCGTGCCACATGTGAAATACCAATAATGCCCAGAGCGCCCATACTTCGTACTGGCCTTGATAGATATGAGCATTCACAAGGGCAGTGACGGCTTCAGGCTTAAATAGACCAACCGCTTCGACATATTCGGGCGAGAGGTATTGCTCCACCAACGGGCGCAGATGGGTTCGCAGCCACTGGGAGATGGGCGGTGCAAAACCCCATTTGGGACGTTCCAGAATCGGCTTCGGGACAATGTCCGCTACCGCTGCTTTGAGGATGGTTTTAAAGTCACCATCCTTGAGCTTGAGGGAGAGCGGCAGACTAAAGCCGAGGTCAATCAGATGATGGTCTTCCATCGGTGCTCGTGCTTCAATCGACATCATCATGGTTGTTTTATCAACGCGCATGTTACTGTCTTCGGCCAGCCATGATGATAAACCGGTATAGGCGATATGATCCGCGAACGGCCGCTTTTTGGGCGCGGTGAGCATGAGGAGCAGCGCTGCCGAGACATGGTCATAGCCACCTGCCGCTAACTTCGCATCCTTCAATAAGGATGGAAACCGATCCAGATCAATGACCCGTTTCCATGATAAATAGCGATTCACAGGGTCAATATCCAGTGATTTTTTGGCGAGCTTGTGAGCGGAGTCAAACCGTTGGGGTAATCGTTCCAACAACGGCGTAATCACCGAGGCGCGCAAGAGACGGGGGATTTTTAGGTAGTGGGCTAAGGTTTGGTCGGCCTTAAAGTGGGGATAACCGGCGAACAGTTCATCGCCACCATCGCCAGTTAGCAAGACCGGAATCTGATTATTTCTCGCCAGCGCCGAAACATAGACCGTCTGGAAGATCGACTGCTGCGCCACAGGGTCATCCATACCATAGATCAGATGCGGTAGGATTTCAGCTAACTGTTGGTTTTGCTGGATAGTGATGTTTTGGTGATCCGTCTTGAAATGCTCTGCGGCCAACGTTGCATAGTGAGCATCAGCGTTAAACTTGTCGTCATTTTTCCGGTCTGATTCAAAGTTGAATCCCACGGTAAACGTCGGGACGGCGCGTTTTTGCAGTTGGTTCATGATGCCGACAATGGCTGTGGAATCGACACCACCGCTCAAGAATGCTCCCACTGGCACATCACTCATCAACCGCATCTCAACGGCTGAAAACAGGCTTTCCCGGATTTTACGGACAGCCTCATCGTACTTGACCGGTTGCAAAGGAGCCATCGTCGGACGCCAGTAGCGATGGTAGGCAATCCCTTCATGGTTGACAGTGATTTGTTCACCGGGGAACAGCTTCTCAACCCCGGCGAACATGGTTTGTGGCGCGGGCACATATCCTAATGCCAAGTAATTGGGGAGTGCCTCACGGTTTACACAGGGTTTGAACTTGGGATGGTCAAGGAAGGCTTTGATCTCCGAGGCGAAGATGAATTCATCACCAATGCGGGTGAAGTACAGCGGCTTTTCACCGGCGCGGTCACGCGCCAGAACCAGACGCTGTTCGCGTTCGTCCCAGATGCACAGGGCGAACATCCCACGCAGTTTGGAAATGACATCACGCCCCCATTGTTCGTAGCCATGAACGATCACTTCGGTGTCGGTTTTGGTGGCGAACTGGTGACCAAACTGTTCCAGCTCTTTTTTCAGGTCTTTGTAGTTGTAGATTTCGCCATTAAAGACCACCCCAACGTGGCGATCTTCGTTCATAATAGGGCCGGCTGGGGCACTCAGATCAATAATGGCTAGGCGTCCCGCACCAAAGGCTAATTGCCCGGTGTGATAAGTACCATACCCATCTGGACCACGATGGGCGAGGCGCCGTGCCATCGGCTCAAGGTAGTCAGGGTAAACCGCATTACCTAACAGGTTGAAGTAGCCAAAAATACCGCACATGGACAGTCCAATTTGGTGAACGCGTTAAGTCGGCACCCGTTGCTGACTTATACGGCGATCATATTCGATTAATCAAAGCTATGAATATAGACAGTGATATTAATTTCTTCTCGATTGTAGACCTTGGATTATTCATTTTACAAGCCCATTTTGTTACATTTGTTAAGAAAAACGATTAAATAGATTAAGAATTTGGAGTATTGGTTGCCATAACCTGCTTATTGAGTCCGATCAATGCCACAATGGCCGTGAAAAATGTCGATATGAAGAGCAAGGCGTTAATAATCCATGCCCCCAATAATGCGCCGCTTGAATCGGGAACAAGGGTTGAAATCAGGCCGTTAACCGTCCAGACGGTGCGGGATAGACCCGCTTGTTGGAGCAGGATATAGCCCGGTATCAGGATCATGCCAAGAGTAACCAGCTTGATTAAAATAGCCGAGCGCATCAGGTTCAACGCTCGATAGAGGGGGCCAAAAATCCCGCCAATCGTCCCGCCTGCTCCATAGACTGCTAAGGCCGCCACGACCGGAACGGCCGGTATCCAACGCTGGCTAAAAAGGATGGGTACAAAAATTGGAACAGCCAGCGCGAACAGGGCATAAAACACAACCGCGCCAATTCCCAAAGCGGTGAACACCCGCAAAAAGTTGCGCTGTAGTTGAACAAAATCACGCCGTCCGATGGCCTGTGGGACAACCGCTTGGAGGTTATCAAATAATGAGGAGGAAAAGGTCGCGGGAATAGTGAGTGCTTTAAACCCGAGTTCCAGATAGCCTGCTGCTGCCTTCCCTACGAAAACCCCAACGATTTGCAGCGGGATTTCGGTATACAGGTTAGCGATATTTTTATCGACCGCATTGAGAAACCCGAACCCTAAATAGGGACGAATCGCCACTCGCCTCACTTTTCGCAGCACATCATTTGTGGACGGATATGGAATGGCAAATTCGCGACGATAATGTTCATAAAACCATAGTGCCATGAAAAAGGTCGATGTCGAATAGATGATGCGTGAAATGACCATACTTTCCGGTGTTGCGCTGATGATAAGTGCTGCAACAGTACACAATAGGAGCACAAATTGGTTCAAATTGGTTAGGATTACCAGATGGCGCATCGCCCGCTGGCTTTGGAAGGTGGTGGTAATCAATCCGTAGAGCATATCCGGCAGCACGGTGAGTGAGAGAAATGCTGCCAGCAGGCCGATACGGGTGTCGCCATCATAAGCCCATCCGGTAAGTAATGGGCCAAACAGCATCAGAACGACCGTTACGCCAACGCCCCAGAAGAAGGCGACTTTTACATAAACCCCTAGCAGAGTGAGGATTTCCCTTTCATCTTTCGCCCCAACGGCCATCGGAAGCTGTGTACTGATGCTGGTGTTGAGTCCAGTGAGATTAAAGGCTTGGGCGATGCTCAGGACGGATTGTGCTAGCGCCCAGACGCCATAGTCGCGCGTGCCCAACAAACGGGCTACGACCAGCGCCGAGAGAAAAGTAAAGATGGTGATGCCGACTTTGCCCACTTGCAAAATTAGGGTATCACGGACAAATTTCCGTTGGAGGAAGGTGCGGGTGCGTTGAATCAAGGCTGAGTTCACTCTGTTTGATCCAGCACCTTGATCATACCCAGCAAATCCGTGACATAGCCTGCTTTACGGTATGTACCTAGTGCGGCTTCATTTCGGGCGAGTACATACAATCTGACATACTGTATCCCGAGTTCACGGGCATAACCTTCTGCCCGTTGGATTAAGCGGGTTGCAATGTTTTGATTTCGATAGGCTTCTGTCACAACTAAGTCCGAGATGTAAAGATAGTCACCGGCGCGTGTCAAAACGTCACCTGAGTGTTCATAGTAAAAACTGATCATGCCGACCACGTGCTGATCGCGTTCGGCTACATAAATCTGTCCTTGACTGGATTGGCACTTTTGCAGTACTTGGTTGAGGTAAACCTCGCCAAGGGCATCATTGCCGGGTTGCAAAAGGTTGTCGAGTGCCTGTTCATAACACTGTAATTCGGTCAGCAGCTTAATAAGGTCGGGTCGATCCTTTTCCTCGTAAGGGCGAATCGCAGGTTCTTCATACATGTATTCTTTGAAGTCGGATACCGGGGCATCAAAATCATCGGATATCCAAAATGAGCGACCCGTGCTGCCCGCTACCAGCCGAACACGACGTTCCGGATTATCCAAATAGATATAAATATCTTCGCCGTTTAAAGCAGCACGGATCGTTGATTGAAGATCATCTGCCACTTCGTTTATATGCATGACTTTCATAGCGCACCTCATGTCCCGAGCTGGCTATTGTATAACGCAATCATTTCCCTCGCGACGGTCGCCCATGTTTGGCGCTGCGCCTTGAGGCGGCCTGCCACGCCCATACTGGCAGCTAAATCGGGATTACGCAGCATGCGGATCATGGCGGCTGGCAGTTCTTTTTCAATTTCTACCTGTGACACCAACAATCCGGTCACGCCGTCATCAATGGCATCTTCCGCGCCGCAGTCTTTTGTGCCGATCACTGGAAGTCCGGCAGCGCTGGCCTCCATATGTACAAGGCCGTAACCCTCAAATTTCCAACCGTCGTTCATAGAGGGCAGCACAAATAATGTTGCGCGGCGGTAATAATCGAGCAGCTTTTCTTCAGGAACATGTCCCAAAAGCTGCACATGCTCATTTAGGTTGTGTGCCGCAATCGCCTCTTGGACGCTCTCCACATAATCCGGTTCATTGGTCAGGCTGCCGATGAGGATGCACTGCGCCGATGGGAACTGCTCCAACACCTGCGGCATGGCGCGAACCAACTCCAACTGCCCCTTACGCTTTTTGAGCGCTCCGACTGCCAGTATGATGGTCTGGTCAGAAATGATGTTGTGCTCAATATGCGCGAATCGATCTGCATCCACGCCATTGTTGACGACGACCGTTTGAATATCTGGAAACAGTTCGTGGGCGATTTTGGCCGTGTAATGGCTGACGCAGACCAGCGTGGACTGCATCAAGGCGCGTTGATATACGCTGCTGAGTGGCCAGCGCTCCTGTTCGCCAATGTTGACGTAGCTGCCATGCGCTGTGACCAGCAGCGGACGTCTCCCTGCAATGACACTGCCGAGCGGCGCGTAAGGTTCGGCCAGCACATGGATCACATCGCAGTCCCGCAGGAGGCGCTGCACGTACTGCATCTGCCGCATCATTTTGACGGTGAAGGACGGTTCGCGCGGGACGATGCTTGGCAGGATGGCCTGCACCGGAACACCCTCGACCTGTGTACTATTCCGTGCGGCAACCACCGTCATCTTGACGTCTGCTTGATGCAGCGCCTTGACCAAGCTCAGGCTGTACTGTGCCCAACCGTGTCTCATCGTTAAGTCAGGCGCGATGATGCCGATGTTTAAAGTCATGACTGTGATTCCTGAATGGCTGTAAGGATATTTCGCGCCCGTGCCGCCCATGTGTAATGTGCCATGACTTCGGCGTAGGCGGCATCCGCGAGACGCTGACGTAGACTACTATCATCATGCAGGCGTCGAATGGCTTCGCCTAATGCTGAAACATCGCTGGGTGGAACCAGCAGGGCAGTTTCACCATCTTTGATCACCTCGGCAATGCTCGGTAAATCAGACGCGATAATCGCCCGCCCTGACGCCATGTACTCGAACAGCTTCATCGGCGAGGTGTAGTAGGCGAAGTGCGTTGTCCAAGGGAGTGGAATGGCACACACGTCCAGCGCGGCTAAATATAGCGGTACTTTATCTGGCGCGACCTGTCCGGCATATAGAAATTGGTCGGTGCCCAGACCGATTTTCATCCAGTGTTGACGCAGCGCTTCGGCCATGTTATCCGGCCCACCCACCAACCCCAGCGAGACATTCCCTACCTGTGCCAGCGCATCCACCAGCGTCCTGACGCCTTTATCCGCCGTCAGGGTTTGCAGCCGTCCTACATAGCCGACAATGAAGGCATCCTGCGGCCAGCCGATTTGCAACCGCGCAGCAGCTTGAGAGGGAATATTGTCGAACCGTTCTTTGCGGATTCCGTCATGCGCGACGAGGTATTTCCTCCTTACCTTGCTTGGGGGGGAAGGCTGGGATGGGGGTTGATCGAGCTTTTGCAAATCCTCTTGCAGCTTGCGTGTAATCGGGATGACCGCCCCAACACGCCGCACGACCTGCCGTTGAATCCAGCATCCACTTCGTCCACTCGCCAGCATGTGGGCTTCATAAACTAACGACTTGCGAGGCTTGATCAGACTCAGGGCGAACAGGGTAAACGTGTCGCGACTGTAGTAAATATCGGCACGGGTAAACAGCGCTGCGATCAACAGCATCAGCGTATAGGTCATCGCTTGCAGATAAAACATGACTTGTGAAGCGCGGCTGTCCGGTGGCACAAACGGCATCAAGTCGAGGCAGGGCACGCGCCGAACCTGAAAATTCTGGCGCACACCATAATGTGCCCAGACGTCGTTGATGCAGCGCATCTCCGGCGTGTTGACGCGCCGCGCCGCCCACAGATGAACCTCAGCGCCCGCTCCGGCAAAGGCTTCGCAGTTCTGCATGATTTGCAGCCCATGTGCCTTTTCAGTGGGCAGGCGAATGTTGGCGAAGTACACGAGTTTCGGCATGGCTTAGGACTTTAGAATGCGCATCAACTGATCGGTGAGGTGTTGCATGCTGTGCTGTTCGACCACTAATTCGCGTAACTGTTTACCGAGCGCCGCACGTTCGTCGGGTGACATGGCCGCGATCGATTTCAAACGAGTCGACAGCACTTCCGGCGACTCCGGCGGAATATAGAGCAAATCCGCCCAAGGCACGAGCATGGGCGCGAAGGCTTCGTTGGCTGTGACGACCGGCAGTCCACAGGCCATCGCTTCTAGGATGGCTTTGTCGATAGCTCCAGTCGCGCTCATATTGACGAAGACATCTGCTTGTTGATAGTAACCGAGCATTGCTTCATAGGGAATGCCGCCTGTAAACGTCACCACGTCAGTGAGTTGATAATCGGTGACGAGTGTCCGTAATTGGTCACCGTAAGCGGTGTCTTTGGATGCGACTTCACCGAGTAGCAGCAGCCGCGTTTCGGTCATGCCTTGTTCGCGCAGTGCTTTCACTGCCGCGATGATGATCTCCAAGCGCTTGACCGGCGCGATCCGTCCGGCACTCACGATGGTGAAGAATTTCCCATTTTGCGTGGTGACGGTCGATTGTTCAGTAGGTTTGAACTGCTCGGTATCAATGCCGTGTCCGATAACCTGCACTTTGCGACTCGGCAAACGGAAACTTTCTGGCGAGGCCGTCACAATATGATCGACCAGCTTTTCAGCGATTTGCAACGTTCGTCCAGTGGCTTTGTGGGCGTACCATAACGTAACCGGCACATGACACAGCTTCAACAAGGGCGCTCCCATCACCGCGAACAACTGCATCATGTGGGCGAAGCAGGCGTCATAATGGTGCTGCCGTAACAAGCCGAACAGAACTCTATAGAACTCAACCGCCCGACGCGCTTCGATGTAGCCTTTTTCCTTGCCCACCGAGTACACGCGCACATTGGAGGCAACGGCTAGACGCCCCATCTTCATGGTGATCACATCAACGGCCTCGCAGCGGGCGGCCAGCGCGTTAATCCATGTGGTGGTGAAGCCCAACACCGGATCATCCATATCGGTGACTAGATTGAAAATCAGCAGTCGCATTAGACCGTCTTCCTTTGCTGTGCTTCAACCGCCGCTGACAGCAGCCGTCTGTAGCCCTCGACATAGGCGCTTTCTGAAAAGAACTGCTCGGCAAAGGTTCGGGCGCGTTGAGTCATGCCCTCGACATCGGGGTTGGCGTACATCCGCCGTAATGTATCAGCGAGATATTTGGAGTCTTCGGGCGGAATGAGATAGCCTGTGACACCATCCTCAATTACTTCAGGGATGCCGGATACACGGCTGGCAATGACCACCAAACCGCTCATCATGCCCTCGACCACAACACGTGGCAGTCCTTCGGATAGCGAGGCCAAGACCATTGCCCGTCCACGCGCCATGTATTGTGCCAATTCTTGTTGCCCGACTCCACCCACGAAGGTGACGCGATTGGTCAGGTTAAGTGATTCGGTTTGCTGGTGTAGCTGCGAGGTGTAAACCACATTTTCCGGCTTGCCGATAATCCACAAGTGAGCGTCCGGTACTTCGGCGGCAATTTGGGAAAAGGCATCCAGCAGCGTATGGACACCTTTACGCGGAATCAACACGCCTGCATGGATAATATCGCGGGCTTGTGATACCGGAATTTCACGCGGACGGTCACGAAACGCACTGACATCCGTCCACGTCATGAATTGGATAACCTGTTTGCCGGTGATGTAGCGGCTCAACTGCTCGCGGGTGCTGTTGGATACGGCTCGCAGCACGTCGGCATGCCGCAGTGCGTAGGAAGCGGCCTTATTCATCAGCCAGCGGTAGAGACTGCGAAAACTGACCTGCCGCTGTTCCAGAACCGCCACTTCGAAATCCCCGTGACTTTCAACCACCAGCGCCACCCGTTTGCCAAACAACCGTGCAATATTCTTGGCCAGTGCGCCAACCGCGCCTTCAAACGGACTGCCTGCCACGATCACCGACACCTGATGCCGCGCGATTAACCAGAGCAAAATGAACGGCGCGACCATGAACATTTCTAGATAACGTAGGATTGAAATCGGTAGTTCCGGCAGCAGGATAAACCGGGCGTTTTGGCTAAAATGGTGTGGACGTTTGTCGGTCGCAAAGCCGATCACGAACATGTGGACGCCCAAGTTTTCCAGCAGTCCCCACTTTTTGTCATCGGTCAGATTGAGCGGTTGGCTGTATCGTGGATTCCCAATCCAACAAACCGTTCGGCCTTCTAGTGTATTTTGTTGGCTCGATGTTGAGTTTTCAGACACAAAAAGATCCGTCTATTGGCATTATCTGGTGGAAGACGCGGCTTATTATATCAGTTCAGCGTGGCACAACCGAGCACCATCCGTTAGACTTCCTGCCATGACAGGTACATTCATTCTCTCTCTCGATACCGAAATTGCGTGGGGCACGGACGCCGATGTGCTCCCGCGTTATGCCCACTGTTTTGATCACTATCCGGCGATCTTGCGGCGGTTGATTGATCTGCTCGATCAATATACCATCCCAACCACATGGGCGGTTGTTGGTCAGTTGGTGCTGCCGGAAACCGACTCACGGGCTGCTGGTAAACAACCGTCCAATTGGTATCACGCACCTTACGTGCTGGATTGGATACGAGCTGCAAAAACCCCACACGAAATCGGAACACATACCTTTTCGCATATCTATTCCGACGAACCTGAGACCACCCAAGCCGTTTGGGAAGCCGATTTAGCCGCCTGTCTGGAATTGCACCGCCAGCAGGGGCTAACGCTGCGTTCGATAGTCTATCCCCGCAACCAGATCAACTACCTCGACACATTATCTAAATACGGCATCATCGCTTATCGGGGCGTCGAAGGCAACCGTCAACGGGAACGGCGCGGAGCGGCTCATCTCGTGCAGCGGACATTTGCGTTGCAGACCGTGACTTATGATCTGAAAGCTTGCAAGGTTAATGACCAACTGGTGAACCTGCCTGCATCACAGTTCTTGTTGGCATATGATGGCATTCGCGGACGCATTCCGACCGCTTCACGGGTGCGCGAGGCTCGGCTCGGATTAGAGCAGGCAGCGCGTAAAAATGAACTGTATCACCTGTGGTTTCATCCCTTTAATCTCGGCACCAGTCCACGCATGTTTGATGCTCTGGAACAAATCCTACAGATGGTTTCAAAAATGCGTGAGCAGGGCACAATCCAAGTGCTGACGATGGAACAGGCCGCACAGCAGATATTGAGCTAGTACTTTAAGAAAGTAATCTCACACTTGGCGTTCTTGGCGTCTTGGCGGTTTAATTGTATTTCTCTACGCCCATCCTAGTGTTTGGGGATACGATTGAACGCACCGAACAATAACCCGCCCATCATCATTCTCGCCTCACGGGATGAACTTTCCTATCTGTTGATTAACCATCTCGCCCAGCAGTTCAAGATTGCACAGGTCGTGTTTGAAGCGCCGCATACCCGCAAGATGCTGCGTTACCGCCTCAAGAAGCTCGGCGTATGGAAAGTTGCCGGACAGTTAGCCTTCCTTGTCGTGGATCGCCTGCTGATCCGCCACCAATCCCGCCCCTTGATCGAACGGCTGCTCAACGGTCATGACGCCAGCCCACCCGACGGACTTCTGCCTGTGGTTGACGTGGATTCAGTCAACGGTGAGGAAGTGACCGCCTTGCTCAACCAGCACCAGCCGCAGGTCGTGGTTGTCACGGGAACAGGCATCATCGCCAAGCGAATCCTCGCCCTCGCTCCCACCTTTATCAACATTCATGTTGGCATCACCCCGCGCTATCGAGGCGTACATGGCGGCTTCTGGGCGGTTTACGAAGGCCGACCCGACCTAGCCGGCACGACCATCCACCGCGTTGACCCCGGTGTCGATACCGGCGCCATCATCGCCCAAATGCCGATTACGGTCGATTATAACGACACCTACCGCACGTTGCCTGTAAAGCAGTATCTCGCCGCGCTGGAAGCCATGTCGCAGGCGGTACAAGCCGCGATGATTGTGAATTTTGAATGAATTATCGCGGAATCTGCTTGTGGAGACTCCATACCTGTGCCAACATAACGAAAGATAACGTTGTGGGGATGGACAAAAAAATAATGCCTGTTTCAGTGAGTTGGGACAACGAGTCCCGAACCGTTCTTTGTTTTCGTATATCGGGTTATTGGACGTGGCAGGAATTTAATTGGGCATGGCTCGAAAGTATGGCGATGATGCGCAGTGTGCCCCATACAGTCAACACCATCGTCGATATGTCACAGGTTAGTAATTTCCCGTTGGATTTGCTCACGCGCAGCGTTCAATATGTCAGATCGCAGCCGCGTAACTGGGGAATATCCATATTCTCAACCACCAATAGTTTCCTAACCTTAATGTTCAGCACCTTTCGCAGTATGGCACCGCGCGAAAGTACTCGGCTGCAATTCGCACCAAGCATGGAAGTCGCACGGCAAACTTTGGCCGCGCTGCCACATTAACAGTTGAATAAAGGCCTGTTATTAACGGTGGTTCAGTAGGCATTAAGACCAATTTATTATTTTCCGCCGTTGATTGGACTTAAATGGTAGACCTATAATAAAAATATGATCAATGTTGGATGTTTTTGACATTGACTTCCATATTTACGGGACAAAAAACAGCCACTCTGATTAGGGTGGCTGTTGTGTCCTTGGTTGTAGGATGAAATCGTACACGATGGCTAGTGTCGCTCAGGCAAAAACTGCTTCGTCCGCTTCGGTTAACACGCTTGCTGCCCTCCGCATCCCCCGCTTCCGGCTCTATTTCATTGGTCAGACCATTTCCATTTCCGGCACATGGATGCAGACGGTCGCGCAGGGGTGGCTGGTCTTTCATCTGACCCAGAGTGAACTGTGGTTGGGTTTGGTGGCCTGTGCCGCTGGTCTGCCCAGCCTGCTGCTGTCACCCTTGGGCGGCGTGATCATCGAACGCTTGCCCCGTCGTAATCTGCTGATCTTTACCCAAGCTGTTCAGATGGTCTTGGCGCTCATCCTCGCGTGGCTGACCTTTACTAATACCGTAGCCGTCTGGCATATTATGGTGCTGGCTTTCCTGCTGGGCGTCAGTAACGCTTTGGACGCGCCCACGCGTCAGGCGATTGTGGTTGATCTGGTCGGGCGGGAACATCTGTCCAGCGGCATCGCCATGAACTCCATGATCTTCAATATCTCGCGTGTGATCGGGCCGGTTGTGGCGGGTATCGTCCTTACACAGATCGGGCCAAGCTGGTGCTTCCTGCTAAACGGTCTGAGCTTCGTCGCGGTGATCTTCATGCTCTGGATCATTCGTATTGATAACGCGCCCTCCGGAACCAAGACCCTAGCGCCCATTCAACAGCTCAAAGAGGGCTTCCAATATGCACGGCAGCATAACACCATCGCGCCGCTGTTATTGCTCGCGGTGGCTGCGGCATTGTTCACCAACAATCTTTCAACGCTGCTGCCAGCCTTTGCTGATATCGTGCTGCATTCGCCCAAAGAAGCTTATTCCAGTATTACGACCTCAATTGGTGTCGGCGCGGTCGCCTCGTCTTTGGTGTTAGGCTATCTCGGACATCGCTTCGGGCGCGGTCGTTTGGTCATGGTGATGGCTGTTTTAGTCACCATCTCGTCTTTCCTGTTCAGTTTCACACGGACTGTTGAATTGGCGATGGTCTGTGCAGTGGTCTATGGTTTTGCCATCATCCTTGAGTTCATATTGGTCAACACCCTCATACAGAACGAAGTGCCGGACGCTTTTCGCGGTCGCGTGATGAGTTTGTATACCATCTCATGGTTTGGCATTGCGCCTTTCGGAGCCTTGATGATGGGGTCGATTGCTAACGTTCTTGGAACACCTACTGCCATAGCGATTGGTGCTGTGGCAGGTGGCATTATGAGTATCGCCGTGCTGCGTCACTGGCCAGCCGCGCAGCAAATGCCTTAAGTTAATCTCTTCATGTGAATATGCTGAGAGAAAATACGGGCTGATTACGAAGTTCGGCCCGCATTTGCACTGCTTAACCTCCCGTAAACGTCCACGTTCAATCCAAAACTTCTCCACAATCTCTCCATATTCTCTCTCGATAATGACATGGTATCCTGAATTATAGACAAATTGTCGAGAATTGTTTGTCGTCTTGAGCAAGGATGAGTCATGTCAGTTATTCGATCTTTAGTGGTGCTCCTGCTTCTGGTGATCTTGATCCCGTTTGGTTCGACGTTTCTTCGTGAACGGCAGGCCATCCGTCAGGAACAGACCGAGCAGACCCGTCTACAAAATTTAGTACGCTATACCGTCGAGCGAGGTGATGTCGAAAAGACCATCTCCGCACTCGGCAAGGTGGAAGCGGATACGGTTGTCGATCTCGGTTTTGAAACATCCGGTCAAGCTGCCGAGGTGTTGGTCAAGACCGGCGGTTATGTCCGCGCCGGTGATCCCATCGCCCGCCTCTCCAACGAAACGCAGCAGATCAATTATGATCAGGCCAAGTTGGCCTTGGAAAAAGCCAATAATGCGCTGGCGGATTTACTTGGTCCGGTGGATGAAAACGATTTGAAGGTGGCGCAGGCTAATCTGGAAAGTGCGAAAGGCTCTTACAGTTCCGCCTCTAGCAGCGTCAGTGATGCCGATCTGGCTCAAGCGCAGCTTCGTTACGACCAAGCCCGGAAAGCGTTGGAAGACGCCCAGCGCAAGCGCTCGGTGGCCAATGGTATGCAGACTGACCAATACACCCTGCTGGATGCACAGGTCGGAGCGGCGTCCTTCAATGCCGAAATCGCCCGCCTCCAGCTTGAAAATATGCAAACCGCCAACCGTGGTGGATTGACACAAGCCGGTGCTCAGATCGCGCTGCGCCAGAAGCAGTTGGAGCAGCTCTTAGCGGGGCCGAAGCCAGCACAAATTACCAATGCGCAGATCGTTTTACAGCAGGCCGAAGCCCAACTCCGCGATGCCGAAACGGCCCTCAACCGCACCACGCTGTACGCCTCGATTGATGGCGTCGTGACCAAAGTTGATCTGGATATCGGTCAACCGGTTCTCGCAGGTCGATCCGTCATCCAGATTAGTAAGCTGTCCACGATGGGGCTGCTGGCTCAGGTCGATGAAGAGGATATCAACCTCATCAAAGACGATATGCCGACCTACATCGAACTCGATGCGCTGCCCAACGAGCATCTGCCCGCTGCGGTCAAGCAGATCGAGATTATGGGCAAGGAAGTCAACGGCGTCGTCAACTACGATACGCACTTCACGCTCAATCAGGTCGATCCTCGTGTGCGTGTCGGTATGACCGGCGAAGCCTATGTGGTCTTGGAAACCCGCCAAAGCGTCTTAACCGTTCCAACCAATTTCCTGCACATTGAAGCCGATGGTCGCGTATTCGTCGATGTGTTGGACAAAAACAATAAACAGTCACGAGTAGAAGTCAAACTTGGTCTACAGGGGAGTGACAGCGTTGAAGTCCTATCGGGTATTAAGCAAGGCGATGTGGTTGTGATTGAACAAACCACGACCTCTGGATTGGCAGGTGGATCATAATGAGACAAACGAACTTGATGAATGTCATCACGAAATTTACAGCGGTTGCTGGCGCGGTCATCCTCATCGGATTGCAACCGGCTGCGGCTCAAGGCCAAAGCGTCACGCCGACTGATTCAACCACGGTTGAACAGGGTGATCTGACCATTACCTTGAACTCAACTGGCAAAATTGCGCCGGTGCAAGAACTGGATTTAGCCTTTCAGCTTTCCGCGCCCGTCACGGACATTCTGGTGAGCGAAGGCCAGCATGTTAAAGTCGGTGACGTTCTCGCCAAAATCGAATCAACGGATATAGAGTCTGCGCTTCGCAATGCGCAGATTGGTCTGGCTCAAGCACAGGCGGCTTATGACAACCTGACTACGCCGCCGCGCGATGTGGATTTGGCCGTTGCCGAAGCGCAGGTGACCGCCGCTAAAGCGGGGATCTACGCGGCTTCACAAACAGCGCCCAGCACGGACGCCAAAGAAATCGCGCGTCTGCAAACCGAACTCGCTAAGAATCAACTCTGGCAGGCGCAGTTGAACCGCGATATTCAACTGGCTCCCAATCCTGAATTCCGGAATGGCAACGGCGGCGCACAGGCCGGTGAAATCAGCGCTAATTCACAGGTTTCGTCACAAGAGTTCAACCTTGAAATTCAGACCACTGCCTATCAAGACACCATGACCCAAGGCGCGGACGTCGGACAAATGGCGAGCGCCGATGCTTCCTTGACTCAAGCGGAAGCTAATTTGGATAACCTTAAGAATCCGGCGACCGCTGCCGAACTCCGCCGCGCCCAGATTGATCTGGACACCGCCAAGCTCAACGTTCAAAAAGCGCAGGAGAACATCACTAAGACAATGCTGGTCGCGCCCATTGACGGATTGATCGCCAACAACAACTTGACGGTTGGTGAAGTTCCACCCGCTGCGAATGCCATCACCCTGATTGATGACAGCTACTACACCATTGATCTGGCAATTGATGAAACTGATATTGTCAACGTGGCGGTCAACCAGCCCGTGAGTTTGAACGTTGTTGCCTTGAAAGACACTGACATCACTGGCAAAGTCACCAAAATCGAATCGGCACCGAAGATTGACGGTCAGCTTGTGACCTATACGGCGACGGTCACCATCGATACGACCAACGCGCCGCTGCGCCCCATGATGAGCGCCACAGCTACGATCACCATTGGCGAACTCAAGGATGTCATCCTTATTCCGAACCGCTTCATTCGCGTTGATAATAATAATAACCGTACCTATGTGACGGTCGAAGAAAACGGTAAGTATGTCGATACCACCGTCACCATCGGGATGCGTAACGAAAGCAGCAGCCAGATTGTGAGCGGTCTCCAAGTTGGACAGAACATCGTCCTGCTGTCGGGACAAACCCAAGCCACAACACAGGGCGGCGGCTTGTTCGGCAGACCACAGGGTGGTGCAGCAGGCGGAGCAGGAGGCTAATCATGTTTGGATGGCTACAACGCAGCGGTACTAAGAATTCGCAGCCCGGTGTCGATGAGAATGGCCTCAAGTCAGTCATCGACATTCGCGACATCACCAAAACCTATCAGATGGGCGAACTATCCCTGCAAGTGCTGAAAGGCATTAGTTTGGAAGTCAAGCAGGGCGAGTTTGTGTCGATCATGGGGCCTTCGGGTTCCGGCAAATCGACCCTGATGAATATCTTGGGTGCGCTTGATCAGCCGACTTCCGGCGAGTACTTCCTTGATGGGGTCGATGTCAGCAAGTTGAGCGAAGCGGATCTGGCGCGAATTCGCAACAAGAAAATCGGCTTTGTCTTCCAGAACTTCAACTTGCTGCGCCGGACTTCGGCTATTCGCCAAGTTGAACTGCCGCTGATTTATGGTGGTGGAGCAGGTCGCTCCAAGAAGGCCAAGGCCGCTCTTGAATCAGTTGGTCTAGGCCAGCGTATTGATCACCTGCCCAGCGAACTCTCCGGCGGTCAGCAGCAGCGCGTCGCCATTGCCCGTGCGCTCGTCACTGAACCGGCCATGATTCTCGCTGACGAACCAACAGGTAACCTCGACAGCCGCAGCGGTACCGAAGTAATGCAAATTTTCCAGTGCTTGAATCGTGAAGATGGCAAGACCATTGTGTTTGTGACCCATGATCCTTGGATCGCCCGCCACACCAACCGCGTCGTCATGCTGCGGGATGGCAAGATCGTGGCCGACCGCGCGGTGGCGCATCCACTAATCGCGGGCGAAACGGAACGTCCGTCTGAGGCGGAAGAGTTGGAAGGCGTGTTTAAGGACACCTACTACGGCGGCACCAAAGAGGAATATACCTAGTCATGAATTTCTCAGAAGGCTTCCGTATTGCTCTGACCAGCCTCTTCATCAACCGTCTGCGGGCTGTTCTCACCACGCTCGGCATCATTATTGGTGTCGGTGCGGTGGTTGGTTTGACCAGCCTTGGACGCGGTGTGCAGGACTATGTCTCATCGCAGTTCGAAGATTTAGGCGCGAATACCCTCACTGTTACAACCTCCGCGCCCAGCAGCCAGACGCGTATCGAAGTCAAGCCGCTGACGAATGAAGAAGCGGTAGGCATCTCGCGCTTACCCGGTGTCAAGTATGTATCCACCACCTATGGTGTACCCGGAACGCTGGTCGTCGGCACGGAAACGGTTACGCTTTCCCTGACCGGCGTAAGCCCGTCTTATCCCGATGCCAATAATTGGCATCCGCGCAATGACGGCGGGCGCTTTATCACACAGGCCGACCTCGATGACACAGCCCGTGTTGTGGTCTTGGGCGAGAGCACCGTCAAAGACCTGTTTGGCGATAAAGCCTTTAATCCGATTGGCCTGCCGGTTCAGATCAACGGGCGCATCTTCACGGTCATCGGCGTCATGGAAAACCGTTCCGCTGCCTCACCCAGTGATTTGAACGCTGCGGCATTAGTGCCGATTACCACCGCGCAAAGCCGCTTATCGGATGCCCGTGTTCACGGTGGCGCTTACAAAGTCACGCAAATTCAAGTGGTCGCCACCTCCAAGGATGAGAACACCGCCGTTAAGCAGGCTATCCAAACCTATCTGATCGGTGCACATGGCATCGTCTATTCTGGCGATGAGGATTTCAGCGTCTCCAATCAAGCCGATTTGCTGAGCAGCATCAACCAGATCACGTCACTTTTAACCGTGTTTTTGGGCGGCGTGGCCGGCATTTCGCTGCTGGTCGGCGGTATCGGCATCATGAATATCATGCTGGTTTCCGTGACCGAGCGCACCCGTGAGATCGGTCTGCGTAAAGCCGTCGGTGCGCAGGGTCGGGACATCCTCAGCCAATTCTTGATCGAAAGTGTCATTCTCGCCCTCGTCGGAGGCGCGTTGGGCATTACTTTAGGCTGGCTCATCACCGTGATCGCAGGCTTAGTCGTTCCGGATTTGCATCTGGGCTTGACGCTCGACTCGGTTGCCTTAGCCACTGGCGTGAGCAGTTTCGTCGGTATCTTTTTCGGTCTCTATCCTGCCAGCCGTGCCGCGCGGATGCGCCCGATTGACGCCTTGAGGTTTGAATAGTTATGTACTCGTTGATCGAAAATATTCGCGTTGCCACCGTCGCCTTGCAGATGAACAAGCTGCGGGCAGCCTTGACCATGTTGGGCATTACCATTGGTGTGGCCGCCGTCATCTTGCTGATATCGGCAGGGCAAGGCGTTTCGGCCTTCGTCACCAACCAATTCTCCGGCGTCGGCTCCAATCTGGTGATTGCCTTTCCCCAACCCGATAAGAATGGCAAGCTAACCCCGCTCACCACGAAAGAGGTGGATGCACTATCCGACCCGTTGAACACACAGGATGTCCTGCGGGTCATGCCCGAAAATTTGGTGAACAGCAATGTGGTCTACGAAGGCAAACAGATGTCGTCGGGCATTCAGGGTGTCAGCGCCAATTACCTCAGCGTAATGAACCGCAAGATCACCAATGGCCGTTTCTTCACCCAGAAGGAACTCGAAGGTCAGGAACGCGTCGCCATCGTCAGCAAAGAAGTGGTTGACCGCCTGTTTGATGGCGCATCCCCCGTAGGCCGCAACCTTCGTATCGGCAGTGTCCGTTTTCAGGTCATCGGTGTGCTTGATGCCGCCGCAGGAAGTTTCGGCGATGGCGCGATCCTTGTGCCCATCACCACCGCTCAAGCCCGCTTGGGTGTCAAGCGTAGCGTGACGGGTGAGTACCGTGTTTCCTTCGTCTTGATGCAGGCCCGTGACAGTGACAGCGTTACCGCCGCCGTTCAACAAATCACCCGCACCTTGCGCCAATCACGACAGATCAAAGCGGGTGAGAAAGATGACTTTCTAGTCGTCAGCCAGAGCAGTGTCATCAGCACCTTGAACAGCGTCATCGGCCTGTTCACGATCTTCCTCGGTGTGGTCGCGGGTATTTCACTGCTGGTCGGGGGCATCGGCGTCATGAACATCATGCTCGTTACCGTGACCGAACGCACCCGCGAGATCGGTCTACGCAAAGCGGTCGGTGCTCAAAATCGTGACATCGTGATCCAGTTCTTGATGGAAGCGATGGCGCTCTCGCTTCTCGGTGGGGCAATCGGCGTATTAATCTCAGCCGGTTTAGTGGCCGTCATCGCCAATTTTGCGCCTACCTTGCCCATCAGTGTCCAGATGTCGAGCGTCCTGCTGGCGACGATTATTTCAGCCAGCGTCGGTATTTTCTTCGGTATTTATCCAGCGCAGCGGGCCGCCAAACTCAACCCGATTGACGCGCTGCGCTATGAATGAGGTGAGTGATGGTTATTCTCTTGATCGCAGTCGGTGCGGTTTTCAGTCTGCTATTTATCTTGAACAGCATCCGGCGTGCTGCCCAATGCCGTGAAAAAGTCGGCTTTTTCGAAACGTTGTTGGCCTTTCTGGCGTTGGTCTTTCCCGTACTCGCGCTGGTTAATAACAGTGCCAGTACGCAGCCGCTAGGCTTGATCAACATGGCCGCCATCGCTATCGGTGCTGCTGTCGCCGTGCTGAGCATCATCACCTTGCTCATCGAGCGTAACAAACCCGCCAGACGCAAATTGTCGCAGCGTCGGGGTGTTTTAGGCATGGGCTTAGGAGTGCTGCTCGTAGCTGCTACCTTTGTCGTGCCAGTCGCCGCCCGTTTCCAACTGCCGGGACGCACTGCCACCAATACCGCCAGCGCCTCCTCGACAGGCAGCAACGTGAATGTCGCGGATTTGGGCAGTGTCAACAGTCCGACGCCCACCATATCCAAACCGATCACCGTCGTGCCCACCAATACGCCGGATGCCGCGCTGCTCCAGATGAGCGCCACACCGACGCGCTTGGCTAGTCCGTCGCCCACGCCGACCAACACGCCCTATGTCATCGCCACCGCGACACCCGGCACGGTCAGCACAGGCGAGGCCACCCAAACATCAGGTCAAGCCGCGCCCGCCCAAACCACATCCGGTTGTATGGCTGTAGTGCGCCAGAACGTGAATCTGCGCAGCGGCCCTGCGACCACCTTTGACCTGCTGCTGACCATTCCCTTCAGCACCACGCTCGATGTCAGCGCCAAGACCAAGGCCGGAGACTGGTGGTTCGTGACCTATCAAAGCAAGACTGGTTGGGTCAGTGGAGACTTCATCAATCTCGACTCCAACTGTGCTTCCCTACCCGTAAAGGCCGGTTGATTCGGTTCTTAATTTCCCCTCCCTGTTTTATAGCTGAGGAGAGGACATGTTTGAAAATGAGGGAGAGCACAATCGCAAAAATCCAATTCGGGAGCACACATAGGTGCTCCTCTACGGGAAGGCTTGTTATCTAAGAATAACATCTCCTAAAAAGGTGTCCTCTCCTCAGCTGTTTTATAGGGAGGGGTTAGGGGTGGGGTACTTTCAGAACTTATATTTTCTTAAACGCTTTTGCATCACGCATAAAATGAACTTAAGGCAGAGTGAGGAATCGATGTCAAACACAGGCACAGTTCAACGCATACTGGTTGTAGACGATGACCGTGAAATCGTCCGCCTTGTACGCGCCTACCTCGAAAAAGAGCACTATCAAGTGTTCGTCGCATATGATGGACAGACCGCCTTACATATGGTGCGCCGTGAACATCCTAACCTGATCGTGCTGGATCTGATGCTGCCCGACCGTGATGGCTGGGAAATCACCCGCACCATCCGCAACGACTCCAGCTTGCACAACATTCCCATCATCATGCTCACCGCGCGGATTGAAGACAGCGAGAAGATCATCGGCTTGGAACTCGGCGCGGACGATTACATCACCAAGCCCTTTAACCCGCGTGAGTTGGTCGCCCGCGTGCGCTCGGTGCTGCGCCGCTCACAAGGAGAGGACAGCTTCAAGAAAGACACCGTCCTTCAATGTGGAGCGCTGCTGATGGATGTCGGACGCCGTGAGGTCATCATGGATACTCGTCCGGTTGATTTGACCGTCACCGAATTCGAACTGCTGCGCGCCTTGATGGAGCATCCCGGTTACGCCATGACCCGCGCCGACCTCATCGAGCGCAGCCTCGGCTACGACTACGAAAGCGTCGAGCGTTCGCTGGACAGCCACATCAAGAATCTGCGTAAGAAGATTGAGCCTGATCCCCGCCATCCCATCTACATTCAGACCCTGTATGGTGTGGGCTACCGATTGGCAGGCCCCTAACCATGAATCGCCTGTGGGTTCGGCTGAGCATCGCCTTTGGAGGCGTGGTGCTGCTCGGCGTAGCGGTTATCGTCTTTGCCAGTGTCTTTATCACCCGCAGTGGTATCCGTGAGTCGATTGTTTTCGATGAATACCAATCCAAAGGGGGGCTGGTCGATAGTCTTGAAAATTACTATCTTCAGCATGGCAGTTGGAAGGACTTGCAAAAGAACCTCGCCTTCAATACCGACGAATTCACAGTCGGCCAGCGTATTGGATTGGTGCTGCTGATCCTCGATCGGAATGGGAACATTCTCTATGATACGTCACTGGTTCCCACGCAGACCAAACTCGACATCCAAAGTTTGCCCAACCAGATTCCACTGAAAGTCAATGAAGATACGGTTGGCTACATCACCCTACAGGAGCCCAAAAGCCCGCTCAATCTGCGCCCCGGTATCGCCCGTTTTGTGATCGAAAGCTTGAGCACGGCACTCGTCATCATGGCCTTGGCTGTCGGCATCATAGGTTTGACGTTCGGTGTACTTGTCAGCCGGATGCTGAGCGCGCCTTTGAGCCGTTTAGCTGAAGCCGCCCGCGCTATCGGTGCCCAGAACTTGAGCCAGCGGGTCAAAGTCGAAGGCACGGTCGAAGTCCAAGACATGGCGCACGCCTTCAATGAAATGGCCTCTGCCCTTGAGCAGACCGAATCCTTACGCCGCAATCTCGTGGCCGATGTGGCCCATGAACTGCGCACCCCGCTCACCGTTTTGCAGGGGAACTTGCTGGCGATTCTCGACGAAGTCTATCCTATGGATACCTCGGAAGTCGCCCGCCTCTATGACCAGACCCGTTTGCTCAGCCGCTTGGTCAATGATCTGCACGAACTGAGTCAGGCCGACGCCAAAAAGCTGCCGCTTGATTTGCATCCCGTTCAACTTGACGAACTGGTCAACACGACTGCTGCCAAGTTCGAGTCCTTGACTGATGCAGAAGGCGTCACGCTCAAGGTCGATACAGCCTCTGGTTTGCCGCTGGTCTGGGGCGATAGTGCCCGCTTGTCGCAAATTCTGCATAACCTGCTGAACAATGCGCTGGTTCACACGCCCGAAGGTGGACAGATCACCATTCACACGGCCTTTACGAGCGATAAAGTGATGCTGCAAGTGACGGATACTGGAGATGGTATTCCCAAGGACAGCTTGGCTCATATTTTCAACCGCTTTTATCGCGTGGATTCCTCGCGCAACCGCAACACCGGCGGGACGGGCTTGGGCTTGGCGATTGTCAAAGCGCTGGTCGAAGCGCATGGTGGGCGGGTTACCGTCGTCAGCGAGGGCAAGGCTGGCAAGGGCAGTACCTTCACCGTTGAACTGCCTGTTCTGCGCACCGCCCAATCGCCTGAACTGCTGAAGGGGTAACTGCCAAATTTCAGCGACTTCAATTTCAAGTGGTATTCCAAAACCTGTTACTGAACTATACTAATATAAATACAAAAGGTATATGTAATCAGAAAGGGAATGTGCATGTATCAATAAGATTCCAGTCTTGTGGAGCCTTAATTACCTTGTCATTTTCTCATTACTTCATAGGCTATAAATGAGTACAATTCCTAAAAATATCGAACGTTACTTATTTACGCTGTCTAAGATTTACGGTCATAATAGGGAAATAGATCTTCAAAAATTGATAATTAATGCCAAGGTTACTGTTGATGAGAACGTGATTGAAGAACCTTGGGGAAACGGACACGCGGTTTATCTATCTTTACCTGAACAAATTTTTCTACTTTACACAAAGCAAAAAGATAAAACGCAAGAAAAACTTCGAGAAGATTTGAATAGCATTATAAAAGTACAAGGTGAATTCATTCAGTTTGTCTTTCTAGAAATGGAAAACGAAGAAGGCGATGGTTGGCGTGAGGTATCAGGACTACTTGTATCGGAGAAGCTGACAATTCCACAAGCGTCGGCGGATAAAATTTGGGGCAAGGAAGGATTTAGAGTTTTTCTAAGTCATCGATCAGATGTAAAGGCAGAAACAGCACAACTAAAAGAACGGCTTAAATTGTTTGGTATTTCCGCATTTGTGGCACATGAAGATATAACCCCTACAAAAGCTTGGCAAGATGAAATTGTAAATGCGCTTGGGAGTATGGATGCGCTTGTTGCCTTAATGACTCCTAACTTTCATGAAAGTGAATGGACTGATCAAGAAGTAGGGTTTGCTATTGGTCGAAGTGTCCCAATTGTTGCAGTTCGTCTGGGCAAAAATCCTTACGGTTTTCTTGGAAAATTCCAAGCACTTTCGTGTGCATGGGACAAGGCTCATATAGAAATCGCGAAACTCTTAATAAACAATGATCGGATGATTAGCGCCTATATTCAAGCCTTGCCTATGTGCCCTAACTGGGGCGATGGAAATACTTTGGCCGAGGTTTTACCTAGTATCGAAAAACTGACACCAATCCAAATAGATGAGATTATTTCGATTTATAACAATGTGGAATGTGAAATTCGAGGTAGTTTTGGTTTCAACGGATCAAAACCAAAACTTTATGGCAAAGGACTAGTTTTTCATCTGAACCGTATCGCTTCACCTCGTATATTCGTTACGACGCCAAAAGACTTTATTCAAGAGATTTGATAAACAGCTAGATACTTTCCATTCGAGTGTCCGCAACTTCAATTGTGCGAACTTGTTTTGATATGTTTTGCTTAATTAACATGAAATGTGTTTGTGAAAAAGTTTACTTTCGGTTAACCCGACAAACTGTTCTCCAACCATCTACCAACATTCTGACCATTGTAGTTCCCTCAAAACCGTTAGCGCCAACCCCGCCAATCAGTGACAAAATGTTCTTCCAAAGTGTAACCCGTTTTTTCTGCACCTGTTGTATGCTGTGGTAGGGCGGAGGCGGTGCGTAGCCTCCCTGTGGGATGCCTCAGCTGCTTCTATCCCATCGCACCTTAACAACCACCGGTCTTAAACTCAGTACTCGGAACTCAGCACTCAGGACTTGGAGATTGGCAATCTTGGCGGCAGCACCCCCTTTGCCAACATTGCCGCGTTTCCAGCCGAGCCATCCGCCGAAATGACACAAAAAGTTCGATTGGCACGCCGAATTTGCCGAAAATGCTGCCAACTTTGCCAATAGACATCTCGGTACGTGCTTTTGTTTGGAGCCAACAGCCAACAGCCAACAGCCAATCGCTAATTGCTAAAAGCCATTCTTCACTTGTGAAATTGAAGAATATGAAGAATTTTGCGAATCAAGCCTCATGGCACGGCCAATGCCGCCGCCAATGCCGCCACAAAACAAAAGAGGCGCTTTCGCGCCCCTCTTAAGGTTCAGTTTTGGAAGGTATCAGGCTACTTTTTCGACCAGATGCAGTGACGCATAGGGGATAACATCCGGGTAGAGCTTGTGCCACGCAAGCAGTTCCGCTTTGTAGAGGGCAGGGTAAGTCTGGCAGAGCGGGGTATACGGCGTATCCGAGGTCATGGTCTGAATCTGATGTGCACTGCCACATAAGGGACAGCAGCGCAGCCAATGCGCAACACCCACGAGTTCAACGGTGGCTTGGGGTAAGCCGCCTTCGAGCCGGAGTTGAAAGTTTTTTTGCAAGTGAGGTACGACAGTCGCCATGTGTTTTGTTCCTTTACGTCTTCAATTGATTAAGCCAGACCGGATGTATCGGTTTCGCGAGAGTAGGAAATGTAGGTTAGTACCCTTGGAATTCAGGATTGACGGCGTCGAACCGTGTGCGACGCGCTTTTTCAGCGCTCGATTCAAGCGAACGTAACATCTCTGTGATCGGGCTGTCGAGCAGCTTCGCTTTTTTCATGATGTCCAAGATCTCCTTCGTTAAGCGTTCCAGTTCGTGAAGGTGTTTATCGGAAACAGTATCTAGATTCATGATGCAGCTTCTTTCTCGTTCTAAACGTCCTGAACATCTTTAGACTCTTGCCCAATAGTTGTTTTCATTTGGACATCATAAGGAAGAAATATCATAGCGAGCAAATCAACAGGTTCTTTGCTTCTGGTACCGTTCTAACTTTAGTTGACGCGTCGGAACGAACGATTTCAGTGCGGCTTCAGCGATATTGTGATGTGAAAGTCTCTAATCCCGTTGGCAGGTTTGTTTCCCTGAAATTGGACTTTCTGAGAACCCGTTCTTCGTTCAATAGTGATTAAAGTGCGGCTTTCGCGATGATGATTACGAAGGTGCTGAAAAATGGTTTGATGATATTGAGGATGACGACAATAGATAATTGACACGCATTCACTATCGCACACTTAATAGGTAATGTAAATGGAGAGTTAAATTGCCTGCGATGGCGCTGCAAATGTTAATTGACAAAATTAAGGCTTTCATTTCGAAAGGAATAGGCTTATAATCACTATCAATGAAAGAATTCCTCGATCTGTTTGAACCCCTGTTTAGGTCTCATCACCCAAATTTGAACTGGCCTCAAACTGTACTGGAACAAATTGTTCATCCGACTAGTGCTGAGTCGCGGTGAAACTATCCCTATATTGAATAAGCACAGAAATCAACAAAGAAACGAATGACAAACAAAAAACTCAGAATTATCCCCATTGGCGGCCTCGGGGAAATCGGCAAGAACATGACTGTTCTTGAATATGGCCGCAATATGATCGTGATCGACTGCGGGGTTATGTTCCCCGAAAGCGACATGTACGGCATCGATTTGGTGCTGCCCCAGTTTGATTATGTGATCCAGAATCAAGACCAACTGCGGGGCATCGTGCTCACGCATGGACATATGGATCACATCGGTGGGCTGCCGTACCTGATGCGGGACATCAAAACGACGATTTATGGCACTGCTTTGACCATCGGTATGGTCAAACGTCAACTGGAAGAGGGCAAAGTCATCCAGCAGGCTAATCTACAGGTGGTCAAGGACAAAGCCAGCTTTCAGCTCGGCCCGTTCAAGATCAGCCTGTTTCCGGTGGCGCACTCCATCCCCGGCTCAGTCGGGTTGGTGATTGATACGCCTGCTGGAGCGGTCGTGCATACCGGCGACTATAAGCTGGATGAGACGCCTGCCGGTGGTCAAACCACGGACCTCAAGCGCCTCAAGAAGCTGACGCCTAACGGTGTCCTCGCCATGCTGGCCGACAGCACCAACGCCGACCGTCCCGGTCGTACGCCCACCGAGAAAGTCGTCTCGGACGAACTTGACCGGCTGTTCAGCGAAGCCAAAAAGGGGCGCATCATCATCGCGACCTTCGCCTCACTGCTGGCCCGTCTGCAAGAGATTATGATTCTGGCGCAGAAACACGGGCGTCGAGTGGCGCTCACAGGACGGAGCTTGGAAGAGAACGTGCTGCTGGCGCGGGACTTGGGCTACATGAAAATCCCCAACGGTTTGCTGGTGGATATTGATGCTCACATCCCCGATAACAAGCTGCTGATCCTCTCGACCGGTTCGCAGGGTGAACCGCGTTCGTCACTGAACCGGATGGCACAGGGCGAACACCGTCAGATTCAGGTCAAGCGCGGTGATACCATCATCATTTCCGGCGGAACGATCCCCGGTAATGAGGAAGAAGTCGGGCGGATGCTCAACAAACTGTTCGAGCGTGGCGCAAACGTGATCTACGGCAAGCTGGCCGACATTCATGTGTCCGGTCACGGCAGCCGTGATGAAATGCAGATCATGCTGGAAACGGTTAAGCCGCGTTACTTTATTCCGGTTCACGGTGAAACCCGCCATCTGCACCTCCATGCACGCATCGCCGAAGGCATGGGCATGAACAACAAGAATGTGTTCATCCTCAACAATGGTGCGACGTGGTCAACCGATGGTGAGAAGGCGTGGCTGGATAAGCCTATTCCGGCAGTTGATGTGCTGGTGGATGGTCATCTGGTCGGTGAGATCGGCGCGATGGTCATGCAAGACCGTCAACGCCTGTCGCAGGACGGCTTCATCGTGGCGCTGATTCCGGTCAACTCCCGCAATAAGCTGGTGGGCGAACCGGAGATCATCAGCCGGGGCTTTGTGCCAACTAATGGCTCGAATGACCTGCTGCAGGCCGCTCAAAAAGAGATCAAGCAGTACTTCAAGCATGGGACGGATGTCGCGCATGACAGTGTTCGGGATATGCTCCAGAACTTCTTCTTCCGCGAAACCCAGTCGCGTCCGGTGGTGCTGCCCAGCATCATCCGCGTCTAAGGAAAATTAGACACTAAACAAAAAGGCCACTCGTTAGCGAATGGCCTTTTTATTGGATAGAGCTTGCTGAGCTTAGTAAGGCTGGTTGGTATCCAGACTCCAGACTTGGACATCGTCCACGCGGATAATCCCACGCCCAACTGCGCTGAAGGAAAAGGTTCCCGGTGGCAGTTCGGAGGCATCTTTCGCAGTGAGAAGTTCTTCGCCATCCACCGAGATGCGGATGATGCCCTGTACGACCGAGAGCCGTAGGACGCGCCAACGCCCGATAGAAGACGTGCTGGCGGTGGTCGATTTAATCAGGGTATCCCCACGATACAGGAAGATTTGGCCGGTTGGCTGGAGCACGACAGCATATCCTCCGGCGCTGCTCTCACGCAGGCTCAAGCGGATGCTGCTGGAAGTCATCAGGACGCGCATCTCTACGGCTGTATTATTCAGGTTGTCATAGGCGAAGGTCGCGTCGCCACTGCCGTCTGTCACCTGAAGCGTTTGCGCTCCGGGTGTGCCAAATAAGATCCAGTTAGCGCCGAGCTTCCAGTGGTTCAGGTTGCCGCTGTCGAAGTTATCGGAGTACACCGGATTGAGCGCGGGTTCTGGCGGAACGGCGTTCTTATCCACGATTGTGATGCTGCCTTCGCCTGCCGCTGCCTGCTCGGTGGCCTCAGCGGTGACTTCGACTGCTGGCACGGGCGTCGATTCGACTGGCGCGGCAGTGGGTTCCAGAGTAACGACCAGCGGTGTGGGCAGTATGACTTCGGGTAAATTTTGATAGGCTTTGCCATCGGAAAGCGGCGAGGTATAGATCAACAAATCCATCATCAAAGAGGCACCTTGGTCTGTGTCTTTGATAGTGAGGTTGTTGACCGCAATACCGGCCACGCTGATCTCGTTGATGCGCGTCAGGAAGCGGACTAAATTCGGTACGGTTCCGTTCACGGTCATGCGCATTGCGCGCACTGAATAGACTGAAACGCTGGCTACAGGGACGGCTGCCTGAGCATCATTCTTGCCATTTTGTTTCGGGCGTGCCGTGGGGGCGGCTGCCACCGGGTTCGATTCCAGATTGTTCTGGGTCTGTAAGTTGAGAATCTCGACGGAACTGTCTTTGGCATAGCTGTACAGGCGTTGCAGCAGCGCATCGGCCTCGGTCGCGCTCATGAAAATGGCTGTGTTTTTCGCTAAATCCGTTTTGGCGGTTTCGATCCGGCGCTTGAGAATGGCGATGTCCGCCGAACTATCAACTGAGGACTGCGCCTCGATCGCTTTCTTACCTTCGTTGGCTTGGGCTTGTAGGGTTTGGTAGGTTTTCCAATGCGGGACGATGTTGACCACTGCGAACATCACCAGCCCAAGCCCAACCATGCACAAGAGGAGTAGCGGTAGGAGGCCTCTAATCTTCCCAATGATTGAGCTAGGTGCTTGGTTCATCGGTCGGGTTCACTTTCTTGATGGTAACAGAGATGATGAAATCGGTGACCTTGAGTTCCATGGTCGGCAGGGGTGTCGCGGTGGCTGTTGGCTGTGGCTTCTGATTCGGATCAGCCGTCACTTCGGCCAACTGGGGTGTCGGTGTGTCGGTGAAGGATGGGGTCACGGTAATGATTGTACTTTGGAGTGTGATGGATTCCACAGCTACAACATCAAATAATCCTGAAGAACGCAGCATATCAGCATACGACATGGCGATGATTTCTTGCTTGGCACGCCCTGAAATCCGAATGCCATTCTCGATCTGGTCGACATTGCTGACCGTCATCTGATTGGTGTCATATGCGCCGATGGCCGCCATAATCGTCGGCCAATTGATGTGCGAGGCCATTAATGTGGATTTGATGCTGGCAAGCGCGCTGCTTTCATTCTGGGCAACCAGATATTCGGCTGACAGCGTTTGTTTGGCTGGATCAACTGGAACCGGAGCCGTGAGCGTCGCCTGAATGTCATTCAATTGAGCCGTCAGTTTTTCATTGGTGCTCTTGACCGTCGTCGAAATAAAATATAACGGCAAGAACAAAACCCCTAAGCCCGCGATTATCAGCCAGAGAACGAGTTTCGATCCACCAGCCGACGTTTCACTACTTTCCTCTTGTTCTTCCTGCAATTCCTCTTCATTTTCTTCAATATCGGTTGGTGGCACGATCCATCCCCTTCCCTCAACGTAAAATCAGCACCGAATGGGAAAGCAGCAAAACCATCGCCCCCAGACATAGAAACGGTGCATAAGCAATCTGGCTTTTCCAACCAGCTTTGCGGCTAATAAGCAAAAATACCACAACGACTGCGCCGATACCGGCTCCTACTAATAAGGCTAACAGCATTTGTGGAAATCCGAAAGCGACTCCAATTAAGGTTGCGAGTTTCACATCGCCACCGCCCAATTCTCCGGGGCGCAGCCACGCTGTCAGGAAGAAAATGCCGAACGCCATCCCGCCGCCCAAAAGAATGTTGGTCGTTTGTTGAGGCAGCGTGATTAAATTCAGAACCAGCATTGCGACAATGGCCGGATAGGTCAAGACATTCAGCACCAAGCGGTACTTGAAGTCGATGATAGCGATAAGTAGGAAGAAGCAGTAGCCGCACAGCGCGAACAACAAGGCTAATGATGCCCCCAACTGTGACCACATCACCGCGAAGAACAACGCCGATAACACTTCAACTCCTGCATCCAGCAGAAGCCATGAAACCTTTAAGGGGTGTTTACTCTTGATGAGTTCCAATACGGCAGGCCAGTTTGAACGGACGGCGACCGGTTTAGGATTCTCCGTGACCGAAAAACGCGGCAGGTAATCCGATAGTCGATTTAAGAGCCAGCCAGCGAACCAGCCCACCAAGGCAGTGATAATGATCATCATCCCGCTATTTCCTCAGGCTATTCTACTCGTAAGCGACCGGGCAAAGAGAGTATAAATTCCGCGCCGCCGCCTTCTGCGTTACGTACAGTAACTTGCCCGCGATGCGCCTCGATGGTTGACCGTACAAACTCCAACCCGAGGCTGATTCGCGGTTGTCCATTTTCACCGGACGAACTGCGATAGTATTGGTCGAAGATATAGGGCAGTTCTTCTTCTGGAATGCCCGGCCCACTGTCCTGTACGCGGATCACTGTTTCGATGGTGTTGAAAATGACATGGACGACGATATATCCTCCATCTGGAATGTACTTAACCGCATTGTCCAGCAAGTTCAACATACTGCGATAGATGAGGGTTGGATCGCCTTGAATGAAACAGGGATTTCCCATCACTTCGAAGATGAGTTCAATGCCCTTGGATTGAGCAAACGGACGCATTTCCTCGACTGCGACATTGACGGTTTCAAGCAGATCGAAGGGTTGTGGACTAAGGGCAGGCTCCTCGTTCAGATTGGTGACTTCAATCATACGATTGATGAGGTCGGACATCGTGCTGCCATTTTCCCGTACTTGGGCAATGATTTCGGGGATTTCGGCGGACGGAAATTCATAACCATCTAGCAAGCTGGTGTAGCCCACTGTTGACTTCACCATGTTTTTCATATCGTGCGCCAGTAAAATATTGAGCGAAGTGACGATTTTCGAACGCCGCTGTGAGGCACGCATGGTGGACTGATGAATCCGTGCATTATGGACACCGGCTGCCGTCAAGTCAGCAATGAGCTGCAGCATCTTTTCATCACCGTCGCTGAAGAGGCTGCCCGGTTCCCGATTCGCTGCTGAAAGCACGCCAAAGGGGGTGCCGCCTAACATCAACGGCACATAGAGTACGGATTCGACCAAGTAGCCGGTCTTTATTTTGACCGGTACACCATCTTTTCCCTTGCTCGATCGTACGGGTTTGCCGCTGCTCATGACTTGTCCAGCCAAGCTGTCCACAACCGACAAGCGCTGAATGTGTTCGATTTCTAATCCACGTCCGGCCTCAAGGAATAACTCACCACTTTGTTCATCCGCCAACCAGATACTGATTTCGTCAGAGGGGATGAAGGCCATTGCCATTTCCATCGACTGCTTCAAGACCGATTCCAGATCGAGTTGTGAGGCGATGGCACGTGCAATCTTCGAAACACTATCGAAGACATTATTCTGCTTTTTAACAGATTGGTTCATCATCGGCTGGCGGATGAAATAAATGGTGAATTCCAACCGTCCCAAGCGGATCAAATCGCCGTGATTGAGGGCATAAGGGGTGTTCACGCCAATGGTGGTGCCGTTGATGCCGGTTCCATTTGTGCTACCCAAATCGACCAAATAGAGATGAGTATCGGTCGGGCGAATGGCTGCATGACGACGGGAAAGCCCCATCTGATCAATGTTCAAAGAGCGGAAAATCGGATCAAAGGCATGGCCTTCTTGACCACGACCCAAGATAACTTCGCTGTAAATATCTAAGCCAACCTGAAGATGAGAATCAAAGGTCACGTCCAACCGCACGCGCCACTGGGCTTTGCCGTTTACTGGAGCCGATTGCGGTACGGGATAATATTCAATATCCGGTGTGTAGTTGAGTTGTTCACGCAGAAACTCATCGCTGAGTTCGCTGGTTACCTTTTTGATGTGGTCGCTTGTCGCGTTCATGACAGTTCGTTCTCCTTCACCCGGACAATATTCGAGGGTTGCTCACCACGCAATTGGGCCATTACCAGCTTTGACAGCGTCAATAACTCGTCAGCCGAAACCGGTTCTATTCCCTTGAGCAAAATTGCTTGACGTTCGGAATTCTCTTCATCCGAAAAAACGCTGCTCAGCAAATCCTGCATTTCGGGCGATACTTCTTCCTTCTTCTCAGATTTCGCGTCATCACCACCTGTTAAGCTGGCCGTTAGCGCCGCCGCTCCCGGATTAACGGGCGGGCCTTTAGGGGGTGCCGCCGGAGCTGCTGCGGCTGGCGGACCGGATACGACCGGCGCGGAGGGTGTGGGTATAGGAGCTTTCGCCTTGGCTGCTGCGGGTGTTGCAGCGGGGGCAGCGGCTTCTTCCTCCTGCGGCGCGGCTTGGGCAGTGCGGCGTTTACCTCTACGCGCGGCCCGTGCGGCAGCTTTTTCGGCCTCGGCCTCTTCGGCTTCGAGTGCTAGAGCTTCCTGTTCGGCCTGACGTTGCAGTTCTGCGGCCACTTTCCGACGCTTGGCGCGTGCACGGCTGGCCTTCACACGTGGCATCACCGCCAACACTACTGCTGCAACGATGAACAGTAGTGCCATTCCGATACCAATCAGGACTATGGGCTGCGCCAGAATATCATCGAATAATGGCATCACAATGCTCCTTTACGCCGCGCCGGACAAAATGCCGGCAACCATCGGAGGCACGAGCAGAAAGCATATCCCGGAGATGAAAATAATCATTGCCAGATAAAGGGCAACCTTTAACTTAAAACCACCGTCGCAGAAGATCATGGCGGCTGCACTAACGATCCCTAAGATTAGGACCATGGCCAGTGTAAGTCCGCTCAAAAATTGTAGGTCACCTGCTGAAAACTGACCGATGGTCAAGCTGGCTGAGGGCGCGGTTGAAAGGGAATCTGTGTTCTTGGGCATCAACTGCTCGACCATTGAGGCGAAGTTGGTCACAATCGATAAGACGAAGATCATCAACCCCGTCACGACTGCTTGCATGACCGTCGCCAGACCGGAGAACGTACCGGCAGTTAACCGTCGCTTGGAACGTAGCTGAGTGGTCTTAGCCGTGAAGAGTGAACATAAGTAACCGACGCGTTCCGGGTCGCCGCCAATCTTGACCGCGCCGTAGAAAATATCGCTCACTTCGCTAATCAGGCGGCTGCCGCTTTCCAATCCGAACTTATGCCAGCAAATGGTTGGCTCGACCAAGGCGCGAAGGCGTGTTGAAAGACGGTCAATATCCGGCTCAAGAGTAGGGAAGGAACTCAGGTCAATTTTCGTGAGTGCTTGTTTGAGCGTGGTACCGCTAGAAGTCGCCATACCACCGAGCGAACGCAGGAAGGTACTAAATTCGACATCTTTCTTGGTGACTGCTTTATCGCTCTGCATACTGATGTAACCTACCGGCAGCAAAACTGCTGATGCGATCATCATCGACCAGCCTATGGGCACGCCAACTATTGCCATGACCACACCTAAGGCGATTGAGCCCGGTATTAACATGCGTGACAGTTGCAGCGCTTTTCGCTGTTCCGCTGATCCTTCGGATGCTGGAACGATCATGACTTCTTTGGGGGCTGACCGCATGATAATCCATGCGCCAAACCCGGCCACAAACACACCGGTTGTGACCAGACCCATCATCATGGTCGGGTTCAACGAGTAAATCATGGCCGAAACAATCTGGATGATGATGATCAGAGATACCGACATCACTAGCGACGAGAAAGCGTTTGACCACTGCTTCAAGCCTTCGAGATCACGCTCGTAGCCGTTTTCATAATCTTCGCTGGTCACCGAGGCCTCACGAGCGAGATATTCTGCCAGCGGTTCACCAGAACGGAGAGCGTCCGACAACCGAAGGAGAAAGGTCTTCATATTTTCGGACTTGGACTGCAAACCGATTGAGCGGCAGGCTTCGGCGTAGTCATAACGGAATTCATCAACCAGAGTGTTGACCGCAGCAAAATAAGCAGCCGCATTCGACTTGGACTGCGCTGCGATTTCAAAAATTTTGGCACGCGAAATTCCAGCTGCTGACATGGCTGACATATAAGTCAGTTGATAGAACATGTCGAACGGCGAGACCAGCTTAAAAGAGGTTTTGCTTGCGTGCTTCGGTAATGACTTGGAAGAACTCATAGTAGTCCGTGATCCCTTTCTCTTTGTGCAACTTCTCGAAAATCTTGGCCCGACGTTTGACTTCGTTGTAAATTTCTTTACGGCGATGCGGTGGGATACCACGTTTGATGGCGACGATTTGTTCCAGCAGGTAGCTGTTCATGTAGCCCGGAAACTCGAACTCGTCGGTCGCCGGGTTCCAACGGAAAGCCTCTAAGAAGGAAAAACTTTCGGTAATCGGGTCATAACCGATAATCTCGTTAACGCTCAGGACGCGGCGAGCTGATTTTCCATCAGCCAAACGAACGGCGGACTGAATAACCGCCAAATTGAGGTTATCAATATAGGTTTTGGGAATGTTGATCGGATCGCCGGTAAGACGTTGAATGAGCTTTTCGACCGAAGCCGCGTGGAATGTGGACATGACACCGTGGCCGGTCTGCATGGCCTGAAAAGCCGTGACCGCTTCGATGGAACGAATTTCACCGACGATGATGTATTCAGGACGCTGACGGAGGGCTGCGCGTAGCAGTTCAAACAGACCGACATCGCTGCCTTTTTTCTCGCCGCCGCCGCTGCGTGTGGATTCTTGTACCCAGTTTTTATGCGGCACTTGCACTTCCGGCGTATCTTCGATGGTTACGATCTTGGAGTCGGCTTTGATGAATGCCGTGATGGCGTTGAGCAGTGTTGTTTTACCAGAAGCCGTTGCCCCGACCACGAAGCAGTTCATACCACTTTCGAGCATCAGGGAGAGGTAAGCCGCCATCGTGTAGTTCAAGCTTTTGAATTCAATGAGTTCCAATACACTGGTTGGCACGCCGGAGAATTTACGGATGGTGAAGTTGCTGCCACGTTTGGAAATTTCACGCCCATAAACGATGTTGATACGAGAACCATCCGGCAGAATGGCATCCACCAGCGGATTACGAACCGTTACCGGACTTTTAATCCACTCACCCAGCCACACGGCGAAGGCATCCACATCGTCATGGTCCACAAACGTAATCGAGGATTGAACGCTCTTGAAGATTTTGTGTTCAACGAAAATGTGACCCACACCGCTGCAGCTAATATCTTCGATGTTGGAGTCAAGCAGCAGCGGTTGAAGGATGCCGAGGCCAACTTTGTCACGGATGACACGGTAGCGAATGGCTTGCAGTTCGGTTTGCGTGACGTAGACTTTGTCCTGCTTGGTTTTGGCGGATGCCGCCATTTCCTTTTTCGAGGTCGTGCAGAATTTATCAATGAGTTGCGTCAGGAAGGTTTTCTTTTCCTCAGCATCTTCCAAGCGACCAATATCTTCTGCCCACAGTACCAACTTTTCTTCGATAGCGGGCATCAGTTTGTCGGTATCAACCACTGTTGACGGCTCAACCGAGATGTAATGATCACGCGCGCCGCTGGCGTCAGGATACAAATGAACGAACAACCCTTCCTTAATTGGATAGATGAAGTTTTTATATGACTCACCGCCCAACGAGCGTGGTGGCTTGGCGTAATATTCCGGTTTGCCAAGTAAATTAATCGGAATACGCTGGAGGTATTCCATCAACAAGGGCGCTTGCAAACAGGCTTCTTGCGTTTTGGGCGAAAGAACTGTTTGCAACTCTTCCCATGAGGTGACCGGTTCCGGGCAGAAATCAAAAGGAAGTACGGTTAGTGCCATGCTGGGTTACCCTCTCGCCTTGCTAATCGGAATGACGCGCATTCCCCAACCCGGCTCCACATCAAAACCAAAAATGGAACCCGTTACGCTGCTTGCACCGCGAATCTTCGCGACCTCCAGTGTCTTGACTAATTTCTGTCCATCTTGCGCTGAACGTAAGACGACGTGCCCATCGCACATCGACCGGATTGAACCGATCATGTCACCGTCCATTGTCTCAGCATGCATCGTGACCAAGACCGTGATTCCTTTGGTGCAGAGGCGTTTGCACTCTTCAAAAAAATGGAGAATGCTTTGCTGGTTACTGGTGTGAATAATGGCCGATGTAAACGAGTCCACGACCATCATATCCCGACCCATTGTCCCCTCTTTTTGCATGGCTTGGACCAAGGTTTCGACGGCCTTCTCACCGAGATGAGATAGCTCCATCGGGTAGATTTTGAATTTGCCCATCAGCAAAAAGTCGAAGATGTCCAGATCAATGCTTTTCATTTGTGGGACCAAACTCTTCACACCGTTTTCGCTGGAGAATAAGCTTACGACGAAGCCATCTTGCAGTGCGCCCCACATAATCTGCTGTGAGAGAACGGATTTGCCTGATCCTGATCCGCCTTCAATCATGGTGAGCGAACCGACCGGTAGACCGCCACCCATGCGACTGTCAAGCTCGGTGTTGTGTGCAGAGATTGTTTTCTTTGTGTTGCGTAAAGAACTAGCCATGTCACACCGTCTTTTCTAATTGACACTAATGGTGAAGGTGAAGGGGCCAAGTTCAGATACCCCGTCACTGACCTTAAATTGGAAGCTGTCGGGACCTGCGCCCACATGTGTGTATTGGAAGCTGCCGTTGTTGATATCCGCTTGAGTGAAAATCGTCTTGCTCAAGCTGCCTTGAGTGGGCAGTTTAGTGATGGTGTAAGTAAGCTGCGCTGCTGTGTTATCCACATCAGTCGTATTCAACATACCCGTGGTAATCGTGGCACTGGTATTGGTTGGCAGGGTTAATCCTGCATTCATTGCCAGAACGGGTGGTACGCTCACGTTAATAATAAAGGTATAGCCACCGATGACGTCTTGTCCGTCCGTGACCGTAAACTGGAAGCTGTCCGAACCACTGCCAGTATGCGTGTAACGTAGCTGATCTTTCATCAACTGAAATTCTGTAAAATTTTCACCTAAGTTGAGCGTGCCTTGAGTTGGGGGTACTGTGACCGTATACGTGAGTTCGGTGATGTCATTATCGACATCGGTTGTCTTCAGTAAGGTTTCATTAATGAGCTCAGTCGTAGCGCTCGGTATGGTAATTCCGAGGTTCGTAATCAATTCGGGCGGTGTATTCCGTACAAAAACAGTGGAGATGTTTGCCCCGTTTTTTACAGCGATGGTGATTTGAACCTGCGTTGCGACCGCTACGTTATGCGGGACGTGCGCTTCAATGACAATTTCCTCACCGGGGTTCAGAATGCCGCGATCATAAACTTCAGGGACGCCGTGATTGGCATCCGCGTAAATTCCCATGATTGTCCACTCACTAGTGGACGGATTTGATTCAGCGTATGGAACCCAAGTGGTATAGTATTTGCTCGGAGTCGAAGTGTCATAATACTGAACAATGACATCCCAATCACCGTAATCGGAAATTTTCTCGCTGCCGTTATTTTTGTAGGTCATCTGGATGACACTACCGCCATTGATGGTCTTGGCGTTGATTTCTTGTAGGCTGGTATGTGTTTGCTGGTTCAGGCGCGATTGCATGTTACGCAGCCCGACCTGATAAGCGTCCTGACTCGAGATATAAGAAGATGCCAGCGTTAGCACAGCAAACAGGTTTAAGAAAATCATGACGAAGGCGGCAATTACTGAGTCCATTGTTTTACATGCCCATGTAATATTCGGCGTTTGCGTCGCTTACAGTGCTAATCTTGGCGAAATAACGTCCGGAGGTCAGTGGTACACCATAATGTACGGTGATCTTGACGGTCGTGTTGGGGTCCCAATCGGAGGAGCCATTTTCAACATTGGCTGACCAATACGGGAAACCGTTGCTGCTGTCATTCGAATAAGGAATACGAACAAAGTTGCCTTCCGGCCCAAAGAAGAAATCACTCTGTTTAATCGGATCAATCCGCATTTCACCAATGTTTTTGACCCATAGGAAAACTTCGAATTGACCGTTACCGTTGGTATCTTTCCAGAACCCTGTACCATCTAGCTCACTGGCAGCGTGGATAATATCCACTTGGTTCTTCATCCTGTCGGTGACATGGTTGGTCATACTGGAGATGGTTTCACCACCACGGGTAATTGCAGGGTAGGCCGCGTTGAACAACAGCATTGACATGATCATGCTGATTACGATCAGCAATGCAGTAGTAATTGCTTTATCCATTAGCTTTTAGTCTTTCCCCAGCGCACACCTGCGCCTGCATTTTGAACGCCTGCGATTAAGCGCAGGACAAGGCTTGAAGGCTCACCAACTTCACCGTTTTGTTCTGAATTGTTATCGGTCGGTTCATTCTGTGCAGGCTGTTGGGCAACAGGCTGTGGCGCCTGCGGTTTGACAACCGGCTTTTGTGGTACTGGCTTGCCACGTCGTTGTTGTGGCTCTGGCACAGCAGCATAGGACTGTTCCTGTGGCATTGGCGAATAGGGTTGCTGCTGTGGTGCGGGCGCATAGCTCTGTTGTGGCATCGGCGAATAGGGTTGTCGCTGTGGCGCATAAGTCTGGGGTTGTGGCTGAGCAGGCGCTCTTAACGGTTGCTTAGGCGCTGATGGCATAGACCGAACGACTGCCGGCTGTGCAGTGGGCATTCCCATTTGACGTGTCGGAATAGTTGGTTCCTCGGCAGCTGCAGCATACATATTGGTGAATCGCATCAATGTATCGCTAACTTCCGGGGTAAACTGACGACTTTCGGTATACCCTTGGATTAAATCACGGGTACGGCTGAGCCCCAGCCTCTGAAGATTTTGCAGCACCCAATCTTGTTGTTCATCAAGAGATGCCAACATCGGTTCGGCTGGAACAGGTGGAACAACCGCTTTGGGTTGCTTGGCCGGTACGCTGTTCGCCGTGACCTTACGAACTTTTGGGGCTGGGGCAGCCCGGTCATATTCGTCATCATCTTCCTCATCCTCCGCTGGAGAACTCGCAGTATGATGTCCGCGCAGAGCAGGATATGCGTTCGTCAAGAGATGGGTCTGAATATCCAGTAGAATCGACTGAATTTGGGTTTTCAGAATTTGTACCTCTTGTTCGAGGGCCTGTATTCTTTGTTCCGCTTCCATCGTCGCTGCCCTTCCAAATTCCTAATATGACCGGTGTCTACAAATAATTTGCCCTACAGGCACGGCCAAGTGTGTAGGGCAAACGTCTCTTATGCTCTGATCGAGCACTAGGACCAAGTTTATGACCGGGGATGGCGGGCCGTGCCTTGGTTTCCCAATTTATCCCCCGGACGGATGTAACTCTGGTTATGAATTGGTGTCGATTTGGTTGTTGTCTGACGGTTTACCAAATAACCAGAGTGTGCTGCTCACGATCACGAGGATCGGGAACAATGCGAGTGCCAGCGAAACCATTACCTTTTGTACGATGTCAGCCTGAGAAGTGGCGGATGTTGTTGCAAACACTGCGCCAGCGACCACTAAAGAAAGGAGGATAAAGAGCGTCGAGTAAGCGACTTGTCCACTTTCATTCCGGTGTAAGTTCTTTTCTTTCACAGTCATTGCTACACCACTTTCGTTCATTTTTTGTAATGGCTATCTATGAAACTTTGTTAATCAATATGTTTTTCGTTTTCAGACAGAGAACCAGCACCAGTCAGTTTGTGTCCAACCGGTGCTGGCTGTTCATTCATTCAGATGATTTCGAACTTAGTTCAGATCCATGACCGGTTGAATAGCGGCCGGGGTAGTGCGGTTGAGGTTCAGGACGGCACCCTTCGGCGGCTTGATTTCCAGAGTGAACTGGGTGTTCGGGCCGAGTGCAGGCGACAGAGCGGGCGAAAGCGTGCTCAACTCAACCGTGATTTCAGCCAATTCACCTTCTTCTAACAAATCGTCGGCGGTGGACTGCTTGCTGACAATCCAATCGATGCTCCACGGAACGTCATTCACAAACTGGCTGGCGTCCTTATAGCCGATCACGACTTCTTTAGCGGTGGTCGACATGTTCAGGGGTGAACCACCGGCAACCAGTGATAGTGTAAAGACGACATCGGTAACTGCGTTGCTAGCACCCTTGGCGATGACCGAACCCTTGATGTTCATCGAAGCCTGCACGCCTTCCAAACCAGCTTGGATAGCCTGCTTGCCTTTTTCAGTTGACGAGGAACCGGCGGACAGAATGGTGAAAGCGAACACGGAGGCGACCACGACGAAGGCGATCAAGATAATGGCGGTTTCGAGAGCGGTCTGGCCTTTTTCATCCTTATGCATTGCGAACTTTGCGAACATGACTATTTTGCTCCTATAATTGAGATTGGCTTAATTGCCTGCTTTGATGTTTTCAATGTACAACGCACTGAAAATTATTGTCAATTAATTTTCTCTCAATTCACAAAATCTTAATTTTTTGTCAATCATTGTAATATTATTACGATATTTATTGCGAAGATCAGACTGCATTTTACGAGGTGTATTTCTCGCTCAACTGTTAGTCTCTGAGGGAGTGAAAATATTCGATTTCATAAATAAACGATTGAATCGGTCGGTTTCTTTATAACAATACGTTTGGTAAAAATTGTCATCTGATTTTTCGAAGAGTGAAGATTTACTACTTATGAATTGTGTCAACAAAAACAATTAATCTACTCAAAAGCATAAATAATTGATTGCTTGAGGTTTGATATTTTTATGATTTGCTCTCCAACATTAGAAGAAAGTGTTAACCGCTGGTGGTAACCCAAAATCGCAATAGGTAATGATTTTGTGAAATTATTCACTTTCATTTGGTAAGTGATAACCTGTACTGCCAACCCCTGAGGTTCGGCAGGTCAATCCATTACTCTAAATGGGTATTCTCAGAAAAGATTATCTTCCGTTCTTGGTTCCAATTTTGGAGAAATTACCATGCGAGCCACTTCATTGAAGACGGCGGAAGCCCCCTCTGACGATAAACGCTGGCGGTTAGTCAACGCGACAATGCGTCGACACGGCAACGAACCCGATGCGTTGATCGAGACCCTCCATACCGTTCAAGAGGCCTTCGGTTACTTGGACGGTACATCGTTGCAGTACGTGGCTTCCAATCTCAAAGTTCCCTTAAGCCGAGTTTATGGCGTTGCGACCTTCTATAACTTCTTTACCCTCAAGCCACAAGGCGACCACAGTTGCGTTGTTTGCTTGGGAACTGCTTGTTATATCAAAGGTGCCCCCCAAGTTCTTGAGGCTATTGATAACATAGCCCATATCAAACCCGGTGAAACAACACCTGATAAAAAGGTGTCGCTGCTGGTCGCCCGTTGTTTGGGTACCTGTGGTCTGGCTCCAGCGGGAGTTTTTGATGGAGAAGTTATAGGCAAATTAGAGCCGTCTGACGTCACGAATAAGGTTCAAGGCTGGATGAAATCATGATCGCTGAAGAACTACAAAAAATTGCGGCACAAGAGTTAGCTCAACAACAGGCGTTGAAGCATCGTATTTTTGTCTGTAGTGGTACGGCCTGTCTTTCTGCCCACAGCGATCATGTTCAAGCAGAACTGCAAAAACAAGTAGAGGAACGTGGGCTGGGTGCGGTTTGTGGCGTGACCAGCGGCGGTTGTCGTGGCTTATGCGCCAGCGGCCCAATGGTCTCGGTAGAGCCTCAAGGTGTGATGTACCAAAACGTAAAGCCTGAAGATTCGACCGATATTCTCAATAATCTTGATAAAGAACCCGTTAAACGCCTCGAATGTCCTACTGACGCCCCATTTTTTAGCCGACAAAAGAAAATTGTTTTGGAATATGAAGGGAAGCTTGACCCTGAACATATTGAAGCTTACATCGCGGCGGGAGGGTATGATGCCCTTCTTAAAGTCCTGACTGAAATGACTCCACAACAAGTTGTAGACCAGATTACGCGCAGCGGTTTGCGTGGTCGCGGCGGTGCGGGTTATTTAACAGGTTTGAAGTGGGGAACTGTCGCCAAAGCTCAAGGCAGTCATAAATATGTGATTTGCAATGGTGACGAAGGCGATCCGGGTGCATTTATGGATCGCAGTGTTATGGAAGATTATCCGTTCAAGATTCTTGAAGGGATGACGATTGCTGCGTATGCGGTTGGAGCCGATCAGGGCTACCTTTATGTTCGCGCGGAATATCCCCTTGCTGTCAAACGTTTAAAGGCTGCTATCCGCCAAGCTCAACGTAACAATCTGCTCGGCACGAATATCGGAGGTACACCTTTTAGCTTCCAAGTCGATGTCCGCTTGGGCGCAGGCGCTTTCGTTTGCGGTGAAGAAACAGCGTTGATTGCCTCGATTGAAGGACGACGCGGTATTCCTCGTCCTCGTCCACCTTATCCGGCAGAACATGGTCTATGGGGCTGTCCGACTTTAATTAACAATGTTGAGAGCTATGCCAACATCACTCCGATCATTCGCAACGGACCAGAATGGTACACAGCAATCGGAACCGAAAAGAGCAAAGGTACCAAGGTCTTTTCGCTGACGGGCGCGATCAAGAATACCGGATTGATCGAAGTGCCGATGGGAACACACCTTCGTGAGATTATTTTTGATATTGGTGGCGGCATACCGAATGGCAAGCGCTTCAAAGCCGTTCAAACAGGCGGTCCATCCGGCGGTTGCATCCCTGAGCAATATCTGGATATGCCGGTGGATTACGACTCGCTGCTGCAGCTTGGTACCTATATGGGATCGGGCGGCATGATCGTGATGGATGAAACATCATGTATGGTTGATGTGGCACGCTATTTTATGGAATTCTGTATGTCAGAATCCTGCGGTAAGTGTATTCCTTGCCGCGTCGGCACGGCGCAGATGTATGACATTCTCACTAAGATCACGGTGGGCGAAGCCACACTCGACGATTTGGCGGCTCTGGAAAACTTGGCTGATATGGTGAAGTACACCAGTCTATGTGGTTTAGGGCAAGGTTCACCAACACCCATTCAAAGCACATTGCGCTATTTCCGTGATGAATATATCGCCCACATCGTTGATAAAGTGTGTCCATCTGGCGTCTGTAAGATTCATCACCATGCGGAGGTGACCTCATGAGCCGCGTTGTCACGCTAAAGATTAATGATAAAGATGTCAGTGGGCGCGATGATGAAACCATCCTCGAACTCGCGAACGAAAATGGCATTTTTATTCCCACCTTATGTCACCTTGAAGGGTTGACCGATATTGGTGCTTGCCGCCTGTGTTTGGTCGAGATAAAGGGTGTGCCAAAGTTAATGCCAGCTTGCGTCATTCGTCCGCAAGAAGGCATGGAGGTCTACACAGACTCGGAACGTTTGCGGAAATATCGCCGGATGGTGATTGAGCTTCTGTTTGTCGAAGGCAATCACATCTGCTCCGTTTGTGTGGCAAACGGCCACTGCGATTTGCAGGCATTAGCACTGTTCCTTGGCATTGATCATATTAACCTGCGCTACCGCAATCAAAAACGTGAAGTCGATGCCTCCCATGATCGTTATATGTTCGATCAAAACCGCTGCATTTTGTGTACGCGCTGCGTGCGTGTCTGCGGGGAAGTCGAGGGCGCACATACATGGGATGTGATGGGACGCGGTATTCAATCCTGCGTCATCACTGACTTGAACCAACCTTGGGGCGATTCGCCAACATGCACCAGCTGCGGCAAGTGCGTACAGGTGTGTCCGACGGGTGCGCTGTTCGTGAAGGGTAAGGCGGTTGGTGAAATGACCAAACAACGTGATTTCTTGGTGACATTGGCAGAGATGAGGGAGAACGAAAAATGACCCGCACCAAAATTGCAACCGTATGGCTTGACGGCTGTTCTGGCTGCCATATGTCTTTCTTGGATATTGATGAACAATTGCTCGCGCTAGCTGACAAAATCGAGTTGGTGTACAGTCCACTGGTTGACCGCAAAGACTTTCCGGATTATGTCGATGTGACATTGATCGAAGGCGCAGTCAGCAGTGAAGCTGATTTGGAGAAAATTCGTCACATTCGTGAACATACCCACATTCTGATCTCATTGGGCGATTGCGCGGTAACCGGTAATGTACCATCTTTGCGCAATTCATTGACTACTGAGTCGGTGCTGACCCGTGCTTATCTTGATCCCGGTTTGCTAAACCCGGAACTGCCTAATGAGTCGGTGCCCAAGTTACTGGCGACGGTGCGCCCGGTACATGCTGCCGTTAAGGTTGATGTCTTTGTACCCGGTTGTCCACCTTCATCCAAGACCATTTTATACGTTCTATCTGAATTACTCGCCGGAAGAACCCCCGATTTAAACGGTAAGACGCGCTTTGGCGCCTAGGGAGAAATAGCATGGCACAAACAATTCTTATTGACCCTGTAACTCGTATCGAGGGCCATGCCAAGATTACGATCCAACTCAACGATCTGGGCGGTGTGGAAGATGCTCATTTCCACGTTACACAGCTTCGTGGGTTTGAGAAATTTGTGGAAGGGCGTCCTTTCCACGAAATGCCTTCTCTCATGGCGCGTATCTGCGGTATTTGTCCTGTCAGTCACTTAATTGCATCGGCCAAAGCATGCGACGCACTGCTCGCGGTGAGAATCCCAACGACAGCAGCCAATTTGCGTCGCGTCCTCAATCTGGCGCAAATTGCTCAATCTCATGCGTTGAGTTTCTTCTATCTGTCTTCACCCGATTTGCTCTTAGGTATGGATGCAAATCCAGACCAGCGTAATATTTTTGGTGTTGCCCAGAAGCAGCCTCAATTGGCGCGTGATGGTGTTCGGCTTCGTCAGATTGGCCAGCAAATTATTGAAATCTTGGGCGGCAAGCGCATTCATCCATCGTGGGTTGTTCCCGGCGGTGTAAACAAACCATTAAGCACCGAAGATCGTGATACTATCCTAAAGATGCTGCCGGAAGGTATCGAACTGACCCAGCGTACTGCGGATTGGTTCAAAGGTGTCATTAACGACTACGCTGAAGAAATCAAGACCTTTGCTTCGGTTCGTACACTTTTCATGGGGCTAACCAACAAGAACGATCAACTTGAAATGTATGACGGCTTCCTACGGATCGGTGATGTGCATGGCGGCGTGATTGCCGATGGGTTGAAGCCGGAAAACTATGAAGACTATATGGTCGAAAAGGTTGAGCCTTGGTCTTATCTCAAGTCACCTTTTTATAAGCCGCTGGGCTATCCTGATGGTATTTATCGGGTTGGGCCACTGGCACGTCTGAATATTGTTAAGTCCTGCGGTACGCCTCGTGCAGACGAAGCTTTACAATTCTTCCGCACGCTCGACCGCCAAAGTTCGTTCCATTATCACTATGCTCGCTTGGTTGAAATGATCTACTGCTTCGAGAAGATTGATGAACTGCTGCATACGCCGGACATCCTCAGTGACCGGGTACGAGCGTTCGCCGAGCCGAATAGTGACCATGGTGTTGGCATGAGTGAAGCGCCGCGCGGCACGTTACTCCATCATTATCAAATCGACCAGAACGGCCTGATCACTCGTGCCAATTTGATTATCGCAACCGGACACAACAACTATGCAATGGATCGTGGTGTCCTTGAAGTTGCTAAGCACTATATCAAACAGGCGCAGGTAACTGACGGCATGTTGAACCGCGTTGAAGCACTGATCCGTTCCTTTGATCCGTGCTTGAGTTGCTCAACACACGCCATCGGACAGATGCCCATGCAAATCCAACTGCTGAGTCCTGATGGTGAGGTTGTTCAGGAAGTGAAGCGATGATTTTAGTCATCGGTTATGGCAATCCGCTGCGGAGCGATGATGGCATCGGCCAGCGGATTGCTACGCTGATGGAACAGCGCCTGAAGTCTGAAGCGCTTCGGGTGCTGACTGCTTATCAACTGACCCCTGAATTGGTCGCCCCAATCCGTGACGCTCACTTGGTAATCTTCATAGACGCACGGGTTGGGAACAAAATGGGGACTATCATCTCCGAAGTGGTTGAACTCCAAACAACAGTGAACGGCGCATTTACCCATAATGTAAGTCCGGGAATCCTATTGGGTGCTGCTTTTGAGTTGTACAATGTAAAACCAAGTGGTCTTCTCATTTCGATTGTCGCAGCCAATTTTGATTATGGTAGTGAATTGTCTGATGAGATGAACCACCTTTTGCCTGTGATTGCCGATCAGGTAGAGTCGATTATCAAAATGAAGATGCAGGTAGCCGTTTAGAAAGGCTGACTATCATGCATGAGTTCGGGATCGTCGAAAGTATCATCAACCGTGTCCTACCACAGCTTGAAGGGGCGCATGTGAAGCATGTCAGCCAGATTTATTTCCGGCGGGGCAGCGCCTTCTCGGAGGATGCACTGCGACAAGCTTTTCAAGCCACGACCGTTGGAACGCCGCTGCAAGACGCTGAACTCATGATCGAAACGCTTGAACTCGATTACATCTGTGAGTGTGGTTACGAACAGGTGATTACCAGTGACGATCTCGAAGGGCACGTGTTCGTTTGTCCCTTGTGCGGGAATGTCCATGAAGTTGAAGAGGCGCATGACCTTGAATTGGTTGAGGTCATCGCAGAAACGGAATAAACGATGACCGAGCGTCGTCGCGTCATGGTGCAAGGATTAGTACAGGGGGTGGGTTTCCGCCCCTTTGTTTATCGCCTCGCCCAAGAGTTGGCACTCGGCGGATGGGTCGTGAACTCCTCGCAGGGTGTGATGATCGAAGTCGAGGCGATACCGGTTCAACTCGACACCTTCCTTAGCCGTCTCCAAAATGAACTGCCGCCTCATGCTGCGATCCATCACCTCGATTGGCAACCCATATCGCTGGTCGGCGAACGCCACTTCGAAATCCGTCACAGCGATCCCACCGGCTCAAAAACCGCGCTTGTCCTACCTGATCTCGCGACCTGTCCCGAATGTCTGAATGAAATCTCTGATCCTACGAACCGTCGCTACCGCTATCCCTTCACCAACTGTACCCACTGCGGCCCACGTTTCACGATCATTCATGGGCTGCCGTATGACCGCCCGAATACGACGATGCGCGCATTCGAGATGTGCGACGAATGTCGTGTTGAGTACGAAAATCCTCTGGATCGACGCTTCCATGCGCAGCCCAATGCCTGTCCCAAATGCGGTCCGCAGCTTGCCTTGTGGGATAAAACGGGCGCGACACTCTCTGTGCGTGATGAAGCGCTGCTGGCGACTGCCGACGCGATCTGTCAGGGGAAAGTGGTCGCCATTAAAGGGATCGGCGGTTTTCACTTGATGGTGGATGCCCGTAATGCGGAGGCAGTTGACCTGCTGCGATCCCGCAAACACCGCGATGAGAAACCGCTGGCATTGATGTATCCCTCGCTGCAACAAGTCAAAGCTGACTGCGAAGTTTGCGACCTCGAAGAAAAACTGCTGACTTCTTCCGAAGCGCCGATTGTTCTACTGCGACGAACGAGCGGGGATATTGCGTCCAACGTTGCGCCCGTTAATCCCTACTTGGGTGTGATGCTACCTTATACCCCACTGCACCACTTGTTAATGAGTGAACTTGGTTTTCCAGTGGTTGCGACCAGCGGCAATCTTTCCGGCGAGCCAATCTGTATTGATGAGCAAGAAGCGCTGCACCGCCTGAGCACAATTGCGGATCTGTTCCTCGTACATAACCGTCCGATTGAGCGGCATGTCGATGACTCGATTGTGCGTGTGGCTGCTGGGCGAGAATTGATTCTGCGACGTGCGCGAGGGTATGCACCGCTTCCCGTTGAACTGCCGCACAGCGTTCCGACAATCATCGCGGCCGGTTCACATCTCAAGAATACGGCGGCTGTGGCGTCTGGTAATCGCGCCTTCATTAGCCAGCACATCGGCGATATGGATACGGTGCGGGCTTACGAGGCTTATCAGCGGGTTATTGAAGATTTTCAACAGCTTTATGAACTACATCCGAAAGCAGTCGCCTGTGATCTCCATCCTGACTACCGCTCGACGCGCTATGCCGAGTCATTGGGTTTGCCTGTCGTCCATGTTCAGCATCACTACGCCCATGTGCTGTCCTGTATGGCGGAGAATCATCTGGAAGCGCCTGTGCTGGGCGTGTCGTGGGATGGTACCGGTTATGGTACCGATGGCACGATCTGGGGTGGGGAATTTCTGCTGGTCAATGAACGCTCGTTTGAACGCGCTGCCCACTTGATGCCGTTTCGCTTGCCGGGAGGCGATCAAGCAGTGAAAGAACCCCGCCGTTCGGCTCTTGGATTGCTGTACACGGTGTATGGAGATGACATTCCGCAAGACCTGCCACCTGTCCAATCGTTCTCTCCATCTGAACTTCATTTGTTGAAATCGGCGCTGAAAAAAGGGCTGAATGCTCCCCTGACATCCAGCGCTGGACGGCTGTTTGACGCGGTCGCGGCGCTCATCGGATTACGGCAGCGGGTCAGCTTCGAAGGGCAGGCGGCGATGGATTTGGAATTCATCCAAGATGGAAGAATAAGCGACAAATGCTACCCGATTGCAGTTACAGACATCACTAGTGAGTCTGTTGGTGCCGGACGCATACTGGACTTGAATCCGACTGTACGAGCCATTGTTGATGATTTGCGTGCTGGTGTTCCGGTAGGTGAGATCGCGGCCACCTTCCACAATACGCTGGCTGAAATGATCGTTGTTATTGCTCAGACTGTCGGTGAGAAACGGGTCGTTCTGACGGGTGGCTGTTTCCAGAATAAGACCTTGTTGGAACACACCATCGAACGGCTGATTGAGGAAGGTTTTCATCCTTACTGGCATCGGATGATCCCACCGAATGATGGAGGTATTGCTTTAGGACAGATCTTGGCGGCGCTCAAGGAGCAGTAAAAAAATGTGTTTAGCCGTTCCGGGAAAAATTATCAGTATTCAGGGAGATGAAGCGCTTACGCGGACAGGCAAAGTCAATTTTGGCGGAGTCTTAAAGGAAGTCAGCTTGGCCTATGTTCCCGAAGCGCAGATTGGTGATTACGTGATTGTTCATGTTGGTTTTGCCCTCAGCCTTGTCGATGAAGACGAAGCGGCGAGGGTCTTTGAATATCTAGAGCAGATGGGCGAATTAGGAGAACTCCAAAATGAGTGAACGGGCAGTTACAACCATAGACGGCAACGAAGCGGTAGCCCGCGTCGCCTATAAACTGAACGAAGTGATCGCAATTTACCCCATTACCCCATCGTCACCGATGGGTGAGTGGGCAGATGAATGGGCAGCAGCCGGAAAGCCGAACCTCTGGGGAACTGTCCCGCAGGTGGTAGAAATGCAGAGCGAAGGCGGCGCTGCGGGTGCGATACACGGTGCGCTTCAGGCAGGGGCGTTAGCGACCACCTTTACAGCTTCACAGGGTTTGCTGTTGATGATCCCGAATATGTACAAGATCGCCGGTGAATTGACCTCAGCGGTTTTCCATATCGCGGCGCGTTCATTGGCAGCGCAAGGACTTTCAATTTTTGGCGATCACAGCGATGTGATGGCCGCACGGTCAACAGGCTGGGTAATGTTGTCGTCGAACTCGGTGCAAGAGGCACATGACTTCGCGCTGATTTCTGAAGCGGCTACCCTTAAAGCACGGCTGCCGTTTATCCATTTCTTCGATGGCTTCCGCACCTCGCATGAAGTCGTGAAGATGGAGCTGCTGACCGATGATGATCTGCGCGCCATGATCCCCTACGAACAGATATTAGAACACCGCGCACGTTCACTTTCACCAGATCATCCCGTGATGCGTGGTACGGCGCAGAACCCCGATGTCTACTTCCAAGCGCGTGAAACCGTTAATCCTTATTACGAAGCATGTCCGCAGATTGTGCAGCAGGCGATGGATGATTTCGCCAAGCTAACCGGACGGCAGTATCACCTGTTTGATTATCATGGCGCAGCGGATGCTGAACGCGTGATCGTCATGATGGGTTCGGGCTGCGAAGCGGCACATGAAACTGTTGATTATCTGTTGTCACAGGGCGAAAAAGTTGGTTTGCTCAAAGTACGTCTCTATCGTCCCTTTGACATGAAGGGTCTGGTGGCTGCGCTACCGGCTGGCGTCAAGTCAATCGCTGTCCTAGACCGCACCAAGGAACCGGGCAGTGGTGGCGATCCGCTGTATCTGGATGTTGTGACCGCGCTGCACGAAGAATGGCAGAACGGCGCTATTCCGAAGGTTGTCGGTGGGCGTTATGGTTTGTCGTCGAAGGAATTCACGCCAGCGATGATCAAGGCCGTCTTTGATAATTTGTCACAGGCCAAACCCAAGAACCATTTCACGGTTGGTATCAATGACGATCTGAGCAACACCAGCTTGGATTTCGATCCTGACTTCTCGATTGAACCCGAAAGCGTGATCCGCGCAGTCTTCTACGGACTTGGCTCGGATGGTACGGTCGGTGCGAATAAGAACTCGATCAAGATCATCGGCGAGAACACCAACAACTACGCACAGGGTTACTTCGTGTACGACTCGAAGAAGTCCGGCACGATGACGGTTTCGCATCTGCGTTTCGGCGCAAATCCGATCCGCTCGAATTATCTGATCACCAAAGCGAATTTTGTGGCTTGTCACCAACCGGTGTTCCTTGAACGCCATGACATGCTGAAAGACCTCGTCCCGGGTGGCGTGTTCCTGCTGAACACAACCTACGGGCCGGATGAGATTTGGGAAAATCTACCTGAACCGATCCAAGAACAACTGATTGCGAAGAAGGTGAAGTTCTACGTCATCGACGCGCTCAAGATTGCCCAACAGGCGGGTATGAAGGGCCGTATCAACACCGTCATGCAGGTCTGCTTCTTCGCGATTTCGGGCGTGCTGCCGCGTGAAGAGGCCATCAACGAAATTAAGCATTCGATTGAGAAGACCTACGGCAAGAAGGGCGAGGAAATCGTCGAGATGAACCTCAAGGCCGTTGACCGTACCATTGAGAATCTGTTTGAGGTCAAGGTTCCGGCGAAGGTTACGAGTAAAGTCGCATTCCTGCCACCCGTTTCGTCCGCAGCGCCTGAATTTGTACGCAACGTGCTTGGTGAAATGATTGCCCGCCGTGGTGATCTTATTCCGGTGAGTGCGCTCCCTGTTGATGGTACGTATCCGACTGGTTCAGCAGCGTGGGAGAAGCGTAACCTCGCCACCGAAATTCCAGTTTGGGACTCCGAAATTTGTATCCAGTGCGGTAAGTGCGCGATGGTCTGCCCGCATGCGGTTATCCGCATCAAGGCGTTTGAACCGGCGCAACTGATTGGCGCACCTGAAACCTTCAAGGCCGTTGATGCCCGCGACACCGAATGGAAGGGCTTGAAGTACAGTATTCAGGTCTCGCCTGAAGACTGCACCGGCTGTGGCATCTGCGTGGATGTCTGCCCGGTCAAGAACAAGTCAATGGTCAATCTGAAGGCGCTCAATATGGCTGACCAGCCGCCTATCCGCGAAGCTGAAAGCGCAAACTGGAACTTCTTCACTGAACTGCCGGAAACCGACCGCCTTAACATTAAGGCCGGCACGATCCGCCAACAGCAAGCTCAACAGCCGTTGTTTGAGTTCTCCGGCGCTTGCTCTGGCTGCGGTGAAACCCCGTATCTGAAGCTGGTCTCGCAGTTGTTCGGTGATCATACGGTCATCGCCAACGCCACAGGCTGCTCATCGATCTACGGCGGTAACCTGCCGACGACACCTTGGGCCAAAAACAAAGAAGGTCGCGGCCCGGCGTGGTCGAACTCCCTGTTTGAAGACAATGCCGAATTCGGTCTGGGTATGCGCGTCGCTCTCGACAAACAAGCTGAGATGGCGCGTGAACTGGTTCAGAAACTCTCGGCTGATCTCGGTACTGAATTGGTTGAAAGTTTGCTGAAGGCTGACCAATCCAGCGAAGCGGGTATTCACGAACAACGTGAACGCGTCGCTGTGCTGAAGTCGAAGCTGGCGACCCTCAAATCGGATGAAGCTTACCGCTTGCTGCCGCTGGCCGACTATCTGGTTAAGAAAGACGTGTGGATTGTTGGTGGTGACGGTTGGGCCTATGACATCGGTTTCGGCGGCCTTGATCACGTTCTCGCCAGCGGACGCAACGTTAACATCCTCGTGTTGGATACGGAAGTTTACTCGAATACCGGCGGTCAGATGTCGAAGTCGACACCGCGCGGCGCAGTCGCCAAGTTCGCGGCAGGTGGCAAGCCAGCCGGAAAGAAAGACTTGGGCTTGATCGCCATGAGCTACGGCAACGTGTATGTGGCGCGTGTCGCGATGGGTGCCAAGGACGAACAGACCCTGCGTGCCTTCCTTGAAGCTGAAGCTTACGATGGCCCGTCGCTGATTATCGCCTACAGCCACTGCTTGATGCACGGTATCGACATGAGCAAGGGATTGCGTGATCAGAAGGCTGCGGTCGACTCCGGTCAATGGCTGCTGTACCGCTACAACCCGGAACGCGCCGAAGCAGGCGAGAATCCGATGATCCTCGACTCGCGTGCGCCGAAGATCCCGGTCAAAGACTATCTGCATATGGAAACACGCTTCAACATGCTTGAGTTCAGCAAGCCAGAAGTGGCGAAGAAACTGTTCGCTGAAGCTCAAGACGACGTGAATAACCGCTGGGCATTTTATGAATATATGGCGTCGCGATCTATGAAATCGACGAACGGCAATGGAGGCAGTAAGTCATGAACATCACTACTAACTATCTTGGCTTGACTTTACGTTCGCCACTGGTGGCCTCGGCGTCACCGCTGTCGGAAAGCGTCGATAACATCCGCCGTATGGAAGACGCAGGCGCGGGCGCAGTCGTTCTGTTCTCGCTGTTCGAAGAACAAATCCGCCGTGAGCGTGAAACACTCTACGAACATCTGACGAATAACACCGAGAGTTTCCCGGAAGCACTGAGTTACTTCCCCGAACCGGAAACCTATCACGCAGGGCCGGATCAGTATCTCGAACTGATTCGTAAGGCTAAAGAAGCGGTTAAGATGCCAGTGATTGCCAGCCTCAACGGAAGTTCAATCGGCGGCTGGACGAAGTTTGCCCAGAAGATGCAGTCGGCGGGCGCGGACGCTCTGGAATTGAATATCTATTACATTCCGACCGATCCCAAACTAACGAGTGAAGAAGTCGAAGATACCTATCTGGAGATTCTTCGCAATGTGAAATCGGCCGTCAGCATTCCGGTGGCTGTCAAGATCAGCCCGTATTTCAGCAATATGGCGAACATGGCGAAGAAACTGGATGAGGCGGGCGCGAATGCTCTGGTGCTTTTCAACCGCTTCTACCAACCGGATATTGATCTGGAAACGTTAGAAGTCAAGCCGAACGTCATCTTGAGCACGCCGCAGGCTATGCGCCTACCGCTGACGTGGGTTGCCATTCTCTACAAACGTATCAAAGCGGATTTGGCCGCGACCAGTGGTATTCATTCCGGAGACGACGCCATCAAGATGCTCTTGGCTGGTGCCAACGTCACGATGATGACCTCTGCGCTGCTTAAGAATGGCATCGGCCATCTCGCACTGGTTGAAAAACAACTCCGGGATTGGATGGAAGAACACGAATACGAATCTGTTAATCAGTTACGCGGCAGTGTCAGCCAGATACATGCCGAAGATCCGGCAGCGTTCGAACGCGCTCAATACATGCGTGCGCTGACGACCTACCGGCCTCCGATTTCGTCATAAGGCATTGTTTGAACAAGGGGTTTAAAAGCCCCTTGTTCTTCTCAAGCTGACTGCCACATCAAAATAAACTTCAATATTTGGTGCCTAGCTACAAAGGTGAACCATGAAATACATTGATGAGTACCGCGATGCAAAATCCGCGTGGCGTTTTGCGCATGCTATCGAACGCATCACCACCAAGCCTTGGACGCTCATGGAAGTTTGTGGCGGGCAAACCCACGCTATCGTCAAATATGGTGTAGATGAATTACTGCCGAAAAATATTACGTTATTACATGGCCCCGGTTGTCCGGTTTGTGTCACTCCGGTTGAACTCATTGATAAAGCGGTTGATATTTCTGCTCGACCGGAGGTGATTTTCACCTCATTCGGTGACATGCTGCGCGTGCCGGGGACGAAAAAGGATTTGCTCTCCTCGAAAGCGGAAGGCGGCGATATACGCATGGTGTACTCGCCGCTGGATGCGCTCAAGCTGGCGCTAGAAAACCCGCAAAAGCAGGTCGTGTTTTTTGCGGTCGGGTTTGAAACGACTGCGCCCGCGAACGCGATGGCTGTTTACCAAGCCAAGCAGCAGGATGTTAGGAATTTTTCCATTCTAGTATCACATGTGCTCGTGCCTCCGGCGATTGAAGCGATTCTGTCATCACCGGGGAATAGAGTGCAAGGATTCCTCGCTGCCGGACATGTCTGTGCAGTCGTCGGTTATGAAGAATATTTCCCGCTCGCGCAAAAGTATCATGTGCCGTTTGTGGTGACGGGCTTCGAGCCGGTGGATATTTTGCAGGGCATTTATATGACCATCAAGCAGCTTGAAGAAGGCCGTGCCGAGGTCGAAAACCAGTATGCTCGCTGTGTGCGGCGTGAAGGTAATGTGCCTGCTCAAAAGATTGTGCGCGATGTGTTTACGGTTATTCATCGCAAGTGGCGCGGTATCGGTGAAATTCCCCAAAGCGGCCTCGGACTGCGTGAGGAATACGCCGAGTATGACGCCGAAAAACGTTTTGGTCTGACCGATTACAGCGTGGAAGAAAGCTCGGACTGCATCAGCGGACTCGTCCTGCAAGGGATGAAGAAACCACTGGAATGTCCAGCCTTTGGGACACTCTGTACACCTGAACATCCGCTGGGCGCGACCATGGTTTCTACCGAAGGGGCTTGCGCTGCTTATTACCGCTACCGTCGCCCTGCAATGCCTGTAACATCCACTATTCCTTTAGCTCCAGAGACAACCTCATGAACAGTCCTAATGGTTCAAAACCTGCCAATCTGATCCAGCCTGCTTCGATAGGTGTCGACTTCAGCGCCTCGTGTCCGGTGCCGATTTCGGAATATCCCAACGTGCTCCTAGCACACGGGAGCGGTGGCAAGCTGATGCGCAACCTGTTGGAAAAGCTGGTTCTGCCTGCTTTTGATAACACCTTGCTGGAAACCCGTCATGATGGCGCGGTTTTCCCAGTTGGAAATGCCAAGCTGGCCTTCACAACCGATTCGTATGTCGTAAAGCCTTTGTTTTTCCCCGGAGGCAGCATCGGCAGTCTGGCGATTAACGGTACGGTCAATGATCTGGCGATGTGTGGTGCGCGACCTCTGTTTTTGAGCGCGGGTTTCATTCTCGAAGAGGGTCTGCCGATGGAGACGCTGTGGCAGGTCATCCAAGCCATGCGACAAGCCGCCCAAGAAGCCAACGTGCAGATTGTCACAGGTGATACCAAAGTGGTCGATAAGGGCAAAGGCGACGGCATTTTCATCAACACGGCAGGAGTTGGCGTGATTGAGCACAACCTGACGATTGCGCCATCCAGCGTCCGCCCCGGTGACGCAATTTTGCTTAACGGGGATATTGGTCGTCACGGCATGGCGATTATGGCCGCGCGGGAAGGGCTTTCCTTCGAAACGGCGATTGAAAGTGACTGCGCTCCCTTGGCTTCGACGGTCTTAGCACTGATTGATGAGGGGATTGAGGTTCACTGTCTGCGGGATTTGACGCGCGGTGGTCTTGCCAGCGGATTGGTGGAAATCTCAACGGATTCCAATCTGCACATCCATATTGAAGAGACGGTAATTCCGGTTATTGAGGACGTGCGCGGCGCCTGCGAAATCCTAGGCCTTGATCCGTTGTATGTCGCCAATGAGGGGCGGTTCATCGCGTTTGTTCCGGCTGAACAAGCCGAACGCGCGCGGAATGTCATGGGAGATGGGGCCTGCATCGTCGGCACGGTGCTGGAGGACTCGGCGAACTACGTCACCATGCGCAGTGCTATTGGCGCAAACCGGATTGTGGATATGTTGAGCGGCGATCAACTGCCCCGTATCTGCTGATGATTTTTACCAATTTTGTTATTCATGTCACCTCAGAACACGCTTAATGTCAGTACCCGAATCAGCCTCTGCGGGACGACAATAGGCCCAAGGTTCTAAAAAATATCATTTGATGGAGTGATACACAATGGTCACAGCGACAAAGCCTAGTGCCACGAAGAAGCAAACCGACGGAAAAAAAGATGCCCCGCCGAAGCGTTGGGTTTATCTATTCAATCAGGTAGAAGAAGCCGAACAAGAAGTTGGCGGTACTTGGGATAAAGTACGCGCCCTCCTTGGTGGTAAGGGTTCGGGGTTGGCGGACATGACCCGCGCGGGCGTTCCGGTTCCTCCCGGCTTTACGATTACCACACAGGCTTGTAATGCCTACATCGCTGAAGGCGGCAAATTCCCGTCCGGATTGTGGGATCAGGTTATCGAAGCACTCAAGACAGTTGAAAAGCAAGCTGACAAGAATTTCGGTAACACAACGAAGCCTTTGTTGGTTTCCGTGCGTTCCGGTGCCAAGTTCTCGATGCCCGGTATGATGGACACCGTTCTGAACTTGGGTTTGAATGACAAGATTGCAGAGAGCATGGTCGAATTGACCGGTGATGCTCGTTTTGTTTACGACGCTTACCGCCGTTTGGTGCAGATGTTTGGTTCCGTCGTGATGGGTATTCCCGACGAACCGTTTGAAGAATATCTGACTGAAATCAAGAAGGAACGCGGCGTTAAATCAGATGTTGACCTGAATGCCGATGACTGGAAGAAAGTCACCAAGCATTTCAAGGTACTGTACAAGCAGCATGTCGGTGATGAATTCCCGCAAGAACCGCTGGTTCAGATGGAACATGCCATCAAAGCCGTATTCGGCTCATGGAACGGCAAGCGCGCTATTGACTACCGCAATGCGGCTGGTATTTCGCATGATCTGGGCACCGCTGTCAACATTCAGACAATGGTTTTCGGTAATATGGGTGGCGATTCAGGTACAGGTGTGGCCTTTACACGTAATCCATCAACAGGCGAGAAGAAACTGTTCGGCGACTTCCTGATGAACGCACAGGGCGAAGACGTGGTTGCCGGTATTCGTACACCGGAACCGATCGCTCAACTCGAACGTGAAAACGCCAAGGTATATGCCCAATTTGTAGACGTCAGCACCAAGCTTGAGAAGCATTATCGTGAGATGCAGGACGTTGAATTCACGATTGAAAAAGGCAAGCTGTGGATGCTCCAAACCCGTGATGGCAAGCGCACTGCCCGCGCCGCCGTCCGCATCGCTGTTGAGATGGTCGAAGAAGGCGTCATCAGCAAAGAAGAAGCTGTCCTCCGCATTTCACCGCAGCATGTTCTCCAACTGCTGCACCCGCAATTCGATATTGATGATAAGGTCAAGGCCGAGAAGGCTAATCGTATGATTGGTAAGGGCGTGAACGCCTCGCCCGGTGCCGCGGTTGGTGTCGTGGCCTTCGACGCTGATGTGGCTGAGAAGTGGGGCAAGGCCGGTAAAGCGGTCATCATGGTTCGCCCCGAAACCAAGCCGGATGATGTTCATGGTATGTTGGCCTCCAAGGGTATTTTGACCAGCCGTGGTGGCGCAACCAGCCACGCAGCGGTCGTCGCCCGTCAGTTCGGTGTGCCGTGCGTCTGCGGTGCCGAATCGCTGGACATTGATGTTCGTGGCCGTGTCATGAAGGTTGACGAAATCGAAGTTCATGAAGGCGACACCCTTTCGATTGATGGTGGTACGGGCGAAGTCTTCATCGGCGAAATCAAGCGTGTTGAGCCTGACTTCGCGCGTGAAAATTACCTGCGCAAGCTGCTGGGTTGGGCTGACAGCTTCCGCCGCTTGGGCATTTATGCCAACGCCGACTATCCGAACGATGCCCGCCGTGCCCGTGAATACGGTGCCGAAGGTGTCGGTCTGTGCCGTACTGAGCACATGTTCTTCCAAGAAGAACGTCTCCCGATTGTTCAGGCTATGATCCTCTCCGAGCCGAATGGTGAAGAAGAGAAGAAGAATCTGGATAAGCTGGAAGTCTTCCAACATGACGACTTCTACGGCATTTTCAAGGCGATGGAAGGCCAGCCGGTGATCATCCGCCTGCTCGATCCGCCACTGCATGAGTTCATGCCCACGCACGAACATTTGGCGCTGCGCGCTGCCGGTCTGCGCTTGATGAATGACCGTCCGAACGAACTGCAACGCGTTGAAGAATTGATGACCGCAGTTGAAGGTCTACAGGAATTCAACCCGATGCTCGGTCTGCGCGGCAGCCGTCTGGGTATCATGCGCCCCGCGATCAGCGAGATGCAGGTACGCGCACTGTTCGAAGCGGCTTGCCAATTGACCGCTGAGGGCGTGCAAGTTCATCCTGAAATCATGGTCGCCGTGACCAACCATCCCAACGAAGTCAAGTTCATGCGTACCTTGATCGAACGGATTGGTGAAGAAGTTATGGCGAAGTATAAGGTCAAACTGGAATACAAGATCGGTACGATGATCGAACTGCCGCGCGCAGCGATTGTTGCCGACAAGATGGCCGAATACTCCGAGTTCTTCTCGTTCGGTACCAATGACCTGACCCAAACGACATTTGGTATCAGCCGTGACGACGCTGAAGGCAAGTTCCTGCTGAACTACGTCGAAACCGGTTTGCTGCCTGAGAATCCGTTCCAAGTTCTGGACGAAGAAGGCGTCGGTTACTTGATCCGTATGGCAGTTGAGAAGGGGCGCGGGGCACGTGCATCGCTCGAAGTTGGTATCTGCGGCGAGCATGGTGGCGATCCCAAGAGCATCAACTTCTGCCATAAGGCTGGCCTGAACTATGTGAGCTGCTCACCGTTCCGTGTTCCAGTAGCCCGTCTGGCTGCGGCACACGCTGCGTTGAAGGATCAGGGCATCAAGGTTAAGGAAGACAAGTAAGTTCTCGTCAACTCTAAGGGGCTAATGGTCGATTATCCTGTTAGCCCTTGTCATCTCGTAAACAGCCAGATGTTGATTATTCCATCTGGCTGTTTATTTTGGGGTGGGGTATGGGGGAGTTACTTCGATACCAAACCTCGAAAATTTCTGCAAATTCTTCGCAAGATTTGCAGATTTTGCATAATTTGCACATTTATCCGCCGAATTGTCTGGCGGCTATGAGGGAGGCAGGCGCTGAATTGACATTTTGTGTCGGCGGGAGGCCCGGTCAATGCCGCTGAATTGGCACTGGTTCAGCGGATCGCTCCCGTATTGCCACCGCTGAAATGCCAAATGCATTTTTACCACTAAGACACAAAGAAAATAAGGAAATCAAATCTGGAAAGAGAGAAGCGTTTGCCAAGGTTTTAGATAATTCTCCGTGGAATAACCCTAATTCAATTATAAGAACAAATGTTTGTAAGGTCAAGAGGATTTGGTTCGAGTTTTCTAACCTAGAATGATAACAAATCTTGGAAACATGAAATGGTGTTTTCAGCTTGTTGCGTCCTGAAATGGCTGTATGAGTAACTTCCATTATTGGGTAGAAATTCTTCCGATATTATAGTAATAAAAATCGCAACAAAAGAATATCGCTCGCGTATATGTGATAGAGATTCAGCCTAGAGTCTCGCTGCGGAAGTGATCGCAGCTGTGTGGGAGAGGATGAATGACAAGCCCTATTGCATATACGGAATCTATTATCGGAGAGCGGATTCGGTTTATTCCCCATTTGGAGCAGGCGCCTGCCGAAATTGGTTTACGAGCCGACCCGAACCTGCCTATTTCGATCACCAAGGATGCCAGCAAGCAGACCTATTACACCATCCGGTTATTTGTTGATCATCAGCGGGTACTGGATGCTTACCGCGCTTATGCCTATTTCCGTTGGGTCGATGACATGCTCGACCAAACTCTGTCCAATCCGGCAGCGCGCATGGATTTTCTCAAGAGCCAAGTGGCGCTGGTTGACAGTTCGTATTGTCACGAGTGGCGCGGCAATTTGAGCGCTGAAGAACGCCTCTTGAGTGACCTGATCGCCAGCGACAACGAACCCTACAGCGGCTTACAAGCCTATATTCGCAATATGATGGCGGTGATGTCTTTTGACGCACAACGTCGTGGGCGGCTGATCACTCAGCGCGAACTGGCCCAGTATTCGAACCAACTGGCGACGGCAGTCACCGAGGCACTGCATTACTTCATCGGACATGAAAATGATACGCCGCATACACCAGCCCGTTATCTCGCGGTGACAGCGGCTCATATTACCCACTTACTGCGGGATACGCATGAAGATGTGGCTGCGGGATATTTCAATATTCCACGAGAGTTCTTGGACGCCCATCACCTTGATCCGGCTGACTTTGGAAGCGAGCACTACTGCAAGTGGGTGAAGCATCGGGTGCAGGTCGCGCGAGATTATTTTAAGCAGGGCAAAAGCTATATTGCGCGGGTCAAGAATCTGCGTACACGTATCGCCGGATACGCCTATATTGCCCGCTTTGAAACGGTGCTGAACCTGATCGAGAAAGACAATTATCAGGTTCGGGCTGATTATTCCGACCGTAAATCATTCGGCAGCGGGTTGGCTATGGGACGCTCACTGCTGTCAATGTTGTTGATGGACTTTGCTGGAGAACTATCATGAAACCGCGTTCTGCAATTGTGATCGGGGCTGGTATTGGTGGCATTGCGACAGCGGCGCATCTGGCGCGGCAAGGCGTTCACGTCACGGTGTATGAGAAAAATCAGCGCGCCGGTGGGCGCTGTGATCATTTTACGCATGAAGGCCATCGCTTCGATACAGGCCCGACGCTGCTGATCATGCCGCTGGTTTACGAAGCTGAGTTCACCTCACTTGGCGCATCTTTGCATGAACGCCTCGATTTGCAGCGTGTCGACCCGACCTATCATCTGGTGTTTGACGATGGTCAGCAGCTTGGCCTGACCTCGGATTTGAAGCGGATGCAGGAACAGCTTGAGGCGATTGAACCGGGTAGTTTTCATGGATTTCTGCGCTATTTAGAGGAAGGCCAGCGGCACTATCAATTGGCAATGGACCGGCTGGTCAACCGCGATTTCCGCAGCGCAGCATCTTTTTTCTCGCCGAGCAATTGGCCGCTGGCAGTGAGTTTGAAGCCGCTCGTTCCGCACTATCGCAACATGGCCTCATACTTTAAGTCGCCCCGGCTCAAGAGCGCTTTCTCATTTCAAGATGTCTACATGGGTTTAAGCCCTTTCGAGGCGCCTGCCACGTTTTCCATGATGCCGTATACCGAACTGGCGCACGGGGTCTGGTATCCCAAAGGCGGCATGTACAGCGTGGTTGAAGCGCTGATGGATATTGCGCGTGAGGCGGGCGTTGAGTTTGTCTTCGAGATCGAAATCAAGCGGATTGAGGTGGAAAACAACAAGGCTCGCGCGGTCATTCTTGAAGACGGGCAGCGTGTCGAAGCCGATTTGATCGTCGCGAACGCCGATTTGCCTTACGTCTATCAATCGCTGCTGCCTGACCCAGCGGAAGCTGAACGTCTGGCGCACAAACAGTATTCGTGCTCGGTGATCAGCTTCTTCTGGGGCATGGACAAAACCTATCCGGCGCTTGGCGGACACACCCTGTTTCTGGCGGATGATTACCGTGAGAACTTTGAGAGCATCATTCAGGATTTGGATCTGCCGGATAATCCCAGCCTGTATATTCACGCGCCGACCCGGTTTGATCCATCGGCTGCACCGGAGGGTGAGGATACGTTGATCGCTATCGTTCCAGTCGGTCACATCAACGAGGGGCATGAACAGGATTGGCGCTGCATCCGGGAGAAAGCGCGACAGGATGTATTTAAGCGTCTCTCGGTGCTGGGTATTAATGACCTTCAAGAACACATCAAGTTCGAGATCAACTATACGCCGCTCTCGTGGCGCAGCCGCTATAACTTGCTGAAAGGCGCGACACACGGCCTTGCCCACACGCTGATGCAACTGGGCTATATGCGGCCGCATAACCGGCACAACCGGTATCACAATTTGTACTTTGTTGGCGCCAGCACGCATCCCGGCACAGGTGTGCCCACTGCGCTGATTTCGGCACGGTTGGTGGCGCAGCGGATTATGGATGAGTTTGCCTAGATAAGGCTAGCCCACTCAGGTTAACTCTTCTCCAGCGCATGCAACGGAGAAGAGCGAAATCCTCACCCCTAAATAGCGTTGTCCGGTAGTGAAAAGCGTCATGTTTGCGCTTCAAAAATCAGAGTCTTGTACATGACACTACAGAATTCAGTGTCTAGTCGCTCAAATTCTCGGCTGAATAAGCAAAAAAGACAGTACCGGACAAGCCTTAAATCCCCTCTCCATTTCATGGCAGAGGGGACTTTCCAGACTCTTTTCAAAAGGGATTTGGTAATTTACATCAAAGGTGCAATAGCCTATTTATGACTTGTCTCGCGGTTAGGCGGTTTCGCGGGTGGGCATGCGCCAAACGTGATCGGAGTCGGGCACAAAATCCACAAATGTGCCGATAAAGTCGACCAAGCGCTGCACATCACGCTGGTTGGTGGCGATGCCTGAGGAAGCGCGAACCGCTCCAACGGGCAGGTTGTTCATGCAAGTTGAGAATTGTTGGACAGTGAATTGATCGGGGCTGATGACTGAAAAGCAGTGGTAGGTTTCGTCGGGGAGGTAATTAAAGGCAAATTCAGCAGCACCGGGATTACAGAAACAGCCTGTGCGTACCGAGATGTTTTCGCCGTTGGCCCGTTTCTCGATCTCATAAGAATCGACGAGCTTTCCGTCGGGTGTCGTGAGGTTAAAGGCCAGCGTCCCTCCGCGCGAGGTCATGTTAGCCGGGCCGTACAGCTTAATCAGCGGGCTGCCATTGGTATGGTGCAATTCGAGCAGTCCGTTGAGCAGCATTTCGGTATGCGCCATGACGTGCTCATTGATATTTCCCATGCCGACACGATCCAGAAAATCCAATCCGGTTGAGATGGCGGGAATACTCAAGTAATTGGGCGTCCCATCTTCAAAGCCTTCGCCGGATGTGGAGAGCAGATGCATTTTGTTCTGGGCAGAGACATATTTTACGGTGCCGCCCGCGAACCAAGGACGGTGCAGCTTGTGTGTGATCTCATGGCGAACGATTAGCGCGCCGACGCCGGTCGGGAATCCGAACATTTTGTAGAACGAGACACTCATAAAATCGGGGTGAATTTCGCGCAGGCTGAGCTTGCTGGTGGGGACATAGGCCGCCGCATCCAGCAATACGTCGTAGCCGCGCTGGTGGGCTAATTCGATCCATGCGAGGTTGTGCTTGACACCTGAGAAATTGGACTGTGCCGGAAAGGCGAACAGATGCGGTTTGGATCGGTCAACCGTGGGCAGCAGATTTTCCAGATTGATTGCTCGCAGATCACGGTTGAGCGGCAAATATTCGATGATGGCACCTTTGGCCTTGGCGAATTCGCGGATGCCGTTGACCGAGTTGTGGTTGTCGGCGGTCATCATATAACGCGAACCCTCTTCCCAAGGGTAGCTTTCGCCAACCAGCTTGAGCGCGCCGCTGGCATTTAGGGTGAAGATGACTTCGTATTCGCTTGGATCGGCGTCAAAGAATTGGAGGATGCGTTCTCGGGCATGAACGACGTTATGGGTGCTGGCGAGCGAAGTGGGATTCTGGGAGTGGGGATTGCCGAGCACCTGTGTCAGCAGCATCTCCGAATGAGCACGGACTTGTGACTCGCCGTATAAGCCGCCGCCGGTGTAATCCAGATAAACATGTCCGCCTGCGTCCAAGCGTGAAAACTCTGTCCGTCGCAGTTCATCAAATAAAGCGGTCATGTTTACTCCTAAAGAAAACTATTGGAAATGCATGTTGCTATTGTGATTGTAACATCATTGCGGTGCGTTGTACTCATACTTTAGATTGAAGGAATTCACTATCCTGCCGGTGTCGCTGACCGGTCTCGAACATGCACTCGGCCAGATGCTCGTTGTCGCAGTTGAGGATGTCTTCCAAGAGATGCTTCATGCTCTGGATGTTGACCAACATGCGGTTGATTTCTTGGAGCTTGTGCTGAATGAGACTGCTCCACTTGCTGGCAGGCGAGTCACTCCACAGAATTTCGTCAAACAATACGCGCACTTCGGCTAAGGTAAAACCGGCTTGCTGCGCCGTTTGGATCATTTCCAACCGCTGGAAGACGCTTGAATCGTAACGGCGTGCGCCATTTTCGCGCGCGGGGTCAGGCAGCAGACCTATGCTCTCGTAATAGCGTAGGGTCGTTGGCAGCATCCCCACCTGCCGTGCCACTTCACCAATCGGTAAGCCGCTTTTTTTCGCCATAACTGACCCCTTGACTTCCAGTGAACTGGAACTTGTATAGTCTGCAATATCAGATACATCCAGTCTGAAAAAACTTTCGCCAATGGTTATCGAAAGGATCAATTAACCATGCATAACACCATTGAAATCACCAGCGACAACTTCCAATCGCTGGTCCTCGACTCGGAACTGCCGGTGCTGGTGGACTTCGGCGCGGATTGGTGCCCGCCGTGCCGGATGCTGGAGCCGATTGTCGATCAAATCGCGCTGGATTACGCGGGTAAAATGCGTGTCGGTTCGCTGAACGCTGACTTGAATCCAGACCTGCAAATCCGCTATGGCGTTATGGGCCTGCCGACTCTGATTCTGTTCCAGAATGGTGAGCCTGTCCACTTCATGGTCGGCTACCAACCGCGCCAGCGTCTTGAGGCGCAGCTCAAGCAGCATCTCGAGGCGGTTACGAGCGGCTAGAGTGGGTAGGATCGCATTAATTTTGCCGTATATACCCCACCCCAAACCCTTCCCCGAAGCGTCAGGGAGGGGCTTTAAAGACTCTAATGGCGTCAAACGAAAAGAGGCGTACATACGCCTCTTTATCATTTCAATTGGAATAAGACAGGATTATTGTTTGGCGGCTGCGGCTGTTAAGGCGGCTTGCGAGGTTGCGATGGATTGTACGAGTTTGACCACTTCACCCATCGGTGCGCCGAACTCCGCCGCCTCGATTTTCTCGCCATTGTCACAGACGCGGTCATATGTGCCTTTGGCGGTGCGGAAGGTGGCTTCCAAGCTGTTGATATCATTGGCGATGGTCGCCAAATCCGCGAAATCTCGCGTATTATCGGCTGAGAGCGCCACTGGCGTGAGCGTATCAAAGAACTGCTTGCAATCCAGCGTTCCACCGCCCAACATGCCTTGATACTGCGCTTGGAGCTTGGTGGCATTGTTGGTGACTTTGGTCAAAGTCGCCTGAAGTTCCGTCACGAGCGTTGGACGGTCTTTGTTAGCGACGGCGGGCACGGTCGGTTCAGGATGCTCGATTTGCTGGACGACCTGATTAACCCCTTGACGGAAGATCGGCGGCAGGACAAAGGCCAGTACGGCTACCAAAACGGCGGAGATCACTAAGGCGATCTCGAATTTCACCAGTGAGCGTACTGAAATGGGCAAGCGCCGTCCCATTTTGCCGTGTACGGCGACATCCTCCAGCAGCTTCTGCACCTTGGCTTGGTCGTCTTTCTTGAGCGCTTCTTCCAACTTGCGGAACATACCGAGCGAATAACGCGCCGTGTCCCGCACTTTGGGGTCAGGGTCATCTTTATAGACCTGCTTGAGCATGGTGATGGCGGTAGGATCACCCGCTTCGCCTAACCAAGCCGCGGCTTTCATGCGCGCCTTGGGGTCTTTTGACGAGAGCATCTTAATATTATCGCGCACTGATTCTTCAAAGGCTTCCAGTGCTGCGTCAAAATTGGTCGAGTCCGGCATAGATTACACTCCGATGGACAACTGCCATTCTAGTTTTATCATACGCGAAGACTGCGAATCAGGAAAGCGGATTCAGGCTTAAGATCGTGCCAAGTTGGGTGATCGTGGGGGAGAGGGAAACGGATTTACTTGAGCGCGAGGATTGTCGTAGGGGAGGATCTTTGATCCTCCCACGATGTTGTGAAGTTTACGTGTGTGACGAACCGTTAGAGGACGTTCCATTTGTGGAGACGCCGCTCAAAGTGGGTTCAGACTTTTGCTCGACGCGGTTGTCGGTCGCACGCCAGTTGACGGTTGGGGCGATCAAACGGGCATCGACGCGGTTACGGTGCTCAATTGCCACGCTGATGAGATGTTCGACTTCCTTGTCGTTCAGCAGGTGCGGCTGCAATCCGAGATCCAGCAGCTTGGTGTGGACGACGTTGTAATAATGTTCTTCGAGTTCGACGCGCGGGTTCGCAATCTGCTGAAGCTCGACGTTCAAGCCCATGCTGTTGCCCACGCGCTGGACACGTTCGGCCAGATCATTGACTGAGAACCATTCGGTAATCTGGTTGAAGACGCGGTACTCACCGGCTTTTGGCTCATTCTGGATCGCCAATTCGATGCAGCGAACGGTATCGCGCACATGGATGTAGCCGCGTGTTTGTCCGCCGCGTCCGTAAACGGTCAGCGGGTAGCCGACGGCTGACTGGATACAGAAGCGGTTGAGGGCAGTTCCGTAAATTTGATCGTAGTCGAAGCGGGTAGCCAGTTCAGGAGCGAGGAGGGTTTCATCGGTGTCAGCACCATAGACGACGCCCTGATTAAGGTCGGTCGAGCGCAATCCCCAGATGCGACAACAGAACTGGATGTTGTGCGAATCGTGGACTTTGCTGAGGTGATAGAACGAACCGGGCTGCTTGGGGAAGGGCAGCACGTCCTTGCGTCCCTTATGCTCGATCTCGATGAAGCCTTCTTCAATGTCGATGTTGGGCGTGCCATATTCGCCCATCGTCCCCAGCTTGACCAGATGGCAGTTGGGCGCGAAATCCTTGATGGCGTACAGGACATTGAGCGTGCCGATGACGTTGGTGTATTGTGTGTGGACAGCATGTTCGCGGTCAATCATCGAGTAGGGGGCGGCGCGCTGTTCGGCGAAATGCACCACTGCTTCCGGCTGAAATTCTTGGAAGGCTTTGGAAAGCGCCGTGTAATCGGTGGTATCACCATGATAGGAGGTGATGGTCTTGCCGGTGATACGCTGCCAAGTCTCAATCCGTTGATGCAGCGTTTGAATGGGTATCAGGCTGTCAAAGCCCTGCTTTAGATCAAAATGGCGTCTGGCGAGGTTATCAAAAACAGCAACTTTGTATCCTTTTTGGGATAGATAAAGCGCTTGCGGCCAACCGAGGTATCCGTCTCCACCCAAAATTAAGATTCGCACTGGTGCTGCTCCTTGTGTTGTATGGCACAACTGTAATAACGTTCGTCATGCGGAAAAGTTGCGTTCGACACTGGTTAATGTTCGGTTAACTGCTCAGGTTGCCGCGTTAACCAATTGTGAGACGGTTTTTTCGAGGAGGGGACTGCCGCCCAGCGTGATACCTATTTCGTCCAAGTAACGCGACACCATCACATTTTGGGCGGGCGGGGACTCCGGTGGAAGGTCACCGGGACGCTGCGCGAACTGCCGCGCCAGCCGCACAATTTCGCGCATGGTCACATACAAGTCGCTGAGGTGCAGTACATTCACGTCCATCGCCGGACGGGTAAGGAGCGTGGCAATCACCCGCGCGACATCTTCGCCATGTACTTCCGTGCCCCCGCGATTGGTTGTGATCGGTTGATCATTGAGCACCGCCTGAATCAAATCCCACCATTTGGACTGCTGAAGCGGATAGGTCAGCCCATAGATGCCTGTGGTGCGGATGGCACAGGTCGCCATCGTGCCCTGATGTGCGTAGATTTGCATGAAAGCTTCCACCGCTGCTTTGTAGGCTCCGTAATGGGTATCTGGCGAAGTCGGATGCCGTTCGTCTAGTATTTGGCCGGGTTCTGTGCGTGAGAAAACGGCCCGGCTTGATAAGAATATAAAGCGCTTCACGCCTGCCTGATTGGCCGCTTCAAGCAGTTGCAGCGATCCGTTCAGATTGGCCTCCAACCATGCGGGGAGGTCATCCCCTTCACCGTTGCGGTACTTCCCTGGCACGTGCTCATAGGCCAGATGCACCACCGCATCGGCTCTATCGACCAACTGACGAATGGCGTCCGGTGTGCGTAGATCGCCTGTGATCCAGTCGACTGGCTGTTCGAGTCCGTCACGATTTGACTGCGAACGGGCCAGTGCGCGTATCGGCATCCCTCGTCGCTGCAATTCGGCGACGACGAACCGCCCGACGTATCCGGTTGCGCCGGTAATGGCTATTGGGGTCATGAGACTGTCTTTTCTGGTGGACGACTACTCTCCAACCTCACCGCATCCAAATGCGCCACCACTTGATGTGCGCCTGCTTCCTGCAAAACGGCTGCATCCAATGAACTGGCTAGGCCGATGACTGTGCCGATGCCGCAGGCCAGTGCGTCTTGAATGCCGGAAACGCTGTCTTCAATCACCACGCAGTTTGCCAGATTAATGTTGAATATCTGCGCGGCGCGGGCGTGGTTCTTGCGATCACTGACCGGATCAACCGCGTCTTCCGAACCCAAGATCACGTCGAACACGGCAGGCATATGGATAATATCCAGTGTACGGTGCAGCCGCATGCGCAGCGAGCGTGTCACCAGCGCGGTGTACCAACCTGCCGCTTGTGCCCGCCGGATTAGCTCGATACTTCCGGCCATCGGCTGAAGCTGCTCGGAGGCCAGCTTGAGGAATGTTTCGGTTTTTAGGGCAAGCAGCTGCTGACGTAAATCCGGCGTGAGCAGATCGAATTTTGAACCAGCCCACAGTTGATAGATTTGCTCCAATGACAGACCAACGAGTAAGTGATAGTTATCCTCGATGCGAATGCCCATCAGAGTGTCAAAGGCCTGCTGCCAGCTCGCAAAATGCAGTGGCTCGGTATCGACCAGCACGCCGTCAAAGTCGAGGATTAAGCAGCGCCGCATATTAGCCAACATGCTGCTGTTCCAATGGTTTGGGGAGTTCATCTGGCAGCATGCCGTGCTCATAGACCTGCCACCACAGATCGATCAAGGGAGCAAGCTGTTCGCGTTTGGGATGGTTGGCTTCCCAAGGCTTCTCATACTGGTAATGGATGACATGAATGTGCTCCCAACTCCACAACTGCAGCAGGTTGAACCAGACATATTGCAGCGTGTTGTAGATGTAGGGCAGTCCGTGCCAATCGGGGAAATAGGCTTGGAGGAAGGTCTGGTCAGTGCGCGGCCAGAAGACATCTGGCTGATCGAGCCGCGTCAGCATCGACTCAAATGTGCGCGGGTTGGGCTTAGCGACGAACACACCGCTGTTCATGCGGTGAAAATCGGCAAGCGATTCATACAGGTTGGGGGCGGCCACGAATTCAGGGTATTCAAACAGCCGGTCGATGTTCTTGATGACCAGCGTATCGGCGTCCAGAAACACCACTTTCTCGTGACTGTCCAGTTCCCACAACCGCAGCTTGATGAAATTGTTCAGTGGATCATGAAACTGGGGCTTATTGCCTTTGGTGAAGGGGGCGAGACTGTGCTGCGAACTGCGCGAATGCCGCGCCCGAAAAGCATCGGAAAGCGGCAGCGGTTCGACAATCTTGATGATGCAGCCCAGCGCTTCTAAGCGTTCGATGCCGTCGACGCCATCCAGCGCCAGCACTGTCAGCGGGAACTGTGCCCTGACCATCCGCAGCGAACGTGCCAAGGCTACCGCGCCCGTCAAAAAATCAGGATTGCTCACTAACGTGACATAACTGTTCAATCCGGCACTCCTCATCAGGATAATTCCGGCAACAGTGTACCGCTGGTTCAACGGCCTGCAAAATCAGTTTTGATTACAACTCTTTTGGACTGTCGATCCACTTTTCAAGCTGCGGGGGCTGGTAGGCGACAATGGTATCCAGCAGGGTATCGACGTCATCTTTGACCAGCACGGCTTTGCGATGGACCGGTTTGATAAACCCTTCGGTCGCCATGTGCTCAATGAACTGCGTCAGCGGGTCGAAGTAGCCGCTGATATTCAATAAGGCGATGGGCTTGTGATGAAAGCCTAACTGCGCCCATGTAATGATTTCAAACAGCTCATCCAGCGTGCCGAAGCCACCGGGCAGCGCGATAAAGGCATCAGCGATTTCGGCCATCATCGCTTTGCGCTGGTGCATGGATGTGACGACACGCAGTTCGCTCAGGCCAGTGTGTGCCAGTTCGCGATCCACGAGTGACTGCGGAATAACGCCGGTGACTTTTCCACCGCGCGCCAGCGTGCCATCGGCCACCGCGCCCATGAGTCCGACGCGGCCACCGCCATAAACCAAGCCTAAATTACGCTTTGCCAAGCCCAGTCCCATGGCATGAGCAGCAGCCATGTAAAACGGTTGTGTGCCCGGATACGAACCACAGAAAATACAAACCTGTTTCATAGGTGAATGTCCAGTCGATGTGTTGAGTCATTGTTTGCAAATTGGCATAGAGTCCACTGTCCATATACCAGACTTTACGCCCGCATAAGGGAGTGTTAATCTACAGGAACCATTTTATCAAACCTATCCAAGCTTATGACAGGACGATAATGAGCACCAAAATATTGCAAATTACGATTGATGGCTGCCGTCCGGACGCGCTGCATCAGGCCAAAACGCCGAACCTTGACCGGCTGTGGCAGGGCGGCGCGTATACGTGGACGGCGCAAACCGTGATGCCGAGCGTGACGCTGCCCACCCATAACTCGATGTTCCGCAGCGTACCGCCGCAAAAGCACGGCGTCGGCCCTGATAATATCTTCCGCGAGTCGGCTCGGGCCTTCCCCAGCTTGATCGACATTGCGGCGCTGGGCAATAAGCACACCTGTATGTTTTACAGTTGGGAGCAGCTTCGCGATTTGAGCAACCCCGGCAGTTTGAAGGTATCTTACTGCCGTAATGCCGACTACGGCTTGGATAATGATACGGATGTCGCCAAACTTGCAGCCGAGTATCTGGTGAATGAGAAGCCTGATTACTGCTTCCTGTACCTAGGGGATGTAGACATCAACGGGCATATGTTCGGCTGGATGTCGAAAGAGCAAATCGCTTCGATTGAAGTCAATGACTCGGCCATCGGGATTGTGATCGACCGGCTGGAAGCGGCAGGCATCCGTGACCAGTACACGATCTTCGTGCAGGCTGATCATGGTGGACATAATACCGATCATGGTACGGACATGCCGGAGGATATGACCATTCCGTGGATTATCAACGGCACACCGATTAAGCAGGGGCATCAAATTCAGTCGCCGGTCAACACCTTGGATACGCCGGTGACGTTAGCGCATCTAATGGGTTTGGCGATCCCGCCGCTGTGGGAGGGCAAAGTCATCACTGAGGCGTTGGTGTAATTTAATGTGATGCGTTGTGGGGGCATGCCGCCGACATGCCCCTATGATACCGTTTCTTATTGATCCTACCACTTCACCCGATACCAGTAGCGGTAGACTTCGCGGAAGCCCAGCTTTTCGTAGAGGTAAAGCGCAGGGCTGTTGCTCAACATCACCTGCAAGTAGGCATATCCTGCACCGTTGGCTTTGCCCCAATTGAGCAGGTAGAGCATCAACTGGTGTCCGTACCCGCGCTGGCGCATGGTCGGCTCGGTGACGATGTCGAACAAACCCAAGAATCCACGATCCAAAACGCCCAATCCAACAGCAGCAATCTGGCCCTCAATGTAAACCGCCGCCAGACATTTCTGCGGGGCGATGTGCTGCAACATGTGGCGCATAACCGGCATATAGCGTTCTTGGACGTTGTTCAGGCGGAAGTAAGCGCTGAGCCACTGCTCGTTGGCGTCTGCGGAGAGGGTCACACGCTCCTGTGTGGGGAGTTCCAATGTTTGGAGCGGCAGCAGTTGCACGCTGGCACCGGGTTCTTCGCGGTAACCGCGCTGCGCTAATTCGGCATCCAAATCACGCGGCTCGGCAAGTGTCGTCATTTTATAGACGGTGGGCTGTTTGCGGACGGCATACATCGACTCGCAGAGGCTCATCTTGCTTTCGAGATTGGTCACCGACGTGTAGAGGGGGTTAACCGAGTTGGCGCGTTTGGTATAGCCGTCGGCAAAGCGTATGACCCAGCCATCCAGATAGCTGGTTTGCAGCGCGGGCAGTGCGTTCAACGAAAGTTCTTCCAAATGACGGATGAGTAATCCCGGTTCAGAAAAACCCTTCCATGTTTTCGGTTCGGCTTCTTCAGTTGTGAAGGGTGGCGTATTGGGAAGCAGCGTATCACGTTCGGACATGGTGGTACTCTCATATATTACAATCTGTATATCATTATGCCTGATAACAAGTCATCTGCGTGTGAATTTTTTGTAAACCATGTTCGGGTTTGGTGATGACAGGTTAAGAAATTGAAATACGTCTCAGATACCACGCGAGAACGTCCAAGCGTTCTGCATAATGCAAAAGGGGTTTTGTATCGGGTAGGGCGATTCCAGCGGACTGCGCCATCGTGTTCAGTGATATATCAGCCTGTGCGGGCTGAAGTGGCCAAGGCTCGTGGACAATATCCCCTTGATACAGGTTCTTCTGGTTGTCCATCGCATATAAGCAGTAACGTTCGGTCAACCAATGTTCCAGCGTTCCAGCTTGGGATTGATAAACCGCGCCTGTTGGTTGATAGCGTCCTTCGAATTTAGCGGATGAGGCTCCACGATGATTGCGCTGCGAGCGGTAGTGAATCTCCCTTCCAGTCGATGTCAGGCTCATTGCTGCGTTGTAATAAGGTAGATGAAAAGCCGTTCGCGCTCCCATGACAGCTAAGGCGCTGGAGGCATCTAAGCTGAAGAACCAAACGCCGGGCTTACCGCCTTTAGGCAAAACATAGGTACGCACGTTCAATTCGCAGAATTCGGCTGTGGTCGGGAAGGGTGGCAAATAGTGAAAGCGCACATTGCTCATGTAGAAGGGAACCACGCCAACCCATGCCGTGCCCTCAAGGGTGTCCAGTTCGAGTTGGGGCGGAATCAGGGGACGCAGCACCTCCGGCTTGACAGGCCAATGTGCAAACAACAGTTTGCTCCATGTTTGGCGCATGACCCAAGTATTGTCAGTCGGAGATGTTTGCATGAGGCGATGTCTCTTTGTGTGCGTTTTAGAGTCCGATCTCATTATTTGGTTGTCTGCGAACATGTCTCGTCAAACCAATCAAATATTGAGTGGAACGCCAAACAGTGTTACACAAAAATCATCAATCCACCAGCGAGTGGACATAATCGCTGTATTCCGATTACAGATGATTGGCCTGTGCCACCTGCCCCAACCACTTCGCACTGGGTTTTATGGTACGCACTTGCGTCGTGCGGTCAACCGCGATCAAACCAAAGGTCGGCTTATAGCCGGATTCCCACTCGAAGTTGTCAAAGATCGACCAATAGCAGTAGCCCTTGACCGCGATCCCATCTTGAAGGCAGCGGTGGACGCCCGTCAGCGCACGCCGAATAAACTCAATCCGGCGGGTATCATCTGTGGTTGCGACACCGTTCTCGGTCACCAAGATCGGCCTGCCGGTGAATTCAGCGACATAACGGATGGTGCCTTCCAGCGCTTCCGGCCAGAATTCGTAGTGCACCTGCGTCAGTTCAACCCCTTCCTCAGGCGGCAGCATGCCCTGTGGGCCGAAGCGGCTGCGGGTGTAATTCTGAACGCCAATGAAATCATCGTTCCGCACGGCATCCAGAAAGACATCGTCCGTTTCACGCCGCATCCGGTCACGCAGTGCTTCACCGCCGGCAACCGCTTGATGGTCAATTAGGGCTAGGGTAATCCCCAGCGGAAAATCGCCTCGTCCGGATTTGATGGCATCATAACCCAAGCGGTGAGCTCTAATGAGCGTATCCCGCACCCGCGCCTGAATGGAGCAGGAGGGATAGGCCGAAAAGGTGTCACTGTTACAGGCTTTGGCCGCTGCCATCCGGTACGGCGCGTTGGCGGTCACGTTATCCGGCGGGAAAAACCCCATCTTTTGCAGCATCAGTCCCAAGTTGGGTTCGTTCAAGGTGCAGGCGGTGCCGATCAAGTCACCAAGATGTGCTGTTGCCCGTTCACAAAAACGGGCAAACAGTTCGGCATTCGCAGGCACTTCCCATCCACCTTTGGCCGCAAACCAGCGGGGACAGGTGAAATGGTTATAGGTCACAATCGGCGTCAGGTGGTGCTCATGACAAGTCACCAGCATCCGCCGATAATGTTCCAATTCGGCCAGTGAAAACTCACCTTCTGCGGGTTCAATGCGCGACCATTCCAGTGAGAAACGGTAGCTGTTATATCCCAGCGCAGCAACCATGGCTATGTCATCAGCATAGCGGTGATAGTGATCGCAGGCGTCACCCGATGGCTCTGAAAAGTTTGAGTTGGGCGCGTGCTCCAGCAGCCATGCGTCACTGTTGATGTTGTTGCCTTCGATCTGGTGTCCCGCACCTGCCACGCCCCACAAAAAATCGTCGGGAAAGGTGAGTTGTTCGGCCATGAGGTTCCGCCTTAGTTAACCGTAATATGATAAGTTCCCGCCCCCACGTCATGTACTGCGCCGCTGACAGGCTCACCGTTCAGCGTTACCTTGCGGCCATCGGTCATCGGCACGGTCAGTGTCGCGGTGGTATTGGCTGGCACGACCACTTCCCAATCGAACGCTCCGTTATCCAATGTCCACTTGGAAACCAGTTTGCCGTAGGGTGTCTCAAGCTGACCGCAGGCTGAGCTCAGGCTGCCATCCGGCTTGGGCTGAAGCAGGCTGTGCTTATAACCGGGCTGCTTGGGATCAATCTCGATACCGGCGATGGTGTTATACATCCATGCGCCTATCGAACCGTAGGCGTAGTGATTGAAGGAGTTCATGCCGGGGTCTTGGAAGCCGCGTTCCTCTGTCCAACCATCCCAGCGTTCCCAGATGGTGGTTGCGCCTTGGGTCACCGAGTACAACCATGATGGCCATGTTTTCTGATTCAACAGAGTGTAAGCCATATCCAAGCGCCCGTTCCGGCTCAAGACGTGCGGCATGTAAGGAGCACCGACAAATCCGGTCGAGAGGTGCATGTTGCGTCGTTCAATGGCCGCCACCAATTCCTCAACCGCCAGCGGACGCAGTTCGTCCGGCAGCAGATTGAAGTGCAGCGCCAGCACGTAAGCGGTTTGCGTGGGACGGAAAACTTCGGTATTGAACACCTTGGAAGTGACCGTTTCGTTCTCGACCAGTTTTAGATTGCCCTGCGAAATGGCATCCGCTTCATCCATCCGTTTGCGGGCTTCCGATGGAATCGACTTGACCAGCGGCGTCTTGCTCCCGACCAAGTAGCGGTTGGCGAAGGCCGTTTTCACATCGGCGAACAGCTTGCGGTACTTTTCGGCATCAGCCGTCTTGCCCAATACCGCAGCGATTTGTGACAGTAAATCGGCATCATAGGCAAGGAAGGCCGTGCCTAACAAATCGCGCGGTGTTGAGGCGTTGATTGAGAGCCAATCGCCGAACCCCGGCCAACCTTCGTATTCCGGCGCGCAGCGGATATAACCCGGACTGGTGCTCACCAAGAAGTCGATGAATTTGGTCATTGTAGTGTAGCTGGTTTCGAGGATGCGCTTGTCGCCGTAGGTCAGGTAAATCGTCCACGGGCAAATAATGGCCGCGTCCGCCCATGCGGGGCCACCGTCCTCCAAGAATGAGGTGCGCATCTTGGGCACAACCGGCGGAACGATGCCGTCTTCGGTCTGCGAGTCAGTCACGTCCTGTGCCCACTTGGTCATGAATCCGGCGACATCAAAGTTATAGGCGGCTGTCCGCACGAACACCTGAATATCGCCCGTCCATCCCAAACGCTCGTCACGCTGCGGGCAGTCGGTCGGCACGTCGACAAAGTTGCCCTTCTGCCCCCACTGAATATTATGCTGGAGCTGGTTCAAGATCGGATCAGAACATTCGAATTGGCCGGTTGGTGCCATCTGGGAATGCAGCACGACTCCGGTAATGGTGTCGCGCGTCACTTCACCGGGGTAATCCACCAGCTCCACGTAGCGGAAGCCGTGAAAAGTGAAATGCGGCTCCCAAGTCACTTCTTCATCCGACTTGAAGGTGTAGTAATCCACCGCCCGGGCGCTGCGCAGGTTGGTGAGGTACAGCGAACCATCCTCGTTCAGAACCTCTGCAAACCGCAGCGTGATGGTGGTATTGGCCGGGGCACTTCCCTTAAAACGCACGCGCCCGACCATGTTCTGCCCCATATCAAAGATGATGCGTTTGGCCGTAAACGTCCCTTTATCAACCGGATCGCTGATCGGCTTCAGTTCTTGGATTCGCCGCACCGTCGGAACGTTGGTCGCCACAATTGCGATGCCGGGATCGTCAAAGCGCTTGGCCAGATACCAAGTGGTGTCGTCAAATTTGGGCGCATCCCAACCGGGGATTTCCAGCCGCGCATCATATTCCTCGCCCATCAGCAAGTCATTGCTGAGGATCGGCCCGAACTGATACTTCCAACTGGTGTCGGTGGCGACCGTAACTTTCGAACCGTCATCCAGCGTGACCTCAAGCTGGGCCAGCAAGCGCGGACGGTCAACATACTGCTGGCGGTGGTTCCAACTAACGTGCCCGACCGCCCATCCGTCACCAAGCATCGCGCCGAGGACGTTTTCGCCTTTTTGGAGGAAGCCCGTCACATCATAGACTTTGTACTGCACACGCTTGGAGTAATCCGTCCAACCGGGGTTGAACACATCACGGCTGACCCGATGCCCGTTGATCGAGCATTCGTATAACCCCAATGCCGTGACGTACAGCCGCGCCGACTGCGGCGAACGCGCCAGCATCAGCGATTTGCGCAGGAGTGGGGCAGGAATGAGGCTGCGTGGGCCGCCGCGCAGTGCCGTGCCAATCCAGTCGCCTTTCCATTCGTTCCGCGTCAGCAAACCGAGTTCGAACCACGCCGTTTCGCTCTCTGCACTGCTTCCGGTTTCGTCCCAGACCGTGACGTTCCAGTACACGCGCTGCCGAGATGCCAGCGCTTTGCCTGCATAGATCACATGAATGGATTGGTCTGACTCAACCTTGCCGCTGTCCCACAAGTCGGTTTGTCCGGCGCTGCTGCCCGCCTTTATTTGATAGGCTGTTTGCTTCGCGCCCTGCCGGTCACTCTGAAGCTGCCAGCTTAAACGTGGGCTGGTCACATCAATCCCCAACGGATTGCTGCGATATTCGGTTTTTAAATTCACGATTGCTGTCATCACATGCCTCTAATCTCTTTAAATAAATTTCTGCGTCTCTGCGGTTTGAGATGCCTTTAATTTCCGCTCAAAATTTGCACTGGCCCAAACAAACCGGACACCTTCTGCCCCGGTCGCACGTAATGTGTCGGACTGACCGCGTCCAAATAGGGCGCGAGAGTATTCAGCACCAAGACTTTGACAGTGTTCTCGCCCGCCTTTGCCAAGTCGGTAATCTCAAACTGATACGGCGACCAGACGCGGACGCCTGCTTTCTGCCCGTTGACCCACACTTCAGCCGTCCCGCGCACCTTGCCCAAATCGAGTAGTAACTTGGAGGGAATTGTATCCAGCCTAAAGGTATTCTGGTAGCGGATGCCGCCCGAATAGGCGCTGAGGCCCTGCTTTTCCCAATCGCCCAAGCGGATCGCTCCCGACTCGGTGGTATAGGTCACCGGCCCGTTGAAGATGCCGCCGCCTGTATGCCCCAATTCGGGCACCACCCGCACATGTGCCACACGTTCCACCGCCTTGGATTGTGGGACACGAACCGTTCCGTTTTCGACGGTCACTTCTTCGCCATCGACCCATACGCGGGCGTGTCCGGCAATTGGCAGGTGGATTTCACGTACTCCCGGCGGAAGCTGCCATCTGAACCATTCGACGGTTGACTGCCGACCTTGAGCATCGGGAATAACCGGCAGCACCACACCATTATTGGGCGTGTTATCCAGCCATGCCGCTTCGGGCAGGGGATGCGGACGCCGCCACAGATACGGCCACGCCGGATCATTCCACTGGATGCGGAAGAGCTTCACGGGCTGTGCCGTGCCGCCATCGCGCTTGACCTGCCAGTGCGAACCGCTGGTGATGGACAGCCGCTCGCCGTTCGCGCCTTCCACCAGCCCATCGACCATCACCACGCCGAAGCCGCGCAGTTGATTGAGGCCCATCGTGGAGAGCGGCGCTTCTTGTTCGATGATCTCGTCGTTCTCGTCAATCTGGATAATCGGGCTGGAACCGGTGTCTTGGATTTCGACGATCAGTTGGTTGTTTCCCCTGCGGATATTCTTGACCACGTAGGGCTGTACCCGCGCGAGGCTGGCATAGGGATCAAAGCCGCCCTGCCGCCCTGCTTCGACACCGTTCACGATCAGCTTACAGGGCGAGTCGGCGGAGATTTGTACCACCGTTGAGGTTGGCTCGAAATCCACATCAAAGTTGTAGACATATTCGATGCGCGAGTCGCGCTGCGCTTGGTCAGCCGGGAGCATGCGTTCAGGCCGCGCAAAAGCCTCGGCATCCGTCACGAACGCCCAATAGGCGCGTAAATCGGTTTCGGACTCGGCTACCAAGCGCCATTCCAGAACGTTCATGCCGACTTTCAACTGTACCGGAGTCATCCACAGATATCCCGGTGCGCTGCTGCCAACCGGTTCGCCATTGAGCCACGCGCGTTTGCGAGCAGGGGCGGCCAGCGCCAGCGAACAGGACCGCGCCTCTTCCATCCAAATGGTGGTGCGGAATTGAACGCCGCTGCCTGCCAGCACACGTCCGAAGTCGAGGAACTCTTCTGGTACATGGGCTTTCGGTCCCAAGTTCGGGACATGTATAGTGTCCTTATAAATCCCGCGCTGTAAGGAATATTCGGCTGACACCCAGCTTTTATCGGCAAGCTGTCCACTGGCTGGAACGGCCACTAACGGCTCCGGTAGCTCCTTGGCTTTCCGTATACCTGACCAGACGCCGTACTTTCCGTAAGTTGCCATCACTGGTGACCAATCCACCGCGCCCTTGGTGAACCACTGATCACGTACACCGTCATCGCCAGCCTGCTCGATGTGATGATGCAATGCCCATGTCTGCACAGGTGGCGCACCTTCGAAATCCGGTTTGGTCAAATCGCCGTAACGGTTATCCAACGTCTGTTCGAGTGACGCTGTCCAACCGTCATTCAACCCCATTAAAGGTGATGTGCCTGTAATATCCACCGCGCTATCCACTGTCTCATCTGACCAGACCAGCAGCGCAGCAGGCGACGAGTCAAATGGGATTTCGACTTCGGCGCGGTCACCTGTAATAATCGCCTTTACCGCGCGTCGTTCCCCGCTTACCGCATCCCAAAGCTGCGGCACACCTTTGAAACCGTGCGCCACAATCTTCATCTGCTTCTGATAACGCGCCGGATCAAACTCGTAGTTGGCACGCAGCCAGCTTAAGCCGTCATTGTGGGTATCGGTGTTGCGTGTGGCGTGGGGAGAGGCCGCTGGCACAAACAGCACATCCGCGCCCTCAATCCGCCGGTGCAGAACCGGAACCGGCGCTTCCACGCGGCGGGGTATGCTTTTTAGCGCGGCGGGCAAGTCGTCGGCGTTGGTTAGAAGCTTGGCTTTGCCTGATGTGAACAGCGCTTGGAAGGCTTGTGCTTGTTCAGACGTCGCGCCCAACACATGATCCGGTACGCTGCCAACGGCTACCAATAAGCCGCCGCCTTCGACAAAGCGTGTCAGTTGTTCGGCAGTTTTGCCGTCAATCACCTTACAGTTGGGTAGCACAACCGCCTTATAACCTTCGCTGCCGATTTGCAGTGCTTGGTTCGCGACTTGTCCGCGCTGGATCGAATGGTCATCCAGTACGTCGAAATCGCGGTGATCGGTGTCCAGTGTGCCGCTGACCATTTGCAGGAACATCATCGTTCCGGTCAGCGTGATATAGCTGTCATTTGCCGCCTGCGCTGAGGCCAATGCGCCATCCACCGTCAGGCCAGATTGGACTGTTGTCGTCGGATATAGAACGCCGACATCACACACATGGCTGCCTTGGCTCAACAGGAAGCACAGTCGGGCAATGGTATTGGCATACACCGAATAATGCTGCCAGTAAGGCTGCCGCCAGCAGGTCGAAGGCGGTGCCCATTCGTACCAGCCGCCCCATGTGCTGTAATAAACGGCGTGCGGGTTATAGAGAGTCGCGCCGTTCCGCAGCCACGGCAGCAGCCAGTCGAAGGTTTCTTCCAAAGTGCCGCCCCATCCGCTGCTGTGGAAGGACTCAATCCACACGCGCGGACGGTCATAGAGATGGGCCAACGAGCTGTGGATTTTGGCGTTGCCGTGATGATCACTTCCCGGCACGTCATACCAGCGGTGGGTCTGCATATAATTGGCGTATTGTTCCACGCCGCCCACAGGCTGTCCGGTACGGGCAGGGCTTTGTTGATCTACGCCGCAGACTAATCTGTGCTGTCGGTGCCAGTCCCACAGCGGCTTGAACAGGGCTTTCTCCGCCAGTTCCGCCCGCACCTGATGATAATCTACGCGCACCTGCTCGGCATGGGCGTCCTCGCCTTCCCACAGCGCGATCATGTTTTCCAGTAGGTCATAGCCTTTGATCTGTTTGAAGGCCTCCGCGAACAGCGAACTCCACGTCAGCATGCTGGGCAGTTCGTCTTGGAACGACCCGACAATCACATCGCCGAAATACTGCCCCGCCCGCCGTTCGAATTCGCGATGCACGGTGTCGATCAGACGGTCACAGCCCTCAGCGTTGAAGTAATCAAAACCGCGCCGGATAGCATACATCAGCCGCAGCCGTTTGTTGCCGGAGGCGTCGGTGCTGGCGGTTCGTCCATTGAGGTTAATGGAGACTGGTGCGCCGTTGGGTTTGCCATTTGAATCAAGCGGCACATAGGCGGCGGCCAACGGCGTACCCTCAGACGGGCATTCCAGTTGCAGCGTGCCGGTTCCTTCAACCGTGACCGAGTTCAGCGCTTGTCCGGCATATTCCGGATTATCACGCACGATTTCGCCCTGCAAGTTCGCGCCAGAAAACCCGATCTGGTCATAGAACCAGACACGCATCCCGATTTCCCGCGCGTCTTCGCACATGTTTAGAAAGTGCCCCCACCATTCTTCCGTCAGGAAGTGTGGACGGTCCGGATCAGACCCGTAGAGCGGGCTGGTCGGCGCAAGGTTCAGGATGATGACGTTGTAGACGCCGCCCTTAATCAACTGCTCCATCTGCCAGCGCAGCCGCCCGCGTTCCAGTTGATCGCCGCTCCACCACCAGATGGGCACAGGTGAGAATTCTTTTTGGGGCGTCGCGAATTGTTGAGCCAGTTGATTGAGAATTTTTGAGGATTCAACCGATGTCATAAAATTACCTGTTCAAAAAATAAAAGGGGACACCGTTTCATGTCCCCTGACGATCTAAATATTTACGTGATGGCTTCCGGCAGGACAACCTCGACCGTACAACCTTCCGGCGCGTCGTACTGCACGTCCACCTGACCCGATTCCGTGATCTTCCACGATACCGTGATCGGCCCATGCGGTGTCGGCACAACACCTTCCGCCCATTGCAGATTAAACGTCTGCGGCGCGATGCGAATTCGCTTGAATCCCGGTTCAATCGGCTTCACACCCAACACCTGTGTCGAGAGGAAATAGGCGGGTGCCGCTGACCATCCATGACATAGGCTGCGGCTCCAATGTCCGCTGCCGATGTGGCCGGGGAAGGTTTCCCAGAAAGTGGTCGCGCCTTTTTCCAGCATCCGGTTCCACTGTTCGCGCAGGATGGTCAGCGCATCGTTCGACATGCCTTCTTGGAACAGCGTTTCCAGTGTGAAGAACAGGAACCACGGGCTGCCCACCGGAACCATCTCATCCGGCTTTCCGGCTGCCGCATACCACGGACTGCTGCCCACAAACTTGCCTGCTTTGGCGTTCAGAACCAGCTTCATCACCGCACGGCGCCGTTCGGCTGGGACCGCATTGCACAACAGCACCAGTGTATTCGTCGGTTCGCTGATGCGCTGCTTGTTGTGGAATACCTCGAATGAATCGGGTGTCACGCCCTGCTTGGCGCAAAGCGTCTTGTAACGCTCGTAAGCGAACGGATCACGCACCGTATCCACATAGCACTGGTACTCGTCTGACCAACCGTATTGATTGACGGCCTGACGCAGCCGCGCGGCCAGTGCCTCGTGCTGTGCTTTTTCTGCACTATTCCCCAACGCCTCAGCCATCTTCGCTGCACAGTCCAACGCTTGCGCCATCAATACCGTGTTGCTGATGACCTCGCCATCGCGCTCCAAGTCTTGCGCCGCCCAATCCACCAGATTCCACACGTCCGGAATATCGAACAGATCACGCTCAGTCAGGAAGCCTTCGCAGCGTGCCAAACACTCTTTGACGTAGGCGTAATAATCCACCAGCGCATCTTTATCGCCGGTGTTCATGTACTGTTCCCACGCCATCCATACCCACAGGAACGTCCACATCGGAATTTCGTCGAACCATCCGCTGACCCCGTGCGAAGTCGCGATATGCGTTCGCATGGCTTGAATGTGCGGCGGGATGACGATGTTGAGTTCCGGCGAGAGCGACAGTCCTGACAGCCGCACGCAGCGGTCGGTCAGTTCATAGGCTCCGAAGGCGATGCTGTTGACCAAGGCGCTGTTACGCGCGTCACCCACCCAATACACCTGCTCGTAGGTCGGGCAGTCCACATACGTATCCAGCATGCACAGCCGCACAGTATACGCGCCGACTTCCCAAATCTTGTTCAGCGTTTCATCGGAGCAGTGGAATTTGCCCTTGGCTTCCACCGGATAGGTCGCCATCTTGTGTGTGATATGCCGGATTTTTAGCGGGCGGGAGAGATTGCGGAAGGTGAACGAGCCGTAGCGCAAACCGCGCCGTTCGTGCGAGGTGAAGACCTGACGTCCTTCACGGCACACGTAGCGGAAGCTGCTACGGGTGTTTCGCGTCCAGAAGATGCCGCCGTCGTCAATGCCTTCGAACAGGTTGCCGTCGATAATCGCGCCTTCGGGGGCATCTATGTCCATCTGGATGTAGCCGATGGTTTCCCTTCCGAAGTCGATCACCACATGCACATCACCATCCGGCTGCGGATTGATCGTCGTCCATGTCCCGTTATCATGCAGCAGCGCGTTGGGCGACTCAGCAGGCACAGGTCGCCCCGCGCCGTTCACTGAAGGACGCGGCGTGACGCGAGCAATGTCGTAGGTGCAAAAGCCGCCTTTAACCGCGAAGAACTGTTGGCTGGAGGTCAATCCGAATATATCGGTCTTGTTGGCGCTGGAAGGGATTGCAGTCACCGAATGTCCCTTGACCGCTTCATCCAGCGAGTCCATCTGCCACAGTTGGTCAACTTCGCCGATCAGTTCATTCAACGGTGTGATCAACCCCCACGCCGCGCCCGCCGCAAAACGCTCCGCCGTAAAGGTGAGCTGCTCGGTTGTTTCAAATAGGATTGAAGGCCACTCCACCGTCTTGATCATCAACAGATTCGCGCCTTGCTTCAGATGCACGGGGATTGGCGCTTCAGGGTTATCCAGCGGGTTATTGGCTTCCCCAAAACGCGCGTCATTCACGCGGATGGTAATCGGCTCGTAGTTAGGGAAGGTGTGGATCTGGATGTCACAGGCTTTGGGTGCGACAATCTCTGTGAACAGGATCGCCCCACGTTCACCCGGTGGTGCGCTGCGCAAACCGGTGCGCATGGTGTTCATCTGTTCACGCAAATCCAGATTCCAGATGATGCCCGGTCGTGTCCGTGCCAGTTCCACCGCTTTGATGGCAACCGGCGGCGTCAGGTCTTCGGTCAAGAAGGGGATGGTCGAGGGAGTCAAATTCGTCCACGGGCCGGAACCCGCAGCCGCCACGACCGCTGCCTGTGCCCACGTCGAGTCATCCAGTTCCAAGCTGTCCCATCCGACGATCTCTTTACGTCCGTCAAGCTGTTCCTCGAAGCCCAACTGCACTGAGATACGTGGAGCCTGCGCATTAAAGGCTTCGCAAACGGCTGTCTTCCAATCTGTTCCTGACCCGATGCGCGTGATCGTACCGCTCGTGTCTTCGAGGATGATTTCAACCATTAGTCCAGCCCCGCCTATGATGTACACCATCGAATGGTCGCCGTAAGCATTCACCAGCGCGGCGATCACATTCTCTTTGCCAGCCTCTACGGATGGCGTAATGTCGTATACATCATAAGCGTAGGCATAGGGAAAGCTGCGCACCGGCCCGCGCCCAATATGCACGCCGTTCAGGCTGCACTCGTAGCGTGAGTCAGCGGTGATCAGCAGCGTTGCCCGCTTGAGGTTAGCAGGGGCTGTCCAGCGATGCCGAAAATAGCGCCAGTCATTATGTACCGCTTGCTCGGGATGATCCCAAATCCAAGCAGCACCCGATGAAAACGTCTCTGTTGACATGGGCATAATCATCTCTTTCCAAGAATAAAAATGCAGCGAGCGTCTTGCCCGCTGCGAATTGTCAAATACTGATGCCGCCTTGTAAGCCAGCCATAAAGCGCCGCGCCGTAAAGACGAACACCAGAATCAGCGGTATCGACGCGATAGTATAACCGGCAAAGGTCACGCCGAAATCAGTGCTAAACGAACCACTGAACCTTAGTACACCAATCGAAATCGGATAGCGCGTCGCATCCAGCAGTGTAATGATCGGCCAAATCAAATCATTCCACGTAAACAACAGGGTCAAAATACCGAGTGTGCTGAAAGCGGGTGTCGCCAGCGGCAGCGCAATTCGGTAGAACAATTGCAGCTCAGATGCGCCGTCCAAACGTGCCGCCTCGAAATATTCACGTGGCAGCGTTTCAAAGAACGTTCGCATCAAGAACATCCCGAACGGAATTTGTACGGCTGTCCACGGGAAGACAATTCCTTGAACGGTATTGATCCATCCGAAGTCTTTGATTTCAACAAACATCGGGATAACTAGCAAAATACCCGGCAGCATGATCAGCAGCAGCATCAGGAAAAAGATTACTTCCCGACCCCAGAAGCGGTAACGCGCGAAGGCGTAGCCTGTCAAGCCGGAAACCAGCAGCACCAAAAGCACGGTCGGCGTTGAGTACACCACGCTGTTCAGGATGCTCTGCGAGATAATCGGCCATGCTTTGCCGTAGTTTTCAAAATGAAAGGGAAGGGTTGGCAGCCAGAATTGGGTAAAGAACTGCTTGTTATCCTTCACCGAGTTGATGATGACTGACGCAAACGGGACGTAGGTCATCAGCGCCAGTACGAGCAGCGCGATATTGAGCGGCCAATCGGTGCGCCATCCGGCGGCTCTTTTAGCGGTCGTCCGGCTGCGGGTTGCCGCTACACTTTGAACGGTCGTGTTAGACTTCAACATCGTGCGCTCTCCTGTAACGGGCTTGGAGGATGAAGATACTGAAGGCCAGCGTCATCAACATCAGCACCGTACCAATGGCCGTCGAGTAACCAAATTTGCCCAATGTGAATGCTTGCTGGTACAGATACAAACCGGGCGATTGGGTCGCGTTCACTGGCCCGCCGTTGGTGACCACCAGCATCGGTGCGAATTCTTGTAAGCCCGCGTTAATACCCAGAATCAAGATCAAGGCCAATGGACCGCGAATAGAAGGTAGGTCAATCGCGAAAATACGTCGCATTCGTGTGCAGCCGTCGATTAACGCCGCATCGTTCACTTCATTTGGCAGGTTCTGCAGCGCCGAAAGCAGCACAAGGAAACCGAAACCTGAAACCAGTGGGAACCCGATTAGAATGAGTGCGCCCAAAGCGGTATCCGGTAAACCGAGCCACGGTTTGGCTTGGCTGCCCAAACCGAGTGTAATCAGTATTTGGTTCAGCAGTCCCAACCGTGAGGCGTACACCTGCCGCCACACGAGAAACACCACCGTCGTTGGAATCACCAGCGGCAGCGTGAAGATAATGCGCCAGATGCCCTGCGAGACATAATTGCGCAGATTGTAGACCAGTTCCGCGCCGATCAATGCCATCACAGTCGAGAAGACGGTTCGCAGCGCCGTATAGATCGCAATATTAATGACAGATTTTATGAAAATAGGATCGTTAAAAAGGGCTTTATATTGATCTAAACCAACAAAATTGGCAGCGCGTGTGCCATCCCAATCCGTGAAGGAATGATACACTGCCGAAAATGCCGGATAGTAACGAAACAAAACCAGAAGCAGGATCGCTGGCAGCAGAAAAACATAAGGCATATAAGCGGGGATTAGCCGTGATTTGGGTTTGCTGGCAGCACGAGCATCGCCGGTAAGCGTCGAATGGGTTGCCATATGGATACTCCAGAAGTGTGAAATGGGGCCAGCCAGTTTCGGCTGACCCCGGTGCGTTCTATGAACTGTCCGTCAACGTCGCAGCTTACGACGCCGAGCACCAATCATATTTCTGGTCAGCGCACAGTTGCTTGGCGCCGTCCATCCATATTTGCTGGAGTGTGGTCTTGGTGGCGGCTTCGTCAGCCTGACCAAGGAAGAAGGCCTGCATGGCGCTAATCCACGGATCGCGGGCAGCCAACGTCAGACGGTTGTCCGGATCGTTGAAGAGGCGTTCCGGCAGCGCGGCCACATCAAGGAAGCCGCTCATCACAGAACCCATCTCCGTGCCCTTGACCATCGGCACGAAACCGCCGAAGCTCTTCGCCAGTTGGCCGAAGTTTTGCGGCGCAGACAGATATTGCAGGAAGTCCACGGCCAGATCGAGCTTGCCAGCCTTGACTGCCGATTGAGCAATACCATATTGGCCGGCGCTGCTGGGGCCACCGACGCGGTATGCGGTACCCTGCGCGGCAGGAGCATCGTCCTTGGTAAAGCCGGGGATATAGGTCACGCCGTAGTCAAACGGAACCGACTTGGAGAACAGTTTGTTCTTCCATGTGCCCGTCCAGTATGCACCCAATTGACCACTGAAGAACACCTTGTCCAGATCGTCGAGACTGGCGATACCGTTGTAGTCTGCGGGCAGAACGCTGACGAAATCCTTGGACAGCTTCAGGTACGTGTCCATACGGGCATCAGTCGCGTTCAGCTTGCCATCCAGAACAGCCTTGGCAATTTCTTCGGGGTTCAATTGACGCCATGGACGGTTCGGGTCGTTATACTTCTCCATGTAGATGTCATTGGCGATGTCTGCCCATGTCACTGTCAGGAACAGATCGTCTGCCCAGAACCAGTTCGACCAGTCACCCTGCTTGACGTAAGCGCCCAAACCATCAGCGCCGGTCTTTTCCTTCAGGGTCTTCATGTCACCGATGAACTTGCTCCAGTTCGTCCAATTCTTGGGATCAATACCTGCCTGACTGAACAGATCCTTGTTATAGAACAAACCGGTTTCAACCCAGTCCAGCGACACCTGATACCAGTTGCCGTCAGCAGCGCGGGTCTGCGCCAGCACGTAATCCGGCAGCGAATCGGACCACTTGTCATGGCCGGGTGTGCCGTCAGCGATATATGGATTCGGCTTATCCAAGTATTCATTCAGCGGAACCCACCATGTCTTGCCGCGCACGTTGCGGGTACCGAACTGCTGCCACATGATGTCCGGTGATTGGTCAGCGGCCATACGGGCTGCCAGATAGGCTTCCACGTCCTGTCCGGCGGGGAGGGCTTCGACCAACTTGATGGTCACGCCGGGATGATCGTCCATATATTGCTTGGCAATGCTGGTCATCAGGTCAGCAGTTTCTTGATCTTGCGCCGGATCATAGTAGGCGTTCAGATAAACGCTGAGTTCGCCGGAAAGCTGCTTATCTTGCGCGAGGCTGATGGACAAACTGCTGAGTAACAGGACAACGATGAGGAGAACGCTATATTTGAGGGCTTTATTTTTTGACATATCAGTATCCTTTAAACATTTATTTACAGACTGGATGTGATATTTCCGGTACGAAATTGAGGTTTGCTTTCATCCTTTCAGTTATTTGTGAAGACTTACGAATGCTTTCGCAACTTTTACGACACGACATCCACCGGAGCCAAGTCGGAAATTAACGCAAGTGTACTATGTCGCATCCAACAGGGGATGTGCATAAGTTGGCGATTTTTGCAGTATAATTGTACAAAATTGACTTTTTGGAAGTTACTTCTATCACAAATAAAATGCTTCATCCAAACAAAATACAACACCTTACTCGCAACAAAATTTTTCTCAATCAGCAAGCCCCGTACGCCATTTACCGTCATCAAGTCATTGGCGACCATGTCAACAATGTCCACGATCACGACTTTGTTGAAATTGTCCTCATCACCGGCGGAACAGGGCTTCAGGCCACACCCTACGGTGATGTACAGCTTCATCCGGGGGCGTTTTTTATCATGCAGCCCGGCGTTTGGCATGGCTACTTTGATTGTGACACGATGCTGGTTAACGTCTGTGCGGTTGACATTCGCTTATTCGACTCTGAATTGGCGTGGATGCGCCAGAACGCGGTATTGCACAACCTGTTATGGGAAAATGCCATGACGCCCGATCATGAACGCATTCCCATTTCCTACTTTAGTTCGGGCCAAATCATGCGCTTTAACAAAGCGATTTTCGCGCTTCAGGAAATCGAAAGTAAAGAAACACCTCAAGCCAGAGTCCATCAAATTGGCCGTTTGACGACTTTTTTGGCTGAAGTCGCGGATTGCTTTTCGGCCAATTCATCGATTGCAGGCAGTGAGAATAAACCGACGATTTTGTCCGACGTCGTTGAAAAGACCTTGCTGCTGTTTTCTGAAAATTTGGCTCACGACTGGTCAATTTCCGACTTGAGTGCCCAATTCGGCCTTACCACGCCCTACTATATTCGCCTTTTCAAACGCGAAATGGGCGAGTCGCCTCACTCCTATTTGTCGGCACTGCGGGCAAGGCGTGCGGCTCAACTGCTGCTCCACAGCGAGTCTTCGATCAACTGCATCGGCTCGGATGTCGGATGGGAAGACCCCGGTTATTTTTCCCGCCGTTTCCGCCATCATTTCGGTGTCAGTCCCAGCGAATACCGCCAAAAATATCGCAATTGTTGATCAAGGGTATTTTGGAAGCTCTTTGTCTCTCTGGTTAGATTGATTTAATAACCTTCGCCGGATTACCCGCTGCGATCACGCCTGCGGGGATGTCCCGCGTCACTACGCTGCCTGCGCCGATCACACTGCCTGCGCCGATAGTCACACCTTTCAGCACCAGCACTTGCATCCCGATGAACACATCATCGCCGATTACCACCGGAGCGGTTGCGCCATCCAAAATATCGGTCTGCCGCCGTTCCGCGCTCAAAGGATGAAAATCGGTATCCGTAATCACGCTGTTCGCCCCGACGATGACCCAATCCCCAATCGTGATGCGTTCCTCGCACACCACGCTTCCGCCGGTCATGCCGAAGCCGTTTCCGATGTGCAGCGCCGCGCCTGCTCGCCGCGTACTCAAGATGCATGGTCGATTTGCCCCCAGTGGATTGCTCCGCGCGGTGGATCGCAGTTCCATTCCCGCGCCGATTTGCATCGTGCTTCGCCGGTGCTTCTGGATAATCGGCAGCCCGTAAAATTTCCAGCCCGTACCCCAACTGATGCCTGCCAATCCGCATTGAATCCGCGCCACAGGCCACAGCAGCATCCGCTCAATCTCATTGATCGCCTTCCACGGCATATCCGTCGCCATCCGCATCGCCTCCGCCGACATCAACGAGTCGGGTGGCGAACCTGTAGACGTCTTTTGTGACTCATTCATCTCGCTCTGTCTCATTCGAATAGCTCATAAATTAACCATAGCCGCTAACGGTCGGAACTGGGGTAGGCGTACCCTCAGGAAAATAAGCGGTTGTCGGAAAACTTGTAGCCGGAACTTGTAACCAGCCAACTGTCTCTTCGTAATCTTGGGGAGACGGCAGAATAAAGTCTTGTGTATGCCCATCGCTGGTCACGAATCGAATGCCATCAGTATCGCTGTAGAAGCAAGTTGTGTTCACTGCGTCTGCACTCAGTACAGCGTAGGCTAGCGTCTTGCCATCCGGTGACCACTTGAAGCCTCGGCATCCACCCGGTACTTGAGCCGTTACGGTTAAGCGCTGCCCATCAAATGTAGCCAGTGATACCTGATTGAAGGTTAATACACGTTGATCAGGGTGATCCGCTTTCGGACCGTAAACTTCATTTTGGAAGGCAATCACGCTGCTCACCGGATTCTTAGCCCAGAACGTAACATCCTTATCCATGATGGTAACCGGCTCATGATGGTCAAACCGGTACAATTCGGTTCGCGCGAATACACTGCCTTCTTGAGTTTCAATACCATTGTCGGTACCAATAAGTGTTTCACTCCGAACGCCCAATAAGAGCGATTGGCTGTCGTACCACAAAGGCTGATAACTGGCATATTTCTGAGGGTAAGCATACCAAGTATCCAGATTGGGGTCTGTATTCGAGGTTAATTGTTCGATCTTGTTTTGGAGCGTATCCCACACATAGAGTTCACGAAATGCAGGATTATTGCCATAGATTTCGCAATAGCCTTCAAAAGCCAGATAGCGACCACTCGGTGCTCCACGAACATTACAAATGTCCCATCCGTCTCCCGGCGCTTCAATATGCGCGAGAAGGGTCATGTCTGGTAAGTTTCGGAGTTCAAGCGTAAGACTCCCACACTGCAGAGCAGTATGGAGATCAGGTTTTGTGCACAGTCTCCTTTGAAAGACGCCCAAGTGACTTGCAGGCATCCATTGATAAAACAGTGCAAGATCGACCATTCCCGGATGAGTAGGGCTGTCGCCGTTTTGAACCAGCGTAGTGAGCTTACGGGCGTTGACGTCATACAAAGAAATCCCCGCGGTACCCAGTGATAACGAATACTCATTGAACACCAGATACCGGCTATCATCTGACCATTCGGGATCGAATACCGTTGTGATTTTATCGTCGGCTTGTAGGGCGTTTTCGATTTTTTGCAGCGCGCCGGTCTGTATGTCAAGCAGCATCCGATCAACGGTCCCTGACTTGCTCGCTTGAATGTAGCAGACGAGCAGCCAGCGTCCATCCGGACTTGCATCACCACATAGATAAACATGGTCTGGTAAAGCCAGCGTAAGCAATGGTGCGCTTAAATCATTCGGATTAATCAAATTTAACCTGTCATGAAACATACCTTCAGAAGGTGTAGACAGAGGATCAACAGCCCTTGTCAGATAGCCATATCGGTAAACATCTAGGGTTTTTGCCTGCGTTAAGGCTGGCAAAAAGACCAGCACGAGGAGTGCGATCCAACGCTTCATAAACGAATACCTATCACACGCCGTATCTTGGGCGACCAGACACTACAAATCGAAAATATGTCATTTGGTGTCTGTTTACACATCAATTAACAGAATCAAATAGTTCTCAAGCATACAGTATGCTTGCCAACTTGCCAAAGCCGTGATCATTATGTGATGAAACTTCGCTTTATTAGGAATGCTCTAGCGAGGGTTAGGTGCTTTCCCCAATCACTATTCGCGCCTCTGACTCGCCCTGCCAGAACAGGCGAATGCGCGTGCCTTTTCCCGGTCGGCTGCGGATGTCTAGCTGTGCACCGGCCTCTTCTGCCCGTTCGCCCATAATCATCAGCCCGAACCCCGGCTTGCTCGTATCTAAGTCAAATCCCTGACCATCATCCATGATGCTCATCATCACATAATCTTCCGTCCGGCGCATACGAACCCGTATTTTGCTGGCGTTGCTGTGCTTGATGATATTGTTAATGCCTTCTTGGGCGATCCGGTAAAATGTCATCAGTACCGCAGGCGGCAGGAACCGTTCCTGATCACCATGAATTCTCAGAAACACCTTGATCGGCTTTCGCGCCTGAACCGCATACGCAAGCTGCGTCAATAAAGAAGCCAGCCCTGTCTGCGCGATTTTATCCGGTCGCAGCTCCCAGAGCAGGGTACGCAGTTCGGATGATGCACCGGTAATCAGTTCATTCAAGTTATCCAGTTGTGTTTTTGCCTTATCCGGTTGTGCTTCGAGCAGCCGCGGAATCGCCTGTGTAATCACACCCGCCGAAAATAACGCCTGCGTCACCGAATCATGCAGTTCTCGTGCCAATCGCTGCCGTTCGTCGGCCACCGCCTTTTCACGCTGGCGTTCAAGCAGCGCTTCCTCCGCTTCCCGCACTGCGGTAATGTCGAACGACACCGCCATCACATTTTTGATCTCGCCATTGATATCACGTACTGCCGACACGCTGTTTCTGACCCAGATCGTTTCTCCACCTTTACGAATGTAGCGCTTCTCGACCAGCAGCTTCTCACCGTCATTCACTGCCCGTTCGAAGTATTTCTCGCTGGAAGTCACATCATCAGGATGTGTCAGATCAATCACCCGTTTTTGCAGTAGCTCTTCGCGGCTGTATCCCATGATGTCACAGAAGCGATCATTCACAAGGATAAATTGTCCTGCGAGATCAGTCTCCATAATGCCAGCCGCTGATTGATCAAATATCGCCCGGAATTGTTCTTCACTTTCTTTGAGCTTTTGTCGTGCCCGAACGTATTCCGTAACCTCATAGATATGGATCAGCACATCCGTAACCTGTCCGAACTTATTTTTGATCGGCGCGGCGACAAAGTTGTAGTAGCCTTCTTGTAAGAATCCTTGGCCTGTATGGTCAAAAGCGGCATAAAACTCTTGCGCGATAAATGGCTCTCCGGTTTGGTAAATGCCGTCAAACATTTGGAAGACCCCGTTCGCTTCCAATTCAGGGAAAACCTCGCGTAGACTGCGACCCAGTAGTTCAAACTTTGAATGACCGGATATTTTCTCGTACAGCTCATTCACCAGTGTATAAACCAGTCGCGGCCCATGCAGAATCACCATTCCGGCGGGCGCGTCGGTTAAGAGATGGTTCAGATACGCGACAGGTGAATCGGCAGTCGTAGGTTCATGAATCGGTTGTAGAACAGCATGAAAAACCAAATCATTTTCATAGGCCAGCTTCCATCGAAATCGCTGGTAGGAGCCGTTTTGCTTCAACAACCGGGCTTCAAACGATACTGCCGCATGTGTCGGGGAAAGTTGTTTGATAGCGCTCTGCGTCGATTCCTGATCTTCGGGATGAATCCACTCCAACCATAACTGCGAGAAAAGTCTATTCTCGTTATTGCCAATTTCTTCTTCAAACACCGGATTGATGGCTTTGAAATAACCATCAAATCCGACCACGCACAAGAGTTCGGAGGAAAGCACAAAAAAGCGCTCAACATGCCACTGGGGAATTGCACCGGCTGGTTGATTCTCTTTTTCAAACATCTATTTTATTCAACTCACGCTCACAATCATCAGGAGAGGATAACTTGTCACATTATATCAAATCTCTACTTGCTTCCAAATTGCTAGTATTACTTTTACTGGTCCGATGACCATTAGTCCGCCAGTAGAGCATGTTTGAGTCTTGTAGGAGAAAAGGACTGACCGATTTCGAGTAGAGGACAAGCTTAGGAAAATGCTTGTTTTCCTAAGCCTAATTTGCGGAGAGGACACTTTGCAAAAAGTGTCCGATAACATTCATTTGTTTATGTAGGGGCGCAAGGTTTTGCGCCCAATAACTAAGAACTCTTGATATTCACGCTTCTTGTTTTCAACAATATCTCTAAGCCGCTTAACCGGCTGCCGTAACGGTTTGATAGACACGAATCACGTCATATTGCGCCCAGTTCTCAACGACTTTGTTGCCCACGAAACGGAAGATACCGATACCCGGCATCACCACTTTTCGCCCCGTAGCAGGTACGCCCAGAAATTCTCCTTGATGTGTCGCGAAGTAGCACACCCGCAGCACGAACTTGTCACCCGTGATGATGCTGTCATACACTTCCTGACGCAAATCGGGGAATGCCACATAAAAGCTTTGCAGATAACTTTTGAATCCCGCTCGATCAAACGACAACCCCATCGGCTGTTCGGTCTTAAATTCAGGGGCGAAGATTTCATCAACAATGTCAATGTTCGGCGTGTTAAATAGAGCGTCGAAACGGCTAATAAAATGCTTCAGTTCGTCAGGAGTCATGGACTTTGGCCTTTCTTCAATTGAAACCGGATAGGGATTCTTCGAAAGGTGGTCTGCTAAGAGGGTGTATTGCATCGTATATTATGTGGTAAATATTTCAATTTTACAATTACATGCTTTATTACTGACAATCAACGGCGGTCGAAGTTACTGGATGCTCAAAACTTGACAAACCATTTTTAAACCATCTATCAACATCCTGAACCGTCTTTTTCCCTCAAAATGGCTGGTAACTTCCCTCGCAAAGAGTTACATTTTGGTCACCCCAAGCTCCTCCTTTTGTGCTACGATGTCTATATCTCTTTGTATTTTCTTGGCGTCCTTGGCGTCTGTGCGAAGCCTCCCGTGGGATGGCGGTTCAAATCTTGTTTTGCATTTTGAGCAGCGGCAGTGCACAAATTGAACGGCGGTGGCACTACGGGAGCCATCCGCCGCAAAAGTGACAATTCAGCGGCATCAGCCGGGCTTCCCGCCGCCACAAAATGCCAATTCAGCGCCTTGCTCCCTCACAGCTGCCTGCCATTTCGGCGGATAAAATGCAAAATGTGCAAAATCTGCAACCCTTATAGCCAAATAAAAACGCCCCTATCCACAAGATAGAAGCGCTTTTAATAGTCTAAAGTATCGACTACTGACTAATAGCGATTGAATCAATCACATCCGCCACCAGCTCGTATTTCCCGAACGCCGGAATAATATACGCCCCTTGCACCATCCCCCGTATATCACGGAGCAGTTCCTGCGCGATCTTGACGCCCTCGCTGGCCGAGTTTTCCCCCGCCTTGTCCATCCGCTCCATAATCGAGTCCGGAATGCTCACCCCCGGTATCTCATTATGAAGGAACCGCGCGTGTTTCGGGCTGTATAAGGGCATCAACCCCATTAACACCGGTAGCTTGAAATCCTCGCCAGCAATCTCGCGGAAGCGCTTGTGGAACACCTCAATCCGATTCGGTTCAAACACCGCCTGCCCCAGTGCGAAGTCCGCCCCGCTTTCCAGCTTCTTAATCGTCGTCTTGATCTCGCGGTCAAGGTCGTCCGCGAACATATTCAACGCGCACCCCACCGTGAAGCTCGTCGGGTGCCCGATGCTGTTCCCTGCTTGATCGGTTCCCGTGTTCATCTTGTGCTTGATAATCCCGATCAGTGCCGAAGGTGCAACGTCGAACGTATCCATCGCTTCTGGATAATCCCCGATTTTGGTCGGGTCGCCCATCACCACAAACAGGTTCCGTAATCCCATCGCGTGTGCCGCCAGCAAATCCCCCTGCACGCGGAGCAGATTACGTCCCCGAGTTGGGAAGTGGAGCACTGTCTCCATTTGTACCCGTGTCTGAATGAAGTGGCACAATGCCCACGGACTCATGCGCATCCGTGCCGTCGGGCTGTCCGCTACATCCACCATATCCGCGCCCGCTTCTTTCAAGAGCTGTGCGGCTGCCAGCAGTTTTTGTGGTACAAAACTGCGCAGTGGAGCCATCTCCACGGTGATCACAAACCGTCCCTCAGCCAGCTTTCGCGCCAGTTCGGTCGGTTGCTCCGGCACCGTCATAGCATCGTCTCTTAGCGTTTCCTGCACCTGAATATGGGGTAGGGGCAAAGCTGGATTATCCAGCACTTTCCGCATCGCCGTGATGTGTGCAGGAGTCGTCCCGCAGCATCCACCAATGACCTTCGCCCCAATCGCCTTGAAGGTTAGCGCATAATCCGCGAAATAGCCCTCGGTTGCCGGATACATCATCCGTTCGCCCACGGATTGAGGGAAACCTGCGTTGGGCATCGCCGAGAGGGTCGCTTCCGGTACAGCCTTCCGTATCGCCTGTAGGATGCGCGAAAGCTGGTTCGGCCCACCGCCGCAGTTTACCCCGACCACATCCGCCCCCGCCTCATACAGCCGCTTGGCGACCTCACCGGGGGAATCGCCCATCAACGTCCGCGCGTCCTGCCCGTAGGTCATGTGGCAGATGGTCGGTAATTCCGGTGCCACTTCTCGTGCTGCGCCCAATGCTTCCAGCAGTTCCGCCGGATCGCTGAACGTCTCCATCAGGATGACATCCACACCCGCCTCTGCCAGTGCCTTGATCTGTTCACGGAATGCTTCCCTTGCTTCTTCCGGTTTAATCCGCCCGAATGGTTTCAGGCGCATTCCCAACGGCCCCACCGATCCCGCCAGATAAGCTTCACGCCCACTTTCGCTAATTGCCCGTTTTGCGATCTCAACGCCTGCCCGATTAATCTCAACCACCTGATTTTCAAGGCCGTGCTTCGCCAGTTTGTAGCGGTTTGCCCCGAAAGTATTGGTTTCAATCAGTTCGGCTCCGGCTTCCAGATAATCGCGATGGATACGCGCTACCTGTCCCGGATGGGTCAGGTTCAATTCGTCGAAGCAGGTGCTAATCGGAACGCCGCGCTGATGCAGCAGTGTGCCCATTGCTCCATCGCTCAGGATAGGATTCGCTTGCTGAAGCCTTTCACGGAAATTAAGCTTGGTCATCATGTTACTTTCTGAATCTGAATACCTTTGGGATAACAGTCGTGTCCCTTAGGAACTTTCTTGTGTTATAGAGTCTGTGTCTAAACTTGGGCTTGGAGTTTCTCAAACTCGCGTTTGAAATTCGCTTCCATTGCTTGCTTCTCGGCATCCGGTAAACGGCTGGCGCGAACCCCATTTAGCACCAAACCGGTTAGCGCATCGACGCCCATCCCGAACACCCGCGCCGCTGTCAAATACTCATTTGTGAGGGTGGTGTTGAACATCGGTGGATCGTCCGAATTGAGCGTGACGTACAGGCCGTCGGCGATCAACTTGGGGAGCGGATGCTGTTCCATGCTGGGGAACACGCCCAAACAGATGTTGCTGGTCGGGTTGACCTCTAGCGGAATTTGCGTCTCTCGCAGATAGTCCACCAGCTTCGGGTCTTCGATACACCGCACGCCATGCCCGATGCGTACTGTCCCCTGCTGAATCGCCCCCCAGATGCTGGATGGCCCTTCGGTTTCCCCCGCGTGGAGGATGCAGGCTAGTCCTGCTGCTTGCGCTTTCTGGAACGAAATGGTGTGCTTCTCCGGTGGATTGCCCACTTCCGGCCCACCCAACCCCAGCGCCACCACGCCCTCGTTCATCCCCATAATCGCCATATCGGTCGTCCAAAGACCTTCTTCGGGCGTGACGTTTCGCGAGATGTCGAGGATAAATCCACAGTCAACGTCATGGGTTTCTTTCGCCCACATTCGCGCCCGGTTCAAGGCGTCAAGCTGCGTCCGTGCATCCAAATGGGCGATCTTATAATGCAGATGGGGTGTATAGGTAATCTCGGTATATTGGATGTTCTGCTCGGCCTGTCCGGCTAAGAACCGCCGAGCCATATATTCCACGTCATCGGCAGTTCGCACTGTTGCACACACACCCATATAAATTTGGATGAAATGCGGAAAGTCTCTGAATACAAACCAGTCCCGCATGCCCTCAATCGTATCGGCGGGTAATTTGACGCCGTTGCGCTCGGCTAGTTCCAGCCATGTTTCGGGTTGGGTCGCGCCTTGCAGGTGAACATGCAGCTCAACCTTGGGCATCGCTTTGATGAAATCGGTTAGGTTCATTCGCTTCTAGCTCCCGCAGTATCCATACAAAATGATCTGGCTGCCTGCGCCTTCGGGCGCTTCGTCCACCGTCCAATTGGTACGTCCCATATGTTTGATGGTTCCCTTCTGGACATCTTCATAGACAATCGCCCCGACCGTTTTGGAATACCAGTCGCGCACCGTTACAGCCGGATCATCTGAGTGCAAAATCATCACCGACTCGCCCATCCCAAATTGAGTCAGAAAGTTGTGTTGTTCCAGCTTGACCGTTGCGTTGGGATAGACCGGCAAACGGGGTTTCAGATCATTGACACAGGTTTTGTCAACAACAACCGTTATTGTCGAAATGCACAACACGATCCCAATGACTACAACCAGAGTGCCTAAGAACATCCGGCTGCACCCCGGTGAACGTCGATCATCCATTCGTCTAATCGTTCCTTGTAAATAGCTGCACATTCCCGCAGGTGTTACACTCGCGGGTGATCATCTCTTTGCCTTCGCCCCATCCCGCGCCGTCTGGTCGGGTATACAGTCGTTGACTGGGGCTTTCCCCAACGGTGACGCCCCATGTGAAACGCATTCCGCTGCAAATCGGGCAGGGGCTTTCTCGCAAACTTGCAACTGATTTCGGTGTCTCTTCAGCCATTTACCCCTCGCCCAAAATCTGGGCCGTCCGGTCAATGCTGCCCACGCTGAAATACTTCGCATCCGGATGATGCACTACAATCGCCGCCGTACTTTGCTCCGGCACCAATTGGAAGCTCTCGGTCAAGCTGACACCAATATCCGTCGCGATCTGCGGCATCAACTGCCATACCAATTTATGATCGTCCAAGTCAGGGCAAGCCGGATAACCCCATGAATAGCGCTTGCCTTGGTTGGCCGGAATGCCCATTTGCTGATTGACGATGACGCGGTTCACATAGTTGGCGGTCGCCTCTGCCGTCTGCACCGCCAACCCATGGAAGAAATACGCCTCGCTGTAGTTATCCGCTTTTTGCAGCTTCTCAAACGCTTGGTTGGCCGGTTCGCCCACCGTCACCACTTGCAGCGCCACCGTATCGACCACGCCACTATCAATCGGTGCGAAGTAATCCGCGAGGCACAAGTACTCGCCGTTCTGCTGGCGTGGGAAAGAGAATCTCGCCACCTCCCGCTTTTCCGGCTGATGCCCGTTGGCGTTCGCGAAAGGCTGCCAATCCCAGATCACCAGATCGTCCCCATCACGGTTGCTGGGGAAATATCCATAAACTGCCTGCGGACGCAGCGTCTTGTCCCGCAGGGCTTCCCGCTGCATCTTGTCCAATCGTGCCTCGAATTCCTTTTCCAACTTTGTCCATTCTTCGCCATGAGTATTGGTAGCACCCCACGACAAGCGGTAAAGTTCGGGTTTGTGCAGATACTTGAACACAATCTCCAACGGCATATCGTAGACAGTCTTCGCGCCCCAGAATGGCGGCTTAGGAATGCTCGGCGCGGGTTTTACATCGCTGGTCTTATTCGTGCGTTCGCGCTTGGCCGGACGCACCTTGCCTATTTCCTCATAGGCTTCCGCGATCACATCCTGCAAGAAACCATCATGTTGATCGCTCACCAGCTTGTCCATCACTGACAAGCCTTCGAATGCGTCCTTGCAGTAGAACACACCCGGCTCATAGGGCTTCTGGCTCTCATCCAAGAACAGGATGCGCCGACCAAAGCGCCGGTTGATGGCCGCGCCACCGATAATAACCGGATACTTCAGGCCGCGCCGCGCCAGTTCATTCACGATGATCGGCATCTGCTTCGATGTACTGACGAGCAGGGCACTCAAACCAATGGCATCGGCTTGAAGTTCTTGCGCCTTTTCGATAATCGTATTCGCCGGAACCTGCTTGCCCAGATCATGTACGGTGTAGCCGTTGTTGCTTAAAATCGTCTTGACGAGGTTCTTGCCGATGTCATGCACGTCACCGTAGACCGTCGCCAGCACAATCGTGCCCTTAGTCGTGCCTTCCACCTTATCCATGAACGTCTCAAGATAGGCCACCGACTTCTTCATCGTCTCGGCGCTTTGCAGCACGAACGGCAGAATCAACTCGCCTGATCCGAATTTATCACCCACTTCTTTCATGGCTGGCAGCAGAACATTGTTCAGTACCCCTACAGCATCCTGCCGCGTCAGGCAGTCGTCAATCAGCGCTTCGACACCGTCCTTCTTGCGGTGGACGATTTGCCAGTGCAGCGCTTCCTCGCTGGTCATATTGGCGGTTGGGTCTTCCACTTCCTTACTGGATCTCTGCACCGCGTTCTGCTCGAAGTATTGGATAAAACGCGGCAGGGCATCTTGATCGGTGTTGAAGATCACATCATTAGCAATTTTTCGCTGGTCTTCAGGTATCTCGGCGTAGGGTGTAATATGCGCCGGGTTGACAATCGCCATGTCCAAACCAGCTTGAACCGCATGGTACAGGAATACGCTGTTCAACACGCCCCGTGCCGCAGGAGTCACCCCGAAGCTGACGTTGCTCACGCCGAGCGCGGTCATCACGCCGGCGATGTTCTGCTTAATCAGCCGGATACCCTCGATGGTTTCGATGGCATCATTCCGCAAATCTTCCTGTCCGGTGGTCAGCGGGAAGGTGAGATCATCGAAGATCAAATCTTCCGGCTTCAACCCGTACTCATTGACCGCAATATCGGTGATGCGCTTGGCAATTGCAAACTTCTTCTCGCGGGTATGCGCCATGCCTTCTTCATCAATGGTCATGCTCAAAACCGCCGCACCGTACTTCTTGACAATCGGCAGTACCTTATCAATGCGGTCACGCCCGTTTTCAAGGTTATTGCCGTTGACGATGCCGCGTCCCGGATACAGGGCCAGTGCTGCTTCTGCCACGTCAATTTCGGTCGTGTCAATAATTAACGGAACGGTCACCGCCATCGACAGTTTTTTGATCAGCTTTTCCATCTGCGCTTTTTCGTCGGCGCGTTCGGTCAATGCCACGCACACGTCCAGCATATGCGCCCCGCTGTTGACCTGATCAACCGCGATTTGCACGATGCTTTCGTAATCTTCTGCCAGCAAAAGCTGCTTGACTTTGCGGCTGCCTTGGCTGTTGACGCGCTCACCGATCAGCGTCGGAGCAGGGTCTTGGATCATCGGTGTCGCAGTCATCCCGCTGGATGCCGCCGCTTCATGCTGGATTTCCCGCTGCTTGGGCTTCACTTTATCCACCAGCTTGTCAAGCTTGCTGGTATCCGGCGGCGTAGCAGTGCCGCCATTATGTAAAGTCAGTTTCGGCTTATGCTGCGCCAGATAATCCTGATACGAATGGCCGTGAACCTCGCGGTAAATGTGGTCAATGTGCTCGGCGGTTGATCCGCAGCATCCACCCACTACGCTCACACCCCAGCGCGTGAACTCGGCGATCATCTCACTGAAGGGAACGGGTTCCATCGGGTAGACGGCTTCGCCATCCACGTTAATCGGCAGTCCCGCGTTCGGCAGCACGCTAATCGGCAGGCTGCTGTGCTCCACCAGATACTTGATCGGCTCCCGCATGTATTCCGGCCCGGTCGAGCAGTTAATGCCGATCACATCAATCGGCAGCGCTTCCAAAGTTGCTAGAGCAGCCGCAATATCCGTCCCGAACAACATGCGCCCACTGACATCCAACGTCACCTGACATTGAACGGGGATGCGTACTTTGGCATCCTCGAAGTAGCGGTTGATGCCGGCGACGGCCGCCTTGACTTCCAGAATATCTTGGCTGGTTTCGATCAGCAGCACATCCGCGCCGCCTTCCACCAAACCCTGAGCCTGTTGATAAAAGACTGACGCTAGTTCTTCGAAGGTGATGTTGCTCAGGTCAGGATCATTCCCGCTCGGAAGCTTGCCCGTTGGCCCCATGCTGCCTGCGACGAAGCGCGGAATGCCGGTTTCCTTCTCAAATTGATCTGCTACGCGCCGTGCGATCTGTGCCGCCGCTCGATTGATCTCCAGCGTCTTATCGGCCAAGCCGAACTCATTGAGCGTCAAGCGGTTGCCCCGAAACGTACATGTTTCCACCACTTCGCTGCCCACCGAGAAGAATGAGGCATGCAGGTTTGCGATCACTTCCGGCTTGGTCAGCACCAGATTTTCGTTCAAGCCGTTGTAGCGCTCGCCACCATAATCTTCTGGTTTGAGGTTTAGCTTTTGGATGTTCGTTCCGGTCGCGCCGTCAAAGATCACCACATGATCTTCAATCGCGTCCAAATAGCGCCGGTTGGTGTAGGTCAAGTTTTTCGTGCGTGTGGTCATGTACTTCGGTTACTCCGTTTTAACCATTCATTGTCGAGTGTTTTCGCGACGTGTTTTTATTGCCTGTTTGAATTCCAAACGCTCACACCTGAGTTGTATATCCGGTGAGTATGGATTCGTTGACTGGATTAATCTCCGTGTCTCTTAAATAGATGGGCTGCCCAACGGCCAACATACCTACGCGGATCACCGTCCCGTAGACGCCTGCACAGGTTTGGTTCATTTGAGCGACTGCCTTTAAGACTGCTGGATCAGATTTTGCAGTATCAGGATCAAGGTTGACCATTGCGCAGCGCAAATCCCGAACCGTGACCTGAATAGCTGGACTGTCCTTCGCGTCACCAAAGATGACTGTTTTCCCAACCCATTGGTCTTCCGTAAAAGGCGCACTTCCTTGGGTGTCGATAACAACGTTCGGGCGAAACCGGCGTATGTCGGGTGGATTGCCTGACTCGGTTGTTATCTTGTTACTAGTTGCCAGACTGATCAATGAGATCGTTGCGTCATCGAAGATGCCTTGCTTAAGCTGCATCATCTCGACTTCAGCGCCGTATCGCCGTGCGATTTCATCGCGCAGTTCATCGCTTGTTATCTCCAGCACCTTTCCTTCTGGCGTCGTAATATGTGAAGGCAAGTCGGTATCCGCTTGGCGAATTGGTTTATAAAGGAGCAGTTCCGGAAGTTTGCCAGCAGTCAACCAAGGGAATCCGCTGCGCTCGGCAATCCGCCGAAACGCAAAACGCCGATCTCCCTCAAGACCATGCCAGCCAAGTGGTGCGCACTCAAGCGTTTCGCCTGCCATCGACTTCACCGGATAGCGATAAATAGCGTGAATATGTCCGATTACAACATCCATTTCAGTTCCTTACATTGACTGCTGTATGTGATATTTCTTACCGAAGCTCTCGTGCGTACAACTTCTGATGCCCTGCGTCTCCCTGCGGGGTAAAACCCATGCGTTTCAGATAGGATTGGTGAACTTCATCCCCCGGTACACTGTAGAGCGTTGAGACCTGTTTAGCTGGAAGCTGCTGTTCCAATTCGTGATATAAAAATTGCCCCGCCTTCAAATCACGGTAGCCTAGTATCACATAATCCAGCTTCACTAACGCTCGCCCGCTGGCATCTCGCTCCATCACGAACAGCCCAACTGGCTGTAGATCACGTAATATCAGATAGACCAAGTCAATGCGGTCGGCACGATAAGCGAAATTGGGGAAGAATTGGGCAATGTCACGTTGATAGAACTCTAAGAATGCCTTCAGATAGTTCGAATCGCGGTCAACTTCCAGCAGCTTGAAATACGATTTGGTCATTAACATCTGCCGGATAAAGTACAGGTTGATGAAGACGTTGACGAGGTTCAATCCGGCGATGGGTATGGAATGCAGCAGCAAACCATAGACAAAAAACAGCAGGCCGCCTACCAACCCGATGAGTCGCAGGCGTAAAATAGACTTCATGAGCAGCGATGCGACAATCACGACGGACGCCACATACCCTAGCAGATCAACCCCTGTCATGATTCAACCCTTTGATGCCTTACCCAGAAATAAAACGCGCCCCTTCAGGTTGGAAGGAGCGCGATGTAAGTTCTTAGCTTGTCGCACTCATCTTCCAGCGCTTGCACTGGCGGATTTAGCACCTTCCCGACGCTTCAGGGGTTGCTGCGAGATCACAGGGCCGTACCCTCACTCGCTCTTGATGAGATCACTTATAAATGTTTTTACATCTTAGATGATTGCAATAGCGGTGTCAAGATGGCTGCGCAAAATATAACTTCATCAACTGATCATTTTTGAGCACGACCATCGCATAAGTAATGCCTGTACTTCGGTCAAAAAACTCGACTTCAAATTCATCGCCGCTATATTTCTCGATGACTGTTCCGACGCATCCTCTGCGTAAGTTTTCCTCAGGTATATCGTCCAGTAAAGCAACTGTATCATATTGCTCGATTACGTTCATAGAACAATCCAAACCTCGAATGATGGGCATTCGCAAGGTACATCAGATTAAATTGAAAATGAGGTCATATATTGAGGTTTTATGTCACTTCGACTCCGTTCATCTCCCCTCAAGCGAGTGGTCAATTTTAGTGCATTCATCTACCTATCCCTAATGCTTATCTATTTCGTCTTGCGTTTTACGGTTCAGGATCGCTTCTGGTTGGTGGCTGAGTTAAACGGTTTTGCCTTGCTTCTGTTTACCCCATTACCTGTTTTGTTGGTAGTCAATTTGCTCGTGCGTTCACGTGTTGGATTGCTCTACTTGTCTCCTGTTATGATGATTGCGGCCATCTGGATTGGCCCACGTTTCTTACCGAAAAACACAGCGCAAAGGACGAGCAGTTCACCCGTGCTGCGTGTGATGAGCAACAACATTTCGCACTTCAATATTGACCCTGATCGCGTTCCAGAAGTCGCACTATCTCAAAACCCTGATGTGATTATTTTACAGGAAGTGCTGTTGGATGAGCAGCAGCTAATGTTCAATCCTCTCGACGCAGCTTATCCTTACCAAACCCTGCAGGACGACCAGATGCGCCAGAGCATGTATAACGCGACCAATATTACCTATTCGCGTTTTCCATTCGTAATCTCAGAGCAGGTTGATCCCCACATCCCCGAAATGCTGCAAATCTATCGCAATGTGATTGAATTTGATGGTCAACGAATCGCGCTCTACAACATTCATTTGCTCAGTCCTAGTGGGTCTAGCCGTCTGACCAATGTTTCGAATAACTATTTTGTGCAGTATGCGCTTGGCTTTGATGATGCGGCCCGCAACCGCCAAATTGAAGCCCTGTTAGCATTCCTTGCAACTGAACCGTATCCTTATATCGCTGCAGGGGATTTCAACACCAGCGATTTCAGTATGACTTACAACCGCCTCGCTTCGGCCATGCATGACAGTTTTGCTGAGGGTGGAATTGGCCTAGGAAATAGCTGTCCTGCCGCACGAGCGCTTGGTTTTCCGGCGTTTATACCGCCGATCATTCGCATTGATTACATTTGGCACAGTGCAGGATTACAGACCGTCTACGCATGGAAAGGGGACTTCACCGGCAGCGATCATCTACCCATGTTTGCCGAATTCGTCTTATCACCGTGATCTGTTTCATTCTCCAGTGTTCTCTTCCAGAAGTAGCCGGATTAGTACCACTCATTCGCCATAAATCCGCCTGTTTGAGTACAATACCGTACACGTTGGTCACTATTCAGAAAGCAGGCATAAACGATGAAAGTGGATTACAGCGCGCGACAAGCAAAACTGCGCGAAATTGCCGGTTTGGACGCGGTAGCGCTCGTGCCGGGTTTCAATATGTATTATTTCACAGGGTTGGAGTTTCATCTTTCGGAACGTCCGATTGTGGCTATTCTCACGCCTGATGGTGAACTGTCATTCATCATTCCCGAACTTGAAGTGCCAAAAATCAACCAGCGGCCAGACTTAGAGGCGCGCGCGTTCGCATGGTCGGATACAGATGGCTATGCGGACGCCTTCAAGCAGGCCGTGAGCGCCTTAGGGTTGGACGGCAAGAAGCTCGGCGTCGATGGCTTGACCATGCGTGTGACCGAATTATTGGAATTCCAGAAGGTTGCGCCAAAGATTCAAGTTAGCGCTGTGGAACGGCAAATCATCCGCATTATGGCGATGAAGACCCCTGATGAAGTCGAAGCCATGCGTAAAGCCTGCCAATTGAGCGAGGCGGCGCTGGACAAGTTGATGGCATGGGTACAGCCGGGAATGACCGAACGTCAAATTGCTGTGCGCTTAAATGAGGAAATGACCGCATTGGGCAGCAGCGGTGTGGCCTTCGAACCGCTGGTGCAAACCGGCCCGAACAGTGCATTACCACACGGTATGTTAACTGATCGCGCTCTAGGACGTGATGAGTTTCTGCTCATCGATTACGGTGGACGGTATGATGGTTATCCCGCCGATATTACTCGCACCTTCTGTTTAGGAACGCCGACTGCTGAGATGCAGAAGATTTATGACACAGTGAAAGCCGCCAATGAAGCGGCCATTAAGGTCAGCGGTCCGGGCGTGGCGATGTGCGACGTGGATAAGGCAGCGCGTGATGTGATCAACGCAGCGGGCTACGGTCAATATTTTATTCACCGTACTGGACACGGACTTGGCTTGGCAGGACACGAACTCATTCCGCAAATTGCCGAAGGCGTGACCGATTTGCTGGAGCCGGGCATGGCCTACACCATTGAACCGGGGATTTATGTGCCGGGTTTAGGTGGTGTGCGCATCGAAGATAATGTGGTGATTACCGAGATAGGTGCGGATATTTTGACAAGCTATCCCAAGTCATCTTTGGTCAGAGGCTAAACGCCGTGGATGCCTCTGCTGCCCATCAATTGATCCTCCAATATGTTGAAGGGTGGAAACTTGCCAATAGCGACATGATCCTTGATACACTGCATCCGGAGTGTGTGGTCATTGAGTCTTATGGCCCAACCTATCGGGGTATGGATACGGTCGCGCGTTGGATCAAAGCATGGTTTGTGGATGGCAATTGTGTGAACAGTTGGGATGTGACGTCGTTCCACTTTGCAGACGATACCTGCTTCTTCGAGTGGGATTTCCGGTGCACTTATGACGGCAATCGGGCAGGCTTTGAGGGTTCATCTATCGCCCGATTTGGCACTGAGAAGATTATCTATCTTCGCGAATACGCCATGACTGCGCCGCGTTATGAATGGCAGGGTGTTTGGCGTTAAAGAAGCTATTTCTGTTTCGGAGGTTGATGCGGAGCCTTACCATGGAAAATGGACTGTAAAGCATCAACCTCATGACTCATAAAGCCCTGCTTATAAAAGCGACTGTGCGCATTTACCTTTGCTATTTGATGTGTTTCTTTGAAGGGCACGAACAAAGTATGGGCGAGGGTCAATAGGAAACGCATCATTTGCATATGAGGTTGTATATACTCCACAAATTTGTTTTCGGTTGAAGTATATTCTTATTCGAGCGCCCATATATCCCCAATAACTGGGTAATGAAATAAAAAGAGGCGGGTGTTTAACCCCGCCTCTTTTTATTTAAAACAATAGGCTGATTTAGCCGCTGGTACCGCTGCTCATCATGCCACCGAACAGGGTCATGAGGTCAGCATACTTGGCGACTGGCGCACCGGCAGGTGCAGCAATCGTCTGAGCTTCGCCCAAACCACTGTACTGGAGGTCGAGGGTGACGTTAATGGACGTCGGAGGAACGGCGGTGGGGGCATCGCTCGTGCTGCTGGAAGCGCTAGCGGCATCCAGAGCCTTGATGACGCTGCCGGGGACATCAATCGTCAACTGAATACCCGTCAGCTTGTCAGCGTCAGTGGTGAACACGACCTGAACTGTTGCGGCATCAAGCGACTCGATAGCAGCCTGTTGTTCAGGGGTGATTGCCGCACTGCTGTCTGCTGACTTCGCCAATGCTTGGAAGTCGGGGTCAGCAAATAGACCCTTCAGGTCAACCTTACCTGTGAAGGTGTTGCCGTCACGGGTATATTGCAGGTACTTGACCACGAGCGCCTGAATCTTGGGCAGATCTTCGGTAGCGGTAGTGGTGGTGCTGCTTGTAGAACCGGACATCATACCACCGAGATTAGTGATGGTATCAATCAGGTCAAGACCGCCCCAACCCTTGGGTAGCTTCAACTGCTCAACGAATGGAGCGAGTGATGCGGGCAGCTTGGAGAAGTCAACATAACCAACGCCATCGACCAGAAGCAGGTTGAGGGTCAGGGGTTCGCCACCGGTCATTGCGGCCGCTTCTGCGGGGAGACCAATGGTCAGGTTGAGTTCACCGCTGAAGCCTTTAAGCCCTTCAGTCGCCTGTGTGAGAGCGGCGGCAGGGTCAGACTGCATGGCTGTCACGTCAGTCAGGGACATGGGCTTCACGCCGCTGAACTTACCATCAGCAGAAATGTCGATCTTCGCAGCTTGTGTGGGGTCGTCTGATTGAACATCAATGGTCGATTTCAGCGTGAATGCACCTGAACCAGCCGCGCCCGTGTTGGTCATAGCGGTGGTTAAAGCGGTGCAGTCATCTGCCGACAGATTGCCGCAAATTGTGGTGTCCTGCGCCATAACGCCCGGAACCAACGCAGCGATCAATACGAACAGCATACACAATGCTAGCAAACGGGACTTCATAAAGTTCTCCTTGTAATGTGGACGCAGATGTAGTGCTACCTACAGTGTCATTATATCCGTAATCTGTACGAATGATATGTGAGAAAAGTTCTAGATTTCCTTCATTCTTTAGTCGGACTCATGAAATTCTAAGGGAGCAGTGCTGCAACACGTTCGACAATGGCCTCGGCGATACGGGTTTTGCTGGCGAGTGCCAGTGGTGTTTGTGTCCCATCCGCACCGAGTATGATGACTCGATTGGTATCAACCTCGAAACCCGCATCAGGGGCAGTTATATCATTAGCGATCAATAAATCTAGACCTTTGCGCTCCAGTTTTGCTCGGGCATGCGTCAGCAGCTGTTCACTTTCAGCCGCGAAGCCAACGATGATCTGTGGGTGTTTGATGGCGATACGCTTTTCTTTGACACTCATGAGTATGTCAGGCGTACGCGCGAGGGTGATAACCGGCGCTTCGTCCGAGTCATCCTTCTTCTTAATCTTTTGAGTAGCGCGTGTTTGAGGACGGAAGTCCGCAACTGCGGCAGCCATGAGCAAAGCATCTGCTGTCGGCAGGTGATCAAGTACCACTTGCTGCATTTGCTCGGCGCTGCTGACATGGATGACTTCTGCGCCAATGGGCTGTGGCAAATCGCTGGTACTAACCAGAACAACTGACGCGCCTGCGTCGATTGCTGCTTGGGCTAAGGCATAGCCTTGTTTGCCACTCGAGCGGTTGGTGATAAACCGAACCGGATCAATTGCTTCGTGTGTGCCGCCAGCCGTGACAATGACTTTCCTTCCAGCAAGCGCCCCATTTCGACCTAGTGTTTGTCGAATATGTCCGATCAAAGCAGGTGTATCCGGCAACCGGCCTTGCCCAACCAAACCCGAGGCAAAACGACCAATGTCGGGTTCAATGATGGTCACGCCCCGCTGTCGCAGTGTTGCGACGTTGGCTTGTGTCGCGGCGTGTCCATACATCCCACCGTCCATCGCTGGGGCGATGACCAGCGAACAGCGGGCAGCTAAGGCAGTCACACTGAGCAAATCGTCAGCTAATCCGTGTGCTAACTTGGCAATGGTGTTGGCTGTGGCAGGCGCAACCACTAATAGATCAGCGCCTTCCGCCAGACCCACATGAGCGATATGGGTAGGTAATGCTCCGCTGGATTCATTTTGCCAGAGGTTCGTATAAACGGGACGTCCAGTCACGGATTGAAACGTCAAAGAAGTCACAAATCGCTCGGCTGCTTCGGTCATGATAACATCCACAAGCGCGCCTGCCTGAGTCAGCTTACTAGCAAGATCAGCGGCTTTATAGGCGGCAATGCTGCCTGTAACAGCCAAAATAAGACGTCTATTTTGGAGAAGTGTAATTGATTCTGATGCCATGATTTACTTTTGATGGTTCAAAGGCGTCGGAGTGGCTTTGAAACCACTCCAAACGCCGGGTTGGATAAGGTACTACGAAGGGCCAGTATACAGTGGTAGAGCGGAAGGTAGAATAGGTGAACCAGCCCGTGTGACACGAATGACGTTGGCGAGCGTTGAGATCCATCCTTCGGTACGTGTGCCCGTGTTGGGATTGATGAATCGTACGCGCACCCATTGGCCGTTGATATTACGTCCTAAGACCTCGATTTCAGTGTCTTTGGGTAGTTGGATAACTCGCCCTGAAGTGGCGTCTGGTTTTTCACGAACATTGGCATTCGCGAGTAGTGTTCCGCTATAGGCGCGCTGCAAGGCCAGTCCTGAACCGTAGTCTTCGATGACAACCGCCTTTACTGGCGGATTCCCGTTGGGTGACCCCATGACAACAAATGTGTAAATGACCCCTGCCACCAGTTGGATATTAGTGGTATTCGTCAAAGTGTTATTGCCACCCGATGGGATAAAGTTAAGTTGTTTATAGAGCCCGGGCGGAACTTCCCCGGCGTTCGCTTCCGCTCCAAAGGCCGCGTTGGATACCAGACTAATCCCCGGAAACGGTACAGGTGTTGAAGTCGGCCCTGGAACCGGTGTAGCACCACCCAGCAGTTTGCTTGGAGCAATCGGGTAAGATGGAGTGAAGACCGATATTGCTTGTACCCCCTCAGCAGCATCAATAACACGAATTCGCGCTGTATCTTTTTGCGTTTCGGACAGATCATCCGGGAGTAATGCCATCATCACATCGCTGTTTTCAGTCTGGAAAACTATGGGGGCATTGTCCGGTACATTGCCGTTAGCATCAGGTGCTGAGAGTGATGCCACTGCCGCAGTATTTTGGGGATTTGAATTGACGAGCAGTAATGTGTAGTCGACTTGTTTGTTGTTTTGAACATTACGGCTCAAACTGCCGCGAGCTAGTGGTTTGACTTTTGGATCATTGGGTTTGTCACCAAAACGGCGTATCGTGATGGTATGGCTAAAATCGGCAAGACCAAGGTAATCCGTATAATCTCCATAATTCACACGACTGGCGACACGACGTTCATCAATATAAATGTCAATGACAGCGGAATTGTGTGCGGCGTGGACAATCCGTATACGTAGCCCATTATTCACCGGTGGTTCTAGCGACGCACTGATGGCAAATGTTTTTGTTTGGTTTGATATTGCCCCGACAAGCGTCGGCCTTTCCGCGGGAACCGCGTTAGGCACCGTAATGAATGTGTATAGTGTGTTGGAGTAAAAGTTGAATTCTCCCAAACGCTCCAGTACTGGTGGCGTAGATGACGGCGGAGAGTCTGCGTCTAATACAGCCAGTGTATAAGCTTTGGTGTCAACATCAATTGTACCGAAGGGCTGTTTTAATCCTATTTGGTAAAGCAGTGCTTCGCCTGAAGGATAACCAATGCTGATACGATTTGGGGTTCCCACTGCCAGATGTACCGCTGTGATGCGCGTCCTGCCCAATTGAATCGGGCTTCGATCATCGTTAATAACAAATATGGAACTGGATTGATTAACGGTTACTCCCGCAGCACTGCCGTCTGAAAACTGTGTTTGGTAGACTATTGCGGTCTGACTACCGTTGGGTGCTAGGTCAATCAGAATATCGGCAATTGGGGCGGAGAGTTCATTAGTGCTCGGTGTGCGTACCGCGAGGGCATGGCGTCCAGCAGCAATAATGAAGTATGTTGTGGTTTCCTCCGGACGTAGACTGTATGCGACAATTTGGTCATCAAGATAGACATCAACAGGGCCAATTCCGGGCAATGCATTAACGATACGCAGACTGCCTACATTTACTTTTGCTTGTGCAAGCACACGATCATCATGAAACATTCCACTCACCAACACGGAGGCCAATGCGGCAATTGCGAGTAAAGTTAACTTTTTGAGCATGTGCAATCTACCTACCCTGATCACTAAGACAAAAGGGACAGTCTATTTGCCCCTTTTTATCGAAAGAATAAGAAAATCGTTATGGTTGCACGGTGGCCGTCGGCGTCATACGCGGATCAGCGATGATGAATTGGGCATATGCTGATTGCTGGGCACCTCGCACTCGACAATCGGCACAGACCTGTATGCTGTGAACTCCCGGCAGAAGATCCTTAGATAATGGAATGCTCTCCAGTAAAGTTCCATCATCGTTAACTTGACCCGTCGTAACAGGTATAGGATCACCATCAATGGTTATAACATATTGCAATTTGGGCCGGAAGTTTTCGCCGACAAGGCTAATCGTGCCTACAGTCGTATCCGGAGGTGCTGGATAGACATTCACCAGTGGTTGGCGAAATTCTGGTGTATTGGTTGGTCGTGGTGTATTAGTCGGCACAGGTGTGCGGGTGGGAGTTGATGTGAATGTCGCGGTAACGGTCACTTCGACCTGCTGCGGAGCGAGTGCCGTTAGAGTGCTTGACACGGCTTCATAAACTGCCGTCGGATTACCTGCCCCTTGCACCAAGTCCGTTACTTGAACTGAAGGCTCGATCATTAACAGCTTTGCTGAGCCGGTTAATGAACCGGGTGCAACAACAAAATCATATACCCCCCCTGCAAGGAATTGCTGGGGAGGTAGCTCTGCGATAACAATCTGGCTACCGCTCTGCACAACGCGAATCGCGTAAACTTCGGGATTACGACTTGAGTATGACGATGCCGTACCGTATTCGGCTTGCGTAACGGTTGCCCAAGTAGTTGCATCTTCCTGCTGCCCGTTATTGTCGGTTGTTGCAGCAAGACGAATTGGGCGGATTTGGAGGTTAAGCGGTACGGCCCCCGGCAATGCGTGAATAAGACGAATACTGGAGTTGATAGCTGAACGTGGTGCGTCTTGTGCGAACACCAACGGTGCGAAAGTAGTGTGGCTGGGTATCTGGGTGTCAGGTAGAAGTAAGGCGATTCGGCTTGACGTCTTATCCGCATCTGACGTAAATGGGCCAAGTACATTTTCATCAATCGAGTTAGCACCATTTTCGCCGATTGCAACACTGAATCGTGCCCCAACGATCGGTACGGGTATACCCGGACTTACATCACCAAGCTTAAAATCGTTTAGAACTGTCTTGCCAACAGAAACCTGTACGTTGCCGATATTTGTCAGTGCGTTAACAAAGCGAACTTCTAGATCGTCTGTGACATGCCCTGTTAAGCCTGTCCATTGATCAGTAACTGATAGTATGCCGGTGTTGGCTTTTCCAGAAGGAAGGAATATAAGGAAATTGCCTATTTGACTGGTCAATTGGAGTGAGAAATTAGTAATTGTGCTTGTGAAATCGCCGCCGATTGCGTTCGCATCCACTGAGTAATAACCGGCGGGCACATCAATTGGACCAATAATACTTCCTAACGAAAGGTTGTTAGCCAATTGTAATCGTTTATCTGCAATCTCAAGATTGACAGATGGTAAAGCTGGAGCTGCATGGATGATAGTTAAACGTGACATTCCGACCTCAAGCGGTGAAGGATCTTCCTTGATCGGGTAGAGATTGATGCCAGCCAAGTTCAGGACTAGAATCGTGATAACTCCACCAGGTGGGACATCCACTATAGTTGTAACGATGGCAGCGTTTTCTTTGGGGTTATTAGGAACCAGATTCATGTTGCGTATGGAGACGCGAATAGCTCCTGGAGAAACTTGATAATAATTCGTTTGTCCTCCGAATTCGACTCCGCGTGCAATACGGTCGTCATTGATGTAAACATCTAGGGCCGGAGATGGAGCTTGCGCGTCATCACTAAACCATCTGTCTACGAAGCGGATCCAACCGTAATTAGGATTGCTGGCCGGTGCAGGTGTATTGGTTTTCAACAGTATATAGGTTGGTGTTAAGGTGTCGGTTGGCAGTGGTGTCGGCGTTGCGGTTACCGGACGTGTCGGTGTGATCGTAGGCGTTGGAGTAATGGTTGGAGTGGATGAGGGTGTCAATGTCATGCCATTGTTGGCAACGACTGTTTCCGTAAGATGGGCATTTGCTTGACCCGTTGCAGTGAGCGCTTCTGCCACAGCTTGGCTTAAAGCTTGGGTATTTTCGACTGCCGTGATATTGATGGTAATCGGTGGCGGTGTAGGAATACTGGTATCACAGGCCACGAGTGTCGCCAGTATGATTATGATGAAGAGTGAGAAAAATTTTGATTTTGAAATCAACTTTTTGCCCCTTATAGAAGTTCGGCTATGAATACAATGTCGCCGGGATTCAATCCACGCTTGGCTAGAATTGGGTTATCTAACTCAAGAATGTCTAAGCTAATGTTATTGCGGGCGGCAATTCCGGTGAGTTCGTCTCCGGTCTGTGCAATGTACGGTTGCTTGAAACGGCGGGGTGGATTAAGCACTTTGATGCCACGCGGAACAATTATTTCGGTGCCATTACCGTAATCAACCGTTGGAAGCAGATTATTCGCCATACGTATAACATCTATAGTAGTGTCATACTTTTGGGCAACATCTAGCAAGGTTTCATTTGTCTCTACTTTAAGTAGAATGTAATGTGGTTGATCAGCTTCGGCAGTGCGAGTCGCGTTGTAAAGTGCGCCCTTAATCGCAGTAGAGACTTGCTGGGTAATGATGGTATACATCGTCTCGATGCGCCTGATACGATCCTCACGGTAAATGTAGTAGGCTACCGCGGCAAAGATAGCGGCTACCAGAAGTAGAATCAATAGGTTACGAATGAAGCGGCGTAGGCGCATAAATAATCCTGAAAGTGTGGTTCAGTGCCAGTAACCATCAGCAAGCTGAATAAAGCGTATCATCAAAATCTATAATTAGACAGAGTCATGCAACTATCCAAAAGTAAAAATAGTTACTCCACCTTTCAACATCATAACGATTACCCTGTTGATTGCTGTTTGGATTCTATAATACACTGAAATTAACGTAATTATCATTTTCATGGAGAGTCCCAACGTGCTGTTGATTGCTCGTGCGCCTGTTCGTATTAGTTTTGGTGGGGGCGGTACCGATTTACCGGCTTATTACAACCAGTTCGATGGCATGGTCGTCAACACGGCCATTAACCGTTATGTGTATACGTTTGTATCCAGTGGAGTGAGTGATGCACTTCAGATTATTTCTTCGGACTTTCGTATGTTTTACCGTCACCAAGCTGGAAATGAATTTAGCACTGAGGGCGAACTCGGACTGGTGAAAGCTGTTTTGCGTGAATTTAATGTGGCAGAAGGATTAGATGTATTTGTAGCATCGCAAATCCCGCCGGGAACAGGTTTGGGTGGTTCTGGTGCGGTCGCTGTGTCAATCATCACTGCCTTAGCGGCGTGGCAGGGACGTAACCTTAATAAGATTGATATCGCAGAAATGGCTTGCGATATTGGTATTAATAAGCTTCATTTGCCGAGCGGTAAGCAAGACGAATATGGCGCGACGATGGGCGGTCTGAACCAGATCGTCTTCACCAAAGAAGCTACGACAGTAAATCCGGTCAAACAACCACCGGGTGCTTTAGAGTCCTTCCAAAAGCGCTTGATGCTCTTTTATACGGGAAAGTCACGCGATTCAGGTAAGATTCTCTCGGATCAGTCAAAGGCCAGTCGTGAACAAAATCCAGCTACCCTAGAGCGGATGCATAAGATCAAGGCGCTGGGATATGACATTTTGGCAGCGCTTTCCGAGGGGCGTTTGGATGACTTCGGAGACTTGCTGCATCAGTCGTGGGTACAAAAACGTGGAGTCAACCGCGACATCAGTAACGATCAAATTGATGTCGCCTATGACGCGGCGCGTTCCAATGGTGCGATTGGCGGAAAGATTACTGGCGCTGGTGGCGGTGGTTTCATGATGGTTTACTGTCATGAAGAGAAGCAAGAAGCGGTGACGAAGGCACTCCAAGCGCTGGGGCTGGCACGCATGGATTTCCGTTTTGACTTCGACGGTGCGCAGGTCTTGCTCAACACCTAGTGATCGATATCTGTCAGTAAACCTATCCAAATGGTCAGCAGGTGGTGATTTGCAGCGCCGTCTGTGTAATATAGGTTAAATTGTTTCACGATAGGCGAAGTAAATCATAATGAATGAAAGACTACGGATTGGAATTATCGGCGCGGGTGCGGCAGGGTTGGCCGCCGCATGGGATTTGGCGCGGGCTGGACATGAAGTCCATGTCTACGAAGCCGAGGATAAAGTCGGCGGATTGGCAGCAGGCTTCAAAGATGCAGGCTGGGAGTGGACGATGGAAAAGTTCTATCACCACTGGTTCGAGACTGATAAAAGCATTCTCAAACTTGCAGCTGACATCGGCAAGGCTGATAAGGTGCTGTTCCCACGCCCAAAAACCAGCTACTGGATTGAAGGCAAAGTATACCAGTCAGAGATGAATGCTTCGGTGTTGTCACTGCCGCTTTCTTTTCCTGCTCTGATACGCTTGGGACTGACAGGCGTCTACCTGAAGTTCTTGACGCGCGACTGGCACGCACTTGAAAAAGTAACTGCTGACAGTTGGATGCGCCGCTGGATGGGCGAAGAAGCCTATAACAAGTTGTGGCGTCCGCTGCTTATCGGCAAGTTTGCTGGCCTTTATCAGCAAGTCAACATGGCGTGGTTATGGGCACGGATTTATACACGTAGTGTCCGTTTGGGAATTTACGACGGCGGTTTTCAGGCGTTCTTGGAAGCGCTAGCTGAAGCGGTCAAAGCTAAAGGCGCGACTATTCATCTGAGTTCGCCGGTTGAGGGGATTGGGACGCGAGACAGCAAACCTACACTGACCATCAAGGGACAGACCGAGATTTTTGACCGCGTAATTAGTACGGCTTCCCCCGGTTTGATGTTGAAGTTGGCGCCCGAATTGAAGGATACCGCTTACGGTAAGCAGATTGCTGACCTTAAGAGTATTGGGGCGCTATGCGTGGTGTTAGCACTGAAGCAGTCCGTTTTGACGGATGGCACTTACTGGTTGAATTTACCCGCAACCAGCGCTGATAAACAGGCGAATCAATTCCCGTTCTTAGCCTTGGTTGAGCACACTAATTTCATGGATAAGTCGCATTATGGTGGTGATGTGTTGGTGTACTGCGGTGATTACGTACCGATTGACCACGAATACTTCAAGATGACTGAAGACGAATTGATAGAACGGTTCTTGCCGGCCTTGTCGAAGGTCAACCCCAACTTCAAGCCGGATTGGATACGTAAGACGTGGGTATGGCGCGCACCATATGCCCAACCTATTCCATTTGTTAACCATAGCCAGCATATTCCCTCACTCAAGACTCCGCTGCCGGGTGTGTTTTGGGCCAGTATGAGCCAAGTTTACCCTTGGGATCGTGGGACAAATTATGCGGTGGAAATCGGTCAACGCGTAGCGAAGGAAGCCGTAGCCGGATCATAAATATTGCGTAAATTGAGGTCTTTGCAAGGTCGGCGCAATAGTGTGTAATCACCTTTGAAGCAATGTGTGAGTGCTCGGATTGCCGAAGCAATCATTATGATTATGCCCGAAGCTTCGTGCTAAACTGATAAATAACCTAACCAAGCTGCTCTCAACATTTCAATGGGTACAAGGCTTTCCAAATCAAACTCATCAAGAGGAATTGAATGAAGATCATTGTTGCTGGAACTGGATTTGTGGGATTGACCCACGCTGCCGTCCTTTCCGAATACGGACACGAAGTCTATGCTTATGACGTCGATGAAAAGAAACTGGATGCATACCGCTCCGCCGATGCGGCACGTATCGGTCACTATGTAAGCGAACCGGGCTTGCCAGCCATCATCGCGGAAAACATTAATCGTTATCTGTTTTTCACAAATAACATTGCTGACATTGTCGAGGGTACGGACGCCATTTTCTTGTGTTTGCCTACCCCTCCGCGTCCGAATGGCTCATCCGATTTAAGCTTTTACTTCAAGGCGTTGGATCAAATTGCTCCAATGCTAGCGAAACGGCAGGACAAAAGGCGCATTGTACTGATTAACAAGAGTACGGTGCCTGTTGGAACAGCGCGTCAACTTGAAACGAAATTGAAAGAGCATGGTGTGCCGAATTTCGGTATCGCGTCGAACCCTGAATTCCTGCCCGAAGGCGACGCCGTTGAAAAGTCACGTCGGCCTGACCGTGTCGTGGTTGGCGCGGATACGGATGAAGATTTGCGTATCCTGCGTCGTATTTATTCGCAGTTTACGAACCATGTCCGTATTGCCTACATTGAAACTACGCCTGAAACGGCTGAAGCCATCAAGTATGTGGCGAACACACTGCTGTTGACTTACATTTCCTTCTGGAATGGGGTCGGCGCGCGTTTGGGTGAAGCTTTCCCCAACGTGCGGATGGAAGACCTGAAGCGTGGCGTAACGGCTGATAATCGCATCAGCAAATGGGGATCGTATGTCTCGAATGGGGCAGGTGGTTCCTGCTTCGGCAAGGATATTCAATCGCTGATTTATCAGTTCAAGAGCAATAGCCAAGCAACTGCACTCCTCGAATCGGTGTATGATATCAATGAATATCAGAAAACGTATCTGATTGACCGTGCTGCGCAAGAAGCCGATGCTACATTTAACCATAAGACTGTGGCCTTGCTCGGTTTGTCATTCAAACAGCGTACCAATGACATGCGCGATTCCTCTTCGTTGAAGGTTGTGGAATCGCTGTTGGCGCGCGGTGTTAGAGAAGTCAGAGCGTATGATCCACTGGCCGTTGAGGAAGCCAAGCGCTACTTTAATCCGGATAAGAACCATCTGTTTGAGAAGGTTACGTATTATGACTCGGTCAAGGATGCGCTGACCGGCAGTGATATGTTGTTCATTTCGACGGACTGGGAAGAGTTTCGTGGATTGTCACGGACAATTGAGCAAGCTGTGAAGCCGCCATTCCTGATTATGGATGGTCGTCGAATGATCCCCGATTATACTGAGTTGGTTGAACGCGGCTATGGTTACATTGCTGTGGGGTCACCCTATTTGGCACCTGTTAAATAGATCCGACTAATTGAAGCCATTCTACAGAAAAGACGGTCACGAAAAGGCCGTCTTTTTTATGCCTCTCTTGAATTTCTGCTGATCAAACCTGTAGAAATTGCACATTTTTATACACAATTCAGGGTTCTATATTGTGCATAAATTCTACAACGTGTTTTGGGACATCAATAAGATATCAAGGTTTTGTGATACTTTAGCTAAAATATTGGTCGCATTTTTCGTCATGTCATTCCAACCATGTTGACTTGCTGATGATTATCTTTGGGACATTCGCAAACAAGTCCGCAAGTCACTTGTATTACAACTGGAGGACGTAATGATCTTAGAGGCGATACGTACCGCACCCGGGCGTTTCATGACCAACATCAGAAACCCCAAGATGAGAAAGAATGTGGCCATATTGATGGTTGGCAAGATGCTTGGTCTTGCACTGGTACTGCTGGTCATGAACATGTTTATGCCCGCTACCGCAACCCGTGCCCAAGATGTCGCTACCGCCGTTGATGGTGCACAAATTAATGCTATCAATACCACATGGACATTGGTCGCTGCTTTTCTCGTGTTCTGTATGCAGGCGGGTTTTGTGATGCTCGAAGCTGGTTTTGCCCGCTCCCGCGAATCGGTCAATATTCTGGTTGAAGGTATTGCTGACACTTGTATCTGCGGTTTGACCTTCTGGGCATGGGGCTATGCCTTCATGTTCCAACCGGGAACACCCTTCATTGGTACACATGGCTTCTTCCTGCAAGGACTTGATCCTGTATTTGGTGGTTCAACAGGCTTGTATGGTGCGACTGGTGTACCGGTTCTGGCGCACTGGGTTTTCCAATTCGCCTTTGCGGATACTACTTCCACTATTACTTCCGGCGCGATGATCGGTCGCTGCGATTTCATCGGTGATATTCTGTACAGCGTGGCCGTTACCGGCTTCATTTATCCGATTGTTGGTCACTGGTCATGGGGACCAGATGGTTGGTTGGCTCTGATGCAACCGCTGCCTTTCCGTGACTTCGCTGGTTCAACTGTTGTTCACAGCATCGGTGGTGCAATCTCGCTGGCAGGTGCATTGATCCTCGGCCCGCGTTTGGGGCGCGTCTTCAAGCGTGATGGCGGTGGCCCTATGAAACCGCATGACTTAATCGTTGGCTCTGTTGGTGGTTTGATTCTGTGGTTCGGTTGGTACGGCTTTAATCCCGGCAGCACCCTTTCGGCGATGGATATTCAGGGTATTGCCCGTGTGTCCTTCAATACCACAATGGCTGCTTGCTCGGCAGGTATGTCGGCACTCGTGATCTCGTATATCACAAGCAAAAAGTGGGATCTTGGATTGACGGTTAATGGTTTCTTGGCTGGTTTGGTCGCCATTACAGCAGGCTGCTACTGGGTTGATCCTGTGGGCGCGTTCTTCATCGGTTTGGTCGCGGGCATCGTCGTTTACGCAGCAACTGAACTGCTGGAATACCTGCGCATTGACGATCCGATTGGTGCTGTGCCTGTGCATCTCGCGAATGGTATCTGGGGAACACTGGCAATTGGTTTGTTCGCCAGCGGTTCTTACGGCTTACCTACCGCGACCGGTGCGGATACAACCGCAGTTGTTACCGGTCTGTTCTATGGAGGTGGTGCTGGTCAATTGGTTGCACAGTTCATTGGCAGCGCTGCAACAGTGGTTGTTGCTTTCGTCGCATCTTACGCGATTATGTGGGTGATCGAGGCTGTTACCGATCTCCGTCTGGCTGCAGACAAGGAAATCGCTGGTCTGGACCTCGAAGAACATGGTACATCAGCCTATCCTGAATATGTTTTGAATGGCAATGATGGTACGCCCAGGTCCTTAGAAGATGCTCAAAAGGTTCTGGTGCGTAGCAAAGCTCCAGCCGCAGGTGATTAAATCCATTCACTGAAAACATCGAGGGAGCATACGATATTCTCCCTCGATTTAGTAATTTGCTGAAAATAAAAAGAGCCTAACTCGGGCTCTTTCTAATTTATGGGCTAAGGACAGTTTACGCGGATGTTTCACTTGGAAGTTGAGTTTGACGCATCTGTGGGGTCAGATTATGGTGGCGTTGACGCACTTGCCAGACACGTATCGCTGCCTCGATCTGAATACGGATGTCCATCTTCGATGTACCCAGCTCACGGTCAGGAAAGTAAATCGGAATTTCAGCAACACGGAATCCTAATCGGCAGGTAACATAAGTCATCTCGACTTGGAACACGTAGCCGCTGGAACGGATGCGGTTCAGGTCAAGCCCGATGAGCGTGTTACGTCGCCAAACTTTGAAACCGCCTGTCGCATCGCGTACTGGAATACCGAGAATGGTCGGGGTGTAAACACGGTTAGCAAACCATGTTAATAGTTTACGGTAAGCGCTCCAGTTTTCATCAACACTGCCTCCCTTAGCAAAGCGCGATCCAATAACCAAATCATTGGTTTCGATGGCCTTGAGCAGTTCAGGAATATATTTGGGCTGGTGCGAAAAATCACAGTCCATCTGGATGATGTAGTCGGCGTCCATACTGAGGGCTTTTTTGAAACCGGCAATATAGGCTTGTCCCAACCCATTCTTCTCTTTGCGATGGAGGACTGTTACTTTGGGGGTACGCGCCGCAAACTCATCAGCGATTTTACCTGTACCATCCGGTGAATTGTCATCGACGACCAAAATATGGAGATTATCTAAGTTCAACGCAAAAAGCGCCTCGATCATATTGGCAAGATTTTCTTTTTCATTGTAGGTCGGCAGTACGACAACAGTCTTAAGCATAGCGTTCTCCACAAAGTGGTTGTGCAACCACCTCATTGGTGGTCGAATTACTTATAGCTTTTAGTATACAGCATAGCCTAATGATGCGATGGCAAATACACTTAATGCTTATTCAGGCAGCGATATTAGGCAGTGTTTGTAACTGTGTTAAACTTAGCATCACGTGCCTTGCAATCCCCCAAAAAATATCGGAGACAAAAGTAAGGAATCAGCTTTGGGAATAATTTTGACACTCGAATCGGCAGTTGCTGAACGCCTGAGAATGCGGACTGCCGGAGAAACCTTGGTCTTTACCAACGGTCACTTTGACTTGCTGCATGTCGGCCATCTGGATTACTTGGAGAAGGCAAGGGCGCTGGGTGACGCGTTATTCCTTGGATTGAATGGCGATACCAGCACACAGCGGCTCAAAGGCAGAGGCCGCCCGCTCGTACCCGCGCTGGAACGGGCACGTCTGTTAGCTGCCTTGCAACCGGTGTCGGGTGTCATTATTTTCGAGGCGGACACAGCAGACGAACTGCTCCGCGCCTTGCAACCGGATATATACGTCAAAGGTGGCGATTACGCTAACAAAGTGCTGCCGGAACGTCCGACAGTAGAAGCCTACGGCGGACGTGTTGCCCTGATTGATTATCTCCCTGACCACAGCACTTCAGCGTTGATCGCGAAAATTAAGGCGCTTCCTTAGTGCTCGTTGATATTCCACTCGGCATCAAATTCGCTGAGGAACTCAACCATGAACGCATGACGACGTTCGGCAAGTCGACGGGCGGTTGGGGTATTCAGTCGATCCTTGAGCAGCAGTAGTTTCTCATGAAAGTGATTGATGGTTGTGCCTCGACTGGCTTTGTACTGTTCGAACGTCGCATGCATAACAGGCTTCGCCTCAGGATCGTGCATTTCACGGCCTTTTGCGCCGCCGTAAGCGAATGCCCGTGCGATCCCGATTGCCCCAATTGCGTCTAACCGGTCAGCGTCTTGTACCACTTGACCTTCTGCTGAGAGTGGTGCAGCTTTTACATCTGCACCCTTGAAGGATAAATTGGCGATGATGGTGCAGACATGAGCGATTGCACCTTCCTCAACGTCTATAGATTGCAGCCATTCACGGGCGAGACGTGGGCCGACACTGTCGTCGCCAGCATGAAACTTCCAGTCGCCAATGTCATGAAGCAGTGCGGCGAGCTGCACGACGTCGCTGTCAACGTTTTCATGGGCAGCGATGTATAGACTGTTTTGCCAGACGCGGTAGATATGCCACCAATCATGGCCACTGCTTTCACCTTGCATCAGGTCACGAACATAGTCAGCCGTGCGAGAAATCACTTCGGTAGAAGAATTAATGATTTGTTCTCCATTTTGTCATGATGAACTGTGGTGAGGGCTCTATTGTATGGATTCAGAGGCAGAATACAGCGTAGAATTTTGTCGCCTTGCGCTGTCGGGGTACAATGCAATCGAATAGTCGTTTGATTGTTGTAGGAGACGGGTCATGGTCATGCTTGAAAAACAGGCTGCTCCCAACATTACACAGGGTCAATCGCCGACCGAAATTGCCGTAGAAAATCCAGTTACAGGTGAGGTGATTGGATATATTCCAATCATGACAGCCGATGAGGTGCAGTTGGCGGCGGACCGTGCCCGCGCAGCGCAGCCTGCTTGGGAAGCGCAAGGTGTCAAAGCGCGTGCAGCCTTGATCCGGCGTTGGGCAGATATGCTCTGGGATGACCAAAAGAACGCGATTGCTGTGATCCGGCGCGAGACTGGCAAAACTGAACTCGGTGCTTGGGAAGAAGTGGCCGTTATCGATACGGTGGTCAGTTATTACAACAAACATGCGGCACGGTTCTTGCGCTCCCAAACACGACGGTCAGCCATACCGGTGCGCCATACTGCGCGGCTGTACTACAAAGCGCACGGGGTTGCCGGATTCATCACCCCTTGGAATTATCCGCTCAATAACGCCTTTATCGATTTGATTGCGGCCATGTTCGCCGGTAACACGATATTGCTCAAGCCGAGCGAGATTACCCCGTTCACGGCGCAGTATGCCGTCGACTTGATGTATAAAGCAGGCATACCTAAAGACGTGATTCAAGTGGTGACCGGTGGTGGTTCGACGGGTGCAGCATTAGTCGATGTTGTAGATTACATCTCCTTCACCGGCAGCACAGCGACAGGCAAGAAAATCGCAGTAAAAGCAGCTGAAAGGCTGATTCCTTGCAGTCTTGAGCTGGGTGGCAAAGACCCCATGATCGTACTGAATGACGCCGATGTGGATATGGCGGCGACCGAAACTTTGGTCGGGGCAGCCAGCGAAAACACCGGGCAGGTCTGTATCAGTACCGAGCGAGTCTATGTAGAAGCTGGTATCTATGACAAGTACATTGACCGGATCAAGTTTTATGCCAACCAACTGAAGCTTGGCTCCGGAGATGGTGTCGATATTCACATCGGCAGCTTGACCAATGAACGCGAACTGCTGCGGGCAGAGGCGCAGGTCAAGGATGCACTGGCGAAAGGTGCAACACTCATTTATGGTGGCAAACGTCGTCCTGAACTGGGGCCACTGTTTTATGAACCCGCAATTTTGACCAATGTCGATCACTCGATGGATGTGATGCGCGAAGAAACGTTTGGGCCGATTGTCCCGATCATGCGGGTTAAAGATGCGGATGAAGCCATCCGGCTAGCCAATGACTCCGAATATGGGCTTTCGGCAGCGATACTGACCAGCGATTTGAAACGCGGTGAACAGTTGGCGACACGCATTCAAAGCGGTGATGTCCATATCAATACCACACACTGGATATTCGGTACGCCGGGGCTGCCGATGGGCGGAGTGAAGAACAGCGGGATGGGGCGGCGTGGTGGGCCAGAAGGCCTGCTGCGGTTTGTGAAACCCCAATCGATTGTGATTGATAATTTGCTCATGCAGAAGCCAACGCTGTCACGCATCGACGGCTTTATGTTAAAAGGAGCGCTGTTGTTACGCCGAATTCGTAGAGCTTTGCCCTTCTTGCCCCTCGAATAAGTAATGGCTTCCGACTCGATACACTACTTAACGCCGGGGGAAATCTACGCGGCAGCCGAAGAAGCAATCGGTGAACCCATGCTGGCGCGTGAACCACAGTTGGTTCGCTCGGCAGCGGCACGTCCGATGCTGCAAGCTTTTGGAACCGAGGCTTATCCCAGCCTGATGGAGAAGGCGGCTGCGCTGATGCATTCGGTGGCGGCACACCATCTCTTTTGGGATGGCAATAAACGAGCAGCGACTCGTGTAACGATCCTCTTTTTGGAAAAAAACGGCTACAGACCGGCTTGGGATGCTCAAGCGGTTTATAACTTTGTGCTGGAAATCGCCCAGAACAAACATGATGTGCCCGCAATTGCCGAGTGGCTTGCAGAACATACCGCACCCATTGATGCAGGATAGTGATGTGCAAGGTTGGTAGGGGATAATGGCAGTGTATCGAGGTCGTAACCAAAAAACTACGATTTTGTATCAATACTGTTATTTTATGAACCGCTGGTATAACCCTAAGTTGTGTAATAATTGAAACAGTTATTGCACCATTGCACAGTCTAGAGAAGTTGACATGTCCGCATCCCAAACTGCATTCACCGATTTGCAAGCCATAATTGATTCACTCAATCAAGCCGATACACCTCAGCTAGCGGCTCAAGTTTTGGCCGAGTGGTTTGGGGCGCAGATTGGTGCGACAGTCATTGCGGTTTTGAATCTGGAAGCGGCTGAACTGCGGGCGTATACCAGCGACAAATTTGCACCTTCCGAGGAGTTGATCCGCTGGTTGCAGTCACCAGACTCATGGTTGAACTGGCAGTCGTGGACGGGTGCACGATGGCACACCAATGTGGAGGCTGTACCTGAGTTAGCTGTTGATGAAACGGGCCTTCTTATTCCGCTGCGCTACGCCGGATCGACGCGCGGCATGATATGGATAGCAACACAGCAAGATACCGCCCCACTTCAATCCGCTGTGCTTTTGTCAGGGCTGCTGGCATCGCGGCTTGAATATCTGAAGACCAGCGGTGGATGGAATACGCTGGTTGATAAACTGAATGACTTTAACCGGACATTGGCGCAGAAGGGAATGGGCGACGACATGTGGAATGCAGTCGGCGAACGCATTTCAGAGTTGTTTGATGCGACCTCGTTCTTTGTCGGTTTTTATGACCGTAGCACTGGTTTACTGACTATTCCTGTGGCGGCTGAAGATGGTTTTCCAACTGAGGTTGAACCTTTTCCGCTCCAAGGGGTGAGTAAAGCTGTTATCTTGCAGGGCAGCCCTCTGTACTTCCGTGACTTGCTGGCGGAACAGGATCGGTTATTAAGTTACAACACTGAACTGAGCCCGAATGAACCGGGGAGTCAAATGCCTTCATGGTTAGGCGTTCCCCTACGGAACCAGACCAATGAAGTCATCGGCCTGATTAGCCTCCAAAGTGAATTGCCCAATCATTTTAGTGACTCGGATTTAGCCCTGCTGATTTTGATCGGTTTGCAGATGTCGCAAACGATTGAGAATCAGCGGTTGCTCCTAGCCGAACAAAATCGGCGGCGGGTGGCGAACACGCTCATTGAAGTAAGCCGTCTGGTGAGTTCGACGCTTGATCCGAACGCCGTGCTTGACCGCATTTTGGAGCCGCTCAACCGGGTCATTGACTATGACCGTGCCTCTATTATGCTGCCTGCGGCGGGCATTACGGATGGCAGCCGAATGACAGTGGCGGCTAGTGAAGGCACCCAAGCGATTGCGCGTGGACAAGAAGTGCTGTTACCGGAAGATAGTCCGGGACGTTACGCGGCACTTTCGGCACAGCCTGTGGTCGTACCGGATATTCAGGCTTTGGTAGCACAGGGGCGTATCCCACGGAGCGAAGGCGCTGTGACGCGCTCGTGGCTCGGCGCGCCGATGGTGACGCAAGGACGCGCCATCGGGTTGATCGTGCTAGAGAAGTTCGAGCCGAATTTTTATACGGAAGATCAAGCCACCACAGTGTTCGCGCTGGCTCGGCAGGCCGGTATCGCGGTGGAGAACGCGCGTCTCTACGAGCAGACGATGGAGGCCAACCGTTTAAAGAGCGAGTTCTTGGCCAACATGAGCCATGAACTGCGGACACCTTTGAACGCCATTATCGGTTACAGCGAACTCTTGTTGAGCCAAGTGTACGGTGATTTGAACGCCAAACAGTACGACCGTGTATCGCGGGTTGTGAGCGGCGGTAAGCATCTGCTGGAGATGATTAACGGCGTGCTGGATTTGTCTCGCATCGAAGCCGGACAAATGAACCTGACCCTTTCGATGGTGACACTGGAAGAGGTGGTGTACGACGCGATGGCGGATATTACGCCACAGATTGAAGCCAAGAACCTGAAGCTCACGGTGAATATTCAGCCGTTATTACCTCCAATTCAGGCCGATTCCCAGCGTATCCGGCAGATTTTCACGAACTTGATGGACAACGCAGTGAAGTTCACGCTGGAAGGCGAAGTGCAGGTGGACGCGGTGAGCGCGGTTTTGCAAGGTGGCACGACCATCGCCGGACATACCATTCCTGAAAAGCTTAAGGTGCGTGACGGGAATTGGCTGGTGATCAGCGTAAAAGATACGGGTATCGGTATTGCTAAGGAAAATCAGGGGTTCATCTTTGATGCCTTCCGGCAGGTGGATAGTTCGAGTGTCCGCAAGTTTGAAGGTTCAGGACTGGGCTTGGCGATTACCCAGCAGTTGGTTCGCATACACGGCGGATATATCTGGGTGGAAAGCGAACTCGATAAGGGAAGCACCTTTGTGGTTCTACTGCCTCTCCGCGCCGACATGACCTATCAGCCCATCATCGAGACTGTCGATAAAAGCCGTCCGACTATTCTGCTGGTGGATGATGACCCGGCGGCGCTCCAAATCTTACAGGACTCCCTGAGTGGAACCAACTATCAGGTCATGGCGACGACCAATTCCCAGCAGGGCTTGGAAGTAGCACGGCGTTTACGTCCGGCTTTGATTATCGCGGATGTAATGATGCCGGGGATGAACGGCTGGGAACTGCTTTACGAATTGAAAGTTGATCCTCTGACGGCCTATATCCCGACGGTGATTATCTCGATTACCGAGCAGCGTATGGACGACCCGCAGGGATGGGCGGCAGCCTACCTGACCAAGCCGGTGACACGCGAAAATCTACTACATACATTGAATCGCTTGGGCATTACCTAACCCGTTCCGGTTATTCGTTTCAACCATCATCTCAACTGAACCCAATCAAAGCCTACTGCGCATCCGCCAGTAGGCTGGTTTGTATTTATCGCGTGTCGGACTATGATGGAGAATGTGCATCTACTACGCTGATAAAGGAGAGATATGATGCGTCAAAAATGGATTCTCGCACTGAGCATGTGCCTATTACTGGCGTTGGGAGTCCAACAAGCAGTTATGGCTCAAGGCCTCACCCCGACCAAGACCATCCCTATCGTCAGTAAAGGTTTTGGCGCAAAACTTTCGCCGGATGGTAAGACCTTGATTACATTTGAAAACGTCGTTTTATTGAACTTGGATGCGGTTGAACCGACACTGCTTCCGATGAAAGTGATTGACATTAGTACGGGTGAACAGCGTGGGCAACTGGATGGTTACAGCGACTATGTTTCGGATGCGGCCTTTACCCGCGACGGGCGAAAAATGGTTTCTGTTCATCAAAACGGTGATGTTTACGTGTGGAATATGGCGACGTTGAAGGTCAGTAAGTCGTTCATGACCCCGTTTCTTGGTCCGATCCAAGTGAAGATGTTCACTGACAATAAACGGATATTGATCGTGGCTTCAGATGTCCCAACGCATACCGTCGTGATGGATATCGACACGGGGGCGATTACCAAGACGCTGGGCAAACACTATGACTCATTCACGGAATTTAAGAATACGTATGTCCAGATGCCCGGGATGGGCGACGTCACACTCGCTAGTTTTACTCTATCAGCGGATGGAAAGCTTTTGGCGACCGCGACAGCCAACGATGAAGTACAGTTATGGTCCGTAGCTGACAACCAAGCCCAAGAAGTCCGGCAGAAGTCCGAAAAGCCTTCTTTATTTAGTATCCGGCAGATGGAGTTTACACCGGATGGGAAATCGCTGGTTTACTTTGATTTTTCGGACAAGCAGACCCATATTTGGAATCTGGCGAGTCAGTCAGATACGCCGATCGCGCTGGGTTCGGATGCCTTCGCACTTTCACCGGATGGGAAGACCATTGCTTGGCTGACGCGGAGCAAGGATCAACCGGATCTGCTTTCGATTGCGCCGGTGGCTGAACCGGATAAGATGACGGTGTTGTATACCTTTCCGAACGATTTACAGGTGGCTCCGCGCATCTCGTGGATTTGGTTTACACCCAAGGGTAAGCAGCTTGTGGTCGGTGGGTTCTTCTCCAGTGATGAAACCCAGAACCAGATTTTTGTGTTCGATGTGCCTTCTAAGTAGTTCTAAGTGCTGAGTACCGAGTACTGAGTTCAAGACTAAAACTGAAACGCAGGTGGATAATCATCTGCGTTTTTATTTGGTTATAAACGTTGCAACTGATGCACAAAATTCGCAAATTTCGCAGATTTTGCAATATATCCGCTGAAATGGCTGGCGGCTGCGAGGGAGCGAGGCGCTGAATTGACATTTTATGGCGGCGGGACGCTCGGCTGATGCCACTGAATTGGCGCATTTGCAGCGGATGGCTCCCGTGTTGCCACCGCTGTGCAATTTGTGCACTGCCGCTGCTCAAAATGCAAATGCATTCTTACCACAAAGACACAAAGAAAGAAGAGAAAAAACGATTGAACCGCAGAGACGCAGAGAAGAATTTAACACAAAGACTCCAATGCTCAAGGGCAGAGCGATAAGCACATCGTAGCACAAAACGGAGGGCTTAGGGTGACCAAAATGTAACTCTTTGTGGGGCAGTTTTCTAACCAAATTAAGGGAGCAGTTGTGTTAAGCTGGTTGGGGAATGGTTGGAATATGGTATATGGTTTTATTCGAGCGGAAAACGACCTGTAACGGGTGGATGCCAACCTGCCTGCACCCATAATCGGCGGGATGCTACAATCCCATCTCGATTCATGCGAAGGCGATTGATCGTAGCACGTCCAATTGATGTTAAGCCAATGATATACAATCCATCTTCACGCCAGCGAAAATGATCATGCCAGAGTTGTGTGCGAGGATTGAAGAGTGGGTAGCGACTGCCATCTTCAGGATCAATACTTGTCTGGAAATCTTGCTTAAAACTATTGCAACCACGACAGGTCAGACACAGATTTGTTTCAATAGTTAACCCATCCGCACCCTCGGGCACAATGTGGTCAATTTCCATGGTCACGACAATAATTTGCGCAGTTTGACAGTATTCACACAAGCCATGAGCGCGTTGAACTACATAATTGCGTAACGCTTCGGGAATATGCGCCATCACGCACCGAGTTTGAGCCGCTGCTCGACATCATAGCCACGCTGTTTGAGGTGTAGGAGCGCCTGCGAACGGAGCAATACGTAGTGATCGTAGGCATCAACGAGTGATTCCAATTCGGTTTGCTCGTCCGAAGATAATGTGCCTTGTTTGCTCAATTGGGTAAGTTCGCGCAGACGAGAGTCTTGCGGCCACGCGATTTGGCGATGAACCAGTGCCCACAACTGCTCATCTGAGAAGTTCTCAAGCTGCTGTGGATTTAGCGCCGGAAGATTGCCGAAAAGGAGTGTAAGGCTGTCGATCAATACGCTTTCGACAGGGCGATGGCTGTCATCCGCAATTTCGCGTAAGCGCTCATAGAGTTCGTCAGGCAGTTGCAGAAGGATGGGGGATTGCGTCATATCCTGTTCCTCTGTACTTTTTATGGTGACTATTATAGCGTGAAGTGAATTGTTGTGAGGCTGTATATCCCACAAAATTGGGGGCAAGATGTGTCTTGCCCCCTACCTTGGTACGCTAAACGATAATTACTCGCTCGGAATGAGGGCGTCGTGGACGGCTTTGAGCAGGGCGTGATCCGGCGAGTCGGCGGAGAGTTCCCATGCCATGACGCCGCCGAGATTGTTTTCTTTGACGTAATCCACTTTGTACTTGAGCGATTCGGGATCGTCATAGCTGATCATCAGGCCAGCTTTGGGGTTGTAGAGCCAAGGCACTTTAGCGACGTCATCCCAATGGCGTTCCATCAGCGGGAACCACGATTTAGCAAGGTCTTTATATTCGAAGACCGCTTCACCATAGGTGCCGTTGGGGAGATCGCCGTAGGATTGGAATAAGCCATCGGCTGTATCCGGTACCTGTTTCCAACCGCGTCCATAGAACGGCACACCCATCACCAGCTTATCCGGCGAGACACCGGCAGCCAGATAGGCTTTAATCGAGGTATCGACGTTGTTCTCCGGTGCGGGGTCGTTGGGCGAGGCATACAGCGGGGCATTGAAGCCGGTGTTGCTGACCCATGCGCCCACGTAATCATACGCCATCACGTTCATCCAATCGAGCTGGTCTTGAGCGGCTTTCCAATCCACTTTGGGAATGGCATCCCGGTTGGTTCCGGTGGCGATGGTCAACAGGTAGTGTGCGCCGTCGATGCCGCCCTGAGCATCCAATTGGCTGCGGAGTTCCGTCAACAGAAGGATGAAGTTGGCAGGGTCTTCGGGACGTTCGATATTACCGGTGTTGCCGCCGCCGGTTGGATATTCCCAATCGATATCGAGTCCGTCAAAGCCGTACTGCTTCATGAAGGCCACGCAGGAGGTGGCGAACTTCTTGCGCGATTCGTCGGTGAGCGCGACATCCGAGAACTTGGATGACCACGTCCAACCACCGATGGAAATCAGCGTTTGCAGGTCGGGATTCTGTTCCTTGAGCAGTTCAAGCTGGTGGAAGTTGCCGAGCAGCCCGTCGCCTTCCTTTTCGCCGGGATAGGGGATTTGCGTATCGGCCCATTCGTCACCGAGGGTGCATTCTCCGGCGTCGCTGATGTTGGCGAAGGCGTAGTTGATGTGGGTAAGCAGGCTGGCATCAATATCAGTCACGAAAAAGGAGCGCGCGTAGATGCTCCATGACGAGAAGTAGGCGATGATGCGCTGGGGTGATTCGCCTTCCGCGCGGACGCTGAGGCCGATGAGGGATAGGCAGAGCAGGAGTAATACGGTTAGCCGACGAAGCATGATTAATTCCTTGAAAAGTCGCAAGTGACAAGCTCTAAGTTGCAAGAAAAATTACAGGGTCATTTTACCACGTTGAACTAGCGCAAACCCCCACCTAAATCCTCCCCCGCAAGCGAGGGAGGACTTGAAGACGCTAATCCGAGAAGGTTGTGATTTTGGTACGGATGTCGCCGCCGGTGATGTCGTGGTAGACAGCAGCGAGATATTCTTGTCGGGCAGGGTCTTTATAGGCTTTGTAGTAGTTCCATGCGAGTTGATAGAAACATTCATCCCCGCACCAGAAGGCAGCCTTGAGTTGGCTGATGGCGGCTGATGAGTTTTCTGGATGGCTGAGAACCTCGTTCACAGCATTCGATACGTAGCGGGCGGTTGCTAAGTGGAAAACCAGTGGGATTACAATGATGGCGACCGCGCCAATGACCATGCTCAAGCGGCGGTGCGGGAGTGTCGATACATAGGTGAGGGCTTGCTTACGCTGACGATAGTAGACAATCGCTGTGAAGATAGGCGTAAACCCCAATAGCCCGACTCCTGATAGTCCGATACCAATCACACTGAAGGGCAGCAGAACAACACCCAGCAGCGCCGATACGATCATGGCGATGGTGAAGATGCCGACGATATAAGCGGCGTAAGGGATCAAGCGGCTACGAAAGAAGAGCCATACGGTGAGGAGGATGACGACCAAACCGATGGCGACATAATAGAAAACTTTGGCAAACGCGAGTAATCCGCCCGTAGCAATAAACGAAGTATCAAATGAATAGCTGCCTTTAAACACAACCGGATCAACGATGAGACAGATCAAAGGGGCGAGAACGCCAAAAATGAAGTCAAAGGCACTTTGACGTTCGTTCACAGCCGCTGGTGGCGAGGTGACAGTTGTACTCGTCATTAGAATCCCCTCAAACCATTCAAATGTTGTTGATATTCTAGCATCCTTTATCGTTCACACCGATTCACTCGCATCTGGTCATCGGAAGGGCAATGAGGCACAATGCGGGGCGGATTTGTGGGGAGATAAGAGAGTTGCCTGTGAAACTGCTTGTTCAAAAGCCGATGTTCTGGTTGGCGCTAATCTTGGTGCTGGCCGCTGTGCCCCGTGTGGCGAACTTGGAACGTCGCGGCGTGTGGCCGTATTACATCCGCGAGTTGTACGGCACCGAACCGCTGTCGGTGTACGGCATCGGCGCGATGATCCCGTTCGTGGGGATTAATCAGACGACGGCGCGGTTGGCGACGGCTTTATGGAATGTGATGGGCGTGGCGCTGGTGTATGCGGCGGCTTATTGGCTGCTGGCGGACGCTTCCGAGCGCATCCGTGTGTGTGCCGGACTATTGAGCGCGCTCGCGATGGCGATCAGTTTGCACGCCATTTTCGTCAGCCGGATGGGACTGCCTGCGCCCTATATTCCGGCGGTGGTGGCGCTGCTGATCGCGTCCACGGCATGGGCACGGGCGAAGGGTAAGTGGTGGCGCTGGGCACTAGCAGGCGCGGCGCTGGCCTTGACGCAGTACATCTACATTGCGGCGCGGGTGATTCCGCTGGCGGTCATCGTGTGGTTCTTACATGACGCGCTGTTCAATCGTGAAGGCTTTAGAACTCGTTGGCGCGGCTGGATCATTATGGCCGTGGTGGCCTTCCTGCTGGTGTCGCCCAATTTGTACACCTACCTGACGCTGCCGCGTGCGTTCTTTGGTCGGGCGGAGGCGGCCACGCCCTACAGCGGAGCGTTCATCTGGACGTTGAATGACCGTCCCGGCGGGGCATGGGGTTTGTTCTGGAGCAAATTGCTCAATAACTTCCGCGCGGTGGGCATCGCATGGGAGAGTGGGCCGTATACCACCGAGATGCAACAGCCGATTTTGACCCCGTTATTCTTCGTGGGCTTCCTGCTGACGCTAGTGATTTTGGTGCGCCAACCGCGACGACCTGCTGCCGCGTGGTTATGGCCTGCCATGCCGTTGGTGCTGCTGCCGGATTTGCTGACGAGCGCCACCAGTGCGCCCCATGCCATGCGCCAGATTGATGTGCTGACCTTTGTGTTTTTGCTGGCAGGGATCGGGCTGGCGCACGGGTGGGAGTGGGTGAGCAACTACCTGAATGCAACCCCCACCCTAACCCTACCCTACGGAAACACAACGAGGCGGCGGGTTATACAGATCGTTGTGTTGGGCGTGGCGGCGGTGGTGATTGCGGTGCCGTCGGCGCTGGACATGCACCGTTATTTTGTGTGGCGGGTCGCCTTCCAATATGCGGATGCCAAAACCAGTTGGTGGAACGATCAGGCATCATTGGACATCAGCAGGCGGATTACGGCGCAGCCTGACCAAGCCTATCTGATTCCCTATACCGAGTGGGATCGCTCGACCATCAGTTGGATGACGGCAGGGGCGTTCCGCGAGCGAAGCAGTCCAATTCTCACCAATGGGACGCTGAAGATTGACGATCCACCGGAACAGATCACCATTGTGCGTCCGGCTGATCCATTTCGTGTGCGCTGGGATGGCACCACGGCGCAGGTCGATGACCGTCTGTGGGTGCTGCTGGATAAAGGCCGGACGCTGCTTTTACCGCCGCTGACCGCGATGCAAGTGCAGGCGGTACAAGCAGCAGGGTTTCAGGCGAGAGATGCGGGTGAGGCGCTGACCGATGCAAGTGGTCAACAGATCGCCACGTTTTATCATGTGCCGACGCCGGACGGATTGTTCGCGCCGCGTCAGGTGATTGACTATCCGGTGGACGCCAATTTCAACGGTGAACTGCATCTGGCGGGATACAGTGTGCCCAGCCTTGACCTTTCGCACGGGGCACCGTTTTTCGTGAGCCTGTATTGGACAACGCTCAAACCCGCGAGCGAGGATTACGAGATTTTTGTGCAGTTGTGGAATGACCAAGGACAGGCCGTCACACAGTGGCAGAATGTGCCCTTCGGGGCGATGTACCGCACGCGTATCTGGCGGGGCAGCGAAATGCTGGCGACCCATCATTGGCTGCAAATGCCGGATGATGCGCCGTTTGGTCGCTATCGAATCGTGGTGGGTGTGTACCGGACTTTGAAAGGGCAGCGAGCGACAGTCGAGGGGAGCAATGCCGATGTCGCAAATAACGTGGCGATACTGGGTAATCTGCGTATCGCGCTGGCTGAGATGCCTGATGCATTGGCGGCTCCACCGCAGGCCATTACGCTGGGGGATACGTTGAAAATTGAGGGGTTGGAAGCGTCAGTGGATGGCAAGCCGCAGCCGTTTGATCAAGAATGGTCGGTTCGAGCCGGACAGAACATCAACCTCAAAGTGGTCTGGGACGTGCTGAAAAATCCGCCTGTGGATTACACGCTGTTCCTGCACCTCACGCCTGTGGGCAAGGATCAGCCATCGGCGCAAGTGGACCGACTGATCAGGCCGGATTATCCAACGGGTGTGTGGCGAGCGGGTGACGAGATCAACGACGCGATTGATTTCACGCTGCCAGCCAACTTGCCCGCAGGTCATTATGAGCTGTGGATGGGTGTCTATTACTGGCAGACCAATGAGCGGCTCGCCATCCAGACGCGCGGCGATGGGGATGTGACGGTGGATCAACGGCTGCGGTTGGCGGAAGTGACGGTAACCGGAAACTGAAACGCAATCTTAGAGGGCGAGATGAAAGCGATTCAATTCGAACGACACGGCGGGCCAGAAGTCTTGCAAGTGGTGGACGTGCCGATACCGGCACCTAAAGTCAATGAAGTGCTTGTGCGCAATAAAGCGATTGGCGTGAATTATGTCGATGTGCAGCACCGACAGGGCGGTTATTATCTGGTGATCCTGCCCTTAATCCCCGGTATTGAGGCGGCTGGTGTGGTTGAAGCGGTCGGGGAAAATGTGCGGACGCTTCAGGCAGGTGATCGGGTGGCCTATGCCGGATACATGGGCGGGAATTATGCGGAGTATACGCTGGTGCCAGTCGATAAGCTGGTTCCCTTGCCGGATGAGATCGACTTCGAACAGGCGGCAGGCGGCTTGATGCAGGGGCTAACGGCTTACGTCCTGACCCAGCAGGTCTATCGCCAAAGTTTATGGCGCGACCGTCATCGGGACGGTTTCCAGCGCATCGAAAGTGACCGCTCTGCGTAAGGCGGGTGCTGATCATGTCGTGGTTTACACCGAGCAGGACTTCCACGCGGCGGTCATGGGACTGACCCGAAACGAAGGCGTGCATGTGGTGTATGACGCGGTTGGACAGACGACCTTCGAAAACGGGATGCGGTCGCTGCGGAAGCGCGGGCATATGGTGCTTTACGGGCAGACCAGCGGCAGCGGCCCCTTAATGCTGGATGTCAACCGCCTGTCAGGGATTACGGAGAACAGTTTTGCCGGATCACTGACGGTGACATGGGCGGCAGCCAGCCATTACATCGAAGACTACTATGATTTGATGGCGTGTGCCAAAGCAGTTTTTGAGTTGATGCGTGATGGACATCTCAATGTAAAGATTGCGAAACAGTTACCACTCGATCAAGCGGCGAAGGCTCACCGCATGTTGGAGGCACGGCAGGTCGTGGGGAAACTGCTGCTGCTGCCCTAGGTGCTGGACATGGCATAGGTTCCCCGAAGTGGTTTACAATCGTCAGCGGCTTCATGGATCGCCGGATCATCTCAGTTCGGCGATTTTAAAACAACCTCTTTATTGTGAATGTGGCACTTATTCGGTTTCCACCAATCAAACGCTCAATCAATTGAACAAAGGTGTGTTGGACAATGGCATATTACTACGATCAACCGTCTCGTACCTTCAGCGAATACCTCTTGGTTCCCGGCTATTCATCAGCGGAGTGCGTGCCCGCCAACGTGTCTTTGAAAACGCCGCTGGTCAAGTTCCGAAAGGGCGAAACACCCGCGCTGTCCTTAAACGTGCCGATGGTGTCGGCTATCATGCAGTCGGTGTCGAATGACACAATGGCGATTGCCTTGGCGCGTGAGGGCGGCGTTTCCTTCATCTACTGCTCACAGTCCATCGAAAAGCAGGCCGAGATGGTGCGGCGCGTCAAGAGTTATAAGGCAGGCTTTGTCACCACCGACTCGGCGGTGCATCCCAACCACACCTTGACTGACATCCTGCGCCTGAAGCAGAAGACCGGCCATTCGACGGTGGCCGTCACTGACGATGGTACCTCGACCGGCAAGCTGGTCGGTATCATCACCAGCCGTGATTACCGCGTCAGCCGCATGGACAAAGACACCAAAGTCTCCAGCTTCATGACTCCCTTGGATAAGATCGTTTACGGCAAAGATGGCATCAGCTTGAGCGAAGCCAACGACATGATCTGGGAACACAAAATCAATGCGCTGCCGATCATCGATGACAACCAGCGCTTGGTGTCGTTCGTGTTCCGCAAAGACTATGATCAGCACAAGGAGAACGTCAACGAACTTCTGGATGATTCGAAGCGTTACATCGTCGGCGCAGGTGTCAACACGCGGGATTATGAACAGCGGATTCCGGCGCTGGTGGATGCAGGCGTGGATGTGCTGTGCATCGACTCGTCAGAAGGCTTCTCCGAATGGCAGAAGCGCACGGCGCGGGAAACGTCGTGGATCGTGATGGCTTCCGTTTCTTGGCGGATGCTGGCGCGGACTTCATCAAGGTTGGCATCGGCGGCGGTGCGATCTGCATCACCCGAGAGGCCAAAGGCATCGGGCGCGGTCAGGCGACGGCCGTGATCGAAGTCGCCAAGGCGCGGGACGAATACTTTGAAGAAACTGGTGTCTACGTGCCGATTTGCTCGGATGGCGGCATCGTCCACGACTATCACTTGACGCTGGCGCTGGCGATGGGCAGCGACTTCTGCATGTTGGGGCGTTACTTCGCCCGCTTCGATGAAAGCCCTTCGGCCAAGGTGGTCGTCAATGGCAACTACATGAAGGAATATTGGGGTGAAGGCAGCGCCCGTGCCCGCAACTGGCAGCGCTACGATTCAGGTGGCGAATCCAAACTCTCATTCGAGGAAGGTGTCGATTCGTATGTGCCCTATGCCGGTACGCTGCATGATAACCTCGCCATCAGCTTGAGCAAGGTCAAGTCGGCCATGTGCAACTGTGGCAGCCTGACCATTCCGCACCTTCAGCAAAACGCACGGCTGACGCTGGTGTCCTCGGTCAGCATCGTAGAAGGCGGCGCGCATGATGTCTTGGTGCGTGACCAGCAGGTGAGCGCCACATCTTAAATGATTGTAGCGGGGTTGTAGGGGTGCAAGGCGTTGCACCCTTTTTGAATACCTGTGTGGAGATTTTCTAAGCAGGCAGCGCTGCCCCGAGATCATGGAACTTGGTGGTCGCGGCATACACATCTAGGCCGATGCCCATTGCGAACTGCTTCACCTCGATCAAATTGTGGGTCAGGAAAATCATGATCGATCCGTCGGTCGGATCGACCTGCCACCAGCCGCCGTAGGCTCCCGGCCAGCCGACCGTTCCCACGCCGCCCTGACAGCGTACGGGATCGGCCTTCGCAGGGTCAAGCACCACCGCCACGCCTAACCCGAATCCATGTGCTGTGAAGACCGGTATCCAAATGCGTGCCGCTTGGCGCTGGCTCTCGGTCAGTTGATTGGACATCATTCGCTTGAGCGTTTCGGGACGCAGTAACCGCACACCACCGACAGTGCCATCGACCAGAAAAATCCGCGCGAATGTCAGATAGTCGTCTGCGGTTGACCACAGCCCCTGACCACCGGAGACATAAGCGGAATCCTCGGATCGGTCAGCAATGAAAGCCCCTGTAGGGCCGGACGCGATCAGGCCGCTTGGGCGTTCGGTATGATGGCCGGAGTCGTCAAAGCCGTACAGTTTGGCGCGTCGGTTCCATTTTTCAGGCGGCACGATGAAGCCGGTATCCTTCATTCCCAGTGGGTCAAAGATGCGCCGTTTGAGCACTTCGCTAAGCGGCTTGCCTTCGATCCGCGCGATCAGCAGCCCTAGCAAATCGGTCGAATGGCTGTAGTGAAATCCAGCGCCCGGTTGGTCAATCAACGGTAGGGCAGCCAGTTTGGCAATCCACTCGTCCGGCGAGAGTGGACTATCGACATCGCTCCCCAATGCTTCTTCATAAGCCGTGGCAATTGGCCCACGATGAAATGAACCATAGGTCAGACCAGAGCGGTGAGTCAGCAGGTCATCAAAGGTGATGGCGCGTTGTGCTGGAACCGTGTCATCCAGCGATCCATCGGGTGAACGCAGCACACGCATGTTGGTGAATTCCGGCGCGATTTGAGTGATCGGTTCATCCAGCGCGAACCGTCCTTCATCGAATAGCATCAGCGCCGCCACCGATGTGATCGGTTTGCTCATCGAGGCGATGCGGAATATCGCATCCCGTTCCATTGGCTTCTGCCCCTCGATGTCCCGCCAGCCGACGTTCGCGTTCTGGATGACTCTGCCATCTTTCCAAACCAGCGTCACGACACCTGCCAGCCCATCATCCTTGATAAACCCTTCAAGCGCTTTCGTGATTGAATCCTGCTCACCCATCGCTTTTACTCCTGTGTTATGATGTCTCAAGCGTTTGGAGCGGTTCATTATGGTTCATTTATTCCCATAATGACAAGAGGCGAAATGTTGTAGGGGCGCACGGCCGTGCGCACCCTACAGGGTAACAAACCTGTTTACAATCGAATATCGTTTACACCCCGAATGGTTTGACGCGCGGCCACAGCACCGAGCCGATGGTCAGCGCCGCGGTGACTTCCAGCAGGCGGCCAAGCGGTTGAAGTGGCAGCAGCGGCGCGATCCACAGGCTGAGGATGACCAGCAGGATTCCCGCGTTGAGCAGGATGTAACCCGCCCATCCCCGTCGGACGTTGCCGTAGCGCGGTTCCTGTGTGAAGCGCGGCAAAATCCAGAAGGCGACGCCCAGCGCGAATTGAATCAGCCAGCCGACGATCAGCATTTCGAGGTGGGTGCTGATCAGCAGCCAGATTCGCGCATCAATTAGGCTGCCTTTGTTCCACAGCATCAACGCGCCCAGTGAGATGCCGATGCCCAAGTGTATCAAGGCGGAGCGCACCATCCACACCGATAAACGCGGCATGTCAGCGCTCCTTGACTCGCGGCCAGATGACGATGATGAACATCCAGATGGCGAACAGTTGCAGCAGCGACGACAGGATCAGCATCCAGCCGATGGCGAATGGTTCACCGATGATGCGCAGCGGCAGGCCGATATTCAGCAGAATGAAAATCGCCCAGCCGACGCGCTCATCACCACGCGGCGATTGTTTGGAGAACTTGGGGAACATCCAGTAGGCCACGCCGATGATCAACTGCGTAATCCAGCCCACCACCAGCATGTGCAGATAGGTGGGCATCATGGCATCTAAAAACAGCGGGAGATGAAGCAAAGATCGGGCGCTGACCAAAAAGCTGGTCAACAGCCCGAGCGCAAAATAAAGTATGGCTGCTTTGATGAAAGTGCGGGTGATAGTGGGCATTGCCGTCCTAAATCGAGGGGCGACGGTGCGCCGCCCCTGTTGTTTGTACGATGTTTAGTGACCTGAACCCGCCGTCAGTGTGCCGTTGAAGATCGAGGGTTGAGGATCCCCTTCAGCGTACAGGTATCCGGCGAGGCCGCGTTCCATCCGTGCCAGCGCATGGTCAACCAAGATGTAGCGTCCCGGCACTTGGAGCTTGAACTCGACCATTGTCGCGCCGCCGGGGGCAACTGTCGTGGTTTGCACATCAGTTTCCGGCGCTGAGGTCAACGAGGCTTGATTGTAGACCCGATCAAAAATTTCGCCAATCACATGGAAGGAACTGGTGGCGTTGGGCCCACCGACACCGAAGAAGATGCGGACGGTATCACCGACCTTGGCGCGCAGGGCGTTCTCATCGGTGGTCAGGGCCATCGACGCCCCGTTGAAGACGAAGTATTCAGGGTCTTCGTTGAGCATCTTTTCGTGGCTGAAGTCCAGATTGCCGGTTGTGCCGAAGGGCTGCACCGTGTAAATCTCGCCTTGCATGACGTAGAACTCTTTGTCCACCTTGGGCAGTCCACCGGCAGGCTCGACCAAAATCAGACCGTACATGCCGCTGGCGATGTGGTGGGCGACGCTGGGCGTGGCGCAGTGATAAACGTACAGACCGGGATTCAGCGCTTGGAAGGTGAAGGAGGTTTCTTCGCCGGGTTTAGTCTGGGTGAAGACCGCACCGCCACCGGGGCCGGTTACCGCATGCAGGTCAATCGAGTGCAGGAAGCCGCTCTTAAGATCATTCTTCAGGTGCAGTTCGACGGTGTCACCGACGCGGACGCGCAGGAATGGGCCGGGAACCTTACCATCGAAGGTGAAGTAGGTGTAGGTCGTGCCATCGGCCAGTAAGCCGGAGACTTCCTTGGCGACCAGATCAATACGAACATTGGTCGGGCCGCGATCACCAATCGGCGGGGGCAAATCAGATGGATTGCGAACAATCGAGACGGCGTCGGGGTTGGCAGGGCCAGCGGTGGGAACGACTGCTGCTTGGGCCATATCCATGCCGCCCATGCTCTGGTTGGATGCCGTTTGGCTGTCTGCGGGTGCTTCACCCTTCACCGTGAGTATACCGGTCATCCCGACTTCTTTGTGACCGGGCGTGGCGCAGTAATACTTGAAAGTGCCGGGTTTATCGGCGACAAAGGTCAGCACAACGGTTTGATCTTTGGCGCTCATTTCGCCGGTTGACTGCTTGAACTCGTCGATGGTCAGGTTGTGGAGAATGGGGTCGCCGTTGATAACGGTGATCTTGACGGTATCACCGACGTTGGCGGTCAGTTCGGGGTTCATCTGGCCATCAATCGTGCCGCCCACACCAAGGAAACCCATCGGCGGTGTGTTCTGGCCCAAGACCATCTTGAGGGTGTATTCAACCGTCGTACCGGAGCGAGCGCTGCTGGCGTTGGGGACGACGCGAATCGAGAACGGGAAAATCATAAATGCGGTGACCGTGCCGACCAAGATCAATATGGCCGCCCACGTATTGGGATTGAACGACTTGCGGTTCATGAGGTTGCCTTTCATTATGAGTGAGAGTCTTTACAAATAAGATAGGGCAGTTCGATGGCGCCTTGTGGACAGAGCGTTTCACAATCAGCACAGTAGATGCAGCCTTCCGGATGGACGAGCGTCGCTTTGCCGTCACGCCGTTCGAGGGCGCGGGTCGGGCACTGCTCTACACATGCGCCACAGCCAACACATCTCCGGAGATTAATAATGGGTAGCCACTGATTGTTGTTGTCCATATTTCGCCTGTTTTCGCTATCAATTGACCCTAGCTTAAGGCGGTTGGACGGGGTTGTCCTTGATTTAGATCAAGAACGACAATGATTCATTTTTTGTGGGGTGATTCGAGGATAGCCAGTTATGCGACTGGCTCAAATGGAGTTTGTATATTGAATGGGGATAATTAACTTGTAGGGACAAGGCATGCCTTGTCCGGTGGACTCAACCAGAATAAATCGTCGTGTCGAACAACACCCAGTTGACGATGGCTCCGGCGAACAAGCCGAATATGCCCAATGGAAACAGGCTGACGCTGAGGATCAGCCCGCCCAGAACAGCGGCAGTTAAGAGCTTGTCAACCAGTCGGGAATGTTCGCCTTGAGCGCTAAACATGCTGCCTAAGATGAGTCCCAGTACACCGAAACCGAGCAGTGCTAAAAGCGTCATGGTCAATCATTTCCTAAACTCACCATTCCCTCAGCCAACAGTGGTGTAATCAGGGAACGGTCGATGTCTTTATTGTAGGCGAATCCCAAATGCGTGCGGTAACAACCCGTAAGTGATCAAGATCACAATCAAAACAGTAACAACTATCCTGCGGAATTTCAGTCCATAATGGAAACGATCTTGGCATCCCACTGGATAGTGAAGGTCAAAAGGGAGTCAACATGAACCCTATTCGCGAAGTATTTGTGAGTTACAGCCAAGTCGATAATGAACCGCCGGTCATGCGGCTGGTCGAGGACCGTGAAACGCTGGAAACCATTCGCAACGGCGCACCGCTCTTCAAACGTGTAGGCAGCATGATTAATGTGGATAGCATCATCGAGTCACATCCCATCATCACCATCGCCTGTGTGACGGATCACGTTTTGAGGAGAGGCGAACCGGATAGAATCACCGATCAGGTTGTCCAATGGCTTGAAGACATTGGCGAAATGTGGACGTAATACCCACCGAATGCTGTGGATACTTCTCCTTAGTGCCGTTAGCTGATAAAGGATGTTCCTGTAGGGGCGCAAGGCTTTGCGCCCACGTAATAATAAATTTCTTTTCCCTCAATTCAAACATGCTTTGGGTCTACAAAATCGCCAGCGTGCGCAGCAGCTTTTCATCCGTGATGATAATCCGGTGACGGTCAAAGCGAATGGCCTGTGCCTGTTCCAGCGAACGCAAAGCGCGGCTGATCGTTTCGGGCTGGGTAGCGAGATGGGCAGCAATGTTCGCTCGCGTCACACCGGGGCCACTTAGCGCGGGGTCTTCCAACTGCTTGAGTAAAAATCGTGCCAAGCGGATCGTCACCGAATACAGCGCCAAGTCCTCAAGCTGGCTGACAAGGGACCTTACCCGCGCTGCCATCAGCTTGATCACTTTCAAGGCAAGAGCGTTGTCGATAGTCAGCAGATGGTTGAGCGCTTCAGCAGGCAGCAACCAGACCGCCGCTTCGGTCAGCGTTCCCGCGTTGGCAGGGTTATTTCCACCGTCAAAGGTCGCCACCTCATTGAAGGTGTTGCCGGGGCCGAGCAAATGCATGATATGCTCCTCGCCTTCCGGATTGACCTTATAGATTTTGACGCGTCCCTGTTCGATCATCCACATCCCGCGTGAGCGATCATGTTCGAGGAAGATGGTTTCATCCGGCGCATATATCATCCGCTGGCACTGCGCCGCCAGCCAACTTAAATTGGTATTCGAAAGCGACTCGAAATACACCCGCGAATGCAGGTATTCCGCCAGTGTGTCGCGTGTAAGCGTGACCATCTCAGCCTTGCAGCGCCCCGATGGCGAGGCACACCCATCCGGCGAGGAATGCCAGTCCACCAATCGGCGTGATCGCGCCAAACCCCCGTTTGCCTGTCAAACTAAGGATGTAGAGACTGCCGGAAAAAAGGATGATGCCAAGCAGGAACAACCAGCCGGATAATGGAATCAGGGACGACGTGAACTGCTTGCTGGCGAAGGCTACGCTGAGCAGAGCCGCCGTGTGATAGAACTGGTACTGCACGCCCGTTTTGAAGTTGGCTTCGAGGCGCGGTTTGTCACTGAAGTAAGCGGCGAGGCTGTGTGCGGCGAATGCGCCCAGCGCCACGCCCAAAAAACCGTTGATGGCTGCTAGGACGATAAAAGTAGACGTCATAAAAGTGTCGTTCCTATGGTGTAAGCGTCAGATGGGCGCAGAGTATAACGAAAAATCTTATGGTAGGGTGAAAGTAGTTCACCCGCTGAAAGGGAGTTATCCATGTTCAAGCGTATTCTATTGATCTTCGTGCTGGGACTGCTGTTGGCGACCTCTGTGGTGCAGGCACAGGACAGCTTGCCGCCAATTATTGCCGTATCCAAAACCGATTTTTATGCGATTAATCCAATCGATGGCAGCGTCAAACAACTGACGGATCATCGTCAGCGCTTATATACCGATCAGCCCGGTTCGCAGCGTGATCTAGCGATCTCACCGGATGGACGCTACTTGGCTTACCGGCAAACGCCTGATTTTTTCATTCAAGCCGTACACCGAAATGAGATTGGCAACTATGGTGAATCCCCATCCGATATTATGCTGCTCGACCTGACGACCGGTCAGGAAAGGGCCGTTATTCAACATCGAGGCGATGTGAAGGACAGCCTACAATGGTATTATCGCAGCAGTCTGGCATGGTCAGGCGATAGTACGCAGTTGATCTTTTTTCAAAACCATAACAGCTATGACCAAGTTAACCGCACCGGACAAATTATGCGGTTCAATGTGGACACCAACCAGTTGACCACCCTCTCGGATGCGACCGAACCCATCTGGCGGCTCCGGTGGTCGGGCGACGCGGTTCTGGCCGATACCCGAGTTTACACCAGCGCTGGCGACCTGCTCCATAACTATTTTCTGAACGAATGGATGACCTCCAATTATAGTTTTCCCTATCGTGGGAATGATTACGTTATGGTCGACAGTGCCGATGTCATCCCGCATGATGGGCGCGTCTATCTGATGAACGCCTTTACCGGAGAATACGGCGTCGTAGCCGGATACCAATCCAGCGTCAGTGCCTTATCGGCCGAAAACTCATTGGTGTTTATTGAGGATGACAACGACACCCGTCCTGCCTATGTCATCAATCCCCGTACCGGCGACAAGTTCACGCCGCCCAAACAAGCGCCTTATGCGGTGGACTTCACCTTCGCTCCCGATGGACAGCTGACTTTAAAGCCGACACCATCATTTGGAGTCCAAAGATGTATACAGTTGCCGATTTGAATGGTGATCGATCCGCGCCAGTTGAGTCGACCACTGATTTTGACAATGCCAAGCGCTGCGGCACATTACCCACCGTTCCACTGGTAGCAGGCGGTCAGGGGAAGGTGATCGTGGGCGGTGGCCCGAACCGCCTTCGCAGCGCTCCGACCCCCGATGCGGATAAGATCGGGCAAATCCCTGAAGGCGCGATTTTTACTGTGGTCAATGGACAGCAAAACGTCTGCGCGGGAGGCATCCGTTGGGCGCAGGTTGACTATCAAGGCCTCATCGGATGGACGGCTCAGGGCGCGGAGGGTCAGGTTTTTCTCGAGGCAGTTCAGTAACGCCGCGCGGTTTCCATCGCCCAAGCGTCAGCTAAACGTTGAACACGATTGGCAAACTTGTGATAAGGTGGGGATATATCTCTTGCCTTAAAGGACTGTTCAATCATGTTCAGGCGTTATCTGACGATCCTGCTGGTTCTATTGACTTCTGTTGTAGGTGTACGGGCGCAGGACGAGCCGACTGCGCCTATTATTGCGCTTTCCAAGGGTGATTTCTGGGCGATTAATCCCGATGATGGCAGCCTGACCCAAATCACCCATCACCGGCAGGATTTGTATTACGGCCAGCCGAGTTTCCAGCGCGACATGGCCATTTCGCCGGATGGACAGTACCTCGCCTATCTGCAAACGCCGCGCTTTTTCGCCATCGCCATGAAAAACAATCTGGTGGGCAATATCGGTATTGCGCCGTCAGATGTGGTGCTGCTCAACCTGAAAACTGGCGAGGAAAAAGTCATCGTCGGTCAGCAGCAAAATGTGAAGTACGACGAAAAACCGCGCCTATGGTATCGCTCCTATCCCATGTGGTCGCCGGATGGCCGTCAACTGGCTTTCGTCCAAACGCGTGGCAGCGATGGCCAGCCTAGTTTCCAGTCACAGATCATGCTTTACTGGATGGACGATCAACAAACGACGACTTTCGTCAACAGCAAGCAGCGCTTTGATGAACTGGCGTGGATTATGGAGGGACTCAGTTCCGGCACAACCTCGTGGGATATTGGCGGGGGCTTGATCATCCACAACTATCTGTATGAGGGCATGGTCTTCGAGCACTTCACCCCCTACCAGTATGACGAATACGCCATTGTCGACAGTGCCGACATCATTCCCCATGATGGGCGTGTCTACCTCATGAAGCTCCTGACAGGGGAGTACGGTGTGGTCGATGGCATTCAATCCAGCGTCAGCGACTCCAGTCCCGATGACTCGCTGGTCTTTATCAAGGATGACAACGACACGCGCCCTGACTATATTGTTGATCCCAAGACCGGAAACCGCTTTGACCCGCCCAAACAAGCGCCCTATGCCGTTTCGTTCACCTTCTCACCGGATGGTCGCCGCTTCGCCTATATCTTGTTCGATACCAGCGTCAATATCTCCGATCTTAATGGGCATGATTTGACGGTTCCGCTCAATGCCGATGCCATTGTGTGGGGACGCAAGCGCTACACCATCGCCAGCGAAACAGGCGATCAATCCGCTTTTGTTGACCCGACAACGGATTTCGAAAATGCCAAACGCTGTGGTACAGTTCCAGCGGTTGAGCTTGTGCTCGAAGGGCAGGGGAAAGTTCTCGCCGGAAGCGGAGCCAACCGCATTCGCAGCGCACCTAGCCCTGATGCCGATGCCATCGGACAAATTCCGTCAGGTGCGACCTTTAACGTGGTCTACGGACAGCAGCACGTCTGTAACGGCGGCTTCCGCTGGGCACAGGTCGAGCACAATGGCGTCACCGGCTGGACAGCCGAAGGTGCAGATGGAAAAGTATTTTTAGAGGTTGTGCAATGACCCAGAAATCACCCCTCAAACTAAAGCTCCTGCCGGATGTCTTTGGCATTCTCAAACTGCCATCGGCACAGCCTTTCCCCAATTGGTTAACTCACGTGCCGGTCTTTTTCGTCGCGCGCACAGAGGATGAGTTCTCTATCATGTGCCCCCAGCGCTATATTCCCTTCGGTGTCGATTACAATGCCGGATGGTCATGCCTGCGTGTGGATGGCGACCTCGCCTTTGATGAGGTGGGTGTGGCAGCGCGTCTGTCGCGTCCGCTGGCTGACGCCGGATTGAGCATCTTTGTCGTCTCCACCCATGACCGCGATTATGTGTTGGTTGCCGAGAAAGATATACAAGCGGCGTTCTCCGCTTATGAGAACGTAGGCTTCAAGATTAGGAACTATAGTAGTCCGGCACCCGTTTAACAAAGTAGAGACTCATGCATCGCATGCTTCACACCCTTCTCATCGCCGCCTTCTGTATCCTGACGACTCTGGACATGGTCAGCGCCCAACCGACGCCTGTGCCATCCTGCCCGACCATTGGCGACTTGCCCACGCGCCTCAAACCCGGCATGTGGGCCAAAACGGTGGCCGGTTTCACCATCAACCGCCGTGCCGAGCCGGACTTGCAAAGTGCGCGCACCGGACAAATCCCCAACGGTGACATCGTCCGCGTCGCCGATGGGCCGCGCTGTGCTGATGGCTATGTCTGGTGGCAGTTGAACTACGACAGCATGATGGGCTGGACAGCCGAGGGCGATGTCAAAGACGGCAGCTATTGGCTGGAAGGCGTCGGCAAGATCGCCGGACCTGCCGCGGGAAGCACCGAACCCGATGGCTGCCTCCAACCGCCTGAAATCTACAATCGTATTCAGGTAGCCGATGTCACCGTTAATCTGCGCACTTTAGCCATGCTCGATCATGCGCAGGAGTTGTACAGCGCGGAGGGCGGTGTCATCCACTTGCGAGATGTCCTCATGCAGGGCAGTTATAACCCCGGCGGCGTCTCGGCCAGCTTTGGCACTCACGATGGTGGCGGCGCACTGGATATTTCGGTGCGTCAAATCGGTACAGGCACTGTCCTGACTGACGAGATCAAGCCGCTGCTTCACGCCCTGCGCTTGGCCGGATTCGCCGCATGGCTTCGTGACTTTGACGAACTCTACAAAGGTTCACCCATTCACATTCATGCCATCGCCATTGGTGACGCCGAACTCTCCGAAGCCGCACGCGCTCAAATCGATGGTACATTCGGCTACTTTCGCGGGTTTAATGCGCTTCCACAAGACAACGGTATCCCGCTCCCCGATACCTCCGGCGACATGATCATCTGCGACTGGATGCGTGCTCAGGGCTACAGCGACTTACGTGGGAAATAGGTTTACCCTAATCCGAAACTAGTGCAGTGTGTTGATTAAATTACGCTCAGTCATTGTGTGAAACGCTATTTTGGGATAAATTCTCGGAGAAAATTACTTTTTGTACCGCCACTTCTGGAACAAAATGGCGCTTTCGCTCACCTAGCTTCCTGCTAATACGGACCTCGCATCCTTTCCAGTGAGGACGATAATTCAAGATGCAATACCAATACAAACTGAGATAAGTGCAAGATGATACAATACCCAGCAATCATGAACCCAACTTCCACGGAAGTAAGAACCATTACGTCCACTTACGTTCATCAGGAATATCAGATCTTTGTTTCTCTACCTCTCACTTATGCTTCTTCCAACAAAACCTTCCCGGTGCTGTATCTCTTGGATGGAAACGGTACTTATACCATCTTGCGACCCCTCATCGAACTACAGCAGATTGTTCAACATATACCCGAACTAATTATTGTCGGAATTGGATACCCTCAACCGACTTACATGGACACCTTGGGGCTACGTGGACGTGATCTTACGCCTATTGAATTAACTCCTGAGGAAAAGGCAGGAGGCTATCCATTTGAAGAAACCGGAGGTGGGCCACAATTCCTCAATTTCCTCGTACATGAACTCATCCCTCTCATTGATAAGGATTTCCGTACTGAGCCGAATGATCGGGCTTTGCTCGGTTGGTCTCTTGGTGCAATTTTCGTTTTGTACACTATGTTTGAACAACCGGACCTGTTTAAGCGCATGATTGCTATTAGCCCCGGCATTGATTTTCCCGATACAAATAAGCAAGCTCTCAAGCAGAATCCCTCCCTTCCAGTGAAGCTCTATTTAGGAGTCGAGGCTCCATCAGATGATCCGAAAACCTTGAATGAAATAGAGCTTGCCCGCCAGTTTGTGAAGGTCGTAAGTGAACAGAACTATGCCGGTTTGGAGGTTAAGTTAGAGGTTTTTGAAGGTGAAGATCATTTTTCAGTTGGACCCGTCGGTTCAGTCCGAGGTCTAAAGCACATCTACCAGTAAGAATGGGAACTGATGAAGGGTCCCGTTGTCTCAAAGATATTGCGGCGCTAGCTCAGCCAGTTATCTTCAACAACTTCGATAAAACTCTGTTTCCACAGACTGAGTATTTCCTGTGCGGTACGTAATGAAACTGTTGTAATGTGTAGGGGCGAAGCATGCTTCGCCCATTTCACAATCAATAACACCCTCCATAAGTTTGTAAACTCGAACCAGAACCGCTTGCGTTTTATGAACTTTTGTTCTAAAATTGATATATAATCATCACTGTGGTAGGACTGCCTTAAGTGGTGGAAAAGGGTAGAAAAGGAGAAGGCTCATGAAGCAAACTGGTTGGTAACTAGACAATCAGGAGGCAAGATGAACCTTCAAAGCGTATTTTGTCCGAACAAGGCCTGTCCTGACAAGCACCAAGTTGGAAAAGGGAATATTGTTTCGCATGGACAAGCGCGACAACGCTGTAAATGCAAAAGCTGTGGACACACGTTTTCGTATCGACAAGGGACGATGTTTGCCGGGTTACGAACTGAGGTCCAGATTGTGACATGGGTGGTGGGGTTAATTGCATGGGGCTGTCCAGTCGCCGCCATTGTAGCGGTCTTTGAGCTCGACGAGCGAACGGTAGCCGACTGGATGCATCGGGCGGGGATGTATGCGGAAGCCTTTCATCATCAACATATCCGTCCATTGAATTTGCAGCAGGTGCAAGTGGATGAGATCCGCCTGAAGATGCAGCGGCAAGTGTTGTGGATCGCGATGGCCATGAATATCGGCAGTCGGTTGTGGTTAGGCGCGGTGTGTCGCGAAAGTCGCGATAAAAAGTTAGCTCGACACATCATGACCTGTATCTACAACTGGGCACAAAAAGTTCCGTTGGTCATTGCCTTTGACGGTTGGAGTGCTTATCCCAAAGCCTGCTATCGGGTGTTTCGTGAACCCGTTCTGAGCGGACGAGTGGGCGGACCGCGCAAACAACCCTGGGCTTGTCTGAGTGTGGTGCAACTGGTCAAACAAGCAGCTCACCAATGGGTCATGAAACGCTGGGTGCTTTCGGGTTCGTGCAGCATGATCCACTATTTACTCAATGTCACGCAAGGCGTTGGCACCACCATCAACACCGCCTACATCGAACGTCTCAACGCTACTTTTCGCGCTCATCTGGCTTCCTTTGCCCGTCGCACCCGTTGTCCTGCTCGTCAGGCGCAGCAGGTCGGTGAACGCCTTTTTCTTGTCGGCTGTTTGTACAATTTCTGTTGGCCGCATGCTTCATTAAGTCTCAAGACACCGGCTTGGTCTGCTCGTTTAACCGATCATCGCTGGTCTTTAGAGGAATTCCTATGGGCGCGCTTGCTCCCTCATTGGGCATCCACCACTTAGTGTGGTGCTACCCATCACTGTATGAGGTTTTACTCTAAATTCTCTGCGTCTCTGCGGTTCTAATGCATTTATTTTCTCTTTTTTCTTTGTGTCTTTGTGGTGAAAATGCATTTGGCATTTCAGCGGTGGCATTAGCCGAGCCATCCGCCGAAGTTGCGCCAATTCAGCGGCATCAAGAGAGCCTCCCGCCGCCACAAAATGCCAATTCAGCGCCTTGCTCCCTCACATTCGCCAGTCATTTCGGCGGATAAAATGCAAAATCTGCGAAATTTGCGAATTTTTTGCACAATTTGCATCATTTACAACAAAAAACAGGCAGACCGCACTGGCCTGCCCGTGTAAAGAGAGCAAATGGCTTGGAGCTTAAAGCGTAGAGGTACGCCGCCGGTAAGTATAGGTTCGTCGCGAACGCCGGAAGTCGTAATGATAGGTGCGGGTCAACCCGAACTGGATCAGAATGCCGAGCAGTGCCAGCACCAGCGTCCACAGGCTGGGCAGTCCCAACGCCAAGGTTAGCAGTTGAGCGCCCACCAGCGAGGATAGGATAATCAAGAACTGGAACGACAGGCCGAGCAAGATCACGCCGCCAATGATACCCCCGATAATCAACACCAACGGGGAAACAGGCTGCAAGGCCAGCGAGGATGCCAACCCGTTGGTCAGCAAAATTCCGAAGTGCATGCCGATCAAGAACACCGCCACATAATACAGGAACCAGCTCAGCGCCGCGCCGATTACACCACCGAGGATCAGCAGGATCAAGTTCGTGCCCGCGTCAGTCGTCACGACCAGCGAAGTCGCGATTGCCGCGCCAACCATTGCTCCGGCGATCACGATCACGAATTCGTATATCCGCCACCCTGCGACCAGCAGCACTAACCCGACTAGCAGCATTACCACTCGCATGGCAGTCGAATCCGGTGTTTGCGTCAGCCGGTTAAAGAAGTTGAGCAGAATGTCGGTGGTAGCCTCCGCTGCGTTGATCGTGCCGGTCACAATTGGCACGGTAGTCGGCGCGGGGTCTTGGGCAACCGCGTGGCTGAACCCGATGAAGTTAAAAGCGATGAGGAATAGGGCGACAATCGGAAACCAGTAGCTTCGAACGACCTTTTCAAGAGTTGTCATGACGTTTCTCTTTCATGCTCAACAGATACATCCCACATTTTCAGTCATTATAAAAAGAGCCTGAGCCACCCGTATCCGTTGATCGTCCTATTTAGGGACTGGTCTACTGGTGGGATGATGCTTGGGTAGGTTTCCAACTGGGGCTGCGATAGAAAGCGGGGATGGGGGTTAAAAGCTGCGTCATACAGGTCGCCGCTTGCTGGAGGCAGTCCGCAACCGGCAGTTCGTACAAACCATAGTTGCCATAGGTCGTGATCGCCGAAAAAAGGACTGAATGACCGTCCTCAGACCAAGCAGGAGTATCATTGCTAACGAAATCGCCTGTATACAGGACATCAGCTTTCTGAGCGTTGTTATCCCATATATAGAGATTAGGCTTCTCGTAACCGGAGATATACAGCAGGTAGCGTCCATCAGGTGACCAGATCGGGTTCGTGGCGCTGCCCACTAAAATTGGTGTAATGATGCGGCTGACAATATCGACGGTGTAGATTTTCGTGTTCCAGCGTTCGTCCAAATCCGACACGAAGGTGATACTCTTGCCATCCGGCGCCCACACCGGATTAACATGTGTGCGGTAGCTGTCGGTCATGCTTTGCGCTGTGCCCGAAGCCATGTCATACAGCATGATTTCGCCGTAGCCCTTTTCCTCATTCACATAGGCGATTTGTCGCCCGTCCGGTGACCAGACCGGATTGTACTGGTTGCTCTCACTCTCGATGAGGCGGTATTCCCCGTGCCCTGCCGCATCGCTAATGTAGATGGTGTATAGACCATTTCGATCACTGACGTAGGCGAGGTGCTGCCCATCAGGTGACCATGCCGGCGAGAAGTCGTTAGCCGGATTTCGAGTGACCGCTGCGGTCATATGGCGTACCATATTCATGCGATAGATGTTGAGGTCGCTCAGGCTGTAAGCTGCGGAAAACAGCAGTTCTGGCTCAAGTGCCAAGAACCGTCCAATGCCGAGCGCCAGTGCCACAGTCATGATGCACACCAGTGAGACTCGGGTAATAAGCTGTACCAGAACGCGGGTCATGGCTGCCGGGGTCGCCAGTGAGGATCGACATACTGTCCGGTTATGGGAATAACCCGCTGCGGCGTACAGCTCATGGTTTTTGCAAGGCAGCCTGCGATATCCAGCGTGAACAGATCAGACTGGGTGAGATAGCCTGCTGTATAAACGATGGATTGGCTGTCGGAAGACCAATCAATAGGACTGGTGATGAACTTTTCATCATCATAGAGCAAAGTCGTGCGTTGGTCGGCTGCATCATACAAATAAATGCCGGAACGTTTGCGGCTCGATGAAGAAAGTTTGTGGGCGTAAACCACATAGCGCCCATCGGGTGACGCAACCGGAGATGAACCACTCGGCCACATTAGCGCCAACTGGTTTATATTCCCGCTCAGAAGATTGATGGTATAGACTTCAGACGCGTTTCGGTTACCGTCGATATACTTAAAGCTAATTTGCTGTCCATCCCCTGACCAGCGTGGCGCATAACTTTCACTCACGTTATTGGTTAAGAGGTTAGCCGTTCCCAACTTCACATCGATGGTCATGAGTACCGCTCGTGGATAACATCCACTAATCACGGCGATTTCCGAGCCATCCGGTGACCATGTCAGATTCGAAACACAATCCAAATTTGATATGAGGTTCTTGGGGTTATCGCCTGCCGCATCTGCGATAAAAATAGACCCTTGAAGGTGTTGTTGGTTGGCGTATTGGCTCACATAAGCGATGTGCTGCCCATCCGGTGACCACACAGATGAAGTGATGATTGATCCGGGGGAACTGGGTTTGGGTATCGTCAGCACGAGGTGACGATCAAGCACCACACGAAAAATGTCCAAATCGATGTCGCTCGACTGGCCCAAAAACATGATCTCGTCTTCATGCAGAAAGCGTCCAACGCCCAGCGCCAACAGCACCATCACGAGGCAGACAAATCCTATTCGACTCAAGAGAAAAAGCAGCGTTCGTGTCATAGTTGCTAAGGTCGAAAACGTGGGTTGGAATAAAGCCCCTTATTAGGTGTTAAAAGCTGCGGTTGGCAGTGGATGGTTGCATCGAGGCACTCCGCCACATCCAAGCGGAAAATCCCTGAATGATTATAACTGATGAAGTCGGTATAGATGATGTACTGCCCATCTGATGACCAGTCAACGGCTCCTTTTTGGCTGAGCTTGTTGTAGAGAAAGTGAAACTGAGATTGCTCGACATCCCACAGCGCGATACCAATCTTATAACCTTGGCTGATGAAGGCAATATAACGACTGTTGGGCGACCATCTTGGAAAGTACTGATTTTCCAAGGTCAGATACATGGGACGCACCTGACCCGTTTGTAGATCGAGTATATAAATGTTGGATTTTCCAAAGGCGTTTTCGTTACTCACAAAGGCGATAAAACGGTTATCAGGTGACCAATCGGGATGATTATCATTATGATATAACGTGTCGGTAATCTGGCGCGTCGATCCGGTCTGTAAATTGGTGAGCATGACCCTCGTAAAACGATCGGACCTTAGGGTGACATAACTCATTTGCTGACCGTCGGGTGACCACGCCGGACTATAAACGCCGCCCGCATCATGGATGATCTCATCGGTCAGCTTCGCCTCTAAATCATGCTTATAGACGGTAAAACCCTGTTTGCCTGCGCCCACGTAAGCGATTTGCCGCCCATCCGGCGACCAAGCTGGTTCATACCCAACAATAGCTTTGCTGCTCATGTCGTATATAAACTGCCGCGCGACATCCATCAGGTAGATATGCATATCGGGTGAATCAATAGTCGCTGTGAACACGATCTCATTGTTGGGTAAATGGATTGATTTGCCTCCCCATAATGCCAGCGTCATAGCAAAGATGCAGACCAATGTGACGAGGCTGAAGAGCCGTAATAGAAGAGCTTTCATGGGCGGTCAGGCTTTCTGCGGGCGTCGCCGCCACCTTTGATCATCACTTCAGGGTCACAAACAGCCGGATTTTCCAGACAAATGGCTACGTCCAATTCATAAACGTTCAGGAGCGAACCGAGAAAAATATATCGCCCGTCCTGTGACCAATCTGACGGATAGCTGATGTCAGTAGTATAAAGTAACGATGTTCGTCCTGATGCGATGTCCAGCAGGTAAATGCCGCGTTGAAGCGCGCCGCTCACAAAAGCCAGTGATTTCCCGTCCGGTGACCACGCTGGATACTCATCATTGGTTGATGTGGAGACCAGTGTTTGAACCGCGCCAGTTTTAACATCAATGCTGTAGATGTCGGAATTCGAACGTTCGCGTGAGTAAAGTACAAACGCGATTTGGGTAGCGTCCGGTGACCAGTACAGCATATGGTTGCGAAACACGTTGGTGCTGACCAACCGACGCTTGCTGCCTGTATCCACATCAAACAACATGATATCGATGTTTGGCTCCTGTGCATTCCGGTTGATGGCGCTGGTGGTGGTGTAGGCGATAAAGCGTCCATCCGGTGACCACTTCGGATCAAAATCACTGCTGTCGGGCTGGTCAGTCAACATCTGCGTATGACGCCCATCCGCATCTGCCACATACAGAATCAACTGTGCTGAAGAATTGTTCACGTAAGCGATATGTTCCCCATCCGGTGACCATTCCGGCTGAACCACACGCTGTTTGGTCGAGACAAGCGGCACATTGAGGCCGCGATCTAAAGCAGTCCGGTAAATGCCGTAGCTGCGCGCCGACGAATAGAGGAATTCATCTTCCTGTAACAGCGTTCGCCCGATGGACAATACTATGACCAACCCACAGATGCAGACAGTCAACACCACTCCGAACAGCCGCAGCAAGCTAGAAATCATTATGCGTGGGGTCGCCAGCGTGGATTTTGATACACGCCCGGAGTGGTTGTCAACAATTCGGGTTGGCACTGATCCGGTTGTTTGATGCACGCCGCAACCTCTAGCTTAAAGATACTTATATCGCCTGAGTTGATATAGGCGGTGTAAGCAATAAAACGTCCATCCGGCGACCAATCAGGCGTATACGTCGGTATGAACGTCCCACTGTGAAGTAAAATGCTCTGCTTTTGGATAACATCCCAAAGATTAAGAACGGTCGTTTGACCATTTGCAATATACAACAAATAGCGCCCATCTGGCGACCATGCCGGATAATCGACATTGTCGGACGAGGTAATGAGCGCTTGGCTGTCACCTGTTTGAAGATCTAGGTTATAGATGGTTTTGGTCTTGGTTTCATTGGAGGCGTAGGTCAAGTGCTGCCCGTCCGGCGACCATGTGGGATTGCTTTCCGTGATGCGGTTGTTGGTCAGGCGGCGCGTTTGACCGGATTGGACATTCGTTAGCATCAACTCCGGTGTGCGCATGTAACGCATCGTGAGGTAGGCGATTTGCTGCCCATCCGGTGACCACGCCGGACTAGAGTCACTCTGAGGCGAGTCGAGCAGTGGGCGCAAATCCTTGCCAACCGCATCTATGATGTAGATCGTCGGCAGCGTTTGGTCCAGCAGTCCGACAAATGCAATCTGCTGCCCGTCCGGTGACCAATTCGGATCAACATCGTAAAGTGCTTCATTGGTCACCTGCCGCGTCAGGCGGTGCGCGATGTCCATGCGATACAGGACATTGAATCGCGGTTCCAGATAGGCTTCGAAAACCAGTTCGTTATCCGGCAGGATGAGCATATGACCCGCCATCAAGCTGATGAAGACACCTACCACGCAAACTGATCCCACAACACGGAAGATATTGAAGTGTATACGAGTCATGGCGGTGATGGTCGCCAGCGCGGGCTTTGATACAGGCCGGGGAGTACGTTGATTTGTCGGGGCGTACAAGCTTCAGCCATTTTTAAGCAGCTTGCGACATCCATCTCAAAGATGGTGACCGACAAAGCCGAGGTGTCCATTTGAGCGGTATAAACAATATAACGCCCATCCGCCGACCAACTCGGTGTGGCTGTAGGCGTGAAAAAAAATCGGATTAATGAGGATAGACTTCATTCGTTGCATACGTTGCGTATCCCATAAGTAGATCCCAGTCGCCCTCCCTCGTGTAACAACATACAGCAAATAGCGCCCATCCGGTGACCATTCTGGATAGTCCACATCGGTTGAAGGACTAAACACCAGTTGCGTCTCACCGCTTTTGACGTTGAGATTATAGAGGCCTGTCACGCCGGAGGTTTCGTTGGCAAAGGTCAGTGTCTGGCTGTCGGGCGACCATGTCGCGTTGTGTTTATTGCCATCTCCGTTCGTCAAGCGGCGTGTTTCATGTGTTCGAAGTTCAGTGACCATGAGTTCCGGTGCGCTCGGATACCGTCTGATAAATGCCAGTTGGTGTCCATCCGGTGACCAAGTTGGCGCAAACTCACTCAGTGATGAGTCATTCAATTTGTGTAAACCGCCACCTTCTGCGTCCATGATATAAATCGCTGTTTGAGAGGATTTCTCGATGTTGACGAAGGCGATTTGCCGCCCATCCGGTGACCACACGGGATTAGATACGAAATGGTCTTTCGTCCGAACCCACTGCGTGATCCGGTGGGCAATATCGATCCGATAGATGACGTTGAAATGCGGGCCGCGATAGGCCTCAACCACAAGCTCATTATTCGCCAGCTTAAGTGCCTGTCCTAATGCCAACGACAGCATCACGGTCAAGCTCGATGCGAACGCCATGCAAAGCATGAGCTGTACCAGATAGCGTGTCATTGCGTATAAGGTCGCCAGTGCGGGGTATCGTATATGCCAGCGATATGGGTTAGTGATTCAGGGATACAGTCCTGAGATCGTTGGAGGCATGTAGCCACATCCAGTTGCATGATGCTGTTCGTGCTGTAGCTGGTCAATGGCGCGTAGATTATAGAGCGGCTGTCCGGCGACCAGCTTGGATTACCGATATTCATCACCGGCGGCGTGAACAGCAGCACCGATTGCGAACGGGTCGCGTCCCACAGATAAATGCCGGGATTGGTATCATAGGCGAGGTACAGCAGATATTTTCCGTCTGGCGACCACGTGGGATTTTGCTGCACATTATGGTTGGCAATCAGTGGATTGACGTCACCAGTTTGGGTATCCACGCTATAAATGATTCGGTTGCTGCTGTTTCTGCCCGATGTGAAGGCTAAGTGGCGGCTGTCCGGTGACCATGTTGGACTCATGGCTTTGGGGTAGGGAATGGTCACACGGCGTGTGAGGCCGGAACCCAAATCGGTCAGCAGCACTTCGCTAATTTGCTGCGCGAATTCCTGCCGTGCGGTCACATAAGCAATCGAGCGATCATCCGGTGACCATGTCGGGCTAAAGTTGTTGAATGGACTGTCCGTCAATCGGTGAAAGCCATGTCCCTCGGCATCGATCACATAAATCGTGTACTGCCCTTGATGGTTGCTGACGAAAGCAATTTGCCGCCCATCGGCTGACCATGCCGGTTGGTTATCCTCATCCGTATTGCGCGTAAGCGGGATAGTGAGCTGACGGTCAAGCGACATCCGGTAAATTTCCGAGTCACTGTTATCCAAGTTGGCCGAATAAACAATCTCATTGTCGTCCAGTAGCACACGCCCTAAGGCGCTCGCAGCGAATACCAACGCCATACAGATCGAAACCACGATACCCAACAGGCGAAAAGAGAAGCGCGTCATGGTAGCCTTGGCCTCCACCGTGGCGAGGAAATTTGTCCACCCATATTCGTCAACTGCCGTAGGTCTGTCCCGTCATTCTGCATCAAATACAACGCTTGTCTGTTCGGGCTATTCGAAATCACCATGATCTGGCGGCCATCGGCTGAGAATGACGGGTATAGGTTATAGGATAGCGCATTTTTCAATGGAACGGCGCAGTCGGTTATCGTGTTCTCACAATCAATGTCGACCACATAGATTTGAGGCTGGTTGCCGCGGTTGGATTGGAATAGCAATCGCTGGCTGTCCGGCGACCACACCGGATACCAATCGGTGTACGGACTGCGGGTCACATTATGGGCTTGTGACGCGCACTCATCCGATTGTGCGAGACAGTCTGTTTGAGCGATCAGCAAATCACCATTAGCGAAATAGGCCAACCGCTTACTATCCGGTGACCATGCGGGCAGGCTGTTAAAACCGCCGCCTAATCGGTGAACGGCTGAAGGGCAGACCTCGACCTGTTCCAAGCAGTCCATGTGCATGACATACACTTCAAGAAAACCGCTGCGATCCGAATAGAACGCCAGATAGCGACCATCCGGTGACCAGATCGGGAAGCTGTCGGTAGCAGAATCATGTGTCAGGTTGTAAGCGGTACCGCTGGATGCCTGCATCCAGTAGATTTCTGGCGCGCCGTTACGGCTGGTCACGAAGGCAATACCTTTTCCATCTGGTGACCATGCCGGTTCAATATCTGACGCCGGATGCCGCGTGAGGTTGTCAGATGTGCCGCAGGCTGCAAATAGCGAAGGACATCTCACATCCACTTTGAAGACATCATCGTTATCATCAACTTGAGCGACGTAAGCAAGCTGCTTGCCGTCCGGTGACCATGTGTAACTCGGAAAGGGATTGCTTCCACGAACCAACTGGGCTGGGAGACGGTGATCAATGTCCATCACATACAGGCGGCGGTTGCTGCCCTGCCCGAATAGGAAGCTTACCACATCAGAATAGGGGAGTATCCCGCCAACGGTCATCGCTAGCACGACACCGAGAAGATTCAGTGCCAGCAAGCCCGCGCATCCTGGTCGCCAGATGTGCCTCATGTCAGTTCATTATCCACGTTTGCCGCGCAGTGTACCGCTGAGGCTGTAAATCAACTGCGGTTGGCATCCTTCTGATAACGAATAACAATTTGCTTCGACGGCATATAGACCGGATTGGTTGCGGCTGGGATCGAATCCGCGAAAGTATAGGTCGCGACCATCCAATGACCACACAATGAGCAACGGGATAACCAGCTTGCGGAGCTGCAGTCGGTGTGGAATTTGCAGGCTGCACTGCACTTGGCCGGACTGCATACAGGCCATGTCCAGCATGTAGATTTCGTAATCGCCGGATCGGTCAGAAAGAAACGCGATTTGAGATTGATTGGGCGACCACACCGGAATGGTATCGACCACCAGTTCATTGGTGATCTGCATCATTTCACGGTCACAGCGTAGACGGCAGTCCGAATCAACTACGAACACATCCGGCAAATCGCGGTAGCGGCTGGAAGCAAACGCCAGTTTGCGGCCATCCGGTGACCACGCGGGACTCGCAAAGGTTCCCGCCTTGAGTACGATTTGCATCGACGCTGGATCATCAACCTTGATTGTATAGATACCCCGCTTGTTATTGCGTTCCAATCCGACGAAGGCCAATTGACTTCCATCGGCTGACCATGCCGGACTGGTACCGCCGACATCGGTCGTTAACTGCGTGTAGCCGTTTTCATACAGGTTGTCGACAAAGATGTGAATATTTTCTTTGATGGACATGCTAAACGCGATGCGCTGCTGGTCCGGCGATACGACGGCATCCAGTACTGGGCTGGGATAGGTACGAAGCGCGCCCGCCAGATGGCGGTTCACATCCACCAGCATAACCGTTGGGCTGTCGAACGTGACGACCGGAATAATTTGGACGATGGGTAATCTCTGACCGAGGACTCCCATCAAAATGACCAGCAGGAGAAGCCCTGCCCAAAGAGGGGCGGTTAGGCGCAGCAGCAAACAGGCCATGGAGCGATTTTCTTAAGCATAGATTCGATGTACCCGTTATAATTAGAAAGTATCAGTCCAATACAAACGAAATAGAACCCTAACCATTATGTCACGCAGTCGGTTACCTTCCAATCGTGGTCGTTCATCTTCGCTCATTCTGCGCCTGATTGTTATGGGCATTGTTTTAGGTGTCGCTTTCTTAGTGGTTCAACGGCTGCGTCATCCGCCTGAGCCACCTCCGATGGTTTCAGCCTTTCCGACGTTGACTCCTAGTCCCGTGCCGACTAAACAGCCGACCGCTGTCCCCATTCCAACCAATACCGCTTATCCCCGCGCCAATTTGTCTGCACCGTCCGTGGGCATCAGCGCCGACATCGTGGATGTTTATCTCGATGGGCAGAGCTGGGATGTAAGCCAATTAGGGGGCAATATCGGCCATTTGCAGGGAACAGGGTGGTTCGGCAAAGTGGGCAACATCGGCCTCGCCGGACATGTCGAGTTGGCCGATGGACGGGTTGGCATCTTTCGTAATTTGGAAAAGATGGCGAAAGGTGACCCCATCTATTTGAAGTTGGGCGACCTACAGCAAAATTACAAAGTGACGCAGGTGACGCGTGCCGATCCTAATGATTTGAGCATCCTCGAACCCTCTACCGTCGATACCATCACCTTGATTACCTGTGACATTGGCGCTTATAGCTTTATACAAAACAGCTACTTGGATCGGGTTGTGGTCGTAGCCGAGCGGGTACAGTCCTCCTAATGACTGGAGTGCGCGGTTGGTTGCTCGACCGTTTGTGGTATGTGCAGCCGTTGACAGCGCTCACGGTCAAAGCGCTGCCCAATGACTGTGTACGGGCGCTGGCTTTGGCCACCCGTCCCAATCTGGACCGCCTGCATCTGCGGAACCTGTTTGTCGGTGGTCGCCGCTATTATGTGAACGCCTTAAAAGATGGTTTTCAAATCACCAGCGACACCAGCCTGCCGTGGAGGCCGCGCACACGGGGTTCTGTGGCGGCTGTCCTGCGTGGACAATTTAGCGCGTCCGGCGCCAACAGTACCGTCATTCAGATGCGGGCACGCATGCGCTTGCTCTATCTCCTCAACATCTTCCCGATTCCGTTGTTCATGACGGCCTTACTGATCGCGTCGCCTTGGCCCAAGCCACTGGTGATTACCTTGATCATCACGCTTTTCTTCCTTTCATGGGCGGGGCATCGCCTCAGTGCTTCGCTGCAAGCCGCTGACATGATCTACTTCGTCCAAAAAGTCTTGGAAGAAGTCATCACAACCGAAACGCCGCTGCTCAATGCCCAAACGGATAACGTGGTCACGCCCGAGCATGATTTCCCCGAACAATGGCACAAATTCTACGAAGAACACAAGCGCGAGTCTTGATCTTCCCGTCTTGCAAAAGCCCATGTACCGAAATGTCATATCTCAATCATGATGATTTGCGCTGTAATAATTTATCTCAGTGTCTATGATTAATTTCTGGTTTTGGTTGTGATGTACCTTAAAAATTAAACTCGAATCGATATTTCATCGTTCTCACGAGTATTCAACCTGCTATTTCATGGAACGCTGGTTGGTGGTCCAATCCGTTTCATTAAGTGATTTAAGGAGAACAAGATGTCGAGGAAGATTTATAAGTTGTGTCTGATTCGGGGTTTCACCGAAGCCTACTACCAGCTTTCTGAAGAGGAGAGACAAAAGCTCTGGGAAAATGTTGGGAAAGCCGTTGGCGGAGCAGGCGGAGACATGGTAACCCCTTATTACAATGCCCGCTGGTCAAACGATAAATACACCATGTTTTTTACGATGGTATATCCTGATATCGAGTCGGCTATTGCAGATACGGCGGGTTGTGAAAAAGCTGAATTATTCCGCTATATGGTTAGTGAAACAATTCTTGGTTTTGACAATGGCACAGAAATTGTGGTCTGAGATTTGGATTGACTAGTTTTACCTAAAGTCCGGCGCTAAGTATCTAACGCTGGACTTTTTATTAGCGCTTCTTATGGCGCGCTCACGGTCACTATACCAGCATTGGCTCATCAGTCGTTCGCCTATTTGCTAGTATTGGGCCGCTGCTCAACTTCCACAGTAATAAGGTCGTCACGCCCGAACAGTGGCGCACGTTTTACGAAGAGCACAAGGGCGAGTCGCAATCGATTTAGTAAAAGTAATAATTGAAACGTGATGTTCGGCGCTGCAATGATCAACTGATTCACCTTACGATGAGAGTGGTGCAATAGCGCCTCCAAAAATTAATTTCCTCGCTGCTCTTAACGTTGAAACACCATCATAGTTATATACAGAGGCATTATCCATCGTAGCGGGTCATGCCTCTTTTTTATTTTTACCAAAGGAATGACAGACATGAAGCACAAGTTGGGGATTTTATTCGTCGTCGTGATGTTCCTGTCGATGTTTTCTCAAATATCACAAGTTGGTGGACGCGATTCCACGACACTTTGGCCGACCGAAGGCTGGCAAACCTCCACCCCTGAAGAACAAGGGGTCGACTCGCAGCAAATCGTAAATCTGTTGCAATCGAATACTGAAGTACACACCATATTGGCGATCCGACATGGCAAAGTATTTTTGGATGTTTCCCGGTATCCCTTCACCAGTACACAGCCTCACGCTTTATTTGCAGTGACCAAGAGTGTTGTTTCTACTCTAGTGGGCATGGCGATTGAAAAAGGCTATATCAAGAGTATCAATCAGCCGATTTGGGATTTCTTCCCCAAAGACAAAACCGCTAATATGGACGCGCGCAAAGAAGCGATCACAATTGAAAACCTTTTGACTAACCGATCAAGTTTATTGGTCGCGGATGATCCTGATATTTATAAACTTACGGGCAAAGATGCCCCTTGGGTGCAATATATTCTAGACAAACCCATGCAGGCAGATCCGGGCACGAGTTTTCAGGAACTGGCTGCCAACACGCATTTGCTATCAGCTATCGTTCAGGTAGCGACCAAGATGAGTACGGCGGAGTTTGCGGCAAAGTTCTTATTCGCTCCTCTAGGTATCACCGATGCAACTTGGCTCGCTGATCCACAAGGAATTAATGTCGGCAGCGACCACTTATTCATGAGTCCTATGAGTATGGCAAAACTGGGTTATCTGTACCTGCATGGCGGCCAGTGGGATGGACAGCAAATTGTATCATCAGCGTGGGTCAGCAGTGCGACAACGACATGGGTCACAGGTGTCAGTGGCAGCACGACATTTGATTTTGGTTATTTATGGTGGACGAGTAGCCTTTCCGGAGGTAAACACCCGGCCTATTTAGCATATGGCTTGTTGGGACAGACGATATGGGTGGTACCGGATTTGGACATTGTTTTAGTGACGACCAATGACTTGGGTCTCGTCAGTCGGACAATTATTACAGCGATAGTGGATGCATCAATTTCGAATCAACCCCTTCCAACCAACGCTGCATCCATGAAGGCGCTTCAGTCGCGAATAGATGAACTGGCCCACCCCACAGCAGCCAATATCAAACCAGTTCCAGATTCCCTTAAAGTGGGATCAGGCAAAGTTTACAAACTCAAACCTAACGATTTTGGCTGGACTTCTCTATCAATTGATTTTTCGAAACCCGGTGAAGCGCTTATGACCATCGGGTTGCCTGACAAAGAGATCAAATTGCCAATTGGATTGGATAATGTCTATCGCGTATCAGCCGATGGTCTGCCTGCCGAACCGGTCTGGCGTCCCATTGCCGATGTACCCCAGATGCTAAAAGCGGGTTATCTGGGTAACCGTTTTTTGGTATCGATGGGCGACTGTATGGGCATGGAATTCTGGACGTTGAATATCAATTTCAGCAAAGATGGTAGCAAAATGTGGCTTACTGCCCAGTCATTGAATGTAAGTACAGGCGAAGGTGCGCCTACTCATGATGTGATTGGCGCACTGTAATTCTGTACGGATAAGCGTTTCACGACAAACATAAAATATTGCCCGGCGTCGAGTGATCTTGGCGCTGGGCATATTTATTGCACATGAATTGTTACTGTATCCACCGTGGCAGAGTCCGCTGGGCTGCCATCCGGTGCAGTACTCATCAGCCGCTCACCGGATTGCCAGTTATAAACCGCTGCTTTGAGTTGATACGCTCCGGCAGGCAGAGCAGAGACATCAATATCCATCGCTTGGCAGGATGTCCCCGCCGCAGGCAGTCCACTATCGAACTGAGCGCGGACTTGCCCATTGGAATCTAGCACGTGGATGCCCACCGAGTAAGTGTTGGCTGGTACTTGCGCATCAATTTGATCGCCGAACCACACCTGTAGCTGGCCATCTTTCAGGCGCGGCGTACCGAGCAGCGACAAGCGGATACCATCCCCAAAGCGCCAAAGTTCACTGTCAGGAGTGATGCGCCCGAATCCCCAGATTCGCATCTTCAGAGTGTCGGCAGGTGTAGCACAGTGATATAGATTCTGCTCGTTCATCACGTACTCGAATAAACTCCACTCATTAGTTGTCCAGCGCGGATCATGCAGCAGCCACACGCGGTTCGCATCGCCCACCGCCTGCTTAACACGCTCTGTAAATGTCTGCATCCCGGGACGCAGATTGTTTTCCACCACTTCAATCCGTGCCCCGAAGTCGCTCGTGTAATACACCAGCGAATGCGCCGCCAATGTGGATCGGTCTTCGTCGCCAATCAGGTTAATGATCACATCATCCTTCGTGATTTCCGGCTTGAGCATCTGCGCCATCTCGCGGATCGGCTGCCCCGGCCAATGTTGAATGATGCGATCCATCGCAAAGTTACCATCTAGCGACAGCCCACTCACAACCCAAATGCCGATAATCAACATGGCTGGTATCTTGCGTTTAGCCAGTTCATCCAGCCCAAACCCCGCCAGCAGCGCCAAGAAAGGCAGCAGCGCCATGTTATAGCGCAGTTCGATCAAGCCGAACTTGTAATAAGCCACCAGATTGATCGCCAGCATCATCACGCCGGTGATCCAAACCCAGCGTGCTCGCCGCGCCAGCAAACTCAAGGCCAGCAGCATGATCAGCAGTGCCACCCCCGCATTGCTGAAAGCCGTGAATGTATCGCTGACCGTTCGGATCAACAGCGCCGCATCCGCTGTCATCCGTGCTTGATTTTGTGTGGGCTGCATCGCTCGCTGGACATTCACCAACCAAGGAATGATCATCACTGCCGACAGCATCCACGCTCCGATAACACCCCACCAGCGCTTCGTGGGACGTGTCTTGATAAGCTGTGCCACATGCCACAACCCGATGACTGCCACCGGCAGCACTGCGAAATAATGCGTGTTGATCAGCAGTCCGGTAATTACGCCGAACACCAGATAATGCCCCGCGCGCGGTTCACGGCTACCGTACATGATGCGCCGGTAAAACAGCAGCATCAGCACCGTGAACATCACCAGCAGCATGTAGACGCGCATCTCATGCAGGAAGTAGATAAACCACACGCTGGTTCCGAGCAGTGCCGCCGCGCCCAATCCGACCAGTGGCCGCTTGGAGAGATTCAATCCCAGCCGGAAGACTCCTGCCATCGCGATCAACCCCGCCAGCAGTGACAACCCGCGTGTCGCGAATTCCGTCCAGCCCACGGCGCTGCCCCACGCCGCCAGCGACATCGGATACAGCACCGCCTGCCAGACATCCTCCGTCGAGATGCGCTGCCAGATGTCGCCAACCGAGCGCGAGACATGGAAGCTGTCCGCTCCCGCGATATACAGTGACCACCACTCGTCGTACCAGAGGCCGTCCGCGTTCAATTTGCGCGCGCCTAGCCACATCACCAGCAGCAGCACCGCGATGATGCCCGGCCAATACTTTGAGGAGAGTTTCATGCAAGGAACCTTATGAGCCATTTGACGGGCTGTATTCTATGTCAGCCCGTCAAGGCATTAAAGATAACGGCTAAACTGCTCTATATCCGTTCCGGCAGCACGTAATCCTTATACCGTTCGCGAATGACCTTCTTATCGAACTTGCCGACGCTGGTCTTGGGAATGGCGTCCACGAACACAATGTCATTCGGTAGCTGCCAGCGGGCGAAGTGTGCGCTCAGCAGGTGATAAATGCTCTCTTTGCTGGGCGGTTCCGTATTAGGGCGCACCACCACCAGCGCCAGTGGACGTTCCTGCCACTTGGGATGTGGTACAGCAATCACTGTTGCCTCGAGCACCGCCGGATGCCCCATGATGGCCGACTCAAGTTCCACCGTTGAAATCCACTCACCGCCGCTCTTAACGAGGTCTTTGGTGCGGTCAACGATTTGGATGTAACCTTCCTCATCAATCGTCACCACATCGCCCGTGCGGAACCATCCACCATCGAAGCGTCCCGCCGAGCGGTCATCGTTGTAATAGCTGGACGCGATCCATGGCCCACGCACTTGTAGTTCACCCATCGATTTACCGTCCCAAGGTACTTCCTTGCCAGCTTCATCGACCGCTCGCAGTTCAACCCCCGGTGAGGAAATCCCCTGCTTGGCACGGATGCGATATTGCTCATCTTCCGGCAAGTCCCACATTTCGCGCTTCAGGTTGCACACCGTACCGAGTGGACTGGTTTCGGTCATACCCCATGCGTGGACGACCCGCACGTTATGTTTCTTCTGGAAACCTTCGATCATTGACTGTGGCGCGGCAGACCCACCAACCACCATCGAGCGCAAACTGGAAAGATCGTAGCGCTCAGTTTGCAGCAAATTGAGGATGCCCAACCACAGCGTCGGCACACCGCCTGTAATGGTGATCTTCTCCGCCTGAATCAGTTCGACCAGATCGCGCGGTGTCATGTGCGGGCCGGGGAACACCTGCACAGCCCCCAGCATCGTCGCCGCATATGGCAGCCCCCATGCCAGCACATGGAACATTGGCACGACCGGCATCATAATATCTGCCGATGTCAGTCCCAACCCGTCTCCGAAACACACGCTCATGGCATGCAGATAACACGAGCGGTGCGAATAAAGCACGCCCTTCGGTTCGCCGGTTGTGCCGGAGGTGTAGCACATTGCCGCCGCTGTATTCTCTTGGAGATCAGGCCAATTATATTCCGGTGATTCCGCCGCTAGCAGTTCCTCATAACTGAGTGCCCCCGGCAGTGACGTCTGCAAGGGGAGGTCGGCCATCACCACAAAATGCTTAACCGTCTTCAGGTGGGGTGCGATCTTTTCCAGCAGTGGCAGCAAACTTTGATCGACAAAAATCACTTTATCAGCGGCGTGGTTGATGATGTAGATCAGTTGGTCAGGCGGCAAACGCAAATTCAACGTGTGACACACCGCGCCCATGCAAGGAATGCCGAAGTACAATTCGAGGTGGCGGTAGGTGTTCCATGCCAGTGTACCTACCCGGTCGCCGGAATTTACGCCTAATCGTTCCAGCGCGTGGGCAAGCTGCGCGGTGCGGTGATACAAATCAGCATAAGTGTAGCGGTGCATGTTGGGGCCGACTTTGGTCACCACTTCCCGCTTGGGGAATAATTTGTAAGCACGCTCCAAAATCGGGCGGAGTGTCAGTTGATAATCCATCATAAGACCTTGCATCATTTTTCTCCCGAAATTTATTTAAATGAGAGAGGTTATTTTTTGAGTGGGGATGTTAGGTGTCGGCTTGCCTCCGTTAATCGGTGCGAAGCGGTTGTTGCTTCCGATTGTACCACTTTAGGTCATGATGCTAGAAAAGCGCTTGTCAAATGTTTTATAATCACCTTAAGAAATAGCCCTACGGAGTGAACCGCTCATGACCCAAATTGCCAGCATTGTCTACCGTCCCATTGGTGAGCCGAACCCCAAAGATGATTACCTGCGTCTGGATTTGGATGACGCCAATTTGATCGCCGGACACGGCCTCGAAGGCGATGCGCATGCCGGACATAACCCTGACCGTCAGCTCAACATTATGTCCTACGAGACGTTGACCAATCTGCGCGTGCAGGGTTTCTATACCGAGCCGGGGCAGATGGGTGAACAAATCGTCATCCACCAGCTTGATGTAGACAACCTTCCAGCAGGCGCGCGCGTACAGCTTGGCAGCGATGCCATCATTGAAATTGTCAAGCCCCGTACCGGCTGTGATAAGTTCGAGACCATCCAGAAGAAATCACGCACTATGGTGCAGGGGCAAATGGGTGTGATGGCCCGCGTTATCGTCGGTGGTCAAATTCACGTCGGCGATCCGGTGCGCTTGCTTAAAGACACGCCGGTTAATTCATAACCATGTCTGAAACCATTGGCATACTGCATCCCGGCGCTATGGGACTTTCGGTGGCGGCCTCTGCCCAAAACAGCGGCCACACCGTGTATTGGGTGTCAGAAGGTCGCAGCTCGCAAACCGCCGAACGCGCTGCCCGTCTCAACCTGCCGGATGTCCGCACCTTAGCCGACTTGTGTGAAACCTGTTCCGTGATCTTGAGCGTCTGTCCACCGGCTGCTGCCGAAGCACAGGCTAAAGAGGTCTTGGCACATGGATTTCGCGGCCTGTACGTGGATATGAATGCCGTCGCGCCGCAGCGTGTCAGCCGCATCGCCGATATGATGGCTGCACACGGCACACGCTTTGTCAGCGGTTCGATCATCGGCGGTCCGGCGTGGCAGCCCAATACCACGTGGCTTTACCTATCCGGTGCCGAAGCCCAAACCGTCGCCGATTTATTTAGTGCTGGGCCGTTGGAAACGGAGGCCTTGGGCGATGACATTACCAGAGCCTCTGCCTTGAAGATGTGCTTTGCAGCCTATTCCAAAGGGACAACCGCGCTCCTCTGTGCAGTGATGGCGGCTGCCGAAGCATTGGATGTGCGCGAAGATTTGGAGCGCCAATGGTCGCGTAACGGCTCGACTTTCGCCGAAGAAGCCGCCCAGAATGTTCGTCAAGTGACGGCTAAAGCATGGCGCTTTTCTGGTGAGATGCAAGAAATCGCTGCGACGTTGAGCAGCGCTGGCTTACCCGCTGAATTTCACCTCGCTGCCGCCGACATTTACCAGCGCATGGCGGAGTTCAAAGGCGCTGACCCTTTGCCTACTTTGGAGCAAGTTCTAGCTGCCTTAGTTCATCAGACCTCTGAAACGAATCCTCTAAAGAGTACTGACTAGAGATTATTCACCATCATGTCCGAATATGTAACTGTTGAAACCCAACCGACCGATAACCCCGATGTTTTGGAAATCGTCACCAACCAGAAAATAGCGGTGGAAGGTGATGAAGTCTACAGCAGCTACGACGAAGGGGATGAGGGCACGCCCATTGCCCAGATGTTATTCAACGGTGTGCGCGGCATCCGTGCCCTGACCATCAGCGGTACTACCTTACTGATTACCCGTGACCCTGATGTCTCATGGGAAGAAATCGTCGATGAAGTCCGCGACGCCCTCCGCGATTTTTTCCTATAGCTCCCCAAATTTGCAAATGCTTCCCTAAGTGATGGTGCCTGACCTACGCCGATCTATTGTAGGGGCGCAGCATGCTGCGCCCAATGGCGGCCAGATTGCATCACCGATTTCTCCTCCATGCGTTTTGTGCAACTTATTCAAATCAGGTCGTCCTTTTCTGGAAGGATAGACTTGAAAGTGTCCTCTGTGTTCTTCACTCAAAAACCGAAGTTATCCTCTTTTTGTACTCATTAATTCGTCTTGACCCATTTTGTGCCGCCCTAACCTCAGCCTCGTAATACGTAGCACATTTTTAAAATCTTGGTTAATCTTAAAGGTAATATTTTACATTTGGCCGGCGTCAATACTGACAATCAACCTAATCTTATCGATTACTCACAAAGCTTGGAGCTGTTACTTCGTAATATGTAAACAAAATAGATGAGTGGGGAGGCCAATGATGACTTTTGTTGTGCAGCAGAAACGTAAGAATGACCAACCTCGTCCCTTTCCAGCTTGGATTATCGTCCTTTTTGCCCTTGGTTTAGTGCTTTTTGCAGTAGTGCTTTTCCGGCCAACTGTCAGGGGCACGATCCAATCATCCAATTCAGTAGTGAATACCACATCTAACTCCGTTGACCAATCGGCAGCGGTCAATGCTCAGGCCGATTTGCAGTCCAACGCCGCACCTGCCAATGAGGGTGTCGTTGCCACGCGGCAGGCCGCCCAACCCGGCTCATAACCAGTATCCGCCTTTGTGAGGAGAAGCGCTCAGCCGTTCATCAGGCGTGAAGGTCTCCCGTAATATGGATTACACAGCGTTCGATGTGTCGTAACCTTTGATTATCCTGTTCGTATCAAAGGTTATGTAATCATGAGCGAGTTGTGCTTAACAGTTGTCCTTGGCTTGATGCTGGTTGTTATGATCGTAACAACTACCTCTCCATCGTCCGCCGCCCATATCAGCGACTACAAGGATCACTATATCAATCAGGCTGGCGACACAAGCCGGTAAACCCATCAATCAAAGGTGCGCTGAGAAGCGCACTTTTTGTTTTGTAGCGACACGATTATTCCACTGCGGAACGATAATGCGTTTTTCCTAACTAAATCGAAACCTTGCAAGATCTACACAACTTCTTCACATCGAAACGATAATATTCTCGTTAGCATTTGTTGATCATAAGCTGGATTTCTGATCTCTTGTTTGCCAGTTCGCATCAGAGTCGTCTGATGGGAAACCGTATTCAATGATGAGAAATAATCCTCAAACCAATTTCACAATAATGGTCAACGGTGTATTGATCTCTACTTTGTATAACGGTGGTAAATATGCAATCTCTAACGTTCTTAAAATCACGCATCGCGTTGCGACCTTTAAGACGGGCTGCTTTCGGCCTCGCTGTCTTGTGTCTCTTCAGCTTAATGGGAGTAGCCGTAAACGCCCAAGATAACGGTGCCAAAACACTCACGTTCCATAACAAAGCGTGGCAGTACGATGCTGATAACGATGTGTACTGGCAAATTGGTGTGGTTTATGTGGCTAATCCGGTGACAACCGAATATGAATCGCTGGGCATTTATGTCCCCGGTGCTTATCTGAAGGCGACTGCTAACGGCGACGGTACTTATACCGCTGAAATCAATGCAGAAGGTTCTGTGAGCGGCTATACATCGGCTACGGCTCCGATTGTGTTTCCCGTGAATACGCCGGGGTATTCGGCAGCAGAAGCGCCAACAGCCTACAGCTATGATGGCGTTTCGAGCTACCTGAAAGCCGGATTTATTTATGTCCAAGCAGGTGCTCGCGGCAGAAATAATGGCTACGATGCAAACGGCAGCCTGACTTACAGCGGCGGCGCTCCTTGGGGTGTGACCGACTTTAAGGCGGCAATTCGTTATTATCGCTATAACCAGAGCATTCTCCCCGGCAGCACCAATCGCATCTTCGTGTTTGGTATGAGCGGTGGCGGCGCACAGAGCACGGTCATCGGCGCAACCGGCGACAGCGAATTGTACTTTCCGTATCTGCAGGCGATTGGTGCGGCGATGACGGATGCCAATGGTAAGGCCATTAGTGATGCGGTCAACGGCGCGATGGTGTGGTGCCCGATCACCAGCCTTGATGAGGCCAATGAAGCCTACGAATGGAATATGGGCCAGTATATGTCAACGGGTACACGTGCTGAAGGGACATGGACTGCTGTTCTCTCGAAAGACCTCGCGGCGAAGTATGCCGAATATCTGAACAGGTTGGGGCTGACCGATAAAGACGGTAACGCTCTGACGCTGGAAAAATCGGACACAGGTGTCTATGCCGCGGGCACTTATTACGACTATCTGGTCAAGGTCATGGAACAATCGTTGAACAACTTCCTCGCTGATACGACATTCCCATATACCAAATCCTCGGGCGGCATGGGCGGCTTCCCCGGTGGCGGTGCGCCGGATGGTCAAATGCCGCAAGGTGCTCCCCCAAGTGGTCAAATGCCACAGAGTGCTCCGAGCGCTGATGCAACGGCTGAAGCTACAGGTGATGCATCGACAACGGCTGCTGCATCCACGACTTACGACACGGTACAGGATTACATCGCGTCGCTGAATTCGGACGTGGAATGGGTCAAATATGATGCGGCGACCAACACCGCGACCATGAGCAGTCTTGAGGCTTTTGTGAATCACCTGAAGACCGCCAGCAAGAGTGTTCCGGCATTCGATGACTTGAGCCGCAGTCAGGCAGAGAACGATGTGTTTGGCAATGATGCCAGCGACGCACTGCACTTTGATCAGACTGTTGCCGATTTACTGACCGCGAATAGGGACCTGTATGCTAGCTACTCTGATTGGGACTCGTCGCTTGTTGATGCCTATGCGACTGATTTGAAGGCTGTGGATGTTCTGGGCAACAGTGTCGCCTATCGCCAGAACATGTACAATCCGATGTACTATCTGTCGAGTGCTTATACGGGCTATCAGACATCAACCGCCGCTCCTCACTGGCGCATTCGCACAGGCATCGAACAAGGTGACACGGCCTCAACGGTGGAAGTCAACCTCGCGCTGGCACTGGAAAATTATGAAGGTGTCAAAGATGTCGATTTTGCAACGGTCTGGGGACAGGGTCATACCGAAGCCGAACGTACCGGAAACAGCACCGATAACTTTATCGCGTGGGTGAATCAGGTGCTGAGCCAGTAAAGGTAACTCGGAACCAGCCACTATAAGGATCACTATATCAATCAGGCTGGCGACACAAGCCGGTAAACCCATCAATCAAAGGTGCGCTCATCAGCGCACTTTTTATTTCCGCTAATTATTCCGTCCACTTCAACAATCTTATTGGTAGGCACACGCATGCCGTGCCCCTTATCCTCGTGATTTCACTGTGAAAAACTACTATCAGCAACCCAATCGCAACCTGCTGCGTATTATGAACAACGAATAGATGTGCAGGAGGCAAAAATGACATTCTTTGCAAAACGCAAACGAAAGAATAATGAACAGCGTCCTTTTCCCGCTTGGGTCATTGTGCTTATTGCTTTGGGGGTGGTCATTGTTGCCGTTGTGCTATTCCGTCCCACAGCACAAACGAACTCCGGTGCCTCAAATGTCAACCCACTGTCAGGCAATATCGAACTGACTGCCACATACCTCATCCAGCAAGCCACCGCTGTGGCGCAGGGCACGCCACCCGCCGCCAGCAATTTGGACCCGTTTCTGCTGACCGCGACCTATATCATCCAGCAGGCGACAAACATTGCTCAAGGTACAGCGCAGCCCGGCTCCTAACACTGTCGATCCGTCTTTGTGTGGAGTGCGGATCGGTCGTTATGCAATCGAAAAATGCCTCGTTATGTGGATTTCAGCGGGCTTAAATGATCGTAACCTAGTAATCGTTATCCAATGATGAAAGGTGATCTGAAATGAACAAGTTGCGTACCACTGTTATTCTTGCCTTGCTGTTGATCGCGATCCTCGTAGCGACCGTTGCTCCGGCAGCCGCCAAAGTCAACGAGTACGAAGGCCAGCATCGCGTGACAGCATCAGGTGATCCTAGCCAGTGGGGCTAAGAACCAAAAAGGCGTGTCGCATTGGCACGCCTTTTTACTTAACTGTTTAATCTGCCTGACACCACCACCTTAAAAAGTGGACAGGAATCATGCTCATTGAAACGATTTTTTAAAGTCCCCTCTGCCATGGAATGGAGAGGGGATTTTAGGGGTGAGGATTTTAACATGCCCTACGAATTACGCGGATTCACCACGATGTCGTAACCGTCGTAGCGCGGGCAGCTCGTCTTGATGCTCAAACTTTGACCGGGATAAATCTTAGTGCGATTTTCGATCTTGTTCTCGCTCACGATGCAGTCGACTTTCACGTCAAACAATGCGCCGATGGAGTCCAGCGTGTCTTGATACTGCACCACATAAGTCGCGTCACCCTTGCTCAAATCAGTCGCCGTTGTGGTCGCCGCAGCGGGTGCGCCACCGCCACCACCTTGACCCGTCGCAGAGCTATCAACTGTCGCTGGCACCTGCCCGAATGGAGGTGCACCAGCTGGAATGGTGATCTCTTGACCGGGTTGTAGGATCGTCTTGCCTTCTAAACCATTCGCTTGGATTAATGCTGCCACCGAGACATTCAAGGCTTGCCCGATGCTGTCGAGCGAATCGCCGCGCTGCACTTGATACGGGGTTGAAGTTGCGCCTCCACCGCCACCTTGACCGAGGTTCTCAGTGATATTCTTATTGACCTCGCGCGGAGTGGTCACGTTGTCCACGCCGTCGTACAGTGGGCAGTCAAAGCTGATGCTGATGATCTGTCCCGGCTTGAGTATGTCGCTCAGGCTCATGTTGTTGGCCTTCGCCAGACAGGCGACCTGCACGTCATAAATCGCGGCGATCTTATCCAGCGAATCGCCCGTCACGACGGTATAGCTGTCATCTTGCGCGAACGCCACCAATATGCCGGTCAGAAATACGAGACAAACGATGAATGCGGGGATGAAGCGGTTTAAGCGGAGCATAAGCACTTCTCCATGTGGAATCGTAATAAAAACCTGAGTCTCATTGTAGGGATATTGCCGCCAAGCACAAATAGGAGTTTGGTTTGAAAACACAAATGATGTGCTATGCTTAGAGAAACACTCACTTTTAGGGGTATAACGCAACCGTCTACCATACTACACTCGTATGTATAGATAGTTCGATGCAAATGTTTTGTTTAGCAGACTCACACAATATAAAGCGGGATAGTTCAGTATGCGTCAACGCGGAACCATCTTTATCGTGCTGTTCATCCTCATTGCGGCGGGCATCGTCGGTGTCAGCCGCTTCCTCGGCGCTCAACCGCCTACCGAATACACTTTAGCTGTTGATCCGCTGGCGCAGTCGTGGGCAGAGGCCGCTGTAAATGCCTTCAACGACACCCAACCCATCGTTAATGGACATCGTATTATATTCAGAGTTACCGCCGTTGATGACCTCAACGTCTGGCAGGGGCAGACCGTCTGGACGAGCAAGAATCATCAAGACGCATGGTTAGCCGCCTCCACTGCTTCAGTCGATTATGCCCGCGCCAATGGCCTCACGCTGGTGAATGTCACCGACACCTTAGCCCGTACGCCGATGGTCTGGGGCGGATACACCAGCCGCGCCGACTTACTCACATCCGGCGGCACCATTCCCTTGGATTGGCCGCAGGTGCAGGGCGCAGCCGTCAAGATGCAGACCAGCAATTGGGCGGCGCTCGGCGGCGAATCCGGTTGGGGCTTCCTCAAACTCGGCTTTGGTCAGGCCAACAGCAAAATTGGTGGCCTAGCAGCGCTTTTTACGGCGGCTGCCAACTTCACCCAAGCCCCGGATTTATCCCAAACATCTCTGAGCCAGCAGTCACTTCGCTCTCAGCTCTTGCCAATAGTCAAGAGTAAGCCCAGCTTCTCCATTAATGGGGATCCCGTTCTCGCCATGACGCGCGGTCCATCCACCATCGAACTCGCCATGTTCCCCGAATCGCAGTGGTTGCTGAACCTCAAAGGCATGAACAATCAGGAAGCAGTACGCGTCAACTATCCGGCCTATCAATTCATATTGAATTTCCCGCTCGCCCGCTGGCAGGATGATACCCCCGCGGATGCTGACCGTCAGCTTGCGGTGAAGCAGCTTGGCGATTGGCTCTCGACAGCGCAGCAGCAGACCAAACTGCCGGATTACGGACTGCGGGCCGCCGCCACCGAACCCACCCAAGCCAACGATTTGTTCCGTGTCGCCATCCAATATGGTATCGAGTTTAATCCCAGTTATGGTCAGACGGTTCAACCAGCCTCCGCTAACGAAACGCGCGGTTTACTTCAATGGGTGATGGCCAATAAATAAGACCTCTTGGTAAGGACACGTTATGAGGACAATGACCGATTGAATTGCTCCCTCCCTCGTTTACGGGGGAGGGCTGGGGTAGGGGTTTCTTCTCCATCTCACATTCTGATCTTGGTCTTTAATACGTTTTATACGAAGGAAAAGGTTATGCGTTCGAGTAAAAAACGTTTGATTGCGCTCATGCTGGTCATCATGACCGGCTTGCTCGCGGCCTGTGATTTGGGCAGCGGTGGCGGCGGTTCCGGTACACCCGGCGCTCAGTCCGGCAAGCCAGCCAATGCCGTTGAAGTCAGCATTATCTATGCTCCCGAGTCGGCGCTTTACATGCCGCGCATTATCCAGAGTTTTAACGATCTCTCTTCGCAGGGTAAAAATCCCGTCACGGGCCAAGCCTATGCCAGCGGTGAGAAGCCCGTTTGGGTTACCGATCCCACCAATGGTGCGGGCGGTTCATCCGGCACCGTCATGCAGGGCATCATCAATGCCATCATCGCCCCCAATAATGCTAACGTCGCCCGTCCGGTGATCTTCGAACCGTCTGTCAGCCACTGGCTGGCGCTGGCCAATGAACGCAGCGGTCGCCAGTTATTCGATCTCGCCAACGCCCAACCCACAGCCAATGCTGCTGTAGTGATGGCGATCTGGGAAAGCCGTCTAGAAGCCATCCGCGCCAAGGTTGGTTATCAGGACATCGGCTGGGAAGAACTGCTCCAAGTCCTCAACAGCCCCAACGGCTGGTGCGACTACAACATTCCCAACTGCCGCCGTACCGTCTATTACGGCCATACTGACCCGCGCATTAGCTCCACCGGCCTATCAACCTTGATTGCCGAATTCTATGCGTCCGCTCGTGCCAATGGCTTTACGGGACGCGCCTTATCCGCCGACCAGATCAAAGACTCCAATGTGCAGGATGGCGTCCATAACATCGAGAGCCTCATCCGTCACTATTCCAGCCGTACCACCGAATTCAAAGAATACATTGCTCAAGGCCCGCAGTTCTTGGATTTCGTAGCGCTCGAAGAAAATGACCTGATCTTCATCAACGAAGGCAAGACGCAGTATAAGCCGCCGGAAAAGCTGGTCGCCCTCTATCCCAAAGAAGGCACGTTCTGGCATGAGCACCCGTTTGGCATAGTTAATGCCGACTGGGTCACGCAGGAACAGAAAGACGCCGCTGCGGTCTTCACGCAGTATGTCTTGGCCCCTGCCCAGCAGGAAATCATCATGGCCGAAGGTTTCCGTCCGGTCAACCAGAACGTCAAGCTTGGCTTCCCCTTCGTGGCTGAAAATGGCGTCACCCCCGAAGGTCCCAAGAACGTCTTGGATGTACCATCGCCGGATGTCATCATCGGCATTCAACAGAGTTGGGCAGTCGTCAAGAAGCAGGCCGATATCACCCTCGTCATCGATACCTCCGGCTCGATGAACGACGAAGATAAGATCGGGCAGGCCAAGACCGCTGCCACCAAGTTCATCAGCGAGATGGACCCCAATAACCGTGTTGCGTTGGTCACCTTCAGCGATTCGATTGTCCCGCGTGTTCCCTTGGGTACATTGGAAACCGTCAAGAGTCAGCTCACAACCAATATCAGTTCGCTCCGTGCCGATGGTGGAACGGCTCTCTACGATGCCCTGACCAGTGTGCTTTCGGACATGAACAAACAGACCGATACCCAGCGTATTCGTGCCGTCGTCGTCTTAAGTGATGGTGCCGATACCGCCAGTAACGGTCAGTTGAATCAGGTCTTGCGTGAAATCGAGGCCAGCCGCAGCGACTTGAATCCGGTCATTGTGATTGTCGTCGCCTACGGTTCCAACGCTGACATCGACACGCTCAGCAGTATCGCTCGTTCCAGTTCGACCACCGTCCAATCCGGTGATCCCAAGAACATCACCAAGGTGCTCGACATCATCAGCAGTTACTTCTAAGGCGCTGTACAGTAGACACGGATTGCACGATCACACGGATTTCTCTGAACGGTAACTGAGAATATGACCTTTCCTCCTGAATCCCCCCTCTGCCATGAAATGGAGAGGGGGCAGGGGGAGAGGATTTGATATGACAATTCCAACGTCTACCTAACGCAACCTATGACAAAATAGCGTCGTTCCTATCCTGCCTGCTCCGATCGTTCCGATTGATTGTGAAGATGTGATATGACCGAAGCGAAACTCTTGCTGACCTCCTCAGGCATCACCAACGATCTCATCAAGAATGCACTGGTTGATTTACTGGACAAACCCATCAACGAAGCCAAAGCCTTGTTTATTCCCCTTGCCATTTACGCCTATCCACAGGGCATCAAGAATAGCTGGGAGGTAATCAAACCGTGGGGCGACATGGGCTGGAAATCTTTAGGTGTACTAGAGTTGACGGCTTTGCCGACCTTGCCCCGTGAACTTTGGCTGCCTCAACTCGAGGATAGTGATGCCATCATTGTCGGTGGTGGCAACAAATTCTTCTTGAGCTATTGGATGGATAAGTCCGGCTTATTTGACCTGCTGCCTCGTTTGCTAGAGCAGGGCAAAGTCTATGTTGGGGCCAGTGCTGGCAGCATGATGATGACTTCCGCCTTGAATGTTGATGAGCGCCGCCTTCGAGAAACCGGCGTCTATTATGACAATGAATTTAATGAGGAAATGCCATCCTCGGCAGGCAGCGCCAAAACCTTAGGCTTAGTGGATTTTGTCATCCGCCCACATCTCGGTGCGGATTATTTTCCGCAGGCCACCTTAGAAAACGTCGAACAATGGGCTGCCAAGACCGATAAACCGCTCTACGCATTAGACGATCAATCCGCTTTGAAGATCGTCGATGGAAAAGTCGAGGTTGTTTCGACCGGTCAATGGAAGCTCTTTGGAAAACCCTAACTCGATAGCCATGAACTGTACAAGTGCCGCACCGTTTATATCGCATAGCTATAACCACACTGAATGGTGGAGGTACATTTTTAGACTACTATGAGTGTTGTTCCCCTCGCCCTGAGGGGTTCAGGAGACGACACTTTTTGAAATCTGCTGTCTTTTCCCTCTGGATTCCCCTCTGCCATGAAATGGAGAGGGGGTCAGGGGGTGAGGATTTAAGCGAGCAACTACAAAACTGTCGTGTGGTAAACCTTAGGGGTTGGGGCTGTGGGCTTCAAGTCACCATTTCCACCACTTAATGCAGTCCTGCTAATCGCATCTTCCCCTCACAGAATTCCAATGTCTATCCAATAGAACCATGTAAAAATAGGTCATGTGGCGCTTTATCTTTACCACGTACAATCTTTTCAAACTAGATTCAAACTTGACCTTTTAGACCTTTTGTTCTATACTAACACCAAGCTTAAACACACTTTTGAATATAGCTTGATTAATCTGAAGAGACCATTTTGCCGTCTTCATTGGCCGGAGAATGGGCGGCAACCACCTGTTGCCAATAATGAATGACCATCGGATACACAATAGCAAGTCGTATTTCTCGGCTAATGACACGAATTTTGAATGATAATCGAGCCGTTTGCGTCAATCTTGGCGTCGGACATGCGGCAGCAATTTTCGCCATCTTCGCCAAAAAACGATCATTTTAATTCCTTGAATTTCTTCCCTCCCTGTTACTAGAGAGATGGGTTGAGACGTGGGGTATATATGACCACATTGCAGAAACTCGCGCATATCTACACCAACAATGACAAAGCCCGTCGGGTGCTGACCGCCGCCATCGCCGCCGCCGTTTTGGTAGCCGCCACTGCCGCCGTCGGTCGCATCCTCACCGGAGGGTTACTGCCGCGATGAATGCCGATATGTTCCGTCAACTCTATGCCTATCACATCACCACCAACCGCAAGCTTTGGGATGAGTGTATAGTCCCATTGACGGACGAGCAATTCACCCGCAGAGTAGACTATTCAGTGGGTTCAGCCCGCAACCAAGTGGTGCATATGCTCAATATTGATGATCGGTGGTTTAGTGGCCCGCGTGGCGAACCCGTACCCGGTTTTCTGAATCCGGTTCATTACTTCAAACGCGACCTCATCCGCGCGAAGTGGGATGGGGTTATCACACGAATGCAAGCCTATTTGGAGAACTTACAGGATCAAGACTTAGTCGCTCAACCGTTCACAGCCTCTGATAAAGACCCGACGGCGCTCTGGCAAATTCTGTTGCATGTCGCCAGGTACAGACCTTCGTGCCCAACTGTTGAGAATTTTGAATGATCTGGGAACAAAAACCTTCCCTCAAGATTATATTGTTTACGCTTGGGAACATCGCGAATGAATAATATGTAAGAGCATGACTCAGTCTGAGGTTGAGAAAGTTACAAGTCGGTTTTAGTCAGAATTGTTTCGCAACCACAAACCAGACTCACCCGTACAATTCATTCTAGAACGATAAGCATGGAGTATACATGTCTGTCAAAACTCGCGACCGGCAGGGCACGCGTTCTACAAACACGCGCAAAAAATCGGCCAATCGCATTAATTTACCCGCACCTATAAAACGTCATCTTCCGGCATGGCTCGTGTTGGCTGCGGTGCTTGCCATCTTGACGCCTCGCGTGGCAGCCGTAACCTTTGACGCGGGCGGCCGTGTTATCAGCACTATCCCATCCTTCATCGAACACTTGCTGCATCCTTCCAACCTGATCGCGCCCTTGTTCAGCCCTGAAGTTCAGCATTGGGGCAGCGATATTCAACGTTGGGCCACTTCCAACGACCTTGACCCGAACCTACTCGCGACGGTCATGCAAATCGAATCCTGTGGTCATCCCACCATCAATAGTTATGCTGGGGCGCAGGGCTTGTTTCAAGTCATGCCTTTCAATTTTCAGGCTGGAGATAACTACCTCGACCCCGATACCAACGCTGAGCGCGGTGCCAATGTCCTCAAGCAGTGCAAAGGCTTTGCCAATGGTGATGTCGGCCTAGCGATGGCCTGTTACAACGGTGGGCCATCGGTGCTGTCCAAGCCCTTTGCAGCATGGGCCGATCAAACCCGGCGCTACTATTATTGGGGCACAGGCATCTACGAAGCCGCGTCCCAGAACCAATCCAGCAGCCCGCGTCTGAACGAATGGCTGGCTGCCGGTGGCGCAAAGCTCTGCCAGATGGCCGAATCAGCCCTCGGTATTTGAAATGAACGTCTCAATGTGATGTCCTGTGTTTGTAAGCCGTTCCACTTCAATCCAATAGACATTTCTTGTAGGGGCGCAAGGCTTTGCGCCCTCAATTGAAGGTTAATCCAATTTGCGTTTCGGGGTATATTTTGCCTTTGCATAAGGCACTCCCATTCCCATTTTGAACCCTCCGTCTCCCCAACGTCCCCCTCTAGTACGGTTGACTCACTTTTCCGCCATGTTATAATGCCGCGCGTAGGTAGGCTTCAGAACACATTATTTGAGCTTGCCTTTTGACTTCAAACGATAATCCATCTACTGGCTTTACAGTGATATGGGTTAAGAACAAGGTGTGTGCGATGAAGATGCGTTTACGATTGCTGGTGCTGCTGGGCATTTTGATACTGGGCGGAACCATGGTAACCAGCGCACAGGATAATAAGCTGGTCAACGGTGGTCTGGATGAAGGGTCGTTTGGCCCATATACCGGACGCCGTGGAGGCACATTCCCGATTTATGTGCCCAATGGATGGAATTACTGGTTCGCTGCGCCCACCAGTGACCGTACCAACATGGGTGAACGCGCAAGCATTCAGCCCCATCCCGGCCCCGGCCCTTCGCCCCACGGTGGGGATCGTGCGCTCAACATTAGCTGCGGTTACTTTACCTGTACGGCAGCCATCTATCAGACCGTGAGCAATATTCAAGCCGGAAGCAACGTTCAAGCGACAGCATGGTCACAGGTCAAAGCCTGTAATCTTGGTGGAGGAACGAGCTGCGGTTCTGCGGTCGAGTCAGGTTCACAAACCCGCATCGGCATTGACCCGACAGGTGGAAGCGACCCCAATAACCCGGCCATTGTCTGGTCAGCGTGGGTTGCTCCTCATGATCAATGGCTTTCTCAGAGCACCAGCGCGACCGCGACCGGAACCAGTGTAACGGTCTTCCTCTACTCGACTCAGGCTAACATCTCCGATCTGAACAAGACCTACTGGGATGACGTGTCCCTTACAGGCGGTGGTACAGGCGGTGCTGCTCCCGGTTTGACGCCTGCTGTGCCCCCGACCGCGACTCCGCCTCCCTATGTAGCCTTTGTCGTACCGCAGGGGCAGCAGCCAGATGGTTCCATCATCCACACTGTGCAGAACGGTGACACGATGGACAGCATCGCTTATGCCTACGGCACGACACGAACCGAAATTCTCAAGCTCAACAACCTGCAATCCGCGAATTTCATCTTCCCCGGTCAGAAGCTGATCGTAAAGCCTCCGACCAAGACGGTTGAAGCCACGTCCGAGGTTACGGCTGAAACCACATCCCAGCAAACAGGCGGTGAAAACGTTGCTCCTTCATCCAATGCGCAGTCGGTTTCACCCACAACCAGCAGTTCGTCTCCTGAAACCACACCTGAAACCGATGTAACCAGTGTTGCGGCAGTCGCAACCGATATTCCAGCGACCCAACAGCCAACGGATGTTCCGCCAACCACTGCACCGACCGCTGAACCCACAACAGCCGAAGCGACTGTTGATGCCAGCCAACCCACAACACCTCCCGAACCGACCAAACCGCTTGCGACCGCTCCAGTTGTCGTGGCCAATTCGGGCGCGCTCGATCCCTCAGCGGTCACAGCTCAGGTCTGTGTCCTACTCTTCAACGACGCTAACCAGAACCGCATTCAAGAATCCGGTGAAGATTTGCTCCCCGGTGGAGCGATTTCTGTGCTCAAAGGCGGTGACTCCGCTGGCACGTATACGACCGATGGTAAGGGCGAACCGCACTGCTTTGATAAGCTCGAAGCCGGAGATTACGTTGTTGCAGTCAGTGCGCCCAGTGGCTATGGCCTAACCACACCCGATCAACTGCGTGTTCAGCTTCAACCCGGCACGACCATCAACCTCGTGTTCGGTGCGGCTCAGGGCGTTCAACCCGTCCAGCCTCCGACCGCTGATGTGACGCAGGTCGCCTTAGCCGCGACACCCGCATCGAGCACACCGACCTCCATTGCTGACAAACTGCTTCCGATCAGCGGCTTGGTTGTCTTTGGCTTGGCGGCTGTCGTGCTTATCGGTGGTATCGGCCTAGCGGTTGTACTGCGTCGTCGTTAATTTTGGAACGTGGGTTTGCTGTGTAGCAAATACCGTCGGTAATTCCCTCCCTCGCTTGCGGGCTATCAGCGGAGCGAGCTTGCGAGCGTGGTGATGAGGGTTAGGGTGGGGGTTCCGCTCCCATCAATCATGAAATGCAATCTTGCATCTGAATTTCTTGTAACTTGCATCTTGTAACCGTCGTCTATCGACTAAGGACTAACACTATGCGTCGGATGAGGTGGGGCATCATCGCGCTCTTACTGCTGATCAGCAGTACCGTTCAGGCTCAAAATGGAAGTGGTGGACAGTTTTGTGTCCGCGCCTTCGAAGATACTAACGCCAACGGCAAGTTGGACGCTGGCGAAGCGCTGCTCACACACGGCATCAATGTTAATCTGCTCGATTCTCAAAATGTGACCATCGCCAGCGCCTTGCTCGACCAATCCCCGACAGCCGCGCAGGGTGTTGTTTGCTTCCAATTTTTGTCGGCTGGACAGTACACCATCAACATCAGCAGCGCCGAATATAAGGCCACAACCCCCGCGTCCATCACCACGACCATCAGTGATGGTGGCTTGCCGACCGTAGTCGAATTTGGTGGCCAATCGGTGGCCGCTCCGGCAAATCCTAATGCTGCTGGGAGCGCCACGACCACTTCCTCTACCAATCCCGATACGGCGCAGCTCATCCGCATTCTCATCTCGGTTGCGGGTGCATTAATTGTTCTCATCGGTATGGGACTCTTGGGCTTCATTGTTTACATGCTGGTCTTTGGTCGGCGTCCACTGCCCGCCACTGATGTGCGCCGTGCCACAACCACAGGCACAATGCGGACAGTTGATTTGAGCAAAACCGGAAGCATGGATGCCGTCAAAACCGGTGATACAGGCAAGGTGAAAAAGGTTTAAGTGCAGAGCCATACCGAAGGCTTAACCCGTTTGCGGGAAATATGTCTCGCACTCCCTGAATCAACAGAGCAGGGTGGCGTGGGCGATCCGACCTTTAAAGTCCGTGACAAAATCTTCGCCATGCGCCATTCGATGGACGAACGCGAGTCGCTGTGGTGCAAAGCGCAGGCCGGTGTCCAGAGCACACTTGTTTCTTCCGAACCGGATCGCTTCTTCGTTCCGCCCTATGTAGGCAAACACGGTTGGATCGGCGTGTGGCTGGATGTGGATCAGGACTGGAATTTCATCGAAGACCTCATCATCGAGAGCTACTGCATCACTGCTCCCAAACGCCTATCCAAACTACTGAAGTCGAAACCCGCGGCTGAATAGCTTATCCCACCCAATCCGCTGTCGCCTGCGCGATGATCGCGGCACAGGCGAACACATCCTGTAGATGAACATATTCCACAGCCGAATGCATGCCTGCTCCACCGGGACCCAGTATGACCGTTGGGATTCCTGCCCGTCCCAAAATCGCTGAATCCAACCACGCATACATCCCCATATAACGCGGCTCAGTTTCCATCACCTCACTAAACGCATGGTGTATCGTCTGTACAATCGGTGCATTTTGTTCAATCTCATAACCCGGTCGTTCGAAGTCAAGCCGAACACTGGCTTTGAACCCCACGACGCTCTTCGCCAAATCATCAATTTCATCCTGCCAGAGTTGGACAATTTCCGCAGCATGTAAATCCGGTAAGTAACGGTGCTCCACTTGCAGGCTGCATTGGTCGGGATAAGTGCTCAGTCCCAACCCTCCGCTGATTAAGCTCGCATGCACCGAATTACGCCCTAACAGCGGGTGCAGATCATCCACAAACACCTTTTCTTCCAGCGTCGTAATCATCTTGAGCAGGTGCTGCATATGGGTGATCGCATCCACACCTTCCATGTAGCGGCTGCCGTGCGCGGCCTTACCATAGGTCGTCAGCGTCAGCCATGCGAACCCTTTATGCGCGACACAGATTTGCACGTCGGTTGGCTCTGTCAGAATCGCGGCATCTGGCTTAATCGCGGTCACCAAAGCATCTGTGCCGATACTTAAATATTCCTCATCCGTCACGAACCCCAACCATATATCACCTTTGGGTTGGAAGTTTGCGGCCTTGAGCGCTGCAACCGCGCCAAGGATCGAACCCAATCCGCCCTTCATGTCATACGAACCGCGGCCATACAACTGCCCATCCTCGATATGCCCGTCAAACGGATTGCCCTGCATGTTCTCGACGCTCACCACATCCGTATGTCCCGTCAGTAGCAAGCTTTTACCTTGTCCACTGCCGGCCCATCGTGCGATCACATTGGGACGGTTGGGCGCGGTTTCTTGGAACTCGACCTCAAGTCCCAGCGCCATGCAGGCTTGATACAGCCAGTCCGCAATCGCGCCTTCGCCCGCTCCTCCAACAGCCAGCCCCGGATTCACCGAGTCAATCTGCACCATCTGCTGAAGATATTGGGTGGTGAGGGCGGTATCAATCGTATATCGAAGCGTCATGATGATCTCGGTTCATATGTTTTGGGGTTTACCAGAAACGCCATCTCGGTTTCTTGGTGGATTTTTGATCTGTGGGCGGACGGTAATCAGAATTCGGATTTTGAATTGTAATCGCTAAATTTGCTGGCTTATCAGGATGCCAACCATGCGCGAGGCAATCGTACAGGTATCCGATAACGGTCTGCCCTTGATAAGTGTCATCGGCTCGGGCTTCAGGTGTCATATCATTGCTCAAATAGGCGCGTACCATCACCTGATAGGTTTTATCGCCATATTTGAGGCCGACTGCCCAATCCGCGCCCGGTCGACTGCTTCCGTCTGGCTGTGTGAAGTGTGCCTTCAAGGTTCCCTCAATCCGCATCAGCCATTCCGAATCGGCCATGAATTTACTCCCCGTTGTTCTAAAAATCATTAGCATCTATGGACAAAAAAGCCGTTCTCCATTTTGACTGATGAGACCGTTTTGCGAAAGGCGTATATCCACAATAGTGGGTTCCTTTGAATGTTGCGTGTAATATACAGGAAACAGATTTCTGCAAGATGGTCAATCCTGTGTATAATTCAAAAGTGTTCCGCAGCGTTCATGGAGACTCAACTATGATTAAAAGGCTTGCTATTATTCTCCTCGCGGCCTGCTTCCTGCTATTGGGATGGGGCAGCACCTTAGCGAATGCTGCTACACAAAGCAGCACCGCGCCCAGTATTACCAGTTTTACCAGCAGCGTCACCACTATTGACGCCAGTGCCTTGGCAGGACGCAACGTGCGTATTCCTGTCTCATGGGCAGCAGCCAATCGGCCCAATACGGCCAACTTGGTCTTCGAACAGCCGTTGCCGGATGGCCGTGTCATGAATGTCGAGTTACCGCGTTCAGACTCGTTTGTGCCGTCCTCGGGTGTCGGCGTGGTGGTTCCTTTCCCACCCGGTGAAGGCATCAAGGAAGTTCGTTTGCGTGTGACGTTGGCGGATTTCGTATCCGGTAAAGTGTTTGACCAGCGCGAATTGGTCATTCCCATCGGCAGCGCGACAGCCGTCACACCTTCCATCAGTAACTTCTCGACCAGTTCCACCAATGTCAGCCGCGCATCTTTGACTGATAAGTCGGCTCGTGTGCCGGTCTCCTTCGCAGTCGACAATCGTCCCGACAACAGTAACTTGGTCTTTGAACAGGTGCTGGCTGATAACAGCAGTGTCAATGTCGAACTACCGCGTCAGAACCCGATTATTCCTTCAGCGGGTAATGGTGTGGTTGCGCCTGTTGCACCGGCTGCCACAGCTACCAATATCACCTTGCGTCTGCGCTTGGTGAATTTGGGTGACAACAGCACCATTGTTCAGCGTGACCTCACGCTTCCGATAGTCGACGTCGCGCCTTCTACACCCACTATTAAGACCTTCTCGACCACCGCTACCAGTGTCACGCTCGATGCCCTGAATAATAAGACGGCTCGTTTGCCGGTCACTTGGGCCGTGGATAATCGTCCTAATAACAGCAACTTATTCTTTGAGCAGATTTTGGAAAATGGTTCGGCGGTCAATGTTGAACTGCCGCGTTCCAACCCCTTTATCTCATCATCAGGTACCGGTGTCGTCGCGCCGATTGCCCCCAGCAATGCCACAGCCACCAGCATTACCCTCCGCCTCCGTCTGGCTGATCTTGGCTCACAAAGCACGTTAGCCGAGAAGACCATCACCGTGTCCATCGCAGCCGCGCCACCTGCGCCCGCGCCGACCATCAAGACCTTCTCGACAACGGCCACCAGCATCAGCTCAACGGCTCTGGCTGATAAGACGGCTCGCGTGCCAGTGTCGTTCGCGGTTGATAATCGTCCGGCCAACAGCAACCTCGTCTTCGAACAGGTTGACGGCACAACCATCACCAACATTGAACTGCCGCGTACGAATCCGATCATTCCGTCCAGCGGTTTGGGTGTCGTTGCGCCAATTGCCCCCACTGATGCAAATGCCACCAGCATTACCTTACAACTTCGTGTGATTGATCTGTCGTCCAAGACGACCTTGGTGCAGCAGACCATCACAGTCGGCATCAACAAAGTTGTCCCCGGCGCGCCTGTGATTAAATCCTTCACCACCAGCGCCCAAGGCGTGACCAGTACCGCCTTGCTCAACAAGACCGCCCGTGTCGGTGTCGCGTGGGCAGTGGATAACCGTCCTGCGACTGCCAATTTGGTGTTCGAACAGGTCTTTGAAGACAACACCGTCGCCAACATCGAACTGCCTCGCCAGAACCCGACCGTTCCATCGTCTGGCAGTGGCGTCGTCGCCCCTAACGCTCCCAAGACCAGCACCACGACCACCATTACCATTCGCGTGCGCTTGGTTGAAACTTCGACCAATAAAGAACTGGCTCAGCAGTCCATTACGCTGCCCATAATCAACGATCCCAATGCGCCTGCCATCAGCAGCTTCAATGCCACCGTTCCTTCGGATGGTCTGGACTCAACCGCCCTTTATGCTGGAACCCTCCAAGTTCCGGTAACATGGTCAACCATCAACCGCCCTGCCAACAGCAACCTCGCTTTTGAGCAGGTCTTGGAAGATGGCACGGTTGTGAATGTCGAACTGCCGCGTCAGAACCCGATTATCCCCTCAACGGGTTCAGGCACAATTAAGCTTCGTGCCCCGCAGAAAACAGGGGCGGCCAGCATCAAACTGCGTCTGCGTTTGGTCAACCTGAGTACGAACACAACCATCACTCAGGTCGACATCACCAAGCCGGTCAAGGGCGCTGCTGCCGTTGCACCGACTGCTGCTGCGACTATTGCACCCACAGCCACTTCTGGTTCGACCACCGGTAGCAACACCAGCACCTCGCCGCTTGCCGTCACCAGCTTCACCGTATCACCCAATCCAGCCGGACGAAATGCAGGCGTGACCTTGACATGGAGTGTCACCGGCGGTGCAACCCGTATTAAGATCGACCGCTTGGCGGAGTTCACAGGCGCGGTTGCCGAAACCATCCTTGACCAGCAGCCCGCCAGTGGTAGCGCACCTTATACTCTGCCTGCTGATTACATCAACAGTGCGACCTTCCAACTCAGCGCCAGCACGGCGGATGGTCAGGAAACTATTCAGAACGCCGTTGTCAATTTGACCTGTCCCTTTACCGATAAACTGACGGCAGATTCTTGCCCCGCCACACAGGCCAAGAATGTCGACTCGTCCTTCCAACCCTTCGAAAAAGGCATGATGATCTGGCGTGGAGACACGCGCAAAATCTACGTCCTGTTCAATGACGGTACTTGGCAGGCGTTGGATGACACATGGCAGGCAGGCGACAACGTCGGTATTGATCAAGCCCCACAGGGTTTGGTGAAGCCCGAGAACGGTTTTGGCAAAGTCTGGTCACAGATTGCCGGTGTCAGCGTACTCGGTTGGGCGACAGCTCCTGAAACCGCCTACAAAGCCACTTGGGAAATGTACCCATTAGTCGACGCCAACCAGATGACGCTTGTACCGCACTTCACACTGCCTGATGGCCGCATCGTTCGCATCGGCGGCGTCTGGCAAGTTCAGTAGTCAGTTTGCCAATTGAATCAAAAAGGACGAACCACCTCGGCTCGTCCTTTTTATTATCGAAAGGCCGTCTGAACGTATTGTAAAAATTCGGCGTCTTATTCCGATTTTCCCCGCCGCATCGGACGGATCACGCCGTACCATACCGCGATTCCCAGCACCACAATCGCGATCAGTGACCACAACAGTGCCCAGAATACCGCAGGGAGTGGAAACACCTCTGCCGAAAAAGCCGCTGCATCATTCCGTACATCCCCCAGCGACGCCCCGCTGTTCCCCACCAGTTGATATACATCCAGCACCGCGTTTAAGCCCGTCAAAATCGCGAGGATATTCAACACGAAGCTGTTGATATAGTCATTCGCCTTCCACCCCAGCGTGATCAACGCCGCCCCAAACAACGCCCCGATAATCAGCGAAAGCAACGCGATGTGACCGAACAACACCGAGTACACCAGCAGCCCCGCGCCTAAAATCACAGCCAATGCTCTGCTGCGGTGAAAGCGGTTGTTCAGGTAAAACACAATCGCCCCGAATAATGCCGCGCCTAAATACCCCGCTGGCAGGATCAGTAACCGGCTGCCCCCTGCCGTAATCGCTTGTCCCGACCCGTTCGCGAAAATCTCCATTCCCATGAACCGCCCGCCTGTAATCAACGCCGCCGTGCCGTGCCCCGACTCATGCACATAAGTCACGAACAGCCGGAACGGATACAGCAGAAAATCAAGCTGCGGCAGATTCCAAAGGATAAACACCACTACAGCCGCCAACGCTGCCAGCAGCAAACGGCGGTCCGAACGGTTAAATTGTGCAAACATTGGGTTTTCCCTCTTATGACATCGCGATTAAAATAGAACGTATGTTGCGCATTGTGCGTAATAGTCGATGACTAAAAGTGGTAATCAATGTGCTCTGTTTCTATGTTTTTGAAACGTGCTTAATAAATGTTGTTGGCGAATACGAGTCCGCCCCCTTAAACATAAGGTTTTATTCCCCCTCTGCCATGAAATGAAGAGGGGGCTAGGGGGTGAGGATCGATATTCGTCAGCGGCCATATTTAGTTAATCACCATTACGCAGAACCATCGGCTGCCTCAAATAACTAGGAAGGATGCCTCTCTTGAACGAACATGACACCATTCGCTTCGGTACGGTTGGTTCGCCCCAGACCACCAACGCCTCTGGCACACCCGCTGCCATCGCCCACATTCGCGCCCTCGGTCTCGATCATCTCGAAATCGCGTGGGTACAAAGTGTGCGCGTCTCCGATGAAACCTGTGCTGAAATCAAAGCCGCAGGCGAAAAACATAAGGTCACCATCAGCATTCATGCGCCCTATTATATTAACCTCAACAGCCAGACCTCCGAACTCATGGCGAAAAGTGATGAACGTCTCTTAGCCGCTGCCCGCAAAGGCTATCTGGCGGGCGCGACCGACATCATATTCCACCCCGGCAGCTACCACAGTCAGCCGCCTGAACAAGTATACGAACGTGCCAAAGAGAAGTTGCTGGAAATTACCGCCATCCTCAAAAAAGAGAAGGTCAAAGTCAATCTTCGCCCTGAAACGATGGGTAAAGGAGCCATGTTCGGCACGTTGGAAGAAGTCGTGCAGCTCAGCAAGGACGTTCCCGGCGTGCTGCCCTGCATCGACTGGGCGCATCTCCACGCTCGCACAGGTGATGGCACCTTCAATAGCTACGAGGAATTTAGTGCCGCGCTCGACAAGGTCAAAGCCGTGCTCGGACAAAAAGGCTTGGAGAAACTTCACTTCCACATCAGCGGCATCGCCTATACCCCCAAAGGCGAAAAGAACCACGTCCCGCTCAATGAAGCCGATTTGCGCTACCGTGAACTGCTTCAGGCCTTCATTGATTACGGTGTCAAAGCCACTGCCGCCATCGAAGCGCCGTTGCCCTTCCATACTGCCGATGCCTTGACCTTTCAAGCCACCTACCGTCGCCTGCTCGATCTCAAATACGGCGATGGCAAACTCGAAGAAGAAGCCGACTAACCACCTGTTTGCTCCCGAATAATTCCTCCCTCGCTTGCGGGGGAGGGCAAGGGTGGGGGTTCAATCACTTATTTGACCAATTAACAGACGGATTTCGTAGGGGCGGCGTCTCTGACCCGCCCGCATAATTCCCTCCCTGTTACGACGGGCTATCAGCAGAGTGAGCCTGCTAACGTGCTGCTGAAGGGTTAGGCGGAGTCTTCTTATTGCCCACCACTTCACATCTATCTAACTCTCCGTGTTGATCTTAGCGTCCTCTGCGTCTTAGCGGTTCAACATCTTGAATTGTTATAATTTAGGTTTAAACGCACAAACCATCACCGACCGATTTCCAACCATCCTTCAACTTAGCACCACATCTCTCTCCCTCAAAACGGTTAACGCCAACTCCACGAATCAGTTACAAAATGGTCTTCCAAAATGTAACCCACTCCGACCCGCAATCCGCTAAACTGAAGTTAACGTGCTCACATTCTGCCTCGGAGTTTTCATGCTTAATCACTCTGCGTCTTTCTCTATAACCTCTGCGTCTTGGCGGTCCAAATGCATGGATTTTTGTCAATTCAGCGGATATGAGGGAGCTTCCCGCCGAACCCTCATGCAGCGGCGGCCATAAGGGAGCCTCCCGCCAAAAGTGTGCCAATTCAGCGGACACAGCCGAGCTTCCCGCCGACACAAAATGTCAATTCGGCGGATTTTCCCCGGCGGCCCGCCTGCCATTTCAGCGGACAAATTGCACAATTTGCATTTTGTGCATGAACGCGCGGTTTAACCATTGAGGTGATGACAATCATTAGACCTTTCCAGCACCCACCGTTCCTGACCATCCAGATACCAGTGTGTGATCGACGTCCGCTGGATTTCAGGCATCGCGCGGTCCAGTGTCGCCTCGCCATAGCCGAAAAAGTACATGAACGACATCTGGATGAATGCCCCGTGTGTCACGAGAAAAATCGATTTGCCTGCGTGTTCTTGCAGGATGCGGTTCAGCGCCAGATGCACCCGCAGCGAGAATTCCATCCGGTTCTCGAAGCCTTCAATCCATCGGTAATAAGGCTTTTGCGCTTTGGGGACAGCCTTCCACCGTCGCATGAATTCGTCCGCGTCAATACTCCCGTCGTCGCTCTTCCACTCGACCACCGCGTCATCCAGCACGATTGGTCGTCCAATTGCGGGTTCGATGATTGCCGCAGTCTCATGCGCCCTGCGTTCCGAACTGGAGATAAACACATCCGCCTTCATCTCACCGCTGCTCGCCAGCCGGTCACGCAGTTTTTCCGCTTGCGTTACCCCTTCGGGCGAAAGCCCCAAGTCGGTCATCTTGCCGTCAACCATCCCATCAATGTTCGCCGCATGCCGGATCAGGTAAATATGTGTCATTGCTTCCCCAACTTGAACGCCCTACACCAAAATCAGTGTATGGAAATCACTTTGACCTGTCAAAACGATTGGGTTCAAATGATATGAAAAAACAAAGCTTTTATTTGTTGGGACGCGTTATTTTTTCATCGTGGCGCAGGGGTTTTGTAGGGCTGAGGCACACCTCAGCCGATGACCAAACTCTAACTTTTAGTATAGAGTCGCTTGTAGGGGAGCACACGTAGGTGCTCCCGCATGGTTCCCTTCGCTGTTACTATGGGCTATCACTGGAGTGAGCCTGCTAACGTGCTGATGAGGGCTAGGGCAGGGGGCGGACGCCTTCAAACACCCTCGATTAATTCATCAAGCGTCAGCCCATCTCGCGGGATGAACCGTCGCCAGTAAGCCGCCGACTCCCGCATATTCGCAAGAATCTGTGCTGGATAATCCGCCGTTCCACTGAAAATTTCCAGCGTCAGGTAAATATCAGCGCACGGCGGAGGATAACCAGAATCAATCGGCTGTTGGTAGGCTTCCCGGATTGCCTTCAACACGTTTACTGGATCAACAATCCCTGTTCGGTTGTTGGCCTCCGTGAAAGGTCGATGTGCCGATGCTTTCCCATCCGTCTGCTGTAAATGGATGATCGGTGAAAAACAACCCAGCGTTCTCAGCCAGTAATACAGGTCGCCATCGGCCTCTGAGGCGAACAAATAAGGGTGTTCATCAATATATGTGTTTAATCCGTTTATGGTCCGTGAGGCTTCCGCTGGCAGCGAACCTAACCAAGTCGTAACGTCTGCTTCACCACGCTGAACGGCCTGCACATACGCCTCAATTTCCGCCTGCGTGGGTTTCAAATAGCGCCGTTGCCCGATCTGGTGGCCTGTATCCAATGTCAAATACATCGGAGCCTTATTCAGTTGATAAACATCCCTCAGCAAGCGCTGCCCACCGCTCACCGTCCACGGGATTTGATGGGGACTGTACATTTGCTCAACCGAAATGCTGCTCAACTCCACATGCGCAGCCACACTCGCTAGATCAGCCAACCGTGTGTACAGGTCGCTCTCCGCCGCCTGATACCGGGCAGGGTGTTCCAGTACCGCTTGTGGATACGCGTGGCAGAAAAAGCCCAGACCCGCGCCCAATCTCGCCGCGCTTCGGATCATCGGTTCCAGCCAGTTGTGCTGAATATGGTCGCTGACTCGCGGATCAGTATGCGCCAGCCCCAGCGTTGCATACGTGCCGTGCCCCGAATACAAATTGACGATCTTTACCCCCGTTTGATCCGACGCCGTTTGCACTGCGTTGAGCCAGCTTTGCAGGCTTTCCGGCGTGTTATACAGGGGATCGCACTCGTTGTCGGCGCTTGCTTCAACGCACCGTATGTCAATGTCAGCCGCGATTTGCATCCATTCCAGCGGTTTAGTCCATCGTTTCGATGCAAAACAGTTATCAACCGCCAGATGTATTCTTGGAATCATACTCGTACCTTAATCAGTAATAACGCTCAACATCCAGCACGTTTTGCATCGGTTCGTCCGCTAAATAGTGCTGGAGGTTATCGCAAAACAGCCGCGTGATTTTGGCGTTTTCCGTGTCAGCCGTGCTGGCCGAATGAGGGCTGATAATCACGTTAGGCATGTCCCATAACGGATCATCTGCGGGCAGCGGTTCCACCGCAAACACGTCCAGAGCTGCCCCGCGTAAGTGTCCGTTGTTCAGGGCTTCCGTAAGCGCCGCCTGATCCATCACTGCCCCTCGCGCGATGTTGATAATCACCGCGCCTTTGGACAGTTGGGCAATTTCGTTCGCGCCAATGAGGCCTTCCGTTTCCGGCGTATGGGGACAGCACAACAGGAGGTAATCAGCTTGGGTCAGCAGGGGTGTCAACTCATTCGGTGGATAAAGCACATCCACATTAGGAACTGCGCTATCCGTATCATTGCGTCGGTTGCCGATCACTCGCATGTCAAAGGCTTTGGCTAGCCGTGCTGCTTCTCGCCCGATTTTCCCTAGCCCGATGATTGCCAGTGTTTTCCCCACCAGTTCTGTCGTGCAGTTCCGCGCCCAATGATGTGCCGCTTTTTCTCGTTGGAGGTATTCAAAGTCGCGCGCGAAAAACAGCATCGATTGGATGACGAACTCGGCTAATGGTCGGGCATGGACGCCGCTGGCCGTCGTGAAAATCCAGCCAGTTTGATCGTAGCCGTTATTTTTCACGAACTGCCCGATCCCCGCGCTGGTCGCCTGTATCCACTTCAACTTGGGCGCAAGCTGGGGCAAATCTTCGATGTGGCTGTGGTCAAAGTCAAATAGGATGTCAGCTTGTGCCAGCAAACCTTGCCATTCGGCTTCCTGTGCCTCGCTGCGGTTGAGGATTCCGTTATGGTCAGCGATATAGCGCGGGGTTCCCAGTAGGTCAGGACGGTAGATCACTTCGACCTCTGGCACCTCACGCTTAATTTGATCGACTAGGTCCGGTTCGAGGTACGAGGCGATGAGGATAGTTGTTTGAGATGCGGCCATTTGTTTTTCCGTTAATGAACATTTGTCGGGTGAAATGTACCGCACATTGGTTTATCCCTGTAGTGCCAGCACTCCGAGCAGCTCAGATCGTATCAGTACTTGACATATTGATTTATTTCGATACAATAAGCATATGATAAACGATCTTTCACTCACAAAAGCAATTGCGGATGACGTACGTTGGGAAATTATGGAGCACCTGTGCTGTGTATGGCTCAGTGTGAACGATGTGGTTGCCAAATTGGATGGCAAAGTCAACCAGCCAACGGTCAGTCATCATCTCAAAAAGTTGGAAGAGGCTGGTTTAGTCACTGTCAAACAAGAAGGCCGCCAGCGCTTTTATACCCTGAACCAAGATCAGGTGGTGATGTGCTGTGGAAATCTTATGCGCCGCTTTGCCCCGAATTATTCGGAGCAGGTTATCCGCGTTGATTCAATCGAGACTAAGAAGGCGTAACAGCCTTTTTATTTCTGAAAATGTATCGAAATACATCAATATGTATAGGAGCTTGCCATGTCTGACGTGATCGAAATTCATGATGTCGTCAAAGAACGCTACGGAGCGATTGCTAGTGGAACGGCGAATTCATGCTGTGGAGGGGAAAGCTGTGGTTGCAACACACAACTGTACGACAACAACCTATTGGTGGGACTGCCCGCCGATGTTACCAATATCTCGCTGGGTTGCGGAGACCCGGTCACGATTGCAGGATTGCATTCCGGGGAAACGGTGCTCGATCTCGGCAGCGGTGGAGGAATCGACTGTTTCTTGGCGGCGCGGCAGGTGGGCGAAAACGGGTACGTTATCGGGGTAGATATGACCCCTGCCATGTTGGAAAAAGCCAATGCCAACAAGCTCAAGATGGGCGTTCATAATGTAGAGTTTCGTCGGGGGCAGATCGAATCGCTGCCCGTGCAGGACAACACCGTTGATGTCATCATGTCCAACTGCGTCATCAACCTGTCGCCGGATAAGCAGTCAGTGTTCCGCGAAGCCTTCCGCGTTCTAAAACCCGGTGGCCGCATCGCCGTCAGCGATATTGTCACCGAAGGGGACTTCAGCGATGAACTACGGGCGGACACGGCTAAATGGGCGGAGTGCGTCACTGGCGCAATTGATGTCGCTGCTTACACAGGCATGATGCGCGAAGCGGGTTTTAGCAATATTCAGGTTGTGGATAAGAACAATGCGGACGGCATCATTGAAGTCAAACCGGGGATGCCACGAGTCTACAGCGCTCGTATAACTGCCCAGAAGATTGTCTGACTCATGACAGCCAAACGCCGCGTCTTGATTTTGTGTACAGGTAATTCGGCACGTTCACAACTTGCGGAAGCCCTTGTGAATGCCCGCTTAGGTAATGACTGGGAAGCATTCAGTGCTGGAACGAAACCCGCCGGACAGGTCAATCCGAGTGCGCGGGCTGTGCTGGCTGAGGTTGGTATCCAAACCGAAGGCAGTCATCCGAAGCACCTGAGCACATTTTTAGGCCAGCCTTTCGATGTCATTATTACGGTGTGCGATGACGCGGCGGAAAATTGTCCATTTTGGCCGGGGCAGGGAAAGCGTTTGCATGTTGGCTTCCCTGATCCGGCTGAAGTCACAGGCGACCATGAAACTGTTTTGGTCGCCTTTCGTCAAACGCGCGATGCCATAGAAGAACGCTTACTGCCTGTTCTAAAGGACTTTTTTCAGCAATAAGTGAAGGACGAGCATGTCTCGTCCTTCACTTATTGATTTACTGGGCTACCGTTGCTTCAGGTGTCGCCTCTGCTGGTGCGGGCGCACTGATGGTAATGGGTTTTGCAAAGTACAAATGCGTCCCGTCCTTCAGGAAAGCCTCAGCGCTGATGACCCCGAAATCACCAGCATTGAACGTTGCGCTGATGGCTGCGCCGTTGAGCAGGTTGATGACACTGCCTAATGGTCGCGCTCCACTGCGATCAGCGGGCGAGAACACGAAATCAACGCGAGACGCAGCTTGAGGCGCTGTACTCCACAAGATAACCTCAGCTTGGCCGGGTTTTATGGTATAGATCTCATTTGCGACGCTTAGATAGGTATTGAGCGTCAGAGCGTTACTTTGTGCGTTTGGATCAAGCACCGAAACCGATGGTCTGAAGATGGGGGTCACGCTGCTGCCGTCAGAACGTATTGCCGAAGCGGTCAATTCTGCCGTGAGATTAATCGGGGTCAACCACGTTGTGCTTAACCCGTCGCTGGGGTTCGTATCAGTGCTGATCAAAGTCATAGCTCCGTTAGAAGCGCGGGTGAAGAAGTCGGTTCGGATAGCATCTGCTGGCCCACCTTCCCACGTCAGACGAATCGACTCTCCACCGGGGAGCACATAATTACCTGCATCTGCCCAGAGATACTTTGAGATGTTGATCGAACCCAATTGCTGTGTCACTTTGGTCGGCTCAGCGGTTGGTGGCAGAACGGTGGGCGGCAGCGGTTGACGAGGTACACGCAAGGTTTGACCCACCGAGATTAAGTTTGCATTCGTCAAACAGTTTGCTTGTGTCAGTGCTGCGGCAGCTGTGCCGGTTCGGGCTGCAATCTGACCGATGGTATCTCCGACAGCGACTTGATAGGTTGGCCAATCGGTACGTGGTACACAGGCCGTTGTATTGGTCGGCTGGATAGCGATCAATGTGGGCGAAACTTGTGGTGTTTTAGTCGGTGGTTGTGCTTGAGTGGTTGGACGTTCCACAACCGGACTAATCTGGGTATTAGTTGGTTGTGGCGGATTATCCACGATGCCGACTGAGAGATTGCAGCCCGCAAGAAGAATAACAACAGTGAAGCTGAATAAAGCCAATAACCCCTTCATGATCTTTCCTCCAAAGGTTGTCACTACTGTACCTAGTAGTAATAACTTTGATTCTACGACCGGAGTTCACCGCCGAAGGGGATAAGGAGAGCAAGCGTCAGGCGACAGTAGGGAAGATGATTTGCACCTAGAGGGTTTGCAGGAATTGATAAAGGTGATCGTTGAAAATCTGGGGTTGTTCCAGATTGGGCATATGCCCCGCGTGATCAACAATAGCTAATTGCGAATTGGGAATGCGCTCGTGCATAAATTCCGCGTCGGACACCGGCGTAAAGACGTCCTCAGTTCCCACGACAATCAATGTTGGCACAGCAATGTCACCGAGGAAATAGCTGTAATCTCGCCGTTCCGCACGGGCACGCAGAGCGGTTGCCGCTCCAACAGCGGGAGTAGTTTGCATCATATAAAGTACGTGCTGTGCAACTTCTGGCTGTGACTGAAGCGTTTCTGCGCATACCATTTTGGGGAGTGTCTCATAAGCGTATCCGTCAAGCCCTTCAGCAAGTAAACGGTCGGCTGTCTTATAGCGGTCTTCTTTTCGTGCGGGTGGATCAAGCTGCGCAAAAGTATCAGCTAGCACCAGCGCCCCGACTCTTGTCGGCGATTGATACCACACTTCCTGTGCGATTTGCCCTCCCATCGACAATCCCATGATGACTGCTGCTTCAATTCCCAACTCATCCATCAGGGCAAGTGTGTCTAGGGCATAATCCTGAAAAGTAACGGTGTTATTGTTTAAGGATGACTGGCCGTACCCACGCAAATCAAAGGTGATAAATCGACAAACGGATTGCAGCGCTTCAACCTGTGGATACCACATTGACTGGTTGAAAGGATGACCATGTATGCAAACAATCGGTATGCCTGTCCCAACATCTTCATAAGCCAGTTCTACATAATTGATAGTCTTCTTTGGCATACCATTTGCTCTTTCGCGAGGTGGCACAATATCAAGCAGCATACAAATCTCGCAGATCAGTGTAAAGTGCCACACGATTTTTCATAGAATATAGCAAATGTTTCAGTCCGGACTGCTTGACAGAGCTACAAATTGCGTTATACTGCAAATTGTTATTTCAACCGATGAAAAAAGTATGCATAAGCAGAAATTATTAAAGTTTCAAAATCGGGCGTCTGTTCTCAATGCCATCCGTCAACATGGTCCCATTTCACGTATTGATGTGGCACGCCGTACCGGTTTGAGCGTCGGCACAGTCACAGCTTTGACACGTGAACTGGTTGAGAGCGGCTTGATTTATGAAAAGCAGGAAGGCGACTCACGGGGTGGACGACCGCCAATCCTCTTAGCTTTGCAACCCGAAGGCGCTTATGTGATCGGCGCTAAATTGACCGAAGATCATATCACTTTTGCCTTGACCAACTTGGACGCTGATGTCATTGGTCGCTTGACTTTAGTGAACTCCAGTATTGAACCTGAAGCAGTTGCTCAACGCATGGCGGATGGCATTCATCGTGTGGTGGCAGACTCGCACATCCAGCGCAGTCGCTTGCTTGGCGTGGGTATCGGCATGGCGGGCATCGTCGATGCTGAGAGTGGTGTCTGTCTGGCATCACCCATTTTAGGCTGGGAAAACGTGCCCTTTGCGGATTTGGTCGAACAGCGCACCATTCTGCCCGTCTATGTGGATAACGATGTTAACACGCTTACGCTTGTCGAAAAGCTCTATGGCGCAGGTGTCGGCAGTAACCATTTCCTGACGATTACAGTAGGGCGTGGTATTGGTCTAGGTATTGTCGTCAATGGGCATCTCTATAGAGGCATGGGTGGCGCTGGCGAATTCGGGCATACCGTTATCGACCCGCATGGCTATGTCTGTGATTGTGGCAAGCGCGGTTGCCTTGAAACCTTCGTGGGCGATCCTTGGCTGTTGCGGCGTGCTGCCGAACACGGCTTCAACTTCAACACCATTGATGACTTATTCGACGCTGCTCGAAACGGTCAGCAGCAAATGGTACATCTCATTCAACAAGCAGGAACGACGCTCGGATATGGAATCGCCATCTTGGTGAACATCCTTAACCCGCAGTTGTTGATTTTTAGTGGCGAGGGAATGCGTTACGGCGAAATGTTGTTACGGCCGATGCGTGATGCTCTCTATGCCAACTCAATGTCAGCACTTAACGCTGGACTGAAGCTTCATGTCGAACCTCTTGGAGATGACGCATGGGCGCGTGGGGCAGCCAGTCTCGTTTTACAGGAGCTATTCCGCACATCGCAGCGCGAACTGAATACAGTCGGCAGCATGTGAAAAATTTTGTCAAGACTTTGTTCACTGGTTGAACAAACCATAAAAGGAGTCGTTTATTGGGATCAATAATTAGGTGCCCAAGTGTTGTTGATTAAAAATGGTTCTAATTAAGGAGATTACGATGAAACGCAAGTCATTACTCATTCTTTCGCTCTTCATACTGGCGTTGCTCACTGGCATTGCGACGGTTGCCGTGCGCGCTCAAGATGTTGTGACAGTTACCTACTGGAACACTTACAGTGATCCTGAAAATGCTCAGTTAGCCAAGTTGATCGAGATGTTCGAGAAAGATAATCCCGGCATCAAGATCGAATCGACCCAATATGCCTATAACGATTTTAAGCAGGCACTGTTGACCTCCATCGCCGGTGGTGAAGCGCCTGACACCATCCGCATGGACATTGGTTGGGTTCCTCAGTTTGCCCAACAAGAAGCGCTCCTGCAGTTGGATACAGCACTACCCGACTTCAAGACGTTGGCTGACGGTGTATTTCCCGGCCCACTAGCCACCACTTACTTTGATGACAAGTATTGGGGCCTGCCTCTAAATACCAATACACAGGTTTTGCTGTGGAACAAAGACTTATTTGAGAAGGCCGGAATCACCGAAGCGCCAAAGACTGTTGCCGAGTTTGCTGAGGACGCTTGCAAGCTCACCGACGGAACCAAGCAGTATGGTTATGCTCTGGGCGGCACCTATTTCTGGGCGCCCGCGCCATTGTTCTACACGATGGGTGGCAAGATTGTAGATGACAAGGTAACCACAGCCGACGGTTACATCAATGGTAAGGAAAGCGTTGCTGCCTTCCAGACTATTCTGGACATGTACAAAAAGGGCTGCATTTCACCGAACGTATTGGGCGGTGGTATTGGTACAGCCGAAGGTCATGCGACAGGTTTGTATGCCATGATCATTGATGGTCCTTGGATGGTCGACATTTACAAGAATGACTATCCGGACTTCAAGGTCAACTTCGCGCCAATTCCCAGTGGCCCGGATGGCAAGAACAGCAGCGTTGTTGGTGGGGAAGACATTGTTGTCAGCGCAACGACCGCTCATCAGAAGGAAGCTCTGACATGGGTAAGCTATCTGATGTCGGAAAAGGCGCAGACCTTCATGGCGCAGGTCGGTGTCGTACCCACGCTCAAGTCGTTGGTCGGCAGCAAAGACCTTCCCGCTTACTTCGATGTCTTTATGAAGCAGCTTGAGACCGCGCAGGCTCGTGTTGCTCATCCGAAGTGGGATGACATTGATGGTGCGATCAACGCCGCATTCACCAAGATCCTCAAGGGTGAGGCTGAAGTCCAACCCGCATTGGACGAAGCCGCAAAGACCATCGATGGTTTGCTCACCGCCAAGTAAATCTATTGACGTAATGGGGAGGGTGATAAACTCTCCCCTAAACATCACCTGCAATGAATAAGATGAGTACTGATTAACCGTGACACCCTTACACTCTCAGCAGAGGTTAGCTTCTCCAAATAAATCATCCGTGCGTCAGAGATTTGCTTTACGGGGAAGTCAAATCTATCCCTATTTGTTTCTCCTGCCCGGCATGCTGTTATTCACGTTGTTTATCATTTGGCCGATGTTGTATTCGCTGCGTATTAGCTTTTTTCAATGGAATGTCGTGCATCCCGAAAAGAGTATTGGTGTTGGCTTCCAGAACTATGCTGATGTATTGTCCGATTCGATTTTTCATCGGGCAGTTCTGAATACGCTGGTTTACGTGATTGTGACTGTCCCGGGACAAATATTCCTCGGCGTATTGGTCGCACTGCTCCTTAATCAGAAATTTCCGGGGCGGGCTTTCTTCCGCACCGTTTACTATCTGCCGGTCATTACCTCGTGGGTGATTGTCACGGCTTTATTCGAATACATGTTTAACGGTCAGGCGGGGTTGGTGAACTCGGTGCTGATCACCTTGGGAATTATTCAAGAACCGATTCGCTGGCTGGCAGATGCCAAACTGGTATTGGTTCCACTCTGTCTCTTGGGCATATGGAAGGGTGTTGGTTGGACGGCTGTGATTACGTTGGCAGGTTTACAATCCATTCCGGTTCACCTGTATGAAGCTGCTGCCGTGGATGGCGCGACGACTCCTCAGCGTTTTCGCTATATTACCATCCCGCTCCTTCGGCCTACGCTGGTGTTTCTGCTGGTTGTGCTGATGATCGGCGGGCTGAACGCTTACATCTCATTCTTGCTCATCAATCGCGCGGGAAATTTACAAAATGATGCCCAAGTGATTTTGACGTGGATGAACAAGCAGACATTCGAGAACTTCAACTTTGGGCAGGGCGCGGCCATTAGCTACTTGCTGACGGCGGTCATCTTTGTCGTCAGTTGGGTGCAGATCAAGCTGTTGCAACGTGAGGTGGATTACGCATGAACGACCTTGGCCGCCAAAAAACCGTTGGGATGCTGATCCGCTACAGCTTACTCATTCTCGGTATGGGCATCGTGCTCATCCCGTTTATTTATATGGTGTCGACGTCGCTCAAACCGCAAGCTTATACATTCGAAAATCCGCCCCAGTTGTTTCCGCGAGAAGTGACCTTCATTCACTATAACGAGGTTGTTGCCAAGGCCAATTTGCCGGTCTATTTCGCCAACAGCCTGATTGTGGCAGTTGCAACGACCGCCGGAACGGTCTTGATTTCGTCGATGCTGGCGTATGCTTTTGCCCTGATGCAGTTTCGGGGCAAATCAATCCTGTTTTCGGTGCTGCTGCTCGGTATGATGATCCCGCCAGTGATGTTGATTGTGCCGCAGTTCTTGGTCGCCAAAGACCTGAAGCTGCTCAATAACTTGCTGGGTTTGATCGTGGTTTACATTACGATGAGCTTATCCATGCAGACCTTTTTGCTACGAGGGGTGTTTGCAGGCGTTCCGCGCGATTTGCTGGACGCGGCGCTGATTGATGGTGGGGGACAATGGACGTTGTTCTGGCGTATCGTATTGCCGTTATCACGCCCCGGCTTGGCTGCGGTGGTGATCTTCACCTTCCTGTACAGCTGGGATGAGTTCCCTTGGGCGAACGTGGCTGTTAAGGAAACGTCTCAGCGCACTTTGCCCGTAGCCATTGCTCTGTTCCAGCGCCCTGACCTGACACAGTGGGGGCAGGTGTTCGCCATGTCGATCATCGCGCTGATTCCGGTGTTGATTGTTTACGTTGTGTTCCAACGTCACTTTGTTGCCGGTGTCGCCACCACCGGTTTGAAAGGCTAACCATGCTGCATGTTCATCCTGCCCGCGCCTTTTTTCGCCCCGGCGAACGCGTCCAACTTCAGATTAAGCTGGACTCGGCGGTTGAGGGGGTTGTCAAAGTCACTGTATACCATTTAGGGGCGGTTATCACCACTTGGAAAGCGGTCCTTAATGGTGAAGGCGTGATTGAAGGCGAAGTTCCGCCCGAAGCGGGACGTGGTTATATGGCTCATGTCGAGGCGCAAGGGCAGCAAGCTTTCACCGCGTTCGATGTTCTAGATCGATGGACGCAAGCGCCGCGTTACGGTTATCTCTTTGACTTCAAGAGCGGACGCACCAATGAGGACATGATCCAAACGCTTGACCATTTGCTAAACCTGCATGTGAATGGACTTCAATTCTACGATTGGCAGTACCGGCATGATACGTTGATGCCGCCCCAAGATGAATTCGTTGACCCGCTTGGACGCAGCCAGTCGATTGCGACTGTTCGCAGCCTAATCCATGCAGCGCACCAGCGTGGGATGGCGGCTATGCCTTATACAGCGATCTATGCGGCTTCTCCCACGTTTGCGGCAATGCATCCCGCTTGGGAACTGTATGACCAAGCGGGACAGGTGGTTGATTTCGCAGGCGGTTTCCTGAAGCTGATGAACATGAGCAGCGGTTGGCAGCAGCATTTCGTAGAGGAATGTGCGAAGGTCTTGGCCGCTTTGCCTTTTGATGGTATTCACGTTGACCAGTATGGGGAACCGCGCACTGGAGCCGATGTAAACGGGCAGCCTGTGGATATCGCGGCGGGCTTTGCTGAAACATTATCGAGCCTGCGTCCGGTCGTACCTGCTGAGAAAACCGTACTTTTTAATCTGGTTCACAATTGGCCGGTCGAGAAAATCGCGGATGGTCCGCTGGACTTCTGGTACAGTGAACTGTGGCCGCCCGTGACCAACTTGACCCAATTGTGGGAAACCATCCGGGATAACCGGCGGCTGAATCCACGTCCGGCAGTGCTCGCCGTTTACGTCCCACCGGATTGGGAAGCGACCGTTTTAGCCGCTCACAGCACGATTCTGGCAGCGGGCGGTTCGCACATCGCGCACGGGGAACACGGCACGTACTTATCTGATCCCTATTTCCCCAAGGCTGTTGCCCCATCTCCTTCATTGGCGGCACAGCTCCAACAACTGGCAGATTTCGCAGTTGCGTACGAAAATGCACTCGTCTTTGCGGAAGATGTCACAGACCAGTGGATCGAGCGGATTACGGTTAATGGTGAGCGGTGGCAGGCGGGGCGGGTGATTGTGCATCGGGTAGGGAAGCAGTTATTTATTAATCTGCTGCCTGTTCAAGGTCACTGGAATGAACACCTTACAGCACCGGACGCTGCTTCAACAGTCACACTTGAATTAGATATTCAGACTGTCAAAAATTTGTGGAGCGCTTCGCCTGAAGCGCCACGACCTAAACGTTTATCAAATCTCAGGTCGCTACCGGTTCAATACTGGCTGATGGTCTTTATTGAACTTGAGGATGAATAATCATGTCGAATCTCGTGGATTACAGCCATCAAGTCATTTTACGCTACCAACTACCGAACGGCTCTTATCCGGCTTGCCCGAACATGCCGGATTATCAATTTTGCTGGTTTCGAGACAGCAGCTTTATCGCTCATTCCATGCTGGTTTCGGGTGAAACAGCCAGCGCTGCTGCCTTTCACACATGGGTGACGCAGACCATTCTGCGCTATGAAACGGCTGCCCGACGCGCGATGGCCGATTTCAGCGCTGGCAAAGCGCCCGATGCCCATGATGTTTTACGCGCCCGTTATACCTACGACGGTGGAAAAGGGCCGGACGATTGGCCGGAGTTCCAACTGGACGGCCTCGGTACGTGGCTGTGGGGGCTGAAAGCATTTGCTGACGCAGGAAACCCGTTAAGCGCAGACATGAAACGGGCGGCCCATTTCGTGGCCGATTATTTGAGTATATTATGGCCGTCTCCCTGTCATGATTTGTGGGAAGAGTCGGGTGACCGCATCCATACTTATACGCTGGGCGCGATCTATGGTGGGCTGGTAGCGGCATCCGATCTGCTTAATCGCCCTGAACTGCTTGAGGTTGCTGCCGACATTAAGGCTTATGTGTTCAAGAACATGGTTAGTGACGGCAAGTTCACCAAGTCGGTCGGCAACCCGATTGTGGATGCCTCTCTTTTAGGGATGGCAATCCCGTACCGGCTGGTTGAACCGGATGATCCGCTGATGGTGGCGACGGTCAAACAGATTGAAGCCGATATTTATGCGGCAGGCTTCGGGATTCATCGCTACCGCGGTGACGTGTATTACGGGGCGGGGGCGTGGCCGCTGCTGGTGGCGTGGCTGGGGTGGTACGACACCGAGGTCGGCAATGTTTCAAGGGCGCAGGCCATTCTCGCGGACATTGAGCGGAACGCGACCGCGGCTGGCGATTTGCCGGAACAGGTTGTTCCGCCGATGTTGGCTGAGGAAAGCCACTATGACTATTGGGTCAAGATACGTGGCCCGATTGCTACGCCGTTGTTGTGGTCACATGCGATGTACTTGATTCTGACCCATGCGGTCAAAGAAGCGGCTGCGGTTCCATAACCTCGTTTTAATTGCACAAAATTCGCAATTTTCGCATGTTTTGCAATACATCCGCTGAATTGTCTGGCGAGCCGCCGGGGAAAACCCGCCGAATTGACATTTTGGGTCGGCGGGAGGCTCTCTAGTATCCGCTGAATTGGCACACTTTTGGCGGGGCGCTCCCGTATGTCCACCGCCGACAATAGGGTTCGGCGGGAAGCTCCCTCATATCCGCTGAAATGGCAAAAGCCAATGCATTTGAACCGCCAAGATACAACGAAAGAAGATAAAAGCAATTGAACCACAGAGACGTAGAGGGTATAGAGAATAAATCATAAGCCTATTGTAGAACAGAAGTTCATAAAGCGCAAGCGAAAACGGTAAGAGTTTACAAACCGAAGTAGGCGTTGTGTTCATATAAAAATGGGCGCAAAGCCCTACGCCCCTACAATGTTGATTTGATGTTTTGGGTAAATGATCCGATTCCATAAAGGGCGGGTCAGAGACGCCGCCCCTACGAGAGAATCTAGCCCACGTTGCAGATGGTGAATGCCTGCTTTAGGCTTTGAATCGGGTCGCGCAGGGGAATAAATTCCTGACCGAGATAACCGTCGTATCCGGTATCGACGATGGCCTGCGTGATGGCACGATAATTGAGTTCCTGCGTTTCATCAATCTCGTTGCGCCCCGGATTGCCCGCCGTGTGGTAATGGGCGAAATAGGCGTGATTGTCGCGGATGGTGCGGATGACATCGCCTTCCATAATCTGCATATGGTAGATGTCATACAGCAGTTTGACGCGCGGCGAATCGACGAGCTGGCAAACCTTGACGCCCCATGCGGTTGTGTCACATTGATAATCGGGATGGTCGACCTTGCTGTTGAGCAGTTCAATGACCAGATTGACGCCGGCATCTTTGGCTAGTTTGGATACGCGCCGTAAATTCTCAGCAGTGATTTCCGCGCCGAGGGTATCATCCAAGCCGCTGCGGTTGCCACTGAAGCAAACGACGTTGGGGATGTTCCACTTCGCGGCCTGCTGGATGCTGTGGCGGAGTTCGGCTTCGATGGGCTGACCGTTTTCGCGGCGGTTGAGGCCATTGGTTAAAGAGGCATGACCCCGAGTGGAAGCGATTTGCAGGCCATGATCTTTGACGAGTTGAAAATCCTGCGGTTCCACCAGATCAATCGCAGCGTAACCAATCTCAGCGGCAGCCCGCACGAAGGCTTCCGACGAGAGTTTCCCCGGCACAAAACACCACCACGAAACCGACTGCTTAATGTGTGTCATTTTTAGACTGCTCCTAATCAAAGTATTAGTTCAATTGAAATAAGGTGAGTTTCTGTCGGGCTATCTCATCGGGAATTAGATAGTAGACCAAGACGTAGTGTGTATCTGAAGAGAAGTAGACCCAATCTGAGGTTATTCTGTTGATTTGAGAGTTGATGACGGTAAACGTATCTGTATCGAGATTATATTTGATAATGCCTTCATCCGTGACGACAAGGATATGTGTTCGCTCATTCGGTATGAAACTCGCCCCACCAATTCTATGATGTGCTAAAAAAGAATGTCCCTGTGTCCATGCTGCAAACTCTTGAGCGTCTGATGGTAAACTTGTATTCCAAACCGTAAGACCGATGCCGAAATAGCCAATTCCATGAATGAGCACTTGTTGTCCGTCAGGCGAAATATCCACAAAACCAATCTCACCGACCGGGAAACTCGCCAGTAAGGTGGCCGTTATTTCGGCGGCTGCGGCGATATTTTGGGGCAGCGCGATATGCCAAATTTTACCCAAGTTACTATTTTGTCCATTATCGAGTATCAGAAAAGCATTGCTGCTTTCACTCCAACGGACTATAAAACCTGCATCAGGGTTTTTTCTGATGATTGTATGTGCGCCTGTTTCCAGATCACCGACGGCCAATGTGTTTGAGCAATCTTCTCTACAGGCCATATCTTCAATCTGATAAACAACGTAGCGATTATTGGGTGAGAGACTTCTTTTACAATCTGCCGCTCCAAAGGTTACGATTTGTTCCTCTGAAAATTGGAATGCGCAAGGGTCATCATCGCCGGTTGTCGAAAGTTTGTTGTTCGAAATATCGTAATGAAATATCAGCGATTTTCCCGCACTAACGTAGCTGAAATCAAAAGTTTGACTGTTCGACTGCCACTCGGTGTCTGCAAAATCGATGTGGGAGTCGGGTAGCTGCATTACACTTTCGAACGTGAAAATGGGTTCTGTGGTGTTGTTGTCCTGTGCAATGCCAATACCCATTGGCACGAGCATAAACAACACGAGCATAATGAATTTCATATTTTCTCCGCTGAGTCATTCAACAGTCCACTGCGTCCGTGCACGATGAGCGGCCCACAGGCAAATATCCCAGAGATTGGCAACCGGAACATTAGTATGCGGCAGGGTATGGAGATAGGCTGGCGGCCCATATTCGGGCGTGAAGGTCAGGGTGCTTTCGCCGCGTGTTTGATGGGCATCACGGATGGCTTTCCACTGCGCTTCGTGCCATGCCAACTGGGATGCGTATTCCGGCGCAGAAGGATCAGGCACCTGCGGCCCTTCTTCGTAGCCGACACGCCCATGAATGTGCCATGCGCGAGAGTTCGCCAGTGTCATCGTTTCGGCTTGGTCAATAGGCAGGCGTTCGCAGACATTAACCCAATGGCTGTAGTCGGCAGTGATGTGCAGGTCAGGGAATTCGTTTAGATAAGCCGCCGCAACCCAAGGCGCATACAACAGCTTGCCGCGATGGGTTTCCTGCATGACGATCACGCCGAGTTTATGTTCGGCTTCCAACATGGCCTCGACAAAACGTTTCCCTTCGTCAAAGGTCATGGAGTCGATGCCGCTCTGGATATTAATTTTGACCGGATGGTATTCGGCAAAGGATTGCAGCGTGGGCATGACGTCGTCGGCGGTAGCAATCGCTCCGGCGACAATCAAGCGAAGCTGATATTGTTCAGTGAGTTTCAGGATTTGGTTGTGATCAAAATTGGAACCTGACAGCCAGACTTCCGCGCCATCATATCCAGCCGATGCGATGCGTTCAAACTGCTGCTTGAGCGGGCCTTCCATGCCCCACAGCGCTTTGTAAATCTCAATTTTCATGCGGGTAAAATCACTTTCTATGGAGCGAGTAAGAATACTTGCCCGTAATTTTACCCTGCTTTGTCGGCTTTCAGCTTCTTAGCTTTAGGTTTGTGCTCGTCTTTGAAGGAATCGGCCTGCGCAAGGATGGATTGAGCGCTGAGCTTGCCGCTTTCGCCTTCGGTGCCGAGCATGGCCGCTAGTTCAACTATGCGACGGTCTTCGTCATCCAGCGCGGTTACGATGGTCGAGGTGCGGTCACCCTTGACCTGCTTGGTGACGTGATAGTGCTTGTCACCGTAGCCTGCAAGCTGGGCGAGATGCGTCACCACCATGACTTGATGGGTCGCGGCGAGTGCCCACAGCTTTTCACCGACCACGCTGCCGACACGTCCGCCGATACCGGTGTCGATTTCGTCGAAGATCAGGGTCGGGGTTTGGTCGGCGTCGGCCAGCACGCGCTTGAGCGCCAGCATAATCCGCGCGGTTTCACCACCTGAGGCCACTTTTGCCAAGGGGCGCAGCGGTTCACCGGGGTTGGCACTCATCAAGAACTCGACTTCGTCCACGCCAGTATGGCTAAAGGCGTAACGCTTGCCGTTGATATAGCAGCCATCTTCAGTTTCGGTGCGGTTAATCGACACTTCAAATTTGGCTTTTTCCATGCGCAAATCGGCCAATTCAGTCACGATGCGTTCGCCCATCTTCTGGCCGATCATGACCCGCACTTTGCTGACGCGTTCGGCCACCTCGCCGATCAGCTTGAGCAGTTTTTCTTCTTCGGCGCGTAGTTCTTTAAGGCGTTCGTCGCTGTTGCCAATGCTTTCCAGTTCGGTACGTGCCCGCTCAGCATGTTCGAGGACGGCCTCGATGGTCGCCCCATAACGGCGGCGCAGTTTATTGACCAGTTCCAGCCGTTCTTCGACTTCTTCCATGCGTTCGGGATTGAACTCAACGCGGTCGGCATAGCGGCGCAGGGTGAGCGCCAATTCTTCGGCCTGCTCAGCCAACTCATCGGCCAGTTCTGAGTCCTCTTTCATATCGGGATCAATGTGGCTGAGTTTGCTCAGCAGCACTGAAACCTGCCCAAGTTGATCTACTGCCGAAAGCAGTTCACTATTGTTGTCGTCGCCATGCAAAAGGGCATAGGCTTCAATGGTCAGGTTGGCGAGCTGCTCGCTGTTGCCCATACGGGTACGCTCGGCTCGCAGCGCGTCTTCTTCGCCGGGCTGCAGTTCGGCTGTGTCAATCTCCTCAACCTCACGGCGCAGTTGATCGGCACGGCGCTTCAACGCGGCTTCGTCTTCGGTCAGGCGGCGGATTTCGCGGCGGCAGACGTTGACTTTATCCACCAACGCACCCAAGGCCAGACGCATTTCGGTGAGTTCGGCGTAGCGATCCAGCAGATCAATGTGGGATTTGGGGTTCAGCAGCGACAGATGCTCACTTTGTCCGTGTACGTCGACCAGCAGCGTCGCGACTGATTTCAGCACATCGGCGTTGGCCGTCACGCCATTGATGCGGATGGTCGAGCGGCCATTGTTTTTGACTTCGCGCGCCAGTGTCACGTAATCGTCGCTCTCGCCTTCGAGTTCCTCGCGTTTGAGGATAGGCAGCACCTGCGCCTTGACGGTTTTGTTGAGCGCGAACGTGCCTTCGACCATCGCCTTATCCGCGCCAGCCCGCACGAAGGAGCCATCGGCTTTGCCACCCAACAGCAAATCCACCGCATCAATGATGATGGATTTACCCGCGCCGGTTTCGCCCGTAATCACATTAAAACCGGTATCGAAGGTCAGTTCGAGACGGTCAATAATCGCAAAGTTTTGTATGCGTATTTCTTCAAGCATTTTTACCCGTTTTTGCTGTACCGATTATCAATAAATCCCTAGTTGCCTGAAAAGTCTTTGATGTCTAAATGGTTTGATGTTTGGTCGGGGGCATCTCTGTGTGCTCCCTCTTTAGATCCTTGTCAGATTAAGCACGTCGGTGTCACAGCATTCTAACCGTAATTATATAGCACAAACGTTTGGCTCACAGGGGCAGTTGGTTTGTTTTTTCCAACCAACCGACCCTTGTTCATCATTTCAGCCTTAAGCGCGGCCTCTAAACCGGCTGTAAGCGAAGAATGCAGTGATGCCGATGAGGATCAGCACACTGTAATTCGACATCATGACACGAAGCATCAAGTCGATGGGCAGTAGACCGCCGTATTGCATCATCATGTTGGCGACTGCGCCCACCAATCCACCGATCACGATGGATGCCGCTGCGATGTTGGCGGATTGGCGTCCGCGCCGCCGCTGGGTGAGCCTCAACCCCAGTTCGGCGATACCCCCGCCAAGCGGGATAGCGATGAAGATCAAAAACAGCGCGGGAATTGCGATTTGCTGAACAATCGCCGCAGCAATTGCGGTGGCGATGGCGCAAACGGCCCCGATGATGATGTAATCATTTTGCCCTGCCGTGAAGAATTTGTCATCATGCTGGCGGACACACTGTTTGCAGCGATAACCAACGGGGGTCGATACGGCGCAATCCGGGCACATAAGCCGTCCGCACTTGTTACAACGCAGGGATGTTTCGCGGTCGGGATGAACCTCACAATATGTGAGCTGCTCTGCCATTCCAATGTCCTTATTTTTATACTTTGTCTCTAACTATCAGCATATCACGCATAAAATATATTTCCTGTTAAAGTTTGCTGATGGTCTGCTTTAAAGACGAGTACAATACGTAGTATATCCTGAAATCAAAAATCAACAGGCATCGTGCCGTTGGTGATTATTGAAAGTGCTGCTATTGTTTATGCTGCATCGTCGTTTTGCGATTATCGCGTACTTATTCGCTGTACTGCTGTTTCTGGGGCTGATTCAACCGCTGGCCGCACAGGATGCGACTTCGACAACTCATGTCTGGGAAGTGTTCTTGCAGCGTGGGGTATCCGGCGCGGCGGATACGCTGACATTTGTCGATGTGGTTACGGGCGACCAGACTCCGGTCTCGATCACGGGCGAACGGTACACGCTGGTGGGGAATTCGGTGATGTATCTTGACCGCGCGGCCAATCGTGTGATGCTAGCTTATCCTGATGGCAAAATGGGCGAGCATCCGTTTATCCAACCCGGTACGGAAACCCGCCGCGTCGATTGGCAGCTTTCGTCAGATGGCAAGAAGATTGCGTGGACGCTGACGGAAGGCAGCCCGACGGCTTTGACCACCCTCACCACCATCGCCAATATTGACGGCACCGAGGTTCAAGAGGTGCTCTCGGATGGGCCGCGCAACGCGATTCGGGCGCTGCCTGTGGCGTTCAGTCCGGATTACGCCACGCTGTACATGGACTTTCAACCGGATGGCTTCGCTGACTTCACGCCGATGCCCCAGTACGCGGGCTTGATCGGCGTGGATGTGGCAACCGGAAAGTGGGCTTATCTGCCGGATGAACCAAGCTGTTTCTGCGGCGCGGGGTTTGGCGGGAATGTTCTGCTGCGGCTGCGGGTTTCAACGGATTTAAGTGGATTTGATGTTCACCTCTATAATCTAACGGGCAAAGTGGAACAAACGATTGCAGCGCAGCCCTTGCGCGGTTATACCCAAGCGGGTGACGTGGTCATTTCACCGGATGGACGCCAAGCGGTGTATGCGCTGGCGCAGGTGCAGAACTTCGGGCGGGCTGACCAACGTGTGAGCACCGTGTTTATGCTGGTGGATATGGATCTGAAGACACAGGTCGCGCTGACGCAACCTATCACCACCTTCGTCGAACCACACAGTTGGACGGAGGATAATACGGCACTGCTCCTCACCAGCCGTCAGCAGGATGGCACGTGGAAAATTAACCTGAGTGATGGCAAGTTGACACGTGTGGCGGATGCAACTTTTCTAGGAACGGTGCGCTAATTGGAATTTGCGGATACTATAAAGAAGTGTTCAAGTGTTGAGATATTGAAAAATAAATACCAACTTCCGTGTAACCTCAACGCTTTCGGTTTGACCGTACCGAGATAAACCCTTAAAATATAAGAAGTCGTTATGCAATCAAGTGGTTATTCATTCATTTGTTATCGCAGTAGGGGAGGGAGCCGTGGGTCGTTGGCCGAATAAATATGTAATTGGCCTCACGGGAAATATTGCCACCGGAAAAAGTGTTGTGCGCCAGATGTTACAGCATCTGGAGGCCTATACGATTGACGCGGACAGCCTATCGCATCGTGCAATGGCTCCCGGAGCACCTGCTTATAAACCGGTGCTAGATACCTTTGGACAGTTCATTCTGGATGCGGATAAAAATATTAACCGTACCTTACTGGGGAACATCGTCTTCGGTAATCCGGAAGCCCTAGCCCGTCTAGAGGCGATTGTTCATCCGGTGGTAAGTGGAGCCGTCTCGGCGTTGGTGAGCCGCGCGCCCCAAAAGGTGGTGGTGGTTGAGGCTATCAAACTGCTGGAAGGTGATCTGGCACAGGCCGTCGATGAAATCTGGGTGGTGGACTCCAGTCCCGAAACCCAGCTTAAGCGACTGGTCGAACGGCGTAAAATGCCGGAGGCAGAAGCCCGTCAGCGGATCGCTGCACAGAATGCACAGGCTGATAAACTGTCCAAAGCAACGGTTGTCATCAAAAATGACGGCAACATCGAAGAGACGTGGAAGCAAGTTCAGCTTGCCTTTAGTAACATTGATAAGAAGCTCAAGAACGGGGCTGCGCCATCTGCTGCACCGGCAGCATCGGCACCGCCCGCACCTGCGGCAGCCAGACCTGCTCCGGCTCAACCTGCGGCTCCGCAGCAGCCCGTCATGCGTCAGACACAACGTCTGACTCCGCCGGATACTGCGCCTGCGGTGGGCATCAATGTATCGGTCAAGCGTGGTATGCCGACCAACGCCGAAGCGATTGCCAGTTTCATTAACTCGGCGACCAACCGCAACATCACCCGTATGGACATCATGATGGCGTTTGGTCAAAAGAGCTATCTACTGGCGCAAGATCAGACTGATCGCGTTTTAGCGGTTATGGGCTGGCAGGTTGAAAACTTGATCACGCGTGTGGATGAGTTTTATCTGGCCGCACGAATTCCGGCGAAACCGGTTGTCGAAGGTTTGATTAGCGCGATTGAGGATGCGTCCAAAGCGCTGCAAAGCGAAGTTGCCTTCTTTTTCTTGCCACAAACGGTAGCCGCTGACCTCGTAGGCTCGTTCGAGCAAAAGGGCTACGAGATCATGAGCGTCGAGCAGATCAAGATTCCGGCATGGCGTGAAGCGGTTCAAGAAATTGTTTCACAGCAGAAGGGCGCGGTCATCCTCGCCAAGAAACTCGGCGACCGTATTCTCAAGCCGATTTAACTGTTTGAGAACGAACGTGTCATGAGTTCGTTAGTTGCCGAGTAACTATGACAAATGTTATAAAAGGCGCTTAATGCGCCTTTTTCTTCTCTTTTCTGTTTATTCGCCTTTGATTTCTCAGCAATTTATAATCATTTAATTAATTTCGAAGAAAAATTACTAGCAATATTGTTACGAACTGTGTATATTCATTACGACATATGACGAAATTTTATGGAGTTTGATCGACATGAATAAAACAAAAGTGCTTGTTGTCGAGGACGACCCGAACATTTGTAAGCTCATTAATGACTATATGTCCGGGCACGGCTTTGATGTTACTACGGTTATGGATGGCCCGGAAGCCTTGGATTACATCCGTGAACGGGGTCTGCCCCACATCGCTTTGATCGATCTGGCGCTGCCCACGATGCACGGATTTGAACTGAGCAGCAAAGTTAAGGCGATGGCCGATGTGCCGATCATTTTCGTGACGTCAACCAGTGATACCGACACCATAGTACAAGGCTTACGCCGCTATGCTGAAGACTTTATCGTCAAGCCATTTGAACTGCGAGAACTAGAAGCCCGTGTTCAGGCCGTACTCGCCCGTATGCCCAGCTTGGATTACGCCAGCGAACCGGTCGTCCAGATTGACGAGCACCTTCAGGTCGATTTCGCGCATAACCGCTTGGTCTTAAACAACAAGAGCTACAGCCTGACGCCCACCGAGTCGATCTTGCTGCATGTTCTGATGCGCAACGCAGGGCGCGTCGTCGAGAACCGGATGTTGATCGCACGGGTATGGCCGTCTGAAGATGTGTTTGAAGATACGCTGCGTGTCCACATGCACCGCCTCCGTCGCAAGCTGGAATCCGACTCGCATCACCCGCATTACATTCGCACCGAGCGTGGAATTGGTTACATGTTTACCGTGCGTCCGCCCGAAGGCAAGGGGGATGGCAAGTAAGCCTCTCAACGTGTCGCTCACTTATCCGATTGTACTGCACCACAAGTTGGAATGATGTCTGCTGGTACTGAATCTTCAGAAACGCGACCCTTTGCAACGATCAATTTAAGTGATCTTTTGCAGACGGTTTTGGAAAGATCTGCTCATGACCTACCAGTGGATGCGGTGGCAGTTTATTCCTACTTCCACGACGTTGATGAGGCCGTTTTGCTTGCCAGTTTGCCCCATCAACCGTCTGATTCGGTGCGAGAAGCCGCCGCAACACTTTGTAAAGAAGGGGCCTCCAGCCTTACTTTAAGTGCCAAGGATATCCCTGATTCGGGATTTGCGACCGCGCGATTTTTTCTTCTTAAATGGGGGGATGAGCCGATTGGCGTGCTGGTACTGCTGTCACGGTCCAGCCACATTAAAGAAAAAGACCTCGCTCGTTTGCACTACAGCTTCACGCTGATTGAAAACTTACTGCAAAATGACCGCCGCGCCCAAAGTGAAGCCATAACGCGCACCATTCAAGCGATTGCGCGGCAAGTGGGCGAGGGTGTGACGCCGCAAGACTTGGTTGATCTGGTCGCCGAGCACCTGCTCGACCCCCAGATCCGCTTTTGTGCGCTGCTGCTGTTTGGGCCGCGCCGGGAAGATCGTCCCAACGGTCCATTCGCCTATCTTGAATTACAAGGTGTGTGGTCGAACCGGCTTGGTTCCGGCGTGGGCGCGGGTATGCATCTGTACCTCGACCAATATACGGATATGCTGCAAGAGATCGAAGAGCGCAAAATCTGGCATATACCGGATATCCGCGCAGTTGAAACCCGCTTTGATTCGCTGGTGCGGGGGTTTATTCGGAGCGCTAACATTCGCTCGATGGTGATTGTCTCGCTTGAATCGTTGGGGCGTCAGTTGGGGATGATGGTCATCGGTACGGAGCCTGACCGCGAGTTTGATCACCGTGATTTCCGAAGCTACCGCGCCATCAGCGAATTTTTGGCGCTGCGAGCGATGGCTCATCTGTTGAAGCAAGAACAGGATTTTGTGCAGCGAGGCCGTTCAGCGCTGCTCGACGCTGTGCATGATGGCGTTTTGATGATCTTGCCCATTGCGGGTTCGACGACAGGCGACAGCAGCAAAACTTCTGTCTTGACCGTGAATAACGCCTTTAGTGCTCTGTTTGGCATCAGCCAGATGCGTGCCCAAGGCTTATCCCTGCCGCAGCTCCTCACCAAAATGCAGCTTCCCGAAGATGTCCGGCAGACGCTGCGCCATCACTGGTTAGCGACCACCATCCGTGATCCGGATGTGCATCGCGGTGATTTCACCATGATTCACCCTGACGGTTTCCATACCTTAATCGGCTGGTACAGCGCGCCGGTTTATCAGTCCAACCGCGTCATGGGACGAATCTACATTTTCCATGATGTCACGGATGATCGCACGGCAGTCAGTTTACGGGCGACGTTTGTCTCGCGCATGTCGCATGAACTGCGCACGCCGCTGACTTCCATCAAAGGCTTTTCGCAGTACATTCTTGAAGAATTGACCACCAGTTTGACGCCTGCCGTGCGCGACTATGTCGAAATCATTAAAGATAACGCCCAGTTATTGAACTCGCTGTTTAGCGACATTATTGAAATTACGCGTGCCGATGTGGGTGACCTCAAACTCAATACCAGTCCAACCCGACTGCTGGACTTGGTGGAGCATGTGGTCGGGCCGTTTGAAGCGCAGTGTGTCGCCGAAAATAAATCGATCCAGCATCAGTTTGATCGGGATCTGCCGATTGTCCAAATTGACGCGGGACGTATCAGCCGCGTTCTCGCTCAATTGGTCAAGAATGCCTTGCAGCATTCGCCACCGGAAGGCGTGGTTCATATTACAGCGCAGCTTATCTCTGCTTCAGGACAGCTGCCGTTCGGTGCACCGCCGGATGTCATTTTGCCTGGCGTTTTGGTCACGGTGGAAGATCAAGGCGATGGGATTGCCGCTGAAGATACCGAACTTATCTTCCAGCCGTTTTATCGCACTCGTGAAGCCCGCGCGGCGCGTTTGGAAGGCAGCGGCTTGGGGTTAGCCTTAGCCCGCAGTATGATGACGCTTCATCGGGGGAAAATCTGGGCGGAAGCTCGCCGTCGTGGACGACGCGGCGCAAGAGTCTTCTTCATCCTGCCGGTATCGGCGGATTAACCTCGCACGGCTTCTGAGCTAACTTCGGCCTTCTGGCACGTCATCCGTACCGCCTCCGCAATTTCATCTAAAGACTGCCGCGCCTGTGGAAGCTCGGGCGTAAGCTGCCACACATGCCACATGCGCGGATAGAGATGCAGCTTGACGTTGATGCCTGCTGCTTCCGCCGCTTTGACAAACCGTACGGAATCCAATGACAGCGCTTCATCGCCGCCCGCATAGAGGATCAATGGTGGGAGGCCGTGCAAATCGGCAAACAGCGGTGAAATCAACGGATTATGGGCATCCTGATTTGCTAGATAGGATCTCGAAAATCGGCTGACTGAGCGAGGATGTAAGATGGCGTCGACGGTTCCATGCGCCGGATTGTTGTCTGTCAAATCGGTTGGGGCTGAGATACAGATGCCGAGCTTGGGAAGGGGAATACCCTTATCCCGTAAGGCGATCAATAAGCTCAATGTCAAATTTGCGCCTGCCGAGTCGCCCATGATGGTGATTTGCTCCGGTGCATAACCTTCATCGAGCAAATACCGATAGGCTTCGACACAATCGTCCAACGCCGCTGGAAAGGGGTATTCCGGCGCGAGGCGGTAATCCAACGAAAACGTCCGCCCTTTGACGTCATGTGTAATTTTCGCCAGCATGGTGCGGTGCATGGGCGCTTGTGGGAACACGAATCCCCCGCCGTGAAAATACAAAATCACCGGCGACTGTGCATTCGCCTCGCTGGATGTAAACCATTCGCCAAGCGGCTTTGTGACGGGTCTTGTTTGAACGGTTGCGGGCAGCTTGACTGGAATCAAGGGCAGGGTTTGCAGACTGCGCACTACCCTAAACGGTGCGTAGGCCACAAACAACCGTACTATCTTTAACCCTCTACGAATGCGGTTTTCAATGATGAGGTTGGCTTGAGCAGTCATGATCTTTTCCACAAAAACCGGATCAATATGCTTACATTGTAACATGGGAAATTTCCGGTAATCACATCTTGGCGCACTTGGCGTTTGATTGGCATTTCCCACAGCCCTATAAATTCCCGCCCTCACATGTTAAAATATCGTAATACTTATTATTACCGTTGTGTTTTTTGAGATGCTTTCCGCTAAAAGATAACCTCAGCCATGACCTCATTTGTATTACCCGAACTAGAACAAACCGTTGGCGATCTCGTCTTGGATTTGCTGCGGGCGCGCGTCGAACACCCCGAACTGGTGCTCAGTCCACCGCAGGATGCCCGCGGCGAAGTCTCGTCGAATGCCGTGCGCGTCACGCAGCATTACACGGTGGCGCTGCTGGCCTACGGCTTCTCCGCAGATCAGCAGGAACTCCGCGAAGCCGCTGATTGGTTCGCCTCGCCCTTCCCCAGCGAACTCCACAAGCGCATCGATCCGGTCGAGATGAACCGTCTAGAAGCGCTGCTCAGCCTCCGCCCTGACAGCGACTCGGTGCATCCCCGTTTGGAGCAGTTGGCTCGCCAGCGCATGGCCGATGATTATTTCGACATCGGTGGCGCACCGGCTTTCGATACTCTCTGGGCGATCAAAGTCATGGCACAGGCCCGTGACGCCAAAGTCCTCAACGGCATTATGCCCGAAGACACTCTGCGCGAATGGGCCGCCCGTATGGTCGAAGTCAACCATCGGGACAAAGATTTGGCGCTGGCCTTGCATCTGCGCTCCGAACTCAAGAGCAAGCTGACAGCTGCCCAACAGAAGAAATACGTCGAGAAGCTCATCAACATCGCCGAGCAGAGCGGAGGTTTCTGGGGCTTAGCACAGGATATGCGCGGCCTCGCCGAAAGTATGCAGCGCGGCCAGATCACCTCTGACCAGATCGCTGATCACCGTGAAATCTTCCGTGAGATGATTATCTCCACCTGCTACGTCATCGAAAACATGATGCCGCTGGTGGACGCCCATCCGCAGATCGAACCGGTTCTGCGTCGGGCGATGGAATTGTGGTGGAACGTCTTCAGCGGCGGTGGGGCGGTCAATACGCTGCGCGCCCTGTTCCCTAATCCCTACGATTATTTGCTGATCGTCTGCCGCACGCTGGTGTCAGTACGCGCCTATGTCGGTCAGCCGTTGATCAATTGGGTGGGGATGTATTTCCACCGCAAGCTGGCGTTACAGCAAACCCGTCCGGTTGAACCACCGGATACAGAGAGCATCCGGCTTGCCCTCAAAAATTGGATCCGGGTTGACCTTGACAAAGCGCCGGAACCGCTGCGCCTTGGCATGTCGGATAGCAATGTGGTGCGGATTCACCCCTTCATTGCCAACCCCATGCAAACCGAGGATGATACTTTTAAGCTGAACATCCCGAACGCTGATTCGCTGGTGGTCAAGTACGGCCCGATTGAGGAAATCGACCTCGAACGGGATAACTACGCCCGGCTGCCGGCCAGCATTCGTGACTGCTTCGTCAATATCCCGCAGCCCAGCTACATTGACTCTGAACGGCGCCGCGCCTTTGTCATCATGGCCGATCTCAGCCGCTACCGGACGCTCTCCGACGCGCTGATCAAAGTGCCGCAAATTTATGACGCGCTGGCTATGGAGCTTGGCCCGTTCCTGCTGCGCGTTCATCATGGCGATGGCCGTGCCCGCCGCTACGTGCAGGAAGGCTTGCTCTGGCAGCTTTATCTGCAACCGATGCAGCAGCACATCCGCCGCGTCTTCAACTACATCTTGGAAAATCGCCTGTTGGATGCCGATGACAAGCTGAAGTATGCCAACCAGCTTCAGCGCGATCTATTGGATAGGGTCGGCAGTTTAGTGCGTCATCAGTTGGAACTCGAAGATTTCCCCATCGCCTGTATGCATGGCGATTTGCACTCGCGCAACATCATGGTGCGCCGTCTCAAGCGCCGCGAGGAAGGGGATGGCGAGGTGGATTTCAAACTCATCGACCTCGAAAAGTTCCGCCGCAGTGGTGACGCCGCCCTCGACGCAGGTGAACTGCTGGTCGATCTCGAAATCTTACGGGCGACACGCAACAATGATCCGGCGCGTGACCCGCATGCCGCGCTCATTCACGCTGTGCATCAAACCTATGATGATTTCGCTGCCGAGCGCGAAGACAAGACCTTCGCCATTCGGGTCGAACTCGGGCAGGCAAGGTCACTAATTCGCATCGCCAAAGGCCGTACCAAGCAGGGTGAACTCTCGCTCAAGGAAAGCCGTAAAGGACCCGCGATCCGTGTGGCCTTCGATGTGCTCGAATTCGCCGAGCAAGCGCTGACCCATCTCGACGCCGTTGTCCGTGCGTTAAAGTAGTTACCAGAGTGTTTCATGATTGATGTGCTTCCTGCCGATCAAAACCTGAAATCGACTCTATCAACCTTGTCGTCACAGCAGTTGGATTCGCTCAAACAGGTTGGTACTTATAACCGTTTGATGCGTGGATTACGCGCCACCGGATGGGAAAATCTCTTCTGGGGTGCTGTGACGTTGTGGTTAGGAACATCCGCGCTTTATCCGAATATTTTTACTCAGATACAGACCATCGTCGGTGCAATAATCATTGCGCAAAGTTTGTGGGCCATCAGTCGTCCAAGTGCCAACGGCATTCTGGCCCTAACCTGTGTTTTGCTTTTTTGTGGATTGTGGAACTTATTTATTACGGTTCGTGGTGGCTTTGCGGGGTTAGACTTACTGCTGGCGCTGCTGGGTGTTTTCCAACTTTGGTGGGCTTACCGTACCTATCGGTCTTACAATCTGCTCGCGCATCTTCCGACGCCCACACCCGATCCAGCGTTGGTCAATCAATACGATACGATTTGGCAGGGATTGGCACACCCCGCGCCATTGTTATCCCCTGAACTGATGATGATGCAACTCAATCGCAATCGTCATTGGTGGAATGGAATTCTCCTTACCAATTATGCGGTTTTTGCCCACAAGCGCCAGAAGCTTCTACTCTTTGTATCGAAGCCTGAACTCATCATTGTCGCTCAAAATCCTAAAGCCAGTAAGCGAAAGCGTTTTAGTATTTTTGCGCAATTTTCTGACCAGTCTTGGGTCGGAAAAATCTATCAGAATGGCTTTCAACAGTATCTTCAATGGAAAGGTATTGCGGACGCTGAATCAGAGATTACTCCAAGAATTTTACGGATGCGCCGTATTCGCAAAATTGTTTGGTGGATTATGGTGATTGTGCTGGTGGTTATTTTTCTCTACGTCGGTTCACTCATTGTTTTCGTGATGAAATACGCGTGATGGGGTAATTTACTCCTTTTTATGGTCGCCCTATTCAATACGCTTATCACCCGGCCTTCATTCATAGTTCTAAGTCGTCTCGGCACATTTTTCCTCCTTCTCATCCTCGCTGCCTGCCAGCCTGCCGCACCAACCCCGACGCCGCTGCTACAGTCGGCATGGGGATCGGTCGTCACGGTTGCCCAAGCCGAGCAAACTGACGCGCCTGCCATCTCGGTGAATGAAAATGGAGTGGTCGCGGCGTGGGTTGGCTCGGATAATCAGGGCGTGTTTCAAGCGCTGCGAACCCTGAATGCTCAAACCATCAGTGATCCGGTACGCTTACCGCTGCCCGTGCGCCCGTATGCCCAGCAGTTCGCGCCTTCGATAGACAATCGCCGCCATCTCTTCTGGTTGGACTCGAATGTCGAAGGCGAAACGCGTCTCTTTACCGCCTTACTCGAACCCGACCTCCAACGCGAACGCGAATCGACCATCATCACCAAACAGGTCACGCGCCGTTATGCACTCCTGCCCACTGCTGATGGCGGCGTGTGGGCGGTAGCATCGGGTGGCCTTTCCAGCGAACCGAGTCTCTACGCCCATTTCATTGATGCAGATGGCCGCCTGCGCCTGAACGAAAATCCGCTGATTGCTGATTTCGCGGATTGGCCGGCTGCACTACAGCGCTCTGACGGCCTTTACAGCCTCTACTGGCTGCGCAGCACTGATGGCATGCTGATGCAGGCTGGATTTGTGGATGGTCAGATTGTGAATCCGCAGCCGCTTGTGAATGGTGTCATCCTCGGCCCCGGTGACCGGATCGATGCCTTTACTACTGCCCAAGACACGACCACGCTCTATTTCTTCTGGAACTTGACCCGCGCCGATGGCAGGCACGAAACATGGATTACAAGTGCTGCACCTGATCAAGCGACATTGCCGTCACCCTCTCGCCTCCAAATCACCATTCCATCGGCTGCAGCGCTCGATCCTTCGCCGGAAAATCGCTTCGACAGCGGCTTCAACGCGGGTGCTGTTTTCGCTGCGTCTGATGGACGCGATGTGGTCAGTTGGCTGAAACCGGCATCAGGGACATTCGCGGTGCTTCCGGCTGCGGCACAGGTCAATCATCAGCTTGCCGTGATTTTCCTCCGCGCCGGAAAGATCGTCGGCTACCGTCCGCTCAACGTCGAAACCAAGTTGATCGGCATGCCGACGCTCGTCATCGACCGTGACCTGTATCTGTACCTCGCATGGTCGCAGCCCGATCCCGCTGGATATGCCAACCTCCAACTCTCCAGCCTCAAGTTTAATAGTTGGGCTTGGGTGAAAAATTCGCCTACGAGTTAGCGCATTCGGCTGATAACAATTGGAATAGGGTGATAGAACCAACGATAGTTGAGTGACAAGCATCATTCATGTGTGAGGCTTGTTAGGTCTACAGTAGAGAGAAATATAAGTCATTTTGGCTGATGGAAGCTGGCTGTTATGTCTTCTGCAACTCCCGCTAAACCTGTGCCGCGTTTGGTCAATCAGATATGGGGTTTCTTTATCCGGCGCGGCTTTGCCCCCAAAACGATGCATTTGCTGACGGTAAAGGGTCGCAAGACGGGTAAGCTACGCACCCTCGTGGTGGGGCTGGTAATGCAGAACGGCGAACAATTTCTGGTCGCCCCTTATGGCGACGTAAATTGGGTGCTGAACGCCCGTGCTGCGGGGCAGGTAGCGCTCCGACGCGGCAGTCAGGAATGGACTGCTCATATTGAAGAATTATCGCCGTCTCAGGCGGGGCCAGTCCTCAAACAGTACTTAGCGGAACATCTGGTTACACGCTCCTATTTTGAAGTCGGGCCAAATGAGCCGGTATCCGCTTTTGAGCAAGAGGCTTCACGCCATCCCGTGTTCCGCCTTCGGCGGATATGACAGCCTAAAAGTACTTTTCTCTCGCTGCCGAGGACGGTTTCCGTACTCAGTTACCCCCCTTTATGATATGATAACGTTGTTGTCCGCTCACCATGAAAGGTACAGGCATGGCGCCGGAGAAATCCGACCTCACCCAATCCAAATCCGTTCAAGATTTCCTCAAGGCCGTCTACAGCCTCCAAATAGGCGGAGAACGAGTATCGACCAACGCCCTAGCTGAAGATTTAGCGGTCGCAGCCCCTTCGGTCACCGATATGGCGCAGCGCCTTGTCACGGCAGGTCTCGTCGACTACGAACGCTACAAAGGCGTGCTGCTCACTTCGACAGGCGAGGCGGTGGCCCTCAAGATGATCCGGCGCCACCGCTTAATTGAACTCTACCTCGTCAATGAATTGGGCTATGCGCTTCAGGATGTTCATGAAGAAGCCGAGAAGCTGGAACACGCCGTCTCGGATCACTTTGTCGAAGCGGTTGCTTCCAAACTCGGGAACCCTGAACTCGACCCGCACGGCGAACCCATCCCCTCACCGGATGGCACGATTGTGGACCGCGAAATTACCCCCTTGGTGGATTGGCCGCTGAATACGCCTGCCGTCGTTTCGCGCATCAAAGCCGACGATCCCAAGATGCTAGAACATCTTCTGGAACGCGGTTTCAAACTGCAAGCGCACGTCGAAGTCCTCTCGCGTGATCCTTTTGATGGCCCGGTCATGGCGATGGTCGACGGCAAAATGCGAATCGTCGGGCATCAAGTCGCGGCCTGTATCATGGTCGAAGGCGAATCAGCGTGACCGAAAATAGCTATGATGTCATCATCATTGGGGCAGGCGCGGCCGGTTTAGCCGCCGGACGGAAGCTCCACGACGCAGGTAAGAAAATCCTCATCATCGAAGCCCGTGACCGTATTGGTGGTCGCATCCACACCAGCTATGAGTTTGCCGATTTTCCTATCGAACTCGGTGCCGAGTTTATTCATGGGGAAAATGCGGTTACACACGAACTGGTCAAAGAGGCTGGCTTGCATGTCATTCCGGTGGATCGCTACGGCAATCTACGCTGGGCACAATACAGTCGTCCGGCGATTAAGCTCGCCGACATGCCAACCGACCTCCGCGCGACGATTACCGGCCTCTTCATACATTATCGCAACCTGCCGGATCATGCCCCTCTGCCGGATGTATCGTTAGCCCAATATCTGCGTGAACGGGGTTGGAACGAGGAAGCCCTTAAAATCGCGGACGTGCTGTTGGCGCAAACCTGCTGCGCCACGCTTGAAAACTTAAGTTGTGCGGACCTCATCCGCGAAATGCGTGCTGATCATGCCGGTAAACAGGAATTCCGTATTCAAGAGGGCTACGGCGAACTGCTCAAATGGTACAGCCGTGAACTGCCCATTCAATTGAACACCTCGGTTCGGGATGTCGTCTGGGGCAGTCAGGGCATCACGGTTGTCACCACCCGCGACGATTACTTCGCCAAGCGCTGCATCGTGACCGTTCCGGTCAGCATTCTGGCACGGGGATCCCTCCGCTTCAACCCGCCGCTCAGCAGCGAGAAACAGCAGGCCATCACTGCTTTCCACACTGAACCGGCCACCAAATTGATCTACCGCTTTCATGAGCCGGTTTGGGATGCCGACCTGACGTTTATGGCACATACTGGCTTAGCCTCTCGATGGTGGACACCCGGCTATGGACGGGATGGCGCATCGGTCATCGCCTGCTTCGCGACCGCCGAAAAAGCTCAGATCCTCGATGAGCAGGAAGAAAACCGCGCCCTTGCATGGGGACTGACCGAGTTGAACTGGCTGCTCGGCACGGGTGAGCGTGACCTGCGAAAAGCGGCTATCGACTCTCGTCGTGTTTCATGGGGCTTTGATGCCTACGCGCGGGGTGGCTATGCCCATGTCCCACCCGGAGCCGCATCAGCACGTGTTGCGCTGGCTAAACCCGAAGAAGATTTACTGTTCTTTGCAGGCGAAGCCACCGCCTATAACACTAATCCCCAGACTGTACATGGCGCAATCGAGTCCGGTTGGCGTGCCGCTAAGGAATGCGGCCTATAGTCTCCGTATGATCTTGGCGTCTTAGCGGTTAAATCGTATTAGCCGGCCTTATCCCCAAAGACTTCCAACACCAAGGCCAAGGCCGCTTCAGCACTGGCTGCTTTGATCGCCTCACGGTCGCCGTTCCACACATGCCGCCTCACCACCAGCACATCGTTTGGCCCCGCCACGCCGATATAGGTCAAGCCTACCGGCTTCTCAACAGTCCCGCCCCCCGGTCCTGCGATGCCTGTCACACTGATCGCCACGTCGATATGCAGCAGCGCCCGCAATCCCGTAGCCATCTCTCCCGCGACCTGTTCGCTGACCGCGCCGTAGGCAATCAACGTGCCCTGCCGCACTTGCAGTTGGTTCTGCTTGACCTGATTGGAATAGGCTACCACGCCGCCCATCACATAATCGGAACTGCCCGCGATATTGGTCAAGCGGTGCATAATCAACCCGCCTGTGCAGGACTCCGCCGCCCCGATGGTCCAGTTTTTGGTTTTCATTAACATGCCCACTTGAGCTTCGAGTCTGCTGTCTGCTGCCATGTCTGCCCCCTGTTTAATAAGTACCTATATCCTAGCCAAAGTTTGAATATTCGTCATTTTTTTCAATAGTATTGGAACTCAACTGACGCTATACTGTGGGATAAAGAATGCCCCTTTGCGGGATAACGAGGGATATATAGGGATGGGTTACTGGGGCTGGCGACGGATGCTCACCTTTTGTGTGAGTGTCCTAGTTGTGGGGTGCAGTACAACCCACGACGCTGCTCCTACCTTTTCCCCCACTCAGTTGCCACCTGTCACCCTGATGTCGCGCATGTCAACCGAATCACCTCCCCCTGCTCTTGTTTTGATTCCCCAAATCACCCCCATCACCAGCTCAACACCCACTCACTACACCATTCAAGTAGGGGATACACTGCTGGGTATTGCCGCTCAGTTTGGCGTCCCGTTTGAGTCGTTAAAGGCAGCCAACGCCGATCTCGACCCGCTGGCGCTGCCTATCAATAAAACCATTATTATTCCAAACCCGCAATTTGACAGTGCTGGAACGCCTATTTTGCCAACCAGCACCCCCGCTCAACTTGACCTGCCGTCGCCGACCTGCTACCCATCGCCAACCAGCACCATATTGTGTATGGGCTGGGTCGCTAACAACGTCTTGCAGCCGGTCGAACGCGTGACGCTGCATGTTCAATTATTTCGTCATGATGGATCATTACTCACAGAAGGGGATATTGGTTTGGAGCAGGGCGTTGTACCCACCGGAGTCAGCGCTCCTTACCGGATTTTGTTCAATGCCAATTGGATGGATTATGCCGCAGCGTCGGTGACTCTTCGCAGCGCGGATATGGTCAGCAGCGCCGCTGAAAAGCGCGTTTCGCTGCAGATCGAAGGCCAAGAACAGCGCCTTGAAAACGGCTATTATATGGTGACCGCTACCCTTCGCAACGATACGTCCATTCCGGTGCATTTAGTCAGAGCTGTGCTCACCTTGCGTGATGATCAAGGCCGTATCACAGGCTATCGGGTGTTGTCTCTGAGCGGCGATTTAGCCGACAACGAACGCATCAACATCGATATCAGCGCTGTATCCCAGACGACTGGTTCAATCAGCCATACGCTCTTTGTCGAAGCGGTCAAATCGAACTAATGTGAAGCAGGGCGCATCGTCTGCGCCCTTTGCCTTGAATTCGCTTCTAATTCGAGATTAACGTGCCGACATCGTTGTTGCCTTGAACTGCCTTGAACAGGTCGCCGTCCGCCCAGAAATCCACGACTAAAATCGGCAGGTTGTGTTCTTGGCATAAGGTGAAGGCAGTCATATCCATCACTTCGTACTTATTGGAAAGCACTTCGTTATAGGTCAGCGTAGCGAAACGGGTTGCGCTCGGGTCCTTCTTGGGATCAGCCGTATAGACCCCGTTGACCTTGGTCGCCTTAATCACGATGTTGGCGTCGATTTCCATCGCTCGCAGCGCCGCAGCCGTATCGGTCGTGAAGTACGGGTTGCCCGTACCACCGGTGATGATCACTACGCGCCCTTTTTCCATGTGCCGGATCGCCCGCAGTCGGATATAAGGCTCAGCCACCGCGTTCATCTGCACAGCGGTTTGGACACGTGTGGTGACACCTGCCCGTTCGAGCGCGTCCTGTAGGGCCAAACCGTTCATCACCGTACCGATCATGCCCATGTGATCGGCGGTGCTTTGTTCCATGCCCCGGCTGACGCCGATGCTCCCGCGCCACAGATTACCCGCGCCGATGACGATAGCAATCTGGACGCCCATGTCATAAATAACTTTGATTTTTTCCGCAATAAGAGCCGCGCTGGAAGGATCAATGCCGTAACCCTGCGGGCCAGCCAGCGCTTCACCACTGAGTTTGAGAACGATCCGTTTGTAAGGTAATGCTCCGTTATGATTATTGGTCATGCCTATGCCTCCATCTCCATACTACCCGATCTCTAGATGCTTCGGGACGCATTCTGATCGCCCGAATATACTCGCTGATGTGTCCATCAGACAAAAAAAAGGGACTAGCAAATGCTAATCCCTGAATACAAACACAGTTGAATGAGTCGCGGAAACGCGCAGTGGCGTTTATTCAGCCGACTCGGCATCTGAGGAGACGCTTTCGCCAATCTTGAAGCGGGCGAAACGGCTGATCTGGATGCTTTCACCGAGGTCTGCGACGGCTTCTGAAAGCAGGGCTGAGATTTTCTTGCTGTCGTCCTTCACGAACGGTTGCTCCATCAGCACGATTTCTTCGAAGAACTTGTCCATACGTCCGTCAACAATCTTTTCGATGACGGCTTCTGGCTTCTTGCCTTCGTTGAGCGCGCGCTGCTTCTGGATTTCACGCTCGGCCGCAACTTCATCGGCAGGGACATCTTCACGCTTCACATATTTCGGCGTCAGGTTCGCGATATGGATCGCCATATTCCGCGCGAATTCTTGGAACTTTTCGGTACGGGCGACGAAGTCCGTTTCGCAGTTCACTTCCACGATAACCGCCAAGCGCTTGTCGTGGTGAATGTAGCTGCCAATGACACCGTCGTTCATGGTACGGCCTGCGCCTAGCTTCTTAGCAGCCTTGGCAATACCCTTTTCGCGTAGCCAATCTGCCGCCTTCGCCACATCGCCGTTATTAACTTCAAGCGCTTTCTTGCAATCCAGCGGGCCAGCGCCAGTTGATTCCCGCAGGTCTTTTACCATTTGTGCTGTGATAGCCATGTCTTACTCTTCCACGTTTTCTGCTGGTGTCTCATCATCAAATAACTTCGCATCGCGCATCTTAGCGATTGTGGATGCGCCCAAATAGGCTTCATCTGGTTCTTCTTCTGCGTCTTTATCGTAGAAGTAGGCCGGTGACTGCTCAGTGACGCGTTGGCTTTCTTCATCATCACCCTTACGCATCGCCTTGCCTTCAATTACGGCGTCAGCAAAGGCGCTGATCACCAGCTTGATGGCGCGGACGGCATCATCGTTTGCGGGGATGATAAAGTCAATCGACTGGGGATCGGAATTGGTATCAGCCAGCGCCAGAACCGGCACATGAAGGATATTGGCTTCCTTAACCGCTGTGGATTCGCGAACCGTGTCGACAATCAGAAGCATGTCAGGCACCTTCTTCATGTCGCGGATACCACCTAGACGCAGTTGGAGCTTCTCAATCTTACGAGTCAGAACCAGACCTTCTTTCTTGGTCAGCAGTTCGAACTCGCCAGCATCACGGCGCTTTTCCAACTTCTTGAGGGTATCAATCCGGTCACGGATGGTGCGCCAATTGGTCAGCGTACCGCCCAACCAGCGATGGTTGACGTAAGGCATACCGCAGCGGGCAGCTTCGGTCGCAATCGTTTCCTGCGCTTGGCGCTTGGTACCGACGAACAGCACAGTGCCGCCCTTGGAAATCAGATCGCGAACTTGGTCATAATAATTGTTGATGTTGACCAGCGTTTGCTGCAGGTCGATGATGTGGATACCGTTGCGTTCGGTAAAAATATACGGCTCCATGCGGGGGTTCCACTTGGGCGTGCGATGGCCGAAGTGTACACCTGTCTCCAGCAGGGCCTTCATCGTGACATTAGAAGGCATTCAATATTCTCCTGTATGGTGTTTAACGATCACGCTGCTCATCCCCGAAAGCAATCCCCGAAAGGACAACACCTTCAAGTCCCAGCGTGTGATATTTGGCTAAAAGCCGGGACGCATTTTAGCACAGCTGCATTCTGCTTGGAAGTGGAAATTAGAGAATCCTAGAAACGGATTGGACACGATATAGTGCTTTAATCACTTAATGCATCCAATGTCTGGTAGGGACAAGATGATTCTTGCCCCGCATTGTTCCCTTCCTAGTTTACGGGCTATCAGCGAAGTGAGCCTGCGAACGTGCTGATGAAGGGTTACGGTGGGGTTTCTCTGCCTCATGTCCCCAACCTCAATAAAGTGTCATCCCACATTTCAAACATCTTCAAACATTTTCTAGTCGTCGTGTCGGGTGACACTCAAACGCTCACACTTGTACAGTAGAAACATAAATGGAAGCAAGGAATCCAACAGAGGAGTAACAACACAATGGATTACAGCAGCATCATGTTAGTACGCGCCGAGCACGACTTAATGGTCAAATCGCTGCCTTCAGTTTCAGAATACGGCTATATCAGCAGAATGCGACCCCGGATGGGCATGCTTCGCACCTTGTTGGTGTCGATTTTGAATTTCGGCCTGCACTAAGCGGATTACTTAACCCGCGAACGTCTGCCGTAAGTTGCGGCGGCCTAAAATGATCCAGATCACCACAGGCGCACCCAATAGCGCCGTCACCGCGTTGAGCGGTAACACAATCTGATTTCCCGGCATCTGCGCAATTAAATCGGCCACCAGAGCAATCACACCGCCCAGCAGTGCAGTTGCCGGAATCAGGATGCGATGATCCGATGTCCCCAACAACCCCCGACACAGATGCGGTACCGCCAACCCTAAGAACCCGATTGGCCCACAAAACGCGGTTACCGTTCCCGCTAACAGTGCCGTGCTCCCGATAATCACCAGCCGTTCCCGCCGTACGTTCATGCCCATGCTCCGCGCATAACCTTCGCCCAGCAGCAGTGCATTCAAGGGCTTGCTCAGCACAAATGCGCTCACAATTCCGACGAGGATCACTGGAATGAAGATTGGCATCTGGCTCCACGTCACCCCACCAAAGCTGCCGAATGTCCAGCTCATGTAGGCTTTAATCCGCTCGTTCAGGCTGAAGTACAGCAGCAGCGTCACAATGGCGCTCGTCGCATACCCGAACATCAAACCGAGGATCAGCAGCGTCATCACACTCTGCACCCGTGACGCCACACTGACCACCAGCACCAGCGTCAGTGCCGCCCCCAAGAACGCTGCGATGGTCAAACCAAAATCCCCGGTGAGTCCCAATCCCGCCAACAGCAGTGATCCCGTTGTCCCGACGCCTAGCACCACCAGTGCCACGCCCAGACTCGCGCCCGAACTGACCCCCAGCACAAACGGATCCGCCAGTGGATTGCGGAACAGGGTCTGCATCTGTAACCCGCTCACGCCCAGCGCTGCCCCTGCCAAGAGTGCAGTTAAGGCTTTCGGCAGCCGGAAGTCCAGCACAATCGTCGTCCATGTCGCCCGCGCAGGCTGCCCGCCGGTCAATATCTTGAGCACATCGCCCAACGGAATGTTGACCGATCCTGCCGCAAGGCTCAGCACAAACGCCGCTACAGGCATGCCTGCCAGTACCAGCAGCCATCCGCGCCGCAGTCTCGGTACCATGCGCACATGACTACCAGCCTTTGCGCGAGAAAAATTCGTTATCAACTTGCTGTTTGTTGCGTCCATAGCATCTGATTTAAGAAACCTTCATGCCTAAGGCCGATAGCACATCCACGTCCATGCCGGTGTATTTGTTATAGCCGAGTCCGAAAGCATCGTCGTAGCCCCACACCGTCCAGCCGATGCCGAATTGTTCAGCCGCGTGTCTCACATCCCGAAACCACTGCAAGCGGTCTTCAGAGGGCGCGCCTTCGGGATACACCCCGAACTCGTTCATCGTCATCGTCACATGATATTTCGCCGCCCAATCCGCCGCCTTTTTGATGCGTGCCGTCAGCACCTGTTGATCCCATGTCGTCTTGGTGCAGTAATCCGCTGCCCAACCGTTGGCGTTGTCATTCTTGAAGTCGCGCAGCTTTCCGCAGCGTCCATCACTTGATGGATAAGGAATGCCGCGCAAACTCGCCATCACGTCGTCAATCCACACTGCGCCCTGATGTGTAAAAATAAACGGCTCATAGAAGTGGAAGTTATAGACAATGTTGGTATCGTCCAGCGGCTTCATAATCAGCAGCCCGTCGATGCCGTTCCACTGCGGCCCACCGACGATAATCGTATGTTCCGGTGAGGCCGACCGTATCGCTTTGACAAGCGTTTCTTGCAGCGGCAGCCAATCTTCCGGTTTGTCCGGCGAAGGCTCATTCATCACCTCGAAGTACACCATCTCAGGATTGGTATTATTCAGGTGCTCCGCCAGCGCCTGCCACATCCCCGCGAACGCCTTCTGCATCGCCGGATTGCTCATCAACGGCTTCTTGAAGTCATCTTCCCACGCGTGAATATCTACGATCACTGCCAGATCATGCGCGGTAAAGCGACCTATCGCATCATCCAGAAACTTCAACAGCTTCGGATTGAGTTGTTTCGAGTCTTTTTCCTTTAGGAATAACTTCGGCTCAATCGGCAGCCGCACATGGGTGAAACCGGCATCACGAATCGCCTGCGCCTGTTCCTCGCTGATGTACGTTTCATAGTGCCTGTCGGATTTGTCATCATTCAGCCAGAACCAGCGCGTGACGTTCACCCCTTTTGCCAGCCGCGCGATGCGTGATGCACTCACGCCGGTCTCTTGGGCGAAGGCTACCGTCGGCAGCAGCAAGATAAACATCAGGGTTAGAAAACGAATGCTTGATTTCATGTTATGTATCTCCTGCATCCCGATTGGGCACACCACCGCCGTCTTATAAATCTTCTAGGTGCACAAGGTTTTGCGCCCTGAACAGTGACTACACCAATGTCTTTGCTCCCTTCCCCTGTTGCTATGGGGGAAGGGCTGGGGTTAGGGGTATGTTACGCCCCCAACGGCTTATAAAAATACAACGTGTAATCCGGCAGCAGATCAGGATGGAAAATCTTGACCAGATCGCTCAAGATCACATCCGGATTCGCATAGCCACCTTCGTAGTAATCACTGCCGCCGTTGGCATTCATTCGCGCGTTGTTCGTATACAGCTTGCCGTTTTTAAAAGCCTCGAACTGTCCCAACCGCTCGTCAATCGCCAGCACGTCCTTGGCGCTCGTCGGAAAAATATTCACCCAATAATCCGCGTCCGCTGCTTTGTCCAACACATCCTCAAAGCTCAGCGCGATGCTGCCGGTGGTCGTGTCATCCGCCCACAGATACGTCGCGCCTGCATCCCGCAGCAAGGTCGCCACTTGGCTTGCGCCACCCGGCATATACCACGTCCCGCTGTACGGCGTATTGACGAACACCGTCGGTTGATCAGCCGCGCCCTTCGCCAGAGTCGCCGCCTTTTCATAACGCGTGTTCACATCCTTAAACGCCTTCTGCGCGATGCCCTCGGTATTGAAGAACGTGCTGATGAACTTGCCCCATTCGGCCACGCCCAACGGTGTCGTATCGAGGAAATCCGCGTCAATCACGACCGGCAGTTTGGCTTGCAGCATCGCCGGATAAGCCTTGTCCTCATCGCTGAACCGCTGCGACAGGATTAGTCCCGGTTGAAGCTCAATCAGCTTCTCGACGTTGACTTCGGTGCCGCCGCCACCGCCGCCCACCTCGGCGATCTTGCCGTCCTTCACCCCCTTGATGACCGCCTCATTGATGGTGAACATCGCTGTATCGACCGCCACCACCTTATCCAGAAGCTTTTGCGTCGTCAGATGGGGCAGGAACGATGTCGAGAGCGACACCACACTCTTCACCGGCACGTTGATGATGGCCGTCGCGTCTTTCACCACCGGAGCCGTCGTGCCGCACTGCACCAGCACATAAACCAGCGGCGCTTTGGCACCCTGCCACGGCGTCGTCACCCGCACCACTTTATAATTGTTGTAGTAATCCACAGTGAAGCCTGCTGCGGCATCCACCGTGACCTTTTCGGGGAAATAATCAATTTTCTCGTCGTAACTCGTGACGCATTCGGTCGTCAGGTTCGCCGTCGGCGCTTGTGCCATCACCGGCAGCACACCCACCACAGCCAATAAACTCAACAGGATCAAAAATAAACGGGACTTCATGGGCGCTCCTCCTCGAAGCATAAAAAGAATGATGCTCGGGTGCCGCGCTTCGATTGCTGAGGATCGGTTTGGAGATGGATTCGCCCCTGATCGGCGTTTTGCCCTTTAGGAACAAAAAACCCGCCGGTCAGCGGGGAGCATGTGTGGAAAACGTCCATGCCCGACCCCCCTTTGCCTCGAAGGTGGTACTCGAGAGAGCATTGAAGGCGGGTAATCGGGCTTGATCGTTTCGGCGCTTGGCATTTGGCTCTTAGCTCTTGGTATTGGAGCTAATCGCTAACTGCTAATCGCTAAAAGCGTTCTTACCGTTGCGGGACAGCGCTGGACTTTCACCAGCTTCCCCCAGTTATGCGCCGCGCATCCGGGCGGACGGCGCACCTTCATGCAGAGTGAATACTGCCATTACCATAGCACTCACCCATACCCTTGTCAATGCGGTCGTGGACGCCATTCAGGGAATTCTGAAGTCAAAAAACTCTGCAGTGGACTTGATTCGCCAGTGATCACATTGAGCAAGTACATATTGGCGATTCCACCTTGTTCAGAAATATACGCAATGAACTTTCCATCAGGTGACCAATCTGTTAAGAATGGATAAATTCCCAGAATCTGGAATGACCGAATTGTACCAGTGGATACCTGATATATTTTTAATGAGTAATGACCTTCTACAAATGCCAACTGCTTTCCATCTGACGACCAAATTGGATTGCTATAATTCGGAGCATGATCGGCGACTGTATCTCGATGCTGAATACAATTTTCCGTTAATTCTGTACATATCAATTGCGCGATGGTAATTTTATTTGTGCTTTTGCTGATGCTATAAAAAGCAATCATCCGATTGTCTGGTGACCATTGTGGAATGGAATAACTGGTTTGGTCGCTTAAAAAGTCAAGCTTTTTGAATTGGCAAGTATCGACACTTTTCAGGCAGTTGATACTCATACCATAAAGTTGTTCAATACCACTCACGCTAGAAGTTTGATAAAACACCAGTTGACTGTCTGGTGACCAATTTCCCGTTCCAATATATTGAGGGAGTATATAAGCTTCGCTTGTCTCGGTATCCAATAGAATGCTTTCTCCCGCCGCCATCTGTGATACCGACAACAAAATCCACCGACCCTTTGGTGACCATATAGGAGCGGAAGAAGTCCAGACAAATTCAAACTCGAATTGTCGAGTATTACGTCCAACTGGGTCTGTAACATAAACGTGAAAGCGGTCACCATTCATGCCAAGGTAAGCGATTTTCTGGCCATCGGGTGACCAGCTTGGCAGTAAGTTGTAGCCGTAGCGCCTTGTTAGTCGCTGTTCAATCTGACGATCACGATCACCAATAAACACGCTGAAGTAACGGCGATTGTTGATATCAATGGCTGTTGAATACAGCCATTGATTAGTACTTGGCATCAGATGACCCACGCCCACAGCCATGCCAATCGATGCGGCCATCACCACCCAAATAAAAACCAGTTCGCGGATTAACCCTCGTAAAATCAATTTGGTTGCTCAATCCACTTTATGTCTTCTGCACCCACAAAGCATTTTAGCACGCAGTGAGATGGCGCTTCCGAACTTGCAAATTGCCGCTTGTAACTTAAAACTATTTCCTACGTTTACTTTCGGTTAACCCGACAAACTTTTCTCCAACCATCCGCCAACTTATTCCCCCATCCCGCTCCCTCAAAATAGTTAGCGCCACCGCCCTGAATTACTTACAAAATGGTCTTCCAAAATGTAACCCGTTAACCTTCATTCTGTCTTAAAATGAAATCAAGGACTGCCGTAGGGGTTTGCCGTCGGCAAACCCACATGGGACACATCCTGCGCACCTTAACAACATTGGCATGCCGCCGCCATCGCCGCCGAATCGTCACAGCACAACGTTCTGATTCAGAAGAATCTGAAGACATTTCCGAATCAAAACGTCTCTAGAAGTATGATTTTCTAGAGACTAGGGACTACAGACTATCGACTTCTGAAGCGTTAGCTGGCCTGTTCCAGTGATTTACCCGTCAGAGGAGGTAAGCTGGTGTCGATCTTGTTCAGGAATTGCAGCGCCTCATCTATGCTGGTCAGCATTTTCGAGCGCGTCTTGAAGAAATTGGCACCGACGACAAACACGAACCGTTCAAAAGCATTGGTCGAGCCGATCAATACGGTCCAACCCATGCGCGGATGCTTGGCGAATTCGACCTGCGTCACGGCTTTGGCCGATGGAACAAACTTGTATTTCGACGTGTCGATAATCATGTGCACTTGTGCTGCGTCGCTGCGGTTGAGCTGCTCGATAGTCAGTCTGTCCAGTTCGAACATGTCGTCGTCGTTGCTTTCGCCTTCATTAACCACCAGCAGAATGCGATTTTCAAGATACCAACTTAAATGGAGGGGCATTGATAGTTCCTTGTTGCGTGTAATATTCATTAATTATCACACAAATTGAGGAGCCAACCCTTGAACGTTTATGAATTTTGTCGCCTAAATTTCGTATAAACGACATGTCGTAGGCAGAGTCGCCTTTCAAACGTTCTAAATGGACACGTTGATGCGAAATTTCACTGTGAAAATGAAGAATCTGAAGAATGTTGTGAACAATAACCAGCAAGAGGTTTTAACTTCCCTCCCTGTTACTACGGGGAGGGATTGAAGGCTTGTCCGGTACTATTCCTGTTAAATAGTTGCCGCTAACCAACACAACGCGGGGCGTAGGGGCAAGATATATCTTGCCCGTGCCTATTTGAAGCACCTTTAGTGCGCTTGTCCCTTTTGATAGCCGTGTGGCTTTAGCCCTCGGCGGCACAAACCATGACGCTTTTCACTACCGGACAACGCTATTGAGGGTGGGGTAATTGGCAATCTTGGCGGCGGACGTCCCGGTGCAGCTTTGCCGCATCTTTACGCGAACCATCCGCCGAAAGCGTGGCAGATTTGCCAATAATTGCCAAAAGGTCGCCAAAAATTAACCCGCTTTTGCAATCGTACGATCACGCAGCGCGGGCAGCGTACTGTCCACTTGGTTCAGAAAATCCAGCGCTTCATCCATCGTGTTCAGCATACGCATCCGCGTCTTAAAAACGTTCGAAGCCACTGTAACAACGAATTTCTGGAAAGGATTCGCCATCCCGATAAGGATCATCCAGCCCAATTTAGGACTGTTCGCCCAACTCAGTTGCGCCAGTGTTTTGCTCGAAGGCGAACCAATCCCTTTCCGATGATCAACAACCATATGCACCAGAGGAACCGTACATTGGTTCAAATAATCCAAAATCAATCCCTCGTTGTCGAACATATCCTGATCGGAAACGATGCCTTCGTTGTAGGTCAAGATCACACGGTGCTCAAGAAGCCAACTGACTTGACTGGACATTGTCTTTACTCCATAATTACAAGTTGAATTAATTGTAAATCAACTCTGTGAAGAAGTTAATTAAGGTGTAACGCCAAGTCAGGAAGATGACATTTAGCTATTTTTTGAGTGATTGAAGGGAGATTCTTGATCTCCTCTCTCAACTCTCGGTGTCTTTATGGTTAATCGAATTGGCTTTTTCGGTTTGGATTTGTCCGTCAACCACTTCCCAGATCGTCGCGCGGTCAACAAACGACGCTGGGAAAATATCCATCTCGGTTGTGGTCAACAAAGTTTGTGTGGCACCGTTGATCCGCTCCAGCAGGTACGCCCGACGGTTCGCGTCCAACTCGGCCACGACTTCATCGAGCAGGAGAATCGGCCACTCACCGATACGGTCGCGCATCCACGAGAGTTCAGCCAGCTTAAGCGCCATCACGGCTGTCCGTGCCTGACCTCGGCTCCCGTACAGACCCGCGTCGCGCCCGTTGATGTTCAGGCGCAGTTCGTCGCGGTGCGGACCACACAAGGTCATGCCCCGGTCAATCGACTCGGCCTGTTCCTTTTTGAGCTGTTCCTCAAATTGGGGCGCGACCTGTTCTGGACTCAAGTCGCGGTGCAAATCCAGCCCCAGCATATCGAAGGACATTTGCCCATCACCCTCGGCTGTCGGCAGAAAGTTGGGTTGGTAACGCAGGGTCAACATCTCGCGCTTTCCTGTCAGATCAAGATGCGCTTGCTGGGCGCTCATCTCAAGTTCTCGCAGGAAGCGCTGTCGGTTCGCGATAATGATGCTCCCCGACGAAACCAGTTGATCGTTCCAGTAGGGCAGCTCGTCCGCGCTGGCGTATCCATCACTAATCCGCTTGAGCAGGGCATTTCGTTGGGGCAGTGCTTTCTCATAAACGTTCAGCGCCTGCACATAGTCACGGTCAACCTGCGCCAGCGTGTTATCCATAAATCGGCGTCGTTCGTTGGGACTGCCTTCAATCAACGACAAATCCTGTGGGAGGAATAATACTACGGCCAGCAAACCGACCAGATCCATTACCCGCTTATCGACCCCATTGATGCGGATGTTCTTCTTAAAGCGCTGACTGCCATCTGGCATCCGTTCCAGCACCAGCGCCATCTCGACGCGGTTGAAGCTCCCTCCACGACCTTCGACCTCGGCTGCCAGTCGGGCAAATGGCAGCGGTTCATCCTCAGCCCGCCAGTTGATCAATTGCCGGTCGCTAGTCGTGTGAGGCGAGTGTGAAGCTGCAAGGTAGTAAATCGCTTCCAGCAAACCGGTTTTGCCCTGCGCATTCGCTCCGTGCAGAACAATCGGGCGGTTCACAGGCAGGCTCAGTTCCAGCCGTGCATAATTTCGAAAATTGGTCAGAGAAAGATGTTCAACATGCATGTGGTTCGGCATTCCGTAACGACACTTGAACGCCATTTGTCATTGAATAGCATATCGCCTTGTAGGGACACGGCATGCCGCGTCCAAAACCCACAAAATTGCCTATTCAAAGGTCATTAACATGGTTGTGTCGATCTAAAACGAGTCGGCTCTCGATGAGTGGTAATGACGACCTCGCCCGGTTCATAAAGCAATCAAAATCAAGCGCGTTGGGAGAGAAAGTTGGACACGAAAATCATACTTAAGCCGGATGAAATTATACCTCATCAACGCTAATTTCTTAATAGAATCATCTCTTTAGTTCCTCTATCAAAAATGGGTCTATACTGAGTTGCAGGTGTTGCTTCTCGAATAAATTTGTTAGAAAGGCCAAAACCTATGTTTCGCCGGCGTAATCGCATTCAGAATGGGGTGGAGTTAACTCGCCAGAGTTGGGCAGCCTTACGGGCTAACCCGCAGTTGATGATCTTTCCGGTCATCTCGCTCATCGGTATGATTATCGTTACCATACTGTTTTTCATACCTATCTCTGCTACGGGTATATTTAGCGCCCTTAGTGAACAAAACAGTCGTGGTTCCGGCAATGGTAGTAATACGCTTTTTGTGATCGTCCTATTTCTGTATTACTTTGTTACCTATACCGTCATCATTTTCTCCAACACGGCCTTGGTTGGCGCGGCCTTAAAACTGGCTCGTGGCGAAACCGCGACCGTTCAGGACGGTATCAACATCGCCCTCTCGCGCATGGGTAAAATCTTCGTCTATGCCTTGATCTCAGCCACTATCGGTATGCTGGCGCGCGCCATTCGCGAGTCAGGCAGCAATTCAAAGAATATTGTGGGTGCAATTCTTGCGGCTATTGTCGCTGGAATAATTCAAGGCGCATGGAATTTGGTGGTCTTCTTCGCTATTCCCGTGCTGGTTGTAGAAGATATCGGTGTCATCGATTCGCTCAAGCGGAGTGTTGCCCTTTTCAAGCAAACATGGGGCGAGCAGTTCACGGGCAGCGTTGCGATCAGTGCACTTTCCTGCCTCGCGACCTTGGCGCTTGGGATCGTCGCAGTCGTCCTAATTTCCTTGGCTGCCGCGACTCAGTCTGGTGTTGTGATTGCTCTTGCCATCGGCATCATCATTCTGGGTTTCGTCTTCCTCAGCCTGATCACAGGTGCCATCAACGGTATCTTCCAAGCTTCTCTCTACCAATATGCCACCACTGGCGACGCCGGCAAGCTCATCGACACGCAACTCGCGCGTAATGCCTTCCTACCCTCGGTGAATTAATTCATGTTATCATGCTGGGGCTATTGATTTAGTCCCAGCGTCTTGACACTCATATGCCGCTTCCTATCCTCAATCTACTGATTTTCTCCTTCACTTGTTGGTTGGGGTTGTATCTCGTCACCCGTGACCGCACCAAACCCGTGTTGGTATATACGGGGTTGGGATTGGTGGCGTATGCCCTATGTCTGGCGCTCAACACTGTGCTTAAATTGGAATCGGAACGAAACCTGAGCGTTGATTTAGTTACTTTTGGTAGGACACTTCTTTTTGTACCGGCGCTGTGCTGGTTTGGCGCGACTTTTCACTTGCTGCCAGAAGAAACGCTTCCCAATCGGGTGTTCACGATACTGGGTTACGCTGTTCCAGTACTGATTGGGTCGGTTTTTCTGGTACTAAGGTTTTTTTCTCCCTCCATTGATGATACGACAGCCATTATTCTTGCTCTCGTTTTTCGTGTTTTGGGTCTTATAGTAATGGCACTGCTTTTACTGGCAGTCGGTTTCGTTGCTTATCGCTTGTGGCGTGAACGTACCCGGCGATTGTGGGCGCTGTTGTTTGTTTTGACTTTGTTTTTCACACTCAGCGCAGGAATGATATTGTTACAGTCGCCCCTCATCCCTTTTGATGCTGCTTTGCTAATTGTTGGTGTAGATCTACTATTTTTAGATTTCTGCATCGTGGGCTTGGATGCCTTTGATGAGGGCGAAACGCTTCTACCGGACGCAACCTACTCGTTCGTTCGTTCCATGTTGGCCGCTTTGATATTTGGTGGTCAAATCGCCTTGGCATCTGGTGGGCAATACAGCTTTTCGATGCTGGCGCTGCTCTTTGGAGTGATCGGTGCGGCTGTCGCCTCACAAGTGTTTTCCGAAACGCTCCAAAATGGATTGGACCGTCTTGTGTTTGCCCGTTTTCCCCGGCTGCGCCGTGCCCGCGCTGAACTGCGGACGGCTGCCAGCCTTTTACCCCGTGCGGATGATAGGCTCAACCTCGAAGCCATGCCCGAGGACGAATTCGTGCGTTTAACTCGCCGTGCTCTAAGCCATATGTCCGACCCCGGCAAGTTGGCTGCTTCTCCACTGATACGCTTACCCATGCTCGATCATCGTGTCACGAATGGGCATACGTTGGAACGCGCTACAGCCCTCAAGCTGCTCCTCACTGAAAGCATCCAGCGCCTAAAGCCTGTTGGCGCTTCAGATTATGGCACGGCTGACGAATGGCGCTTTTACAATGTGCTTTATTATCCCTATGTGCTGGGCATCAAACTCCTGTCCTACAACGCCTCGCATGATTTATCCTCCGATGTCCGTAAAGTGGTTGAGTGGTTTCGCGCCAACGTTCCAGAACGCACCCTCTACAACTGGCAGAACGCAGCCGCTCGGCTGATTGCCCAAGATTTGCGCGACCAAATGCACTGATTTGGCAGTCATTGGCAGTCTTTTTCCTTCAAATGGCAGGACTTCTCAGCCTATCTTCAGTGCAGGACGGGCGAATGGCCGTCTACTTTAAACGGATAAATGAGGAGGTCTGTTCAAATGGCAACACAAACAATTTACACCAAACCCAATACCAGTACGGCTCAATGGGCAGTAGAAGTCGATGGGATTTTCTGTGTCTTGGCGGGACTACTGTTCATGCTTGATGCCAACGGCGTTAGCCAGTTCATGGGCGTGCAGTCAACAGGCGTGATTAGTGTGCTAGGGTTGGGCGTTTTCGTATATGGACTCGCCTTGCTCTACGATGTTTTCAAAGGCATGGTCAACCCGCGTTTGTTACAGGTGTTGATGGGGTTGGATGCCCTGTGGATTGTCGCCAGCGTTGTCATACTGTTTGCCGCCCCCGCCGCGCTCAATACCGAAGGCCGCTGGACCGTACTCATTCTCGCGGATGTCGTAGGCTTGTTCGGTATCTGGAAGTATATCGGAATGCGTCGTCTGGCTCGCTAAGACTGCATAAACAAACAGGGCAAGCTGCTTATAAGAGTTTGCCCTGTTGAATGTTTAACGTTTAGCTTAGCACCTAGACGCGATGGCAGGCTGCCCAATGTCCCGGCTTGACTTCAATCAGTTCGGGATCGGGTTCTTCATGGCACAGACCAAATTCGACCGGGCAGCGGGTATTGAAGTTGCAGCCACGCGGCGGATTAGCGGGGCTGGGAACGTCACCTGTGAGGATGAAACGCTGACGCTTGGCTTCGACCATCGGATCGGGTACGGGCACAGCCGAGAGCAGTGCTTGCGTATAGGGGTGAAGCGGGTTGTCGTACAGCTCATCCGTGTTCGCCAACTCGACAATCTTACCCAGATACATAACGGCCACACGGTCGCAAATATGGCGTACCATGCTCAAGTCATGGGCGATGAACAGATAAGTCAGGTTCAGTTCGTCCTGCAAATCCTCAAGCAAGTTGACCACCTGGGCTTGAATGGACACGTCGAGCGCCGAAATCGGTTCGTCGGCCACAATGAAACTGGGTTTGAGCGCCAAGGCGCGGGCGATACCGATACGCTGACGCTGACCGCCGGAGAATTCATGCGGATAGCGGTTGACGTAATAGGGGTTCAAGCCTACACGTTCCAACAGCGCCTCGACGTATTCCTGTTCTTCCTTCTTGTTAGGCATGACATTGTGAATACGGAGCGGCTCGGAAACGATGCGCCCAACCGACATACGGGGATTCAGTGATGCGAACGGGTCTTGGAAAATCATCTGCATCCGGCGGCGCATTTTACGCAATTCTTCAGCAGGCAGTGTGCTGAGTTCTTTGCCTTCGAAGACTACCGAGCCGGCAGTCGGTTTATAAAGCTGGAGAACGGTACGGCCTGTGGTGCTCTTACCGCAGCCCGACTCGCCCACCAGACCGAGTGTCTCGCCACGATAGACATCAAAGCTGACATCATCGACGGCTTTAACCGCGCCCACCTGACGTTGGAAGATAATGCCCGAGCTGATCGGGAAGTGCTTCTTCAGATTCTTGACACTGAGTAAAACCTCGCGGTTACCACTGGCGGTTTTGGTTTGAGGTTGCGCGACTGTACTAACCATGAGCGGTAACTCCTTCAGTTAACGGTTGACCTGTACGGACATCGACCCAACAGGCTTTGAGATGATCGGGTGTGCTTTCTGGGCCGGGTACGAGCGGTGGCATTTCCTGTGTGCAGATATCGATGCGGTAAGTGCATCGAGGCGCAAACGGGCAGCCGATTGGCTCTTTACGCATGTCGGGCGGTGAACCCTCAATCTGGATAAGCTTTTCTCCGCCGGAACGCTTGTCATGGCGCGGCAAGGATTTGAGCAAACCGAGCGTATAGGGATGACGCGTGTCTTTGAAGACTTCCTTCGATGCGCCACGCTCAACAATGCGTCCGCCGTACATAACCTGCACGGTGTCGGCTAAGCCAGCCACGATACCCAAGTCGTGGGTGATCCAGATCATCGCCATGCCGATTTCGTCGCGCAGACGACGTACCAGATCAAGGATTTGCGCCTGAATGGTCACGTCGAGCGCAGTGGTCGGTTCGTCGGCGATCAACAGTTTGGGATTGCATGACAGCGCCATTGCGATCATGGCACGCTGGCGCATACCACCGGAGAACTGGTGCGGGTAGTTATTCAGACGCTTGGAAGCATCCGGAATACCGACCATCGTCAGTAAGCTGGCTGCGCGCTCATTTGCTTCCCTATCGCTCATGCCCAGATGCAGTTTGAGCGCTTCGGTGATTTGCGTCCCGATGGTGAGCACCGGATTGAGCGAGGTCATCGGGTCTTGGAATACCATCGCGATTTCCGCGCCGCGCACCGCACGCATCTCTTCCGAGGTCAGCTTGAGAAGATCCCGCCCGCGAAACAACACTTCGCCAGCTTCGATCTTACCGGGTGGACTGGGGATCAGTCCCATAATCGACAAAACGTGAACGCTCTTACCGCTACCGGATTCACCTACAACGCCCAGTGTTTCGCCTTCGTGGAGTTTATAGGATACGCCGTTGACTGCGTATACCGTGCCCTCCTGAGTATGAAAACGTGTGACGAGGTTCTTCACCTCCATCATAACGGGTTGTGCCAAAGTCTAGCCCTCCTGCACTTACAACCTATAAAGGTTTTTACAAAGAAACGAATGACCTATTATTCTTCCGCAAGTCTTACGAAATTGCAAAATTTCTAACCGCCAATGGTTTGCACGCGCATTTGTTACATTTCACCAAAGAAAAAGGTTCAGAATCAAAAGGGCGGAAGTATTTCCGCCCTTATGGAAATTTATCCCGGAAATATGCGGTTGTGATGACTTTATTGCACCACCACTTGCGGCGTGGCATTCAACATGCCCGTCAATAGGCGTTCCATCGCCATTGTGTGGCTGCATACCCCACGACTCTTGAAGAAATCACAGTCGCAGTGCCACTTTTGGCCGGTATAACCGAAGTGATGTTCGCTGTTTTCGCCATGAAAGACTGCTTCAAAGGATTGAATTTGAATGCGGTCTTTTTCATGGACGTAGCGGTTGGCTTTTTCCACATCACTGACGACGTTTTGGCCGGGGGCATAGTGCAGGGGGTCACGCTTGAGCATCGGGCGGAAGAGTTTTTCAAGTGCCATGACGTGCGGGCAAATATGCAGGGAGTGGAAACCTGCGCAACTGCATGTCCAACCTTTTTCGCCTAAAGTAATGTCATAGTCACTGTTGCTGCCACGGAAGTGTGCAGTAAACTCTTTGAAGGTGATGCGTTCGGGTTCCTCGGCATAACGGCGTGCTTTTTCGATTTTACCGATCATTCCGTAATCCATAGCTGTCTCCTCTTGATTAAGCTAAACTAATTTGAGGATAAATAAAAAGCGCGCGGTTCGTATCGAAACAAAACCGCGCGCTAAGCATCCAGTTTACTTAAAGATCCGATTATTGGCTCTGAAACGCTCATAGGCCGAAACCTCTTCTATATGCCAATATTATTTAGAGTTTAAGACACATCAAAGCTCTTGTCAATTAATGGCGAAGGGTCTTAACACAAATCCAGATGAAAGTGAGGAAAAATGGGTGCAGAAGATCATCGACAGAAGGCTGGCAAGGGGCCGGTGACCGTGGCGATTGTCACGGTGAGTGATACGCGCACGCCGGAAACCGACCAGAACCGCCAGTACATCGAAAAGCGGATGGCTGAACTCAATCATCATGTCGCGGCATACCGTTTGATAAAAGATGAGCCTGATCAAGTGGCTGCGGTGATCGAAGAATTGACATCCATGCAGGGCGTTCAAATCGTTCTGTTCAACGGGGGGACAGGCATCAGCCCGCGTGACACCACATATGATGTGGTGAGTAAGTATCTCGAAAAGACACTGCCGGGATTTGGTGAATTGTTCCGCATGTTGAGTTTCCAAGAGGTGGGGGCGGCGGCCATGTTCAGCCGCACGACAGCCGGGGTCTATCATGGGACGTTGATTTTCTCGATGCCCGGCAGCCCCAACGCGGTACAGGTGGCCCTCGAAAAGTTAATCCTGCCAGAGATCAATCACCTCGCGTGGGAGATCGCACGGAAGGGATAAATCTGAATTAATCAAATCTGTTGATGAACGGGACTAAAACGCTTTTATCTCCAGCCGTTATCCAAATATTTGCGCACTAACGGGTGCCCGAAGCGGCCAATGTTGGCGGCAACGCGCCACGCCGTTTGCTGACCGGGGTTCAGCATGTTTTCTTTGATGTTCACTTTGACGCTTCCAGTTGGAACTACGGCGACCGCGTTGTCAACAAATCCAATCCCATAGTTTTGTACGAGTTGATGATCGACCTTGCGATAACTGATGGGCGGAAGGAGCGCAACAATCTGATAAGTTTGATTTTGAAAGAGAATGGCGGACTTATTACGTGGAATATGGGTACGAAGCTGACCAAGTTCTGCGCCTAAATAAGCTGACCAAATGTGGATGGATTCGGGATCATCAATTTCGCCGTTGAGGGTACGCATCAAGCGGGTTTTGAACAGGCTTTGGAAGTGATAAAGACGCGCGATGGCATCCAGAATATGCTGGTTAGCTTTTAGGATGGCTTCGAGTGCAGCGTCAGCATTCGGACAGGTGCCGACGAGATAGCCTTCAAAGCCGGTACCTTCCGCAAAATAGGGATTAGTCTTTTTGCGAACCGTTTCCCATGCGAGGTAATTCTTTTCCACGCGGCTCTTCGTGGGGAGTTCTGAAAACCGAACGTCATGAAGATCAAATTGAATACAGAGTGACTGACCGAAAGGTACCTTTTTCTCAATTTTCTCGATGTGAACCATATTGCATCTGAAACGCCGTGTTGTCCTATCCGGCGTTGTCCTTGAACATATCAATAGAGCAGAGCATTCCTAGATTCATTGTATGCCGCCGAGTATAGATTTCGAACGGAGATATGCCCTATTTAGGAGGTGTCAGACATCATAGATTAATGGTCGGTTCTTGCTAAGATGAGAAAACAGTCGTTTTTGCGCCGCTTAAGTTTGTAAACTCGAACAATTTTTGCTTGTACTTTTAGAACTTTTGTTCTACAATTAAACGGGTAGTGGTTGCATAGTAAGTGATAACTTGTTTGGTTCCCCTCGCCTTGAGGGAGAGGGGCTAGGGGTGAGGGTTCAATCATCACTTACCAAATGACCACCACCATTAAACGTATGATACATTCTCTCACTACCCTCTGGATCTCTGCGGTTAATAATATCTCTGTATTATCTTGGCGTTCTTTGCGCCTTGGCGGCACTAGGCGAGCAATCCGCTGACCTCTGCCAATTCAGCGGATATGAGGGAGCCTTCCGCTGACCCCAATTGTCGGCGGTGGTCATACGGGAGTGTCCCGCCACATGTGTGCCATTTCAGCGGAATTCAGCGAGGCTCCCGCCAAACTAAAATGTCAATTCAGCGGTTTCTCTCCAGCGAGTCGCCGGACAATTCAGCGGATATATTGCAAAATCTGCGAAATATGCAATAAGGGTTGCGGTTTCACCTTATCAATCATCGAGTACTCCATAGCCAAGAAGTAGTTTTAGTATAGGTCAAGCAGTGACCTGACCTATACCGCATGAGTGTTTGTCCTTAATCCTTCATGTTTTAGTTTGCCTGTTCGAAGCGGGCAATCACATCGCTGATCGGGCCAGCCATGTAGAAATATTGCTCCGGAATTTCGTCGAGTTCACCGTCGAGTATACGGCGGAAACCCTGCACAGTATCCGAGAGTTTGACGTAGCTCCCCGGTCTGCCGGTAAAACGCTCGGCGACGAACATGGGCTGTGTCAGGAAGTTCTCGATTTTTCGTGCCCGTGAAACCAGCAAGCGGTCATCTTCGGAGAGTTCTTCGATACCGAGAATAGCAATGATGTCTTTGAGTTCGACGTACCGCTGCAGGACTTTCTGGGCCTCGCGGGCAGTGCGGTAGTGTAGTTCGCCGACCAAATCCGGCTGAAGGATGCGGCTGCTGCTTTCCAGCGGATCAACTGCGGGGAAGAGAGCCTTCTCAAAGATGGGACGGCTGAGGGCGATGGTTCCGTCGAGATGGGTGAAGACGGCTACAGGAGCGGGATCAGAGTAATCATCAGCAGGAACGAACACAGCTTGCAAGGATGTGATCGAGCCTTTTTCAGTGGAGATGAGTCGTTCTTGAAGCTGTCCCATTTCATCGGCTAACGTGGGTTGGTAGCCGACGGCGGAGGGCATCCGTCCGAGCAGCGCCGAGACTTCTGAACCGGCTAACGAATAGCGGTAGATGTTGTCGATAAACAGCAGGACATCACGGCCTTCATCGCGGAAGTGTTCAGCCATCGTGACACCGGAAAGCGCGACCCGCAGGCGAACACCGGGCGGCTCGTTCATTTGACCAAAGACCATCGCCAGCTTATCCATAACACCGGCTTCCTGCATCTCACCGAACAACTGCGTGCCTTCGCGGGTGCGTTCGCCGACGCCAGCGAAGACCGAAAGACCGTTGTGCTGGATGGCAATCGAATTAATGAGTTCAGTAATGATGGTGGTCTTGCCTGTGCCTGCGCCACCGAAGATGCCGGTTTTGCCGCCGCGTGTGATGGGGGCAATCAGGTCAATGACTTTGATGCCGGTTTCAAAGATTTCCATCCGTTTGTACTGCTCGTCGAAATCAGGGGCGATGGTGTGAATAGAGCGCAGCGGGGTATCGGCTGGCGGGGCGGGCTTGCCATCGATTGGTTCGCCGAGCACATTGAATAAACGTCCTAATGCGGCTTCACCAACTGGAACCTGAATGGGCTTACCTGTCGCATAGACAGGCATGCCGCGCTTGAGGCCGTCGCTGCTGCCCATCGCCACCGTGCGGACTTCGCGGTTACCAAGGTGAAGCTGGACCTCGAGGATTAAGTAACTGTCATCTTCGCGCTGCAAGCGGAGCGCGTCAAAGATGCCGGGGATCTGTCCCGTTGGAAACTTGACATCAATGACCGCGCCCATGATCTGCGTAATACTTCCCTGTACCCCGTTCATCGCTTTGCTGCCTCCTGATTGCAACTTGACAATGATCTCAGTCAGTTGATCTGACCTGTCTTCCCATTCAAGTTGGCTCAGGCGTGCGCGTACCCGCTGCAATTGTTCTTGCTGGGTGTTGATGGACGCCTCAAGTTCCTGCTCTTTGGCGTGCAGCATGGTTCGCAGCTGCTCGATGGGCAGGTCAGTGTCGAGGAGTTGAGTGATGTCTTCCAACGACAGTCCGAGTTCCTTGAGGCCATTGATGCGGTTGAGTCGAGAGGCTTGTTCGGCGACGTAATAACGGTAGCCGGTAAAAGGATCGACCGCCGAGGGACTGAGTAAGCCAATTTCGTCGTAATAGCGCAGGGCGGATACCGAGACTTGGCAGAGTTTGGCGAACAATCCGATCCTGAACATGAACCCCTCCGCTCGACTGGAATGCAGTGTTTCCATTATGCATCAAAAGCGTTTGCCTGTGCCTTCTAGCACACACTCTACAACCCTCAAGCAGGTTGAGAGTCAAGGGGTTGGATTAATTCTCATAAAAATCGGATAACAGACCGTATCTATTAAAGGTGGATATTGGTTTACACAAACGGATTTAATAGCAGGTGGTTTTCATCCACCTGATTAATGATGTGCTAGTCGCGCTGCGGCATTTGTGGATTGCCGGGGTTGAAGTGCTTGAGGATGACCAGTGGTTCCGTGGAACTGTTGTTAGTGATCTGCACCCCTGCTGTAGCCGCCTCATACGTCACAAAGTATTCATCCTCGGTGAGTTCGCCGTAGCGGATGAGCGATGGGGATGAGATAGGATGCACGCCAAAGCGTCCGTAACCCTGCACGCAAATCAGGCCATATGCAGCGGGATCGGTTACAGTTACGGTGCGTCCCGGTAGAATGGTGAGTTCCTTAGCGCTGAACCATTCACTGCCGTAGGTAATCCAGTTTTCACGATAGCCGATGTCATTAGCGGCGTTGGGATCGCCTGCCGGACGCGGGATGGTTAAATGGTGCTTACCGAAATCCGGATCGAGGTTGGCTTCCCAATCGAGCATGGACATGATGTAGTCGAGGTCGTGGTGCTTATCGGTCGGGACATCCTTGACGAGGTAGTCCCATGCCACGACTTGATAGTCGGCCACCAGCGACTGCCACATGGAGGATACATCGCTTGCCCGCTGGGGTTCGTAGGTGCAGAAGGTTCCGGGGGCGTGGAGGACACCGGGTGGAACATCCCAGCCCGTGCCGACGGTCAGACGATAGGCTTTAGACAGACTGAGAATTCGGTTATCACCTTCGCTCCAACGCTTGAGGCAGTCGATGGCTTGGTCTTTGGTGGTGCCGGGTTCGAAGCCAAAGAAGGTGTAGGGGTAAGTGTCGAGCGCGAAATTGTACTGCGCCGGAAAGAAATAGGCTTCTGGCTTGCCGAGTTTACCCACATTTGCAGCCATCTCATCACTCTGATGGAGATGATGCGGCAGGGGATACATGTTGTCAAAGAATTTGCTGTACATGACCCATCCGCCGTATTTGGCGATGGCTTCTTGGCCGAGGAAAGTTTCGGCCATCAGGTGCATGGCGTCGCGGAGCGTGACTTTTTCACCAGCGCTCACGATGTAGCTCAGACCTTCATCTGGCGGTGTGCCGGGACCGTTGTCGGCAGGGGTAGTCGACGAAAACCAGCGTTCGTCAATCCCGCCGCGGTGCGCACCCAGCGCATAGAGATCGTGTGGGTGGAGGCGCAGGCGTCGTCCCGGTACGCAGAAGGAACGCGGAACCCACGTCGGCGCGAGGCGGACAACGCCTTTACCTTGTTCGAGGGCTTGATTCAAGAACTGTATTTGCTGCTGATCGTTCACTCTAGAATCCTTTTAGTCAAAAAATATTGGTGCACTGTATTCTACCCTTCGGCTGAGGGACTAGCACTAATCGTGGTATTGTTGCGCGGATTCTTCAGCGAACGGTCTGCCACTGTTGCGGTATGTTTCTCTTGCCAAGCTCGCTGGATACGGTACGCGCCGGAATTCGAGGCTGAGCCGGCTCTTGGTCACGGTTAGAACCGCGTACTCTGCCCAAGGATCAAACTGGAAGTTGTCCTTCGGTTGGTCATGGCGGTAGGCGACACCGACGCTGCCGGGGTTAAAGTGAAAAGTTTGCCCGAAGTGGCGGATAAATTGAACGTGAGTATGTCCGCCGGAATAGATGGTCTGCGGTTGAGGATTAAGGAATTTGCGTACTTCCTTGTCATCAGGTGTTAATGGCAAAATCACGTCATCGAAAGATTTGGGCGAACCATGATAACAACGGAGTTTCCAATCGGCTTCAAGTGGAAGTTCGAAAGTAGGTTGAAAACTACGGATAAAGTTTAAATCGTCGGCTGATAGTTTGGATAACTGCCACTCCCGAACGGCATCCAACATGCGTTGACGCTCTGCCGAGGCGGGTTCAGCGCCGCTGTCTTCCCCCGTTAGCAGCCAAGCGTCAGCATTACCCATCACAATCGGGCAGTTTAGCTCGCGTAATCGAGAGACGGTTTCGACGGGCTGTGGCCCACCTTGAATGGCATCTCCCAAGCAGACCATACCATCATACGACTCGCCACTTAAGTCGTTCAGCATGGCATCGAGCGCGAAACAGTGACCATGTGTGTCGGAAAAGACAATCATTCGCATGATTTTTAGCCTCCTAGCTCATCTCATTTCTAACCATAATTTAGAAATACGGAAAGGAAAAGCAGTTTATTACAATATTGTTGTGTGGTAACTCATAGACGGGGCTTTATGGTTTATGGTAATATGTGTTTTGGAAATTCGTTTCTTTAATTAGTTTCATACCTCGTTTGTTTCTTCTCCTTGGGCACAGTTCATGTGCACCGTACCATTTTTGGCCACATGCTCTAATGTTCGCGAGAGTCGATATGGTGATTAAGAAAGCCGTGTCATCGCGTTCGGTCTCTCAGGAAGTTCAGCTTTCTCGACAAGTGGATCAATATGTCTCAAATCGGGCTTATCAAGAGGTCATCGATTTGCTGTGCCAGACCGAACATTTCGATTCGGTATCGCAAAATAATCTGGTAGCACGGCTTATGCAGGCGGCGCAGCATTTATGTTATGCAGCGCTGCAAACGCAAGCGGATATTGAACATAATATCGAGTCATTGAAAGCGGCAGAACTACGCCAATGCGAATTTGATGCGGATATTCAAGAAATCATCGAGATGCTGGAAATGCTGCTGAACCTCGAAAATCGGGACGCCTTAGCAAGCTATAAATTAAAGAGTACCAGTGATGGTCATACGAAACTCGCCACCCCATCCAAACGGTGGAACACGATCTTGAGCTTTCTCACAGGCAAATCGTCACCTGATTTGCAGATGGCACTGCCATCCGTTGAGACTCCTATTCAGGCGGCCTATCGGCTGGAAGCGTATATGCTGGGAACGTTTCAGGTGTACCGGAATGATGCGCTGGTCGAAACGTGGTCAAGCCGCAAGGGTGCGAACATCTTGAAATATATGCTCTTGAATCGTGACCATCCGATCCATAAAGAAGTTTTGATGGAGCAGTTCTGGCCGGAGTCGGACGCCGAGGCGCAGCGCAATAACTTAAATGTGGCGATTTATGGACTGCGCCAAAATTTGCGGGAGGCGGAGTGTGAGTTTTCGCATGTGCTATTTCAGAACGACTGCTACTTCTTGAATCCTGAACTCGATATTTGGGTTGATGAGGACGCTTTCAAGTCGCATTATGGTCTTGCTCAAACCTTGGAGCAGCAGGGAAAAACAGCGGATGCGATTGCCGAGTATTCAGCGGCGGAAATATTGTATGAAGGGTGCTTCTTGCCAGAAGATTTGTATGAGGATTGGACGGATATTACGCGGCAAGAACTGCAAATCGATTACTTGAATATCTTGAACTGCCTGAGCCGTCATTATTTGGACACAAGCGACTTTGCCGCCTGCGCCAGTATGTGTCAGAAGATGCTGGTTGTAGAACCGTGTTCGGAAGACGCCCATTACCGTTTGATGCTCTGCTATCGACGGCAGGGGCAGGTGCATCTAGCGCTGCGACAGTATGATCGTTACGTAAAAGTGCTGGAAAGTGAACTGGACATGCCGCCGACTCCAGCACTGACTGCGCTGTTTGACCGCATTCACGCGGGCGAGACGGTCTAAACCAAAACACAACCTCAAAACAACTTAATTTAAACCTAAAAGAAAATATATCACTGCTTAAGTGTCGATTAAGTGGTGTTTGGTTTACTACGGGTGAACGTTCAACCTTTTGTTCAAACTACTTTGGTAAGGAGTATGAAAATCATGACAGATGGGATATTTGAACCTCAAGATACTAGTTATGTTACTGGCACCATGTCCATTGAAGTTTTGGACACAGGGCGAAATCCATCAACCATTATTCGAGTTGGTGACCTTTGGTATATGCATGTGAAATGGACTATAACAGGCCCATGGGTACCAACTGTAAATGGTACATGGTTTGTTAGTGTTCTAGAGGAGTCGATGGGACTAGGGCCGGAAGGCGCTTTAGTGAATGCAGAACCAGTCCCCGTTGATTCTGTACCACTAACGCCAAATCCTTTTACTCGTATCTACGAACACTATTTTCCAATACCAGCCACTGCATTACCGGCAGGCGCATACAAACTTGTTACCACCCTTACGCTAAAGGAGTCTGGTGGCTTACCAATTCCGATGGCAGCGTTCTGCGAGGGGCCAATAGTTCAAATGTATTGATCTTTGTGTTGATAAGTCTGAACGCACTGGTAGATGTTACCGGCAGTACAGACGTGTGCTGCCGGATTGTAGCCAAACCCAATTATTAAGTTCCTAAGGGAAATAGCTATGGCAAGAATTACTAAGCAGCTTATCTCTGACAAAGTGATTGTGAATGACGATTTGACAGCAATCAAGGGGATACGTGCTGCTCGGCAGCAGTGGTTCCGCGATGTTATGAACGTGCATACTTACGACGATTTGGCGGGATTATCCGTTAATGGAATTGTGTTGGGTTTGAAAGCTGAAAAGCAAATCCCATCGCGAACCATGATCGAAGCATGGATTTCCCAAGCCAAAATATTGGCTGAAACGACTAATAAGCAACTGCAAATACCCAATGTCAAGGCCAGTAGTGATATTGTTCAATGGAAACCAATTGCATCTTTTGTGCTTGAGTATCAGGTACTCGAAAACCCTAATGGTTCAAATCAATATCGGACGACCGCTCATCACATCGAAACCGACAAAAACCAACTTTGGTCGGGAATTGAGCAGACAGAATGCGTGCGCTGGATGCTGGCAGAAGCCGGTATTGAATCTCAAGATACAACCCCTAGGCTAGAACCTAAAGGTGTAGTGTCACCGACTACGCCCAATTATCCGATACAGTTTAGCGAGAAATTGCAGCGAATACTCGCTAAGACTGCAAAAATAACCGGAACTCCGTTACCGCCGCAGACGCCAACTGTTGCTGAAAAACCTCTGCCCAAGAGCAAAGATAATCCGCCGCAATATAGTGGCTTTAGCGAGAAGATGCAACAAATATTAGCGAAGACTCAGAAGATGACGACGAAAGCAGGCTAAGTTGTCGGGCGTGGGATGTTAGTCTTCGAAGAAGGACGAACTGGAAAAGTTCAGACCTGTCTGGTTGCCAGCAGTCGGCCCCATTTGGAGTTCTGAGCCATCGATGTAGACGTGTAGGGTTTGCTGCGTGCCATCGGCTGCCGAATAGACGATGGTGTGTTCACCTTGATACAAACCGGATGCCTCCAACTCACGGAGCAAGCTGTGCAGTGAGCCAAGTTTGTAAACGAGGGTGTTGTAATCCATTTCTTAAAATCTCCACCAAACCACTTGAATTGATCCGATATGAGCACGATAACATAAAAATGCCGCGTGAACATAAAGATATGACGGATTTTCACCAATCGAATTAAACACTCATGAGAAAATAGGCGTTTTCTCGCTATGAGGCGCAAACAAAAAGGAGTACGCTGCCGTACCCCTTTTGCATTTCTATCGGTTAGCGACTCACATACCTTTGTTGAATTTGTTGGCCCCACCGAAGATGTTGGCAGAGAGTTTGAAACCGGCTTCCTTGAGGCGATCTTCGAAGTTTGGACGGAAGCCTGTGCCTTCCAACATACCACCACCTGCATGGGAATAACCCTGTCCGGTTTGGCCGGGGGTGCGGTAGAGGAAGACGTCTTGCAGGGTGATATTCGCACCTTCCATACCTTGGATTTCGGTGATTTGGACGATCTTACGGCTGCCATCCTTCAAACGGGACTGCTGCACGAACATATCGACAGCGGCAGCGATCTGGCTGCGGATGACCATCACCGGTAGATCCATGCCAGCCATCAAGCACAGGGTTTCAAGACGGGCGACCGCATCACGCGAACTATTGGAGTGGACGGTGGTCAGCGATCCGTCGTGGCCGGTGTTCATGGCTTGGAGCATGTCGAGGGCTTCACCACCGCGCACTTCCCCGACGACGATACGATCAGGACGCATACGCAGCGCGCCTTTAACCAGATCACGAATTAGCAAGCGGCCTTCAAGGCCATCGCTGCCGGGAATGGGCGGCGTGGTTTCGAGGCTGACGACATGACGCTGGGTCAGTTGGATTTCGGCTGCGTCTTCAATGGTGACGATACGTTCATCTTCAGGAATGAAGGAGCTGAGCACGTTGAGCAGCGTGGTTTTGCCGGAACCCGTACCGCCGGAGACGACGATATTGAGGCGGGCGACGATGCAGGCTTCTAGGAACTGCGCCACTTCTTTGGTCATCGAGCCGAAGCGGATGAGATCATCCACAGTCAGCGGTTTGGACGGGAACTTACGGATGGTCATGGTGGTACCCTTGAGCGCCGAAGGAGGCATCACCAAGTGGACGCGCGAACCATCGGGCAGACGGCCATCGACCATCGGATTGCTGCGGTCAAAGGTGCGGCTTAAGGGGCGAATGATACGCTGTGCTGTCCACTGCACATGTTCTTCGTCATCAAAGACGATTTCGCTTTCCATTAATTTGCCTTTTTGTTCGGCGAAAATCATATCTGCGCCGGTGACCATGACTTCAGAGACGCTCTTGTTACGGATGAGTGGCTCGATTGCGCCAAAGCCCATCAGGTCGTTGAGTAGCCCTTCTTTAAGTTCTTCGAATTCAGTCGCCGAAAGTTGAATACCTGCTTTTTGAATGACGGTCTTTAGACGACCGATCAACAGTTGTTCGTGTTCAACATCGCCGCGTTCCCATTGATCAGCTTCATCAGGCGAAGCGAGCAATTTGGAGCGGAATTGTTTGCGGAGTTGAGCAATCTTGGGCGATGTATGCTGCTTGGGCGGAATGACATATTCACCCTCGCGCGGTTTTTCTTCTTTGACTTCGGACTTAATGGGCATGGGAGGCGGGGCAAGTGGCACAGGGGCAGAACGTTCGACGACTGCTTCAGCCATGCTGCCATTTGCTCGACCCTGTTCATTACGACGCTGTAAGAACGACATATGCTCAACCTCTAGACTTGTTGTTTTCCCGGTTCACTAAATTCAGTTTACAAGTCAATTGGTTGAGGAAGTATAAAGAAATATGTAAATTTCATGAATATCTTAGTGGTTGCTCACCCCGCGCTGCGCCGTTACACTAGCAGCGATATGTGATCTTAGGTTGAAGGAAAAGTTGTGTGACCTCACAGGAGATAATGATTGAGCGTTTGCGGCAGCTGTGCCAAGCCGATGAACGGATTGTCGCGGCGCTGCTTTACGGCTCCTTCACGACCGGTGAAGCGGATGTTTATTCCGATATTGAGTGTGTGTTGTTTTTTGATCCGTCCGCGCTGCCCAGTATCAATAAGCAAGCATGGGTTGATCAAATTGCCCCGACACTACTCTTTTTTGCCGATGATTTTGGGCACTATACGGCACTCTTTGAGAATATGGTGCGCGGGGAATTCCATTTCGACTCGACTGACGACATGGGGAAAGTCGCCACGTGGAAGGGCAGCGCGTGGTTCCCTTCGGTCGAATCAACACTGCTCGTTGATCGGACGGGTACACTCGCTGAGGCCCTCCAACCGTTGATCGGCGCACCATTGAAGCGGGATGATCAACAAACTGTGGAGCGGCTTATCTATAATTTTGTCAACTTGATGGTCTTCGGTATGAACACATGGCGGCGCGGAGAATATGCCCGTTCACATGAACTACTCCAGAATGGGCACCGCTTATTAATTTGGATGGTGCGTATCCTTGAACATCAGACGAGCCACTGGCCGACACCCTCCAAGTGTTTGGAGAAGGATTTATCCGCAGAATCATATGCCCGTTTGGTCCGCTGTACATCGGCGCTTGATCCAATCAGCCTGAGACATGCTTATCAAAATAGTTGGGAGTGGGGACAGGAATTGATTGCTGACCTTCGTGAGCGTCACCCAGTTACGCTTCCAGACAATCTTTTTCGCCTAATTGATATTCAGTTCTTTGAAACACCCTCCACATGAAATTCACCGGAGCCACCCTCTTTTGTTCACACCCATAACAAATCCGACACGCCGTGCGTCGCTCATCGTCTTTGCATTGATGATCGGGGTGACGCTGCTGTTTTTCTGGCGCATCACCTTCAGCGGCATGATCTTGGCAAGGGGCGATGTGTACAGCTACTTCTATCCGTTATGGGATGTTCGTAGTGCGGCATTTCGTGCGGGGCATATACCGCTGTGGTCGCCGGATATTTTTATGGGTGTGCCGCTGCTCGCCAACAGCCAGCTCGGTACGTTTTATCCGCCCAACTGGTTGGTGACGCCCTTAGATGCCCCCACCGCGATTACGATCAGCCTGTTGGCGCATACCATCTGGGCAGTGCTGGGTGTGTATTTGCTGACGCGGCGAACACTAGAACTCGACCGCGTTCCGGCGCTGCTGGCAGGTGTGCTGTTTGGACTAGGCGGCTATCTGGGTGGGCAGAGCGAGCACATCAACCAGTTACAAGCCTTGTCGTGGATGCCGTGGCTATTTCTGGTCGTTAGCCAACAGTCAACAGATAAGAATCGTCTATATCGAGCGCTGATACTGCGAAGTTTATTATTCGGAGTGGGTGTGGCGCTGCAACTGCTGGCGGGCCATCCGCAGACGGTGTTTATCACGCTGGTTGGCATCGGCGTGTTTGGCTTAGCAAAAGCGGTCAAGAGTCGTTCGTCGTCCGTTGCCAGCCGTACACGATTGCAAGTATCGTTCGACCTAAGATATCTCACTCGTGTCGTGGTGTTGGTCGCGTTGGGTGGCCTCATCGGATTGCTTCTGGCCGCACCGCAGTTAATCCCTACACTCGAATTATCCGCACTGGGCAATCGCGGTGGTGGACTGGATCCGCAAAAAGTGCTGGCGTTTTCCTTCACACCGCTGCTGATGGGGCGTGGATTGCTGCCGAGTTATGATGGCCTCCTGTTCGGTGAATACATTGCTTACAGCGGCGTCATCGGGCTGGGGTTGGCGATTATCGGGATACTGAGTCGCCAGTCATCAGTCGCCAGTCATCAGACAAACATGAATGCTGATAACCTCAGTACTCAGCACTCAGTACTCCGCACTTTGCCCTATATCCTGCTGGTAATCTTTGGCTTTTTCTTCGCACTTGGCGCATTCAATCCCTTGAATTGGCTACTGGCAGCTTTGCCGGGATTTAGCTTATTTCGCGTACCTGCTCGATGGATGTCGCTGGAAGCCCTCGGTGTGGCGGCTCTAGCGGGCATCGGTTTGCAGTCGCTGAAATATGCGCGTCCGCGTTGGTGGGTACTTGGGCTAGTTATGGTTGTTATGCTCGGATTAGCCGCCGCCAGCACCTTAGCGGGCAAACAGGCAGTCGATGTCATCGGGCCAGCCGTGCCAACGATAAAAAGTTGGATTGGATGGGCAGCGGCCTTAGCGGTTCTGCTGGTGTTGATCCTTGGTCGGGAACGAATAGGCACAGGACGTGTGATCGGAATGATTGCGATTGCGGGAATAGCCGAACTGTTTCTGGCCTCGCAGATCATGCCTTTTAATTTGACCGCGCCCAAAGATGTTTACAGCGCGTCACGCTTCACCATCCGTCAGATGCAGGTCTACGATGCCGAACAGTCACCATCGGGACGCATGTTGAGCATTTCGCCGCTGGAATTTGATCCCGGTGATAAAGAGGCGCTGAACGCCCGTTATACCAATCTGGGTATGGACGCTCTGTCAACCCGCATCGCCTTGGTGGCGACCAAACTGCGTGAAGTCATCGGCCCAAATTTGGGTATGCAATGGGGTGTTCCCAGTATTGACGGATTCGATGGTGGTCTGCTACCGACCCGTTATTACACCGCCTTCTCATCACTGCTGCTGCCAGATGGAAGCGAGCCTTCGACCGATGGGCGGCTGCGTGAAATGTTGGCGCTGCCGGAGTGTCGAGGCGCATGTATTCCTGAACAGCGCTGGCTCAATATGACCAATACGCGCTATCTGATCACCGATAAAACGGCTGACTTGGTCAATGATGGTGTGTTTTATGATACGTCGCTGACATTTACCCTGAGTCCAGCGGAACCCGTTACATTGACTGTTGACCCGGCTTTCACGGCGACGGCAGTCGATGTGCTTTATAGCACAACAAACTGCGGAAGCTCGGTGGATTGTGCTCCGCTGCTGGATGGGCAAGTGCCTGCTTCGGTCGAGCTTTTGGATGTATTCACGCGAGCGCGATGGGAGTTACCGCAAGCTCAACTACTGAGCCAATTGGTTTTGAACACCAAACAAGCTGTAACACTTCATGCCGTTACGCTGGTGGATACGCGGGCGAAAGTGTTCCAACAAGTGAGTTTGCCCCCTTGGAAACGGGTGCTTTCGAGCGATATCAAGCTCTATGAGAACCTCGACGTAACTTCACGTGCCTTTTTTGTTGCTAATCCAGATGTGCAAGTCGCAGCCGATACCGCTTCGGCGCTGGCGCTGATGCGTCAGAGCGCTGTGAGCAGCGGTGCTCAAGGGGGGGCGTATGTCATTGGGGATTATCACAGCGATGCGAACAGCACCCAAACCACGAGCGAGAATGCTCAAGTGACGGTCACTCATTACAGCGCTGAGCGGGCTGAAATCCACGTGAATACGGGGGCACATGCCGGATTGCTGGTGCTCTCTGACGCTTTTTATCCGGGCTGGACAGCGACCGTGAATGGTCAGGTTGCGCCAATCTACCGCACAAATGTGATGTTTCGTGGAGTGCCAGTACCACAGGGCGAAAGCACCGTAATTTTCGACTATCATCCTTGGTGGTGGCCGGTTGTACCGCTGGTCGGTTTGGGTGCATGGATGATCGTAATGGGGTTTGGCTTAGGGTGCTTAAGGAAGTACCATCCTCTTGTATAATAATTTCATGGTGACAATAATCACTTTCTGCCCGTAAGGAAACAAATTTTGGATAGAGCGATGCTACAATGCGTTTAATTAATCAATAAACGCAGACTATATTCTGCAAAGCGAATATCTATCATGATCACCAAACAACAAGACTGCCCGATCGCAAAAACCGCTGAACTCGTCGGGGACACTTGGACAATCCTCATTGTTCGTGATTTGATGAGTGGTTCCAAGCGTTTTGGCGAACTGCAAGAGTCATTGGGACATGTTAGCCCCAAGACTCTGTCGCAGCGTTTGAAGACATTGGAATATGCCCACATTCTCACCCGCGAAGCGTTTGCCGAAATTCCACCGCGCGTGGAATACACCCTGACTGAAAAGGGCAAGGCGCTTTCGGACATCGTTGAAGCCATGGCGGCTTTCGGTGAGAAGTATCTCCTGTCCGTTGATCCAGTCGTGCTGCGCGCGGCGGGTGACTAGTTCCGTTTCATCGACCCTACACTATTTTCTCAACGGTTAATCAGGCGCATGACACGCTGTTGTGCGCCTATGCAATTACTGTTCCGCCATCGACGGCCAGCGCATGGCCCGTAACAAACGACGACTCATCACAACACAACCACAGAATCGCCTGTGCGATTTCTTCTGCTGTGCCGAGCCTGCGCATCGGAATGGCATTGATGGTCGCCTCAACCATCTTGGGGTTGGCCGCATTCATCTCGCTGACCATCGGCGTATCACTAAAACCGGGGCACACGGCGTTCACCCGAATATTCTTGCGGGCATACTCCAAGGCTGCTGATCGCGTCAAACCGACCACACCATGTTTGCTGGCTGAGTAAGCCGACGCATAACGAAAACCGACTAACCCTGCTGCCGATGACACATTGACAATCGAACCGCGTGATTGTTCCAACATCGGCGCGAGTTCGTATTTCATGCTCAACCAAACACCCTTGAGATTGACGTTCATAATCATATCCCATGTGGCTTCTTCACGGAGGTCGGTCGGAGTCATGTCGCCGCCGACGCCTGCATTGTTGACTGCGCAGTCCAGCCGCCCAAAACTGCTAATAATGCGTCGTATGAGCGACTCCACCTGAACCGCGCGGGTTATATCACAGGGAATAAACACGGATTGATGTCCTGCTTCCACGAGCAAACGGGTTGTTTCCTCACCACCGCTGGTATTCACGTCGCTGACGACAACCGTCGCACCTTCTTCGGCTAGGGCTAAGGCGGTTGCCCGTCCGATGCCGGATGCCGCGCCTGTCACCAAGGCCACCCTGTTTTCCAACTTCATGAGATTCGTCTTTCAATAAAATGATTGAAGATGTCGATGTTATTCACCAACCACCAAGGCCATCGCGAAACCATCATAGCCTTTGCTGCCAACCGTTTGGACAGCAGTCGTGATGAGGCGCTTGTCTCCGGCCAGTATCTCCATCGCTTTCTGTATACCTTGCACGTTGGGATCGGTGCTGGTCGGGTCACTGACTGCGCCGTTTCGCACCACATTGTCGATGATAATTAGGCTGCCCGGTTTGGTCATGCGCAGCGTCCAAGAGAGATAGTCCGGCGTGCTGGCTTTGTCGGCGTCGATGAAGACCAGATCAAAGGGGCCAGCACCTTCTTCATCCAACTGGGGCAGTGACTCAATCGCTTTACCGACGCGTACTTCGACATTGACAGCTAGATTGGCGCGGGCAATGTTAGCACGGGCGACCGCTGCATGTGCCGGATCAATTTCCAGACTAATCAATTTCCCATTATCGGGTAGGGCACGCGCTAACCAGATGGTGCTGTAGCCGCCGAGCGTACCGATTTCCAAGATGGAACGGACGTTGCGCATCCGTGCCAAAACATACAGCAGTTTGCCCTGACTGGCCGATACGTTTATGGCGGGAATGCCTGCCGCGTTGGTGGCGTGTAAAGCGGCATCAAGAGCGTCATCTGATGGCGCGAATAAGCTGTCGAAATAGGAATCAACCGCAGTCCATTGGTCTTGTGACATACGAACCTCCTGAGTAAATATGGATGATATTGAGGTTTACGGATTGCAAGGCGGCTAGTATTGCGTATTCCGTGTTGATGGGCAAGGTAAATCAAAACGGGGCAGACGATTGGTTTGCCCCGTTAAGATGAAAAGATGAATCGTTATTCGGTAGGCTTGAAGGCGTCCACCGCTGGAATGAACAGTGCTTCAGCCAAGGCGGCTTGATCTTCAGCATTGCTCAACACCACAATCAGGTAGACCTTGCCGTTGGAGTCGGTGATCGCCAGATTGACCGGAATGCCCTGCAATTCACCTTCCAGCAGCCGCCACTTCAGGCCGTTGGCTTCACGGGTAGTGACCTTACTGCTGTCGATGCCGAATTGGGCGCTGATCAATGGAATGACCAGATCAACATTGCCACCGGGAACCACTTGATAGCTGATCGCCGCAGCATCCAGCGGGTTTGATCCCCGCGCGAACGTGTTGGGCGCGGCTTCCGTCCAATCCTTGGGTTTGACCGCCGTGTAACCGGAGGTGTCGTTGGTGAAGGTTTCGAGCGTGATCGTGACGGTGGTTGCCGTTTCAGTAGCAAACACCGGTTCTTTCATATCAGCAATGCAGGAGGAATCCGGTTTGGTCGTCGGATCTTTCAGGAAGTCCTGCGCAATACTCAAGGCGCATTCACTGGACGGAATGACACCATGCCCTAGGCCGGGGAACTCAAAGAAGTAACTCTTTGACAGTGTTGCGGCGGTTTCTTTCCCGTAGTCTGGCGGAGTGATCGGATCATACTCACCGCTGACCACCAGAGTCGGAATGTCGCTCTTAACCGGCTCATTTTCAATCGGGTTGGGCTTGGCACTGTTCCAGACAGCGCACAGCCCGAACTGGCTGGTGTCAATGCCGTTGCGGCGCGCAAAGCCTTGCAGCTTGGGATTGAGCTTGGCGAGTACCGCTTCGACACTGGCAGCAGTATCAAATGGGAATTCTTCAGTACATTGAACGGCGTAGTTCATACCAGCCGAAATCGCGTCCAATTGGCTAAGTTCCAACAGCGTCCACAGGCTGAGGAAACGGGTGTCGCCGTTATGCACATCATAGATGTTCTTGGGAAGCTGCGGGATGATTTCCGAGGCGTATAACGCTTGGAAGATGTAGCCGGCAAAACTGTCACCATCCATTTTGACTTCTCGCTTCTGGGCAGTCGTGGGATCAACCACCTCGAAGCTCGCTGGTGTGGCATTCAGTTGGTCGATGGTGTCATAGAAGACCTTCTCTAAGTCAGGGAAGGCCTTGCTGCAAGCGGCATCCGCCGCGCAGCCTTTGAACAGCACATTCAGTGAGCGTTCGAAATTAATCGGCGCGTCGTTATTGGTGACTTGAGGCGGGAAGATCGAGTCGATGATGGCGCTTCGAACCGCTTCCGGATGATCGCGCATGATGGTCAGCGCCAGCTTGGTGCCGTACGAAATACCGTACAGGTCGAGCTTATCATAGCCCAACGCGATGCGTAGGTCATTCACATCTGAAGCGTTTTCCGCGCTGTTATAAGAACCAAGATGGATGCCTTCACCAGCCAAACGGGTCGCACAGGCGGCGGCCGCCTCGTTTCCGGCTTTGAGGCTTTCATCGACCGTCATAATTTTGTCGAGCGAGTCAACCAGAAGATCGGTGATTTCCTTGCAGTCCAAGGCTGGTTCGGAGCGTCCGACGCCGCGTTGGTCAAAGATAATCACGTCCTGATTTTTGAGCAGTTCGGCGTAGCGATCTTCAAAGGTCAGCGACAGATACTCGAGAGCACTGCCACCCGGTCCGCCTTCGAGATAGATCAGTGGAGTAGGGTTCTTGTCGGGGTTATCGCTTTGGAAGACGGCGACGGCCAGTTTAATGGTGCGCCCATTCGGTTGGCTGCGGTCTTCAGGAACAGTCAGATAGCCGCATTTGGGGTCTTGATCTTTGGGCACGGTGAACATGCAGTCGGCAGATTCAAACGTGGCCTTGGTTGTGTCCTGCGCTGCGGCGGGCAGTACAAGGAGCAGACACAAACCGACGAACAGTAAAATCGTTGTTTTACGCATGGGATTCCTTACTTTTAGATGGACAGACAAAAGCGTATAAGCGCTACCCAAAGTATATACGTAATCTATGGGCCGAAAGTTAATACAACCTGAGTTGGTTATGCGATTATGATTCTAATTAAGCGATCAATTCCAAGATGGTTTTGTCGCATCTTATCAGTGAATATTTGTAGTATAATGTAATACATGCAGCGCTGCTATTTGTGGTAGAATAATTTATTGTAAAATGTGGATAGGTAAAGCTATGCCGCGTATTCGGGTCATGATTGTTGATGATGAAGATGATGTACGCCGGGGTATAAACTTGTATCTCGGAGCGCACGAACACTTTGAATTGGTCGCGGAAGCAGCGAACGGCCTTGAAGCGTTGCAGTTATGTGATGAAGCGCTGCCGGATGTCATTCTGATGGATATTCGAATGCCGGAAATGGATGGTATTATCGCGACCAAGTTGATCTGCGAGAAGCATCCGACGATACAGGTGATCACTTTAACGAGTCTTCATGATGAAACGGCCATTAATCAGATGCAGAATGTGGGTGCAGCGTCCTACTTACTGAAAGATGCGCCTGTAGATGATCTTCTAGAGGCCATCATTTCTGCAGGCAAAGCCTCAGGTATCGATCTCCTCAATTAGTTACCTCTACTGGTCTACTGGGGTATCGTATTCTTAAACAGCCACAGCATAAAAACCGCAATAGAAATGCGTTTGAATTAGCAATCAGTAGCTGAGTTTGCTAAAAGATACTTGACGATCCAACGAAGTCTTGCTATTCTATGGAAGATAATTTAGCACTCTAGACATGCAAGTGCTAACAAAGGCTCGGAGATGATTGAGCCTTTTTGTGTGCTGTTTAGGGTTGTTCAGTTTACAACAAGTTGAATCGGAACTGAAGGAGGAGATTCGAATGGCTTCAAAAGGTACAAACCTGCGCCCATTGGCTGATCGTTTGATTGTGGAAGCGGTTGAGCAAGAAGAAACCACCGCCAGCGGTCTGTATATTCCTGAGACGGCAAAAGAGAAACCCCAACAGGGTAACGTTCTCGCTGTTGGCCCGGGCCGCGTCGATGACAACGGCAAGACCATCAAGATGGACGTCAAGGTTGGCGATAAGGTGTTGTTTGCAAAATATGCGGGCACCGAAGTGAAAATGGATGGCAAGAAGCTCCTGATCATGAAGGAAGCTGACATTCTGGCCGTTCTCGAGTAAGAACGACTTTATACAAAACCCTGATTATCACGCGATTTATAACCTGTTTGGAGGATTAACCAATGCCTAAGCAACTCGCTTTTAATGAAGCTGCACGCCGCAGTTTGAAAATCGGCGTCGACAAACTGGCCGATGCCGTCAGCACTACCCTTGGCCCCAAGGGCCGTAACGTAGCGCTGGACAAGAAGTTCGGTGCACCGACCGTTACCCATGATGGTGTGACCGTCGCCAAGGAAATTGAACTGGAAGACCCCTATGAAAACATGGGTGCTCAGCTTCTGAAGGAAGCCGCCACCAAGACCAACGACATCGCCGGTGACGGTACGACCACCGCTACCGTTCTGGCTCAGGCCATCGTCAAGGAAGGTCTGAAGAACGTTGAAGCCGGTGCCAACCCCATGCTGCTCAAGCGTGGTATCGAATTGGCTACCGAAGCCGTTTCCAAGTACATCAAGGAACTGGCTACCCCGATTGAAACCCGTGAAGAAATCGCCAAGGTCGCCAGCACCAGCGCTCAGGACACCAACATTGGTAACTTGATTGCCGACGTGATGGACAAAGTTGGCCGCGACGGTGTCGTCACTGTTGAAGAGAGCAAGGGCCTCGAATTCGAAACTGAATACGTTGAAGGTATGCAGTTCGACCGTGGTTACCTCAGCGCCTACTTCGTTAGCAACACCGAGTCGATGGAAGCCAGCATCCAAGACCCGTACATTCTGATCTACGAAAAGAAGATCAGCGCCGCTCAGGACATTGTCCCCATTCTGGAGAAGCTGCTCCAGATCGGCAAGCGCGAACTGGTCATCATCGCTGAAGATGTTGACGGCGAAGCTCTGGCAACCCTCGTGTTGAACAAGCTGCGCGGTATGCTGAACGTTCTCGCTATCAAGGCCCCCGGCTTTGGTGATCGCCGCAAGGCCATGCTCGGTGATATCGCCATCCTCACCGGTGGTACCGTCATCAGCGAAGAAACCGGCCGCAAGCTGGAAACCGTTACCCTGCAAGACCTCGGTCGCGCAGCTAAGGTGGTCAGCACCAAGGAAAACACTGTCATTATTGATGGTGCGGGTGACGAAGGTGCGATCAAGGGTCGTATCGCTGAAATTCGCAACGAAATTGATGCCAGCACCAGCGACTACGATCGCGAGAAACTGCAAGAACGTCTGGCCAAGCTCAGTGGTGGTGTGGCGGTCATCCGTGTTGGTGCCGCAACCGAAACCGAATTGAAGGAAAAGAAACATCGCGTGGAAGACGCTCTCAGCGCCACCCGCGCCGCAGTTGAAGAAGGCATCGTCCCCGGTGGTGGAGTGACCCTCATCAACGCCATCAGCGCCCTCGATGGCCTGAAGCTGGCCGGCGACGATGAAAACACCGGTATCGCCATTGTTCGCAAGGCGCTCGAAGCCCCCATGCGTAAGATTGCCTCGAACGCTGGTCAGGACGGCGCGGTCATCATTCAAGAAGTCCGCCGCCAACAGAAGGCCAAGAAGAACCTCCGTATTGGCTACAACGTCCTCACCGACGAATATGTCGACACCATTGACGCTGGCTTCCCTGACCCGGCCAAGGTGACCCGTGGTGCAGTCGAGAACGCGGCCTCAATCGCCGCCATGATCTTGACCACCGAGGCTCTGATCACTGACGTCAAGGAAAACAATCCTGCGCCAGCCGCGCCTCCGATGCCGGAGTACTAGGACTGAAAGAGTCCTGAGCACCCAGTACTGAGTGCAAAATAAAAATGCAGGGCGTATCCGAAAGGGTGCGCCCTGTTTTTTAACCGCCATTTACTTTGCAGCTAAAGCTCGAACGGCCTCTCTAAATTCTTCGAGTGTAAAATTAATATCTTGATTGGTAATGTCGACTGTGATGGCTGCCGCATCATAGAGCCGTTGCAAATCCGGGGAAAATTCGGCGGCAAGAAATTCTTCTTTTGTGCGCTGTGGATTGCCGATCTCTGATGCTCTCATCAACTCGCGTGCGTAGATGACGTCCGGGGACGCCATGATACAGATCAGCGCGTCAGATCGCTCGATGAGATATTCCTGACATTCGGGCACATATTCCGCGCCAGCATCCACATCAATGACCAGCGTAATATCGGTCTGTAAATTGTTGCTGAGATTACTAATGACGCCTTTACAGAAGCGCCAGAACTCGCGTCCTTCTTCACCTGACCGGTGCTGGGGAAATTCATAATGGGCATCGATCAATAGCTTGACCTGTTCATCAAAGGACACATGAACAACACTCTGCTCAGTATCACTAAGCTTTTTGCACAGTGTGGTTCGGCCAACGCCGGATGGTCCAATGACAAAAAGTTGTTTCATGAAATGCCCTTGTGACTGAGCCGTAAGACTCGTTTTGTGCTGCGATGAAACCATGTTGAGCACTATCAATTATGGATTCAGTGTAATCAGTTTCGCGATAGATGTAATAGGTCATGTGGTTAAGTGCCGAATTTTGCTCTACCTCTGATATAATGCTTCACCTTAGCAAAATCTAACAAGGTTCTTACGTGTAATGGGTAAGCTAGTACCACTAGCAGTACATCTAATTATTACTTATCCGTTTTCCACGATTGCGAGAGATAGAATTCTATGATCCGTTCAACCCGAACGCACCGTCCGCCGACGGATGTGATTGAACTGGCGGACAAAATCCTCGTGCTGGTGGAAATCGCCGGCATGCAAACCGACGATTTGAATATCAGCTTACACGACAGACGGTTGACGATTAGTGGCAAGCGCAAAAAGCCTGAACATCATCACGCAGCTTATCATCAACTTGAAATTGGCTTCGGAGATTTTAAAGTCGAACTGGATTTACCGTGGACGATTGAGCGTGATGCCGTGACCGCAGCCTATGAAGCTGGTTTATTGTCTGTAGAACTACCACGTAAGACTTCCCGTACCATCCCGGTTGTGGATGTAAGCGGCGACTCGTAAAGGCGAAAAGATGACACCGAAACGAACGACAGATGTGACCAAAGCCCGCTATTTTGCAGATGACGAGAATACGGAGAAGACTGCGACGACTGAACTGGATATTACCGTCAAAGATGGCGAGCCTACTCCGAACGAAAATAGCAAGCAGCCGAAGAGCGATATCCCATCGATAATCCCGATTTTGCCGCTGCGTGGTTTGGTAGTTTATCCACAAACCGCTATTCCCCTGACGGTCGGCCAACCGCGCAGCATCAAGCTGGTGGATGATGTTATTGCTGGTGACCGGTTGATCGGGTTGGTGGCGGCTAAAGACCCTGATATGGAAACCCCGGGACCGGATGATGTCTACGAGATCGGTACGCTGGCCTCGATCCATCGGCTGTTCCGTGCGCCGGATGGCACCATCCGGTTGTTGGTACAGGGCTTGGCTCGCATCCGCATTGACGAATACACAGAAAACGAACCCTATCTACGCGCGCGTATCACCGCGATTCCTGAAACCATTGAGGATACGGTTGAGGTCGAGGCTCTGGTTCGCAATGTGGCTGACCAGTTCACACGCCTCGCCGACCTTGTACCGAATATTCCCAGCGAGTTGATCACCAACGCCGTCAATGTTTCCGAACTTGACCCGCTGCAATTGGCCTATGCCATTTCTACCTACATTCGCATCGGTTTAGGTGACGCGCAGGCCATCCTTGAATTGGAAAGTACCGACGCCAAGCTGCGTCGTTTGATGACCATTCTCAGCAAAGAACTGGAAGTCTTGGAACTGGGACGCAAAATCCAGACCGAAGCGCAGACCGAGATGGAAAAGGTTCAGCGCGAGTACTATCTGCGGGAACAGTTGAAAGCCATCCAGCGCGAACTCGGTGAATCTGATGAGCAGATGGTGGAAGTTGAAACCTTCCGCAAAAAGATCGCCGAATCAGGTATGCCGGAAGAAGCGCGCAAAGAAGCTGAGCGTGAACTTGACCGGCTCTCCAAGCTGCCGACGGCTGCCGCTGAGTACGGCGTCATCCGTACCTATCTGGATTGGATGACGACTCTGCCTTGGTCAAAGACCACCGAAGATCACCTTGATATCGCGCACGCACGAGAAGTCTTGGATGAAGACCACTATGGTCTGAAGGACATCAAAGAACGCATCCTCGAATATCTGGCGGTACGCAAGCTGCGCAGCGAACGAGCCGACGAAGTCGAAGGCGAGACCGACTCACAATATGCCATCCGCCGTGAGCGGCGTGGCGCGATCCTGTGCTTCATCGGCCCGCCCGGTGTTGGTAAGACATCACTCGGAGCGTCGATTGCCCGCGCCATGGGACGCAAGTTTATCCGCATGAGCTTGGGCGGTGTGCGTGACGAGGCCGAAATTCGTGGCTTCCGCCGGACGTACATTGGTGCGATGCCGGGGCGCATGATCCAAACCATTCGCCGTGCCGAGTCACGTAATCCGGTTATCATGCTGGATGAAATCGACAAGCTCGGGCGTGACTTCCGTGGTGATCCGGCCAGCGCCTTGCTCGAAGTGCTCGATCCCGAACAGAACGCCGAGTTCCGTGACCATTACATCGACGTGGCCTTCGATTTGAGTGATGTGTTCTTCATCACGACCGCCAACGAACTCGAACCGATCCCCGGCCCGCTGCGTGACCGTATGGAAATCATCCAGCTCAGCGGTTACACCGAAGCCGAAAAGGTCGCCATCGCCGAACAGTATCTGGTCAAGCGCCAGATCAAAGAGAACGGCCTGCGCCCCAAGGAAATCGAGTTCACCCACGAAGCCTTGCAGACCATCGTGCGCGACTATACCCGCGAGGCAGGCGTCCGTACGCTCGAACGTGAAATCGGACGTGCTGCCCGTAAAGTCGTGACTCGTATCGCGGAAGGCAAAAACCGCAAGGTCACCATCAAGGAAAAGCAGGTGCGTGATCTGCTCGGTAAGCCGCGTTACGGCTACCGTGAGGAGATTGAAGAACGCACCGATATTCCCGGCGTGGCAACCGGCTTGGCATGGACTCCCGTCGGCGGGGACGTGCTGTTCGTTGAAGCCGCACGGATGCCCGGTGGCAAAGGTTTCCAGTACACCGGACAGCTTGGCGACGTCATGGCCGAGAGTGCCCGAACTGCCCTGAGCTATATCCGTTCCAAGGCCGATGACTTTGGGCTGGATGCCAAGTTCTTCGAAACCAACGACATTCACATCCATGTGCCAGCCGGTGCCGTGCCCAAAGATGGTCCGTCCGCAGGTGTGACGATGGCCGCCGCATTAGCTTCACTCATTACTGGACGCCCGACTAAGAGTAATGTCGCCATGACCGGTGAAATTACGCTCCGCGGGCAGGTGCTTCCGGTCGGCGGTATCAAAGATAAGGTCTTGGCCGCCCATCGTTTCGGCGTTGATACGGTCATCATTCCCAAGAAGAATGAGAACGACTTGGATGATCTGCCGGACGATGTTCGCAAGCAACTGAAGTTTGTATTGGCCGAGCATGTTCAGGATGTCTTGGATGCCGCTTTAGTATCCAAGACTCCCGCTAAAAACGGGCACAAGGCTAAAAAGTAGTGTATATTGTGATGTAGGGATAGGCTTAGCTTATCCCTACTTTCTATTTTTAGGACAGGGAGTAAACCCGTGCCGAAAGTAATGATCGTAGATGACGACCGCAATACAGTGAAGCTGCTGCAAACGCTGCTAGAACTGGACGGATACGTAGTCGTAGTCGCTGGACGTGGCGCGGACGTGATACCAGTCGCCGAGCAAGCAAAACCGGATATTTTCTTAATGGACTACCATCTCGCCGATATGGATGGCGTCGATGTGGTGCGTGAGCTTCGCAGCAATCCCAACTTCTCCAATACGCCGATTGTGATGGCCTCTGGCCTCGACGTGGGTGATGAAGCTAAAGCCGCCGGTGTGAACCACTTTATGGTGAAGCCCTTCGAACCGGGAGATCTCGCGCCGCTTTTCAACCGCCTCTTAGGCACATAATCTTCGGGACACTACATGGATATTCTGATTATTGGTGGAACGCAGTTCGTCGGACGGCATCTCGCAGAAGCGGCTTTAGAAGCCGGACATAAAGTTACACTTTTTAATCGAGGAAAAACCGGCCCCGGATTATATCCGCAGGCCGAAGCCTTAGTCGGGGATCGGGACGGCAATCTGGATGCCCTCAAAGGCCGTAAGTGGGATGTGGTGTTCGATCCAAGCGGTTATCTGCCGCGTGTGGTGCGCCAATCGGCTGAACTGCTGAAAGATGCGGTTGGCCGTTATGTTTTTATTTCCAGCATTTCGGTTTACGCCAATCCGGATAACGCCGATGAAAACGCGCCGCTCAATACCATGGGCGACGACCCCACCAGCGAAGATATTCCCAAGTATTACGGTGCGCTCAAAGTGGCCTGCGAAAATGTGGTCACTGAAGTCTATGGCGAACGCGGTCTGAATGCCCGCCCCGGCTTTATCGTCGGCCCGTATGACAGCGCACCCCGTATGCCCGGTTTGCTCTGGCGCTATGATCGTGAAGGCGAACGCTTGGCAGGCACTCCGGATCAGGTCGTCCAGATTATTCATGCCTGTGATATGGCTGATTGGCTGCTCAAGGCGGTGGATGCCGGTTATCATGGCGCGTATAACCTCACCGGACGCCCATTCCCGATGCGAACGCTGTTGGATACGGTTGTCGAAGCCATCGGTAAACCCACCACTATTACCTATACTAATGACGAACTGCTGAAAATGCACGACATTCAACCTGTCGATGGCGTTGGCTACTGGGTTCCACAGGAAGCCATCGGCTTTATGCGGGCTAATGTCGATAAAGCGTTTTCCGCTGGTTATGTCGAGCGCCCTCTCCAGCAAACCATCCATGAAACCTTGGCTTGGATGCGCAAAGAGGGTTATCAGAGCACACCACTGATGGAAAAAATCGCGGCGCGCGCCATCACCTTGGAAAAAGAAGCCGAACTGCTTGAGGCATGGCATAAACGTTAAATCAGTCTCTGTGTAGGGGCAAGATATATCTTGCCCTGCATTTATTTCCTGCTTCACCATCTTCACATCTAACATAGCTATTTAAAATACTATTTCGAGTAAAAATCATGCCAAAACCATCTATTGGGGTTATTTTCCACCCGACTTTTCCACCCGAAACACTCGTCAATTACGCCACGCAGGCCGAAGTCGCTGGATTTGATGAAATCTGGTTGTGGGAAGACAGCTTTTGGGCAGGCGCATTAACGTCTGCCGCCACCATGCTGTCCGCCACCAGCCGAGTCAAAATCGGCATTGGCTTGATGCCCGCCACCGTTCGTAATCCCTTATTCGCCGCTATGGAAATCACAACTCTCGCCCGTCTGTATCCCGGTCGTTTCCTACCCGGATTTGGTCACGGTGTCGAAGGCTGGCTGAAGCAGATTGGCGCTGCGCCAAAATCAACCATGAAAGCGCTGGAAGAAACGGTCAAGACCGTTCGTGCTTTGCTTAACGGCGAAAACGTGACCTTGGATGGTGATCACATCCACTTTGATAATGTACAGTTAAAGCTGACGCCTAAGCAGCAGCCTCCGCTCTATGTCGGAGCCATGCGTGAAAAGTCTATGCAGCTTGCCGGACGCGTCGGTGATGGCACCATCCTGACCGAGATGTCGTCTCCCGCTTACGTGAAATGGGCACGGCAGCAGGTTGAAAAGGGCATGGCCGAAAGCGGACGCAAAGACAATCGCATTGTTGTTTTCACCTACGCCAAGGTCGGCGCGGACAGCGCGAAGGCTCGTCTGCCCATCCGCAAGGTCTTGAGCGAAACGCTGACGTGGGCCAAACCTCACCTAACCCCACTCGGTATCGCTGACGAAGCGGCTGACCTCTTCAATAAATATGGTGGGGAAGGCGCTGCGCAGCATATCCCCGAAGCATGGTTGGATGAACTCTCGGCGTCCGGTACGCCGCAGCAAGCCGCCGCCACAATTGAAAAGATGGGCGAGGCCGGAGCAGACTCGGTTGTCCTGCTGCCGCCCAAGGGTGACCCCGCCTGTTTGGAAGAATACATCACTGATTTAATGCCATTGCTCAAACAATGAGTTATAGTATCTACTTTGGATACAAATAAAGAATATGTAACGTTATGTCATCCCGTAAGAAGTCGCGCAACCAGTGGTATCGGATGGATTTACATATCCATACCCCTGCGTCGGCGGACTATCAAGAACCCAATACCACTTATCTAGACATTTTACGGAAAGCCGAGTTTCGCGGCATAGATATCATCGCCATGACTGACCACAATTCAGTGGCCGGTTATGCCAATATGGTGAATGACATCGAACTGCTGACCTATCTCGAAGGCTTAGGCCGTGCCCAACCGGATGAACTCAAACGCTTAGCCGATTACCGCCGTCTGCTGGAAAAAGTGCTGGTGCTGCCCGGCTTTGAATTCACCGCCACCTTTGGCTTCCACATCCTTGGCATCTTTTCGCCTGCCACCCCGGTCCGCTTGATTGAACATTTGCTGCTTGCTTTAAATGTCCCCCCGCATGTACTTGACGAAGGTAACTCGGAGGTCGGTGCGTCGGCGGATGTCCTCACAGCCTACGAAACCATCAGTGAAGCCGGTGGAATATGTATCGCTGCCCACGTCAACAGCAGTCATGGTGTCGCCATGCGCGGCTTCGACTTCGGTGGACAAACCAAAATCGCCTATACACAGAGCCGCTTTCTCCACGCCTTGGAAGTCACCGATCTCGGACGTCAAGATCGCAACAGCACCGAGCGCTTCTTCAATGGCACCAAATCTGGCTACGACCGCCGGATGCGCTGCATTCAAGGCTCGGATGCACACCGCCTGAACGCGCTGCCCAATACCGATAAGAGCGCCAAGAATGCTAACCTCGGTGTCGGGGATCGTGTCACCGAAGTGCTGCTGCCAGAACGCAGTTTTGAATCGCTCCTTGAAATGTTTCAGGGCACAGACTTTTCTCGCACGCGGCCTTACAATCCCAGCCGGCAGCCCTTGGACTACATCCAAGCCGCCCGCGAAGAAGGCGCCTCGCTCATTCAGTCCTTCCACGAAGTTATGACCAAAGCTGGCGGACGGCTCTACAGCATCATCGCCGATGTCTGCGCCTTCGCCAATACCAACGGCGGTACGGTTTACATCGGCCTGACATCAGACCCTAAGCGTTCACCCTTGGGAATTGACAACCCGCAGGAAGGTATCGACCAGCTTCAGCAAGAAATCAGCCGCATGATCAGTCCGCGCTTGGATGTCGAAATTGATGTGCAAGAGACGCAGGGCAAAGCCATCATCCGTGTCCAAGTGCCATCCGGCGGCGACCGTCCCTATGCTATTGAAGACAACAAGATCTATGTGCGCGATGAGGCCGATACCTCGCTGGCCGTACGTGACGAAATCGTGAATCTAGTACGGCAGGGCTTGAAGATTCAGGTGGATGTCGTGCCGCCCGAAGTGCCGCCTGTGCCCGATGAACCGCCGCGTCCCAGTGCTAAACGCTTTGCCCCGATTGTTGCAGAGGCTGCGGCTGTGGTTGAACCGCTGCCATCTGTTCTTGCGCCACCGTCTGGTGGTGTGGAAATTGTCGGGGAAGAACAGCGCGGCGATGAACGCTACTACACCATGCGCGATTTACGGAACGGCAACATTGTCCAGAACGTCACCCGGTCGTCAGCGCGACGCTTATGGCACTACGCCATCAAGCAGCATGAAGGCAACCGTCCGCGCGTGGATAAGATCACATGGCAGGGTGATATTGGTCTATGGCAGCACTATGTCAAAAATGGTGAAACCCGGTATGACTTGGTGCAGCGCGTCGATGGTCATCTGCGTGTTTATTACGGCGTGACCGACAGCGGCATGCACGGCGCGTGGCAGGTTTTCCTGCTCCCCGAAGACGCCGAATCCACTGATTTACAACGCAAAGAATAGAGAACTCATGACACTCATTACCCTTGACGACATTCAAGCCGCACGTCAGGTCATTGCTGGACTTTTGCATCGCACACCGGTGTTGACCGCGTCCCTGCTCGGTGACATGCTTGGCGTCAACTTGCTCTTCAAAGCCGAACTTTTTCAAAAGGCGGGTTCGTATAAGCCACGCGGGGCGATCAACAAACTCAACAGCCTGACCCCTGAACAAAAAGCCAATGGTGTCGTCTCCATGTCGGCGGGCAATTTCGCTGCTGGCCTCGCTTATGCCGCTGGCGCAATGGGCGTCAAAGCCACCATTGTCATGCCCGAAGCCGCTGTGAAAGCCAAAGTGGCAGCCACGCGTGGCTATGGTGCGACCGCCATCCTGCATGGCGTCGGCAAAGACCTCATGCCCAAGGCGATGGAACTCGCCGAGCAACAGCACCTCACCTTTGTCCATCCCTTCGATGATCCGATGATTATCGCGGGTACGGGGACAGTGGGGTTGGAAATTCTGGAAGATGTGCCTGCACCGGATGTGCTCTTTGTTCCGGTTGGAGGGGGAGGACTCATCGCGGGTGTCGCAACGGCCATCAAGACCTTGTCACCCTCAACCCGTGTCATCGGTGTTGAGCCGACTGGCGCGGTTAAGATGCTCACCAGCTTGCAGCAGCACAAACCGCTGGCCGCCGAAAAGCTTAGTACGATTGCCGATGGCTTAGCCGCGCCATTCGCGGGTGTTCACACGCTTGAACATGTCGAAAAGTATGTGGATGAAGTGGTGCTGGTTTCCGACGACGAGATCAAGGAAGCCATGCTCCTGATTATGGAGCGCTGCAAACTCTTCGTTGAGCCGTCAGGCGCGGCAGGTTTCGCCGCTCTGCTATCTCATAAAGTAGATGTTCCGGCAGGCAGCACCGTGGTTTGCATCTTATCCGGCGGCAACATCGACCGCGAAAAACTCAAAGCAATCCTCTAGCGCACACCGCCAACCGTGCTGCCCGGCAGCAAATAACGGGTGTGGAACCAGCTGTCATCCACACTCCACGGCTCGCCCTCGGTACCCACGCAGAGCCATGCTCCCGCTGGTGCAATGACCGGCTTCGAACTTTCAATGCTTTGCACGAAGGTATCTTGCTTCAGCTTCTTCGCCCAGACACCGGCCACCTTGTAAAAGGGCTTGCAGCCCAAACTCAACAGATGCCGTTCGGTAAGGGATGGTTTCCAACGGGCATCATCCCAAGGCTTATAAGTCTTGGCAAAGATCTGTGGTTCAATCGGGCGGGGCTCGTAATCATCGAGCGCTGACTTAACCGTATCGCCCGAGACATACGCAATGATATAACCGGCGCGCGCCACAAGCGTATCCCATGACGTTTTGATCACTTTGGGCGCTTCCGATTCCGGCAGCGGCTTGACCATCGTGACACGCTTCACAGGTCGATAGTATTGAAAACCCTGTTCGACCAGTTGACGGTCAGTCCACTTCCGCGCTTGGTAAATCTGTGGCCGCGCGGTCGTTAAATTGTTTGTTGGACTCATATTTTGTCCCCTTCGCGCACATTTCCTAATGGAAGTATAGCGCATTTTGCATACCGCGCCCCCCTGCTTTAGAGGGGGATGCATAAATCTTTAGTCGTATTTCCGTTTCACTTTCATTTGTTTTCCATTTGTTTTAGCGTTTTAAGTGCCTTTGGTGGATCGAGATAAGGAAGTGCCGAATATTTGTGGTAAATCCTTGTCGGAGTTTGCTAATTGCGCATGCTCACCATAACCTTTACAATGCGGACGTAGGATAAATCATAGAGGCTCCATTCACATGCGTGTTCGCGTTGGTTGCAGCATCCAATATGAATTTCCTCAGCCGACTCCCATGCTGATGGCATTACGCCCGCCCCAGTTCTATAATCATCACCTCATCGAAGAACAGCGGCTGGTCAACCCCAATATCACCCTCCACGATTACACGGACAGTTATGGCAACACCATCTGGCGGATGCTGGCACCTACAGGGCGCTTCTCAGTCGTTTATGACGCGCTTGCCGATGTTTCCCCCACGCCTGATCCAGTTCTGATTGACCTACCAAAAACGCCCATCGAAAGTCTGCCCGATGAAGTGATCGTCTATACGTTACCGAGCCGTCACTGTCCATCTGATTTGTTCATCCCCGACGCGTGGCAGATGTTTGGCAATATCGTCGGTGGTTGGACGCAAGTGCAGGCGGTTTGTGATTGGCTGCATGGTAATATCACCTACGCCAAAGGCAGCACATCGACCACCACCGGCTGGGATGCCTACCAGCAGCGCAATGGTGTCTGCCGTGATTTCGCCCATCTTGGTGTCTGCTTTTGCCGTGCGCTCAACTTCCCCGCGCGCTATGTCTGTGGCTTTCTGCCGGACATCAATGTGCCCTTCGATCCAACCCCAATGGATTTTCATGCGTGGTTTGAGGTATATATAGATGGAGCGTGGCGCACATTTGACGCCCGCCACAACATCCCGCGTACCGGACGTGTTCTGATCGCGCGGGGACGTGATGCGGTGGATACCGCCTTTTCGACAATCTATGGTAGCGGGCAGTTGGTCGGCTTCAAAGTATGGGCTGATCAAGTGGCGGATGATTTACGCCTGAGTGATGCGCCGTTGCAGGTTCAAGCCTAATTATGACGACAACACAAATGTCTCAACATGCCGATTTCATTGACCATCACGGGGTAGAGTGGGGCGATGTGCGCCGTGTGCGCTGTCGGTTCTTCAACCGCTTTCACTACGAGTATCCCGGCCCCATCTATGACCTGAAGCAGCGCCTTGTAGTAATCCCCGCCGATCAGTACGGTACGCAGCAGTTACGCCTTCACCAGCTTTCGGTTGAACCAACCCCGGTCAGCACCACCCAAGCCACCGATCCTTTCGGAAACCGTGTCTTTGAATTCGAAATTCCTTCCGCCGAACGCAGCGTGTCGTTCGAGGTCATGCTCGAAATCGAGAATCACCGGCAGGCCGAACAACATCCGTGTGTCCCATCATCGGATAGTGAATACTACTTGCGCCCTACTGCGCTTACGGCGCCAAACCGTAAGATCAACGGCATCGCGCGTGACTTGCAGCGGCAGGCGAAGACCCCACTCGAATTGGCGCAAAGTATCAGTGACCACGTTCATGGCATCATGCAGTATGAGAGCGGTCTGACGACGGTTGCCACCACCGCAGCCGAGGCGCTCGAAATTGAACACGGCCTCTGTCAGGACTACGCACACGTCATGCTGGCGATCTGCCGCAGCGCGGGACTGCCTGCTCGCTATGTGTCGGGGCATCTGTTGGGCGAGGGTGGTTCACACGCGTGGGTCGAAGTGCTCCTGCCGACCGATGACGGCTACAGCGCCTTTGCCTTTGACCCCACCAATGACCGTGTACCACATCTCGGATATATCACGGTCGCCGTAGGACGCGACTATCACGATGTTCCCCCAACTTCCGGCAGCTACAGCGCACCCTATGGTGGACATCTCACCTGCATCAAACGGGCAGGGCTAACCCTCGTCGAATACCTCAATGGCGACATCATCGAAATTCACACCGTCCACTAATTCGTAACACACGTCTTACTGTAGGGAAAAGTCTAGGACTTTCCCTTTTACCCTCAATTTGAAATTGTTACATTTTAATGTGAAATAGGCCCGTAGGGGCACAGCATTGCTTTTGCCCCGCCTTCACTATTTTTCTTCTCGCCATTTGGTGGAGAGGGATTGGGGATAAGGTTTTTACCGTTTCCCCACCAGCAGCGCCAGTGCCCATCCGAAGAAATTCGCCACCACATCCCTCCCCGTATCATCCGCGCTCCACATCATATTGATCTTACTGATGTCGCCGCCCTGCAACTCCAACTCGTGATAATGCACGCGGTACTCGCCATATTCCCAGAAGAAGGTCAGTCCGCCCAAGACCGCGAAGGTTGTCAGCGCTGAATGGTCGTTGCACCAGCGCACAAATTGCGCGAATGAACTCTTGTTATTTGGCTCGATCTCAGCCGCTGTTTGCAGCGTATCTTGCACCAGCGCCGTCAGTGCGAATCCGGTCGCGCCGTGCGGAAGGGCATCCAATCCTAATCCAGCGACCCGAATATCGCCCATGTCGCCCTTAAAGATATTGAACTTGGGATGCGACAAAATATAGCCAATCGCCAGCGGGGCGACATACACCACATACTTCGGATTGTCCCTCACCATGTGGTCCATCACGTCTTCCACCAGATTGGCGGGCTTGCGCTTTTTCGGGATTAGCAGCCGCAGCGCGTCCGGCAGCAGCAAGGAAAGCGAGTTAGTCACCAGATGGGGCATCCACGTCGTGGTCATATGATATTCGCGTCGGTTGGCGTCGGCGGTTGCCGCCAGCACCCCCCACAGTCCATATCGCAGCAGGTCGTAGAGCTTCAAATGAATTCTCTTTCGCTAATCCAACACTTGTACCTCTATAATAAACGGCATCGGTAAGATTAGCCTCAGCCACATGGGTGATAATGCCGGCATTCTCATTACTAACTTTTAACTGCTATGGGGTTCCCGCCCCCGGTACCAGTGGACGCCTCAAAGTCCTCGCTCATACCCTTAATCATCTGGATATGGCCGCCGTCTGCCTCCAAGAAGTACAGTCCAATTACAACCGCCGTCTGTTTGAACGGGAATGCAGCAGTTATCCATCTTGCGCCTATGAACCCTTCATCCATGCCCCGAAAGGCGGGCTGCTAACCCTCTCACGCTGTCCGATTGTGAGTGCTGAGTTTATGCTCTATACCGAACGTGGCCTCTGGTATACCCCCGCCTTGGCCGACTGGATTCTCCATAAAGGGATTCTCGTCACCTACCTTGATTGGGAGCATATGCGGGTCGTGCTCATCAACACCCACCTCACCGCCAATTACATGGGCGATTGGAGCCGCGAGAACCCTTTCGCCAAGCACGAATACAATCAGTTGCTTCAGCTTGCCGAATGTGTCCAATCCCAACCATCTGATGCTCTGGTCTTAGTCTGTGGGGATTTCAATATTCCGCGTGGCAGTTGGATGTATGAGTCTTTTCTTGAAGCCAGCGGCCTGACTGATCCCTTATCCGGCAATCTTCAGCCCACGCTGCGTCCGCGCTCCATTCTGCCTAGCCGCTATATCATGCCCATTGATTTCGCCCTGTTCCGTGCGCCCCGGACTCATAACATCGAAGTCCAAAGCCGCTTCCGCTTCGAGGATGTCATTCCCCATCCCCACAAAAACAAACATGTCGAACTCTCCGACCACTACGCCGTCGAACTCCTCGTGAATGTCACCAAACGCGTCGATATTCCAACTGCTGACTAACTTGTCCGTATCACTTCCCTGTTTCCACTAACTTTGCATTTTGCTGTCGTGTGTTTATAATATGGCGCTCTACATTATTTATGAAAATTACGCGTAAAAATGCACATTTTTATCAGCTATGCCAAAGCCGATACCTATAATCTCGCGGTTCAATTGCGAGAAGATTTACGCAAAATCCCTGATGTAACCGTTTGGATGGATGAAACCCTTGAACCCGGCGAAAGTTGGGCCGCGCAGATTCAGGAAGAAATCGACGCCGCGGATTACCTGATTGTCCTGCTATCTCCTGATGTGAACCGTCCCGCGACCCCCACCCAGCACCGAAGTTTTGTCCTCAACGAGATCGACTACGCCCAGCAAGTCAACAAAACCATTATTCCGGTCATGGCGCAAAAGACACGCGTTCCGGTGCAGTTGGCCGGTGTTCAGTATATCAATTTTGCGGATGATCAATCGGCTGGTATGACCCGCTTGATCCGGCGCATTGCGCCCCGAGCGGGTATCCCTATGTCCGATGTGCCACCAACGCCGCCACAGGGTGTCGAGGCAGTTAAGCCGGCGGTTCTTCCGGCATCATCGAAATCCACTAACTCTCAATCAGCTAAGGTGAGATCACCTTTTTATCGTCGTCCGGTTATTGTCGGGCCTTTACTTGCTTTGAGTGTCATTGTGCTCGGTTTATTCATTGCTTCAAACTTGAATTCAACCGCCAAGAAGGAAGTTCTTGCGAACCCGAGCCTGCAGCCCATAATCACCCTAACGCCATCCATTACGCCCACTGAAGGCCCAACCCCAACCATTACCAATACGCTTCAAATTGCTGACATCGTTAAAACAATTGATGCGAATGCCGCCACTGAACAGAAAAGCCTTAATGACGGCGCGACCATTGCTGCCCTCCAAACCAGTGATCGGGTAGGCACCGAAAGCCTTCGTGATCAAACCGCAACCGCCACACTCTGGACTGCCACGCCAACAGCGAATATAACCGCCAGCATTGAGGCTTACCGTACCGAAATAGCTCAGACCAGTACAGCTCAATATTTTTTTGAATTAACCGACACGGCCAGATTATGGACGCTAACGCCCTCAATCACGCCCTCTGCAACACCAGTTCCGGTCGGATTCCCCGGTAATCCGGTCACGCGCAACACCGATTGGACGCCGCAAGCCCAGACCTTCGATGGCTACGAGATGGTGTTGGTACCTGTGGGCTGCTTCATGATGGGCAGCGAAATCATCGACAAAGTTATTTACAAAATCGGTACTGCTGATACCAAACCGGTCAATCAGCAGTGTTTTGATAAGCCGTTTTGGATTGATCACTATGAAGTGACCAATGATCAGTTTGGCTCAAGTGGTCAATTCCGACACAACTATTTACCACGTGATACAGTAAATTGGTTCCAAGCCCGTGATTTTTGTTTGGCACGTGGGGCACACCTGCCTACGGAACGCGAGTGGGAATACGCTGCTCGTGGTCCTGATGATTTACTTTACCCTTGGGGTAATGATGATATCCCCGCAAATGTCATATTTAACAAAAACTCGAGTTTCACTGCTCCTGTTGGCAGTATCCCTGCTGGCAATTCATGGGTTGGGGCTTCCGATCTCAGTGGCAATGTCTCGGAGTGGGTAAGCAGCCTCTTCAAACCGTATCCCTATTCCGCTGATGATGGACGTGAAGACATGAGCAACAATGCTAGTGGGCAGCGCCTTGCTCGTGGTGGTTCCTTCGACCGTTTCTGGGGAAAAATAGATGCCGTTTACCGTCAACCCTATTCTCCGGTGACCGCCAACTATAACATCGGCTTCCGCTGCGCCCGTGATTACTAATTAACGAATATCGAAGGGTATTTTTCCACCCCATACCATTTTCTAACCATCGCTCAACATCTCCCCACCAACTGCTCCCTCAAAATGGTTAGAAAACTGCCTTACAAAGAGTTACATTTTGGTCACCCTAAGCCCCTCAATCTGTGCTACGATGTTCGTATCAAGTATCGCTATTTGGGGAGTTGTTGTGTTACCAAGTGTGTCTGTATTTCTCTTCTTTCTTTGTGTCTTCGTGGTAAAAAGCATTTGCATTTTGAGCAGCGGCACTGCACAAATTGCACAGCGGCGGCCATACGCGAGCCGTCCGCTGAAATGGCGTCATTTCGGTGGCATTAGCCGAGCGTCCCGCCGACACAAAATGTCAATTCAGCGCCTCGCTCCCTCACTCCCGCCTGCCATTTCGGCGGATAAATATGCAAATTGTGCAAAAGTTGCGAATTTTGTGCACAATTTGCAAGAATTGCCACAAATTTCGTATTTGACTCCCTTCCCCTGTTACTATGGGCTTTCACCGGAGTGAGCCTGCGAACGTGGTGATGTAGGGCTGGGGTTAGGGGTACGACTACAGACTACCCAATATCGCCTTCCAATCTAACGCTCCCACATCCAGTGTCGGCTTCGGAACATCCGGTGGAGGCTGTAAGCTCATCTCGAAGAACGCCACCCCATGCCACCCCCCGAACTTGTACCCCGCGTTGTGCGTCACGCCGGTTGGAACAAATCCCACCGCCTGATGTAGCCCCATACTCGCGTCGTTCGGGAGCGTCACCCCTGCCACCGCCTGTACAAACCCCTGTAGCCGGAGCGCCTTGAACAGTGCCCCGTAGAGCGTCCGCCCGATGCCTCCGCGCCGAACTGCCGCGTTTACATAAACGGTCGTCTCCACCGTCCAATCATAGGCTGCCCGGTCACGCCACCGTCCTGCGTAGGCGTAACCCAGAAGCATCTCCTCGCGCTCCATCACCAACCACGGATAATGTGCCAGCTTGCTCCGGATTCGCCCGCGCATTTCTTCCTCGCTCGGCACCTCGTACTCAAACGAGATCACCGTCTCTCGCACAATCGGCGCGTAGATTTCAAGGATAGCTGGTGCGTCATCCTCGGTCGCCAACCGTAACGCTGTCTCGCTCATGCTCTCATCTCCCCGACCAGATCCAGCGCCATCACCACCGCCGTGTCGGGACATGCGCTCTGAAATTCCACCGACTGCTTGACTGTTTCCGGTACATCTTTCCGGTTGATCGTCCGGAATCCAAAACGTGGGAAATACTCGGATGCCGTCGTCGTCAACAGGATCAACTGCTTGATTCCTGAAGCCTGCGCGTACCCGATCATCCCTTCGACCAAGGCCGTTCCTAAACCCGCCTTGCGCTCCTTAACAGCTACCGAGCGGAGGAGTCCGAACTGTCCATATGGCTCAAGGCCAACCACACCGGCTAGAGTATCATCAGCTTGAATGGCTGTGAGGAAATGCTTCAGATGATGATCAATGCCGTCCAGTGGTAAGCCGTGCGCTTCAAGAAGCGAGCACACCGCCCTGTAATCCTGCTGGCTTGCGCGTCGAATCTGGATGTCAACCATCATGCACTTTCCTCAAAACAATGATGAACTTAGAAATTGATGACTCAATCATGACTCAAATCGCGTCCAATAGCGATTATGGGATCGAACAAAATTGGCCGATCTTTTTTGTTCAATCTGGTAAAGATGACACCTTTATCGGAGGTCATAACCTACTTTTGACCTTCGACTGCTCGGCTTTAATCAATCACTGCGCCAAAAGTACCACCGTCCACCTTTGCCGATCCCTCCCATCCGGTTACAATGGGCGTAGTACGGGCTAAAATGGAGCGTTTACATGGCATACGGTCGGTTGGATGTATTTTGGCCGGGAGGCCAATTTATGACCTTCCCCTTGGTGGAGAATTCGATTTCCGTTGGGCGGTCGACTGGAAACACGATTCCGCTTGATACCAATACCATTTCGCGCTACCACTTCAGCTTGTCGCATGACGGTCAAAAAACGCTCATTACCGATATGGAGTCCGCCAACGGCACCTTCGTTGATGGGGAACGCCTCACGCCCAACACCCCCCGTGAACTGGATGGGGGCGATGAAATCCAAATTGGAGATTTGCGCCTCATTTATCACCAGCTTGATGAGATGGCGACTCAGCCTGTGAAGGCCGTCGAGGATACCACCCAGCGTATCGAAGTGGCCGCGCCTAACTTTCGCTTGGATGTCATCGGCCCGCCCGCGCCGTTTTCCCCCGGTGCCCACATGTCCGCTGAGATCAACATCACTAATACCTCTACCATCGCTCAGCGCTATGGCATCGAAGTCTCAGGGATGCCTGCTGAATGGATACGGCTTGATCGTTCTGAAGTGCTGGTTGATCCTCAACATAGCGAACAGGTGCTCATCAATTTCCGGCCTGCCCGCCGCAGTGACAGCCGCCCCGGTGACTACAAAGTGCAGGTGCGGGCTTATCAAGCCGATAAGCCAGAACAGAAAGTCGATGCGCAGCTTGTGGTTCGGGTGCTGCCGTTCGGTGGCTTTGGAATGGCTTTGGAAAAATCGCTGATCAACACTGGCGAACCCTTCCGCCTCCACCTTCATAATCAAGGGAGTGCCCCGCTGCCGCTGAACGTCGTCTGCCGCGCCAAGGAAAATGACCTGCGCTTTATGATTCCCGCGCCCCAGTCCACGTTGATGCCCGGTGCCCGTTTCATTTTGTCCGGCACCATCACACCTCAGAAACCATCTCTCTGGGGCAAGCCTCGCACCCACACCTTTGATATTCAAGTCACATCAGGCGATGCCGCTCACTTTTTAGCGGTCGCCCGCGCCAAGTACATCGAGAAGCCGTTACTCCCGTCATGGACGCCTCTAGCTCTTGCCAGCGCTGCGCTAGTCGGTATCGTAGCCGTTATTCTGGTATTAGCCTTTCTCTTCCGCCCGGTTCGTCCACCCAAGATTACAGCCTTCACCGTCAACAAGGCGCAGGTCGCTCAAGGGGAAGACATTTCGCTGAGTTGGGTTGTAGAAGATGCCAGCAACCTCAGTTTGAGCGTCAACAGTAAAACGGTTATTGATCGGATCAGTACCGAAACCACTGGCTTGACGCTGGATACCAGCGGGCTTTCGGGTAATGTAGTCTTGGAACTGGTCGGTGAAAATGGCAATCAGATGGCTTCTGCTGTTCAAACCATCACCGTCTACCAGCCCTTAGGGCAGATCACGTTCCAGAGCACACCGAATCAGCTTGTTCGCTATGTGGTTCAAAACTTAAGTATCACATGGAATGTTCCCGGCGCGGTCAAGACGCGCCTTTCGGGTCTGGAAACCTTTACCAACACGTCCCTTCAGCCTGAATATACGGCTCAAGAAACCTTAACTGGATTAGCGGGTATTCCTGACCAAGCCCTTCACTTGGTGTTGTATGCTGAGGATTCAGCAGGTAACCAACAACAACAAACCTTGGATATTCCGGTCGTGAATCCCGAATGTCTGCCGGCTGGCCCACCGGTCACGCTCTACAACGGCCCTGATGTCCGTTATCAAGTTGTTGGGACGGTTCCGGCAGGTGCGGCTGTTGTCGTCGATGCACAGGATGGTAGTGGTCAGTGGTTACGGGCACGGCTGCAAGGTGGACTTTCCGGTTGGGGTATTCGCTCGGAGTTTGCTTGTGCTCAAACCTTCAACACAGCCGATTTGGTCAAGGAACTCAATGTGCCGACCTTACCCGCCGCTACGCTAACGCCGGTTCCGTCCCGCAGCCCGACAGCGCGTCCTTCGACCAACATACCCATTGTCACCTTAACACCAAACGGTTCTGGACAAACCAATCCGCAAGTTGTCCCGACTTCACAACCCACGGCTTCGGGATGATAATAGCCTGAATTCTTGACCATACGAGAGATAAATGATGAAACTAGGCGTGGTATTCCCTCAAACTGAAATTGGCGCTGATCCGGCTGTCTTGCGCGAATATGTGCAAACGGTTGAAGGGTTGGGCTTTGATTATCTGACGATTTATGACCATGTTCTGGGTGCCAATCCGGATCGTCCCGGTGGGTGGTCTGGCCCCTACACTTACTTGACGCAGTTCCATGAGCCGTTTGTGCTCTTTGGCTGGATGGCCGCTTTAACCCAAAAATTGGAACTGGTGACGGGTGTCATCATCCTGCCGCAGCGCCAAACCGCGCTGGTCGCTAAACAAGCTGCGCAGATTAGCGTGCTCTCCGGTGGACGTTTCCGCTTAGGTGTGGGCGTTGGCTGGAATGCCGTCGAGTACGAAGGGCTTGGCGAAGACTTCCATAAGCGTGGCAAGCGCGTAGAGGAACAGGTTCCGCTCCTCCGTGAATTGTGGACAAAAGAGTTAGTGACCTTTAAAGGCGAATTCGACACTGTCACGGATGCTGGCCTAAACCCACTGCCACCACAGCCTATTCCCATCTGGTTTGGTGGAAACTCGGATATTGCGCTGCGCCGGACAGCTCGGATGGGCGATGGTTGGCTTCCCAACACCATGCCGGTAGCTGAACTACGCGTTCAACTCGATATCCTGCGCCGTTACTTAACCGAAGCCGGACGTAATCCGGATGGTTTTGGCGTTGATGTGCGCATGAGCATGAACCGCACGCCGGAGTCGGAATGGGCGAATGAGGCTGCCCAACTCGCTGAGATGGGTGCTACCCATGTCGCCTTCAATACGATGGGCGTCGGCTTCAAAAACCTGCAAGAACATCTGGCTGCGATCAAGACTTTCAAAACGATTTTGAGCAACGGTTAGGGCAAACCTTCAAGGATCATTAAGTGATGAAGCGTTTGCTGATCGTCTGTTTTGTTGTGCTCTTGGCTGCCTGTAATGGGGCACCTTCCTCAAGTGCGATTTCACCTTCGCCGACTGCTGACTCTAGCGCCGTCACCGTAAGCAGTTTTAAAGCCACAGTCAGTGGGGCAGTCAACGGGGAATTTGGGGGTTCGGGCAGCTATTTTAAGCAGAACAACGGTGGTTTACTGGTGAGTCTGGTTGGCACGAGAGGCCCGTCAGGCGCAACCATTACTATCATTCTGCCTACCGGAATCGTCGCTGGAACTTACACGCCCAAGTCCTATGCCCACGCTTATGATACTGCTGCCAACAAAATCACAGGTATTGGTGCCAGCTTTAGCATCCAGAATAAGACGGGTGGCGTTGATACCTACGGCGACATCAGCGAGGGTTCACTGAATCTCGACTCGGTTGATCCGATGACGGGGAGTATCCACTTCAAAGCCAAACTTGAAAATGGTGGCGAAGTCGAAGTCTCGGCCACCTTTTACCAACTGATTGCTGCATAAATTCTATAGGGCGGGTTGTTTATTCAACTCGGCAACTTGCCTATCAATTTCTTTGACCACATGCTGCATGCCCAGCCCATCAAAGATGGCTCGTGCCTGTTTGAAGTGATCTTCTGCCTTATCAACTTTGCCCTGTAAGCAGTAATCGGTCGCTAGATCGGCTAATCCGTAGCCCTGACCACGTTTGTCATCCATTTGGCGTGTGAGGGCTAATCCACGTTCGTGCTGCTGGATGGCAATATCGATTTGGCCTTGGTCGCGGTAGGTGTCGCCCAATCGACCCAGATTAATCGCTTCGCTGCGTTTGTCAGCGGTCTCGCGGGCGATTGTCAGTGCCTGCTCTAAATACTCGGCTGCGCGTGTGTACTGCTTCAGACCCCGGTAAGCATCGCCTAAACGTCCAAGGTTAATTCCACCGCCACGCTTGTCGCCCATCTGTCGGGCGATGGCGAGGGCTTGCTCGTAGGTACGGATAGCCTCTTCCAGCTTGTTTTGTTCGCGGTAAATATCACCGATGTTGCCGAGGTTGATCGCCTCGCCGCGCACGTCACCCCGCGCCCGTGCAATCGCTAATGCTTGTTCCAAATAGTCAATGGCTTTATCGGCTTTTCCGACCAAGCGATAGGCGATGCCAAGGTTAGCGAGGTTAATGCCTTCGGTGCGCTGGTTGCCGACCTTTTGGGCGATTTTGAGCGCTTCTTCCAGATGTTCAATCGCCAGTTGCGCTTGCCCTGAAAGGCGATGGGCAATACCGATTCGTCCCAGCGTGATGCCTTCACCTGCGACATCACCCAGATCACGATAGATTTTGAGCGCTTGCCGGTAATATTTCATGCCGGTCTTGATGAGGCTTAGATCACGGTAGGCGCTGCCCAAGCTGCCCAAGTAATGCGCTTGATTGCTGAAGTCCTTAAGCATCTCGCTGGCATTGGCCGCTTGTTCCAATAAAGTCGTTGCGATGTTGCCGTAACCCTGAAGATGCAAAAAGCCTTCAGACGTGTCGCTGTCGAAGTTGCGGTACAGCCAATTGGTGAACTGCTGGACATCACTAAAACGCTCGACACTCATTGCCCATCCGCTGGCACCGATGAAGTTATCGAGTTCGGTGCGGAGCGCGGCGAAGTTTTCCGGCTTGGGTTCGTGATAGCGTTTGAGATAAATCAGGCAGGCATCCAAGGCTTTATGATGATCATTACTGGTAGCCTGTGACCGCACATAGCTGTAGGCTAAGTCGTGTATGCGGTATTCAACTGCCCGATCATCACTTTCGGAGACGCGTTCGGCCAGCCCACGTCGTTGCAAACGGTTGAGCGCGTCTTCCACTACAGGCGGAGTGAGATGCATGTAGAGCGAGAGCATTTCCGGGGTAACGCTTGACGTGAAAAACGCGCCGAAGGCTAAAAAGACTTCCCGCGCTTCTTCATCAAGGCCATAAAGACTGGTTGTGAGCAGTTCTTCGATGCTGCTGCGACCTTCTTCAAATGAGCCTTCCGGTGCTGCCAACTTCCAAGGCGCGGCTGCGATGCGGCTGAGCAAATCGCTCGGCGAGAGATCGTCCAGCGCCAGCGTCAGCGCCGCGATTTTCACCGCGAAGCTGTGGTCGCCGAGCTTGTCACAGAGTTGGTGTGCGTCAGGATCGTCCATCCATTCCTGCTGGGCGTAATGGCAGAGCAGTTCGAGTGATGCTTTACGCTCCAAGCGTCCCACGTCAAGCCGCGTGAGTCCGGTGAAGCGGTTACGAGAGGTCACGATGATCGGTACGCCCCCCGGTACGGCATTGACGGCTAGCAGTTGGGTGAGGGCGCGGGCGTTCCAGACATCATCCAGCACAATTAGCTTGACATTGTGCTCGGTCAGCAGGAGTCGCACCACCCGCGCTTGGTTGGCGATGCCAGTTTCTTTGGTAATGCTGTGCTGGGCATTGAAAGGTCGGGCAAGCGCTAGGATTAGGCCGTCACGGTCTTCAGAACCGGCACGCAGCCAGAGCACCGCGCCCTTACCCGCTTCAATACGCTCAGCCGCAATCGCTGCTGCCATCGCGGTTTTGCCCATACCTCCAAAACCTTGCAAGAGCACACGCTTGCCTTTATCCAACAAGCTGTGAGTTTCGGCTAGTAATGTCTCACGGCCAACCAATCGTTCTGGCCTACCGGGAATATCATCGGCTTCGGTGGCGAATATCGCATCCAGTTCACCGCTGCGGGCGGTGCGCCATTCCTGCCAGTTGACCAGTGCCATCGTCAATTTCTGGCGAAAGTCGTTGACATCCGTGAACAGATTGCGGATGACTGCCTTCTCAATTTTGGCTTTGAAGGCGTCGATACGTTCGGCATGCCGTTTTTCGACGGATCGCTGCGGCCATGCATAGTTCGGATCAACAATAAAACACAGCCGGTCGAGACCGCGTTCTCCGGCATAGTCGAATTCGGTTTCGGTAACGCTGCGGTCATGACCATTTTCAATATAGCCGTAGCGGTGTGCCACGATGCCGATGAATAAGTCGGCTTCTTTGAGTTTGCGTTTGCTGCCCTCAGTTGCGCCCACGCCCATGGCTTCAAAGTTTTCCATGGCGATGGGTTCGAAGCCGAGGTCTTTGCATACCGCAATAGCAGCTTTGCGATAGCGTTTGAGGTCGAGGCTGGTGCTGCTAATGAATACGCTTTTTGTCATAGGTGTTTTTACTTGAATGCATCTGTGTTACAAACATGTTACGCCAAGTACGAGTCTCGCACAATATGAGAAATTCAAACAAAACAAATGTTCTTTAAACGTTCTGTTCTATAATGATCCAATCCTGTTTATAAGTGGTAGTGTGCTGCTGGTGATGGCGCTGTTAGCACTGCTGCTGGTGTTTCAAGTTCAGTTTAGCAACAAGGCGCTGCCGGGGCTGTCGGTCTACGGTGTCAATCTTGGTGGGTTGACGCGTGACCAAGCCAAAGCCGCTTTGACCAACGCCTTTACCTATGATAAGCAGGCGGTTTTTACATTCCGCTATAACGATAAGTTCTGGCAGGCAACAGCCGGAGAACTGGGCATCACCTTTGATGTGGATAAGACGCTGGATGAAGTGTACCTGACTGGACACAGCGGCAGTATCTTGAGCGATCTGGGTACGCAGGCGAGTATCTGGTTGAATGGTCGTAGCATTGCCCCGATTGTCCGCTATGACGAACAGATCGCGGTACAGCGCTTGAGCGGCATTGCGGCTGAGTTTAACCGTCCGCCGGTCGATGCGACGTTGAATATGAGTGGAACAGTTGTAGTGACGACTCCGGCTCAAACCGGCTTGGCCTTGGATGTGAGCAATACGCTCAGCACGCTTGAGGATTTGATGCGCCAGTTACAGACTGGCGGTGAAATCGCGCTGGTGGTAAAGGAGGCGAAACCACTTGTCATTGATGCTAGTGCCGCCGCTGCCAAGATCAATGCTGCGTTATCTGCTCCATTGACTTTAGTGACCGACGATCAGAAGGGCGGCTCACTCGGCCCTTGGACAGCGACGGTTGACCAGATTAAATCGCTGCTGGTGCTCAAGCTCGTTCCCAACGGTGATGGCACGGAAAGTTATGATGTGGCGGTGAACACGGAGCCTCTGCGGGATTTCCTCAAAAGTTTGGTCCCCGGTTTGATCAGCCAAGCGAAAGATGGGCGTTTTCACTTTAATGAAAGCACACGCCAGCTTGAGATGATCAAAGACAGCGTGAATGGGCGCTCTCTGGATGTCGATGCCACTCTAAAACGCGTTGGTGAAACAGTATTCAGCACGACTAATCGTCTTGTGCCGCTGGCGTTTTCCTATGATTTGCCTGAATACAGCAGCAATGTGACGGCTATTGAACTCGGTATTACCCAATTGGTGGGTGACTCGACCACCTATTACACGGGTTCGACTCAAAGCCGTGTGAAGAACATTATCGAAGCTGCATCCCGCATGAACGGGATTATTGTTGGTCCTAACGAAACCTTTTCTTTTAACACGTTCTTGGGAGACATCAATCCTGAAGAAGGCTTTGTACAAGGGAAGGTTATTTTCGGTGGTCGCACGGTTGACGGGGTTGGTGGTGGCGTCTGCCAAGTCAGTACGACCGCGTTTCGAGCGGCATTGAAGGCCGGATTTCCGATTGTCGAGCGGAATTCACACGGCTACCGGGTTGGGTTTTATGAACTGAACGGATCACCACCGGGTTTGGATGCTGCGATTTTTCAACCGACGGCCGACTTCCGTTTCTTGAACGACACGCCTTATCACCTGCTGATTGAAACATCGGTGTTTCCGGCAGACCAATCGATACAGTTCCGGTTTTACAGCACCAATCCGGGACGGCAGGTGATATTGGAAGGGCCGGTTGTTCGAGACGAAGTTCCTGAGCTGCCGACGGTCTTTCAGGCTAACCCTCAGTTGCAGCTCGGACAGGAACAGTATGTGGATTGGGCGGAAAAAGGCGCAGATGTGACCTTTACCCGCCGGATACTGGATCCTTCTGGCAAGGAAATCCGTACCGATACCATCTATACCCATTATCTGCCATGGGCGGCGGTAGTACAGGTCGCGCCGAGCGATCCCCGTGTGAGCCAGCCTTCAACCGGGTAATTCTGTTCGTTCACGAATAGTTGCAACTCGGATGTCCTACTCGACGTATACAGCATGTACCCAAGTAGGATAGACAATGAGGATTTAAATCATGAACAATGTGAGTCGTGTGTTCGCTACAGGTTTTATTTGGGCGGCATTAACGATTTTAGGCGTCGCGATGATGGTGAGCCATCTTGATCTCAGTGATGGCATACTGGCTTTTATGATGACGGTGCTTATCATTGGGGCGACGATTGGAACGAGCGCTATTTGGCGTGGGGGTCAAGACACGCGTGAAGAAGTTCAAGCCCGAAGTGAAAAAGCGAAGCGGCGCAGTCGTGTGGAACGGCTGATGAATGATCTAGATGACCATGACATTGAAGAACTGCGTTCGCGTTTGATGCTGCAAGAAGATGAAGAAGGTATCCCGCTGGAAGAATTGATGCGAGCATCCAACCGGCGCTAGTACCTTAGTCACGTTTGCAACATTTGAGAGGTGAATTTACTTTCGTTAGGATTTCTGTTATGGGTTTTTTAGGGCGGAGTAATACAACTAATAACACTTATCGTTAGTTAGAGAATTGTTATATGGCTGTCCTTCGTGAGGAAACACGGAATCGGTGGTCAGCACTTGCTCCTGATAAATTTATCAACACGGTTTTATATGGCGCACTTGGCGACCAACTCAAACTAGCATTTACATTCATCGCTGTTTACACCCAGATCATGCACAATCTTCCGCGTACACAGCCGCTACGACTTGCAAGCAACCCGCAAGCCGTTATCGAACTGCGTGGCCTGCTCAAACAACTGCGAACCGCCATCAGTGATGCTCGTGATGCCATAACCGGGGCGGATACGCCAACGGTACCTATTTCTTCCTACACGGATGAGGGTTACATCCTGAGTTTAGTGACAACCGTGCGTCATTACGTTGAGGAGATTGAAGCTGGCGTAACCAAGATCGAAACCTCACCGGATTTGATGGATATTCCTATGCCCGGTTCAAATGGCCGCTTAGCGAGTTCGGTTGCCAGCGACATACGCGGTTACATGTTCGAAATCAACCAGATTTTGGACTTTGCCCAAAGCTACTCCCTACGGATTATTGAACGGTCGGCTTACAAATCTAAAGGGCAGATTTAGGCACTTCGGCTTACGAATTTCATTATTTAGCTCGGCTTACAAATCTAAAGGGCAGATTTAGGCACTTCGGCTTACGAATTTCATTATTTAGCTTGCCTTTAGGATTTTTGAGGTATATTCTGTCCTATGAGATGTGACAGAATATTAACCCAATGAAATTCGAGAACCTGATGTGACACTCCTTCACGAAGAAACGCTTGCCCGCTATCATGAATTGCCGCCTTCACAATTTTTAGAACATGTTATTTTCGGCACCTTGCGCGATCATTTGTATACCATCTATACAGTGATCAACGTGTATACCGAGATTATGTTGGCGTTGCCCGCGACTGCCGATTTGCGCGTGACTTACGTACCGAATACCATTCTGCAAATTCCGGTTGAACTGCGCGAGATCATGCGCAATATCCAAGTGTGCGCGGTAGAGGCGTATAACCTGCTGCAAGTCGATACTCCTTTCAGATCGGAAGTCGCTGAGCATGATATTTTGCAGATCATCAGTGAACTGCGCGAGCCGATTGAACTGATCGACCGCTGGTCAGCCGCGATTGAAGGTGACTTGACCATGAAAGGTTGGGTTATGCCCATGCTGCGGAATAAAACCCCGGCGCGTATTGCCAGCGAAATCCGGCAGTACATTTTCGATACCAATCAAGTGTTGTTGTTCGCACAAGCCTACGCCCTGTGGTGGAGCCGGAAGTCACCCCGCTTGAGCTAACCCATAAGAGGCGTTTAGCTCACGGGCGAGATTAATCTTGTCACTACGACAGAAGAAAAAAGATCACGTTTCGTCCTCGATGAAGGCTTTGATTTTTGCTTCGGCTTCGTTGACCCCGATTCCATCGCGATCCCAATCCCATGTTTGATTAGTGCTGCCGGAGACGCCGCGCTGGTCAATTCGAGCGGGTTTCCACAGGGCGAGGCTGTTTAGGGTAAAAGGCGCGTAACGGGCTGGATCAGATGGGCCGAGAATCATGACAGTACGGGCGCCAGAGGCCGCCGCAAGATGGGTCATGCCGGTATCATTGCCGATGTAAATCCGGCTCTGGTGGGCAAGGGCTGCAAGCTGACCAAAACTGAGTTTGCCTACAAAAGCTGTGTAAGGCTGATCTAGTTTTTCGGCCACTGCGTTGACTATCTCACCATCGTTTGGACCACCCACCAGTACAATTGGCGCTTTCAAAAACGGGCTGAGGCGGTTGGCTAGTTCGGCAAAGTGGGCTGGTGGCCAGCGTTTGCTATCCATTGTCATGCCGGGATTCTGCCCACCTGTGGGGTTGATGATGATATAGGGCGAGGTGATGTTGGCCTTTGCAAGTTCAGCTTGAACAGAGGCCGCATCGTCAGGTTTGACGGGTACGTTAGCGATGCAGCTATCGACGGATAGGCTGAGGGCGCGAGGAACATCCAAGTAAATATCGGCTTCATGACGTGGCTGATCCGGATCAATCGGCGCGCGGATGTTGTAGCCGAAGCCACGACCGGCGCTATCTAAGCCGGCGCGGTGGGGAATGCCAGAGAGCAGAACGGCGGCGCTCATTAAGGGCGAACGCACCAGCGAGACTGCCAGATCAAAGTGACCTGAACGTAACTGCTGGACGACCTTGATGAAACCGTTCAGTGATTTGACGGGGAGTGCTTGCGAGCCGGTATCGAGGATGTCATCTAAGAGCGGATGGCCTTCGATGACTCCTTTTGACCATGTGCCGACTGCCCACGTGATGTGGGCTTGAGGATAGGCACGGCGCAGGGCGCTCAAGGTGGCAGTGGCGAGGATGACATCGCCAATGCAGCAGGGCAGGATGAGAACGATGCGTTGTGGTGAGAAGGAAGTGCTGAGAGAAGGCACAGTTTGTCCTGATGTGGGTTACGAGTTAGTCAAAGCAATCATTCACAAAATTCTTCACATTCTTCAATTTCACATGTGTATTTTTGACCATGTTATTCGATTTGATGTGTTGATTCGGAAAATTCGTCGGATTCTGAAGGATCAGAATCCTATTTTGGGAGTATGTTCCGAATCACTAAGGGAAAAAGCTGCAAATACCACAAAAACTGCAACGGCAAAGCAGATCATAAGTCGCAAATGTCGTCAGTATTGTCAGTGTCAGTCTGGTTTGTGGACTTCCAGCGGTCATAGGACAGATACCTAATCGGCAAAATCTGCAGCAAAGGAGGCAAAAGCAGCAATGGCAAACCGAGATTTTTTGCCATATGTACCTCCGCGCGCCATAAACCATGCGGGCAAGATATTGACGGTTGATAATTAAATTCGGTATAGAGAGATCAAGGGCAGAAAAGAAACCCCCACCCTAGCCCTCCCCCGTAAACGAGGGAGGGAACCATGCGGGAGGGTCACAGACCCTCCCCTACGCAAAACGTTTTTGATTACCAGACTATTTCGTCAACCGTCAATATCTTGCCCCTACAAGGACAATCTCAGAGTTAAAGATCTATGACTAAAATGGTGCTTGAGTCATTCATTCCAAGTCTATTTTAGAACAAAAAAGCTAAAATAGCAAGGGTAGTGGTTGCATAGTAAGTGATAACTTGTTTGGTTCCCCTCGCCTTGAGGGAGAGGGGCTAGGGGTGAGGGTTCAATCATCACTTACCAAATGACCACCACCATAGCAAGTTCGAATCCGGTTAGAAAAGCGCTCCGTTTTCATTTGATAAAATAATAGAGTTCACCGGGCTGCAAGATTTTGTAAGGCTGGCGTGGCGCATATTTGGCGAAGGCGTCGGCGATGCTGCCCATGGGAATGGTGTTATTGGGATAAAGATCATTGTGCCCTGCGATGACCGTTCCCCATCCGATTTCTACGGCTAGGCGCGCGGCTTCTTCCGGCAGGAGGTTACCTGTGGCATTGACCAGTGTTTCACGATACCAATCGCGTCCATTGACGGGCAGCATGACCACATCAGCGGTGGGCAAGGATTTGAGAGTATCGACATAACCGTTATAGATGATGGTGTCGCCGCTGTGGTAGAAAGTCACGCCGTTCCATTCGATGAGATAGCCAAGCCAGCGGTAGCCTTTCTGCTCGTCATATTCCTTTTCGTAATGGGCGGACGGAATAGCCGTGAGTTTGATGCTGGTTCCGGGAAGCGTCATGGGCTGCAAGGCGGTCGGATAAATAGCGCGATCCTCCGAGACACCGGCATCATTCACGAGTTGTCGTGACCAGCCTGTCGCGACAATGCAGACATTAGGTGAGGCTTTGGCCAAAGGTTTGACGGTCTGTGGATCAAAGTGATCGGTATGCTCATGACTGCTGAGCAAATAGGTGGCATTGGTCACTTGGTCCGGCTGGATGGGTGTTGGATAAGCACGATACCACCAGTTTCCAAAGAGTTCTTCAACCACGTTAGTCAGGCAAGGATCAATATAAAGAACTGCGTCGGGGCCTTTGATGGCGATGCCCATTTGTCCCAAGCCCCAAAAGGCGAGGCTGTTGGGGAGAATGGGGGTGTTGTTCATTTGTTCAAGAAGGGCTTTTCCAGTGGGCATCAATTTTCTCCAATAAGATTTTTTACCACAGAGACACAGAGAACATCGAGATAAGAATACCGCAAGCCGGGAAGAACATCTATAGAGCAAGAAGGGAATACCATACGTCTGTAGGTATTCCCCAATTTGGGTAGAGATGTTATGCCAATTGGATCGCGGTTCGGCCTTTGGCTTCAACCGGATATTTGGCCTCCCACGCTTTATAACCCCCTTGCAAAGCACTGGCATCGAAGCCGAGTTCCTGTAGATGGCGCGAGACGCGACCGCTGGAGGCTTCGTCGGGGCAGGTACAGTAGGCAACCATCGGGCGATCTTTGGACGCGGTGGATGCCCAATCTTCGATCTGGTCGGGCAGGACGCGGATGCTGCCGGGAATTTGCCCTTCGTCACGTTCATAATGGGCACGGGAGCGCACATCCAGCACGACGGGTGGATTCTCGCTGGCGAGCTGGTTGGCGAGGACTTCAGGCGTGATGCGTTTGATCTCGTTGGCATCGGGTTCGAACAGGCCGACGAAAGAACTTTCGCGTTCTTCGGCGAGGGTCAACTGTGCTCTGGCGACCTGCCCTGCATAAACGGCGGCGAGGGGCGTGGCGGTGATGCCATGCGCGATGACCGAGACGACCACTACCATGCCGGTAATAGCCATCAGCTTTTCGGCGTCAGGCGCACCAGCCTGAACCACGAGAAGCGCCAAGAGCAAGGAGCTTAATCCACGCGGGCCGAACCATCCCATAAAGAGGCGGGCGGTGTTGCTCATTTTGGCACGCTGAAGCACCAGCGCTAAGGATGCAGGACGTACCAGCAGCAGTGCGAGGGCTGCTAAGGCTAAGGCAGGTAGGACGGCGATGGTACCCAAGAGGGTTGAAAGCATGGCACCGAAGAGGACGAAGGCCAAGAGCATCATCATTTCAGCGGTGACTTCGCCGTATTCCAAGAAACAATCGCAGAGTGAGACGTTGAATAAGGTCACGGCCAAGCCAGCGAAAAAGGCTGCGAGAAAACCGTCGCCATCAATGACCTGACCTGCAGCAAAGGCAGCCAGCACCAAGCCAATGCCATAAAGGGCTTGATACTCACGGCGAATGCCGAAGCGGGCGTCTGCGCGTCCCATCAAGTTGGCTCCGATGCCGCCGACGGCTAGCCCCACAACCGGACTGAGGATCAGGATACGGAACAGAAACAGCGCCCAATTCATATCCGACTTGCCCTGTGCCGAGAGAATGGCGATCAGAACGAGCACGATGGGCAGCACGACAATATCGTTCATGCCGCTTTCAATGCCCAGAGCACGGCGTACAGAACGGGGAATTCGCTCGTCACGGACAATGTCGCGCAGGACAACTGGATCGGTGGAGGCTAAGATCGCGCCGAGCAGAAGTGATTGCAGCGGCGTGGTTCCGACGAGGAGATAAGCCAGCACTGCAACACCGAGGACAACCATAATCGTGCCGGGACCAAGCGTCAGGAACGGCACGTGCCAATCCCGCTTGAGTTCGTCAATTTGCAGCTTAACGGCATCCAGAAACAGCACCAAAGCCAAGCTGACTGTGGCCACGATTTCCAGCAGCGTGTTATGCGGGGTGATGTCGATGACTTGCAATCCGCCCCCGCCTAACAAAAATCCTAGCCCCAAGAAAATAATCGGAAACGAGAGCGGCGCGCGTTCCACCAGACCGGAGGCCAGCGCAGATACCATAAGCACAATGGCAATGATCCCCATGCCAATGACAAGTGATGACATTCAGTTCTCCGTTAAATGGATAAGCTTGATGGGGTTCAGAAGCGCTCAATGCGCACTATCTTACGTGGAAATCAGCAGCGACCTTAGCAGGCTGTACAGATTGCGAGTTCAGCAAAGACAGGGCGATGATCCGAACCGCCGGAGTTCGGCCAAACGTAAGATTTGATCGGTAGAAAGAACTGGTTGTGGAAGATGTAATCCATGCGCTGGTGAATAGGAATGAAGGGCAGACCTTCTTGCGACTGAGGATGGCTCCAATCAGGGCCAGAGAATCCCATGCCCCAGCCGACTTCGCGAAACGTATCTTGCATGTGGACGACGATATGAGCGTAATTCATATCAGCGTCATTGGTGTTGAAGTCACCCATCCATAAGATTGGGCCATCTTGCTCGGCGATCATCGTCAAGATGTCATTGATTTGCTGACCACGCGGATGAATATCGAAGCCCTCCCCGTAAATCGGGTAGGATGGCGGGGCGTGAAAGTTGTAGACGTTAATCGGAATGGGTGTGTTGACGACCGCAGTCATGAGGCGAACGGGAATGGGATATTCAACCAACCATGATTTGGCATCGGCGATGGGATAGTGACTTAGCAATCCACGCCCATGATACGGCCCTCCATCCGGCTCCGGGTAAAGCGCACGGTAGGGATAAAGATCGCTAAGTTGGGTGTCAAAGGCAGCGCTGGCTTCAGGACTCATCTCTTGTAAGGTGACGATGTCGGCATTGGCCTGACGGATCAACTCGACCATCGGTGTCAAAATGTTTCGCTCGGCGTGGAGGTTGTAGGTCAAAAGCGTCACTCGCGGTTCATCAGGCGTCGCTCGGATCGGAGGGGGCAGGAAGAAGGGCAAATAGGCGATCATAAACGCTAGAAAAGGCGGCGCGAGTAAGGCAGCAACCCGCCAGCGGCGCAGCACCAAACACATCGGGAACAGCAGCAGCGAAGGCATGAGCAGCAGGGTAATCGAGACATTGATCGCCGCGATCAGCATCGATTCGCTATCCATGACTGCCCGCAGGATCAGCATCAGACAGAGGAGAAGGGCATAAATGATGACGAGGGCAAGCAGTGCTCGTCCGGCAAAGCGTTTTATCATGGCGTGCTGACCAAGGCTAAGGTGGCATAAACTGGAAAGTGATCTGAACCACCAGAGTTGGTGCCGACGTGCATCTCGACAGGTTGGAAATGGGCGTCATGGAAGATGTAGTCGATGCGGGCGATGGGCGGCATGTACTTCACGTGAAAGGCGACCGCAAAGTTGGGGAAGCCGAAGCCCATCCCCCAACCGATCTGCCGATAGGCGTCTTCATAGCGGGCGGTAACGCGGGCGTAGTCGTCGCTGAGGTTGGTCATGTTGAAGTCACCGACAAGCAGTAAGGGAATGACTACAGTTTCTGTACGGCGCAGCACATCATCAATTTCTTCAGCGCGGGACTGGCCATCAAAGCGAATGCCGCGCAGGGGATGAACTGGATGGACATTGAAAAGGCTGATAAGTTGACCGTTCCAATCGACATCAACATGCTGATGACCGAGCTTGATCTGCCAGAACTCATCATTGGAGAGCGGGAATTTGCTGAGGACGCCTTGCCCTGAAAAGTCGGATTGGGGATGAAGTGCACGGAAGGGATAAAGCTGCGTCAGTTGTTGATCGGCAGCGTCGGACAGCCAAGGATTGAGTTCTTGGATGGCGACGATGTCGGCGTTGGCATCGCGGATAATCTGCAGCATTTGATCGACCTGCTGGTTGTCCTTATTGATGTTGAATGAGAGCAGCTTCAAGCGCGGCGAATCTTCGGTTATGGTGACAGAACGCGGCAGAAATTGTCCGCCATAGGTGGAGATGAAAAAGAAGAAGGGCGCAGCCAACTCGATGACCAGCCAGCGGCGGCGCAAGATCAAGCTGAGCGGAAGCAGAATCACAGCGGGTAGAATCAGCAAATGCAGATAGGAATTAAACAGGCCAATGATGCTCCAGCGTTCACCGACGACCGCGCGTAAGAGCAAGAGTGCCGTGACGTTGAGGCCGTATGCTCCCACCAGCGCAATGTAACTGTTCATCAGCACACGGCGCAGCATTTGACGGCGGGTGAACCGTATGCGTTTGATGGCTGGCAGCGACGAACTTGGCGAGTCGATCATTCGGTATCCCCGTGTTTGAGTGCCAACTCTGCAAAGACTGGACGATGGTCAGAACCTCCGGCTGTCGGCCAGACAAAAGCAGTCACCGGACGGAAGGCGTCGTTGTGGAATATGTAGTCGAGACGCAGGAATGGGAACAAACGAACCGGCAGCGGCCAATAGTCGGGCAGAGCTTGGAACTGGCTAAGATCAGGGAAGGTGAAGCCCATGCCGCCGCCAACGGTGCGGAAACTATCGCCGAAGCGGGAAGTGATGCGCTGGTAATCCTCATTCTGGTCGGTCATGTTGAAGTCGCCCATAATCAGCACAGGCGTCGTGTCTTTCGCAGCCTGCTCAAGCACGAGATCAATTTCCTGACCACGCGGGCGGGTGCTGAAGCCATCGTTGGCCATGCCGGGATGCAGCGGATGGGTGTTATAGATGGTGATGGGCGTGCCATTGAAGTCGATTTCCACGCGTAGGTGCCCGAGTGAGTGGTAGGCGATATGTGGATTGCGCCAGAAATTCTGGGCAGTGATAGGAGAGCGGCTGAGGATGCCCTGTCCACGACTGGATTGCTCAAAGGCATGCAGGACTTGATGCGGATAAAGGTCAGCCAGTGCTGTTTTGAAGCAGTCGGCGGCTTCGATGCTCAGCTCTTGCACGGAGATGAGGTCGGCGTTCGATGTGCGCAGGATGTCTATGATAGGGTCAAGCAGGTCTGCTTCACCATGCAGGTTGAAGGTCAAGACTTTTATGATGGTGCTGCGGATGGGCTGCGGACGCGGCATGAATAGGCGTCCATAGGCGGCGATGAAGGTGGCGACAGGTATCACCTGAAACCAACCGAACCACGGACGCAGCAGTAGGTTAATGGGCAGTAGTACAAGCGTCGGCAGCATCAGCATATGGGCGAAGGAGTTGAAGAAGCCGATGGCTTTGTAGTCTTCGGTCAGTCGGCGGCGCAGCAGCAGCACGGTTGAGATGGCGATGCTGTAGAGCGCGGCGAGAGTCAGAAATAAATTGATGAGACGGCGAAAGGGATTACCCGATGATGTATTACGTGTCATGAATGATGGTTGTTCCGATCAGTTACTGGATGATTATACGGTGAGTGTTCTGATGTAGCTTTTACACTTGCAAGGTGCATTTTCCCTATTCACTGCCGTCAAAATGATCTAGACTCGGCGGTATTATCGTGAGATGGACTGAGGCAAAGCATGAGTAATCCAAAAATTGTGCAGGCTTTGATTAGCGGCCTGCAAGATGAGAATCATTTGGTGCGCGGCGCGGCGGCCCGTGCCTTGGGCCGTACGGCTGATCCGGCGGTTGTTCCGGCGCTGCTGCTAGCGCTTCGCGATAAGGCCGGATTGGTTTATGACTTCGCGCTGAACGCCCTTATCGAGATGCATATTGATGATGCAGTGGTTATCTCGACGCTGTTGGGCATGGTCGATGATCCCGACGGCGATATTCGTCGGGCAGCGGCGACCCTTCTGGGCAAACAAAAAGTGTTTGAGGCCGTTCCAGTTTTGATCAATCTGCTGAGCGATGAAGTGCTGGCGGTTGGCCATGCGGCAGCGGAAGCCTTGGGTGAGATCGGTGATGCACAAGCACTGGCTCCATTAGTCGAAATTCTGGCGAGTCCGCACACCGATTGGGCAATGTGCATTAACGCGGCACAAGCGGTCGGTAAACTGGGCGATGCGTCTGCGGCTCCCACCTTGATCAATGTTTTCCGGCGCCGTTGGGACGTCGTGCCCGGAATGAACACTACCCCTCCGGTTCGCAAGCATGTGATGGAAGCGCTAGTTCGGTTGGGCGAGGGTGCGGTGCCATATTTAGTCACGGCATTATCGGACGCAGACGTGAAGGTGCGGCACGGCGTGGTGGAGACGCTAGGGCATATGGCAACTGGGAGCGAAGCGGTCAGTTAAGTAAGGGGTAAAACTCCGCTCCCATTCTGGCATTAACGGCCTAAGCGCCGGTTGTTTTCGGTAGCGTGGGGCAAGGTCAGCACAGGACTGTAGACGCGTGTGCCGCAGTGGGAGCAAACTTTCTCGTTTCCGACTTGCTGCCATAAGGCAGGACGGTGACAGTATTGGCAGGAGTTCTTGGCGTTCTCTTCATACTGCTTTGAATGGTGACGATCACTCATCATGATGTTGTACCCCTGAAATAAAACTTATTGAACCGACTGTTTCCAAATGTATGCAAGTCACCTTGCGTGTTCCTTACGTTATAACAAATTATGTTTATGGGTAATGCGTGTTTTGTTTAAGGATTGGCTTTTTTCCCTGTATATTTTGAACAATAAACGCCGTTTGAGGGATATTTTGCATCTTTCAGCTGGCAATAATCGGTTTACAGATAATGACTGACACCCTCCAAGCCGCTCTCCAAGGCGCGCGCAAACGGATTGAAGCGGCCTCAGAGTCGGCATCATTGGATGCCCAAGTGCTGCTGGCGAATGTGCTCGGCGTTGACCGTGGTTACCTGTTCACCTATCCCGAACAGCTTTTGACAGCCGAACAAGCCGAACGATTTGATGCACTGGTCGAACGCTGTGCGGCGGGTGAACCACTGGCCTATCTACTGGGACGTCGGGCGTTTTATGACCGCGAGATGATCGTCTCGCCAGCGGTGCTCGTTCCTCGGCCTGAGACTGAACTGCTGCTGGAAAAAGCCCTGACGTTTGCCAAAGAAAAATCTTCACTTACTGCCGTTGATGTGGGTACAGGCAGCGGCGCATTGGCAGTGACCTTCGCGGCGCATCATCCTCAAGCAACGGTCTATGCGACTGATATCAGTCCTGAAGCCTTAGCCATTGCGCGGCAAAATGCAGCTTTGCAGGCGGTTCAAGTTACTTTCTACCAAGGTGATCTCCTCACTCCCCTGCTAGAGCGTGACATTCGTCTTGATTTAATGATGGCGAACCTTCCTTACATCCCCAGTGAGGACGTGCTAACGTTGGCTGTTAGCCGCTATGAGCCACGGTTGGCACTGGACGGCGGGGCTGATGGATTAGTTCTGGTGCGGCGACTGTTAAAACAGGCTGCCCAGTTGATAGACCCGGGTGGGTTGACCTTGCTAGAGATTGGCGCTGGACAGGGCGTTCTTGCGGCAGGGCTGGCACAGGAGGCCTTTCCACAAGCGAAGGTTCATGTTGAACTGGATTACGCGGGATTAGATCGGATCGTCGTCATCGAGCATAAATGATGCCGCCAGCGACTTGCGAGGCTGGCGGCATACCGTTGGGGGAGTCGGGGATATAGCTTGATTGAAGATCAATTTGTTTACTGATCTTTTTATATACTACATCAACTCTCCGTCAATTAAGTGTTAAGGTTTTGAATTCACCCAAATTGCCACCTGAACCCATCTGTTCATTGCAGCAGTTGGTGAAGAGTTCAACCAGATGTTGTGATGAATGTCCTTCCAAATATTATCCCGTCGATCTGTCCTGCTTTCTATAAGTTCTCAATTGCTTGCAGAAATTTTTTACGTTTGCTGTTAGGTTGTTTTGAGGTTTCCGGACGACCATTAGTTCAAAAATAGTGAATTTGAATTTATTGGGCCGTAAAACTTGTTAGTTAAATTAATTATTATTTTGAACTCAATGCACCTTGTTATGGGTAACAGCATTTTTGAGGCTGAGTAGTTAATTATTTTGTTTATGGCAGTAGGCAGATTGAAAAGCTATGGGTACGGCACAGGATACGCAAGACACGACCAGTAAGGGCATGCGGTTCGTTTGGGTTGAATACATTAAGTTTGTTGCTTTGTTCTTGATCGTGTCGGTTCATATTGCAGAACGGGTTTTTGGTTACGAGTTCATTGCTAACCAAAACGCCAATTGGCCCCCAATTGGTGAGCGCATTCAGCAACTCTTCCCTTTACAGGGTAATGGTCTCCTCGATATTCCGCTCAATATCTTTCGCTACATTGGTTGGTCCGGCGATCAGGGTGTACAACTTTTTTTGATTATTAGCGGTTTCGGACTGACTTGGGGATTGCTAGGACGTTACGCAAATAAAAACTTGCCTATCTGGGATTTCTACAAACGACGCGCCGTCCGGATATACCCGTTGTGGTGGGTTTGTCACATCGTTTTTCTGCTGCTGTCCTTCTTTTTGCTGTCGCTAGATGTGCGGTTGTCGGATTATCGCTTTTACGCGAGTTTCTTGGGTATCCGCATTACGCCGAGTTTGCTGTACTACATTTCTTCGGCATGGTGGTATGTCGGGCTGCTGCTCCAACTCTATGTGATATTCCCTATTCTGTGGAAGCTGCTGTGGCGGCTAGGCGTTCGCAACTTCCTGATCGGCACGCTTGTCATCTCATTTGCGGTGCGCGGCACCGGCATGATCCTTTTGCAGCACAGCAATTTTCTGGATGCATGGTCACGCGGCGCCATATTTATCACCCGTTTGCCAGAGTTTGTGTTTGGCATGGCCTTGGCCTACTGGTTTTTCTACAAGCCAACTGAGACGCGGCGATTTTTGAGCAGTCCCAAAGTGGTGTTCGGTGCAGTGGTGGCTCATGTGCTGGGTATCGTATTAGCGCTGGATCTTTATGGCATGACCTTTGCCGTTTTCCTGCTCGGCGCTAGCTTATTCGTTGTGCTTTATGCCATTCTCAAAAACGCGCCGGAGCCGATGACGCGGTGTGGTCGCATGATCAAGTGGATCGGTGTGCATTCATTCTCCATCTACTTGGTTCATTTCATTTGTGTCGAAACCTTTGTAGCGGGATTGTTCGGCAATAACATTCGGATCAATTTGCTGCGGGTTGTGGTGGGAACGGTTGCAGCTTTGATCGTGACGATTCCGTTTGCCATCCTCTTGGAAAGAACGACGAACGTACTTGTAAATGCTTTCGGGCGCTTGTCGCAGCGATGGGGTGAGGTAAGGGCTGCTGCGGCAGTTGTCTGCGTGGTCGTAGCGGGATTTGCTGCACTGGTCGGTTTGGAACTGCTGAGCCGACAAGTGGTTCCTCAAGAAGTTCTCGGTTGGGGTGAACGCGTGTCGCTTGAACCGGACACTTGGGTCGCATGGCATCTCAAACCGTCAACGACAACCCGCTTACGCTGGCAAACCTATGATTATACGGTCACAGCCAACGCGCTTGGCTTCCCGGGGCCGGACTATCCCGTTGAAAAATCGCCGAACACCTTTCGGATTATGGTGACTGGCGACGCGTTCTCAAGTGCGGAAGGTGTGGATACCGACCAATCATGGCCGCGTGTGTTGAATCAACTCTTATCAACACAATCGTCAACACCAACTGAAGTCATGAATTTTGCGATCACGGGATATGGGCCGAAACAGTATGCTGAAGTCATTCAAAAGTATGCGCCGATCTATAAGCCTGATCTGGTTATTGTCGAGATGTTTGTAAATGACTACGAAGATGTGACGATTTCGGATGATGATTTCCGTGCCTCAATCGGGTTTCAATTGAAGCCTCAAAATGGTGTGATGTCCATTCTCGGTCTGGATAACTTACGTGTATTTTTATCCATCAATTCCGCCCAACGGATCAATGAATTTTTGACCGGAAATCCATACTCCGCCGGCTACTTTTTAGGACATTTTTCCGAGTTTGCACGCCTGCAACCAGACCTCGATGCGCGTAAAGCCCTTGTCAAACAACAATTGGCTGAGATTCAGGCCGTTGCGAACCAAATTCATGCGCCCTTGATGATTGTTATGGTTCCATCGTCTATTCAAGTTTGTGCGTCATCTGAACTGCCGTATTTCCCGCGTTATGTAGACTTGTCGGATACCACGCAGTTTGATCTTGATTTGCCCCAACGCAATGCCAAAGCGATGGCTGATGACCTAGGAATTGCGTTTTATGATTTGCGACCCCTTCTCAGCGCCATCCCATCAGGCTGCCCGTATCAACCGGCGAATATGCATTGGCTGCCGGTTGGACACCAAACTGTCGCCCAATATATGGCAGATCTCATATCCAAGAAGCAGCCGTAGTTCGAAAGTGTAGTAATCGTGAGTATTGAGCTAGCTCGTGCGGCCCTGTTCATAGTCGGTGTCATCATCGTTACCGTAGGGTATTTTCAACCGCAACTGCGTCAGTACACCTCTTTCATTTCGCAAGGACTGGTCAAAGGTCTAGCGCTGGTTTCGATTGGCTTTATGGTATTTTTGTATGCCAATCATTTATTTTTTTCACTTCATCTTGATTTGATGGAAGGTACTGTTTTACAACACGTTAAACAACTGATTGCCACACACGTCATTTACTCTGAACCAACGCCGGAATTTGTGCCGTTGGCGTATAACCCGTTGTATTACGTTATCTCCGTGCCCTTTGTCGCCCTTTTTGGCGCGAGCCTCCCAACGATGCGCTTGGTTGCCATTATCGCGATGGTCGGTATCGCTGTTGTGATGTTTTTGGTGATCAAGGAAACTACCCACTCCACATGGTGGGGCATTATTGGTGTGGGGTTATTTGCTGCGGCCTATCGCGTTATGGATACCTATCTGGATAACGCCCATTCGGATGGCTGGTTTATTTTCTCAGCGCTGCTCGGAAGCTATATCATCAGCAAGAACCGGTCTTATGCCTATAACCTTGTGGGCGTCGCTGTTTTGGTGGCCGGTTTCTGGTTCAAACAGCATGGTGTCATTTTTGTTGCAGTTGGCCTTGTGTTTTTGCTGTGGCGCGACGGCTGGTTTAAAAGCATTGGCTATGTCTTTGTTGCAGGCATTTTGGGGGCTGGAGCCTATTTATTCTTGGGTCCGGTGCTGTTTGGTCCAGAATTCTTGTACTTTACCTATCAAGTGCCACGTCAATGGTCTACAGTCAATATTTTCACGTTTATCCGCTATGTTCGATACATTGTAGCGAATTATCCCCTTCTGAGCTTTCTCAGTGTTTTGGAAACGGTTTGGGCAGCACGGGCTAAATTCCGCCGTCTGACGGTATGGCATTTCCAATTTGTGGCGGCGTTGTTGTCAGGTCTGATGGGCTCGCTTGATGCGGGTTCGGTGAATAACATTTATATCCCAATGGGCGTATGGTTCATTCTTCTCGGAACGATTGGCCTTTACAACGTCGCTAATAACGTTAGGGTCATCAAACGTCAGCACTTGGATGCGTTAGCCTTTATCACATCCTTTGCTGTGCTCCTTTATGTTCCGGCAAGTGTCATTGTTTCACCGCAAGCCCAGCAGGAATATCGAGAATTCATCAGCACCTTACAAGGACTTCATGCGCAGGTCTATGGCCCATTTATGGGACAACTGCAATCCGATTATGTTCTGGTGCCGGGCGTGCATTGGGTTTCAATAGAAGATATGCTGCGTGGTCCCGGACGCGACGAGTACGATCATCCGATGACGCGTAAGCTTTTGGCGAGTGTGATCAATCCGGAAGGAGCGGCATACATCATTCTTCCCCAACCGTTGGATAGCGATCCACTGATCGGGTTCCTGACAAAATATTACGTTCTGGAAACGGATTTTGGAGACCAATTTAAGAGTTTGTCCACCTTACCGAAGCGATTCAGCAACGGCTGGCCGCGCTATTTATATCGGTATAATCCTGCTGCTGCATCAAAAACAAATGGTAATGGTTAATATAAAAAATCATGTAGATAGTCTCTTTGTTTTAGGTTTATGATATGTTCTGACAGGACAATCGCAATGATCGGTGTTTGTCTGCTTTTTTTGTTTGCAGGAGAAACGTTCTTATGTCATTTATCCATCCAACCGCCGAAGTCGAAGCGGATGTCACCATTGGTGAAAACACGAAAGTTTGGCATCTGTGCCATATCCGCCGTGGCGCACATCTTGGCAGCGAATGTGTCATCGGGCGGGGCGTTTTTGTGGATGCTGGTGTTCAAATTGGCAATCGCGTCAAAATTCAGAATTATGTTTCGGTGTTTCACGGCGTAACGATTGAAGATGGGGTGTTTGTGGGGCCGCATGTGTGCTTCACCAACGACATGTTCCCACGCGCTGTGAATGCGGATATGTCGCTGAAGGCTGCCGATGATTGGGTGCTGAGTGAAACGCTGGTCAAGGCAGGCGCAGCGCTGGGCGCGAATTCGACGATTGTGTGTGGTATTACTATCGGGCGATGGGCTATGGTGGGATCAGGCAGCGTGGTGACCAAAGATGTGCCAGATTACGCATTGGTCGTCGGCAACCCTGCCCATATCATCGGCTACGTTACACCTTCCGGCAAGCGGGTCGCTACACAGGAAGAGGCGGCTCAAGGCGCATAATTTCGTAGGAGGTTATCGTGATTCTGGACAATCTACTTAGTGCGGTTCAGCATGTTGATGCTCTTCAACGGCTGAATGCAGTTATTGTGTTAGGCACAGTAGATGAGGTTGATGCGATCCCTATATTGGTGAATGCGTTTAAGTCCGAGCCAGAGGCGGACGTCAAGCAGGCGCTGGCATGGGCGGGCAAACGTCTGCAAGCGGTTCGCCAATCGGGATATACGACACTCGAAGCAATCTTCAAGCAGTTTCGTATTGATCGCGCTTTAGCCGCCGAGGAAGATGAGCGGGAACGCCGCTTGTTGGATCAAATGAAGTTCAAGGCTGAGATGGAACATGTCGAGCGACAAGGTGATAACCTCAAACAACACCTCGCTAACACCGCTGTCAGTACAGCCCTGTTTGGCCTAACGGGTATGATGTCGGGCATTAGCGGCGCCGGGCCAAGCGGCTCGGACTTCATTTCTTCGAACCTCGGCAGTAATGGCCCGCAGCATGGATCGCAGCGCATTATGCCTACACATCCGACGGATGCTGACGTTAACATCTATGTGCGCAGGCTGCGGGATGAAAAAGATCCTGCTAAGCGTGTGAGTGCTGCCCAAAACCTCGCCCGATTGGTGAATAATCCGGCCGCGCTGCCTGATCTTGCGGCGGCTTTTATTGATGATTCGTCACCGTTAGTTAAAGAAGCAGCTCAACAAGCGGCTAAAGAGATTTATTGGAATGCGGTTTATTGGGAGATGGAGCAGGATGGTCGGATGAGAGCTGAGATCGACCGGCGGATGGGCGACGTTCAACAGAATGCTGTGCAGCAAAACCCCTCTCAATCGGCTCCGTCACTGCCTCCCCAACCCAAACCGGCTGATATTGCCTCCATTTTGAAAAAAGCGGAAGCTCAACGCGAGAAGCGCAAGCGTTTTTAATTGCGCCAGAAATAAGGTCATGACAATGCAAATTCCTATCGCAAAACCCTTCATTGGGGAAGAAGAAAAACAGGCTGTCATTCAAGTGCTGAGCAGCGGACAGCTTACATCGGGACCCAAAGTAGTTGAATTCGAAAAGGCCTTTGCCGCCTATCACGGCGCGAAACATGGTGTCGCCACCAGCAACGGTACCACGGCTTTGATGGCCGCGATGATGGCTCACGACATCGGCCCCGGTGACGAAGTCATCATTCCATCGTTCAGCTTTTTCGCGACCGCATCCTGTATTTTGAGCACCGGCGCGCGTCCGGTATTCGCCGATATTGATGCGGATACCTTCTGTTTGTCGCCGGAAGCCGCCGAAGCCGCAATTACACCCAAGACCAAGGCGATTATGCCAGTCCATCTCTACGGCTTGCCTGCGAATATGCCTGCCTTCGAGGCCATTTGTCAGAAGCATGGCTTAGTCCTGTTGGAAGATGCGGCACAGGCGCATGGCGCGGCCATCGGCAAGCGACATGTCGGCACATGGGGAACGGCCTCATTTAGCTTCTATCCCACCAAGAATATGACCACGACTGAAGGTGGTATGGTCTTGACCAACGATGACGAAATTGCCCGCAAGCTGCGCATGATCCGTGCGCAGGGGATGAACACCCAGTATTATCATGAAGTGGTGGGCTACAACTTCCGTCTGACCGATATGGCCGCCGCCATTGGTTTGGTGCAGCTTGGCCGCCTGCCAGAGTGGAGCTGCGCGCGTGTCGGCAATGGCAATTACTACAACAGCCACCTGAAGAGCGTGAAGACCCCCACCATCCCTGAGGGTTATACCCATGTTTATCATCAATATACGGTGCGCGTACCGGATGGGGTTGACCGTGATGCAGTTGCCAAGCACTTGAATGACAAGGGCATTGGCGTGCGCATTTATTATCCGCTGCCCATTCACCAGCAGCCTGTGTTCCAGAACATGGGTTACACCGATGTGAAGCTGCCCGTAACCGAGAAGCTCACCAAGCAGGTTTTCAGTCTGCCTGTGTACCCGACGCTGACTGAAGAAGAACGCGATTATGTGGTGCAGGAGGTCAACGCAGCATGTTAAAGGCAGTTGTTATTGGTGTAGGCAGTATCGGACAGAACCATGCCCGCGTGTATCGCGAGATGGATGGGGCAAATCTCGTCGGTGTGGCAGATGCGAATGCAGGCAGCGCCGCGAAAATTGGTAACCGCCTGAACGTGCCGTTTTATACGGATGTCAACAAACTCCTCGAAGAACAGAAGCCGGACTTGGTTTCGATTTCTGTGCCAACCAGTTTACATTTCAATGTCGGTATGGACATGATCAAGCGCGGGCTGCATGTGTTGGTGGAAAAGCCCATCACAAGCACCTTGGAGCAGGCCGAAGAATTATGTGATGCCGCCAAGAAGCAGGGCGTCAAGCTGGCGGTGGGACATATCGAGCGTTTTAATCCGGCAGTCATGGAACTGCGCCGCCGCCTAAAAGAAGGCTATGCCGGACGTGTATACAAGATTCATGCGCAGCGCTTGAGTCCCTATCCTTCACGCATTCAGGACGCGGGCGTGGTGATTGATCTGGCCTCACACGACATTGACTTGATGCGTTATTTGACAGGCGAAGAAATCATTCGTGTCTATGGTGAAACAGCGTCGTCAATAAACTCGGATCGGGAAGATATGTTCAACGGCCTGCTGCGTTTCCGTAATGGGACCGTTGGCGTGCTGGATGTCAATTGGATGACGCCGACCAAGATTCGCCGCTTGACCGTAACGGGCGCGCGAGGCATGTTTGATTGCAATTTGATCTCGCAGGAATTGTTCTTCTATGAGAACGAAGTTGCACCCAGTCAATGGGATGCGCTGAGCGTATTACGCGGCGTGAGTGAAGGCAATGTTATCGGCATCAAGCTGCAGCGCCATGAACCACTCGCAGCGGAATTGTCCGATTTTGTTGCCTCTGTCCGCGATGATCGTCAGCCGACTGTGACGGGACAAGATGGCTTAGAGACCTTGAGGCTGGCACTGGATTTTGTGAAGTCCGGCAAGGAAGTCACAGTGATCGACGAGTTCAAGGTTCCTGTATAATTATCGAACATGCTAAATAGTTGAGATCAGGGGCAAGCTGTGGCTTGCCTCTACTTTGTCCAGAATCTTTGGAAGTACACAATGAAAATTATGAATATCGTGGGCGCTCGACCGGAATTTATTCAGACGGCTCCGGTGACTCGTGCCATTCGCAAACGCCACACGGAAATCCTCGTCCATACCGGACAGCATTACGATGATAATATGTCAGCAGTGTTTTTCAGCGACTTGGGCATTCCTGCGCCGGAACTGAATTTGGGCGTCGGTGGAGGCAGCCATGCCACCATGACCGGACAAATGCTCATCAAGCTGGAACAAGCCATGCAAGAACACAAACCAGATTGGGTGCTTGTCTTTGGTGATACTAACTCGACGATTGCAGCGGCGCTGGCTGCGGCGAAGATTCACATTCCGGTGGCGCACATTGAGGCCGGACTGCGCAGCTATGACCGCATGATGCCTGAAGAAATTAATCGGGTGATGACTGACCATCTGAGCACGATTCTATTTCCACCGACGCAAGTTGCTGTTGATAACCTTAAAAAAGAAGGGATTACGCAAGGTGTGCATCTGGTTGGGGATGTGCGTGTTGATGTGGTGATGCAAACCGTGCCGCGTGCCAAAGCGCGTCAGGCAGCACTGTTTGACGAAACAAAACTCAAGGTGGGCGAACGGTTTACACTGGCGACGATTCACCGCGCGTCGAATACCGATGATCAGCAGCGGTTAACAAATATCGTGAACGCTTTTAATACGCTGGATATACCAGTGGTTCTGCCAGTGCATCCCCGTCTGCGGAAGATGATGGAAGAGTTCGGTTTGAGCTTCAGCGGCAATGTCCGCGCGATTGAGCCGATTGGCTTCCTTGATATGGTGGCACTGCTCGATGCTTGCGCGATTGTCATTACCGACAGCGGCGGCTTGCAGAAAGAAGCCTACATGATGAAGCGTCCCGGCGTAACGGTGCGCGATACGACTGAATGGGTGGAAACGGTGACGTCTGGTTGGAACCGCCTGACCGAACCGGAATCCTTTAAGGCGGCTGTGGCCGATGCCCTTCGCCCACCACCATCTGAACATCCTGATTTTTATGGGGCTCCCGGTGTCGGTGATCGAATTGTAGACGCTTTGGAAGCCGGACATTAGTCAATAAACGATCCTCTCAACGTGAAAGGGCGCTTTAGGGCGCTCTTTTTGTTGATGGTTCCCTTCCAAAAGTCCTTCAAGTATTTTTTATGAAATTATGCCGTATGCTTAAAAGTGAATTCTGAGAGGCAGAATAATAAAAAAGATGTTCCCTAAAAAAATTCATTTTAGGAGCACGTTAGGTCGTGCATGGCAAATTGTATCGTGTAGCTCATATGCAAGAGGGTAAAGTATTCATGAGTAACGTATTATCGATTGTTGTCCCGGCATATAACGAAGAAGACGGTGTCGCATCGGTTATTGACCGTACGCTGGCTATCGAACCCGAACTTCAAAAAGTCGGCTTAGACGGAATGGAACTGATTATTGTCGATGACGGTTCCAAAGACCGCACCGCTGAAATCGTGAAGGGTTATATTGATCGCGGTGTCGTTCTGATCCAACACAAGAAGAACCGCAATTATGGTGGGGCATTGAAGACCGGTTTCCATCACGCTAAGGGGAACTTGCTGGCGTTTATGGATGCCGATGGCACGTACCCGCCTGAATACTTCCCGCGTATGGTGCAGGCTATGCTGGAGCATAATGCCGACCTCGTAATCGGTTCGCGTATGGCAGGTGTCGAAAGCGACATGCCGCTGACCCGTCGTATCGGCAATACGCTTTTCGCGGGTTTGGTGACGTTAATCGGTAATGTCCGCATTACGGACAGCGCCAGCGGTCAGCGTATTCTCAAGCGTGAAGTACTTGAAAAGTTATATCCGCTGCCGGATGGATTGAATTTTACTCCTGTTATGAGCACCCGTGCGCTGCACGAAGAACTGAACATGATCGAAGTACCGATTCGCTACGAAGAACGCGAAGGCGAAAGTAAGCTCAGCGTCGTGCGTGACGGTCTGCGTTTCTTGTTCACCATTCTAGGTACAGCCGCCACTTATAATCCGGTTCGCTTGCTCGGTGGATTGGCCATTGTCGCGATGCTGCTGGCAGTGCTGGCGCTTATCCCTTGGTTTGCTGCTTACTCCAGCGGCGTTCAAGATCGTTCGGCATATACCTACCTCGTATTCATCGCGATGATGGGCATCATTGCCGCAGTGAATTTGTTTAGCATGGGCACAGCCTTTAACTGGATTGTTGGGCTGTTCCACCGCCGACCGGTGCGTCAGGGCCTGTTTGGTCGCCCGATCTTCAGTAAGCCGATGGAAATGAAGTTCGGCACGATTGGCGCAGGCTTGCTGGTGTTCGGTGCAATCCTGTTTGTCGCAGCTATCCTTGTCAGCAAGAATGGCAATCCTGAATGGGTGCTGCTGGTTCCGAGCGCGATGTTTGTCATTACGGGTATTCAGTTGGGTACTGTGTGGATGATTATCAAAACACTGGCAACTTTGAGCCAACGTGAGATCAAGGCCGCAGGCGACCTGATTGCCAATGACGAAAATGACGAAAACGCTGTCGTCATCCGCCGCACCAATGAAATGCGCAAAGTAACTTCCGAAATTAACAAGGCGTTAGTCTAACGCCGATCATATACAAAATTGCATTATGCGTAAGGGCAATCCCTTACACTAAATCCCAGAAGAATGAGGAGTGATCTGTCATGTCTGACATCAATTACGACGAGAGAAAACAACAGTACCCTAAAGCACCAGAACCTTATATGGGCGGTGAAATTTCCGGTCGCCGCGATTTACCCGACGAACTGCGTGAAAACTTGGGTTCACGCCGCGTCCCGAAGCTGAGCAATGTGCGCTTCCCGGATGCCGACCCGATAGTCGCAAAGTTCACCGAGGAGTATCGCCAGTACGCGGTGGATATTCTGTTTGTGAACCCACCGTCGCCGGATGGAGGCATCTGGATTCGCAGCCAGCACCGCGTTGGTCGCCGCAGCCGTGAAAATATGATTTGGGGGCAGGTTTCACTGGCGCAAATGGCCGCCGTCATGCATCCCGATTATAAGGTTGCGATTATTGACGCTATTGCTGAGCGCATGACGTGGGCAGATTTTGAGAAGAAACTGCGTGAATACAAGCCGCGCTTCTACGTCACCCAGATGACCGCTCCAACGTTGACCAACGATAACTACGGCTGTTTCCTCGCCAAGTCGATTGGTGCCATCACCATCGCCTTTGGTACACATGTGACGCCGCTCGCTGTTGAAACCATGCGGCCCCATCCGTCGCTGGATTTGTGCCTGCGCGGCGAGCCGGAAGTGACCTTGCGTGAAGTGGTCGATACCATCACCGGACGCACCGAGTTCAAGGAAGATACACTTAAGCTCTACAAGGGCTGCGATCCCGAATGGGAACCCAAAAAGGCTGAACTCCTACCCAACAGCGATTACTATGATTTGTCACATGTAAAGGGTTTGGTCTGGCGTCGTGGTTTGGAAATCGTCCGCAACGTTGACCGCAACTTCATCCCGAACTTGGATGATCTCCCGCTGCCCATGCATCATCTGCTGCCGCTGGATAAGTATCGCACTGCTGTGCTGGATGGTTCATATCAGTTCATTGTCACCAGCCGGGGCTGCACCGCCGGTTGCATATACTGCATCAAGCATGTAAGTTATCAGGCTGGTTTGCGCCTCCGCAGCCCTGAAAACATTGTCGCTGAAATTGAAATGCTGGTGAAGCTCGGCGTGAAGAACATTCACATGTATGCCGACTTGTTTACCGCCAACCGTGATCAGGTTATGGGCATCTGCAAGCTGATTATTGACCGTGGCATCAAGATTGGCTTTACTGCCAACAGCCGTGTCGATTATGTCGATAAAGAAATGTTACAGATGATGGCTAAGGCGGGCTGTACCGTGCTGTCATGGGGTATCGAGAGCGCTAACGAGGAAATCCTCAAGAAAGCGCGTAAGGGAACTATCCCGGAGCGTGCCCGTCAGAGCGTAACTTGGGCCAAAGAAGCGGGTATCCGCAACCTCGGTTACTTCATCGTCGGCTTGCCCGGTGAAACCAAGGAAACCATTCAGGAAACCATCGACTTCAGCAAGACCCTGCCGCTCGATCTGGCGATCTTCCACATCGCTGCACCCTATCCCGGCACGCCGTTCTTCTTCATGGTCATGGAGAATAACTGGTTCAAACCCGGTACTCGTTGGGAACAGGTCGACATGGATCAGTCTACCGTGCTGCAGTACAGCAACCTCAGTGCCGAAGACCTCGAGCGGGAAGCCCGCCGTGCCATGCGCGAGTGGATGTTCCGCCCCGGTCCGGTCATCACTTACCTGAAGTCGCTCCGCAATATCGGTGCGCTGCGTTCGGCCATCAACGTCGGTATGCAGCAGGTCAAGTGGACGCTGTTCCCCGACGCCGCACATTAATTCCCTGTAAATCAAATGGGGCAGGTTATCCTTGCCCCATTTTGATTCTCTAAGGCCACTGAACCTGACGGAATCCCAAATTAACCCAATTATATCCCAAGCGTGATTGAGAAGGGGACTTTACAGTCTCCCTTTTGTTTTCATTATTACGAGGAAGTTAACGATTCTGTGGACGGTTGCGTCTTATAATCAAAAAAATAAACTCATAACCTTACGAGATAATGGTATGTCGAACCAACCCGCTCCACAACCAACCCCGATTCTAAAAAATCCACAAATCATCTTGGCCTTGATTAGCGGCTTGGTAACGATTGTAGCGGCATTCATTGGCGTCTTGCCCCACCTCTTGCCTGTGCCTGCCACTGCAACTCCAACAATAACACCGGTGATCTTGACAGCAACAGCCTTACCCACATCCGTACCCGCCGTTACGAACAGCCCTGTTGGCAGTTCTCCAATTTCTATTCCTATCCAACCCACTGTTATTAGCTTACTTCAGCCAACCTCAAATGTTGTTGCTACCAGTTTAATCTCAAACTCCATTAACACGCCGAATGTGACGCTGCTATACGACAAAGCCGTCTTTAATCTCATAAACCATAGTGATCATGCGATGTCATTAGTGGGCATCACATTTCGCAGCAGCAGTGGATTGTGGGATGCGCAAAAATGGGGGCCATCCATCTACAACAACTTGCCGATTGCGAATTGTTTACGTCTGCGTGATGCAAGCAGTGGACGCCACACACCATCCGCCGTTTGTGCGAACCATATTTACGGTCTGATTGAAGTGGGTACGTCGGCGATGTTCTGGGTGAATACGGATCATTTCGACGTCGTTCTCAACGACCAAACTATAGCGACGTGCGACACGGCGGCTGGTGAATGCGATCTATTCATTCCGTTAGTCTAAAACAAATGTAGGATGATTTTCATTCAGCCCGACAACCACCTTGCGGCAGACAACGCCGCATGGGCGACGCGATAGGTACCCTCGTTGTCGCTGCTGACTGCACCCTCTAAATAGGTGCGTTCGCCCAACCGCAAAAGCGCCAGCGCCGCGTTGTAACGCACATCCGGTGACTCACTTTCATCAGCCTGCACAATGGAGAGTAAGGCAGGCACCGCCGCGCGATCACCAATTTGCCCCAATCCCCAGATGCAGTTGTATTTCAGTTCGTACCCCGCGCCGATGCTGGCATTTTCTAGTGCCGGAATAACCACCGGATTGCCAATCCACGCCAGCGCCGCCGCCGCCCGCCAGCGAATCTCTTCGATGCCCGGTGCTAGCGCCGCACTTAACGATTCAATCGCCGCGTCACCTTGCTCGATGAAATCGCGCATAGCCGTGTAACGCATACACATATCGGGATGGTTCAAATCGTCAATGGTTGGTGTCATACTGCATCCTTAGTAGGTTAGAGTGGAACCGCCGCCACGGCTTCGATTTCGATGAGTATCTCTTCACGGAACAGCTTACGCACTTCAACCACGCTGCTGGCCGGTGGCTGTGCGGTATTGATGTATTGGTCCCGCACACCACGCACGACCGCAATCTGCGAAATATCCAGCATAAAATAGGTGAACTTCACCACATGGCTGAAGTCCGCTCCGACAATCGCTAATGCTGATTTGAGGTTTTCGAATACCTGTTGGGTTTGTTGTTGGAGGTCATCTTTGCCGACCAGTTGCCCCGATGGATCGAACGCCACCTGACCGGAGATGAAAACCATTTTGGAATTGGAGACTTCTACAACATGGGTGTAGCCGTTTCCCCGAGCGATTTGGGGAGGATTGATGAAACGTGTTGTGGACACCAGATTGCAGCCTTTCTCATCTTGATCTCGGCTACAATCCTACCATCACTTGCCGAAGTATCCTAGTTTTTGCAGAGCGGTCAGCGCCGCTTCTCGTACACGCGGATTAAGCACATGGCTGGCGCGTATCAGGGGAGCAATCGCTCGTTCATCCCCTAGATGTCCAAGGGCGTCCGCCGCACTGTAGGGCACCCAGTAGTCCTCGTCATACAGCAGCCTGACCAACCCATCAATCGCGCGGGCGTCGCCAATCCAACCGAGTGCTAAAGCCGCCTGCATGCGTACTTCAGGTTCGTCATCGTATAAGCCAGCGATCAACGGCTCAACCGCTTTCGTCCGCCGGATCCAACCGAGCGCTAATGCGGCCTGTGCCCGGACATGCGGGTCTTTATCACGGAGTGCTTCAATCAACGCATCCATGGCTGTTTCATCTTGGAGCCATGTCAAAATTGTCGCGACCTGTGAGCGGGCACGGGTCTTGCCGTTGTAAAGCGTATCCATCAATGCTTCAACCGCTTTGCCGCCCATCTTGACCAGTGCCATGCCTGCGTCAAATTGAACTTTTTCAGTACGGTCGTTCAATGCCGCAACTAGCGCCGGAATGCTGCGCGGGTCACGTAACAATCCCAGACCCCATGCGGCATAGCGTCGTGTTTTGGGGTTGGGATCTTTCAAGCAGGCTATTAAGGTGTCCGTGACCTGTTGATCACCAATGGTGTATAACACCCACAACATTTTTTGGCGCACCTGTGTCGGGCATTTATCCAACACATTCAGCAGTGGCTTGACTGCTGGTGTCCCAATTTTGCGGAGCGCATACGCAGCCAGCACTTGACTGGTTTGCTGCCGCTGGAAAAGTGCCTCAATCAGAGCGTCCACTGCTGCTGGCCCGATCTTCGCCAGTCGCAGCGCAGCCTGTCGCTGTTGTTGCGGATGGTCCGATGAGCAAAGCTGCTGCTTAAGATGCTCAATGACCGGAGCCATCACGATAGGGTCAAGTTGATAACCCGTTTGATTTCGGCTCTGTTGGTCGTCTTCAATGAGCCATACCCTGACAGGCTGTTTAGTAAATACAGGTTGTTTAAGAAGGACTTGTGAGTTCATCATAACGGTTACCTGTCGGGTATTCTGTCCTGCGTTACATCGAATAAGTATCTGTCACATGCTGTTCGTTTGATAAGTTAGACGGTTTAACAATAAGATTTGTTCCATCGGTCTGATCATAAAAGATAAAACTGCCCGTTGACCCCCACATTAGTAGGGGTTAGAGAAAGTAAACCGCCTTTTAACCCTATAACCCCCATTTCGTAGGGGGAGTCGAAAGTAAGGTTTGAAGAAATAAACCCTTCTCGGTCTGAAAAGATATGGAAAACACTGGTTGAGAGGTTTTGCGGCTTCACAAATCAAGGCGGACAAAACCGATTACGTATGTCGTAGGGGCAATATATATTTTGCGCATGGCTTCCTCCCTCGCTTGCGGGGGAGGATTGAGGAGGGGGTCTTGTGCGCTATGAGAGGATTGCCCCTGCGAATGTGCTTATGTGGGATTAGAGTTAGGGGTATAACCTCACCCGCTTACCAGCGTCAGCAGCTTGATCACCGCAAACAATCCGAACGCCACATGCGTCAAAATCGCCGCGCGGGTCGAACCCGTATACACCCGCACCGCCGTGAAAATCAGCCCACTGATCAGGGGTTCAGCGATGCCGATCCAGATCAGCGCGGTATTGCTGGCGGTCGGCGGTGGTTGAAAAGAGATGAAATGGAACATGGCATAGGCGACCGCTGCAAGGATGAACCCCACCCAAGGCGAAATTGTCGCTCGCAGCGAGGGCAGCAGTAAGCCTTGAAATACCAAACCTTCAGCCAATGGTTGTAAGACCACCATGAACAGGATGACCAGTATCCACGAGAAGGGCAGCACCGGTTGACCGTAAAGCTGGACATACGAGTACAGATTGAGCAGTTCGGGGTCAGGAACGATAAACCCAATCACCGCCCGTCCGATCAGGTCAAGCAGGATGGCTAACCCCACGCCAATCAGCAGGTACCAGAAAATATTCTGTGTCGCGCTGGAGTCCGTTTTTGGTTCGCCGCTCCAAAGCGCCAACCAATATTTCGGCGCACGTCGGGATACCCACACAAAGCCGATCACGATGGCCGCACCAATCGACCAACCGAGGAGCAGGCTGTTTTGGGTTTCCCCCAGAATGGCTGCGACGGTAGCTCCAGCGATGATTGCTAAAAAGGAAGCGATCATCGCACCGATGGCGCCCCAGATGCTCCACGGTGGCTGCGGCTCGGCGGCGATGCGTTTCATAAGCTGTCTAAACATGTCTGTCCTCGTCTTGTGTTTCATAGACGTCAATATAGCGACCATCCTTGAAAAGCCATGCGGATTTGCGGCCTTCCAATTTAAAGCCCAATTTCTTGTAAACATGGATGGCGCGTTCGTTATGCGCCATCACTTCTAGTTCAACCCGTTTGATGATGGTCGTCTCTTTCGCCCAATCAATAATTTGCTTCATGATGGCCGTCCCAATCCCTTTATCGCGCCATTCAGGGAGGACACTAATACCGACCCCGCCTGCATGCCGGGTCGCTTTGCGCCTGCCGCCATGAAAGCCCGCGATGCCGATCACTTCGCCCGAAGGTGTAACGGCGATCAACATGATCGAATTGTCAGCGGCTAGGCTCGCCGCCAGATAATCCCGTTCTTCTTCCAAGCTCATATTTTCGCCGGGGCCGCGTATGATGCCATTGTTTGGCTCATTTGCGATGATGTCATTATGAATCAAGATTTGCTCGGCATCTTCAGGCGTCGCTTCACGAATGATGTAGCTTTCCATGTCCCCTCTGGTGGTGCTCGTTGTTCAGATTTCGAAATAGAACCTGTCATTCATCTGAAGATTGTATCAGCCAACCCTGCATTTGTTGAGCGTTACGCTGATCGTTTCAATCACATATTATCGGTTAGGTTTACTTTTGGTTAACCCGATAAACCGTTTTCCAACCACCTATGAACAATGCCTGTTGATTGTATCCCTCAAAAGGGTTAGTCCCAATACCGCCAAACAGTGACCAAATGGTTTTCCAAAGTGTCACCCTTTCCTGCCCGCAATCGCTTACACTGGTCTAAGCGCACTTCTAGGTATGCTCAGAAAGCTCTCATGTCATATTTTGAACCAAACTCTCCGTATGATCTTGGCGTTCTTGGCGGTTCGATTTTCCGCAACTAAAGCAGCGGCAGTGCACAAATTGCACGGCTATAGTCCCCTTGTGGGGCGGCGGCCATACGAGAGCTATCCGCTGCAACTGCGCCATTTCAGCGGCATTACGGGAGCCACCCGCCCGCCAAAATGTCAATTCAGCGCCTTGCTCCCTCAACTCCGCCAGCCATTTCAGCGGAATAATTGCGAAATTTGCAATTTTTGCGACAAAGGGCTATTAACAGTATCAAATTGATCTCACTAACATTCATAGACATGTAATAAATCAATTGCGGTTTCTATAGGGCGGTGGTATACATTACGGAACATTTCAATTGTTGAGGGTTGTCACCGAACAATCAGAAATGTGTTACTCACGCGAATCATCGCGATTAGTCAAGGGGAGTCCATCATGATAAAAGAGTTTCGCACGTTCATCATGCGCGGTAATGTTCTTGATCTCGCCATCGGTGTGATCATCGGCAGTGCCTTCGGCGCAATTGTTACTTCACTGGTCAAAGATGTCATTATGCCACCGATAGGGGTAGTTCTTGGCGGTATTGATTTCAGCCAAATAAAGATTGTTTTGCAACAAGCAGGGGTAGGAAAACCACTACCCGATGGCACACCCTCGGCGGAAGTTGCCATCGGTATCGGTTTGTTCTTGAATGCGGTCATTACTTTTCTGATTATTGCCCTTGTTGTGTTCCTCATTGTCCGCGCCGTCAACAAATTTATGCCCCCACCGCCTCCACCTCCGGCGCCCGGCCCGTCTGTTGAAGAGAAGATGCTGGCACAGCTTGAAAAACTCAATGAAACGATGGCCAAGAAGTAATCGTCTTTGTTGGGTATAATGTGGGGGAAGTGCTGTGAAAACTTTACCCCACATAACCTGTGATTAAAGTCTATGAATGACAACCCTCGCCGTGAACCGTCGCCGCGCAATACGATTGTGGCCTTTATTATTGTGATTGTCGCCCTTGTGGTTGGTGCTGTCTTGTTGTTGACCACTCGCCCTCAGCCGGTACAGATCACCATCAACCCGCCGCTTCCCACGTCAACACCGGCTCCCACCAGTACCTTTGCGCCGATTACCGTCTACGTCACAGGAGCAGTACAAAAACCCGATCAGACCATCACACTTCCCTATCGCAGTCGGGTTCAAGATGCGGTTAACGCCGCAGGTGGAACAACCCTTGACGCCGACCTCGATAAAGTGAACATGGCCGATTACCTGCACGATGGGGATCAAATCCATGTTCCGGTGAAAGGCCAAACCGTCGAACTACCCACACCCAGCGGTGGCGTTGTGGTTCACATCAATACCGCGACTGCCGAGCAGCTCGATTCGCTCCCCGGCATCGGCCCAACTTTAGCCGCTGACATCATCGCCTATCGCGATGCCAACGGTATGTTCAAGAGTATGGCTGATCTGGATAACGTACTCGGTGTTGGCCCATCTCTGATGGATCAACTTCAGGGACTGATTGTCTTCGACTGAAGTTTACGTTGGGCGTGGATCGCCGCTCCGGTCAAGCACACATCGTCACCTAGCGCTGCAACTTTCAATAAATCGTCGTGGTTAAATAGAGGATCGATCAGAAATTCGGCTAAGGTCTGGCGTGCGGGTTTAAAGATCAACTCACCGAGGTTGACCACGCTTCCGCCAATCACAATCACCTGCGGATTAAAAAGGTGTACCATTGCCACCAACCCTAATCCCAACCAGCGTCCGGCTTCGGTGACGACTTCCAAGGCTAACTTGTCGCCCTGTGCCGCTGCTTCGCCAACGGCTTTTCCATCGACCTGAGTAATCTGTCGTAGGCTCGAAGGAGCGTCTGATGATGCGAGTTTCTCCCGCGCGAGGCGTCCAATTCCGGTGCCGGAGGCCAGCGCTTCGAGGCTGTAAATTTTACCGTCCGGTGCCGGAAACTTGATATGTCCCGGTTCAATCGCTAGTCCGTGCCAGCCTGTAAACAACTGCCCGTCGATGATCGCACCCCCACCGATGCCGGTACTGACCGTCAAATATAGGGCAGGATCGGCTCCCTGCGCCGCTCCGAATTGGTACTCGGCTAAGGCTGCTAGGTTCGCGTCGTTCTCCATAAATGTCGGAGCATTGCTGAAGGCCGTGCTGATTTGTTGAGCGAGGGGAACATTGTCCCATGCGGGCAGGGTATGGGCATAACGGATATAACCAGTATAGGCTTGTGGACCGGGTGCACAAATCCCGATAGCGCTCGGAATCTCGCCTTCTGGGACAACCCGTTTCGCCAGTTGGATAATCCGGTCAATCACCACCTCCATCGGCTCTTCAGTGTGAGATAAGTCCTCATCTCGGTGAAGGAGTTCCAATTTTTCGGAGTACCAACCGACGCGTGTGCGTGTACCCCCAAAGTCTATCGCCAGCAGTCCATCGACCATTTGTGTTCCGTTCCTTGAAATACGATGTTCGGCTGCTGACTATATAGCAAAAGGACGAGGCCATGCAAGCGCCTCGTCCTTCGACTTCTGGTGAGCGAGTTATTACGGGCAGCTCGCTTTATTCAGCGTGTAGATGGCTTCCTTGGTGTTGTCGTTCTCGTTGGTTTCGAAGATCGCGTTGCTCCCATCTACGGTCATGAGCAAACGATGGCCTTCATTGTAGAAGGTGCTGACGGTCAACGGGATCGGCCCAACATTGATCGTCTGGCCGGGGGCAATAGCCGGGAACGCACCAACAGTGCTGGTCTGGAATGTCCCATCTGCCTGACGGTAGTCGTTGATAGCGATGGTTCCGCTGGGGCTGAAGCTGCTCCCGAAGTTCGCCACATCCAGATAGATATTGAAGGTCTGTCCACAGTTTGGTGAACCCGGATCAAACCGGAAATTACCCGCCACCAAATTGATGGTGCTGATCGGTGTCGCTGTGTATGGAACTGGGGTTGCGGTCGGTGGTGCAGGCGGATTGACGCGCGGTACGCCGCCCAGATTACCCGTCACATCCACTACGCTGGGTGCAATCCAACCCTGCTGACCATTCGGCAGGATAATGAGGTACCAACCGGTTCCGAGGCTGCTGATACCGATGACCTGAACGGTTGTACCGGCTGGCAGGTTGCCGATGACTTCAAAGGCAGTGCCGTCTCCACGCCGCACATTGGCATTAATACGTGCCGTCACCTGCGGAACATTGCTAAAGGCGGTTGGCGTGGGAAGGAGCGTGGGTAAGCCTGCCTGTGTCGGTACCGTGTTGGGCTGTGCTGTGCCAAGCCCACCGAAGGGCGGTGGATTATTCTCAACGCGCAGTGGTGTAATCAGCGCGTAAACCCGCGTGCCGTTCGACAGGCTCACGTTCAGACGCAGGCTGTACAAGCCATCGTCGGTTGTTGTCGTATCCCAAACGCCCAAAACGCTGTTATTGGTGGGTGTACGGCTGACGAGAGTAACCGGCGTCCAACCCTGATCTTCTGTCAAGGTGCTGTCGAGGGGACGCGCCTCAACGAACCAGCCACTCATATTGGGCAAATTGGCTGTTCCATAAATTGTAAAAAGGCTGCGCAAGACATATACGGGCGGAGGCCATGAGATATTGGCATTCGGGTTAGGTGTGGGCGTCGGTGTTGGGTTCGCCTGTGCGGATACGCTAGCTGTTATTGATAAAAGTGTTGCTAGTAGTAGAAACCCCAGTAGACGAATTTTATGCGTCATCATCCTTCTCCTCTGAAAAATCAATCAATGGTCGTGCATTCCATACATCAATACTTTCAGCTTAAGCGGGATATAGGACAGGCGCAAGATGCTTACCCTACGCCTGCCCCCCTCCATTGGTACTATATTTGCGTAGGTATCGCGCTTATCGAGTGATCGGGTAGATCAGCCTCGACACGTCGCACTTTAGGGAACCCATAACCACTCAAACAGATGATGCCTCCGGCGATGCTGGTGCAGAGGAACATGAATGCCATGCCTGCGCCGGGGCCAGTCCCAAGCAGGCCACCAAAGAGACGCGCCAGTGAACCCCCTTGACGCATAGCTGGTTCAAGTATTGTGTCGGCTAGAGGGCCAGCGATCAGATAGCCGATAGGCATTCGAATTTGCTCGATGGCTCCACGTGCCGCGAACACACGCCCTTGCAGAGCTGGTGGAACTTTCGACTGCCAGATGGTCTGTTTGGAACCAACGATAATCGGCACAAAGATGGTCGAAAACAGGATGCCAAACATCCAAGCGGGTGTGGTTCGGCCAATGGCCATCATGGAATCGCCTAAGAGGAACGAAATTCCGCCCACGAGGAAGATGCCGTGTATCCGGCGCTTTGGTCCTCCCCACACGCTCATCAATATTCCACCGATGATGCCCCCGACTCCCATCGCTGCTTGGACGTTTCCCAAGGCCACTTGGTCGCCTCCGGTACGGGCTAAGATCATCGGTGCAAGGATAGCGTAATAGGTGAGGGCCGCCGTCACATTGATGCCCAAGTAGATACACAACAATCCGAACAGGCCGGGGCGCTGCCAGATATAGCGGAACCCTGTTGCTAAATCCTCGACAATCCGGCGAGACGGCTGATCTTCTTCGGCCTTCGAAACGACAGTTGGAACGGAAATGAACAGCAGGGGGATGATGCCGACAAAGAAACTGATGAGATCAATGAGCATGACGCCGCCCAACCCGAACGCGATCAGAAGTTGGGCTGCCAGCGCAGGTGCAATTACCTGTGACGCGGCCTCTGAAAAGGAACCCATGCCGCTGACGCGACCATACTGCTCTTTGGCAACAAGCGTCGAAATTAAGGCCGAATAAGCAGGGAAGTGAAAGGCTTCAAAGGCACCGGTTAAGGCGACTGCCAAGTAAAGGTGTGAAATTTGAAGCTGACCCGATTGATAAAGCAGCATGAGAATCAGAACCATCGAACCTGCGCCCAAGTCGGCCAAAATCATGACGAGTCGACGGTCAAGACGATCAACCACAATCCCGGCCATCGGGCTAAGCAGAATGAACAAAATATACGAGAAAAACCCGAGCAGGGCTAAAGGTGTGGCTTGGCTGGTCTGCTGGTAAGCCCAAATCATCAGGCTGAAGCGTGTGGTCGCCGTACCGAATAGGGAGAGCATCTGGGCGAACCAAACGAGAGAGAACTTTTGCATTCCGGTCAAGCGCGATAAACGAGGTGCCATAATGAGTCCTTCTGCGATGAATAGACAATAAAAAACGGCTGTGAACAACGCGTCCACAGCCGTTTCAGAAGCGAAAAATGTTAGTGATTTACTTACTGAGTAGTGGGCGCATCTTCCCTATAACGCCCCGCGACCCCCATAAACAAGCGGTTATCAAACTCAGCGACCAAACGATACATCAAATTAATCCTTTTTAAGATGTGATTTCAGTTTACAGAAGCGCTTGTTGACTGTCAATCAGGCTTTTGGCTTATATGGTAAGGCTTCGATGGCTTCTGCGACTTTAATATCGGTAGCTGTCACTTTGTTGTCGGCATCATGTGTTGAAAAAGACACCGTGACTTTGCGCCACTTGATGCGGATGTCGGGATGATGGTCGAACCCTTCGGCTAAGGTGCCGATGGTTGTGGCAAAGGCCAAACCAGCCAAATAGGAGCTAAAATTATAGGTTTTTTCGATGGTATCGTTCTTGTGTTCCCAACCATGGAGCTTTTTAAGCGCTTTGGCGACAGCTTCATCGGTCATCGGCTTGCGGGCAGGCGGTGTTTTGGGTTCGGATGCAGTGTTCTTGGGTTTTGTTTTACTGGATGTTGCCATCGCACATATCCTCACTGTTGAACAATTCTCGGGAGATTTCAGTAACATTATAGTCTGAACCCTGCCGATTGAAAGCGAACCTGTAATCCGGTAGGATTGACCCGTTACAACCCCAATCGAATACGGCATAAAGGCAGAAGCCCTTTATAGCACAGTATAGAAAGTTGAGTGAATTAAACATGGTTGATATGCCACTTGAGCGAACCACTGGTGCTGAGAATGTAATCTGGGATTTATCCGTCTTCTACAAGAGTATAGATGATCCGGCAATCGATCAAGATATGCAGGCGATCACTCAAGAAGTGGACAACTTCGCGGCCACCTACAAAGGGCGCGTGGCTGCGCTGACGGCTGAGGAATTACTCGAAGCGGTCAAGAAACTTGAAAATATCTATGACAAAACCGGACGTATCGGAAGTTTCGCTTCACTGCACTACAGTACCGATACCGTGAATCCACAGTACGGGGCGCTGGTGCAAAAGGTTACCGAATTTGACTCCGCTCTTGGTCAGAAGATGGTGTTCTTTGATCTGGAATGGAACAACATGGACGACGCAGCAGCTAAGAAACTGCTGGCTGATCCCAAGATCGCTCCATACGCACACATGTTGGACGCAACGCGCCGCTATAAGCCCTATCAACTAAGCGAGATCGAAGAACAACTGCTGGTTGAAAAATCGGTGACAGGGCGCAGCGCATGGATGCGGTTTTTCACGCAACTGACCAGCGCTATCCGGCTGGATTATGAGGGTCAAAAACTGACGATGACACAGGTATTGACCAAGCTGCATGACGAAGACCGAGACGTGCGACGTAAGGCTGCTGAAGCAATCACTGCCGGGTTGAAAGACAAGTCGATGGAACTGACTTATATCTTCAACGTGCTGGCCGCAGACAAAGCCTCAGATGACAAACGCCGTCAGTATCCTTCATGGATTTCATCACGTAACCTCTCGAACAAAGCGCCGGATGCCGTGGTTGATGCGCTTATTCAGTCCGTAACAGGTAACTATGGGATTGTCGCGGAACACTATAATCTCAAGCGCCAACTGCTGGGATTGGATGAACTGACGGATTTCGACCGCTACGCGCCACTGCCGATCAAGGAAAGTGATGCGTTTTATACGTGGGAGGAAGCCAAGGAAATCGTTCTGACGGCCTTCCAAGCCTTCAGCCCACGCATCGCTGAGATTGCGCAGCGCTTCTTTGACGAGAACTGGATCCATGCGCCTGTTCTTCCCAATAAACGCGGCGGGGCTTTCTGCGCGTTCACGGTGCCGTCGGCACATCCCTATGTTTTTGTGAACTTTGAGGGTAAGGCGCGAGATGTGCAAACCTTGGCGCATGAGTTGGGACATGGTGTTCATGCTTATCTGGCAGCTGAAGCACATGGCTTGTTCGGGATGCATACTCCGTTAACGACGGCTGAGATGGCTTCGACTTTCGGGGAGATGCTGGTGTTCACGGACTTGATGAATAAGGAGTCTGATCCTGAAGTCCGGTTGGCGATGCTGGCGCACAAGGTTGAAGATACCTTCGCGACAGTGTTCCGTCAGATTTCAATGAACCGCTTTGAGAACGCGCTTCATACCGCACGTCGCAACGAGGGCGAATTGACCACTGAGCGTATCAATGAGCTATGGATGAATTCGCAGAAGGCGATGTTCGGCGACAGTGTGAATTTAGGCGAAGGCTACGGACGCTGGTGGAGCTATGTGCCTCACTTCCTCCACACACCGGGTTATGTTTACGCCTACTCATTCGGGGAACTGCTGGTGCTGGCGCTGTTCAACATTTACCGCGAAAAGGGCGCTGCGTTTGTTCCACAGTTTGTCGAGGTGTTAGCGGCAGGCGACTCGGACTGGCCGGAAAAGATTCTGAGCAAGGTCGGCGTGGACCTGACCGATCTCAATTTCTGGAACGAAGGATTGGCGGCTATCCACGATTTAGTGAGTCAAGAAACACAACTTGCCAAGCAGGTTTACCCTGAAAAGGTGAAGTAATCAGCCATTTTTCCGGCGGAATGTGGTATAAGAGGGGCAAGAATTTAATCTTGCCTCTTTTTTGTTTACGTTGTCCTTTCTAGTGAGGAGCTTCCATTTTGAAACGATCTTCAATCGCACTGGTGGCAGTTGTACTTGCGACACTGCTGACTGCCTGTGCTAATGCTAACCCTTCGACTGTCGCGCTGATGGGGACCAACGACGCTAACATCGCTCTCAGCACCAAATCAGCAGGTGATCTGGCGACCAGTCAATATATGACGCAGAACGCTCCGCCAACGCCGACCCCTAAGCCGATTGTGCCTGTAGTGGTTGCCGAGTATACATCTGCGCCGGATGCGAAAACACCTGAACAGTTGTGTGCTGATGCCGCTCCAGCGAAAGATCCTGCGAATCGCACCTATACCAAGGCTGAAGAAGTCCTGAAATCAGGGATCGATTACCGTGCTATTTTCTGTACGGCGGTTGGGCCAATTTATGTGGATTTGACCGAGAAGGAAACGCCGATTGCCGTAAATAACTTTGTTTTCCTCGCTCAAAACGGATTCTACAACAACACCACATTCCACAGGGTTATAGCAAACTTTATGGCGCAGGGTGGCGACCCAACCGCGACGGGCACAGGCGGTCCGGGTTACCAGTTTAACGATGAGATTGACCCTTCATTGACGTTTGACGCACCGGGTAAGCTGGCGATGGCGAACTCCGGACCAAACACCAATGGCAGCCAATTTTTTATCACCACCGCGCCTTATCCCAGCCTAGATGGCGGATACACTGAGTTTGGTTTGGTGGTACGCGGCGGGGCTAATGCAGCCAAGATCGAACTCCGTGACCCTGAACAAAATCCAACGACACCCGGCACCGCGCTCAATACCGTGTTGATTGTCACCGATCCTACGAAAGTATTGTTAACAGATAATCCTCCACCGACACAGGCTGATGTCGAAAAGGCCTTTGACAGCGTTGGTACATTGATTACCAGCGATCTGACTGACACGCTCGAACTCAAGCGGGTTAGCCAAACCACTGCTGAAACGGTTAGCAGCGCTCCTGAAGATGTGCAGAAAGATTTAGAGACCCTTCTGACGACACACAATCATCAATATCGTGTGTCCAGCACGATGACCAATAAGGCTTGCGACGTTTCTCAACTCCAATTCTATTTCGCCAGCTTCACGCTAGATGCGTTTGCTACGGGTAAGGATGCGGCGGCAGCCATTTCTGATCCGGCTATGGAGACAATCGCTACAGGGAGCGGCTACACGGATAAAGTGGCTTCAGCCCGCCTGACTTTCCCGTACTATACGGCGAAAGAGAAGGTGTGTGATAAGGATGTTATCCGTGCGATGACTTACTGGCGGCGCGGTAATTTTGTCGTGATGGCACAAATTGGGTGGCCGGCTGACGCCACGCAGGGGGCTGATGTGTTGGATCGTGTTCTGCTCGAGTTTGTGGGCGCACGACTTTTCGAGCCAAAGCTTATCAATGTGCTGTACAGCGATATTCAGTAGTTCGAGTGCCTAAAAGAATAGTCATTGATGAGTGGCTGAGGCACGCCTCAACCCTACAAAATCCCATCTTTGATTTTGAGACGTAGGGAAAGGTCACAGACCTTTCCCTACGAAAATGCCTTTGTACTCTCGTGTAATTGCTGAATTATTTACGGGACGGGGCAAAAAGCTGCGGGAAAATGGGAGCACATGTGTGCTCCCCTACGAAAATTCCGAACCACTTGTTCACCCGCAATTAACCTTCTACTTTCCCTCTAATTTGGTTCCTCAATGTGCGAGTGATATGTTACAGGGCAGCTCAACCATCTGCCCTGTGAGTATCGATCAGCAGCTACCTAAGGTGTAGGTGAGTTCACGGTTATTATCCGCGTTGTTGGTTTCGGGAACTGCGCCATCAGGATTGAGCTTGATAACCAGTTTGTGGCCTTCGTTGACATAGGCCGTCACGGTTAAGAACATACCTGACACGTTAACGGTTTGGCCGTTGGTGATGGGGCCAAAAGCGCCGGTTGTCGAAGCCACTTCTTGATTGTCACTGGCACGATAATCCTTGATGCTGATGCTACCACCGGTGGTGGTTGGTTGACCACCGAGGTTGGCGACATCAATGGAGATGGTGACGGTCTTTCCGCAGGCGATTGGCAGTGCTGGATTAATGTTGACATTGCCCAACACGATATTGGCTGTTGTTTGGGCCGGTACAGCAGTCGGTACGACTGGTACCGCTGTGGGTGGAATGGGCGTCAAGGTTGGAACTGGCGGGCCAGCGTCCACTTGAAGTGAAGCCGGATCGACAGAGGGCTTGGTATAAGCCGCGAATACCCAACCGGAGCCATTGTAATATTTCACTTTGAACCACTGTCCATCGGGAGACTTCGCTAACAGATCAACAGATTGGTTTGCAGCGAGGCTGCCAATGGGCGGGTTAAACAGGGTGCTTGGACCACTGCGAACGTTGATGCCTTGCGTGGTTGTGACATAGGGTGTGCTGGGCGTTGGCGATTCGGCTGGCGCAGGCGCATCGGTCGGTGCGGCAGGCTGCGCAGTTGGATTTCCACCGGAACTGGAAGCAGTGGGTGGCGGATTGTTATTTCCAGCATTGTTATTGGTGGTTGATGTTTGCTTGGTCGGCTCGACAGTGTTCCCACCTGTCGTTTGAGTTGGACCGCTGGTGGGCGAGGCTTGAGCACTGATCACGTTCAGAGCCACGCTTGCGGGCGCGCTGCTGGAACCATCGGCGCGGAAGGCCGTAATGCTGATGGTGTGCTGACCGGCTCCAGCGGCCTGCCAGCTCTGGGCAATACTAAAGCTGGGTGCGCCACCGGGATTGGGTGTCTTCAAGGTTTGGATGATGGTGCCATCGACAAGAATCTCGATGCGGTCGATGTCGGTGCCTGCGTTACCGACGAGCGCTTGAATGTTGACGGCGACGTTTTCCAAATAGGTGGCATTCGCAGGAGGGGCAGCGATTTGTACGGTTGGTGGGCCACTGATTGCGGCGTCGTTTTGGCCGGGTGTGGAGGCCAAGTTACACCCGCTGACCATGATCAGCAGTGCCAGCGCCAAACACAGGGTTAAGCATCGCCCTGATTGGTTTTTTAGCATAGACATACTCCTCATTCAAACGCCAATTCAAAGTCCTTACTGTAGCGCATTCATTTGATTTCTGCGAGTTACAGCCTTGCAGCGTCGGGGAAACGTGGGGATGCGGGAGCGAATGTGGCTAGTCAATCGTCGTCAATCGAAAGCCATTTGAACCGCAGAGACGCATAAAATGCGCAAGATTCGCAGTTTGTGCAGATTTTGCAATACTTCCGCCGAAATGGCAGGCGGATTTGAGGGAGTGAGGCGCTGAATTGACCATTTTGACTGGCGGGAAGTTCGGCTGATGCCGCTGAAATGGCGCATTTGCAGCGGATGGCTCCCGTAATGCCACCGCTGTGCAATTTGTGCACTGCTGCTGCTCAAAATGCAAATGCCTTCTTACCACAAAGGTACAGAGAAAGAAGAGAAGAGCAGTTGAACCGCCAAGCCGCCAAGAACACCAAGATCATACGGAGACAGTTTTAAAACAAAGAATCCAAGGCACAATGACACCACGATATGCTCAGGGTAGCACATGTGATGGCATGAAGGGTGACACTTTGGAAAACCATTTGGTCACTCTTTGCCGGTGTTGGCGCTAACGTTTTTGAGGGAGGATTCAAGTTGTGGAAGTTGGCAGATGGTTGGAAAAGAGTTTATCGGGTTAACCGAAAGTAAACCTAAGTCGTAACAAGTTACGAGTGGCAAGCTGCAAGTCAGAATTAAACAGCAGCTCTAAAGGAGGCGTGGTGCAGACAGAGGAAAAGATCAAGAAAATCGCCAAGAATGAAGGTAAGGGAACGCCAAGGCATTTATTACACAAAGGCTCAAGGGGCTTTGAGGTACAGTGTTTTGAACCGGAGGCGACATGGGCTGTGGTTTAGCTAATGCAGTTTCGATGTGACCTTTGTCATCCAATTTGGCGTTATATAAATCGGATACAGTTTGCTACAATGAGCGGCGGGACTATAGAGGAGGGCGAAACCAAATGGAGCTTTATTTTTTCCGTCACGGACATGCCGAGGATGCACAAGGCCCTGATTTTGACGATTTCGCCCGCAAGTTGACCGATAAAGGTGTGGAGCGAACCCAATCGGCGGCACGCGCTCTACATAAGTTGGGCGTTAAGCCTGCCCGTATCTATACCAGTCCAAGACTTCGCGCAAGGCAGACTGCCGAGATTATCTCCGAGTCTTTGGGTGTCACGCCAGAGGCGCGTGAAGAGGTCAATTTTGGGTTTAATCCTCATTTGATCCCAGCGCTGATTCAGGATATTGCGAATGATGCGGCGGTGATGTTTGTCGGCCATGAACCCGATTTGAGCATTACAGTGGGTGCATTGGTCGGTGGCAGTGAAATTGAAATGAAAAAAGGCGGTGTGGCGCGGGTTGATCTGCTGGCACGAACACCACTTCGCGGGGTGTTGCTGTGGGTGCTCACACCGCGTGTGCTAGAAGTGGCGGGTGGTGTGGCGAGTTAAGGGCAGTGGATGAAGCCCATTATCTCCCCATTCCAATTTCTTTCAAATCCTCGCCGCCAACCCCTTCATCAGCACGTTCGCAGGCTCACTCCGCTGATAGCCATTTCATGGCAGAGGGGAGAATAACGCAAGCGAAGGGTTCCGATCTTGCGCCCCTACACAGTCATTACGATTTGATGAAGCGGTTATCTTAGGTCATCAATTGGTAGAAGGCGGATGAGGGCTGCCAGTCGGCGCGGTGCATTTCATAAAGGGTCAATGTAGTGCTGTAGTAGAGATCGGTCATGCCCACGTATTTCATGCCAATTTTTTCCATGCCTTTGCGCGAACCAACATTTTCAGGATAGGCGAGCCCGATAATCCGGTCGAGGTTAGCTGTCTCAAATCCATAACGTAAAGAGGCGATTGCTGCTTCCGGCCCGATCCCCTGTTTTTGAAACGTTCTCCCCAACGCACAAACTAATTCAATTTCCGGTGAATCGCCGGGGTGGATAAGACCACAATGACCGATGAACTGGTTATCGGCGCGAGTTAAGAGCGCCCACAAGGAGTAACCATAGGTTTTCTCGTGGCGCATGACGAACTGTAGAACATCATCGGTGCGTTCACGGCTGCGAGGTTGTCCAGCAGAAATGTATTTCATGACATCGGCGTCGCCATAGACATTGGTGTAGTAATTATCGAGATCGTCGGGCACGAAGGAACGCAGACGCAAGTTTTCAGTTTCGATGATCATGTAGGTGTGGTCCTTTTTGGAAGCGGGGCGCAAAGCCTTGCCTCCCTACAAATAGATTGATTTTAGGCCCAGCCGAAGCCACCGTTGGAATGAATGATTTGGCCGGTGACCCATTCGGATTCTTGGCTGGCTAAGAAGGCGATCAAGCGGGCGGCATCCTGTGGCAGTCCGACGCGGCCTGATGGTGTGCGCTGGCTGAGATAGGCCTTCAGTTCGTCATTCATCCATCCGGTATCGGTAGGGCCGGGATCAACGGCATTAACGGTGATGCCGAGTTTGGCGACGCCAGCAGCTAGTGAGAGGGTGAAGGCTTCGACCGCGCCTTTGGTGGCGATATAGGCTAATTCGCCGGGCATAGGGCCAAGCGATTGACCTGAGGTGAGGTTGATGATGCGTCCGCCATGACCGACTGTGAAACGGCGTGCGAATTCAACGCTGAGCAAGAAAGCCCCACGAATGTTGACGGCGTAGTGGGCATCGAGTTGGGCGGCATCCAGCTCGCTGTAGCCGCCATTTGTCGAGTAGGTGGCATTGTTGACGAGGACGCTGACCATTCCTAACTGCTGTTCGACTTGATTGAGTAAATTGGCAGGCGTCTCCGGCTGGCTGAGGTCGGCTTCAATGGCTAAGGCGCGTACCCCTTGAGCTTGAAGTTCAGAGGTGAGTTGGGCTGGCGCGTCTTTATCGGCTCCCCAATCCATTTGTTGATCGTAGGGATGCCAGTAGGTAAAGGCGACGTCCATGCCTAGCGCGGCAAGGGCGCGGCAAATGGCTGTGCCGATTCCGATGCGGCGGCTGGCTCCGGTGACGAGGGCGATACGTGGGTTTGATAGTGTTTGTGACATTGTGTGTTTGTTAGAATTAATAGGAGGGTCACAGACCCTCCCCTACGTAAAATGAATTTCTCTTCAAAATCAGTGCAAGCGCAGACCAACCCCACCCTAACCCTCACAAAATCCTCATTCCATAACCCCCTCGCCATTTCATGGCAGAGGGGGAATTAGGGAATGCGTGCTGAACGTGTCGCTCCGAGTGGGGCGGAAATGATTACTAAGACGTCGCGGGCGCCGGATCGTCGATGCGGAAGCCGTCGAGCATGATTGTGAAGGTGGAGTTGAAGACCTCATTGAATTTATCGGTGGGGGCTTCAAACCAGAGCACATAGGGTACTTTGTTCTTGACGGTCACATAGAGGCGTCCGGTGACTTCATCACCGTTATCGTCCAGATGGGTGAAGGTGGCAAAGTTCCACGTGTTCTTTTCACCGTAGTAGATATCTTCACTATCCTTCTTGAAACCATCCTTACCAGAAATTTCTTGGTCGAGAACATCTGACAACCATATGGCGGCATCATCTTCGGATTCTTTGTAGACGAGGACGGCTGCAAAGGTAGGATCGGTCTTATCGTTATTGGGATGGTAGTACCACCAATTGGCATCCTTCACATCTTCACCACCCGGCATCCACGTGGTGGGTACGGGGTAATGGGTTTCATCGGTGAAGTGATCGCTCGACCAGACACCTGTATCCTTGGCTTTAAGGTCGGTGGCGCTGAAGAGCTTGGTAGTATCCAAGAACAACTGGTAGTTGGTGTTCATATCCGCTTTGCTCATGGCTTCAGACGAGAAGACCAAGCCAAAGCCCAAATCCTCTTGATAGACGGCGAAAGCACGTCCAAAGTACTTGCCCGCATCATTGGTATAGCTAAAGGTAAATTCAAGCGCATTCTTACCATCGACAGTGATCTTCTTGAACTTGCCGTCGCTGTCGAGGCTGAATTTGTCAATGACTCCTTGAGCAACTTTCTTGAGGTCGGTGACATCATTATCGCCGGGATAGACGAACATGTACTGCTTGGTGTCACGACTGGCAGTTTGCAGGAAACCTTGTTCCGGGAAGTAATCGACATCGAACCAACCGACGGGTCGTTGGAACATCAGACCCCAGTCATTATCGACATAACCCCGCAAGCTGGCATCGACATTATCATTGTTGACGTTGACTTTGGCTGACGAGAATCCAGTCGTACCACCCACAGATTCGATGAGGAAGCCGAGATTATACTGGCCAGTGGGGGCAGGAGCGTAATCCCACGTGATGCCGTTTTCGGGCCATACGAAGGTTGTGCCTTCCTGCTGGAGCACGCGACCATCCGGCGTGACGACTGATTTAAAGGTTTGGAATTCGCCGCCGGCTACTAATTTGACGCTGGCGAGTGCATTGTTGCCTGTATTGCTACTGCTGGTATCACTGCTGCCTGTACCGCTGCTGACGATGTTAGCGACACCACCATTGTCGTCAAACATAATGGTAATATCGACCCAGTCTTTAGCATCGGGGTAACGATAACGGCCTGCAAGTGAGGATACACCCTCAAAGGTCACGACCTGTTCGAAGCTGGAAGTTTTACCATCCGTGACAAACGGCACTTCAGCATCCCATGTGAAGTCGCTGTCGTCCACGCCGGGGTTCCACTGGTTGACTTCCTGCGTCACGTTGTCGATGACGACTTTGGTGATGATGCGAGAGGTTTCCAAGCGGACGGCGCTGCCATCCGGCTGAACTTGATCGACCGTGAATTTACCCTGTGAAATGTTGCGGCCTGTGACTTCCATCGAAATGGTGATGGGTACGGCAATGCTGGTAACATCCTCAGGATAGATATTGGTGATGTTGACCACCGGAATGCTGCTGGGCGCGAGCGCGGCTGAACCCTGCGGACCGCGGAAGGCGCGGGACTGCGGGCTGGCTCCACTATAGAAGTTGACCAACATCTGCGTCCAGTCTTGCAGCGGGCTTTGTTCGCGGTAGCTGCCATCGGCATCGGTGCTGCGCTGCGGGAAGTAAATGTTGTAATAGCTGGTGAATTTGCTGAGCCTGCTGCCTGCAGTGCCATAAATGCGGACACTGTCCAGCGCGATGTCGACATTATCGGCAGCATTCTTGAGTTCTTTGTCATTGGTGCCTGCGGCTACACGGCGCATGAAATCGCCCAAGTCAATGTTGGTGGGCGGGCCGTATTGATCTTCGGGTAGGAAGAAGGAATAGGCGTAGGTGTTGGCGCGCGCCTGACCCAAGAGGGACACATAAGCGCGGGGATTGGCGTTGACGATTTCAGTGAATTGGTTCAGCGCGTCAATGACGGTATCGAAGTTCCGCAAGTCGGTCACATCTGCGCCGAGAACCGGAGCCGTGTCTTCAGAAATCGATTCCATATCTTCTAGATATTTGTCCGCCATTTGCTTGCCCAACTGCCCAATATCCATGTTGGGGTTCTTGTTCAGCAATTGAGTCAGCAGCGTCATATCAAAGCTGGGGTTGAGCGTGATTTCAGGCGAACCCAGCGCATAATCAAAGTAACGAGACATGGCGGCGTAGTGTTCGATACTGCTCATGAGGCAGGCGTCGTTAATAAGCAGGTCAAACTTTTCCACGCCAGTATTCTTGAGTGCGGCGTCAAAGGTTTGCGATAAGCCGGGAATGGTCAATAAGCCACTACCCGTTGTTTCATCCTGCACCGTGCCGTACCATGCGCCACCGTGATCGTTCAAGATGATGGCGTAATGTTGGGCGGGATAGGATTTCACACCCCAGACGATGAAGTCCAGCAGGTTGCCCTGATAGCTGGTATCGATCTCACCAATGTCGGCAAGTGGTTTGGTGTCGATGGTCGGTGGATAGGTGAACTGCGCATCTTTACTGGTGTCTTTACCCGGTTCAAAAATGCGTGTATCGGTCCAGTCACCATTGGTTTGGTCGTATTCAGGTGAACGGTCGAGCAGGGCGAGAATGCGTACTTCCGGGGTACTGCCACCGGCGCGTTCAAATTCGTCCAAGTCGTTGATCAGGCCATCTTCAAGGTTGTTATCCGCGCCCATGTAGACCAAGACGGTCCAGTCGGCGACATTGGTCGTGGGTGAAATGACCGGATAGTTTTCGGCGATGGTAGTTGTATCGGGGGTATTCGAAACGATGGTGGTGTTACCCTTGCCGACTTTGACGTTGGCTTCGAAAGAACCGCTGGTTTCACCCTGTTCATAGCCGTAACGGGTGATGACGACGGTATAGTCTCCGGCTTGGGCCCGTGGATATTCGAGGCACGAGTCTTTGGTGGAATTGTTGCAGTCATCGTTTTCAGCTACGACGGTATCGCCAAAGAAGATACCCGTGTAGAGGTCAAGATCGCCGCTGGTGGCACGGGCGTCAATGCTGATGGTATCGCCTTCCTGCACACCATCCAGCGCATATTGGATATAGTACTGTTTGTCGTCAAGCTTATCACTATAGGTCTGGCCTTTGTCGCCCGTATCCGAAACCGGGACAGTTGTGCCGCTGCCCGAACCACTTTCCAGTGTGAGTTCGAAGGGACCTTTGTCGTAACCGAAGACGCCTATCAAATAATCGCCGTTGGCAGGCAAGACGGCTTCAATGTAGGAGTTGGTGTTGTTGTTATCGATGTCATCGTTTTCGGCCAGCGATTTGCCATCGGCATCGGCCAGCACGAGATAAGTATCAACCTCGGAACTGGTGAGCGAGATATTCACGGTGTCATTGGCTTTGCCGCTGAAGGTATATACGACGGGGTTGTCAATGTCGATCGTTTGGCCTTTGACGGTGTCCCCATAGTTGATGCTGCTGTTCTCACTGACGGTCGAACCACCGTTATTAGCTGAGTCGCTTTCTAAAGTGAGGGTGTAGGGGCCTTTGTCGTAGGCAAGGGCTGCGATGATGTAGGTGCCGTTCTTGGGAATGGTGTATTCGATGCGGGCACTGACATTGGTTTTGCTGATGTCGTCATTTTCTTCCAGCAAATTGCCTTTGGGATCTCCTAAGCGAAGGTAAACGTCTACCTGATCACTTTCGAGGTTGATGGTGATGTTGTCGCCTTTTTGGGCGTCAAACGAGTAGAGTACGCCTTGATCGGGATCAGTAATTTTGCCGCGAACCGAGTCGCCATATTGAATAGGGGTAACGTCTTGAGCGTGAACAACAGGGATGACACACAATAAAAGAATGATTGTGGCAAGAATAAATTTAGGTCGAAACATGCATACCTCCAGAGTGAGAGTGGTAAAAACAACTATATAACAGATTTAAGGCGAGGGGAAATTGACATTCGTCTAAGTAGGCCTCCGCCAAAAGTCGGAGATGTAAAACAAAAGGGGCAAGTTTGAAGCCTTGCCCCTGAAAAAAGACTGGGTGGAATAATGGGATAAAAACGGCCCAGCCGATAAGTGCAATAAACGGATGACTTGGAGCGGGTTGTTTTATCTTATATGTGCTGACGCATTAGCTGGCGGCACGGTATGCGATTTGCTGACCGAGTGCATCACGGACAGCATCGATCATTTCATAGGCGTCGAAAGGTTTGGGTAGATATTCGGCTGCACCCAGATCAAGGGCATACATGAGGTCGTGGAGTTCATAACTTTCGGAGACGACGATGAAAGGGATGTGGTGGTAACGGCGGTCAGAATGAATGCGGCGGAGGGCTGAGTAACCATCAATGGAGGTCATGTCGACATCACAAAGAATTAAGTCAGGAGTTTGCTGTGCCAAGGCTTGTGATATTTCCTCGGTGGTGCTGGCGGTTGTGGTGTGGAGTCCAGCAACTTCGAGCAGGAAGGCCATGTTTCGCATCAGCTTGGGCTGGTCATTGATGAGGAGAACACTAGCACCCGAATTTGAGTTATTAATTGTCTTCATGTTCTTCATGCTTCCTTAATTAATTGTGTATGCTTTCACGTTAAGGCTGATTGCCCGAAATCTTCATAAAGATTGATTGCGAAAAGCCCCGCCGACAAAAACCTGAATGAAAAACTTTGTAGTGCTCTTACAAAAGCGTTCGGAGGTAGAAAACTCAATTTATTCGCTGCCCTCACGCTCATATATACGAGCATACGCTGATAATTGTTGCAGGAGTCTCAATGCTTCACGTTTTTCACAAAATTTTCGTCTTTCGTAAATCGAAGTATTAAGATCGGTCATAAAGCATCCTCCGACAACAGCGGAATGATGTAAATGACGGGTTCTTCATAAGGGTGGGCGCCGCGAATGGCTTGCACAACTGCTTTGGCAACGGCGCGGTTGCAAAAGGTTTGAATTTGCATTTCGTTTACTGAATTGACCTGACCGATGTCGCCAATATGCGGATTGGCGGCTGCATCGGGCTTAAAGCGTCCCTGACCCGCCACAACAAAGGCACAGTGCGTATAGCTGCCGATAATGCCTCCCCCCACTTCAGCAATGGCATTCAAGATCGCGTCTACAGCTTCGGAAGGTGTGCCGACTAAGATCATCAATTCTTGCGAGTTCGCCATTGTTTCATTTCCTAATGCGATTGAACCGCCAAGACACCAAGTTCGCCAAGATCAAACAGAACCTTTTAAACTGGCATTAATTCTCTAATGTCATGGTGAGGTGATTTATCGACAAATTGATCAATTGGAAATACCCTACCGGGGGGGCGCAAGCCTTGCGCCCCTACAACAGAGCAACCATGCTTTATATCATTTTTGAGATTAATCCTGCTATTTGTTGGCGGTTTCGCAAGCGGCTTTTGCCAGCAGGGCAATCATCGGGCCGAACCCTTCGAAGCGCTGGTCTTGGGTTTGTCCCCGTTTGTAGCGGATGTAGATTTGGGCGCAAATGACGGTGAGACGGTAGAGACCAAGCACATGATAGAAACGAATGTGGGAGACATCACATCCACTGCGCTCCGCATAGCGCTGCACCAGTTGGGCGCGCGTCAGAAAACGTTGATCCCCAACGGGCATGACCGATGTCATTTGCATATAGGGCGGATCGGTTGGTTCTGTCCAATAGGTGAGCAGTGCGCCAAGGTCTGACAATGGATCACCGAGCGTACACATGTCCCAATCGAAAACGGCAACGAGTTTGCCGGGATCATCTGAGGCAAGCATGACGTTGTCGAGTTTGTAGTCGTTATGGACGAGAGTCGGCGTGGAAGCTGGCGGAAGATGCTCTTTGAGCCATGCGTAAACGCTGTCCATATCGGCTAAGTCTTCGACTCTGGCTTTATTCCAGCGTCCGTACCAGCCTTCAACCTGACGTTCAATAAAGCCATCCGGTTTGCCGAGTGTTTCCAAACCGAGGGTTGAGTAATCGACAGCGTGGAAATCGGCCAAGGCATCGACTAAGGCGTAACTCATCCGCTGTGGTGCGTCGGAAATCGCTGCATATTCCGGTGGCAGGGCATTTCGCACCACGAGACCGGTGCGGCGTTCCATGATGAAGAAGGGTGCACCAATGATTAATACATCTTCACAGAGAAGAAATGCGCGCGGGGCATAAGGGAAGGCTTTGTAGAGCACTGACAGCACCCGATACTCACGCGCCATATCGTGGGCAGATGGGGCGACCAGCCCTAATGGTGGGCGACGGAGTACGTACTGATGTGTGCCGTAGTCTAGCAAGTAAGTAAGGTTGGCTGCGCCGCCACCAAATTGACGGATGGTGAGCGGTTGATCCGCGCCTTGTAGTTTGTCACCTAGATAGGTAGCGAGCGTGATTTGATCAAGCTGTTCATCAGGGCGGACAGGAATGGTATCAAGAGGCTGAGAGGACATGACATCATCCGTAGCTTCTGAAGCGGTTACGGCATGTTGTACATCAGATGATCAGGGTGACGCAAGTTGTAGGTCATGTTGAGGGACGATTTCATGTGATTTGTGGGGCAACCCAATGGTAAAAGTCGTACCGACGCCGGGATTACTTTTGACATCGATCCAACCGTCGTGCTTGTCGATAATGCTCTGGGCGATGGGAAGGCCGAGGCCAAAACCGGGTGTCGAATGCGAGTCATCGGCGCGATAGAACCGCTCAAAGATGTGGTTTTGGCTATCGGCGCTCATGCCGACGCCGGTATCCGCAATTTCAATGGTGACGAGATCTTTCTGACTTCTGACTGTTACCGTGACGGTGCCGCCGTCAGGGGTATAGCGGTTGGCGTTTTCAAGAATATTGCCTACGGCTTTTTTGAGCATTAGCGTGTCGCCGGGGATTTGCAGCGGCTTCTCGCAGAGGTGCAAGTCGAGACGCTGATGCTTCGCTTTAAAATGAGTCATCTGCTGCTGGGTAATCCCCTCCAATAAGGTGTTCAGATCAACGGTTCTAAAATCGAGGTTTATGTCGGCATCCAGTTGAACTGTGGTCAGCATCTCGCTGATCAGGTATTCAAGACGTTGGGTTTGAAGTTGGACGACCTGACGACGCTTTGTTTGCAGGTGGGGATCATCCGACTTTTCCATCAGATAAAGGCTGTTATTGATAACGGATAATGGGGTTTTGAATTCGTGAGACACGTCGCGAATGAATTGACTCAATACTTGGACACGGTGCTGCTCGATAGCGTTGTCGAAGGCGAGTTTTTCTGTCCGACGGCGTTCGGTTACATCGCGGAAGATGATGAGCTTGCCAGCAAGGTTGTCGATGGCATTCTTTAGCTCCGATACCTGTAAATCCAAATAGCGTGTGTCGTTTTCAATAGGCAGTGTAACATGTTGGGACTGCGGATTGATAATGGCCGCAAGAATAGCAGGATGCTGCGTCAAAACGGTTTCAATGTTTTTCGCGATAACAGGTTTTGAAAGCCCTAGAAGCTCTAAAACGGATGGATTGACATCGACAACATGGTTGTATTCATTGAGGATTAGTACGCCATCCTGCATGTTTTCGATGATGGAGGCGCGGGCAATACTCCGAACATCATAGAGACGGAGACGAAACACTGTCAGATAGTAGATGAGGGCGGTCAGGGTTATACAAAAGGGCGTTATATCGACGCCTTGAATTGGCGTTAATCCAAGAACATAGAAGATATTGCCCACGATTGGCGCACTAATTCCCACGAGGAGGGCCTTGGCATGCAGGTGCTGCTGCTCCGGTAAGGTGCGGATGGCTTGGAGTAAATTCCAGAAGCCTACGCTGAGCAATACATAATTGTAGGCGACAGCAATCAAGAAGCCTGCGCCATGCTCGTAGCTGAGGACTACAGGATCACTGGCGGAGGGTGTTATGGCTGTCCAGATAAGATTGTGGAACTCATTTGTCCACGTTAAGAGTAAGGTGACAAGGGGGATGATAGACAGGAGCAGGATATAACGACGTGGAAACCGTTTTACTTGATAGCGATGACAATAGGTGAAGATGAACCATGCTGGACTAACGACCACGATGCCAAAGGTTTCAACTTTTGCCCAAAATACCTGCGCCCAAGCTGCATCAACGCCAGCTTCGAGCAGACGTGTAAACGTCCAAAAGCAGGAGGCGACGAGCATGATGGAGAATGCCCGAATACCGGGAATTCCCCGACGCTGCCAAACTGCACCAGAAATCCAGATCGAGAGAACGATGTTGAGAATGAAGACAGGGGTGTAGATTGGAAAGTGCCAAGACATAGTTTGGGCGCGTCACTTCAGATTAGGCGATCAGTAATGTTTAGTGTTACGGATTCTAATCAATTATAACGCCTGTCTTGGTTATTTATGCCATAAGAAAACCTACGGCATCCCTAGAGGTCCATCTCACAAGTTCTATGATTATCAATTATGGGGGCAAGATATATCCTGCCCCTACAAAGGACATGTTAGTGGGGTTGAAATTGCGAGCTCATTTGCGAGATGAGACAATTAGAGAATCCACTTGATAGCTTCTTCCCAGATATCGTCTAACTCGACATAGTTTACGGCATCTTCAAGTTCAGTGCGTATCCAATGCCATGCTTCGTCGGGATCGTGGTCAGTGTTGATTTCAACGATTACACGGCCTGTAGGACGATGACGCTTCATGCCTGCGACACAGCGCATTCCATAAACCGTGGTTAGGAGACGTTTTTCGTTGGTGGTGAGCCAGAAACCATATTGGTCACTTTGTCTGAAAGGTCGGGGAACACCCATCACAAACCGTTCTTGGGATTGTTGATTTGTCATACTACTCCTCCACAAATCCGCAGATACCCTATTATATCACGTCCCATTTTATGGTCATTTTGGTCGGATTGAGCTTTCCAAAATAGACCACGAATTAGCTGCATTGTTTTGACAAATCCGTTATGCTTATTGTTATTCATCACGTTTGAAATTCATGAGCAATTCTATATGCGTATTCATCGCGACCAATCACGGCTCTCCTTTCGTCGGCACCGGCGGCGGCATTCAAACGGCTTGTCTATGGTGGTTGTATTAGGCGTACTGGTCGGTACGGTGGTGGTGTCGTGGAATTGGATTGGTCAGCGCTTAATGTTTGGCAGCGCACCCGCGATTGGGAATGCTCTAGGGATGGCGCAGGCGGCATTTGAGCAGGGTAAGCTGGATGACGCTGTCCGTTATGCCCAGCAAGCGCTGGCTCAAGATCCGACCAACAGCGATGCGTTGATTGTTCTGGCAAGATCGCTGATTTACCGGAGTTACAGTGAATATGATCGGGCGATTGACCGTGACTCGGCAGTGGAATTGACGACTGAAGCATTGGGGCATTCGCCTAATGATCCCAAGGTGCTGGCGATACAGGCTTATGCGTTGCAGGCGGTTGGGAAAGTGGCGGACTCGGCCAAGACAGCTGAAGACGCGCTGCGGCTTGATCCGAATAACGGGTTGGCGCGGGTGGCATTGGCACTGGCTTATGGGGGTGCAGGGAGTTTCGAGATCGCTTTACGGGAGAGCCGACAGGTGGCTGAGACGACTGAGTGGCGCTTGGAAGGCCAGCGGGCGATGGCGATCAGCTATGGGGATTTAGGGGATTATAAGCAGGCGATTGAGTCCGTCGAGCGGGCGATTAGTCTGAACCGATTTCTGCTACCGCTGTATTTTGAGCGGGCACTATACGCGATGCAAATTGGAGATGCAGACGCGGCGACAGCGGCATACTTTCAGGTGCTGACCTACAATCCGGATAATGTGAAGGCGCGGTTGCGGCTGTGTGAACTGTCCAGCCTGCTGCGTGAACGGGATGCAGCGGTGAAATACTGCCAAGAAGTGACAGAGCGCGCCCCCAGTTTTACTGATGGTTGGTATCAACTGGGCATGGAATACTTCTTACAAGGCAACTTCAAGGCGGCACAAGACTCGCTCCACCGCTGTTCGTCACTGCAAGTGATGCAGAATGTGCCACCGGGACAACGCAAATTCGAATGCTGGTATGTGCAAGGACAGGCCGCCGAAATCTTAGGGGATTGTCCGAATTTGCTGGCTACATATAACGAATTTCGAGCGATGGCCAAGGATGCGACGGTGCAGCAGACGTGGACTTATCCACCAGAAGGGCCGCCCGGTTGCAGTTCAAACAAGGCTACGGCAGCGCCCAAAGCGACGCCGGTTACCTAAGCCGTTTCGAAACCTCATATCCAAACGGAAGTTCCCTCGATATTCCCCACGCCACGCAACGCCAAACGGATGACATTTGGCGTGGTAAATGGTGCTTTGCGCAACTTTTGACTCTCAAATCCGCATTCCAGAATACACATAGATTTGATTAACCTACCTTGCTCTCGTCGTTTTCAACATCCTGCGATGACGTGACGGTTTATAGTCAGTTTTTAGATTTATCCACGTTGTGTAAAGGGGATTGGAGATGGTTCAAAATTTTCAAAGGCGGTCTCTGTTCTGGCCGCTGATTCTGATTAGTGTGGGAACCAGATTGGACACAAATCGAACATCTATCTGAGGGAGAAAAGACGGCTTTCTTTCAACATATTGCGTTTCCCCAACGCCAAGCGCTGACTTTCCTGTCGAATAAAACCTAGTTTGAACTTTGCGGTGACTAGGGAGA
>JBGAGF010000047.1:0-20792 GCA_044226855.1 Aggregatilineales bacterium
TTCTCGGCTTCCAATTCCCGCAACCGCTGGAATTCACTCGTTTCCAGACCGCCATATTTGCTCCGCCAGCGATATACCATTTTTTCCGCCACACCGCACTTCCGGCAGACCTCCACTACGCTGATGCCAGTTTCCACTTCTGGACTGTTATTCAGTATTGCTTCGACACGCTCAGTTGTCGCCGAGAGTTCGGCAGTGCGTTCGTTCACGCGTTGTTCCAGCGTATCGTGCGCTTTTTGGAGTTCAGCTTCAGCCTGCTTGAACGGTGTAATGTCTGTTGCATTGATTAGTGCAGCAGTCACATGACCATCTGCATCACGTACCGGCTGAACACTGGTTCGATACCAACGTTCTTCACCTACAATGACATTGGGTGCTTCGCCAACAGTCCCTTTACCGGTTCGGATAACTGCTTGAATGGACTTAAGCTGCCGTTTAGCCAGCGCCGGTGGGAACAACTCATTTATGTTCTTGCCAATTATGGTCTCCGGTGTCAAACGCAAGGCTTCTGCCGCAATCCGATTACCGTACAGCAGCGTTCCATTAACATCAAATAATGCAATCGATGAGTCAGAGCTTTCAATCAGACTGGGGTAAATCTCTTCGCTGGCTCTCAGATCACTTTCGGCACGTTGACGATGCATTTCCTGCTCAGCAAACGCCATTGCGAAAGAAATATCACCTGCCATCTCATCTAACAGTTTTACCTCATCGTCATCTAAAGAAATTGAGTTCACTACTGTAAAGGCTGATGGCACCGCGAATCTGATCGCCGATCTTGAGTGGAAACGAAGCCATTGCGCGGTAATCAAGCGCCAAAGCTTCATCTTTTGAAACCAACATACTTGGATCATGCTCAATGTCATTGCAGATAACATGATCACCCATCCGAATGACCCTGGCCGTTGGACCATGTCCACGTGGCTGATCGTCCATCACAATATCAAGTTTGTTGAGATAATTTCCGACTATCCCGGCGTGACTAACAGGCTCGACCTTGTTGGCAGCAGTGTCGAGCATGCCGATCCACGCCATCCGAAAGCTGCCTTTTTCTACAGCAATCTGGCATATTGTGTCAAACAAGGCTGATATTGAACGGATGCGCACGATGACTTGATTAACATCACTCAGTACGGCTAACGTGCGATTCAGCTTTCGAATACGATCTTCCGCCTGTTTCCGCTCAGTGATATTGCGTGAAACACCTAGAATCTGGATTTTGCCCGAATCATCCTTAAGCAGCTTTGTAACCACTTCCGTCCAAACCAAGGACCCGTCTTTGCAGATTTGTTGTATTTCGTGAATATTTGAGATTGCACCAGGATCACCCGCAAGGAAAGCTCGCAAACGATCCGGCAGTGAACTATTGATCATTGATAAGGAGGCAGGCGTCATCACCTCTTCAATAGGTTGTAACAATACTTCATCGGGCGTATAGCCACGTAACAGTTCCACAGATGGACTCACATAGGTAAACCGCATACTACTGGTATCCAGAATCCAGATCACATCGGTCATATTGTCAGCTAACAATTGATATTGAGACTTACTTCGCCGCAAAGCATCTTCTGCTAGCTTGCGCTGCGTTATATTGATATGTGCCACCACAACCCGCCGAGGAGTAGGCTCGGCAAAGGAGGTCACACGCAGCATAAACCAGCGTTGTTCTGACGGACTGTGACAGGGATATTCCAGATAAAATTCGTCTTGCTCCCCTGCTATCACGGCATTGATTCTAGCCGCTACGAAGGCTGCTTCTTCAGACATAGGACCAGAAGCGCTGCGGCAAACAGTCAGGTAATTTACGCCCAAATAATAGGTCCTTGAAGGACTTTCATTCTCATCAGCAAATTTCTTCCATTGATAGTTGGCGAAAAGAATCGTTCCGTCTGAATCGAGGACACAGGTACTATATGGAAGTCCATTTAATGTGGATTGAAGAAATCGGTTCATTTCTTCCAATGATTCTTTATTACGGTTCAGAGATTCTGAATGAGGACGATTTTCGTCCAGTTGTGCCTCTAAAGCAGCCACATAAGTCTGAAGCTCTTCCATTTGGTGGCGTGCCGTAGTCAGTTTCGAGATTAATTCCTGCTTGCTATCCAACATATGGCTCCTGCCTAAAACTTGGCGTGATGAGCGCTAAATTGAGCTAGAGTTTTCGCCTCCAAATTATATGGCTATGGGTTAATCTTATCTCTAATATCTATCACCATTTTGACGTGTCATATGCTACAAAGTGATCTTTTCAGTCGATCAATAGAAAAGTTGGCCGTATAGTCATGGAGAGTACTCGGATGGAGGTGAGTTTGAGGCACGCTGCCTCCTTCGTCGGTGCGGGAAACCCTTCAAACGAAGCGGATATTCATATGGATGCTGCAAGGTGCTTTAGAGGATATGCCGTATCACGAAAAAAGAATTACCTTTTTTATTTAGAAAAATTAGCAGAAATAGGAACAAAAGTCTGCAATCCGATCTCAAATCACTCGGGAAAAGTCTCCAACCGTTTCAGCCACTCACTCGCTGTTGCCTCCAGATCAAGCTTGGCCCCTTCGGCAATCAGCTTGCGTTAACTATCTCGGTGCGCCTCGACGCTCATCACAACGTTCCAACACGCCTCATCCAATTCTTCTCTGTGTTACTCAACCCTGCCCCATTGGCTTTGCCGTTCAGGACTCCAGAAGGAGGAATCCGTAACCGTTATGGAATCGGTGAATTCCATCTGATATTTGTTTCCTTGTCTAGTTTATAAAAAATCGTGTATGCCATAGTAGGATGAAGTTGTGTTCATATACTCTAACTAATTAAGTGCAATTCCCAAATATGAATCCTTATTAAGCACCCCAAAACGGAGGGTGCAGATACCGTAGTGCTTCATATAATTACAAGTACCCTATGAAATGGTATAAACAACTTATTTGGTTAAAGTATGTGGATGTGAGGTGAGCATTATGCCTGATGGTCAGCTCTCCATGCTTGATAAACATAGTCACATCTTGGCGATCGTGACACTGATCTATGTTTCTGATCATCCCATATCCCTAAAAACCATTATGCATCAAGCCAGTTGTCTGTTGTCGAAACAGGAGACCATTCAATTGGTGGATTTTCTAGCTGATTTAGAGTATGTCAAAGCACGAGCTATTGATAACCCGATTCGCTATCGGCATCGTTACTCATTTGGACCTTTTCCTCCAATCCTTTTACGCCTGATGAGTAACGAAGGTGCCACGTTTTGCAACACCTAGTTCACAAGATGAGCCAATATGAATACCAATCAATATGCGGGCAATGCCCAACCGGCTTGGATTGAGCGCGTCAGACTGCTTGAGAAGTTAAAGGTGGCAGTTGATTGTAAGTTGAGCCTCGTCATTGCGCCACCCGGATACGGGAAAACCACTACTGTTAAGCAATTTATTCAGGGAACCAATGTAGCTGCTGTTTGGTGCACACTCGATAAACGTGACCGCGACTTACCTATTCTGTTTGAGCACATACATCGGATGATATCAAACATTATTCCTGAAATTCAGGAACTTAAGCCACCTGTCGGTACATCCCCAAGCGAAATCGCCACACTTCTGGCTGATTATTTGGATGAACACTTAACCAAAGACTGCTTGTTAGTGATCGATGACATCCATGAATTGCTAGATGCACCGGATGTAAAGGTTTGGCTAAATTCATTTATTGGTTTACTTCCACCTAAGTGCCATCTGATTTTGATTGGTCATGCATTTCCGTCTCTCAACATCATTGATTTGATCGCCTATCAAAAGATTATTTCTATAGGGCAGGAACACCTTAGCTTTGATCGTGCTGAGGTTGGGCAACTTGCTGACCAAATAAAATCCACGCTGACCCCGGAACAACTTGACAATATATTTTCAAGAATGGCAGGATGGCCTGCTGGAATAGCGCTAGCGCTTCAGCCTGTTTCAATAGAAATTGAGAAGGCTTTGTTTGAGGGTGAAAAAGCACCTGAAGCCTGGTTTGACATCCTTGCAGATCGTCTGTTTCTTGCGCAGTCGCCGATCTTGCAAGAATTCCTGCTCGGTTCATCTACCCTGTTACGAATGACACCCGTATTATGCCAAGATGCTCTGCACCTAAGTAACAGCCTTCAGTGCTTGACTGATGCGTTTCAGCGCAATCTTTTTGTTACTGAAGTTCAAGGCGGTATTGCCTATCATGCACTGTTTCGTGACTTTCTCCAACGAAAACTACTCAAGCAAAACCCTGTGCAGTTTACTCAGTATCATAAGGATGCAGCGCAATGGTTTAAGGCCAACAACCAATTAGAAGAAGCATTTGAGCACTACATTGTTGCCGGATTACAACAAGAAGCCGCTAACATTGCCGAACATACGGCACACCTTTATGTGGCGCAAGGAAAATCTGAGACCCTCATTCGTTGGCGTCATATCTTAAGCAGTACTGAAGAAGTACATGCACCGCGTTTCTTTCATTTTTGTGCGATGATTCATCGTGACCGTTATCAATATGAACTTGCTTCAACAGACATCAATACAGCAGAGCTTGGATTTAAGGCGAATCAGAATTCTTTAGGCGTTATTCAAGTCACGCTGACACGAGCCACAATTGAGAACCAGCAAGGACACTTTCATAGGGCTTTGAAATATGCGGAACCGTTTAGCCACGATACCTCTATACCATCAAACTTACGTGGTTATGCTTTAGCGATAGTTGGAACCGCTTACCTTCACTTAAATCAGCTCGACCAAGCATCAGAGATTTTAGAGACATCCTTATCCTTATGGCGTCAGGCAGGAGATCAGTTTGCTATCGCACAACTACTGATGACGCTTGAAGTTGCCTACCTTCATCTTGGACGCTTCGATGCGGCTGCCAAATGTGTCGAAGAAGTGCTATCCATCCGGCGTGCTCAGGGAGAGTCGACCAGTATCATCATTGCACTCAATAACTTAGGGTATCACTACCACCTTTTAGGTGAGTATCAACAAGCCTTAGGTACGCTTCAAGAAGGTTTGAAAATTTCGGCCCGGATTTCCGAAAATCGAGCCATAAACTGGTTACTGCAAACAATGGCCGATTTGCAAAGGGATCAAGGGGCATTCACTGAAGCTGATCATCTTTATCGTCGATCACTTCAACAGATTTCAGATAAGGAACCATTTTTACGGGCAAATGTTTTGGTTGGGTTTTCAATCTTGAGACGCTGGGAGAATAAACTCGATGAAGCCCAACAACTGGCTCTTGAAGCTAGAGATTTATGCCAAAACCATGGTTTAAACTGGGAACATCTTCTCGCAATGCTTGCCCTAAGCGCTGTTGATGTCTATAAGAATGAATTCGAAACTTCAAGGCATGACCTAGACGCTCTCATTGAGGAATGGAAGCTGCATCCTTCTCCCCAACTCATTCAAGTATTAGGCATATATGCCTACGGGGCCTTGTTGGCAGGCAATATCGCTACCGCACACCATTCACTCAAATTAGGTATTGAGCATTCGGGTCATATTGCTAACTTGCAGCCCCTTATTGCCGAGATTATTCACAATCCAATGCTCAGAGCATTTATTGAACGGAATGCGGAGCGTTATCGCATTCTGATAAGTGGAATCAAGAGTCTTGAAAAGGTACAAGCAAACCCCATCAATACGCAAGCTCCGAGTTTGCCGACTTATAGTTTGAGAATATCCCTCTTAGGACAAGAGCATATTGAACGTGATGGAAAGATGGTCTCTTTATCGGATTGGAAAGCGGCTAGTGCACGAGAGTTGTTTTACTATTTACTCTTTAATCATCCCGCTTCACGTGAAGAAATCGGATTGATATTCTGGCCCGACAGCTCCCCAGAACAAATACGGCAGAAATTCCATTCGACATTGCATCGCATACGAGATGCGATTGGTACAAATGTCATTCTATTCAATGATGATCTCTATTCAATCAATCCGAATCTTGATCTCTGGTGCGATGTAGTTGAACTTCAGACGGTCATTAAACAGGCTGAGCTAAATTCCTCCCTTCTATCCCACACCGAGAGTGCGTGGTATCGTGCGGTTGAACTCTACCGGGGTGATTTCTTGCCAGCTTTTGATGCGGATTGGGTGCTTAATCAGCGGGAATTACTCCGTCAGAAACATCTCGACAGTTTATTAGGGTTAGGCAACTGTTTGCGTATTCGGGGACAGTCAAAAGAAGCCGTTTCTGTTTTAAAGCGTGCTCTCAAAATTGATTCATATCGAGAAGATATTCATCGCGCATTGCTCAACTGCTACTACGCGCTTGGTGAGTACGCACTCATCAGCCAACATATCGATGAATTGACCAGTCTCCTCGAGAATGAACTGGGCACAAAACCCTCTAGTGAAACACTTAGGCTTAAACAAAAACTCATCGGTTAGGGTTTTGGTCTGCACGCTCATTTTTCATCAACTAATGAGCGTTAAGCACTTCGTTATGCGTCTTCATTAATTCTACTCTGCAATGACCTAACCCAGCCCCAAGCTGGCCACTTGCAAGGAGTAGAAACATGAAGCTGTTTTCTCGTCCCCTAATCAACAAACGTCTAGGTGTGATTGGTCTTACCATCTTCATATTGGTTGTCACGTTGGCTTTGACACTTGCCCCACAAGTTACAGTCTGGGCGTGTTCTGCAACGGGTTCCTGCCCCTGCCCCGGTTGCTAACGGGGTAAGGTATGATAGGGAGATAGAAGGATTCATTCCCTTCCTATCTCCCGGACTCCAAATCATGACAAAATCGACAATCCCGACAATTGACATTTATTCTTGGCCGGATGGTTTGGGGTTCAGTGGTCTGGAGGCATGGTGGGCGTATGTCAGGCAGCAGACCGACAGTGAAAAGCTGGATCTGCTCATGACGATGGCCTTACTGAGCAGTTCCATTTGTGAACGACTGCTCGTCCATGATCCAGACCTACTCAAGCATTTCAGGTTCTCCGTTTTAACCCTTGAACGTCTGTCTGCCATCCAAGCCACCAGCATTGAAGCGTTTGCAGCGGCACTCATTGGACAAAACCATGACCACACATCGTGAAGTGACATTGGCATTTAGACAAGCGCAAGCCAAACGGTATGATTATGACTGCAACAATGCCATCACACCCGAAAACATCCGATTGGCGCTTCTTCGCCCATTCTCAAGTGACTCGAAACCCAATCCGCTTGAGCATCTCCTGATTGTGGATAATCGGGTATCCAATCAGTTTTTTCCCGATAATGCGTTTGGTCGTCGCATGGCTTTAGTGGAAATACTGATATCCATGATCACAGACCAGCTGCAGCATCATCGTCAAGCGATGGAAATCCCCTACCAGCCTTCAGACAAAACGCTCCAACAAGCCTTTAAGGCGATTGAAAGCGATGTCCAAACTGACAACCCGTACCTCATTGGTTGGTCATGGGTCTATTATCGATTTGTTCGGTCGGATTTGAATTTCAACCAGCAGATGTATGTGAAATGCGCTCATCTGGATGACAGGACCGTTCGCCGATATCAAGGCGTCACATTCGTGCGAATGGCAAACCTGCTATTGGAGCAAGAAACTGCAGCGCGGCGAGTCCTTGCTACGTCTGCACAAGCCAGCCTCCGAACCGAACTCAGTCAAAATGAGGTAATCATAACCTTGAAGGCCGAGACTATTCTTCAATTGATTCAGTCTGAGCCATCTGTATTTAATGCCGTAACAAACTGGCTGAGGGCAGAACACATCAAGGAAATTGAGGATCAAGTAGCTACGTCTTGGGACGAGCCATTTGGTGGTTGGAAAGTCTACGCTGAAAACGTCCTGAACTATGTTCGGCGCGGTGAATAGCTGTCGGTGGCCTTTGTAAGGCCATTTACTAAAAATGATTCTCCGTAATCCTTACGGGGTTTATCGGTTAGATGACCGGCACGACCACATATCGTACCGGTTCCCTATTCCGAAGTAAGTTAGCGCCCTAATGCTGCATTCACGGTGCAGCCTAACCACATGCCGTAAGCAAAATCGGCTTCAGCGAAATGACTTCCTGCTAAAGCTGCATAGAACCGGTACGCCCATACGTCACATGGATGTGTGGAAGCCGATGCTGGTACTACTGTGAACGTCAAGCTCAGAACAACAAGTAAGATCAAAATACGCCGCTTCATGGATTTTCTCCTCGTCTTTCTAATCGTAAAAGACCCTGTGAAGTTGGGCTATAAGCCTAACCGGTAGGGGATCATACAGGCTTGATATTGAAGGGTGTAGGCACCACTGGCAAGCCACGTCGAACCGGTCGATAGGAGAACCGCATCATACGCGCCAGCTGCCATACTTCTGCAGGTACTTTCCCCTCGATTGGCTGGCAAAATCGGCGTTGAGAGCGTGGCAATCAACAAACTACTGGCAATGAATGCGGTAAGTTTGCGGTACATCAAGAACCACCTTTCCTGTTTCATGGACTGTACAGCTATTTAATGACATTTCAGTCATCATGTAGCCATACAAAAATCCATACAAAGTGGTGGTATAAGGTGATGGGGTATGTCATTCGACGTATTTGAAATCAGCGACGGTTCAAATCATAGTGGGAATTACATCCCACAGTTGCGCCACGGAGAGGTTCTGACCTTGCTGCCATGCCGTATTGAAGTCGTCTTCTCCCAACAACATTTCCACCTTCGCCTTATACGACTCCTGATCGTCGCGATTGCCTCGGGACGACACGATTGACTGTGTAATTAGAAGAGTAGTTAGCGCTCCTAGAAGGCTGGCAGCAGGTGCAGGCTGGTTAATCTTGATCAGAAACTCGGCTGCAATCAATAAGAAGCTTGACAGCAGTTCGAGATCATTAGCCTGCTTGATCAAAACGAAAGTCTGCTGCAGGGCTGATTTCGCCTGTACATGATCGCCTTCGTTCAGTGCTAACCCGGCCTGATTGAGGAGAAGATGCGGCAGGAGATGTGGCCAATTGTGTGACTCTTGCAGCGCTAAAGCCTCTTGAAAACAGTGTCGCGCCGCTGGCAACTCGTCCAGATGTTGCAGGACTGCGGCCATGTTATTGAGGGTAAGCAGAATACTGTACTCATCGTTAAGCTGACGGTGCAGTTGTAAGCTTTCTTCGAATAACGGTTTGGCCTTTTCGTACTGTCCCATATTGAAGTGCTGAGAAGCCAATGCACCTAACGCCAGTGCCAAGTCCCACGGACTATTCTGAGTGCGATAATAGCTGGCGCTTTCTTCAAGCAGTTCAAAACTGCGTTCATACGCGCCCAAACTGCCGAGTGTCGTCGCAAGATTGTGGATAACATCGTACATCTCACTTGAATCCGGAAGCGATTCGTGAAGGCTAAGACTTTCCTCAAACCACTGAACCGCTTGTTTTAGTTCACCCTGAGCGCTGGTCAACACGCCATTGGCATTGAGCAACCGGGCCAGCGTGAGCGGAGCAATCTGCTGCCGTCGAGCCAGAATACGCATACACCACTGCCGCCCTTCACTCAACAGGTTCTGCATCCACCAGAAGCGCCATAAGGCGACCGCGATCTGTGCGGCTTGCTCAATCCGGTTGTCTTGGAGAGACCAGTCTAAAGCGGTGCGGAGATTAGGCTGTTCCTGTAAGAGCTGTTCCGTCCACGCTTTTTGATCGGGGCCGGTGAGTGCAGCTTTCGCCTTGACAGCCAGCGAGAGAAAATAAGCAGCATGGGCTTGGTGTATTGCCGAGGCTGTTTCGGACTGTATCAGGCGTTCTTTGGCATATTCACGGAGGGTTTCAAGCAGAACAAAACGGTGGACATTATTTAGTTCAGAGGGTTGAACCAGACTTTTGTCGATGAGCCGCTCCAGTTTCAAGACGGGGTGAGGAAGGTTGGTGATGCTTTCCAGCGCTTCAAGCGTCCAGCCTCCTAGAAACACGCTGAGCTGTTCAAACAGCCGCTGCTCTTCGGCATCCAGCAACCGATAGCTCCAATCGAGCGTTGAGCGCAGGGTTTGCTGGTGTGGATGGAGATCCCGTGGACCCGGACTTGCTAGTACAAGTTCTTTATTGATTCGTGTCTGCAGTTGCTTGAGTCCCAGCAATGGCACATGTGCGGCTATCAGTTCAATCGCAAGTGGCAGACCATCCACCGTGCGACACAACTGTATAATTGTCTCTGCGTTTTCAGATGTCAGCTTAAAGTCGGGCTGTACAACTTGTACTGTTTGCAAGAACAGTGCTACCGTAGGTGAGAGCGCAATATGCTCGATATCCGTTTCGGTCGGCACAGGAAGCGGTCGCAAAGCGAAAAGATATTCACCGCGTACACGAAGGCGTTCACGACTGGTCACGACTATCTTTAAGCGTGGACAGGCGGTTAGCATCTCGTTTAGGTCTGACGCACCCTCGATGAGATGTTCAAAATTATCCAGCACGAGCAGCACATGATACGAACGCAATGACTCATAGAGCGCCTGACGCTGAGAAGGTGTATCGGGGATGTCGAAGGCCTGTGCCAATAAGGGTAGGAGTTCGTCTGGATGACGCAAGCTCACCAGAGAAAAATAGGCGACCCCATCCAGAAAATCTTGACTAGCTGATCTCGCAATCTCTAGCGCGAGACGTGTTTTGCCAACCCCACCGGGTCCCGTCACCATAATCAGGCGTTTTTCAGCAGTTTGCAGCGCCAAATTGATCTTATTGAGTTCAGCTTGTCTTCCGAAAAGCATGGTCAACGGTATAGGAAGCGGAGGCAGTGACAACTTGGCTCGCTGGGATATCGGCTCTGTAACGGGCAGATCAACAGGCGCATGACCATCCCTTGCTGCGGCAACAACATCGTTGAGCAGGTCTTGAGGAATGTTTAGGCAGAGTGCCATCTGTCGGGCCATTTCCTTTGAAGGTCGCCGCTGCCCCGCTTCGAATTTTTGCAGGGTAATGATGGCGCAGCTCATACGCTCAGCTAGCTCTGCTTGGGTCAAGTCCAGCGCTTTTCGGCGTTGTTTCAACCATATACCAAATGCGTTTTGTCGCTGCATCGCCTCACCTTTTCTTCCCGCTCTATTTTAGCTTAGCTGATTGGGCTTCGAGCGCAACTACACGTAGAAAGCCAGGAGCGGTATGGTGTGGCGAGAAAAGGTTCCCGTAACCGTTACGGCGTCACATCTTTCGCCTCCAACTTGTCTTTGTACTGGATTTCGAAACGTTCTGGAAGGTCTCGGAGTCCTATCCATCCGGCGACAAAAACTTGTAGGGGGCACGCCTTCTACTCTCTAGTCATCCTCATAGTAAAGGGCAATTGACATACAATTGGGATAACGGTGCTTCGGTATGACATCAGGAGGGTTACATGTCTCGTTCTTCTTCTCCGGCAGAATTTGAGCAAACTGAAATCGCAAGACTCGAAAACGTGGAGCGTCAACTTGTGTCTGCATTACAGCAGTCGGATGCCCTATTGACTGCAGGGTCGCTAACATCAGATGAGATGAGCCGGTTGGTTGAACAGACCAAAACTTGGAGTGCCCTTTTGGATACCTTCAATGCGAGCGCAAACTTTCTGACCGGTGAAGGTCGTCCGACCTTGTTTAATCGTCTCTTTCTTTTGCAGCAGCAGGTCAGGGAGCGACGACGAGGTTATCTGACACGTGAAGTCAGCGCTAAATGGAGTGAAACCTTTCAGCGTGCCACAGAAGACCGTCAGCATATTCAAAACCTCTTGAATACAGCATGGATGGATGTGTTCTGGCCGCGTTGCCCGGTTTGCCATATGCGATTAGCCGATGCACTGGTAACAGTATGTCCACAAGGACATTCGACGGTATGACTTGCAACCACTTGACGTCCGCATATGATAGGGACGGATTGAGATACGCAGCTTTCTGATGTTCTAGGTATCAGGGAGCAAATCGTTAGTAGTGGTCTGGATGCAGCTGACAAGAAATGATTGTCGGTCAAAATGCTGATCCCGTGCATCGGTAGCCGGTTGACGTAGGTTTACATTTTGGCAGGTTCGCCGTAACCCAAATAGCTGTAAACCATGGCGGGGTCTATGACTACCCCACTACCCTACCCCCTCCAGCCCTTAAAAGCCCGGTGAAACAAAAAGGACTCCCCCCCTTGAGAAGCCCTCAGAATGATCAGGGTGACACTGTTGTCCGCCACGACCCTCAGCCACGATGTCGCAGCCAGTGCCACCTAAGAAAGGACATGAACCGACTCCTATCGTACCTGTGACTTTCTGCTATGTCGAATCTATGTTCAGAATAGGGACAGGAGCTTCAAGATAAAAGTCTTAAGTTGCTGTTCCCAATAATGGCCGTATAAATTATGGGATCACGTCTTTAGTCTCAGTAGGCTTCATCAGTTCTAAATGTGTTTTGAAGGCCGATAATGCAAGAACCTTCAACAGATACATCGCCATTATCCCCATTGTGCCTCGAAGGTCATCATGAATGTCTTCATGATTCGGATTCGCATGGAAGTGGTTAGGTAAGCATCCCTAAAATTAGAGCCAAACAAAATTGGAGTTTTCCAGTATATTTAGAGCTAGTCAGGAGAACTGCAATGAAAGCAGGACGGTTCAGTGAAAGTCAGATTATTGGCATCCTGAAACAGCAGGAAGCGGGATGAAGACTGCCGATATTTGTCGTGAACATGGCATAAGCCAAGCGACGTTCTACAACTGGAAATCCAAATATGGCGGTATGGAAGCATCGGATGTCAAACGCCTACGCGACTTAGAATAGGAAAACGCACGTCTGAAACGCATGTATGCTGAGTTGAGTCTGGATCACCAGATCCTGAAAGACATCATCGAAAAAAAGCTATGAGCGCCGAGAGAAGGCGCAGCCTAGTGAATGAAGTGATGAGCGAATACGCCGTCAGCGAGCGGCGAGCCTGTCAAGTGGTGGGGTTAAGTCGCAGCGTTCGACGCTATTCAGCACGCCCAAGAGACGATGAGGCTCTTATCACCGTGCTCAAGCAGGTATCGGAGCGTTATGCGCGTTGGGGATTTAGTAAGTTATATGCCTGGTTACGGAACCAAGGATACGACTGGAATCATAAGCGGGTGTATCGTGTTTATCGCGCCATGAAGCTCAATTTGCGGATGACGCGGCGCAAGCGGTTGCCGAAACGTTTCCCTGAAGCACTCAGTACGCCTCAAACCATCAATGTGTGCTGGTCGATGGATTTCATGAGTGATGCTTTGTTGGATGGACGCAAAATTCGCACCTTGAACATCTTAGATGATTTCAACCGCGAGGCATTAGCCATTGTGGTGGATACATCCCTACCGGCTAAACGGGTGGTTCGTACATTGGAGCAGTTGGCACAATGGCGGGGTTATCCACAGCGGATTCGCGTCGATAATGGTCCGGAATTCATTTCAGCGACTCTAGCGAGTTGGGCTGAGTTGCATCATGTCTGGCTCGACTTTATTCGACCGGAGAGGCCGGATCAGAACGCCTATATTGAACGCTTCAATCGTACCTACCGTGAAGATGTCCTCGATTTTTACTTGTTTCGCACTTTGGAGGAGGTCAGGCACATCACTGAGCAATGGATACAGATTTACAACCATGATCGACCCCATGATGCGCTCGCTGGTCTGACGCCAGCGGCCTATTATCGGGTTCACTCTCTCTAGTTTTGTTTGGTACTAATGATGGGGTGGCTACCGTTATTGTTGTGGATCTCCGAAAAACACTCTCTTTTTAAAGTGTTTAACGACATACATGGTATAGATCTTTTTGGAATTGTTATATCTAAAAGATTCGATGTATACTCTGCGTTACAAAATTTGAATTGTTGTAATTTTAGATACTTCTTAAGAACTCGTGTCGTCACTGGTAAAATAGGTATGGTGCACAATTTAGACACTTTCACTGACCAACTCACTTTCAACAATATAGAGACCATAACAACTGAAATAGAGAAGTTACTCTGTGAATTAGGGAAAGGTCGCGTGGATGGTGTTGCGTACGATACGGCTTGGGTAGGACGGCTCGCACCACATTATCTCGGACATGGATTTGAAAATTCCTTGGAGTGGCTACGCCAAAATCAATACGAAGATGGTACGTGGGGAGCGCCGCTTGTTCACTACCATGACCGCTTTATTTCAACACTGGCAGCAATTGTTGCATTACAGGAATCTGGGCGCGAACTGCGTGATCACCGGCGTATAAAACGTGGTGAGGCAGCACTGTGGAAATTGATTGGGAAGTTAGGTTGGGACAATCATGACACAGTTGGTTTCCCAATTTTGTCGGCTTCATTGGCTGATGAAGCGACTAAGCTAGGACTTGATGTCCCCCACCCTCCCATACGTTTTGGTGAGCGGTATCGACAAAAAGTTACGGCACTGCTGAGTCAAACTAATCGCGACTGGCGTGGGACATCCCTGTCTTTTTCGCTAGAAGCAATGCGTAACTTCGTCAATCCGGGCGATATCGTTCTTGAGCCTAATAATTCAGTCCATGTTTCACCCTCAGCAACTGCTGGTTATCTTCTCTTAGATGATAATAATCTTGCACTTTCTTATCTCAAAAGTGTTATAGAGAGGGATCCGAGTGGTGTCGTGCCGGCACTCAGTCCAATCAACACATTTGAGATTGCGTGGTCATTGAACTTCCTACGCCGAAATAACGCCGTATCTAAAGATAACTTTCAGGCAAAACGAGCATTGGAAATTCTCAATGCAGCATGGACAAAAGACGTTGGACTCACCTATTCTTCATACGTATCAGTCTCAAATATTGATGATACAGCAGCAGCATATACTGCATTGAATTGGGGAGACTATCAAGTTAGTCCTTCAGTATTCTCATTTTATGAGATGGAAGACCATTTTTGCTGTTTTCGAGGAGAGACTGATCAGTCGGTTGGCGCTCATGTGCGGCTGCTTATGGCCTTACGAATATCTGCTACTGACCTTCAATGTAGAAGCTGGATAGAAAAATCACTTTACGCCCTGCAAAAGTTAGACGCTAATGGATCCTTTTGGTCAGATAAATGGCACACATCACCTTATTACGTAACAAGCGCCGCTTTACTTGCTTTACAAGGTGTTGCCGATGACCTTACTCAAGCGCGCTTAAAGTGGATGCTGAAAACACAGAATGACGATGGGGGCTGGGGTTACCTTGGCACTTCAACACCTGAGGAAACAGCCTACTGCCTCGAGGCTCTGCTCTTCTGGCATCGAACTATGGAGCGCATTGACACAATAATATTAAGTGCTGCTGCAAAATATCTTGTGTCACATATCCATGATAAGCATTATGCACCCCTTTGGATCGGAAAAAGTCTATATACACCGCACAATGTTGTCAAAGCAGCAATTTTGAGCGCCCTTTTTAGTTATTACTGTTAGGATGCCTGATGACTCAGTCAAGTGCGATTAAGTCGCTAAGAGTAGGTAGACTAATCCACACTGCCCGTACATGGCTCGAACCTCGGTCGACTGATCGAGATGAGGCATTTCGTGAACGCATTCTTCGCGTAGCTTTGGCTATAATTGTAGTACTTGGTTTGTTGAGCTTTTTATCATCGATATTCATCTATCATAATTCTTGGTCGCTAATTTCATTTCCGAGTTTGCATGTAGCGGCGTTAACGTTATATATAGCCGTAGCATTTATTTTATCAAGAGGCTATCTATTACTAGCAGGATGGATACTGGTACTTACAATTTTGCTTAGCGCTAGCGGTATTATTCTTTTGTTACGACAGAATGGAGCTATAAGTGGACAAAACGATAGTTTAGCAATGTTCTTTTTCGTTCCTTTAGTTTCTTCACTCGTGCTAACACGGAACAGTATTGCTTACGCAACCTTCTCGTCCATGATCGCATTTGCTATTTCAAGAAGTTTTTTACCTATTGGGCCACTTGCACAGCTTGAAGCTAATGCATGGCCTCAACTGACTACGAGCTTTTTGCTTCTCTTTATGGAAGGTGTATTACTCAGGCAGCTTCGGGGTGAGTTCGACGCGCGTCTAGAAACGATGAGTCGACTTGTCAGTGAAAAAGAATTCGCCAAACAACAGGCCGAGGAAGCAAGAATTCAGGCCGAGCATGATCGAAAGCGGGCTGAAACCGCTGATAAGGCCAAGTCGCAGTTTTTGGCAAACATGAGCCATGAGTTGCGTACTCCGCTGAACGCTATTATTGGCTTCGACGAGGCCATGTTAGGAGGGATGGCGGGCACTTTTACGCCTAAGCAAGCAGAACTTCTTGGTCACATACAAAAAAATGGTCGCCGTCTCTTGGGACTTATCAATGACATTCTTGATCTATCGAAAATTGAGGCTGGAGCATTAGAACTTTATTTATCGCCGGTTTCCCCATCCGGAGTAATCGGCGAAATTATCCAGAGTTTGCAGAGTTTGGCTCATGAGAAAAATATACAGCTTGGTGTGGATTTCTCCGACAGTACTCCAACAATCATTCTGGGGGATAAGAAAAAACTTGAACAGGTCCTTACAAATCTACTCAGCAATGCCATCAAATTTACACCTAACGGAGAAATCACTGTTACTACTCAAGCCGTTGATGACTCTACTTGGCAATTCAGCGTCCGTGACACGGGTATCGGAATAAATGCCGATTCACTCGATATCATATTTGACCCATTTAAGCAATTGGATAGCAGTATTTCTCGTAAGTACAAAGGGACTGGTCTGGGTTTGGCTATTACAAAACGCTTGGTCGAAGCGATGTCCGGTTCTATAGGCGTAGTATCTGAGCCGGGTAAAGGATCGGTTTTCACTGTTACATTGTCGTACACAGCGCCTTCAGCGACCGAAGGCAAATGACAATTATTCCGGGGATGGGCATAACGATGATGGGCAAAAGATATCAACCTGATCAACAATCTGTAGGATATACAGCAGGACATCACGAGCCCAAAACGATCTTGCTCGTTGACGATGATGGTTATGTTTGTGAATTAATGCGGCTAATCGTCGATCATCACCATTGGCAAATTACGGTTTTCCAAACGGCTGATGATGCCCTAAGTTATCTTCAGACTCATAATCCTGACATTATCATTCTCGATTTGATGATGCCTCGACTCAATGGATGGCAAGCATTCCAAAAAATGCGTGAGACTTTACCTCATCTATCGTCAAAATATGTGGCAACCACAGCCTATTATTCGTATGACACAGAACAACGGATTAAAAAACATGGTTTTGACGGCTTCCTATCGAAGCCTTTTGAAGCGACTAAGTTAATCGACTTCCTTTCAAGTTTGCTCGACTAGTTTGCTATAGGCTAATCTAATCGATCAAATTGAGAAGCTCAGCGTATTATGAATAATATGGCTACAGAAGGATGCGTAAGACGTTAGTTCAGCGAGGAAATATGGTCGATTATTCAAACTGGAATGTTATTATTGTCGATGATGAACAAGATAATGTCGGTGTTATGCAAATGGTGTTTGAGTTCAACGACATTAAGGTGCGTGCAGCCTATTCAGGGGCGGAATGTTTAAGCTTACTTGACCAAGAAATCCCGTCTGTTTTGTTTGTTGACATCCAGATGCCTGAGATGTCAGGCTATGAACTCCTTGAAAGAATACGCCAGAAAGAACGATGGCGTAGCATTCCAGTGATTGCGGTAACTGCTCATGCTAGATCCGAAGATGAAGAAGAGATTATGCGTGCAGGCTTCAATGGATATATTGGAAAACCCATTAATGTGATGTCACTAATGGATCAGATTTCACAAATTCTCCAGTCAAAGGCGTAGATCAATATGAGTGACGATGCAGCGTTTTCCGCCCGAATTCGGGCTACCTACCCAGAAGGCCTGACCGGCATTTTTGCGATCGGTGGAACGCGGACAGGCTACATTCTTGAACATAATCGGCAACAGGCTGAACCAGGAAAAATTACTGATTTTTCAGACTATGCTGATGATATTCTTGATAAATACTTCAATCTCATCAAGATGTTCATTGATCTAGGGGGGCAAAATATTATCATAACAATATTAGCTTATGATCGCTTTACTACACGGGGCAAGACGTATGCAGAATATATATCAAAAGCAACTCTAATCCTAATCAATGAAAAATCTACCGATTTTTATCATCAACACGATATTGACCCATATTTTGTAGGCATTGATACCCTCCTTCAAATGCCTGCAGACCATCCTGCCCATAACCTAGGAGCAGAATTAGCAACATTCCATCAATCATGGCCTTATAACGCAAACCATCACAAAATCATTTGGGAAGTTGCATCCATTCCACTATTCTCATTTTGGAAAGCTCAAGAGTTATTGGAAACGGAGAAAAAGCAACCAATAAATCAATTCCTTAAAGATACTACAGAGATAAACGCCATTTACGAGTTGCTATACAAAATTTATGCGACCTCCGCGTATGGGACTGAGATGCCTTTGCCCCACTTCTATTTGGGTTCAAACCGGAATGGGGACTTGAAACTACGTTCATTGATTCCTATTTCACTTTTATGTGGTGGGGATTTTCGTCTTTTTTTTACGCCTTACCCCTCTTTGTTTATTACACGGAACACTTTGAAGACCATTATCGAAGATCTGGCTTTTCCAAAATCGACTCTGCGTTCTGTCAAATTTGATTATAAGGATCAGTATTCTCCCGAAGTTGTCGAGGCTGAGTATCAACGCGTTGTAGCACTCAGCAATGACCCTTATTCAACGATTGGACTCACACGCAGCTCATTGACACAAGGTACTGATTAGACAGACGACTATGCCAAAGCGATGGTTTATTGATTTTGATGATACATTAGCGATCGGACCCATCACTTGGAGTGTAGAGTATGTACTGCCTAAATTTATTGAAGAAAATCAACTGATCTGTGATTTACAACAGTTGTCTGACGCCGTGTTGGTGGCTCAATCCAAGGAAAACCAAGGTATCAATCACGATCTCATTTTGCGTGAGTTGTTTGATGTAATGCGGTGGCCATCTGCGCTCCAGAGAATCCTCTATTCCGAGGTCATGACAAATTTTCAGCCCCGATTATTTGATGATGCGATCCCGTTCTTGGATTATCTTCAGGAACACAATCAGATTCTTTACGTCATCTCAAATAATCCACGATCTCCAAAAATCGCTGAGAAATTGGGAATTCGCTCGTATTTCAAAGGCTTTTTCATCCCTGATCAAGCGAACGGGATTCATCCTAAGCCGCATCGCAGCTTGTGGGATTACGTTCTTTCGCTCGAAGGCGAAATCACCATGGATGAAGCTTGCATGATCGGTGATGATCCTTGGTCAGATGGTCAATTTGCTGAGAATTGTGGGCTTAAGTGTTGGATTGTGGATCGAGGACTTCGTTATCGGTCACTACTCAATGAAAAATCATATCTCTGGGTTCAGTCCTTGCTCGAGATCGAGATCATGTGAACCCATTACTGGTTTGAGAAAGCTATTCAGCAACTCGCATGGTTTGTACTATTGATGCGGTCTATTGCAGTTCGTGCTCGATCCGAGACATGATGGTCTTTATCAGTTAAGTAGCGTGAGATTTCATTTAGCGCAGTAGGATCACCGATTAATCCTAAAGCTTCAATAGCCGTATACCGCGTAGATCCCGTGTCTGCTGTATGCATAACATCGATCAATATGTGGACTGCTTGTTTGGCCCGCAATCTTCCTAAAGCTTGAATAATCCATAAGCTGAAGTTTGCATCCGTTTTTTGGGTTAAGTGTCCAATAAGGGGTTCAATCGTGGATTCATCCCCAAATTCGCCTAGAAATTGGGCAACGATAGCTTGAATGGTCGGGTTATCTGCTTGTAAATATGGAAGCAAATCGGGGATAATGCGATTATCCTTAGTCTCACAAAGAATCATTATAATTCGAAAACGTAACTTATTTGATGCCGTTGGCAACAACCGAACTAGATCAGGTACAACGGTTGATCCAAATGCAAGCAGTTTCTTTTTTGCCTCATGTGACCGCTGTTGATCATTACAATCTAAATCGTTGATGAGGTCGTGAAAGAATCTCTTGGAATCACTCGGAGATTTCTCTGCTAGGGATAGAATATTGTATGTCATTTGATCGAACCTGGCCTATTTTCCAAGTTGAGTATTTCTGGTTTAAATAGCACTCATCTTTAGCGTTCAACTAGTCGAAACTGAACTGCTACCCCATCAGGTAAGTCGGCAGGCTCAAAGGGTATACCTTCTATGGCCACCCCATCGGTACGTTTTAGTATTTCAATATCCATTTGTGGTACAGGTTTCCACCATCGTGCTTCGTATAAACCCTCATCCACTTCACAGAGCGTATCGGGTATGGCAGGACGAATAAAATTCCATATTCTCCCTAATGACTCGATAGGTTCAAATTTATGACGATGGGTAAGCATGTATTTGTGCATAATTAATTCTGCCCAATTTGAATATCTTGACCAGATGCTTAAATCAAGCAGCGTGGATATCAAGACTTCTTAATTTCAATTTAACATGCAATTAGGGTAGATCAAATGCAGGATTAGTTAATGTATTACGAACAAGGTAAATATTATAGAATTGGATTTCACAGTACCGGTCTAGATAACAAGTATTTCCCCCAAATAATCTAATCGATGTCCTTCCTGATCACGGGTATATATGGATTAATGGCATTATCAATAACCGAAGTGATCTGTCTCTATTTTCGGCGAAGCTTACGGGGTAACTCTGTTTTGGTATCTCCTAAAAAGGATCCAGAGTGATGAAAAAGTGCTAGGTGGATGAATCTGAGGCTACAATCGGTCCAAAAAGGACAGATCAGCATGCTGGGCGAGAAGCAGCGGGTGTTCAAAAGTCATTCCGATTTATCTTTGGAAG
>JBGAGF010000015.1:0-174992 GCA_044226855.1 Aggregatilineales bacterium
CTGATGCTTCTCTTTCCATTGCTTGGCAGAAATCATCAACAACACAATACAGTTCCAGCAAACTCATTTTGGATGCCTCACGGATTTGGTTTGGTTACCTGAGTGATTACTTCATCTCTCTCCTTGAGGTATCCCTTATCTATAACTCACGTTATTTACCATTTAAGGACGCATTTACCAGCGACGGGTCACAAGTGATGGCACCATTCAAATTGATCGTCACATCTATTCAATTGGTAAGATTTATCGACAACAACCCGTTTCCGCTCGCACCGTAGGCACAGAGTTTTGTATGGAACGGGCTGGCGATCTGATTAAGAAGTTACCCATACATGGTCTGTAGGGTCCAACGCAAGCTCTTCGAAGCCTGCCTGATTCTTCTTCGAGAGGAAGCGCTAACCATGGAGTTTCACTACCAGAGCTTATGGCGTAAGTCTGGAGAAGTCCGATAGCTTATTTTCTCAACGGGCAGAGCTTTGTTTCACGACTGATTATTCAATCGTGCTGTTGAGCTTGTGTGTCTCCCTATTTTCAACCCCAATATGGCCTCATTTTTGAAGAATGACATAACCAACTGTCAATCCTTCGGTCTACCTTACCGACAGAATAGCGCTATTTGATGGGTGTTAGACGATGTTCCTATGCCTAAATGTTGGTCAATGTCCTCAGATACGACACTTTTCATAAGGTGTTTTTCCATCAAGGGACATGTAAGGTCGATGATGATTGTAGAAGTTTTCCCAAGCTTCTAGTTTCGAAGTTAAACCCAACCACGCCGACGAAAAATCATAAACATGCCCGCGACCGAAGCGAGCATGAGCAGGGTAACCATCCCAAACATGACCAGACCGTTCACTGGCAAGATTACGGGCGTCTCAATCGTCACGAAGTTTAAGCCAATCAAGCCTACAAAAAACGTGAAGGGCAGAAAGACCATCGAAAACACGGTCAGGCGATTAACAGCCTCGCCCATCTTGCGTGACTGTTGGTTGGCGATAATTTCCAACACGTTGCTGGTAAGGTCGCGCTGCGAGTCAATCACATCATAAATGCCCAAGAGTCGCTCATAGAGATGGCGGAACAAATCTCGAATATCGTCATTGTTGGAAACACGTTGTTCACCGATAAGGTTGGACAGCACTTCGCGCTGAGGAGCGATCATTTGTCTGAGGACGATAAGATGTTGCTTAATCCGATAAACCGACTTTTGCGCCTGTTTGTCCCCGCCATCGCTCAAAAGTTTTTCTTCCAACTGGTTTAGCTGGTTGCTGATGCCGTCTAGCATAGGATAGTAGGTGTCGATAACATGCTGTGCCGTGAGATAGAGAAAATAGGCCACGCCTCGCAGCCAAGAATCGGGATTCTGTGCGACGCGGTTGTATGCCTCTTCTAAGGCGGATGCATCAGCCTGACGGACCGTAACGCAGAAATGTTCACCAATAAGGCAGTGAATTTCTTTTCCTACAATACCGTTACTTTGTGCATAAGGCTGAAATAATGAAAGGAAAAGATAGCCGGGATAAACAAGCAGTGTCGGGCGGCGGTCTTCCCGCAGTAAGTCTGCCACAACGGTCGGGGATAGCTGCAATAAACTCTCAAGCCAGTGAATCTCCTTATCTTCTGGTGTGATGATGTCGATCCACATGTCACAACCTTCAGAAAGGCATTTTTCCAGCCCGTCTTGGGTCAGATTACGCCGCAAAATCCCTGAATTGTCCGGACTGTTTTCGGCAGGGGATTGAGAGTTTGGAGTGATGACTAACGAGCGTATCATAACAGGTTATCATTTCACTTTAGCGAATTGTGAACAGAATAGGTTTCTCTCGCCAAAATTATTTCAGATGTTCTTCGACATTCTTTTGTAGATCGCCTAATTCTTTCTTTACCTGTTTGACTATGGGTTGAACAGCGTCGCGCCCGCTCTGCAGCCCTTCCTCGACGCCTTTTGCGAGATCATGGCGTGTGGATTGTCCCGAGGAAGGTGCAAAAAGGAGCGCCAAGATTGCTCCAATTCCTGAGCCAATCATCAGAAAGACCAGCGTTACCACGATTCGATTAACCATGGAGTGCATCTTTGCATCGTGACTATAGTAAATACGATCGTTCTTCATGGGTTGTACCTCATCTCATTTCATAACGAAGCTGCCATTTCCAAAGGATGGAAAATCAGTTTGATCGGGGAAGCACCTGTCGACGGCGGTGGTAAAACCCTCCAAATATCAGGAGGACAATAACAGCACCAACAAAGGCTACGACGATATCTGACCAAGCCAATGTGATGCCGCCGCTAAAAACAGATGGCAGTTGGATGCCCAAGACAGCAACCAGAAAACCGCCTAATAAAGCGCCTAACATACCGACCACAATACTCGAAACAAATCCAAGGCCCTGCCCACGGATCAGAAAACCAGCCATTAATCCGGCGATCAAGCCAATAAGTACCCATGTGAGCACTTGTTCAGGCACAAAACTTAGCGTTACGGATTGGTTCATTTCGGGGTCCTTTCACCAGATTTATCGATGCGTTGCGCTATACCGTTATCTTGACGTTCACAGGGATAGGTATCTCGTATATACCCATATCCCTGTAGTTGCCCGGTCAGGCGTGAATGTTTCTGCGTCCGGTAAAGAAGCGGATCACATACAACAATGCGACTGCCCCGATAAAAGCAACAAAAATGCTCCAAAGACTGAGGCCTGTCAGACCAACTTCACCAATGGTGTGAAACAAAAATCCACCGATAAAGCCACCGACAATACCAACAACAATGTCACCAATTAAACCGAGGCCGCTGGGTATCACCCAACTCGCTAACCAGCCCGCAATCCCGCCGACGACCAACCATGCAATCAATCCCATGGGTTCCATAATATGTATTCCTTATTTGTACATACCGCGCCCAAAATAGAACGCGGCTAAACAGATGGTCAACTCAGCGAAGCAGACGCCGGTTTCCACTGAACAAGCGGATCACGGCCAAGAGCACAACTGCTCCGGTGAATGCGACAAAGACGCTCCACACATTGAATCCGGTCACACCGGCTGACCCGAATTGATTAAACAAAAATCCACCAATGAAGGCACCGACGATGCCAAGCAGAATATCGATGAGCAATCCTTGACTGGTTCGCATCACTTTGCTCGCCAACCAGCCTGCAAGAGCTCCCACGACCAACCATGCCAACCATCCCATTTGTCCCATGTTCATAATCTTGATCTCCCTGTCTTTGTAGGTCGCCTACAACACGCGACGCAGAACTTAGGCTCTCTTGTCAATCATTCAGTTGTATCCACATAATCCGATTGGGGATCTTTTACAATCACGACTGGAATTGGCTCGGCGACTGGCACCGCAGGAATCGGGGTAACGGGAACTATAGTCTCGATTGGAGTCGGCGTTACGATTATGGGACGAGACCTCGTTGAGTCCTGGTTATCTATAAACGGCTCGTCTTCAACAGTTGGCAGTACGACTGGTGGGGGTTCAACGGGTGCAACCGGTGCGGCGCCATAAATTGTTGAAGGTGTTTGGATGGGAGCGAAGTGTTTGCGAGGGATTTTTGGCGCGTCCGCATCCTCGAGGACTTCATTTTCAAAGCCTTTCCAGCCGGACTGACGCCACAACTCAACTCGCTCGTGGATGTTGATGGCTCCGTGCCGGTTCATGATGTCTTGAGCACGCAGCGTATCGGAAGTCTGAACGCTGACAAGCGTCCCACCACGACGGATGCCTTCGGCATAATACGGTGCTTCGTCTTCAGGTACACCGCTCTTGACCAGCGCGCCAACGACGCCTCCAGTGAGTGCTCCAGCCACCGCTCCGGTAAGTCCGGCTACGATAGGACCAGCCACGATCGCGATACCGAGCCCCGGAATGGTCAAGGCGGCTAGACCCACTAATATGCCGGTCAGCGCACCGACGACCGCACCAAAACCTGCACCTTCACCGGCTGTAACGGCATCCTCACGAGCTGTGTAGCCTTTGTCGAGAAAATGACTGTACTGGTTATGAGCATCATTCGTGACAAAGCTAATGGTATCCCGCTCAAAATTGGCATTCACCAAGTCTTCGACCACCTGTCGTGCGGTAACGATGTCATCATAAATAGCGACAATGGGCTTGTTCATATTGAATTTACTTTCTCTAGATTCAGGTTGGAAATTAAAGGCACACGCCCAAAACGAGGCGTTGCAACCTGGTCTGTGAAGGCCCCTTTCAACTGAGTGAAGCGGGGTACCAAACATATGACTTTAATTAACAGAGGGAATAGCGGACTTCATATCTCCTGCTTGAACCGATGGTGGTTCACAGCCTTTAACGGAGCTTATGATCAGTATAAAACTTAGTTGATATCGAAACATCCCTCCGTGGGGGGATTATTCTATAGTCCCTTGGCACTATACTTTGAGTGGTCTCCGCATTCATACGCGAATGAGTGGTTTTGCAAGATACGATAGTTTATGGCAGATATTGCAATTGTTGCTGCATTTTCTGCACAATTTGCATTACATCCGCCGAATTGTCTGGCGGAATTAAGGGAGCGCGGCACTGAATTGACATTTTGTGGCGGCGGGTGTGAGGGAGCGTGGCGCTGAATTGGCGCATTTGCGGCGGATGGCTCCCGTGATGCCACCGCCGTGCAATTTGTGCACTGCCGCTGCCAAAATTGCAATACAATTTATCATCAAGAATGAAAAACCAATCGCCAAGCAAGCTAAAAAAGAAGAGAACGACAAGGTGTTTTTAGCCTCAATAAGTTAGGACACAATCAGTCAATCAAATCGGGTCACAGATCTGCCCCTACGAGAAAATGGGATTGTTTCCTATGCAATCATCTTCACGCTTTAGTCGAATGCAATGGTTAGCGCCATTCAGGTCAGGTCACAGACCTGCCCCTACGAAAAAAACGTGAGTGTGATACTTTCAATCCTAATTTTAGAACAGGAGTTCAGTGTGGTCAAGTCGAATCCGTTCGAATTTACTAACCTAAGTAGGGAGACAACGCTTCATTATGCGTAATTCGGGTGAGTGTCCCGCGGTTCTAGCCCAAAAATGCATTATTGAGGCCGATTGAGAGAAAAGAAAACCGAAGACTAATGAACCTATGTGGTTATGTTAACCGCTGTGAATTCGCACCTAAGGGACATAGAAAGAACCCAGATCAAGGTTGTGCTGGAGGACCATCACAATGGCTTCAATACGCGTTGAAACACCGAGCTTGGCCAGAATATTGCTGACGTGGTTTTTAGTGGTGGCACGGCTTATCACCAGCGCTTCGGCAATCTCATTGTTCACCATCCCCTTGACCATCAAACTCAACACTTCACTTTCGCGGGGGGTCAATGCCTCAAATATCGGGTGGGGTTGGCGTATGGATTGAACCAATATGTCGGTGACTTCTGTCGCAAATGTCGAAATGCCTTCATGGGCGGCACGGATGGCTTTGGCGAGATCGTCCGCTGAAACTTTTTTAAACAAATAGCTGGTTGCACCTGCCAAGAGGACATCTTTAATCAGTCGCTCTTCACCGAAACTGGTGAGCACAATCACCTGTGTATTCGGGAAATCATGGCGGATGAGGCGAGTGGCCGTGATCCCATCCATAATGGGCATCATCAGATCCATCAATACGATATCGGGGCGTTTCTCGGCGCACAGTGCTACGCCTTCTTTTCCGTTTGAGGCTTCCCCTACGAGTTCGAGGTCATCGTAGCTCATCAGGAACACGCCCAAACCTTTTCGCAGCATCGCGTGATCATCAACAATAATGATCCGAATCCGATTTTGTATGATTATCTATTCTCCTGAATCCTCATTGGATGGCAACCGCAACCCATGCTTTTTTAGAAAGATATACTGTCTCTTATTCTACTCCGTTCTCTTGGCTTGGGGCTATCCACATAATCTTGATGAGTGTCCCGCCTCCCATACGGCTGATAATTTCGAGTGTTCCACCAATGTTTTGGATACGGTCTTTCATAATACTGAGGCCGAGGTGCCCGGGCTCGATGCGCTCCGGTTCAAAGCCCAGTCCATCATCCTGAATAGTAAGGTCAACCTGACCTGAATCGCTATTAAAATAAATCTCGACATGACTGGCTAAAGCATGGCGGGCAATATTATTGAGCGCTTCCTGTACCACACGATAGAGTGTGAAATGGACTTCTGAAGAAACCTCATCTTGTTTTCCGATACGGACTGAAATGTCTAGGCCGATGCGCTTTCCAACAGTCCCGGCAGCCTTGCGGATAAGATCACCCAATTGGGTGTCGTCGAGGGATGATGGGCGAAGTTCCAACAGCAGCATACGCATTTCTTCCAAAGCGCTCTGAGCCAGCTGGTGTACGGTGGCTAAACTGACCCGCCCTTTTTCAGGATCATTTGCCCATATTGCGGGTAATCGCTCACTAATCAGGCTGACCGACCACAAGGTTTGAGAAATGGTATCGTGTAATTCGTTGGCGAGGCGGTTACGCTCGGCGGTCACCGCTGCCTGCTTCGCGCGGTCCAGAAGGCGGGCATTCTGGATGGCGATAGCGGCTTGATCCGCAAAGCTTTGCAGCCGTTCGGCGTGAACCGGGGTGAAATAGCCGGGGGTCGCACTGTCGAGCGACAGAAAGCCGAGAATTTTACCGTTTGAACGAATGGGAGCGGTCACATTCGACTGTACCCATTCCATAGTGGGAAAGCCCAGCCACATGGGCGAGATTGACGTATCCGGTATTGCCAGCGGTTTTCCAATGTTGATTAACTGCTGCAAAGTCGTTAGTTTGGAAACGGGAATCCGCTGATTGAGCCAATCTTTTTCCATTGCTTTGTCGACATAGCCTCGCTGACGCACCACCTGTACCACATCGGACTCGACAAAGAGAACATTCGCCCCATCATAGGGTGTGACGCGTCCGACCGTATCAAGGATGTGATCGAGAATTTTGTCCAGATCGAGCGTGCTGCTCATGGTCGCGAGTGTATCCCGCAGGGCTTCAGTCAATGCGCGTTCTTCCTTCTCAAGGGCCTGCACGCGTTTATGTTCGGCAATTTGCTCCTGCAAGCGTTGATTGAGTTTGGAATGATCCGCGAGGTGCTCTTGAAGATGTTTTTCTAAATCGTTATAGGCCTTACGCAGCTTAATCGCAGCGCTTTCCCGCTCACTGATCTGGCTTCTAAGGGCGCTGGTGGCTAAGGTCAGTGCGGTTGACTGCTCATCAACCTGTCGTTGCAGATCCGCGTATGTTTCAGATATTTTGAGCTCTGATGACGTTTTATCCGTGCCTTTCTGGATCAGACTTACTATTTCGCTGATCACTTCTCTTATCGTGTCCGGCGCAGCTTGATGCTGCCGTACTTCATTGATCCAAGTTTGAATAACCTCGATCTTGTCATAAGGATCATTCATTGCACTACTCACCTTCGCTCATACCCCTTGTCCGGTATGAGGATATTTGTATTTTGTTCCTGAACACCAGATAGTGCCGGGGATTTGCCGCCCGTGCAACAAAATCAGTCTACAGACCTACATACAAACCCTGCCGCAGATGGATATGTTTTTGAAAGCGAAGGTTTATACTGTGTATAGGGTGTAATGTAAGTAAAAGTCAATAGAAGCTCACATCTGAAGTTGTGTCAGCTTCAATCTATCCAAACTCATCAACAATCACGGTTTCTCCATGTTTTCGGGGTGTCTCTGACAAGCCTGTCATACGTGATATTTGGTTCCCAAGAGTTACACCAACTTTCGCTATTTCAGTTTTCTGTGCCCTTCCGTAAACGATTTTAGGTGGCGTGGGGAAAAAACTGCGATGACATGAATGGTCTAGTGCATCTTTTAATGTATGTTCCGAGGGAAAACGAAAATGGATACAACCAATAAGATCAAGATTCTGATGGTTGACAATTATGAACTGGTAAGGAAAAGCCTGACCGCTTTGCTTGGATCTTTTTCTGATTTCGAAGTCGTTGCTGGCACCGGTGACAGCCGGATTGCCCTAGCATTCTGCGCAGCTCTTAAACCGGATGTCGTACTGATGGAAATGAATATGGCCTATATGAATGGGGTCATGACCACCCGGCTCATTCGCACCAAATTCCCTGATACACAGGTTGTTATCGTGAGCGACTCGGCAGACGAAACGTTGACTTTCGATGTGCTTAAAGCAGGAGCAACCGGCTATCTACTGAAGACAGGCACAATACACGAGCTGGCGGCTGCGATCCGAGCCGCTTATGCTGGCAAATCAATCTTAGCGCCAGAAGTGGTTACCGCGCTCATTTCAATGTCACAGCATCGCGCAAAGCTGGGTGATGATTTGACCTTTCGGGAACGTGATGTCCTGTCTCGTATGCTCGATGGGTCAACCAATGCTGATATCGCCAAGCAATTGACAATTAGTACATCAACTGTGAAAAACCATGTCTCAAGTATATTTTCAAAGTTAGAGGCTAACAGCCGTACCAAAGTTGTCGCGCTGGCCGTGCAATACCGGCTTTACGCGACTGCCTGACCGAACTGAGACAACAAAATATGTAGTCGCTTGGTTAGTGGAGAATTCAGGTTCATACAGGCCAATATAAGGAGTCAGTTTACAGCTTCAAATCTCTTTAACTGTCGCGTGTCGCAGCACCAACAACCAAAATCGATTTACAAGCTGCTATCAGCAAAAGGTGCACAATGACGACACGAATCATGGTCATCAACAATTCAGATAACATCCTCGCAATGTTCCGGAAAATCTTGGAAATTGATAATTGCGAGGTTTTCCCCCAACTGTTTTTAAACTCGGATTTGCGCGACGTTCGCCGGATAAAACCCGACCTGATTATTCTGGACTTTTACGTCGGACGAGAAGGCGTCGGCTGGGAGTTCCTGCAGCTCCTTAAGATGGAGGACGCAACTGCTGGAATACCTGTCCTCATCTGCAGCACGGCGGTCAAGCTGATGCATGGAATAGCCAGTTATCTCGCCACCAAACAGGTGTCCGTTCTCCGCAAACCGTTTGAAAGTCGCGATCTGGTCAATGCCGTCCGAGATGCCTTACAAGGCGATGATACCAATGGTTCTCCGGCGGGCAATCTGTCGATGCCGGAGCAATCAAGCGGCGCATGATAAAAGTGTCCCACCCCCATAACTGCTGTTATGCGAGTTCGGTTTTGTTGATAGCCCAGCCTCGAATGCAGGATCTTTATCGTAATTAGGAGTGATGATGCAAACACGTATCATACACATTGATGACAACGAGACGATGCGAGATCTATTGAGCTTGGGTGCAATAAGAGAGGGCTGGGATCTCTTGAGTTACCCTTATATGCGCTGCGACCTTATTCCTTTTGACCAGATTAAACCTGACCTGATCATTCTAGATTTCGAGCCACTGCTCGGGGGAGCAGGCTGGCAATTTCTACAACTCCTGAAAATGAACGATGCAACGGCGCGTATTCCCATCATGGTGATTACGACGCCATTTCGTTTGTCAGCAGAAATACAAGACTATCTATTCACCCGATACATTAAAGTCGTTCACAAACCTTTCGATGTTGAGACCTTTTCGAATTTGGTACGCAAGACTCTATTGGAAGCCAGCCAAAGCAGCACGATTTTCTCCGGTGATCATACACTCCCGATTCTTATCGTCGATGATAACGAGGAGTTATGTGATAACTTCGTAACCATTCTACGACTGGAAAACTATCGAGCGATTACCGCCGGTAATGGTCAGTTGGCTTTAGACAGCGTATCCAAGGCTGATTTCTGCCTGATTTTGCTGGATATTGATATGCCAATTATGAACGGTTATCAGTTTTTAGACGCTTATGCTCAACAACTGCGACCGCATAGTCCGGTGATCATTACGAGTGGTAACCGGGACGTTGCATCGCATGTATTACCGGCTTTTGTCGTTGATATCCTGACCAAACCTTTTGATGTCGATCAACTGCTCGACGTGGTTGCAAAGTATGCCGAACCTGTTCGTGAATAATCGATCTTATTGCGATAAGGGGAAACAAGAAATGTTACTGAAAACGTCTGGTCACCACTGCAATAATCTATGACTTCAAGGTAGAGATAGGTGATCCTTAATGAACCCTTATGAAAATTCGTGTACCGAAATGTCAATTATTGACCCTGTGCGCAGTAGTGTAAGTGTGTGATAATGAACACCAGTAGAGTACAAACCGTCTTGGTTCCACTGCATATTGAACTTCTTTTTCACTTCTGCACTGCCTGCCATCAGCTAATCTGCTCTATCAATTTCATATCTGCATCCTTATAGGAGAAACACAATGGCAACCAAGCTCTATGTCGGCAACATGTCGTATGACACTACTGAAGAGCAAATTCGCACCCTTTTTACACAGGCGGGTGAAATCGCTGAAGTCGCCTTTATCACGGATCGGGACACCGGTCGTCCCAAAGGATTTGCCTTTGTAAGCATGACGACTGAAGAAGGCTCCAAAGAAGCTATCAAACGCTTCAACGGTTTCGTCATCGACAACCGCGCCTTGACCGTCAACGCGGCCAAACCCCGTGAAGAACGTCCTTCAAACGGTGGGTTCGGGGGCGCCAATCGTACCGGTTCCGGCGCACGCAATAGTAATCGCGGCCGCTTCTAAGACCGGTATCCTCAACTTTCGCATTCTTGATGAACAGTGCGAGCCTATGCTCGTACTGCTCTCATTCCTCTAACCCGAACGCCTAATTTTAGGGTACCGGTCAAACAATCACTTGTGAACTTTAAGCCACCTAACGCGCTGACATGTCGCCCATTGGCGCGCCCGTCAGTGTATGAAACTTAAAGATAAGCAGGACATACGCCGTTCTCGTTTCCACTGCACATGTTACAAGGTCGATGATGCTCATTTTCAATCATCGTTTCGCCACAGCCAAATACACTCACCGATATCGCATCACGCCAAACTTATTAAAAATACAATCCAAATATTTCGAATGTGTATCAACATACAGAGGACATAACCAAAATGAAGTCCATCAATCGACCCACTCCCATCACAACCGTCCTGAACACCATTTCGGCAGATGCTCATTCTGAAACAACCGAACTTGAATCCTATATCGCCAACTTAGAAGCTCTACAACAGGATCGGCCATCCCGGATCAACGAGATATTGAGCATGATTGGCTCACAATACAGTGTTGACGTACAGGCTATTTTGGAAGCGTACATTTCCAATTTAGAAGGCAAACAATATGCTGTTCCGCCTAGCAATAAGCGCACAGCGTCATTGGAGCTTAACAATCTGCCCGTATGGTCGCACCAACGTACGCTTGAACGCGAACGTCATCATAAAGAACACGCTTTAACAAAACAACTGCTCATGGACAGCGGAAAACGCAGCCATCAACAGTCGTAGTCCGTTTGAGATGACATATGGATCGCAGAAAGAAAGCTCATGACAAAACAAATCGTTTTTGAACACACGGCTCGAAGACTCTTGCTCCGAGGCCTTGATAAAGTTGCAAATGCGGTGGCCATCACACTCGGTCCAAAAGGGCGTAATGTTGCCATTGAGAAGAATTTTGGATTTCCGACTGTGACCCATGATGGTGTGACCGTCGCCAATGAAATATCCTTGCCCGACTCGTTTGAGAATATGGGCGCACAGCTCGTAAAAGAGGGACTGTACGGGTTCAGGGGTGGTGAGAGAGAAAGCGGGATAAACTAAAGAGATACTTTCCCCATCTGAAAATAAACCAAAAGGAGCAGTCAGATGGTCAAAGACGAGAAGGTATCGGCTGAGCAAACCGTGTGCGATATTCGGCGACAAACCCGACGCAAGTACAATACGGAGGAGAAAATCCGGATGGTGGTGGAAGGCTTGCGAGGGGAAGCAAGTGTGGCCGAGCTGTGTCGCCGCGAAGGCATTAACCCCAACCTGTACTACACGCCTCGCCGGGGATACAAAACGCCAAGCGACCAGTGACGAGGTCAGTGAGATTCGACGTGAGAATGAACAACTCAAGCAGGTGATGGCGGAACTGCTGCTGAAGAACCGGTCGCTGAAAAAAAGTGCGCTGGGCGGGGAGACGAACGCATGGGAGGAGTGACCCGCAGTTCGGCTGCCGAGAAAATGGAAATCATTCGGATCGTGGAAGAGTCAGGGCTGCCTGTAAAGCAGACCCTAGCCGAATTGGACATTCCACAGAGTACGTTCTACCGTTGGTATGACCGTTATCGAGAGGCAGGCTACGACGGTCTGGTAGATCGTCAACCACAGCAGCACCAGTTCTGGAATCGCATTTCGCAGGCGGTTCGTGAGCAGGTGGTTCAGATTGCGTTGGAACATCCTGAACAGTCGCCTCGTGAGTTAGCCTGGCACATTACCGACCATCAGGGTTATTTCATCTCCGAGTCGAGTGTGTATCGTATTCTCAAATCTTCGACCTCATTACCAGTCCAGCCTTTATCCTGCTGAAAGCCAGTGATAAATTTCCGCATCCCACCCAGCGGGTAAATGAATTGTGGCAGACCGACTTCACACAGTTTAAAGTCACCGGTTGGGGCTATTACTACCTTTCCACTGTTTTGGATGACTTCTCGCGCTATATCCTCGCCTGGAAACTGACGACGGGGATGGCCCATGGCGATGTTCAAGACACACTAGACATCGCGATTGCTGCCACTGGCATTACTCAAGTTGCTGTGAAGCATCGTCCTCGCTTGCTGTCGGACAATGGTCCAGCTTATCTGTCCGCTGATTTAGCCGACTATCTGCAAACACACGGTATCCGCCACACACGCGGCCAACCCTACCACCCCATGACCCAAGGCAAGATTGAGCGTTGGCACCGCTCGCTGAAAAATGTCATCTGCCTCGAGAACCATTATTTCCCTTGGCAGTTGGAGCCAGCGATTGCCGCTTTCGTCCAGCATTACAACCACCAGCGCTACCACGAAGCTTTGGATAATCTCACTCCGGCAGATGTCTATTTCGGGCGAAAGGTCGACGTGATCACTCAAAGGGAGGTTATTAAGCGTCAAACACTAGACTTACGTCGTGCTGAGTACAGTGCCATGATTTCGTTAACTTAAATGTTCGTTATACTGGGGAATAGTATCTCTTAGCTAAACCTTTTTCGTCTCCCATTTCCTTTGACGACGTACAATCAATGACCAACTCAAAAACATCTCTCAGATTGAGCCTTCTCCTCATCGCACACTGATCAACTTCTGTGTCAACCTTGTTTCTGATCTGATTGCCTAGACCCATCAGCCCAAGAAACCTTCGCTCGATCTTTCTCAGTTTCTTCGTTTGGAGAACCTTGTTTATCCATAACTCACGTTATTAAATCTTGGAACCGACTAAGGTCTTAAGAAAATCGGATTGGTCACCGCGCGGAGGCTGCCCTTCTGGTTACGCACCTCGATCAAGCACCACTGAACCGAACCATCTTCCACAGTCCAAGTGTGTTCACTTGCGGTATCCGCCGCGAATTCATCTTTCACCTGACCATTCACGATAAAGCGCAAATGATCCCCTTCGTGGCAGGCTGACCACTGTCCGGTGGCCTGACCGGCTTGCCCTCGAAGCACATCGCCCATCATCACCGTTTCGCCGGATGAAGATGTACCTGTGAACGTTAGCTGCGGGCCGCTGCTCAGATAGTTATGGCCGCGACGCACAGCATCCAGAATAGCCACTTCAGACATCGACTCCGCGAAGACATGGTTGAAGCCGAATTCAAGCGCGGGATCAGGCATGCCATGAATATCGGTGCCCACCGTGGCGACAAGGGTATATCCTTCATTCAACCACTGATACCACAGTTGGAGCGCTTCCTCGTTGTTGCTGCCGCTGTCCCAATGCTCATTCCAGATTTCAACCACATGTGCTGAACCGGGCATCAAATCGTCATAATCCCAATGGCAGCCTGTACAAACCGGATCACCGGGCGCTTTGGGATGGGCAATGGCGAACAAGCCGCCCAGCGCTTCGACCTCGGCTTTGATCTGGGTCATCGTTCGTTCGCCGGAGCGCACCCGCCAATCAACGCCCTGCCGCACACCGAGAGCCAGAGCGTGTCCGTAAAAGGTGGTGAGTTCGAAGCCGCCCATCGTCAACAGTTCGTCGGATGACAGGCTGTCCATCTGTGGAAGGGCAGACAGCGTGTTGTGATCGCTCAAGGTCACGAAATCCAACTGGTGCTGGCGGGCAAAGCCCAGCAGACCATCCACATCCCAACTGCCATCTGAATGAATCGTATGTCCGTGTAAATCCCCGCGATACCAGCCCTTGCCGCGTGGCTCAGTGGTGCCGCGCGTCCACACGAGTGGCTCCGGCTGTGGATCAAAGCCGAAGGTGATGTCAATGTGGTAATTCACAGGTGAACCCGCATTGATCAGATTGCTGTTGATCATGACGTTCCACGTGCCAGACTGAAGCGCACCCGCCCGATAGCCGGGGGTAGCCGCGCCGCTGCTGACCATCACATGCTGATGAGGTTGGCCGCGATGTCCGGTGCCGCGTTCGCTTTGAGGATCAAACAGGCTGAGCGTGAGCAGATTGCCATACTTTTCGACGCGTTTCGGCTCGTATTCGAAGTCAATGTCAAGGCAGGTCGCGCCTTCGGGGACGGTGAAAGGGTGGTTAATGTGACGGTGGTTGTCCTGCTCGGTCAGCGTTCCCTCAATATGAAGCGGCATCATGATTCCCTCATCACGAATAATCAGAATAAATAGGATTTTTTGTAGGCGAATTTATACCAGTATAGATCGCTAATCCTGTTTGGCCTATATAATGGGGTATGAATGGAGCAGAGTTGTGGTGGAGATGATTGTGACCTTAAAAAGCACACCCATTAGCAAATCCAATGTGCATTTGCGCTCAGCACTGACCGTGATGGATACGACCTATGAGCAACCGTTGAGCGTCGAGGAAATCGCCGATCATGCCGGATTTTCGCACTTCCACTTCATCCGCTTTTTCCGCCGCACCTATGGCATCACCCCGCATCAATACCTGACGCGCAAGCGGATTCAACAGGCGCAGTGCTTGCTGGCGACCACCGAACTCAGCGTGACCGAGATTTGCTTGGCGGTCGGCTTCCAGAGTTTGGGGTCATTCAGCACCCTCTACCGGCGGCAAACCGGCTATGCACCCTCTGAACACCGCGCCCGCTTACAAGCCCAGCAGCGCCATTTGCAGCAGGTCGCGCCGGCCTGCTTCCTGTTTATGCATGGCGCGATTGAGCAATTTTCGAGAAGCGAATAGTCGAAAACTTGTGCTATTCTGTCTCCGAACGAATGATCGTATCAAGGAGAGCAGAACATGATCAACCGTGTCGGAACCGTGTGCGTATTCGTCAGTGATCAGCAGCGGGCGAAGAAGTTTTACACCGAGAAATTAGGCTTCGAACTAAAGACCGAACAGCCCTTGTATCCCGGCGCAGCCAATCTATGGATTTCCGTGCTGCCCAAGGGCTCTGAAACCGAAGTGATCCTCTATCTACCCGATGAAAATTGGCAGCATTACAAGCAGGTGGTCGGCCAGTCGCAGGCCATCACACTGGATGTCAGTGATATGGACGCGCTGTGTGCGGATTTGAAGGCCAAAGGGGTGACGTTTGCCTCCGAGCCGGACAAGCAGCCTTGGGGCACCTTCGCTACGATTCTCGACTCTGAGAATAATCGCATCCTGTTAGTCGAACAGCCCAAGCACTAGGAAACCCATCACGATCAAAATGAAAGTGGCGGACACGCTATAATAAGTGATGTCCGCTTTTTTGTTCTTATGACTAACTTGGGAAGCGTGCAATGATTACCAGATTGTCCCATGCCTCGATCTTTGTGTTGGACTATGACCAAGCGCTCGACTTTTACGTGGGCAAACTTGGCCTTGAAGTGCGCAACGACTTCAAGATGGACAACGGCTTTCGCTGGGTGACGGTCAGTCCCAAAGGACAGCCTGAACTGGAAATTATCCTCTACGAGCCGCATCCGATGGGACAAATCGACCAAGAAACGGCGGAGCAGCTTCGCAGTTTGTTGGAGAAAGGCGTGCTGGGCTGCGGCGTCTTCACCACCGATGACTGCCGCCGCGATTATCAAGACCTGAAAGCCAAAGGCGTCGAATTCATCCAGCCACCTAGAGAAACGTTTTATGGCATCGAAGCCCTTTTTCGAGATGGCTGTGGCAATTGGTTCAGCTTGACGCAAAGGACGAACCTTCCCCAAACTTAATTCCATTCATAGATTAGGCGGCAAATCATGGCTGCATTCTTGTTGGCATGAAATAATGCACATCTATTTCGAAGTATTATGTTACGCTGTTAATACTGATCATTGATGAAGGTACGGCCAAGTGATTTCGGTATTAACAACTTCAAACTGGAAACGTCCCGCCCTCGTGCTGGTTTCGCTGCTCCTCTCGCTCTGGCACTTCGGGCCGCTGCAAGCCACGCTGCCTGCACTGTTTCTCACCGTTGGCATTCAAGTTTATCTGTTAGGCTATTTAGCCGCCCGTGCACTCGGTCTCTGGCAGAAGTCGGAGACAATTGTCATTCGCGTGACATGGCTGGCGGCCTGTGGCTTGGGCATCAGCATCGTGCTTGGCGCGCTCTTCCGCTTGCTGCTGGTTCCAATGACGGTTTACGTCATCGTTTTCCATATCCTAATGTTGGCGTTGTGCTTCGTCCCCGCGACCAGCAAACCGATCAAGCCCATTTCACGGCAATCCCTGCCGTTCTATCTTCTGTTGGCCTTTATCGCTGTTCTGTTCGTGCTGATCGGCTGGGATCGCAATAAGCTGCGTTTCAGCAACTATCCGGACCAAACCTATCCCATGTCCTTATCCGATTGGTGGGCACGTAACCCCCAACCGGAAGCCATTAACAGCCGCAACATCACCGAAAACACAACCGTCACCTATTGGAGCACCGATGGGTTGACTTATGTCTTCGCGGCATGGCAATGGGCCAGCGGCGCAACTGCTGTGCAGTTAATCTGGTATGTGCTGACTCCTTTGTTCGCATGGCTGGTTCCTCTGGCACATTTCGCTCTCGTTTACCGCGTAACCCGGCGCGCCGATACAGCGGCATGGGCGACAGGCATCGTGTTTATTTTCGCCTTAACCACCATCAACACGCCGTCGCTGCTGGGCGGTGCATGGATGTATGGGCAGGAAGCGGCCTTCCAGCTTTCGACGCTGCGTACCTTCTCTGCGGCGCTCCTGCTGCCCCTGACGCTGTTTGTATTCTTCAGCAGTTTACGCCGTCCATCGCTGAGAAGTCACCTCATCACGGGCATCGTGGTTCTGGCATTAGCCTTGACCCATCCACGCCAATATCTGGTGATGTTGACCGGACTCTACGCTATCTTGGGGTTGCGCTGGATGATGCGTCCCTCTAAACGGCGTTTCCTGCGGCTACTGCCGTTGGCGCTGGTCATCTTACCGTCGCTCATGGTGCCCTTCTTGCAGTACAGTGATCATCTGCAAACCCAGATCACATCGGACATCGTATCTGATCTCCCCGGCGCGGTCAGCATCAGCCAGCAGGTCATTGAACCGGCTATGCTGCTTTTCCATCCTTTTGTGGTCCTGACGCTGGCATTCAGCGTGTTCGCCATCATTCGTTTGCGTCGCAGTCTGTCAGCACAGTACATTGTGGCGACAGTCGTGGTGATGCTGGTGCTGTCCTATGTGACGCCCATCTACAACCTGATTCTATTGGTGATGAACTCCTACTTCGGCCTGCACTTCGTCTTTGAGCTGTTCTTCATGCTTCCCATCGGACTGGTTTTGGGATTGGCGATTACAACAGCTTATGACGGATTGGTTCAGCGGACACATCTGCACCGCGCCGTCACCAGCGGCTTCATCACGGCCTTGTTTGTGGTCGTGCCGCTCATCATGTTGATCGAACCCTTCCCGATTCCCACCAGCGCCCGCGATCAATTGAATGCGGCCAACCAGATGCAAACCATCAAGGATATTCGTCCCTTTGATGAACATCTGCTGACGCGCCTGTCATCTACATGACCTCTAACCGCATTGCTGGCTATGTCATCGAAAGCGTGCCCAACGCCTTTGTCACGGGTGGACGGCAGCAAAACAATGCGGGTTATCCCGGCACGGAACGGTTTTTCAACAACAAAACGGTGCCGTGGGTGGACACGGAATCGATTGCTTTCATGAATAGGTACAATATCAGTTATATCGTGCTCTCGGCAGACAGTATTCACGTGCCCCAGCTTGAATTGCAACCGGAGCGCGTCAAACACGTGGATTCGGTCGATGGTTACATCATCTACGAAGTGATCAAACCGCTGAAGAACACGCCCTTGGATTCGATCTTCGCCGATATGAACACGCTCTATCACGCTGAAAAGTCCCCGCGCTGGATGCAGGACGGTTTGTATCTGGAACGCAAGCCGGATGCGGATGGCTGGCAAAACATCGCTGACCAGTTCGAGCAGCAGGTGAAAGATCACCCTGAAGACGATCTGGCGAAATATGGATTGGCGTTCGCCCACTTGCTGAACGGTGATAACAGTCCCGAACTGTGGCAAGCGCTGAGTGCTGCCCATCCCGACAGCGCCTTATTGGCCGAAACGGCGGCCCGACTGTTAGCATTCAACGATAAAACACAGGCAGCAGTAGATTTGCTCTATTCGACTTTCGAGAAAACGCAGGGCGACGAACATATCCTGATGGCGAAGGTGCTGCTCAGTCAGCCGTTCTTCCAACTTCTGACATCCACACAGCTTGACAGCCTGATTGCCACCGCCAACACGGATGTCGATAGATGGGCCAACTTGATGGAATGGAATCACGAGGATGATCTACGGATGCGTGTCGCCCTACTCATGAGCGCCGGACGGTGGGATGTGGCTGCTGCGTGGCTCGACCGTTTACCGGAAGTCATCCTCGCGCCGCAGGATTTGGTCACACGCGCTGCCATTGATCTTGTCAACGGGAAGAGCGATGCCGCTCGTGCCGTGCTCAAGCAGTCGATTAGCAATGATTGGATCGAGCCGCACAAATTCATCTATAAGAATGATTGGTCGAATGCAGGCAACAGCGCCGCGCGGATGTACTACACATTGACCGAACCTGCCGCTGATGAACTGTCACCCAACCTGATTGGGGAGTCACACAGCCCGTTCATCATCCAACCGCAGGTCGCTGTACAGGCCAATCAACTCAAGGCATCGGCCATCTTTGGAAATTTTACGCCCGCGCTGCCCCCGAAGACGATATCGGTGCAGGTTGTCAGTGTCGATCACAAAACGGTGTATGGGCAGTCATCATTGGAAGTCGATATTCCGGCGGGTGCCATGCAAAACATCTCGCTTCCGGTTGATCTGGTATCGGATATCCCCTCCAACACGCCAGCCATCGTGATCATCAAATTGCAATATGCCGACACGCTGGTCTATCAAACGGTGGAGATACCCGCGACGGTGGGCACATAGACACTGCCTGAGTAAAATCCGGCTTTAGAGTTGCGACCTGAACCACTTGGGCGTAAGATGCTTAAGGTGGCAGCGATTTCACTCAACCAAGGATCAACCGATGAACAGAGACGCCGTGCGAACAGCCTTGCAAACGGCCCAACTGTCCCGCATTTTGCCGCATCTCGAACCCCTCATGTCCAACTCGATCCGGCTGACGGCCTCGCCAGCAGCCGAAAGCGATCTTGCAGTTGGTGTCTCCAAATTGGGCGGCACACCCGATTTGCCCGATGATGTGACATGGCCGATGATGGGCGATGCGCCGCTGTCGTTCGTCGCTCAAATCAACCTGAGCGAAGCACAAGCCTTCGACACCGACAAACTGCTGCCCGAAAGCGGAATACTCTACTTTTTCTATGATGCCAATCAGGAAACCTACGGCGCTAGTCCGGAAGATCGTGCTGGACGTAAAGTGATTTACAGTACCGCCAATCAGACTGCCCTCAAGCGTCGCCCGTTTCCAGATGCCTTACCGTCTGAAGCGCGTTTCACCGCTTGTGCCTTGATCTTCTCATCCGAAGTCACCTTGCCCCAGCGCCCCAACCTGCTCGATGACACACTCGATTGGAACGATGCAGAACGCCAAGCCTATTCGGATTTCATGGTGGCCTTCCCATCCGAAGACGACCGCAAACTGCTGCATCACCGCTTGCTCGGCCATTCCGACGATCTCCAAGATGATATGCACCTGCAGGCACAGCTGCTCTCGCACGGCTTTAGCGACGATCAATCACCGGAGGCCGCCGCCCTTGTAGCAGGCGCGAAGGATTGGCTGCTGCTCTTGCAGGTGGATTCCGAACCCAGCGCCGGTATGCAGTGGGCCAGCACCGGCTTACTGTATTTCTGGATTACGAAACAGGATTTGCATGCCCGCAATTTTGACAATGTGTGGGTGATCCTACAAAGCGAATAAAAGATAATAGACGCCTAAGAGTCCTCTAGCAGAGTGCGCTCATTAGTTCTAGAATGGATGTTGCTCATATCATCGCCTGTAATCTGTTTTGAAGTCTGCCCAACACGTTAAGAGGTCATTTAAGCCGTCATGTCTCATAACACATCGAATACGCCGCATCAGGACTCGCAGGTGGTCTCGTTTGGCCGCCGCGTCTTTGGTATTTTTATCGCGATTCTGGTGATTATCTACGCCTTAACCAATGCCAGCTCCGGTCAGGGTGGCACAATCCTTGCTCCCGGACAGGGCAGCACCTCTAACACCAACACCAGTTCAAATACCAATACCAGCAACAAGCCCGCACAAATCGGCAAGCCGACCAAATCATCAAATTGTGTCGCTAAAGATGGCCTGCAGGATAAGGCCTGTACACCCGGCGCGATTTTCCCGGACGCGACCGTACAGCAGATATGCACACCGGGTTATAGTTCGTCGGTACGCAATGTCTCGACAGAAACAAAAGATCAAGTTTATGCCATGTATGGCATTACCAGCCATTTCACCGGTCAATATGAGATTGACCACTTGATCAGCTTGCAGTTGGGCGGCTCCAACGACATCGCCAACCTGTGGCCAGAAATCGCGGACCCACGCCCCGGCTTCCACGAAAAAGACAAGGTTGAAAATTACCTCCACCAACAGATTTGCGATGGCAAGATGTCACTCGCAAAAGCGCAGGAACTCATCTCCACCGATTGGCATCAGGTCTACAATGAGATGCCGGTCGCCCGTGCCGAAAGTCTTGGGCCAGAGCCGACCGAATGTCCTGAAGGTTGCGGCTAAATCTAGCCACTATGATTGAAAAGAGACTCCCGCCATCACAGCGGGAGTTTTATTTCGGCTAGTTGGCGACTCGAAAGCGGATGCGTAATAATGGAATAAAATTTTAAAAAGAAAGGAACTTGCTATGCATCAGCTTGGGCAGGGCTGCATTACTACTGAACAAGATGTTGATCAAATTATTTTTGATTGGGGTAAAATACATTTTCTCTCAGATGAAAAAGTAACCGGTTCGAAGAGTATCAGTTTTGGGACGGTCGTGCTGGAACCGGGCAAAGGCCACATCCGCCACAATCATCCGGACGCCGACGAAATCATTTATTTCATCTCCGGCGAGGGCGAACAGATGGTGGACGATCATCCGCCGGTCAAATGCACAGGCGGTGCTTGCGTCTGGATTCCCAAAGCGGTCTATCACTCGACCATCAACACTGGCAGTGGCCCACTGACGTTGGTTGTCGCTTACGTTCCGGCAGGTTCGGAACAAGCACTGCGCAAAGACCCTGCCGCCAAGATCATCCCCGCCGGACAACACTAAACTTTTGAGGGCGTAATCCATACGCCCTTCACTCCGAACTTACACCAGATTGGCGACGAAAATCGCATAGGATAAGGCGTATTCGGCGGCTTGCTCCGGCTTCATGATCTTGCCTGCATACCACGATGCGGAAAAGGCATTGGGCGTGAGCGCCGACCGGACTAACTCCAGCGTCTTGGTATAGCGAGAAATATGAACATCGCGCAGAATCTGTGGGCCGCTGCCAGAAAGATTGGATACACTCCCCAACAGGTGAATTGCAAAGTCATGATGCTCTATCGCATGAAAAACCCGCGCCATCTGCGTTAAGCGAACGGCTATTCCTTCAGGATCGTTAATGTCCCGGGCGATTCGCAGCGCGTCAATAATCGACTGTATGGCTGCCGTATGATCGCCCATATAAAACAGCGCTTCTCCAAGCGCACCCAGCGTCCAACCTGACTGGCGTATATCGCCAAGTTCTTGACAGCTTCGCAGGGACTCGCGCAGTACCGTTTCGGCGCGCTCATAATTACCAATCGAGACATAGGTTTGCCCCAGTTCGATCAGCGCCGTATTCAAAATCCAACGGTCGCCGGTGTCACGCATAGGCGGCAAATAACGTTCAAGAATTTGGGCCTTTATCTGGGGATCAGGTTGGAGAAAGCCAAGATGCAGTCCATAAGCGGCTAAGGTGTGTTTGTCGTCCGAGCGCTGTGCCAATTCTGTTCCTTCGCGCAGCAGCTCGTCCAACTTATCGAAATTACCTAAACTGACACGGTTGGTGATATGACCGACCAACGCTTGTCCGACCATACGATCATCCCCCAGCTCGCGGAACAGCCGGATGGCTTCAGTACTGCCGTCGAGCGCCCATTGAAACTCCGCTGTGATCGTGCCAATCGCGCTGATGTAAAAATACGCATTCGCCCTATAACGCGCCGGCAAATAGTCAGCGTTCAAGGTGGCGATTTTCAGCCAGTGGCTTGCCCGCTGCAACCGTCCCCGGATAAACCAGAACCAAGCCAGTGCGCCTGCCAGCCGTAAATTGATTTCGGCATCATATTGCTGTGACCATTCCAACACCACCTCGAAGTTATCCTCATCGGCGCTCAACCGGCCAAACCATGCCAATTGATCTTTACCGCGCAGTTGGGGTTCAGCCTGCTCAGCCAATGACAGGTAATAGGCAGTATGGGCGCGTCTGAGTGCGTCCACTTGATAGGCGCTCATGTCGTTGAGCCGCTCTAAGGCGTATTCACGAACGGTTTCCAGCAAGTAAAAGCGCGTGTGTCCTGCAGCGTCCTGCATCTCTTGTACCAAGTTCTGTTCAACCAGCACCTCCAGCGGCGAAAGAACATCTTCATCAGCATCGCGGCAGATGTGTTCAATGGCCTCAAACGTACTGCCGTTGACGAACACCGCCAGCTTGGCCAGAAGCTGCTGCTGCGCGGGATTGAGCAGGTCATAACTCCACTCGAGGGCACTTCGCAGCGTTTTATGATGCGACGGGGCTGGCGTGGTGCTGCTGGTCACGGTGCTCAAGCGTTTCTCCAACTGCTGGAGTAAGCGCTCAGGGCTAAACATCTTGATTCGTGCGGCGGCGAAAACGATAGCTAAAGGGATCCCTTCCAACCGGGCACAAATTTGGGCGACTGCCGGTGCATTGTCAAACGTCAGCGCGAAATTCGGTTGGCTGGCGCGGGCAGCCTGCACAAACAACTCGACCGAAGCGTATTCCCGCAGCCGGCTCGGATTAATCACCTGCTTTACATCCGGCGTTTTCAAGGTCTTCACCCGGAATATGACCTCATTGGGGACTTTTAAGGCGGCGCGGCTGGTGACGATGATTTGCAAACGAGGACAGGCTTCACACAATTCAGTGATCATCGCCTTGTTCTTAAGGAGATGTTCGAAATTATCCAGCACCAGTAGCGACATCCGGTTGGCGAAGAAGTGTTTAATCTGGTCAATCGGGCTTTGTCCACTGATTTCCTTTAAATCGAGGCTGATGGCAATCGCTGAAGCGACTTCTTCGGGATCACGTATCGAGATCAGCGATACGAAATAACTTTCGTCGTCAAAACGGTCAGCGGTATTCAAAAGGATTTGTGCCGCAAGGCTGGTTTTGCCGACTCCGGGTATGCCAACCAGTGTAATCAGCCGCTCCTTATCCAAAAGGAGCATATTTTCGAGTTTCATCAAATCGGTTTCACGACCAATGAGGGGTGAAATGAATGAGGGTATACCTTTAATAGGCCGGTCTGCATGCACATTAGCCCCATCAGAGTGGCGGGCAAAACGGATAAAGGTATCAACATCGTTATCAAGAATCTTGAGTTCACGAGCGAGAAGGGTAGCGATTTGTTTGGAGGGACGCCGTTCTCCCGCTTCAATTTTGTAAATCATGATCGGGGAGCAGCCGATTTTCTGGGCAAGCTCCTCGCGCGTCATATCCAGTTCTTTACGACGAAGTTTTTGCCAAGTACCAAATGAAATATTGTCGTACATTTTTATCCTTTTGAATATACCTCTCAATAATTGTATGCATTTTTGTATATAGGGTTTGTGATTTTCTGACCCCAATTTGCATTCTAATAAGATGTGCAATCACATCATTTTTAGTCGGGGGCAAAGTGACTAGGATTTGATAGTGTATTGTGCATCATGCATTATTTTTATCGAGTTGAACAATTTTTATTGGCGCAGTTCTTACCCAAAGGTTCCTTATGTCTATCGACCAGATGAGTGAATTTATTCAACGTTTTGATGACATGTTCAATAAGCCAGACCTCAGCATCGCGGATCTAATCCTTGCGCCCCACTATGTGGGACATTTTCCACTGATGCCACCACTGGATAGGACAACTTTTAAAAGCTATATCAGCAGCTTTTATGATGCTTTCCCGGACTTTGTCATGCAGATTTGCGCCCCGATTGCGTCAGGTGACAGCGGGGTTCTCCGTGTGACCTATTTCGGTTCACATCGGGGGGATTTCATGGGCATTTCGCCAAGCTGCACCGACATCATGATGCCCTCGATTTGGATTTTTCAGTTTGAGGATGGCCTTGTGGCCGAAAGCTGGACGGAAATCGATTTTTTGGGCGTGCTGCAGCAAATTAGTGCAAACCGCTCATGCTAGGAACAAACACCGCCAAACCAACTGAAAGAAGGTCTGGCGGTCAGGGCATATTTAGCCCTTCAATGATCGTTCTGTTCAATCACCGGCCTATGGACTGCTGGTGAATAACCGTGCCTTCACCGGATAATCTGTCCAAAAGCGATGTCGTGATCATCCAAATCCTGCACGCCAAATTCCTTGACGCCGTGTGGTGCCACATATAGCGAGTAATCAATAATCGCGCCGCTCGCCTGAAATTCGGCGTAAATCGCTTCGGCATCATCCACCCAGAAGTAAGCATCCCACATTTTTTCAACGATATGATAGTTTGTGGTGAACGTTTGGTCAGCCGCAGCGCGCGCCAGCATCACGGTAGAATGATCACGTTTGACGATTGCGAAGTGCGGCGGAGTCCCATATAGAGTTTGATTGGTGAAACCCAGCTTATCGCGCCAATAAGCCGCCGACTTCACCACATCTTTGACCAAGAGAACCGGAGCATGAGCCGTGATTGTTGCATTCGTCATTTAGCCGATCCATCCCTGCCACTGTTCGGGCATCGTCTTATTTAGAGCTTTCAAATACACGGCGATTTTGGCGTAATAGATCAGCAGTGCCTCGCGGTAGATATGGAGTTCAGTCCCGACCGTCACCGCCGATTCGCCGGTATTGCGCGCCACCATCTTATTGAGGTCTTCATCCGTGAGGTTTTCCATCGCGGTTTTTAGATCAGCGTCAAGCTGCTGGTACCACGCTTTGAGTTGAGCGACATGGCTCGCCAAACCCGCTTCCAAATTGCGGTATGACCAGTCGTGCTTAAGCTGCTTCACCGACTCAATATAGGTGTATTCGACTTCGCCCATCTCTTTGCACAGGTCGCCCAGAGTCGGGTTGCTGCCGCCCGGTGTAAACGTTAGATCACCATCCGTCAGAATATCCATCAACTGTTCGCGCATAATCTGCGTCAGGTGATAGATCGTCCCAAACTGCTTCATAAAACTATTCATGGTTGTCGCTTTCTACTGAATAACAGCCTTTAATCCCAAATATGCACCGAACTCTTCAGCGGCTTCTGCAATGCCTTCGACTTCATTCTTTCGCAGTGGATGAAACGGTTCGAGCGCGATCTCGACGTGCTTTTTCTTGACCGTTCGCTTCCATGTCCCGACGACCTGCCCATCGCTAACAATCGTCGGCTGGAAGATGCCGTTGCCACCGGGGCAAATGGCGTCCATAAACTGCGGCTCGACTACCGTCGTCCGATCCTTATAACCCAGAATGTATTCGTCAAATCCCGGCAGTAGATAAATCGAGCGCTCCGGCGCTTGTGGCTCCTGTTGCGAAAGCCAGTAGCTCTGCCCATCGATTGTCCCTTGATGTAATTGGGATTTGACGCTCTCCAAACCGGCCCGCGCCTCCGTCATCGGCAGCCCTGACCAGTTAACGAAATCGGCTAGAGTGGCAGGCCCGCGGCTGATGAAATAACGCTCTGCTAACCGCGCCAGCGATTCATCTTTGGGAAGTGTCTTGCCCGTTTTGAGGATATGAAACGTGGTGTCTTTACCGCGCATCTCACCTTGATAAATCAGCCGTTCCAGTCCGGCGCGCTGCAGCATATAAACGCCGCGCTGTCCGGCGGTCGAAATGCCGTTGGCTTCGATAATCTTGAAGAGTTCAGGCCGTGAGAGATGGCTGCCATCTTCTAAGGCTTTGACGATCAGTTCCGTGCTGCGCTTCAGGGTTGGCTCGTCCAGTTCAAGCTGCTTATAGCGTGAACTGTTGCCAGCAATCGGGCGCGGTGAGACCAGTCCCAGTATCCAGTGAATATCGGCTGGCGCGACGAAGTGCAGCGTCCCGCGCATCGCCCATGTCCGCAGGATCACACCGTCGTAAATCGCCCGCTCAATGTCAGCCTCCGTGCTGCCCGGTAAGCGCAGGCCGAACGCCCATTTGGTGCCGGGATAATCCTGTCCCTGCACCGCACCCAGCCATGCCACCACCTCTGCCGCGTCTTTGAACGGCGGACACGTAATGCCTTGATGGTATAAACGCCGCTGCCCAATCGTCCCTGTTTTTCCCGTCAAATCCATACCCCCTGATTGCAGAAATCCGTTTTCCCAATCCACACATTATATCCAAACTTGACCTGCTTTGCGAACAAATTTTCTCTTTCGTGTCATACAAATGATATGACCTAGCTCCAACAAGGCATTGAAGTCCCCTCGCTGCGCAGCGGAGAGGGGATTTAAGGCTTGTCCGGTACTAGAAAATAAGGGTTGCCAAAGCGCCAAGCGGTCGATTTAAACAACGATTGAGGTACAAACCCAGATTGTAGGCGGCCATGATAGCCGCCAAACGGGTGAGCTTGCCCCAATGGCTATGAGCACGAAGACGCTTAAGACCAAAAATATCGGTTAAACGAGCGAAAACGGTTTCGACAATTTGACGGTGGGTTGCCAACCAGCGCTTATCCGTGTTCGTCCAAATATAAGGGCTGTTGGGTGGTGGAACCGCGATGACGGTCACGTGATACTCACTCGCCCAATGGTTGAGCCAGCGATCACCATTAAATCCTTGATCAACTAAATAGGGTAATGCGCTATCATAGCCTGCACAAATGGCTGGACTGAAAGTATGAACACTGGGTATGAAATGGATTTGGTAGCGTTTCTTGTCCGATAACTGCGGGCCAATGAGTTGCATCCGCTTCTGCCGTGTACTCAGCAATGCTTCCATCATCCAGCGGTCGTCAATTGCTGCCATACCCACCAACCAGCCTCTAATGGCACCGGTCGCACTGACACTGACGAGAAGCTGCTCCCCATAAAACCAACCACCATTGTTGCCGCCACGCCCCAATTCGCCACCCAGCCAATGACCCTCTTGGCTCGCCGCTTGTGCCAAACTACAACTCGGCAATTCCGTACAATCCGCACATTCATACAAGTCATCCGCTGTTTCCAACCATGTCGAACAGCCTTGTTGCAGTCGAACCAATGCGGCCCACAGACAACGAAGACGCACATTGAATTGGCTCTTTTGCAGCATCTGCGGAAACCAACTCCGACCATGTTCAAGCATATAGCGCACCATGCCCCGTTCAGATTGCCACGGTACCCCTATCCGCCACTGTCCCGCAATGGCAAGCGTCAACACCTCACTATCGCTCATTTTGCAGGGTGGCCCTGCGTGCCGCTCCATTTGTTGGGCCATCTCTGCTTTGTACCAGTCATCGATCCATACATATAATTGGGTTATGAAGGTATCCAAATCCATCAGTAAGCTCCTTGGTGTGAGAGCTTTGGATTTTACTGTCTTGGATACCTTCTTCCACTACCGGACAACGCTATTTAGGGGTGAGGATAGTATTTCCGCTATACTGATACCGTTATTGAATGACGTCTTCCAAAGGATAGGTTATGAACCGCACCGATAGGCTGCTGGCTATCGTGCTCGAAATACAGGCCAAGCGACAGGTTCGTGCCGAAGACTTGGCATCGACCTTTGAAGTCACCAAGCGCACCATCTACCGCGATATTCAAGCCCTCTCTGAGTCGGGCGTGCCGGTGGTCGCCATCCCCGGTCAGGGTTACTCACTGGTCGAAGGCTACTTCCTGCCGCCGCTGACCTTTAGCAGCGACGAAGCCATCATGCTTCTGCTGGGCACCGATTTTGTCGCCCAGAACTTTGATGCCCAATATCGTGCCGCCGCCAAATCCGCCAGCCATAAAATCACTGCCGTGCTGCCCGACAAACTCCGCCAAGAAGTTGAATATTTGGAAAATAGCATCCGCTTCATTGCGCTCAACGGGCCGTTCGCGCCGGAAACGCTCCAACTTTTGCGCCGTGCCATCATCCAGTGCCGCACAATACGCTTCCGCTACCATTCACGTCCTCGTGATGGCCGTTCCAGTACGCCCAGCCTGCGCGATGCTGATCCCTACGCGCTGGTTCATATAGGTAACACATGGCTGCTGATTGCCTACTGCCACCTGCGCAAGGAGAAGCGTAACTTCCGCATCGACCGCATGGAAGAGGTCGCCGTTCTCAATCAGACCTTTATCCGCCCACCGGAGTTCGAAATCCGTAAGCGCCCTGACCGTGACCGCAGTACCGTTGTGCGCGCGCTCTTTGATCCCGAAACCGCCCGCTGGGTACGTGAGTCACCGTCTTTCTTTCAAGTTTCAGAGGAAGAACGCCCTGATGGTCTGCTAATCACCCTAACCATCGAGCAGCCCGGTGATGTCCTCAATTGGCTGATGAGTTGGGGATCGCACGTCCGTGTGCTAGAACCCGAATCCTTACGTGAAATTCTGGCGCGTGAAGGGCACGGCATGATGGAAAATCACCAACTTGAAGTGGCATCGGAAGCAGTTTATCGAAATAAATGATGGGTAAGTCACACGCGGTCTTTTCCCCCCTCGCTACGAAGTGGAGAGGGGCCGGGGGTGAGGATTGCATTTGATATGAACCGATTTCCAAATAGTCCAAAACACTGCTGACATAATGGTGTCACTGGCCTCTCCTACAATGAGATTGAACGTAAAACGAACCCAAGGAGAGCCACATGAAACTCAGTTACATCCTCGTCTATGTCAACGACTTCCAGAAATCACGCGCCTTTTATATCGATGCGCTGGGGATGAAGGACCTCGGTTCGCGAGCGCCTGATATTTTCGCCACCCTCCAATCACCGGATGGCGGCGCCATCATCGGCCTGCAAGATAAGAAGTCCACGCCGCTGCCCTCGGCCCAAGAGCAGCATCCCGGCAGTGTCGAACTCAGTTTCGAGGTTGAAGATGTGGACGCCACCTACAAGCGCTGGAAGGAAAAGGGCGTTGAGATGATCACTGAACCGGCAGACATGCCCTTCGGGCGCTACTTCCTCGCCAAAGACCCCGAAGGCCACTACCTGTCCGCCTTCCGCTTCCCCAATCGCGGATAAAACCGCATACTCGGTTGTGGATAAGAAAGGGTATGGCCCTTTCCTCAAAACAAGGAATGGTCGCCTGACCATTCCTTTTGGATTCCGATATATCGCTGTAGTGCTAGTTACGAAGGATTTAACACCGGTGATCCAGCCCATTGAATATGACATTCAACACTACTCATCAGCGGAAATGTAGTAATACGCTAGTAGCAATAAGTAAGAAATCGCTTGTCTGAGCACAAGCGTGCTGTTATGCATCGTTGATACATCATCATATTTCACCGCGAAGCAAGGCGTTACTCATAACAGTTGGGGACGTCTTTTTTATTTTTGGTGCAGAGACAGGTAACGCCTTTCATCCAAAGGAGTTTCACCGTGCGTAGGTTCAAAATGATTTTCATATTGGTTCTTATAAACCTGTTGGTAGCTACCTCACTCCAAGTGCAGGCAGCACCCGTAAAAGGAGTGTATGCGGATACACCAGCCTATGCTGGACAGGGACCCTATGAGGTAGGCAGAACGTGGTTCAAGATTGGCAAAGAAACCAAGTCACCATTCGTTGTTGTCGCATGGTATCCAGCACTGAAGCCTGTGGGGGATAAGCTGGTTGGCACATTGACCGTACCAGACGAATATCAAACCCCCAATCCAGAGGAGATCATTGACCTACATAACTTGGGGACATCGGTACTGAATGCCACACCGGATAATTCCAAGGCTCCTTACCCGTTAGTAATCTTTTCACCCGGCTTTGGCGATTTGCCATTTCGTTATACACGTCTTGAGGAACACTTAGCATCTTATGGTTTTGTCGTGATTTCTGCTCTGCTACCGGAACATGTAATATGGTCGCATTATATTACTCGGCCAACAATTACGATCCGCGAGATTGATTTTGCTGAACAATTGACGATTCAGGATGGCAGTTTTAAAGGGTTGATTGACGCACAACATATCGGTGCGGTCGGTCATTCCTCTGGAGGCTACACCGCCTTAGCGGCAGGCGGCGCACAGTTAGATTTCGCGTGGTTTGAGACGTGGTGTGGTGAGCATAACAGCCCGGATGCCATGCTTGTATGCCCCGACTTGCTCGGGCATAAAAAGGACATGCTGGCGCTCGCCAAGCTTGATACGATGCCCGCAGGATTGTGGCCGAGTTGGGGCGATCCCCGTGTCAGCGCAATTGTCAGCCAATCTGGAGATGCATATGTATTTGGGCCTATGGGTCTGGCATCAATCACCATCCCCGTAATGGTTCAAGTAGGTTCGAATGACAATGCGAATATTCCGGAATGGAGTGCCTACTTGACCTACGAAAATGTGTCCAGTACACAGAAGTCAGAGGTGGTATTTGAGGGGGGCGAACATTACATGTTTGGGGATTGGGGCGGGGTATGGACGACGGATACTACGCATAACCTCATCAACCATTTCACGACAGCTTTCTTGCTCGACACACTCAAGGACGACAATGAGGCCCATAAGGCTTTACTGCCAGACGCAGTGAATTTCACGGACATCACCTACCAGACAACCATGAAATAGGAACACGCTTTGGGCGGTCTCGTGAGAGACCGCCCTCACCGCAGGATTTGCAGCTTGCAACGCTAACGGGCACAGCGAGATCGAAACTTCGCCTGCTTGCCAAGCCCATCCGCCGCGTTATACTCCTCCCAATTGCAATGGCATATCAGTAAGGAAGTGATGGCAATGTCTGCACTCAATCCTCAACGGACGATTGATGAACTGAAAGAACTCCGCGCCCTAACGGGTGACGAGAACGGCGCTCAGCGCATCGCATGGACAGATACATGGGCCAAGGCGCGGGCGTGGCTGCGTGCCAAGATGGAACAGCTTCCCGTGAGCATCCAGACCGACGAAGCCGGCAACGTCTGGACGACCCTCAAAGGCGCGTCCGATGACGTCATGATGATCGGAGGCCACATGGACTCCGTGCCCAACGGCGGCTGGTTGGATGGCTGCCTCAACGTCCTCGCCGGATTGGAAGTCATGCGCCGCATTGCCAGCCAAGGCACGCCGCCCGTTACCGTCCGTTTGGTCGATTGGGCCGATGAGGAAGGCGCACGCTTTGGGCGCAGCCTGCTCGGTTCCAGTGCAGCTTCCGGCACGCTCAACCCCGATGACGTGCGCAACCTCAAGGACAAAGATGGCATCCGCCTTGAAGACGCCCTCGCCAACTTCGACGTCAACCTCGATATGGCGACTCAAGCTCACAACCAGCTCAAGAACGCCAAAGCCTATCTCGAACTGCACATCGAGCAAGGCCCTGTCCTCGAAAGCCTCGACCTGCCGCTGGGCGTTGTGCTCGGCACAGTCGGCGTCGAACGACATGCCATTCGCTTCGTTGGTCAGGAAGCGCACTCCGGCTCAACCCCCATGGACAAGCGTAAAGATGCGCTCGGTGGCGTCAGCAAACTGCACCTCGACATCCGCCAGATCGCCAAAGCCCATAAAGGAGTCGGCACCGTCGGACGCGTTGTCACCCAGCCCGGTATCGTCACCGCCGTCGTCGGTCAGGCCGATATGACCCTAGACCAGCGCCATCTGGATGCGAATGAACTGGCCGCCATGCTCAACGAAGCCAAAGCCGCCAGCGAACGCATTGCCGCCGAGGAAAACATCGAAGTCTCATGGAGCCGCCTGTGGCAGATTCAACCGCTGCCTTTCCATCCGCACCTCATTGAACTCTGTGATCAGGCCATCATGGAAACCGTTGGCGTATCGCATCGCCTGCCCAGCGGCCCGCTGCATGACGCCGCCGAGATGGTACGTGCCGATGTCCCCACCATCATGATGTTCGTCCAGAGTCTGCGCGGCATCTCCCACAACAAGATCGAGGACACCAAGGAGGAACATCTCCTCCAGTGCGTCGAGGCGCTGGACAAACTCGCCACCAAAACCATGAACTGGATCGCCGCCGGTTCGAAGTAAGGGACAGCTATCATCGGGTATGAATTAGTTCCCTCCCTGTTACTACGGGGAGGGTTAGGGTGGGGTCGGTTTGAAACCCACTTTTCGTCCCTAAAAACACGAAAGGCGCTCGACTGTGAGCGCCTTTTCATCCAATGGGTGATCTTTTGTAGGGGCAAGATACATCTTGCCCTCGACTACCCCGCCGCTTGCTTCACCAGTGCGACAATCTTGGCCTCGACCTTATCCGTCCAGTCCACCAACGCATAGGATGTCGGCCACATGTCACCCTCATCCAGTTGTGCGAATTCCTCAAAACCCAGAGTCGCGTAGCGCGAGCTGAACTTCGCCGCATCCTTAAAGAAGCAGATGATCTTGCCATCCGCATTGGTATAGGCCGGCATCCCGTACCATGTCCTCGGCATGAGGTGCGGCGCATGAGCGGCGACGATCTCGTGAATCTTCGTCGCCATGGTGCGATCCAATCCCTGCATCTCAGCGATCTTCGCCAGCACATCCGCTTCACCGGCTGCACGGTCGTTCTTGGCACGTTCCTGCGCCTTCAGTTCTTTGGCACGTTCCTTCATTGCGGCCTTTTCATCAGCCGAAAATCCGTCACTGGACTTCTTGGCGCTCTTGACTGCGTCTTTTGCGTTTGCCATTTGAATTTCTCCTTTTAATCGCTTTAAACTCTGCGTCTCTGCGCTTCAACTTCCCCCTCTGCCATGAAATGGAGAGGGGGGCAGGGGGTGAGGATAAGATTCTTAGCCAACCGACGGCATATACTCCGCCAGCTTGGTGAACGATTGGCTCCAACCGTATTTGGCACCCTTTGTACCCGCGTCACCATCCGGCAGCCCCGCATGTTTCAGCGTCACTTTGGTGCGTCCGCCGAGGTCTTCCAGCAGCACGGTCACTTCCGTCACCTCGGGATAATCATCCGTGCTCACGCCCGCCTGCTGCATCGTCATCGCATTGCCCTGCGCATCGGCAATCGTATCGGTATACACGAGGCGCGTCTTGGGGGTCACTTCAATGTACTCGCCCGTCAGCCACGAATTCATCGGGCCGTTGGGTGTGGGAATTTCCATGCACACCATACGCTTGCCCCCCACCCGCACATCCATTTCAGCCACCGGGATCTTCAACCCTTTGGGGCCGTACCAGTTCTTGAAATGTTCGCCCTTCGTCCACATATCCCAGACGAGGTCGATAGGCGCGTCGAATGTCCGCTCAAGCTCGACCACTTCATGTAACACGGCATTCTCACTCATTGTCTTTCTCCTTCTTTTGAAGCTGCTTGATATAGGCATCCATCTGGTCAAAGCGATTTTCCCAGATATGGCGGTACTGCTCTGTCCAACTCGACACTTCTTTCAGCGGCTCGGCGTCAATCGTACACGGTCGGTATTGTGCCTTCTGCCCTTGTACAATCAGCCCTGCGCGCTCCAACACTTTGATGTGTTTCGAAATGGCAGGCAGCGACATGTTAAACGGCTCTGCGAGTTCGTTGACGGTGGCTTCACCCTCTGCCAACCGCGCGATAATCGCCCGACGAGTGGAGTTTGCCAGTGCGGCGAAAGTTAAACTAAGCTGATCGTCATCACTCCTTGCCATCATCGATCCTTATTTAACCATATGGTTAATTAACCTATTGGTATAATACGGCACTTTGCTCTAACTGTCAAGCCTTTAAAGCCTCTCCCTGTTTTATGGTTCAGGAGATGATACTTTTTGAAAACCTCTGTCTTCTCTCTGGATTCCCCTCTGCCATGAAATGGAGAGGGGGCTAGGGGGTGAGGATTTGAGCGATAAACTACAAAACTTTCGTGTCGTGAAGTTTTATGGGGAGGGGTTTGGGGTGGGGTACATGGAGCACCGACTTTGCGAACTTGTGAATGAGCTTTATACTCTACAAGTCCTTTGTCCACACTCAGGGGAGTATAGAATGCAAACGTCCAGCCCGCCCAATGTCGAGATGGAATACGCCACCCTGCGCGAAGAAGTCCTCAAGCGCATCGAGTCGCGCCAGCAGACCATCAGCATCGCCTTAACCTTGGCTGGTGCCTTTCTCGGCTTGGGATGGAACGCAGGCGCCGTGGTCATCCTCATCTACCCGCTGATCGCTTTCCTCTTAGCGGTTGGTTGGGCACAGAATGAAGTCTTCATCATGCAGATCAACGCCTACATTCGCGAACATCTCGAAGGTGAACACACCGGCCTCGGCTGGCAGCGCTACAGACAGCAGGGCATGAGCGAACTGCGCGTTTTCGGCTGGCCGCTGGAAATTCTCGCCATCGGCGGCATCTTTATCCTGACACAGATCATGGCCGTCGGACTCGGCAGCTTCCGTTTCGCCAACTCGCTGCCCGAATGGCTGCTGATGATTCTTGCCATTGCCGCCATCATTGCCATGTTTTTCCTGCTCGGCTATATGCGCCGCCGTGCCGCCTAATGTCTTATTTTTACCGTTTATCCTCCCTCGTGTACGAGTTCAGAGGGCGACACTTTGTAAAAGACTCTGTCTTTCCCTCTAGATTCCCTCTCTGCCATGAAATGGAGAGGGGGCTAGGGGGTGAGGATTTGAGTGAGAAATTGCATAACCGTCGTCTTGTGAATGCTACGAGAGACGGTTACTTGTAACTAAAAACTATGCACCTCATCATTGCCTCCACCAACCCTGTCAAAGTCCAATCTGCCCTGCACGGATTTCGCCTCATGTTCCCCTCGGAAACCTTCACCACCGAAGGCGTCAGCGTCCCCTCCGGCGTCAGTGACCAGCCCATGACCGACGAGGAAACACTCCAAGGAGCGCTCAACCGCGCATCCAAAGTGCGTGAGCTGCACCCCGACGCCGATTATTGGGTCGGCATCGAAGGCGGCTGTGAGGAAAAACACGGCGAACTCTGGACCTTCGCATGGGTCGTGATACAGAGTTCCCTCCCTCGTTTACGGGGGAGGGTTAGGGAGGGGGTCGTAACAGGCAAAGCCCGTACCGGGGCCTTCATGCTCCCTCAGGAAGTCGCCACCCTCGTCCGATCAGGCGTCGAACTCGGACATGCCGATGATCAGGTCTTTGGACGCTCCAACTCCAAGCAGACTAACGGCGCGGTCGGCCTCCTCACCGCCGACCTCATTGACCGTCAGCGCTACTACGAACATGCTGTCGTCTTGGCGCTCATCCCCTTTAAGAACACTGCCCTAACATGGACTCCGTCTTAACTGCGCCGATGAGTGGACGCGGGCACTGAGCGATGAATCAACTTGTAGATCGTATCTGTCCTGAAAACAAAAGAGATAGTCGGCACGAGACGTTTGGAAAGGCGGAGTGAGGTGCGGCGCGTTCGACAGAAGCCAAGGGAGATGGACGGGGATATGCAGGGCTTGGAGAACACAAACAGGCTCCAATATTTAATAGAGCCAGAATGCCTACATGTGCGATCTTTCACAAAGATTTGTGATGGAATGCAGTTATTATATATGCACTATAGTAATACATGTTAAGTATTGCACTCATTACAATGGATGGAACGATTTCCCATTATCGTCCAATCCACTTGGTGAGGATGTTGTTAAATGCCAAGTAGAAAAAAACTGTCCTCAAATTCAGCCTCTCTCCAGCAGCAGCTTGAAGCAGCACAAGCGCGCATAGCCGAACTCGAAAACCAACTTCGTGCAGTCGATCACTCCACCGAAGCCGAAGATACGATTGTGCCTTATGCCCGCCGGTTGCAAATTCTGCGTCAAATTGATCTCGGCATTATCAATGCCAACTCAACTCAAGAGATCATCGCAACTGCTCTCCGGCATCTCCGCCAGCTTATTCCATGCCAGCGGGCAAATGTTGTTTTGATTGACATAATCAAGCAGGAAGGGGTTATTTTTGCTATTGATTACGACAATGAGACAGCCATTGGTCAGGGGGTACGGTTGCCACTTCAGCCGAATTTCTTTGACGGCTACGATGATCGGCATGTAAAAGTCGCTCCTGATTTCCGGCCTCTTCAAGCGATTGAGTTTCCCTTCGGTCAGTTGGTCAAAGAAGGCATTCTTTCCGGCATGAATGTCATGCTTATGGATCGCGATAATCCGATTGGAACACTTGGTTTATACGCAGATAAAACCAATTTTTTCACCACCGAACACCAAGAAATAGTGGTCGAAGTTGGCAATCAACTGGCTATCGCTATCCGTCAGCGTCAACTCTCAGATGCGTTAGCCCGACATACTGCTGAACTCGAACAGAGAGTTCAAGAGCGCACCATTGAACTTCAAGCGGGTAAGGCGCGGGTCGAAGCGCTGCTCAACAACAGCCCGAACGGCATTTTGTTGATCGAACGCGACCTCAGCATCCAGCAAACCAACACTGCTTTTCACAAGATGCTGGGCTGCGAATTGGGTGAATGTGATGATAAATCTCTGCTGACCCTCATTTACGAAGAGCATAAGCAGGCAGTTGCCAACCTTGTTGAACAGGTGATCAAAGAACGGGCAGGCAGGCGAACCGAAGTCCGGGTCGTGCGCAAAAATGGAACCGCATTTGACGCCGAACTGGCCGTTGAACTGATTGAAGGCGATGGACTGGTGTGTACGGTACAGGACATCACCGAACGCAAGGCCTACGAACGTCAACTGCGTTATAGTGCCAGCATTCAAGCCAGCGTCAGTGATGCCGTCATCGCGACCGATATGGAACTTCACATCCAGAGCTGGAATGCGGCAGCGGAACGCATCTATGGCTGGACGGCGGCAGAAGTTGTTGGCAAAAATGTCTCAGAGATTTTGCAGACGGTCTATGAATCAGAGGAAGAACGCCCACGGATTTTCAAGGAATTTCTAGCCACAGGCGGCTGGCAGCGCGAAGTGAAGCAGCACAGCAAAGATGGCCGGATACTTTATATCCACGTCTCTACAAATCTCTTTAAAGATGAAAAAGGGCAGCCGTTCGGCATCGTGTCCGTCAACCGCGACATCACCGAACGCAAGCAGGCAGCGGAAGCGCTGCAAAAATCGGTGTCAGAAATACAAGACCTTTACAATTTCGCCCCCTGCGGTTATCACTCGCTGGATAAAAATGGGGTGATCATTCAAATTAATGACACCGAGTTGAGCTGGCTGGGCTACAGCCGCGATGAAGTTGTTGGCAAGCTTAAGATTACAGACCTCTTCTCCCCTGAAAGTCTACAAATCTTTAAAGAGCATTTCCCGGCGTTCAAAGAACGCGGCTGGGTGAATGATCTTGAATTTGATCTCATTTGCAAAGATGGCAGCCTGATGCACATCCTGTTGAACAGCACCGCCATTTATGATGAGGATGGCGAGTACCTCCAGAGCCGTTCAACCATGTTCGACATCACCGAACTCCGTAAGGCTCAATTGGAGATTCGCCAGCGGGAAGCCTACTATCGAACGCTGGCCAACAACCTGCCGCTAACGACTGTATTTCTATTCGACAGCGAACTTCGCTATCTGGTGGTCGAAGGACCCGACGCCGCTTACCCGCCCGAATATATGGAAGGCAAGACGGTTCATGAAGTCTTTGCACCCGAAATTGCGTCCGAAATTCTACCCGGATACGAAGCCGCGCTGCGCGGCGAGTCGATGACCATCGAACTTCCTGCTAATGGGCGACTCTATGAAGGCAAGTTCGCTCCAGTCTTAAATGCGGATGGAATGACCCCGAACGGTCTGCTGGTCGTCCGCGATGTGACCGAAGAACGATCTTCGGCGAAAGCAGTGCGCGAGAGCGAAGCCCGCTATCGATTACTCGCCGAAAATATCACTGATGTGATCACCAAATTCGAACCGGATGGCACTCGGACTTTCGTTTCACCGTCGTGTTATGCAGTTTTAGGTTATACACCGGATGAACTGGTTGGTGTAACGGCGCCAAATATTGTGCATCCGGATGATGTCCTAAAAACGAATGCTATCATAAGACAAGCGATAGAATCTTCTAGCGCGTCTTTTTCAATCATCCAGCGCGTACGCCACAAGGCCGGTCATTATATTTGGGTTGAAGCAATAAATAGCATTATTCGTGATACTCACACAAGGAAAGTGATAGAGTTTGTTGGTGTTTTCCGGGACATCACCGCCCGCCGCCAAGCCGAAGAAGCCCTGCGCGAGAGCGAAGCCCGCTATCGTCTGCTCGCCGAAAACATTGACGACATCATCATGACCTTCTCGATGGATCGGGTGATTACCTATATGAGTCCCTCGTGCGAGAGAATATTAGGATTTTCGCCGGAAGAAGTTGTAGGCAAAACACACGGCGAATTCATTCATCCGGAAGATTATCCGCAGGTCGTTGATAAAACCCGCCAAGCCGTCGTTTTGAAGGCCAGTTCTTATACCAACCAATTCCGGTTAAGACATAAAGATAATCAGTACAGTTGGTATGAGGTTCGCACGCGGATCCTCTACGATCCCAATTCGATTCAAGATACGCGCTTTATTTCCGTACTGCGCGACATTACCGAGCGCAAGCGTGCCGAAGATGCCTTGCGAGAGAGCGAAGACCGCCTGCGAACCATTATTGAAAACATCCCCGTAATGATCAGTTTCTTCGATGCTGAGGGCCGTTTTGAGTATGTGAACCGGTGCTGGCTCGATCAAGCGGGATGGACTGTTGAAGATCTCACCGCTGCCTCAGATCCCTTGGCGTTATTTTATCCTGACCGCGAATATCGCCGGCACGTGCTCGAGTTTATGCTTTCGACGGAACCCGGTTGGCGTGACTTTAACAGCCAGACCAAATATCGTGGTGAACGCAAAACTTCTTGGGCCAATGTGAGACTATCTGATGGGCGCAGTATTGGCATTGGACAGGACATCACCGAACGCATACAGGCAGAAGAGGCACTTCGCCAGAGCGAGGAACGTTTCCGCCGCGCGATCATCGACGCGCCTTTCCCCATTATGATCCATGCCGATGATGGTGAAATCCTTCAGATTAGCAAGGCATGGTCGGAGTTGTCGGGCTATTCCCAGTCCGAAATCCCTCGAATGGCGGATTGGATTGAAAAAGCTTATCAAGGTCAGCAGCAGACGATAAAGCCATTAATCAATAGAGTCTACGACTACACGGAACCGGTGCACGGCGGTGAATTTCAGATACAAACGAAGTCAGGCGAAATGCGCGTCTGGGATTTTATTAGCGCACCTATAGGTCTCTTGCCCGATGGTCGCCGGATGGTTTCCAGTATGGCAATGGATGTCACCGAGCGAAAACAGGCTGAACTTGCGCTGCAAGAAAACGAAGAACGTTACCGTACAGTGGTGACTGCCTTGTCAGAAGGAATCGTTTTGCATGATCGAGATGGGAAAATCTTGACCTGTAACTTGGCTGCCGAGCGCATTCTCGGTCTGACTGCCGACCAGATAAAGGGACTCACTTCAATTGATGACCATTGGCAAGCCGTTCATGAAGATGGCTCACCTTTTCCCGGTGAAACACACCCGGCAATCGTCACCTTGCGCACGGGCCAGCCATTGACCGGGGTTATCATGGGTGTTCGTCTACCAGATGGTGCGCGTCGATGGATTTCGATCAACTCACAGCCGCTCATCTCGCCGAGTGAAACGCTGCCTTATGCGGTCATTGCCACGTTTTCGGATTTTACTTCACGCCACGAAGCTGAAACGGCCTTGCGAGAAAGCGAAGAGAAGTATCGCTCGCTTGTCGAAACCATGCATGACGGCCTCGCCATACTGGATGAAGAATTTCATATAACCTATGTCAACGACCGCTTCTGCGAAATGTTGGACTATTCGAGGGAAGAAATTATCGGCAAGTACCCGACAAGTTTTGTGAATTCTGACACTGCACACTTGATCCAATCACACCTTGGGCGGCGGAATCAAGGCGAAAGCACCTCCTATGAACTGCCGCTGCGCCGTCGGGATGGGCACCTGATCAATGTGCTTTTCTCCGGTACGCCTTTTCTGGACAAAGACGGCAAGAGCCGGGGTAGTTTTGTCATCACGACTGACATCAGCGTTCAAAAGCAGGCTCAAGAAGCCCTTCAACAATCGCTTGCCAAAGAAAAAGAATTGGGCGATCTCAAAACGCGTTTCGTCTCCATGGCTTCGCATGAATTTCGAACGCCGCTGGCAACCCTGCTTGCCACCGTTGAAACCCTCGTCGCTTATCGCAAGAAGCTGTCAGAAGACCAGATTGACCAGCGCTTGGAAAAGATGAAAGAGCAGATTGCGCATCTCAAGAATATTATGGATGATGTGCTGCTGCTCTCGCGCATGCAAGCTCGGCGCTTCGACTTCAACCCGACTAGGACGAATTTGGACTCACTCGCCCGCAGTGTTCTGGATGAGTTCCAGAGCCGCCCCGATGTTCGGCATCACTTGGAATATACCGTCAGTGATACTGCTCAAGTCGTCAACCTCGACCCGAAGTTGATGCGCCAAATTATCAGCAACTTGGTCTCCAACGCCATCAAATATTCATCTGCGGGCAAGGTTGTGCGTGTCAATCTGGATTATACGGATGCTGAGGTTACGCTGACAGTCAGCGATGAAGGTATCGGCATTCCCGAAGCCGATTTGCCACATCTGTTTGAGCCATTCCACCGGGCGGTTAATGCCGAGAACATAGCCGGAACCGGGCTTGGGTTGGTGATAACCAAAGAAGCGGTTGAACTGCATGGTGGTGCGATTGGTGTCGAAACTACCGTTGGTGTTGGAACGACCTTCATCGTTCGCATACCCATTTCGGCGTCGGGGGAAAGCAGCGCTTAATTCTGCTCTACGCCGTCCACCGTCCAAAAGTGTATAGTCGGACTTTGCCTGATTGAAGGTTAGGTTCTGTTGACATTTGAGCAACGGACATAAAATAATGTCATGACAGACCGAAACCAGCAAGCGGCAGGGGAGTCTTGTTCAGGCGCTTATTTTGCAGGCCGTGGCCTTCCAATCATCTGGCGATCATAGGCAAGCGGAAGAAGCATTACTGAAAGCCTTGTCATTGAGCGAACCTGAACGACCCATTCATATTTATGTGGACGAAGGTCAGCCTGTAGCGATCCTATTAGAGAAACTTTAGGATAGATGGCGCAAGGGTCAAACCTTTCCATCCGAAATTCAGGAATATGTGGCGCAGTTGCTGGCTGTTTTTGGAAAGCAGGCACTATCAACTGCACTACTTCTTTCCAATACTTCTGTGCTGATGGATTCTCTGAGTGAGCGTGAGCTTGAAGTACTGCGGTTGCTTGCCGATCGACTCGTTATTGCGGTCGAGACCGCGCGCAAACACATCGAAAATATTTATAGCAAATTGGATGCTCACAGTCGATGGGAAGCCATCAAGCGTGCTGAGGAAATTGCCCTGCTTTAGGCAAGGAAAAAACCGCAACCATCTGCGTGACCGTTGGAAACTCCAACCCAAACTTTGAGATCACGATCAATACCCCTGTTGTGGTTCAAAAGGTGATGGACATAATGAGGGGGTAAACTAAGAGAGACTTTCCTAGGCCGTAGACAGCAACAAGGAGCCAGAAATGAGCCAAGAAAAGAACTCAGCCCAACGGACCATCGACACCATCCGACGAGAAACGAAACGGCACCATAGTGCAGAAGAGAAAATCCGGATCGTACTCGAAGGAGTGAGGGATGAAGGGACAATCGCAGAATTGTGTCGACGAGAGGGGATCGCCCAAAGCTTGTGCTACAAGTGGGGCAAAGAGTTTCTGGAAGCCGGTAAAGGACGTTTGGCGGGCGATACGAAACGCCAAGCGACGAGCGATGAAGTGACGGATCTTCGACACGAAAATGAGCAACTCAAACAGGTGGCAGAACTGTTGTTGCAGAACCGGGTGTTGAAAAAAAGTGCGAATGGTTGGGAGAGCGAGCGGGGAGAATGATGCGTTACACAGCCGCTGAGAAGTTCGAGATCATTCGCCTGGTGGAGCAGGCGGATGTGTCAGTCAAGCAAGTGCTGGAAGAGTTAGGTATCGCTCGCAGCACATTCTATGACTGGTACAAACGTTATCAACAAGATGGGTATGAGGGGTTAGCCAATAGGAGTTCGCAACCGCACCAATTTTGGAATCGCATCCCGGATACCGAGCGGGAACAAATGGTTCAGATTGCCCTGGAACATCCGGAGTTGTCGCCGCGTGAATTAGCCTGGCATATCACCGACCATCAAGGATATTTCATTTCCGAATCAAGCACCTACCGCATCCTCAAAGCCTGTGACTTGGTCACCAGTCCGGTCTATCAGGTCGTGCTGCCAAAGATCAATTCGAGAAACCGACCCAGCGTGTGAATGAATTGTGGCAGACTGATTTTACCCAATTGCATGTTGTCGGTTGGGAACGCTACTATCTGTGCACGGTACTGGACGATTTCTCGCGCTATATCATTACCTAGCGATTAGCACCCACCATGACCAGCGCTGATGCTAAAGCCACCCTTGATTTGGCCGTTGAGCGCACCGTGGTTAACCACATCAATGTGGAACTTGGTCCGCGCTTACTCTCAGACAATGGGGGTGCTTTTGTGTCCGATGAATTGGCTCAGTATCTCAAACACTACCAGCTTTCCCATATCCGGGGTGCTCCCTATCACCCTCAGACCCAAGTCAAGATTGACTGTTATTATCGTTCTATGAAAGCGATTGTTAAACTCGAGAACTTCTACTTCCCTTGGGAGCTCGAACAGGCTGTTACCAATTTTGTGGATTACTACATCCACCACCGTTATCAGGAATCGCTCGACAACTTAATCCCTACCGATGTTTTCTTCGGTCGTTCACTGGAGGTACAAACCTATCGCCAACAGATTAAACAGCAGACTTTCATTTCACGCCGTCAACACAACTTGGTATTGAACAACTATTCGTTATAATCTGGAGCTAAGTCTCTCTTCCTCCAACCGCTTTTCAGTCCGAAACCTTTTGACGACATACACCCGTTTTAACGAGCGTGGCGTGTGCCTGACTATCCGTATCGATCAGCAGCACACGCGGATTTGGCGCACCTGCACGGGGCAGCATCCCGACAATAACGAACGCGGTATTGGTGGCGGATGTCGATTTCCCGACACCCCCTTTGTGGTTGGTGAATACGAAAACACGAGTCATTGCCATTTCCTCTCTCACTCGACAAACCGGACAAAAATCGCTGTGCTGGCAAAGACTACGCGGAGGTGTGCTACACTGACCTGCGAGAGGCTCGCTACCATAGCCAGCGAGCCTTCAAGGTGGTTTGGGGGAGGTTGTGCTCCCCTCAATCATCGAAAAGCAAAATTCACAGTTGGTCAGAGAAACGCGCCAGTTGTGCGCGTTGAGGAAATGTTATACAGTGGAAAAAGTCAGTTGTGTTAGCCGAAGAAAGTTCGAATGTGTTCCTGTCTTCCCAGAAGTAATCAAAAAGCGATCTTTCGTAGTCGCTTTTTTCTTGCCTGCAAGTGTTCGAATCCTATCAATACTGTTTATTGAAGCGTTAAATCCTAAGTCAAAATCAACTTTGAATTAAGTTCGAGTCCCAGCGGGATCATACAGGAGAAAGCGTCTCAAAAATGGATTGCCGTTTCATTTTCGAACCTAAACATCGCTTGCCCAAACACCCTGTAGACTCAAATGACATCACATGAATAAAAAACTGATGAACGACTACCCATCATGGAACTGACTGGGAAGCGGCCAGAGGTGATGAACTCTGCTGCCTAATCTACAGTGGATTCCGCTGAAGTTCAGTGATCCAAATTTGAGCACTTTCAAATTTTTTGCATGTAGATCACACATGCCATATTCCATCTCCGCTCAGGCTGGCTCCCCATGAATATGATCATCCACCTGCGGCTCATAGTGGCAATCACCCTCTAAATAAGCAAAAGATGATTCTATAGGACTAGAAATATATCCCTCTGCGGGAGGGTGCATTCATCAAAACGAGGTCTTACACTATATATAGAATTTACTGATGGGAAAGACCAACCGAACACCTGAAGGACATCTTTTTCACCTATCCACCTTCAGATATTCAGGTTTGATGATGCTAGGTGAGCTTTTGCTAGTGCCTTAAGCAGATTCAGGTCTATCTCGCCTATCAAGCGAAGCCCCTAGAACACCCTCGCTATCTCGCCAGATAAATTATTGTAAAGCACGATCCTTGTGGACGGGGTCATATCGTCTTTTTCTTGTCGCTAGTAAGCAAAGTGCTGACCGATCTAGACCCTGCAAACGCCTGTCCACACTATCCAAATGTGAAGTGAGATACGAATGGAGTAAACGCAATGAAGAGCTATTGGAAAACAGTCAAAATCGCGTTGGCATTCATGCTTATTGTTGTGGCAGTTTTCTGGGCAATAAATTCGATTCGGTCATTATCTTATTCAGGCACTAATCTTACTTTTCCTGTCGGAAATGGCGCTGTATTGGTGAAAAACCCTTCGAATCAATCGATACCTGTACAATTGATCAGTGCGGGATCACGTTCTTTCTCAGTTTCAAGCGCTATTGAAGGTATGCCACGTTCCTCAACCAAACAGGAAAATGGAACCACGATCAATCAGATGGTTGAGTTTACCCTGCCGCCCGGAGTCAGCGAGTTTACAGTGGTGCGCGGCATTACGGGGACAACCCCGGTGAATTTTGTGGCGAACGCCGAAACCAAACTTGAGGCGACAGTACAACCGCTCAATACAAATGATACACGGACAACCATCATTGGTGCCGCAGTGGTCGTATTCGGGGCGCTCTTCTATGTTTCCTATATCACCGGTCACCGCTGGATTGGTATCCTGCGCGGTCAACCCGCTTCTGCTCCAGTTTTGAAACCCACAGTAAACAATTCTGATGGCCGAGAGTCTGTTCTACGCTCATTTGGTGACAATCGCGCGGACATATCGGATGAATCCAGTGTGCATCAACATTGACGACCAAACGGCCCGACCAGACAGGTATGGGCAGCCGTTGTAAAGGCTATCAACTTGAGTAAATCACGGTTGATAGCCTGCTTCAAAACCTTTCGCATCGAGCTCCATTTAGGCAGATTAGTCATCGAAGAAGCAGATTAGAGAGAGAAAACGATGAGAACCATACGAGGGCCGATCTTCACGTTACGGCCATACGAGAGAGGCATCCAAGAAAAGTTGGGTGAATACACTCGATTTGTGATGCCGGGACTGGGTTTTCAATGGCCCTTAATCCAGCTCATTCGCGTCCGTGATGTTCGCGAACACACCATGGATATTGAACCGCAGCCAGTCATTACCAAAGACAATGTTGAAATTACAGTCGATGGAGTGATGTGGGTGCGTCCCACCATTGATGAAGAGGGTATTAAGCGCACCTTCTATAACATCGATAATTGGCAGCGAGCCATCATCCAATTGGCGATGACAAATTTACGTCAAGAGTTTGGCGAATTATCGTTGGATGAGAGCTTGGTCGCGCGTGTGAAAATTGCGACCAATTTACAGCTCATTCTCAACACATTCGCCATCGAATGGGGACTGACTGTCACTAAGATCGAAATCCGCTTGATTGACCCTCCTGATGACATCAAAAAGGCCATGCATAAGCAGAAGACATCCGAGCAAGAGCGCCGTTCAATGAAGCTGCTGGCAACAGGCGAATTTGAGGCCGCCCAACAGCAAAAACTGGCAATCATTCAACATGCGGAAGGCGAACGAGAAGCAGTCATTCAGGTCGCTCAAGGCAAGGCCGAGGCCATCCGCCTAGTCAACGAAGCCGCTGAACGTTACTTTATTGGTAACGCGCAGGAGCTAAAACGACTGGAGATGATTGAAAATTCCCTGCGGGATAACACTAAGGTTGTCATTACCGAGCATGGAATCAGTCCCACACTGCTATTAGGCAATTTGCCTCTCAGTGTTACAAGTGAAAAAAATGGACATGGCGTCAAAGAACCACTTAAAGGGTTTGACAGTCAGTAGTGTTTTCAGCTCGGGCATTCCTGAGTCTCGGGCAACAAATTTACCGCTTGTTGTAACTGGCATGGACGAATTCATGATCACGGCATTTGAACTCCTCTATACCCGATTGCAAAACTCATTGAGGAGACTTATGTGCAAAAAAAGATCATCCCCTTCATGCGAGAAAACCCGGTTCCATTTGTTGGTGTAATAGGACTGCTGTTTGGAGCCATTATTCGGTTTGCCTTGGCGCGACCGGATATCGCGGACATCATATGGTTGATCGTGTTGGTCGTGGGTGGCGCACCAACTGTCCTCAAGACCATTCAGAAGATGCTGAAGGGTAATTTCGCTGCTGATGTAATCGCTATGCTCGCGATCATTACCGCAGTCATCATGCACGAATATTTTGCTGGCGTGATTATTGTCATCATGCAGTCTGGCGGTGAAGCGCTGGAAAACTACAGTCTAAAACGAGCATCATCTACGCTTGAACAATTACTTGCGCGCGCACCACGTACAGCGCACCGCAAAGAGAATGAGCAAATCACAGAAATCGAAGCCAGTCAGGTGCGAATTGATGACGTACTTGTAGTACGACCGGGCGATTTGATCCCCGTAGATGGAACACTGCTCTCGCCGGAAGCCGACATCGACGAATCAGCACTCACTGGTGAGCCGCTCACCCACAGTAAGCAACTGGGCGACAAATTGTTGAGCGGTAGCGCAAATGGCGGTAATGCATTCGAGATGAAAGCGCTCAAAATCTCGGCAGAGAGTACTTACGCCCAGATCGTTCAACTGGTACAAGACGCGCAGCACGATAAACCACCACTGCAACGGTTGGCAGATCGTTACGCAGTCTGGTTCACACCGATAACCCTAATCATGTGTGGATTAGGGTGGTGGATTACAGGCACACCCACCACAATTCTGGCTGTACTCGTTGTTGCGACGCCCTGTCCTTTGATCTTAGCCGTTCCAGTGGCGGTGCTCGGGGGCATTAATCGCGCCGCATCAGCCAGTATTGTTGTCAAAAGTGGTACGGCTATCGAGCAAATCGGACATGTGGAAGTGATGGTCTTTGACAAAACAGGGACACTTACGTTCGGCAAGCCCACAATTGATCAGGTGCTGGCGCTTGATGGCGTGTCCGGAGATAGTCTTTTACATATTGCGGGCAGCGTCGAGCAGCTTTCCTCTCATACCTTGGGACAAGCCCTGTCATCGGCTGCCCAACAAAAGCAACCGCTAACCCTCCCGACTAACTTTCAAGAAAGCTCCGGTTTTGGAGTCGAAGGTGATCTGGACGGGAAGCACATTGTTCTAGGTTCGCCGCGTTATCTGAGCGACAAAACAGGAAATGCAGTCCCAACAGTCACGATAAAACCCGAACTGACAACGTATATCGCGATAGATAACCGCCTTGCCGGGTTAGTTACCTTTAAGGATCAAATCCGACCGGGTGTGCCGGAATTGATGCAGCGTTTGCGAACAATGGGAGTCAAGCAAACGATCATGCTTACCGGTGATAGTGAGGAACATGCACAGGCGATTGGCAAAGCTGTGAGTATTGATCAGATTAACGCGAATTTGTTGCCTCAAGATAAAGTGCGGTTGGTTAAGTCTTTAATGCAGCGGTATTCAGTAGTAGCCATGGTCGGAGATGGAATTAATGATGCCCCTGCTCTGGCGACGGCAACCATTGGTGTCGCGATGGGTGCTCACGGCACTGGAATATCTGCCGAAGCAGCCGATATTGTATTGTTGGTCGATGATGTGACCAAGGTCGCAGATGCGGTTGAAGCCGGACAGCGGATGCTTCGGATTGCTAAACAAAGCATTTATGTTGGGCTAGGACTGAGCTTTGCTTTCATGGTCATTGCCAGCTTTGGCTTGATTTCACCAGCCATTGGCGCACTGCTCCAAGAAGCCGTCGATGTGATTGTCATCCTGAATGCCCTCAGGGCACGCTAGTGACGTTCGAAGGGACTTTGTTGATCATTAAATCGATGATCTTAGCCATCAACCAAACATATGAAACATGCAACAGACTATTATGGCCGATATCTCACCGATATTCCTATAGAAGTGTCACTCCAAATGGTTATGAATTGATCCATCCCGGGGAGGATGCCTAATCCAAACTTGCGTGTCACATTCAGGCAGTGATGCGATGAGTGAAGCATGATCTTTCTGTCGCTGTTGAAAGTGACGCCAAAGGAATACTTAAATGACTTCTTCACCAATTCCGGCAAAGAATGCTGAGGATAAACTCAATTTCAAGAAACTCCTACCGATTTTCTTGGTTGTTCTTATAGACCTGCTTGGACTTACAATCATTATTCCTCTGCTGCCCCTGTACGCAGCCTCCTTCAATGCCAATGCGGCCACCATCGGCTGGTTGGGGGCGTCATATCCAATCATGCAGTTTATAGGCGCACCAATTCTCGGACGCCTTTCAGACCGTTTCGGACGAAAGCCCATCTTAGTAATCAGCCAGTTTGGCACTCTCATCGGATTCTTGCTGCTTGGTTTTGCAGGTTCACTGCCAATGTTGTTTTTGGCACGTATCGTCGATGGTCTGTCAGGGGCAAATATTTCGACCGCACAGGCTGTCATTACCGATAGCACGAATGAAAAAACACGTACACAGGCGCTCGGATTACTTGGGGCAGCCTTCGGTCTTGGCTTCATAATTGGTCCGGTTATCGCAGCGGTTTCATTGGGACTCAGCGGTAACAACTATCATGTTCCCGCTTTTATTGCTGCCATTTTCTCCGCCGTATCAATAATTCTGACGATCACGAGACTTGAGGAAACACATAAACCCGGAACGGACACCGTTGCAAAAGCCAAAAGCGCAATCTCCATTCAAGGGATATTCCACATTATTTCGAGTCCGACGATTGCTCTGCTGCTGGCATTGATGTTCTTTCAGCAGATAGCATTTGGAGGCTTCGAACAATTACTGTCACTATTCACTTTGACCCGGCTTGGACTGAATGCGGCGGGGAACGCAGTGATCTTCGTTTATGTTGGAATTGTAGTCGTTTTGGTACAAGGTTACTTTATTGGCAAATGGAGTCGACGATTTGGCGACCGCAACTTGATCTTTCTGGGATTGGCTATGCTTCTTATCGGGCTGGGTTTAATGTCTTTCACGCCGAAGCAAACCGCCCCTTGGTATACCAAAGTCGACATGCAGGCCGAGCTCTCCCGCGGACAAATTCGGCCGGGCGAGACACCACCAGTTCAAAGTACGGGCATTGACCTTCCCGTCGACACGAACAGCGGATGGACGGGCATCATCTGGATCTTAGTTGCGATGATCCCAACCGCGATTGGTGGTGGTATTCTTCAACCGTCGATTAACAGTCTGCTGACCAAACAAGTCCCCAAAGCCGATATTGGTGGAACGCTCGGATTGAGCGCAGCCTTCTTGAGTGGATCGAACGCGATTGCACCGCTCTTAGGCGGTTGGCTGTTCCAGTCATTTGGCAACGGTGCGCCATTCCTTGTTTGGGCTGTCATTATGGGTATATTGCTCTTTTTCGCGGTATTGATGATTAAACCACCCGTCAATGCCACATTGGCAACCGCATGAAAAAGCTCATCGTTTTCGATCTGGATGGTACACTTGCCGAAAGTAAATCATCTCTCGATGCCGAAATGTCGGCACTACTCCAGAATCTGATCAGTGTCGTCAAAGTGGCTGTGATTTCTGGCGGTGATTGGTTACAGTTTGAGAAACAACTCCTCTCAAATCTTCCCCATGACAAACGCCTTGTAAATCTATCCCTCCTTCCCACATGTGGAACCAAATTCTTCCAATATGCAGGGGATTGGAAAAAGATCTATTCAGAAGACTTCACCGCCGGTGAAAAAACAAAAATCATCGCGTCTCTAAAGACAGCACTCGGAGCAACCGACTTCAAAATCGATAAAGTCTGGGGAGAGATTATTGAAGACCGCGGAAGCCAGATTACGTTCTCGGCGTTGGGGCAGCAGGCTCCGATAGAAAATAAGAAAGAATGGGATCCAGATTTCGCCAAGCGCAAAAACCTGAAAGCACTACTCGATAATCTTATTCCTGAGTTTTCAGTGCGCTTGGGAGGCACAACTTCGGTCGACATTACCAAACCCGGCATCGACAAAGCCTATGGTATTCGAAAGCTTCGGGACATCCTTGGTATTGCCATTAGCGAGATGATTTTCGTCGGTGATGCCTTGTTTCCGGGGGGAACTGACTACCCTGCCAAAGAAGCAGGTGTTGTGTCTATTCAAGTTAGAGATCCCAACGAGTCGAAACGGGTAATTGAAACGATCCTCGCTTGTATGGACGACACTCAACATCATGTTGCGTAAACAGGACAGACGATGACTGACATCCGGTTGCAATCCCATGATTGGTTGCTCGCGCACGAAGTCGAAAACGTGCGAGTCATTTCACAGTCTAAGTGTGCTGCGATTGTCTGTTCATCTATAGGCCGACTCTGTTAGGTACAATTTCTTAATGCCGTTTCATCTTAAAGATGTCTATTTCCTAAAGATGTTCAAAGAGAGTCTTTCAAATGGTAATGAATTCAGATAACCAGCCTCAACGCACTTTGTTACAGAATATTGCTCACAAAGCGATGTTAGAAAGAGGTCTTCTGCCTGATTTTTCGGCTGAAACCCTTTCTGAATTGGACAGACTTCAAGCATCTAAAACGACCAGTGGTCAACCCCGTCGTGATCTGAGGGAATTACTCTGGGCATCAATCGACAATGATGACTCGCTTGACCTTGATCAACTTACAGTGGCCGAAATGATGCCTGATGGGAAAGTTAAGATTTGGATAGCCGTGGCAGATGTTGATTCATTAGTCAAAAAGGGGGCATCAATTGATGATCATGCCCACCATAACACCACCTCAGTTTATACTGCTGCCCAGATATTCCCGATGCTTCCTGAAAAATTATCGACTGACCTCACGTCCTTGAATTTCAATGAGGATCGTCCCGCCATCATCATTGAAATGATCATGAGCGCAGACGGATTGAGTCAAGCTTCGGACGTCTACGAAGCAGTTGTGCGCAATCATGCAAAGTTAGCCTATAACAGTGTTGCCGCATGGCTAGATGGAAAAGGCGCGATGCCTGAAGCCGTCGCGACCGTGACTGGACTGGCCGAGAACCTCCAAATGCAGGACAAAATTGCGCAAGAGATGAAGAATTTCCGGCATACAAAAGGGGCGCTCAGTCTGGAAACGATTCAGGCAAAACCCGTATTTGAGGGTGATCGAATGAGTATGCTCGTAGTTGAAGAGAAAAATCGGGCGAAGGAATTAATCGAAGAATTCATGATCGCAGCTAATAGTGTGACCGCCCTCTACCTTTCCTCAAAGAATTTTCCGTCAATCCGCAGGGTGGTACGTACACCCAAACGTTGGGAACGGATTGTCGAAATTGCGGCAGACCACGGAACAAAACTGCCTGCTAACCCCGACTCCAAAGCACTAGAAGATTTTCTCACCAAAGCCAAAGCAGCCGATCCACTTCGATTTCCTGACCTATCGTTGGCGGTCATCAAACTGTTGGGTGCAGGAGAATATGTTGCCGAATTTCCACAGGACACTGCTCACGGGCACTTTGGTCTCGCTGTTAAAGGATCGCAGCATAGTGACTAGCCAGTTTGCTGAGGGGATCGGCAAGGCGATAGGGCGCTCCAGCCACACCCATCAGTTCACGCTCCGCGCCTTCCAACAGTGGTGATGCGGGCAGCACATGCAGATCAGGATCCAAATGGCTTTGGACGATGGCGTTAGCCAGTACTTGTGGCGCATTCTGTCGATCTGCCATCAGTACCGAATACAGGCTGTCATCGGTTCCAAAGTCGGTTGCGCCCGGTAGTAACAAGTGTCGCGTGCCCTTGAGTGTCAGTATCAATCAGTAGCCCCCGATTATTCGCTGCTCCCGCGCGACGGATTGTCGGTTGGGCGATGAGCGAAAGGCTCACTGAAGCCTTGGTCTGTGATGCCCTGCACATGGCGCTGGTTCCGCGTGGCGCACCCGATTTGCATCATTCCGACCAAGGCAGCCAATATACGTCTCATGACTATTTAGCCTTGTTGGAAAAGGCTCACATCCAAGTCAGCATGAGTGCTGTGGGGCGTTGTTACCACAATGCCATCAAAGAGAGTTTCTGGGCAACATTGAAACGCGAATGTGCTGACAACATCTTCCCAACCCGAGCCTTGGCTCGCCAAGCTATCTTTGAATACATTCAAGTTTGGTACAACCGTCAGCGGCGGCATTCGGCTCTCGGCTATCTCAGCCCTTGTGCCTTTGAGCAGCTTGCTATCTTCTGACACTTTGTGTGTCCGTTAAATCGGGGTAAGGCCAGCTTGGCGGTCAGAAAATAGCGGCAGGTACCCCTAACCCCCGGCCCCTTCCACCTAGAGTGACCCCCATATTACAGAGTTGGGAAATAGTATAGCTGCTCAAATTGCTCAGGGCTGAGATAGCCGAGCGAAGAATGCAAACGCTGCCGATTGTAGAAAGCTTCGATGTACTCAAAAATGGCGGTTCGGGCTTGGGCGTGAGTCGCAAAAGGTTGAACCACACACTCGGTTTTGAGAGTCGCAAAGAAACTTTCTTTCATGGCGTTGTCATAACAGTTGCCAGTGGCACTCATGCTGGGAATGATGCCATGTTTTTGCAAAAGACGGCCATAAGTGAAGCTGGTGAACTGACTGCCACGATCCGAATGATGTACCAAATCGGTTATTGAAGGTCGGTTGGTAAGCGCCATCTGCAAAGCCTGCTCAACCAAGGTCTTCTCCATATGCTCGTCCATGGCCCAACCCACAATCTTGCGCGAAAACATGTCTTCCAGACTGGCGAGGTACAGGAAGCCTTCATGGGTCGGGATGTAAGTGATGTCGGCTAACCACGTTTGGTTCGGCTGGGTCGCTGTAAAATCTTGCTGAAGCAGATAAGCAGCCAGCGGGTTGTCAGCGTCCGTGCGGGTGGTCACGATTCGTCGCTTACGTCGTTCACATCCGCGTAGGTTGTGCAGCCGCATAAGCCGAGATACCCGTTTGCGATTGCATGTCCATCCTTGCTGGTGCAAGGCAGCCGTTACCCGTCGAGAACCATACAAGCGACGATTGTCCGTGTAGATTTGCTGAATCTTGGCTGCCAACTGCTCATTTTCCTGTGCGCGTGTACTCAAAGGTCGTTTTCACCATTGATAATAGCTGCTGACACTGATGCTCAATACACGACACATAATCTTAACCTCGTATTCGCCTTGATGCTGGGCAATGAAGGCATATTTCAATGCCCGTCCTTGGCAAACACCTGCATGGCTTTTTTTAAAATGTCGCGCTCCTGCCTCAGAATTTCATTCTCGCGCTTCAGTCGTCTCACTTCTGCTTCGATTTCCGTTTGTTGTCCGCTGCCTACAAAGCCTGCTGGTCCTTCATCCCGATGCCGCACTCGCCATTTATTCAATAAGCCACTTGTGATCCCCAGTTCTGTCTCAATCTGGCTCACACTTTTGCCACTCGTTTCATATAACCGAATGGCTTCCAACTTAAAGGCCTTGTCGTACTTTCGATTCATTCTTGCCATTGTCGTGTCTCCCTTTTTTCAGTGTATCGCCTTTTTCTCGACCCCACTCTTGAGGGACCACTCCACAACAAACTTTTGCTGGCGAAGTATTCTTTGAAGAGGATGAATCTACTGAAAATGAGAAAGGAGAAATAAAGCGTTTAGCTTACGAGAAAGATGTCAATAGTATGCAAATCACTGTGACCGATGTGCCATCACGCGTTAATTTGTTGTCAAAACCATCAACGAAAGGTCGAGCAGGCAGTCGCACCATTTCTACAAAGAATGAGGATTCTCGATAATAAAAAAATCAAAGGAACCCGTGGTGAAGAAATTATAATTAAAGCAGAAGAAGATAAACTACTCCAACTTAATAGAGCTGATCTTGCAGAAAAGATACAATGGAAATCCAAGGATGTTGATGGACTTGGTTATGATATCGAATGATATGAAACGGATGATGATGGTAAAAATGAACGTGTTATTTATATTGAAGTGAAAAGCATATCAGAAGACAAATTATCGCCCTTCTTTGTTAGTCAGAACGAAATTGATGTTTCGAAAGAAAAAGGCTCAGATTATTATATCTACAGGTATATGATTTAAAACCGAGTAGCGGTAATGTCAAATATTATAGAATTTGCGGGGAGGTAGTGGTTGCAAAGTAAGTGATGGTGGATAAAAATCTGCCACATGATCGAAGAGACTACCAAATACTTGTGTCGATCATGCGGCAGTGAGCATATTATACGCAACGGACACAATAAATGCGGGAGTCCGCAGTATAAGTGTAAAGCGTGTGGTGCCTGCCGCGTGTTGACACCGAAAATCAAATATACGCAGGAACAGAAAGTCACCATTTTGCGTGCTTACCGGGAACGGATCAGTTTACGCGGCTTACAGCGCGTGTTCGGTGTATGGCGCACTACCGTCTTGCGCTGGTTAAAGGCGTGGGTGGCATCCCTACCATCATTGCCCGAAACATTGCTTCCGGTTCAAGCGACCGATGTGCTGGAACTGGATGAACTGGTGAGTTTTGTGTCCGAGAAGTTCTTCAAACGCTGGTTGTGGCTGGCCATGTGTCGTCGAACGCGCCAGATTGTGGCTTATGCCATCGGTGATCGCTCCGAAACCACGGCGCAGAAGCTCTGGGAAATGCTTCCCGACAGCTATCGAAGTTGTCCCATGTACACAGATGAGTACGATGTTTATCCACGTATTATCCCACTTGAGCAGCATCGTGCGGCCCCCAAAGAGGCACATCAGACCAATCATCAAGAGCGTTGGAACAATACGCTCCGTCAGTGGGTCGGGCGATACACTCGCAAGTCCTTATCTTTTTCCAAGGAGGATCTGTACCATTCTCTCGTCACTCACTGGTTCATCCTCGAATACAATCTTCGTATTCGATCATCACTTACCTTGTGACCACTACCTAATTGCGGGTAGTGGTCATAAGGTAAGTGATGAACGCATGCTCAAATTATGTTCCAGAATAAACCAGCGCGTGATGAGATCATGGTAGCGATCTTCTTTGGAAAAGGATAAGGTGCGACGGGTGTGGCGACCATTCCATTGACGGAGCGTGTTGTACCAAGGTTCTTGATGGTTGGTCAGTCCGCTACCTTTGTTGACGGGATGATGGTGTTCAGCTGGTAAAACCAGTTCATAAGCGTGCCAGTGATCGGTGAATAGGGAAACTGAACGATAATCGCTAGGAATGGCTTGCCACAGCAAGCGGCAAGTGTCTTGCGAACGGTCACCGATGGCGTAAGCCACAATTTGACGAGTGCGCCGACATTGCGCCGTCCACAACCAGCGCTTGAACCATTTCTCGCTCACAAAGCTGACCAGTTCGTCCAGTTCCAGCACATCGTCTGCTTGAGCAGGCAAGAGTGTTTCGACTAGGCTCGGTAACTGTGCCACCCAAGCTTCTAGCCAGCGGAGCACGGTTTTGCGCCACACTCCGAACACTCTTTGGATGCCGCGCAAGCTCATCCGTTCCCGATAGGCTCGCAGTACCCTAGCTTTGCTTTCTGCACTGTATTTCTCGTGTGGTCGTATCACGCGGTAGGCACCACAATCTTTGCAATGGTACTGCTCATTGCCGCATTTATTCCGTCCATTGCGTATAATATTGCGACTGCCGCATGATCGACATGAGTACGTGATTGTCTCTTCGATCATGCGGCAGATTATTTCTATCCACCACTTACTTTGCAACCACTACCGAATTCCGCAAATCTATATGGCAAAAATTAAATGAGGGATGTGCATACTCATGCGAATACCCCTTAGATGTCAGAACATAGCGCGAAAAGTGAAGCGCCAAACGTCGCCGACTGCACGACCGTAAATGACCGCGTTTTTGTTTTCGAGCAGCATTGTTTTTCCCTGTTGTTATTATGATATAAATTTATCTCAATCTGGTGCGGACTCAGCTCGCTGCTTCCCTAGATTGGTAAAACTGCTTACTTCTTATCCTCCACGCCGACCGCCAGCGCTTCGGCGAGGTTGCGGACTTCGATCAGCTTGAGGGTCGGTGGGACGCCATCCATGCCGCGGCGGGATTTGGGGACTAGCGCCCGTTTGAAGCCCAACTTGGCCGCCTCGTTCAGACGCGCGGGAAGCTGTCCAATGGCGCGGAGTTCGCCGCTCAAACCGACCTCACCGATGATCACCAGATCGGCAGGCACGGCTTTATCCACGTAGCTGGAGGCAATCGCGATGGCCATCGCCAGATCGGTAGCCGGTTCGCTGACCTTCATGCCGCCGATGACATTGATGAAAATGTCCTGTTCGTGCAGCTTGAGGCCGATGCGCTTGGTGAGCACGGCGCTGATCAACAGCAGGCGGTTGATGTCGACGCCGTTAGGGGTGCGGCGCGGGTTGCCGAAGGAGGTTGGGCTGGTCAGCGCTTGCACTTCGATCAGCAGCGGGCGTGTGCCTTCCATGGTCACGGCGATGGACGAGCCGGGGGCATTAATAACGCGTTCGGCGAGGAAGGCTTCCGAGGGGTTAGGCACTTCGGTCATGCCGTCGCCTGCCATCTCAAAGACGCCGACTTCATTGGTCGCGCCAAAGCGGTTCTTGACGCTCCGCAGCAGCCGGTAGGATTGGAACGGGTCGCCTTCCAAGTAGAGCACGGTATCGACAATGTGCTCCAAGACGCGCGGGCCGGCGATGCTACCTTCTTTGGTGACGTGGCCGACGAGGAAGACACTGACGCCGCTGGATTTGGCGAGATGCTGCAAGCGGCTGGCGCATTCCCGTACCTGCGACACGCTGCCGGGCGAGGATTCGCTCTCTTCGGTGTAGACGGTCTGAATGGAGTCGATGACCAGCACGGTGGGATTCAACTGCTGGACGTACTCGAAGATGTTGGCGAGGTTGGTTTCGGCAAAGAGGAACAGGTCTTCCGATTTGACATCAAAGCGGTCGGCACGCATCTTGATCTGGCGGGCGGATTCTTCACCGCTGACGTAGAGCACGGTGCCGACGTTATCGGCGATCAATCCACAGACCTGAAGCAGCAAACTGCTCTTGCCGACGCCCGGTTCGCCACCCAGCAGGATGATGCTCCCGGGGACGATACCACCACCCAAGACACGGTTGAATTCCTCGACGGGAACGAAGAGCCGTTCGCCCACGTCGGCGCTGATCTCGCTCAAGCGCTGGGGAGCGGTGCGCAGCGTTCCGGGCGGCTGGCGGGTGACGCGGGTCGTCTTCGTGCTGGCGACTTCCTCGACCGATTCTTTCATGGTGTTGAATTCGCCACAGTTAGGGCAGCGTCCGAAGCCCTTGGGCGATTGATAACCACAGTTGGTGCAGACGTATTTGGTGCGTGTTTTCGCCATGACCGTTTTGCCTAAATTTATGAACACCTGTGCTAGAGGTGAATTATAGCAGATTTGTGTGATGACTACATCTACCTCACCCCAAACCCCTCCCCAAAACAAAGGGAGGGGCTTTAAAGACCTCTTGTAAGCCGTATGAACAGGGGAAATGGAGATATACTTGCTCAAACTTTAGGGAGAACTGCCAGAAATTGGTGACGCGGATATAATCGGTTATCAGTTTCAATCAGCGTATTTCAGATACACATCTTTAAACTGGGCACATCACAAAGGAAATTTTTTATGACTTCGAAAATTCGCTGGGGGATTCTCAGCACAGCAGGCATCGGGCGGCGGCGCGTGGTTCCGGCGATGAAGTTGACGACCAACGGCGAAGTGGCGGCGGTCGCCAGCCGTGATCTCGATAAGGCCAAAGCCTATGCCAGCGAACTGGGTATCCCCAAAGCCTATGGCAGCTACGAAGAACTGATCAACGACCCAGAGATTGACGCCATCTATAATCCACTGCCCAACAGCCAACACGCCAAGTGGAGCATCGCCTGTGCCGAGGCGGGCAAGCCGGTGCTGTGCGAGAAGCCGCTGGCGAGTTTTACGGCGGAAGCGCAGAAAATGGTGGATGCTTTCACCAGCCGCAACATCCCGTTTACAGAGGGCTTCATGTACCGCTTCCATCCACAGGCGATCAAGGTCAAGGAACTGGTGGACGCGGGTACGATAGGCACCTTCAACACCATGAGCGCCACCTTCACGTTCAAGGTTTCCAGTGAAAGCAACATCCGGTTGAGCAAAGAACTCTCCGGCGGCGGGTTGATGGACGTGGGCTGCTACTGCATCAACGTGATGCGCTTCATGACCGGCGAAGAACCGGTGGCGGCCAAAGCGATTGCCGATTTCGGCGCGACCACCGGCGTGGATGAACGGCTGGTGGGCATTCTGCAATTCCCATCGGGTGTACTGGGGCACTTCGACTGCGGGCTGCGCGTCCAGCATTTGCATACCTATGAACTGCGTGGGACGGATGGGCGCATTCAGGTGGAAAAGGGCTTCACGGTTCAGCCCAACGAGACGCCGATCATCCGCATCTGGCGCGGGGATGAGTACCAAGAAATCACGATGCCTGCAGTCAACCACTACACGCTGATGGCCGAAGATTTCGCGGATGCCCTGCTCAATAAGCGTCCGCCGCGCTTCTCGGCTCAGGATGGTGTACACAACATGCGCGTCATCGACATGCTGTTACAGGATGCGCGGGCGCTGGGGATGTAAGGGAATAAAGGGATGGACACTGATTTCCGTCCCTAATCTGGTTTAGCTGCAACCTTCATATTTGAAACTAAAGCTGCGGACGATATCAAATAACTGCGCTTGGTAACGATACATCGCGCCGCCCGGTGATTCGGCTCCAAGTGTAAATACCAAGCCATCGCCCATATCAATGGCAATATATAAGCTCTCAACGCCCGGTCTGGTTATGTGGGAGAATGCGACACTCAATCCGTTGACGTCAATCTGTTCGGGAAGTGTATAAGAAATCTCGCGAGCTGTTAAAGCCTCTTTCTCTTCGGGTGTTTTAGGGAGTTGAATTTCAAGTAAAGATAGGGCGTTTATTTTTGAAGTATCGACCCGACAGCCAGCAATTTGCTCATAGGTGGTAAAAAGTTTCATATTGTATTCGGGCTGCGTCATAATAACACGAATTTGTCCGGATCGAAGTTCGGCTGAAGCTGGATTGTCCTCTGTATTCTGCAACAAAATGTTCCCGGCTTTGATGACATACCAACTCGAAGGATATTGAAAGCTTAAAGTACCTTTGTAGTGATTGCCTATAGTTGTTGAATAGGATTGTGTTGGGCTATTTTGTGAAGGCTGCGGCGTAAAGATGATGGATTTGAATACGGTGTCTAATGCTGAGAGCGCATCTTTAGCGGTTGTGCGATCTACAAGTCGAGGAACTGCCAAAACCATGCTGACAAATTCTTCTGGTGAAACCTGTACGATTTCAAAAACATATAAAGCAAGTTGCTTAGAATCAGCGCGATAGACCAAATAATAATAAGCGCCTTCGAGATCACCATTCTTAAATGTAATTACCGTGTTCGGTTTTGCATCAACACCATCTAGTTTGTCCCCAACATCTACGTCCGAAGAACTGCCATTCAAAAAGAGTTCGCGTGTTTGTAAATGATATTGCGCGATGGTTTTAGGTGTTTTGCCGAAACCCGAGATTGCATACAAGAATACATTGTGGGGTTCGTAAACTTCTAAGCGGGTCGTCTCATCCGAGGACATTATTGTTCCAAATGGGATAATGTTTTCGGAATGATCAACGGTCAATTGCCAGTTCGAAGGATAGTGGAACGAAAAATTCTGTGTGTCCGAAGTATATATTGTTGAGGACGAGTCTTGCGCCATTACGGTGTACGAAACTTGAGAAAGCACTAATCCAATAACAATGAAGATAATTCGGAGGAACATTATGTTGCGTGGGTTGGTCAATTTCATAATGTGATGCTGAAGTAATCTGGAAACCGAATATTTGGCTCAATGCATATAATAAGTTTATATTCAACAAGATTGAAAAGTCCAATGTCAAATAAAATCCAACAGGAAAAGCCTGCGGTTATGGGTGAGGACGGCGTACACAACATGCGTGTCATCGACATGTTGCTACAGGATGCGCGTGCGCTGGGATTTAGTTAGCCTTATGAATGAGTTCAATGAGCGGTTTGAAGGATTGAGTCCGTCTCAAAAACAGACTCGTTATCTGCGTCTCGCTGAGGCATGTCTTGCGCATTATCCGACAATCGACGGGAAAATCACCTTTGTCGCGCATAATGCCGGAATTGTCTATCGGGTTGACTCGACACAGGGCGCGTTTTTATTAAAGATTGCTCAGTCGACAGGTGAAGGAGAAGATCGTACTCGTCCCAACCCGATCAACTCGGGTTTTATTTGGCTGGACGCGATCGCTCGTCAAACGAATTTGACGGTTCAACGCCCAATTGCTAATCAGCAAGGTGCATTTGTCACTGCTGTTGATTTTGAGGATTTGCATGAGCCATTTTATTGTACGCTCCAATATTGGTTGGAAGGCGAGCATCCGCGTAATCCTACTCCCGAACAAGCTCATCAAATTGGGGCGATGATGGCGCAGCTGCATGTGCACGGGAGCCAATGGATACAGGGAAAAACACTCGAAGCATGGACGTATGATGAGGCTGGATCACGCGAGAATTTTGAAGTCTTTGCCAAAGTGAAAACGCTTTCGATTCTTTCGAAAGCCGAATGGGCAGTCGTTGAAAATGCGGTTGAGCGATTGTTACAGGTCATGCAACGATTGGGCAAAGGTTCGCAGGTATGGGGACCGATTCACGGTGATGTGCATCACGGAAATCTGCTCATTTGTGACAATAAGATGTGTCCGATTGATTTCGGCGGTCTTGTTTTGGGGCATTACGGTTATGACTTGGGCGTAACTTTGTATCATTTCATGTATCTTGATGCTGCTACCCGACAAGCGCTTATTGATGGGTACCGGACAAAGCGCGAGTTAGTCGGGCTTTCAAAAATGGATTTGGAGGCATTTTTGTGCGCGACCGCACTAGCGAACTTAGCTTTTAATGTTGAACTGCCTGACCAACGGAGTTCGACTTTGTTCATCCGCAATGTGCGCGAGTTCGCGACGAGTTTTTGTGTTAAGCTGGTTCACGATATTCCGTTTGCGCTTGAGGATCACGAGTACATCCGCTGATATTCAATCAGGCATAAGATTGCACCCTGAAATGATGGGCTTGTTCCTTAAGTTGGGACTATACTTGAGATAGCTGCTCTTAAGGAACGGTCAAATGTCTGACCAAATGAAATCCGAAAAGTCTGCGGTTATCGGGGAAGACGGTGAACTGATCCAGCCGGATACATCAGTTGATCCTGAGGCTTACACCGAGTATCTTGCGACGCATATTCACCGCGATCCACTGCTGTTTCGGATACGGGAACATGTGAAATCGTGGGGATATGCCTATGTCATTGGTGTTCCACTCGGTCTTTGTGTGCTGATTCTCGGCGTTGGACTGCTGGTTTATACGAAGGGTTACGAAAACCCGGAATTAGTAATTGTCCTGTTATACCTCGCTGGACGCGCCATTTATTGGTTATTTCGTCAAGACATGAGATCTTGATTCGGTCTATTCAAGAGTGGCCTGAATCCTGAGAGTCTATAAGACTAACGGAACGGGGTTGCAGCTTGATCCAAGCGGGCGAAGAGTTCCGGCGTCAGATCGAGTTGGAAGACTTCGGCAATGACCTGTGTCCAACCGTGCAAGAAATAAATCCAACCATCTTCGACGTGCAGGTGACGAGCTTCCGCCTGCTGACGTGCCTGTTTGAGGAAGTTCAATTCACCGCGATAGTTGAATTCCCAGACCAAAGCATGCTCCGGAAAGAGGGCTTCATCGGAGATGGGTGAACCGGGGAGGTCTTTGCCCATGCCAGTGCCATTGATGACGACCGAGGCATCCGGCACGGTTTGCATCAGTTTGTCGTTGGCGCGGGTATCGTTGCTGAGCACGTAATCAAAATGAATATCCGTGTCGATTTGATCATGGATTTCCCGCGCGTGTTCCAACCGGCTGGAACTGATGTCCACCAGCGTAAAACGGTTTGGACGATCTGAGGCATCCGGACAGTGGGCGAGGAAGACGCTGGTGGCTACGGCTGCCCCTCCGCTGCCATAACACAGTACTTCGGCGTGGGTACGGCCAAAGTGTCCGGCAGGGACAAAGGCCTGCCACGCTTTGCCGGATGAGATCGGGTCTTTGGCGTAACCTTCCAAGCGACCGTTGCGCTTCGAAATACAGGAGATTTCGCCACACAAACGGGCATACGAATCGAGGAACTCGAATTGATCCCGGCTGGCTTGCAGCAGGTCAATTTTGTGAGTCGTGACCAATCCACCACGCACGAGGGGATCATTTTTCATGTGCTGGACGATGGCGCGATAGGTTTCGTCGGGGGCGTGGAGCGGCGCATCAATGCCTGCGATTTGCGTCGACTGCCCGAGGATTTCCATCCACTTGGGGAAGACCTTCATAATCGAGGATTGGGCGGTCGTCACCCCGATGAAGTAGAAGGTCGAGACGCTGCGCGGTTGAAGTGTGGGTTGGTCAGTCATCGTTTTGTCGTTTCGGTCAAGTTGGTTTCGTCGTTACTGGGGAGCACATATCGGTGCTCCCCTACATTTCATGTTGGTCATCCGGCTGAGGCACGCCTCAGCCCTACAAAATATTCTCTTTATTACGAGAAGGTGTCATGGTGTTTACTCCAATTCGGCCATCATGTCGTAAATGGGCAATAGCTGTTTGTAACAGGCTTCAAAGATGGGATAGACCTTCTGGTAAGCACGTTCGGCTTCAGGGTCAGGCTGGATGACTTCCGCAATCTGGTTCATTTGCTCGCTGATGGAGAAGTCCTTATAAAGGCCGACACCGACGCCTCCGGCTACGGCTGCGCCCATCGAGGTAGCTTCTTCGAGGATGGCGAGGCGCTGGACAGGCATGCCGTAAATATCGGCCATCATGCGATTCCAGAAGCGTCCACGCGCTCCACCGCCGATGACGCGCATGGCTTCGATCTTCGCGCCCTGTTTGGTAAAGGCATCCAAGATGACGCGCAAGTTGAGGGTGACACCTTCCAATACCGAGCGCATCATGTCGGAACGGGTGTGGCGGATGGTGAGGCCGATGAAGGCCCCACGCGCACGGGGATTCCAGCGCGGGCTGCGTTCGCCCAGCAGATAAGGCAGATAGATGAGGCCGTTGGCTCCGACCGGTGATTTTTCGGCGCTGAGGTTAATGAGTTCATAGCTGCTGATGCCCAACTGTTTGGCAGCCTGAACTTCGAGCGGCGACAACTGATCCCGTGCCCATTGGTAGGAGGCACCTGCCGCCTGCATCGTTCCAGTCGGCATGAACATATCAGGGACGATATGGCCGAAGGTAAAAGTACGGTAGTCAGGATCATAAATGGGCTTGGATGTGGAGAGGGCAATCCATGAGGAGGAACCGATGTAATTGTAGGCTGCGCCTTCACGCCAGACGCCCGCGCCGACTGCCGCGCAGGCTCCATCTCCACCGCCGATGACCACCGGCGTTCCCGCGACGAGGCCGACTTCTTTGGCGGCTTGGGGCAGCAGTTCGCCGACCACATCAATCGAGCGTTTGATGTCCGGCAGTTGATCGGGATTAAGGCCAGCGCTCTCGACAATCTTGGCTGACCAATTGCCTTTTTCAAGGTCGTAGAGGTTCATACTGGAACCGTCAGACGGCTCGGTGACGAATTTTCCGGTCAGACGGGCAACCATGGCGTCTTTGGCGTGGACAAATTTATAGGTGGCTTTATAAACATCCGGTTGATGATCCCGCAACCAGAGGATTTTGGCTAAGGAATAGGACGCGCTGAGACGGTGTCCAGTAATGTGGTAAACGTCTTCGCGCGAGATGTGTTCGGCCAGCCAGTTTTCCTGCTCTACCGCGCGGTGATCTGCCCAAATGATGGCATTGCGCAGCGGGCGGGCATGTTCATCCAAGGGGACGCAGCCCATCATCTGACCGCTGAAGGTGATACAGGCTACGTCATCAGGGCGCAGACCGGGCACCTGCTTCAACAAAACCTGTGTAGAGGTGCAAACCGCCTGCCACCAATCTTCAGGGTTTTGTTCCGCCCAACCGGTGTGCGCGTATTCGGTGTTATAAGTAGCGAGGGCGCTGGCGACCAGTTTGCCATCGCTGTCATAGAGAGTGGCTTTGTTGCCAGTGGTGCCTAAGTCATGAGCGAGAATGTAATTTTTCATAATAAGCTTTTTTACCCGTTCGGTTTATCAGTTTAAGGTTGGATGCTTTTTTAACGCGCCTTGAGCTGTTCGGCGTTCAGAATATGATCACATTGTTCACCGCGCAAGACGGAGACGAGATTGCGGGCAGCGTGGATAGCCATGCGCTCGACCGATTCGCGAGTGGTCGCGCCAATATGGGGCGTGGCGATAAAGTTTTCCAGTTTTAGGAGCGGGCTGTCAGTAGGCGGGTCATGGCGGAAGACATCCGCCGCTGCGCCTGCGATCTGACCGCTGGTTAGCCCTTCGAACAGGGAATCTTCGTCGACCAGTTCACCACGTGCCGTGTTAATGAGATAGACACCGCGTTTCATCTGGCTGATGGTTGTGGCATTGATGAGGTTGGTGGTTTCGGGCGTCAGGGCGCAGTGCAAGGTGATGATGTCCGAATTTGCCAGCAGGGTTTCGAGGTCAACTCGTTCTGCACCTGCCATCTCACCTTTCCAGATGGGGTCGTAGGCAAGGACTCGCATGTCGAGGCCAAGGGCTTTTTTGGCAACTGAACGACCAATCGCACCGAAGCCGACTACGCCTAAGACTTTGCCTTGAAGCTCCCAACCAGCAGCGCGTTTCCAGACGCCTTCGCGGGCTGCACCAGCCACAGCCGGAATATTACGGGCCAAAGCGAACAACAAACCGACTGCCAGTTCAGCGACGCCGTTCTGGTTAGCACCGGGAGTGTTGGTAACGGCGATGCCTTTACGCGCGGCACATTCCAGATCAACGGCGTCAAAGCCCGCGCCATAACGCGAGATGACGCGCAGCTTATCAGCCTGTTCGATGACCGATGCATCGCAGGAGTCCAAACCGAGGATGACGCCATCATAACCCGTGATCAAGTCACGGAGCTGCTCGGCAGTGTAGGGATGCGACGGCGCACGGAGGTCGAGTTCACAGTCATTTTGCAGCAGGAAATCATGATGTGCGCCCTTGGTGTTGGCAAAGGAACGGGCGGTCACCAGTACACGAAATGTCATTCGGGTCAATCCTCTCGATGAGCGACGAATCAGGTCATCGCATTATCGCGTCGCATGAGGCAAAGCCGTCATGCTAACAATAAGACAAGCACACTAAAGGCGCTTCGCAATTCAATAGTTCCCAATGTCGCTCATGTTCAAAATATTCTTTGTTCCTCAATCGCCCACCCGTGATTTGGTGGTGCGAGTCTGTTTAATCAAGGTGGTCGGTACTGAAAGCTGCTGGCTGAGTACCTGCTGCATCGAATCGTCATCGGTTACGCGTACCAGCTCGACTTCAAATTGGGAGCGGTCACCGCGATGGTAGGCATAATAATATTCGACGGGCATTCCGTCGCTTCGATAGGTGACGCTGTCGAGCAGGATGAGCGGCGATCCTTTGCGGATTTTGAGCAGATCAGCCACATATTTGCTGGCGGGAACCGCTTCGACCATCCGGCGGCCATAGGCTATGGTGATGCCGCAAGATTGTTCCAAAAAGCTGTAGAGCGATTGGTGTGAAAGGTCCTCGTATTCCAAGGCGGGGCAGAGATGATGTGGAATATAGGTCGTCACCAGCACAATTGGCTCGTCTTCGATGAAGCGCAGCCGTTCAATCTTGATGACCGAATCGCCCACCGCTAAGCGGAGATTTTCCGCAATTTCGGCGCTTGCCGGTATGACTTCCTGAGCAAGCACTTCGGTAACAGTGGTGTAACCCTGAGCGCTCATGTCTTGGTGGAAGCCTGTCAGCCGCTGCACCAAACCTTCTTTGATCTTCGGGCCAGCGACGAAAGTACCTTTGCCCTTCTTGCGGGTCACTAATCCTTCATAGGTGAGTTCGCTCAAGGCTTGACGAATGACAGGACGGCTGACATCAAAGGTGGTGCAGAGTTCGTGCTCTCCGGGGAGTTGATCACCGGTTTTCCATTTCCCCTTTTTAATCCAGTCCGACAACATATCTTTCACCTGAATGTAGTAGGGGATAGGACTATTATGGTTGACGGGTGATTTCAACTTGTTATCCTGACATTACAAGCTTACAAGGAAAATTATAGTAAAGCGTGAAGTTGCTGTCAAATCATATGCCATTTAAGCGAAGCAAGATGAAGCGTGTGGCATTTGTACATGCCTGTTCGGACTCGCTTTTTTGAATCGAACACTGGTTTGTAAGCATCTATCCAATGTTCCTTAGTGGTGGATAGTGTAGCAGTTTAATCCGGCTAAAGAAGCGGGATTATTGCCTAAATTTGCAGATGGATTTTTGAGTGTATTGTCAAAGTCTAATTGACGGAATCCTGACTCTCAGATTTCTCCTGTAATCATCGCAATTAGGATATTTTGCACATCACTTTCACCGAGATAAATACTTCCCGTAATTTGACAGTCTGAGTCGATCACAATATAATCGCAGGTGTAGGCTTGTAATGACAAGATCACAACATCGGCATCATACTTATTACATCGCAGCCGTCCGGTTACGAAGAGGGTCATTACAGGAAGAGACGACGAAGTATTATTTCATAAATTTTAGGAGATGTCCGATGAGAAAAATGTTGGTTTTTGTACTATTGGGCGTTCTACTGCTGGCGATTATGCCAACAGCGGCGCAAGATCAACCTTTTGCAGGTAAAAAAGTTGTCGTCGTGACTCAAGAAGGTTCGGCTATCGGCGGACCAGCGGAAAAGTACGGTGCCGAATGGGCAGCCAAGTCCGGCGCGACGGTTGAAGTTCAGCGCTTTGCGTACTCTGATCTTTATCCCAAGATCATTACGGCGCTCCAGACCAAGACCGGTGAATTTGACGTTATGATCTTCGCCGCCGACTACATGGGCGATATCGCGGGCGGCGGATATATCCTCCCCGTTCCTGATGATGTGAAGGAAGCGATTGACTGGAAGGATATTCTGCCAACGTATGCCGAACGTATTGCGGACTGGGGTGGAACCACCTACGCCGTTCCGTTCGATGGCGACAGCCACATGATGTACTATCGCAAAGACCTTGTTAGCCCCAGCAGCTCATACAATGCTGACTACAAGGCGAAGTACGGCAAAGACCTTGATGAGCCGCAAACTTGGACCGATTACAAGAATATTGCCGAGTTCTTCCAAGGTAAAGATGTGGATACCGCTGGCGTGACTGCCCCGATTTACGGCGTTGCTGAAGCGCTTCGTAAGAAGGCACAGAGCTACTGGTTCTTGATGGACCGCGCGGCTGGTTACTCGAAGATTCCGGGCAACCCCTACTTCTTCTTTGACGAAAACATGAAGCCATTGGTCAACAACCCCGGTTGGGTTCAGGGTCTGCAAGACTGGGTTGACATTTACAAGTGCTGCGCTGCTCCTGATATGATCAACTTCGACGTTGTGAATGTCCGCGCGGTCTTCCCCGCTGGCCAAACCGTATTCGGTCTGGACTGGGGCGATGTTGGTCCGATCACTGTTGATCCGAATGCTTCGGTCATCAAGGGTCTGGCTGGCTTCGGAACGACACCGGGTGCGGAAAAGTATTATGACTACACCAAGAAGGAATGGGTTAACGCCGAAGGTGGCGTTAACAAGGCTCCGTTCCTCGCTTTCGGTGGCTGGGTCATTACAGTTGCTGCTGATACCGATGTGGCCGATGCTGCTTGGGACTATGTCAAGTATCTGGCTGGCAAGGATCTGGCTGGCGTTCTGGCAACCACTGGTGGTACGGGCGTGAACCCGCTGCGCCAGAGCCAGTTCGACAACCTCGATCTGTGGACCGGCGCAGGCTTCGATGAAGAATCGGCTAAGGATTATCTGGCCGCCATCAAGGCTACCATTGATGATCCGAACGCGATTGTTGACCTGCGTATTCCGGGTGCGTTCGAATACTTCGATGCACTGGACAACGGTATTGCCAAGGCCATTACGGGCGAAGCTACCGTACAGGCAGCGCTTGATGAAGTCGCCGCAACTTGGGACACCATTACGGATCGGTTGGGGCGTGACAACCAACTCAAGTTGTACAAGCAGTCTCTCGGCATTAAGTAGTCGAGTACTTGCGGAAAACCGGTGTGCGTTCTAGACTCGCACACTATGTAGTGATAATAGGGGCGCGGCTTGCTGCGTCCCTATTGCAATGTCAACACACCGGGTAAAATAGAAACAAATACTATTTATTTTAAGGGTTATTGTTTTGACATCGCTATCCGATATTAAACCCCTGCCGCCTGTTCAAGAGGGTGAAACCCGCGAAGACCGTCTGTTTAAGCGGATATTTCTCTCTCCCGCTGTTATCGTTCTGCTCATTCTCTCCATCTTTCCGCTGGTCTGGTCATTGGGTGTCAGCTTCACCAACTGCCAGCGAAGTACTGCCCAAAAAGGTGATACCAATCACTCCGTAGTAGGTGATGTGCTCTGCCTCGGAAATCCGGCCAATCTGTCCTTGGACAACTATGGGCGCATTCCTGTGGACTCGCGGTTGCTGAATGCGGGGAAGAACACATTGTTCTACGTGGTTGTTGGCGTAGCTGTTCAATATGTCATTGGCCTTGGACTCGCCATGCTCCTCAACCGTGAGTTTTTTGGGAGAGGGTTCTTCCGGCTGGTGTTCCTGTTACCGATGATGCTCACGCCGGTCGCGGTGGGCTACGTGGGGCGCATGATGTTTGATTCGGGTATCTCGCCGCTGGCCCAGTTTGAACGATCCATCGGGACTTTTATCAGCGGTATTGTGGGGCAAAAAGTTCCTGTCAGTATCCCGTTCTTGACTGATCCAGCTGTTGCGCCCTATACCATTGTCATCCTCGATTCGTGGCAGTGGATTCCATTCATGACCCTGCTCCTCTTGGCAGGCATGCAGGCGATCCCTGAGGATATTTATGAAGCGGCGCGGGTTGACGGCGCTAATGCCCGCCAAATCTTCTTCAGAATCACGTTTCAAATACTGCTGCCCATTTCCTTGACAGCCATCCTAATTCGCGGCCTTGAAATGTTCAAGATTGTGGACGCGATCAATGTGGTGACGGGCGGTGGGCCGGGCAGCGCAACCGAGTCGCTGGTGATGTACGTGTTCGATACGGCTTTGAGCTACGGCAATTACAGCTACGCTGCAACCATCGGTATTGTACTCCTGATCCTTGTGATTATTTTCGCGACCGTATTCCTGATGGTTTCGCGCCGGATTACACGCCGCCAGTTAGGAACTGAATGATGAAAAAGCGTTCTCCTACATCGACGATTTTCATGTATGCAGTGCTGATTCTCTGGGCTTTTATCTGCCTGTTTCCGTTTTACTGGATGATTACGACTTCGTTCAAACGCCCGCTGGACGTTAACCGTGTGCCGCGTTATATCCCATTTGTGGATTACCAACCGACCACCGAGCACTGGAAGTTTTTACTGGTTGACGAACAAGCGAAAACGGTGCGCTACTTCCGTAACAGCCTGATCGCAGGCGGTCTATCCTGCTTAGCAGCGGTTGTCATCGGTTCGATGGCCGGTTATGGTCTATCGCGTTTTCGCTACTACTGGGCGCGCCTCGGCTGGCGTAACGATAACATCGCGTTCTGGATTATCTCCCAGCGCTTTTTGCCGCCCGCAGCGGTGGTGATTCCGTTCCTGCTCTTTTTCAACGCCCTGCACCTGATTGATACTCATATCGGGTTAATTATCGCCTATACCACCTTCAATCTGCCGTTCGCGGTATGGATCATGCGGGACTTTTTCAACGGGCTTCCGATTGATCTGGAAGAAAGTGCGCGAGTGGATGGGGCAACCCGCTGGCAAACCTTCGTGAGTATTGTGCTGCCGTTGAGTACACCCGGACTGGTCACGGTGGCGCTGTTCTCGTTCATCTTCGCATGGAATGAGTATTTATTCGCGCTGATGCTGACCAACTTTGAAGCGATCACGATGCCGGTCTACTTGGCGGGTATGAAGAGCACCAAGGGTATCGAGTGGTGGTATATGTCCGCCCTGTCGCTGATCATGGTCGCGCCGGTGATGCTGATCGGTCTGTTCTTGCAGCGTTACATCGTGCGCGGTTTGGCGGCTGGCGCACTCAAAGGATAAACAAAGACGTTTATTCGCTCCGGCACGAACTGCCGTGAGATAAAAGGAAGGTCAACCTTATGATTAAGCTGATCGCTTTGCTCAAGCGTCAACCCGGTATGAGTATGGAAGAATTCAAGCGGATTTGGGTTGAAGAACACGTTCTTCTGTCGGGGCAGATGCCGGGGCTGCGCGGCTACCGTGTGAATATCGCGCTGCCGACCCAGCAAGACGATGTGCCGACACCGGATTATGATGGTACCGCCGAATTGTGGTGGGACAGCCTTGAGGACATGTTCGCCTCGTTTAAGACCGAAATCGCCCAGAAAGCGGGCTTGGACGCCGGACGGTTCTCGTCCGTTCGTGAACATTTGCTGACCGAGGAATATGTGGTGGTTTCAGGGCCGGACAATCCACCCAAGCCGATTTTGCACTAAGCCGTTAGGGCAAGATATATCTTGCCCCAACGACATAAGCGATTTTATCTGTATTCATTTGCTCAACATCATCAGTCGGTTGATTTTTCATTTTGATTAACGCATCCAAATAGCGGATGACGGTGATTTTGTTTTGGTCGCTAATGGTTTTTGAATTGCCCCGTATCAACGGTACACTATCCAATATAAAGTGATTGAAAGTGAGACCTTATGGCCGTAGTGGTTGTCATGCCAAAATTGGGGAACACCGTTGAAAGTTCGGTGATTGTGACTTGGCACAAGGCCAAGGGAGACCCCGTTAAACAGGGTGAAACTCTGTGCGAAGTCGAAACCGATAAAGCGATGATGGAGGTCGAAAGTCCGGCTTCCGGTACGCTGCTGGATACGTTTTTTAAGGCGGGGGATGACGTTCCGGTGCTGACGCACATCGCCGCGATTGGCGAGGTAGGTGAAAACATCGACGGCCTGCGCCCGACGAAAGCCAATGGCGTGAGCAGCACCCCCGTTGAAGCAGCGCCAAGCGAACCCACGTTTGTAGCATCACCGGCTGTTGTTGTAGAAAATCATCAGGCGCAAGCCGTTGGCGTTTCGCCACGTGCACGTAAACTGGCACAGGAAAAAGGCGTTTCAACCGAAGGGATGATTGGCAGTGGGCCGAGTGGACGGATTATCGAGCGGGATGTGATCGCCAGTATCCAAGCAGCACCGCGCCTGACGCCGCTGGCACGGTCGATGGTCGAGAAAGGGGATTTTGTCGCGCCGGCACAGGGATCAGGTGCGGGTGGGCGGATCACTACTAAGGATTTACAACCGGCTAAGGCGGCCCCTGCTGTCGTCCCTCAAGCAGCTGATGAGGAAGTCGAGATTATTCCAGTGCGCGGGGTTCGCAAGCGCATCGCTGAACGGATGCTAGCCTCGTTACAGACGACGGCTCAACTGACATTGAATGCTTCGGCGGATGCCCGTGCCATTCAGGATTATCGCAAGCGGCTGAAGGCCAGCGCTGAAGCGCTCGGATTGCAGAGCGTGACCATGAACCATCTGATCTTATTTGGGGTTTCGCGGACGCTGGTGCAGTTCCCTGAACTCAACAGCCTGCTCCAAGGCGAAACCATCAGCCGCTATAAGCAGGTGCATCTGGGCTTCGCGGTGGATACGCCGCGCGGTTTGATGGTGCCAGTTATTCGCAGCGCCAACCGGTTGAGTCTCAAGCAAATCGCGAATGAAGCGGATCGTCTGGCTAAGGCGTGTGTAGAGGGTAATGTTCAACCGGATGAACTGAACGGCGCGACCTTCAGCGTCAGCAACCTCGGCAGTTTCGGCATCGAAAGTTTTACGCCGGTGCTCAACCCGCCCCAAGTCGGCATCCTCGGCGTGGGCAACATTAATTTGAAGGCGGTTGAGGTCGATGATGACCTGCAGTTTATCCCGCATATCGGGCTGTCGCTGACCGTCGATCATCAAGCGGTGGATGGTGCGCCTGCTGCCCGTTTCTTACAGGCTTTGTGCCGTAATCTGGCTCAACTGGATATGTTATTGGCTTTATAAAATGGATAATCGAAAGTCACGAGATGAAATGCAATCCTCACCCCCGGCCCCTCTCCACTGCGTAGAGAGGGGAGAAAACGCTGAGGTGTGATTTACTCATTTATTCTAGTGAACCGCATAGATGACTGTTTAAAACACGTTTTTCTTTAAATGAGGCAAAGAAAAGATTCATGACCAAGACGATTATGATTGATCCGGTGGACGTGCGGCAGCAGAGCGTCCTGAGGAGTCCGGAACTTCCGATTAACGCGTATGTCTCCGATCCGCAGCAGGAGGCCGCTAAATACGGCACCTACAATCTGGTGCGGATTTACCGTGACATGCTGTATATCCGGCACTTCGAGACGATGCTTGACCGGCTCAAGAAAGAAGGTACTTACGAGGGCATTGAGTACAACCACAAAGGGCCGGCACATCTTTCGATTGGTCAGGAAGCCTCGGCAGTCGGGCAGTCTTATGCCCTGCAAGCCGACGATTTCATCTTCGGGTCGCATCGCAGCCACGGGGAAATCATCGCCAAGAGTCTCTCGGCGATTGAGAAGTTAAGCGAAGACTCCTTGATGCGCACTCTTGAGTCCTATATGGATGGCAAGCCGCTGAAAGTGGTCGAAAGCTTCGGCAGTCCAACCGTCCGTGACCTTGCCATCAACTATGTGCTGTACTGTGCGCTGGCTGAAATTTTCGGGCGCGAGAACGGCTTCAATAAAGGCATGGGCGGCTCGATGCATGCTTTCTTCGCGCCGTTCGGGATTATGCCGAACAACGCGATTGTGGGCGGTTCGGCGGATATTTCGGTGGGTTCGGCGCTGTTCAAACGCGTCAACCGGCGCCCCGGCATTGTCATCGCCAATATCGGTGATGCATCGATTGGCTGTGGGCCGGTGTGGGAAGCCATGATGTTCGCGGCGATGGATCAGTACCATACGCTGTGGGACAAGGAACTGGGCGGCGCACCGCCGATTCTGTTCAACTTCATGAATAACTTCTACGGCATGGGCGGCCAGCCTGTAGGCGAGACGATGGCTTTCCAAGTGCTGGCGCGCGTCGGCCTAGGGGTTAATCCGGAGACGATGCACGCCGAACGAGTCGACGGTTATCATCCGCTGGCCGTGATTGACGCGATTGAGCGCAAGAAGCAAATTCTGCTGGAAGGGCGCGGGCCGGTGCTGCTGGATACGGTCACCTACCGCTTCAGCGGACACTCGCCATCGGACGCGATGAGCTACCGTACTAAAGAAGAACTTCAACGCTGGCAGGCGCAAGACTCGCTGATCAGCTATCGCGATTATTTGAAATCGAATGGTCATGCCGATGACAGCCAACTCGATGCCTATGACGCCGATATTCGGGAGCGGCTGATCAAAATCTTGAAAGCGGCTGTCTCACTGGAAGTTTCGCCGCGCGTGAATGTCCAGATTGACAGCATCGGCGCGATGATGTTCTCTAATCAGGTCAAAGAGCGGATGGGCGACGGGACACCACAGGTGTTGATTCCCAAGGCAGAAAGCCGTCTGAAGACCACGCTGGCTAAGCATCGCTTTGGTTTCGCCGACGGTAAGGCTCTGCCTAAACTACAGTGTCTCACCTTTGCCGAAGCATTGTTTGAGGCGATGGTGCACCGATTCTACGAAGACCCGACGATGATCGCTTATGGTGAGGAAAACCGTGATTGGGGTGGCGCGTTCGGGGTTTATCGTGGGCTGACGGAATGCCTGCCGTATCACCGGCTGTTTAACTCGCCGATTTCTGAAGCAGCGATTGTGGGAACCGCTGTCGGTTATGCGTTGTCAGGCGGGCGGGTGGTGGCCGAGTTGATGTACTGCGATTTCATGGGACGGGCGGGTGACGAAATTTTCAACCAGATGTCCAAATGGCAGGCGATGTCGGCTAATGTGCTGCAAATGCCGCTGGTGCTGCGGGTATCGGTGGGCGCGAAGTACGGGGCGCAGCACTCGCAGGATTGGTCGTCGCTGGTGGCGCATGTCCCCGGTTTGAAGGTGATGTTCCCGGCGACGGCTTACGACGCCAAAGGGATGCTGAACCTCGCGCTGCGCGGGACTGATCCGGTGGTGTTCTTCGAGAGCCAGCGGCTCTACACCGAGCCGGAAACACTGGTCGCAAGCGGCGTCCCCACCGAGTATTATGAGATCGAGATGGGGGAACCGGCTGTGCGGCGCAGCGGGAACGACATCACCATCGTCACGGTGGGGGCAACACTGTACCGCGCGTTGGAAGCGGCACAGGTTCTGGAACAGCAGTACGGGCTTTCTGCCGAGGTGATTGACGCACGTTTCATCAATCCACTGAACTATAAACCGATTGTCGAGTCGGTGAAGAAGACGGGAAAGGTCGTGCTGGCTTCGGATGCTTGCGAGCGCGGGTCGTTCCTGCACACTATGGCGTCCAACATCAGTCAACTGGCCTTCGATTTTCTGGATGCGCCGGTGGTCGTGGTGGGCGCGCGAAACTGGATTACGCCTTCGACCGAGCTGGAAGATGCCTTCTTCCCACAGAAGGAATGGATCATTGATACTATCCATGAGCGGGTGCTACCGCTGCCGAACCATCAGGTGAGCACGGTGCAAACGTTGGACGAGTTGATCCGGCGTAATCAGTTGGGGGTGTAAGTACCCTCGATGCTACCCCACCCTCAATCCCTCCCCATAAAACAGGGAGGGACTTTAGAGACTCTTTGGTCGCTCACATTCGTTGTAAGTTCAGCGATTGTTTGGTCAGCGGCTGAGGCGTGCCTCAGCCCCACCCATTGCCCTCTTGGTTAGGAGATGAGGCTCTATTGCAGACTTTATTTCGTGAGGGAGACGGTATAGTGGTATAATGCCAGAAATAGTGTTCATTTAAGATTTACCGAGCGAACTATGAAGTTGATCGTAGCGATTGTGGACGACCAAGATGCCGATAAAGTCATGAGTGCGCTGTCTGAGCGGCGGATCGGTGTGACGCGAGTGAGCAGTACGGGCGGGCTGTTGAATTCCGGCAATTCCACGCTGTTGATCGGGGTGGATGAGGAGATTGTGCCGCAAGCGATGAAGGTCATCACTGAACTGGCGTCGCTGCGTCAGGGCGTGGTCTCGTATGCCTATAACAGCGGGATACCAATTGCGAGCCTCGTTGAGGTTGAAGTGGGCGGATTCATGTCTTTTGTGATGGATATTGATCATTTCGAGCAGGTCTAAACAATGTCAAAACTAATCCTCGCCATCATTTTTAATGCCGACGCGGTTGACGCGCTGTCTCAGGCGCTTCTGGAAAAGGGTCATTCGGTGACCAAGATCAGCAGTACGGGCGGCTTTTTGCGCCGTCAGAACACCACATTCGTGATCGGCGTGGATGAAACCCGTCTAGAGGATGCGATGGCGACGATCCGCGAAGTGTGCGCGCCGTTCAGCCGTCCGGAAGGTCATGCGGCCACGATTTTCGTGATGGATGTGGCCGAATTCGCAAGGGCGTGAACTCGTCGCCAGTCATCAGTCGAATACAAAGCGGAAAGCCGTTTTATGTCGGCGATGTCGTCCCACGGGAGGTTGCGCACTCGGCGGCGGCGACGCCAATTCAGTCGATAGTCAACACGAAACCCTTTTTGCACGTTTTGCTGATTTTGCATAACCGTTGAGGGAGCAATGCGGCAAAAGCGGCAAATTCAGCAAAAGCAAAAGTTCAAAATGTTGCAAATATTGCCGTTGTGATTCGGTCGGTTTTGTCACATTTACAACGATTCGATACCCTACCTCTCAACCTATAAACTCCCCTGTTTGATTCACAAAATTCTTCAAATTCACACACTTGTTGAAGTGAAGATTCTGCGGTGATGAGGAAAACGGCGGCATTGGCGGCGGTATACCATTTTGGTTTTTAAGGTGCGGCGGGGGAAATCCTCACCCCCAACCCTTCATCAGCACGTTCGCAGGCTCACTCCGCTGAAAGCCATTTCATGGCAGAGGGGAGCAAAGACAAGTACCGTGATGATTATTGTATGACAGGTGGCGAGCGAATGGGTTACCATTTGGAAGAACATTTGGTAGCTTTTTCGCGGGGTTGGCGCTAACCGTTTTGAGGGAGTGGGATGAGGGCTAAGGTTGGGGAATGGTTGATAAATGGTTTGTCGGGTTAACCGAAAGTAAACGTTGATTATAAGAGTGGGAGCATTGTCGCGTTCCATCGAATGAGGCAAATGATCTTTACAGATAGCAGCGGCTGAGGCACGCCTCAGCCCTATCAAATTTCCGCTTCGGTATGAGATGAGGCAATGCATATTGATGGCGATAACGTCAGGCGAACAAAGGAAAAGTCTGAGACTTTTCCCTACGCAGGAAACGCATGGTTATTAGCGTGTGACTTCGATCCATGTGGGGGCGTGGTCGCTGGTTTTCTCCCAGCCGCGCACCTCACGATCGACGCCTGCGGCTTTGAGATCAGGGGCAAGCTGAGGACTGATCAGCAAATGGTCGATGCGAATGCCTGCGTTACGGGCGAAGGCATTGCGGAAGTAGTCCCAATAGGTGTAGATGGGTTCGGTCTGGTAGAGCGTGCGCAGTGAATCTGTCCAGCCCTGCGCGAGAAGGCGCTGATAGGCGGCTCGGCTTTCGGGGAAGAATAAGGCGTCACCGACCCAGCGATCCGGTTTATCGGCGTCGAGTTCGGTGGGGATGACGTTGTAATCACCGGCCAGCACGATGGGGAGCTTCTGATCCAGCAGGCGCGCGGCATAGTTGATAAAGCGCTCAAACCAACCGAGTTTGTAGTTGAATTTAGGGCCGGGGGCAGGATTGCCGTTGGGGAGGTAGAGGCAGCCGATGGTGACGCCATTGACGGTGGCTTCGATATAACGGCTGTGAATGTCCTCGGAGTCACCGGGGAGACCGCGGCGGGTTTCCTGCGGTTCAACGCCACGCGCGAGGATGGCAACACCGTTCCAACTCTTCTGGCCATGCCAGACGGCGTTGTAGCCAGCCGATTGGATAGCATCCAGTGGGAATTTTTCCTGCGGCGTTTTCAGTTCTTGCAGGCAAGCGACATCCGGTTGGAATTGTTCGAGCCAGCGCAGCAGTACGGGCAAGCGGGCGTTGATGCCATTGACGTTGTAAGTCGCGATTTTCATGGTGGGGATGTTCCTTTCGCGTTGGGGATACGGATTAAGGTGGGTGTGGTTTGAAGGGCATTAAAGGGCAAGATTATCTTGCCCCTACATTGACGTCGCCATGAAATAGCATCGCACCATTCCATGAAAATAGCCATTCAGAACCCCCACCCCAACCCTCCCCCGCAAGCGATGGAGGGAGCAATACGAGACCCACACAGAAGGCATTTAGGCCTGCAATGGGTTGGAGACTTTGATGAAGCGCTGCGCCCAGAGTTCGAGCGTCAGCAGGCGGAAGACGACCTCGACCTGACTGGTTTTGCCCCAGAAGTGATCTTTTAGAAGCTGCTCCAAGTTGGCACGCTGGAAGACACTGCTGATGAAGTTATTGGGGTCGAGCAGGACTTCACGCATACGCGGGCTGAGTTCATGATCGAACCAATGATGTATGGGCGTACTGAAGGGCTGCTTGGGACGCTCCAAGGCGAAGTCCGGCAGCGTTGAGCGCATGGCTTCGCGTAGGACGACCTTGTTGCTCTTCATGCGAATATCAGGCGGGATGTTGGCAGCGAACTTGAGCAGCACCGGATCAAACAAAGGAACACGGGCTTCGAGGGACGAGGCCATGGTCACTTTATCGGTGTGTAATAAGGCGTTGCCAGTGAGCCATGTGTTGATGACGAGCGCCTGCGCCGTGTTGTAGGGGTCGTCACGCCAACTGCGGGCGATGATCTGGTTATAGGTACGCTCTTTGTGCTGGGCTTTTTGCCACGCGGCCATGACATCCGCGCCGTAGAGCTGTTCGCGGAGGGCGTCACTGAAGACCAAACCGTCGAAGGACATCATGCGGCGGATGGCTTCGTCACGCGGGAGGGTGGCCTGCTGGACACGCGGCAGGTAAGTGGGGAGCGCGCCGATGATGCGGAAGCGCTTCATAGCGGGATAGTATTCCTCAATGTTGCCGAAAAGCGGCCAGCCCTCTTCGCGTCCACCGCCGAGCAGCTTACCCCACGACTCCTGATTTTTGAGGAGCTGCGGCAGGTTGGTGTGGGCGGGATAACCGCCGAAGAGTTCATCGCCGCCCAAGCCGGTCAGCACGACTTTGACATCACGGGCGGTGTGTTCGGCCAGCAGCAGCAGCGAGACGGCGGACGAGTTGGCGATGGGTTCGTCGTGATGGTAGACGGTTTTGTGCAGCCCTTCCCACCAATCATGGGCGGTGATGACGCGCTCGTGATGGTCGGTCTTGAAGTGCTCGGCGATGCGGCGGGCATGGAGCAGTTCGTTGTCGGGCGTATCGGTGTCATAGCCGACAGTGTACGTCTTGACGCGGCTGCCTGCCTCTTTGCTCATCAACCCGAGCACAGCCGCCGAGTCGATGCCACCGCTGAGAAACAGGCCGAGCGGCACATCGCTGCGCAGGTGGATGTGTACCGAATCGGTCAGCAGTTCGCGGGCTTCCTGATAGACCAAGCCGGAGGTCTGAGGGGCGATGCTGCCCGGTTTGGGGAATTCCCAGAAGGGGTGCAAGTAGGTTTCGCGCCCGACTTCGGCGACATAAGCATGACCGGGTGCCAGACGGTTGATGTCCTTGAAAAGGGTTTCATTTCCGATCATGAAGCCGAAGCTCATGTAGGTGTCGAGCACGTCGAGGTTCATCTGGCGCGGGGCGGCGGGATCGGCGAAGAGGGCTTTGACCTCGCTGCAAAAGTTGAGCATGCCGTCATGCTCATGAATGTACATGGGCTTCATGCCGATGTGGTCAATCGCCAGCACGAAACGCTGAGCTTTGGTATCCCAGAGGGCGAAGGCGTACATGCCGCGCAGTTGGCTGAAGAGATTCAGGCCGTATTCTTCATAGAGGTGGATGATGGTTTCGCCGTCGCCATCCGTCCAGAAGGTGTGGTCGCGGCGCAGCAGTTCGCGGCGTAGTTCTCGGTAGTTGTAAATCTCGCCGTTGAAGACCATCGCGATGCTGCGGTCTTCGTTGTAAAGCGGCTGGTCGCTGCCTTCGACGTCAATGATGCTCAGGCGGCGCGAGCCGAGCACGGCGTTATGGTCGGGCGCGTCGTAGAAGCCGTCGCCATCGGGGCCACGATGGCGGATGAGATCGGCCATCGCCTGTACCAGCGTGGAGTCGGCGCGTCCGTGTTTGTGGAGATCAACTGTCCCGCAAATGCCGCACATATAGTCGGTAGTCCTTAGTCTTTAGTCGGTAGATTATAGTTTACAGTGGACAGTCAACAGTTTACAGTCGGGACATTTAGGAAAGTCGCGTGGTAATTTTCTCAATCATTACAGGCTTGGGAGATATTATTTAAGGAACTAAACTTTATAGGAGCCAAACCTACTGGTGCTGTGAATATAATGCTAACCGCTTTTGGCAGAAGTTTTAATTTATCACTGTCACAGTGAACCGAAGCTGCAATTAGTGATCCGATTTTATCATAACGAGCATAATAGGAGATTATTCGTTTGTTATTAGTTGCGTCAACAAGGCTCGTATCAACAGCCTCCATATCTGGCAATCCAAGAAGTATTCTTGTTTCACCAAGTGAAAATATTGTACGAATCGATATAGTGGTTACAATTTTGTCAGTTAACATTAATTCGCCTTGCATATTGCCAATAATCCATTTTGGTGTTTGATTGTTCCAGTTGAAATAAATAACCCCGATATTATTACTGAAACTTTGAATATCTGTCTTCGTTATCCAACCGCTTTTTTCCAACAATACTAACGCTTCATCCATCGTCGTTATGCCCGGACGGATGCCCATGAAGCAGGGGGCGGGACAGCCTTCGGGGAGTAATAATTGGCGGAGTTCGTGGTCGTCATAGGGTTGGATGCGGATGATGAGCAGCACGGCGGTGAAGAAGGCGATGGGGATGAGGATGAGTCGCAGGTAGAAGCGGGACATATCTATAGTTTACCGTGGACAGTCAACAGTTTACAGTCGGGAGATGGTTAACCGTAAACTGTAACCGTGTGAACAGCAAGCATCATGCCCCACAAGCGCGATGAAGATGGATTGGCGAACGAGCGGGAATGGGTTGTCCTGAGATCGGCAACGTGATGCGGCCACCCATTATAAGATAAACAGGCGTGGTAAATGGCACTCCCAAGGTTTCTCCTTTATCTGTGCTCATATATCCTGTGCGACAAGCTTGTTCATAGAAGAGAAATAAGTTCTCTTTTTTATAAAGCGCCGTATAGTCGATATAGGCATATTTCTCGCCTATCGAATATCCGGCCAAATTCATTGTTTCTGTATCGGGCTGTCCCAGTGCCGCATATACTTCGCCCAGTTGTAAAAAATTGACGATCATCACCGTATCCACAAGCGGTTTCTCGGAATTTTGAGTCGGAATTAATTGACCTTCACTCGTCGGAATGATCGATTTGGGTATTCGATTATTCCATATCCATTGGATCGTATCGCTGAAACCGCTGGTTTCTTTTTCAACTTGTCCGACCCAAGGGTTTGCCTGCAAAATCGCGACGGCTTCATCCATTGTCATCACACCGGGACGGATGCCCATCAAACAAGGCGCGGGGCAGCCTTCGGGGAACAGGAGTTGGCGCAGTCCGTGGTCGTCATAGGGTAGTCTAGGGATGATGAGCAGCAAGGCGGTGAAGAAGGCGATGGAGATGAGGATGAGGATGAGGTAGAAGCGGGATATGGATTGAGGCATCATGATCCACAGGCCGGACGATTGTGGATTGAAGAATGAATCGTAATGTATTCGCCTGAAGCGGGCATCGTGAGCCGGGTACTCATAAGAAGCTGAACGGGCGTCGTAAAGGGCAGCCCCGGGACTTGGCCATTGCTTGAGGCCGGGTATCCGGTACGGCAGCCCTGATCAAAGATCAAAAATAGATTCTCCCTGTCATAATGCGCCATGTAGTTCACATAAGCATACTCCGCACCCACAGCATATCCAGTCGAATCCATTTTTTCGATGTCCGGTGGTCCCAGTACGACATAGACCTCGCCGAGCTGCAAAAAACTGGAGATGGTAATGCCATCCACGAGCGGTTTTCCAGACGTTTGCGCCGCTGAAATCAGACCGCTGCTGGTGGGGATGATCCGTTCGGGTATTTGATCATTCCATTTCCATTTGATGGTATCACCGAAATTGTTTGATTCTTTTTCAATTTGTCCGACCCAAGGGTTCGCTTGCAAAATCGCGGCGGCCTCGTCCATGGTGGTGATGCCCGGACGAATGCCCATCAAGCAGGGCGAGAGGCAGCCTTCGGGGAGCAGGAGTTGATGGAGTTGGTGGGCGTCCGACGGAAAGGTGTGGATGACGAGCAGCACGGCGGTGAAGAGGACGGTAGGGATCAGGGTGAGGATAAGGTAGAAGCGAAGCATGAGTTTAAGCGGCCTGTTCAATAACACTGATGATCTTGCAGCACGTTTTTGAGGGTGGCGGGATGCAGAATGACCTGCGGTTCGCCATAGGTCATGATCGCGGTGGGCTGATGCCAATACGAACCGAAGCTCAGTGGGCAGCTGGTAATGGTGCGGGTTTCGATGCCCTGCGGGATGAATTGATGGGTGACGGCCATGATGTAACCCTGCTGCGGCAAAAACTGGGATGTTTGGGCATACATGGCGGGCTTGCCCAAGAGAAGATAGATATCACCGATGGTGACGTTGTTATTCAGATTAAACGCGATCTGGACAACGGTTTGGGGGGCGGCGCGTTGAAAAATGATTTGCAACCCGAACCCTTCCCCGGCGTTGAGAAAACGGGTTTGCCTGCCATTCCATTTGAGGGTCAGCGGGAAGTTGTTGTTTTCGATGAATGAGGTGGAAGCACCCATGTCAACCCAGCCGCTGGCCGCGAGTAATTTCATGGCTTCGTCTCTGGTGGTGACGCCGGGGCGGATGCCCATGAAACAGGGGGCGGGACAGCCTTCGGGCAGCAGCAGTTGGCGCAGTTCGTGGTCGTCATAGGTTTGGGAGCGGATGATGAGCAGCACAGCGGTGAAGACTATGGTGGAGATGAGGATCAGGCGGAAGTAGAAGCGGGGCATTATGATTGGTCATCCATTGCAGGCCGATTTGAGCGTCCGAATAACGGCACGGCTGTCCCACGCGTGAATATCCGAATTAATCGGCGACTGGCTGTAGAAGTATAAATTGCTTTTCAGGTTCCAGATTCCCCCGAATTTCAGCGGACAGACGAGATTGACACTGGCTTCTACCTTATCATACAACGTCGAGAGGCGGGCTAAGATTCTGGCGGTGACCGAAGCGGGTGGAAACAGCGTGCCAAAGCGGTAACGCTGCGGGGCTTGTAACAGGATAGGGATCATGCCAACAGGAACGGTGGTCGCAACATAAATCTCATCAACGAGGGCATCAGCGCTTTGCTCGAAGCCGACGATGAAGGCGGGCGAGGTGGCATCCAATAAGGGGGAACGGTTATCGTTCCACTGCCATGTGAGCGAAACAAAGGTGTCGGTGCCCGTCAGGTTGATGCCGCTGGCGAAGTGGAAATCTCGCGTCCAGCCGCTTGCTTCGAGGCGCGTTCGGGCTTCTTCCATGGTGGTCACGCCGGGGCGGATGCCCATGAAACAAGGCGCGGGGCAACCTTCGGGGAACAGAAGCTCACGCAGTTCGTGGTCATCATAGGGTTGGGCGTGGATGATGAGGAGGAGAGCCGTGAAGAGCGCGATAGGAATGAGGGTGAGCCGGAGATAGAAGCGGGACACGGTTAACGAATTGAACTGAGCATCAGAGTTTGCCATGCCGCACATCGATTGTCATTGTTCCATACATTTCTGTTTCAAGTCATGAATGTGCTGTAATAAAAACGGGTCAACAAATCGATCTCCTAAAGAAGGCGTATCCTGCAAATTTCTAAATGATAGTGACATCTTAAGCTGCCAGAGCCGCGATGAAAAATAGGGACAGCGTTTGGTTCCTTTTAGGATGACGCCTGATGGTCCGTCAACAAAAAGAACCATCAGGAGATTGCCTGAAGTCGATGTTCCAATTGATCTGAGATTGTATTCTTTGGGCGCATTTTCGACGAGCCAATAGTCACCCAGTTTAACGGATGTCTCGACATCAATGCCATAAACTTTGCCATCGCTGACATTGATTACGCCACTCTTTTGGGTGTCAATGAACGGTGATAGCTGCGATGAAGTCGTGTTCCAACTCCAACTAATTCTCTGGATTTGACTGGCAGAACCGTTGACTTCTGTCGGATCGACTTTGATGATCTGCACCCCGTCGTTTTGCTGCAATAAGGCAAGTGCCTGTTCTACGGAGGTTATCCCCGGCTGGATGCCCATGAAGCAGGGCGCGGGACAGCCTTCGGGAAGCAGGAGTTGGCGCAGTTTGTGATCGTCATAGGGTTGGGAACGGATGATGAGCAGGATAAGGGTGAAGAGAGCGATGGGAATCAGCGGGAGGCGCAGGTAGAAGGGGAACATAAGTATTTCTGAACACTAACCTTGTTTATGAGCATGTCGGATATTTCAGTATGTCGGCGAAACTCAGCGTGGGTACATCCGCTCGCAGCGTATCGTGATAAGTAAGAATACCACCATGGGGCTGCTGCAACAGCCTACTTAACTTTATTGGACATTCTAAAGCCCAATTCAAGGTCATCTGGTCATTTTCAAATTGGTTCAGCATAATCAAATAAGCATATGGGCTGGGGGCGGCATACATATTCGCTTGATAGCGATTCGGGTGACCCAAAGCCAAGTAAAAATTACCTAAGCTCAATTTGTTACTGAACCAGATGCGAATGGATTCCACTTTTTTGATTCCGGTATCCAGAATGGTCAGTTCCAAAATTTCATTTGTCCGAAAGAAAGCTGGTTGATTTCTACTCCATCTAAAGTCAATCAGATACCTGTCAGCAGTGACCTTTGACGGTTGGTAGGTGACCCAATTGGTTGCCAGCAGCATTTGTACAGCCTCATCTTCGGTCGTCACACCGGGGCGGATGCCCATGAAGCAGGGTGCAGGACAACCTTCGGGGAGTAATAAGGCGCGGAGTTGGTGGTCATCATAGGGTTGGGCGTGGATGACGAGCAGCACGGCGGTGAAGATGACGATCGGAATGAGGATGAGGCGGATTACAAAGCGGGACATGCTTATATTAGGAGTCTGTCTCTGTGAATTCGATATGGACGCCACGAATACGCATCGACTTTTGGTTTTTGAAGATGTGGGCAATGCGCTGTTTGGGCGGTTCAATTTGGGCGCGTGTCACCAGCTTGATGAAGTGATCTTCGATGCCCTTCATGTCTGCAAAGAGAGTGGCGGTCATGCGGGGTTTTTCTTTGGGATTGGTGGGTTTCCAAAAGACCACAACCGGCGATTCGAGTAACTGCGCGAGCGACGGTTTACCAATATAGCTTTCTTTGCCCCATTCGCGTTCATGGGCTTGCACAAAATCCAAGAATTTACTGGTCATGGTGATTTCATCCAACTGAATAGCATTCTCTTTCTATGCTACCCCGACATCCCCGTTTTCAACCTTCACGACCCGTTAAGATATTCGTAGCTGACGTGGTTACAGTAGGTCTAGAGCAACCACTAACCAGACGCGCATTGGCTGTAACGGACCGTCCATTGGTTGAGGTACATCATGCTGGCTAACTCTTCGGATGACATAACACTGCGAAATTTGAGGCTGGCGCGGCCACGATAGGGATCGGCGGTGACGCAGCGCTGCCAGCTCATGATGACCAGCCCATCCGCCGCGTGAACCCCGCGATACTGGTAGATGCCGTGTCCGGTGTCGGCGTTCTCATCTCGAATGTTAATATCAGGGGCGCCTAACTGAATGATCCATTCGCCTAAGCCGTAGCGGGTATCCACCCAGAATTGGCTCACCCGCCGGTTGTTGACCCAGAGCGTACCACGGCGAGCGGTGTCGATCCATGCCGGAGCGTCCGGCTTCCAGTACCAGTAGATGTAGCCGCCGCTGTTTTGCACGGTGCGGTTATCGATATGATCAACCCACGGATGTGACTTCAGCAAGGTCAGTGCCCCATCAACCGGCATATCGGGGCGGATGCCCATGAAACAGGGCGCAGAGCAGTCTGCGGAGTGCAAGAGCTGCTGTCGTTCAGCGTCGGCATAGGGTTGGGCACGGACGAGCACCAGCACGACGGTGAGCAGTGCGATGGACATCAGGATGAGGCGCAGGTATAAGCGGGACATGATCAGCACTTTATGATTTCAACAGGCACGAAACAAATTATTGAGAGCATTCTCACGTCTTGGACCCTCGTCTGTGGATTCGATCACTGTAATCGCGACTTTGTTGAGCATGGGCGCAGTCCCGCCGCAGGGCTGCTGACTGCGGATGATCAGCCCGTATTGATCGTAGAAGGCCGCATACAGAAAATACTTAGCACTGATGTCTTGCGGTACGGTGGTGAATGCCGCGTCCGGCAATCCGAGTGTCAGTTGTATTTCACCCAGCATAAACTCACTGGCAATGGTGATGGCATGTACCGTTTTATCCGTGAGCAAGATTTCACCGACAGCATTTTGCCTCGTCCAGCTTGGCTTCGGGTTTTTCCACGACCATGTGATGAATCCATACTTGTTATTGATTGAACGCTGCTTCACTTCGGCTACCCCATCGTTACCATGCAGCAGCTTGATGGCCTCATCCATGCTCGTCACACCGGGGCGGATACCCATGAAACAGGGCGCTGGGCAGCCTTCGGGCAGCAGCAGTTCACGCATGGCATGATTATCGTATGGTTGAGTGTGGATGAGCAACATTACAACGGTGAAAACGACAATGGGGACAAGGGTGAGGCGCAGGTAGCGGTGGGGCATCATCAACAGGCGTGGAATAAGTCGCGAAATGTATCGACATGGCGGGAGAGGGTTGGGCGTGCTTGGGAGAGGTTCAGGATGACGGATGTTCGCAGCGGTTCGCGGATGGGACAGGATAACCACTTCTGGATTAATAATCCCTGTCCGGGGTAAAAGGCGAAATAATAAATCCCCTCCCGATTAGCATTGGCTTTGGTATCGACTATTTCGGTATCAGGCAAACCGAGCAGCAAGCGGGTATCGCCGAGTTGAAGGCGGGTATTGATGACCATGGTTGAGACGACACGATCTCTGATGAGCACCTGTCCTTTACTGTGGTCGGCAATCCAAGCTGGCTTTTGGGCGCTCCACGTCCATGTAATGGTGCCGTAAAGATCATTGAGCACCTGTTTACTCATGTCTGTGACCCACACACTGCTGCTCAAAAGCTGATAGGCTTCATCAACGGTGGTCAGGCCGGGGCGGATGCCCATGAAGCAGGGCAACGAACAGGCATCGGCTGAAACATCTTGGCGGAGGCCGTGATCGTCATAGGGTTGGGCGTGGATGAGAATCAACAGCGTGGCGAAAAGGAGAAGCGATACAGAGGCGAGGCGCGGATAAAGGTGAAGCATCGGCTTTATCCGCAGGCACGGTTGCTGGAACGGCGGATGGCTGGCAGAAAAAAACGGCGTTCAATGGTCATGATGGGCGCGATGGAGATGGTTCGCAGATTACCGGCAAGTGTGATGCGGACCGGCGTGTGCCAGAGGTCAGCGGTATAGGGACAGGACAAAAAGATGGTTGCGATAAAGCCTTCCTGCTGATAATCCAAGGCGATATTGGCGGGGATCGATAGGCTGGCCGCGCCGCTGGGATTTAAGAGGGTCAACAAGGATGTCGAAGGCAAACCCCACGCCAAGACAACGTCGCCCAAGGTGTAGCGGGTCGAGTAGCTGATGCTGGAAACCCACAATTTGGTCACTCCCAATTCACTCCTGAGTCCAAAGCTCGCAGGTGGTGAAATCGACTCCAAATATTCAGGTGTTCCCTGCCTCCACCTCCACACAACGTCATAGGTTACTGAAATATATTTTTGGGCATCGGCGACCCATGTGTTGGCACTGATCAAGGGTAAGACTTCGTCTTCAGTAGTGACGTCAGGACGAATGCCCATGAAGCAGGGCGCGGGACAGCCATCCGGCACGAGCAGTTGATGCAGTCCATGATCGTTATAGGGCTGTGCGTGGATGAGGAGCAGCAGGGCGCTGAAAAGTGCGAAGGGGATAAGAATGAGATGTACGTAGAAGCGGGCCATATCACATCCGCCAGCAGACTTATTGATTGGGACTTCGATTGAGGCAAACCCGGAAGACATCTTTGAGCCAATTACGGTAAGGATAGGCATAGGCTTTGGATTTCGGGCTGAACATCACGATCACCGGACGTAAATAGGGTTCGACTACATTACAGGGCTGCCAAATTTTGAGCTGCAGCCCTTTTTGATTATAAAAGGCTGTGTAGAGGGACGATGTTCCACTTCGATTTTGTGTGGGGTCTACCAACTCCCCTTCGGGCAGACCGAGGGCCAACTGCGTTTCGCCAAGCACAAAATCACTGTAGATGGTAATCGTATCCACAAGGTTTTCAACTATCCACAGTTTGCCTTTGGTGTCATCGCTAATCCACTCTGGCTTCTGATCGCTCCAATCCCAGCGGATGTAGCCCTGACTACCGCGTGTCAGGTCATCGATGTTGGTGATCCATGTGCTGGCTTCAAGCTGCTTCAAGGCGTCTTTGGCGGTGCTAATCCCCGGCTGAATGCCGATAAAGCAGGGCGCGGGACAGCCATCAGGGAGCAAAAGCTGGCGGGCTTCATGATCGTCATAGGGGCGTATACGGATCATCATCAGAAGAACCGTGAACAACAGCACGGGCCAAAGGACGCGGCGCAGATAAAAGCCGATCATGATCGCGGGATGGCGCAGGTATGACGGAGATCGCGCAGGGAATCGCGCTCCGGAAAAGCTTTCGGATCAGACTGCAAGGTGTAGGTGAGAATGACCTGCTGCCGCAGCGGTTCGAGGACGTTACAAGGCTGCCAGCTTTCGACGATGAGGCCGGTTTGGACATAGAAAGAACTGAACAGCGACAGGATGCCCTTCCGATCGATACTGCGGTCAATCACTTCCTGGTCAGGTGTGCCGAGGATGAGGCGGGTGTCGCCCAACTGCCAATCGCTGTAAATGTTGATGCTGACCACCTGAGTCTGAGTCGCCCAAATCTTCCCTTCCTTAGTGGCGCTAATCCAAGACGGTTTGCGGTCACTCCATGTCCACGAGATGAAGCCGCTGACGTTGTTGATGGTGCGGTTATCGACCTGCGCGACCCAATCACTGGCCTGTAATAAGCGCACGGCTTCGTCAACGGAAGTCACACCCGGTTGGATGCCCATGAAACAGGCGGCGGTGCAGCCATCGGTCACAAAGGCTTGCTTGCGGGCGATTTCGTCATAGGGCTGCGTACGAATGAGGACAACAGCAATCGCGAACATGCACAGTCCGAGAAGGGTTGTTCGTAGATGCCAGCGAATGATCATCTTCAGCAGATAGGATTCTGGCGCGTCGAGGAAAATGCGCGGATCATGGGCAGCGCGGCGCCGGGGAGACGGTGGCGACAGGAAGCTAAGCAACGTATCAGACGGGACATATCCTGCTTATGCGCCTCACCAACAAAATTCCAATCGTAGTAGAAGATAGTATAACGCATCTGCGCTTAACGCCCCAACTTTGCAGTGGTTGTGCGAACATAAATTCTGTTATACTGTGGATGTGCCATAACCATGAGGAGGCAGATGATGAGTGACCTAACACCGCAAGCGTACTATGTCAGCCAAAGCCGTATTACCGATCCGAAGCAGTACGCCCATCTGTATGAAGAAGTTCCGCATGACATCGAGGGGATTAGTAAGGTTGTGCAAGGGTTAGTGCTGCATTACTTCGGCGATAAGTGGCAGTACAACTATCCACCGGAACGCATGGTGGAGATTGATACGCGTTATGTTCCGGCCATGATTCACCGCCTGCTGGAGATGGACGCCCGTGCCATCAGTGAGCCGCGCACGCCGGATACCCGCATTGTGGGCTGCTGTCGGGACTTCACGGCGCTGGCGGTATCGATGCTGCGCCACGCGGGTATACCTGCCCGATCACGGCACGGCTTCGCCGATTATTTTGAGAAAGGCTACTACATTGACCATGTGGTGGTGGAGTTCTGGAACGGCCAAGCGTGGCAGCTTTGCGACAGTGAAATCGCCCAGCAGTATTTTGATTTTAACGTGATCGATGTCCCGCGTGATCGCTTCATCGTCGCGGGACAAGCATGGCAAATGTGCCGCGCGGGGAAGGCTGATCCTGATCTGTTCGGGTTGGGTTCTGTGGCACCCATCAAAGGCTGGTCTTTCATCCGGACGCGTATGCTGGAAGATTTGGCGGCGCTCAACAAAATTGAACTGCTGTGCTGGGATACATGGGCTTACGACGGTGAGCAGGATCAGCTGAGTGAAGCGGACCTCGCCCTGCTCGACCATCTGGCGGAAGTAACCCAGCAGGGCGACGCAGGCTTTGCCGAGGTGCGCCGTCTGTTCAATGAAGACGAACGTCTGCGGCTGCCGGAGCAGTTCAACAGCTTTAGTCCGGCGCTGCCGTTTGAGAAGCTGCCGATTGTGACGAGTTTGGTGTAAACTCCTCACCCCTTAAATAGGGGCATCTGGTTCTGAAAAGCGTCATGTTTCGCTTCGAAAAGGCAGGGGCAAGATATATCTTGCCCCTACAACAAATCCCCTTGTATCTCTCCACTTCATAGAGAGAACTTTTAAGACCTCTTTTGAACCAAAAAGCTCAAGCATGAGGAAAAACAGTTGTTGATTTAGATGGTATTCCGTGAAGGGTGCACAGCCGTGCACCCCTACCATGTGTTTGATTATTCGAGGCGGTAACTGAAGGGGAAGAGTGCAACGGGTACCAGCTTGAAATGCTGGCGGGCAAAGGGCAGCCCGACAACGGTGATGGCGAGTAGCAAGCCACCAGCAATATGGGCAAGCGCGATGCCCCAGCCGAAGATCAGCAGCCACAAGATATTGAAAAACGTCGCGAGACATCCCTGTCCACCGCGTGTTGGGACAACGGTTTTGCCAAATGGCGTAAGTACAGCGCCAGCCATGCGCAGCGAAACCAAGCCAAAGGGAATGCCGACGATGGTCAGACAAAGCGTTATGCCGCCGACGAAATAACCAATTGCCGCTGGTAATCCGCCAAAGATCAGCCATATGATATTACCGAGCAAACTCATGATCGCTCCTTGATTGAGTAGGGATACCTGCACAATTTACCGATGATTGTATCCCCATTGCTTATTTATACGTATCCGCTCACGCGGGGTTGCGAAAGGCACAACAAAATGGCAGATGGACGCAATCGGAAAGATATACGACCGGGTCTGGCAGTGGCGATTGTGCTCAAGCAAGACCAACGCACAGGAAAATTGACTCAAGGCATCGTCAAAGACATTTTGACCAACTCGGCCACGCATCCACACGGTATCAAAGTCCGGCTCACCAACGGGCAGGTCGGCAGGGTTCAACAGATTGAGGAGTAGCGAATGGGCGGATTGTGGGATTAGAAAAGCGGGGCAAGATGATAATGTTTTATAACCTAATACAGAGGACCCCCCTAACCCTTCATCAGTACGTTCGCAGGCGCACTCCACTGATAGCCCGTAAACGAGGGAGGGAACCATACGGGCAAGATGTACCTTGCCCCTATCGTGTTACGTTATTTACTTGTTCTTGACCGGTGACGGCAGCGTATCCTGACGGCTGGCATTCTCTTCAGAAGGCGAGTCGACCGGATATTGATCGGAAGCCGTATCAAAGGTCAATTGGTTAGTATCGGTTTGCACATCCAGAGGCTGATTGCGAATGGGCAGGACGCTGGCGGCGAAGATGTTCGAGTCACCGGTGATATCCGAGGTAAAGGCCACGACCGGCGCATCACAGTACCATGTTGGCGCGTAATCGTTGATGACGTTATCGGTCAGCTTACGTGTGAGCTTGGTGGCGAGTTCGTAGACGTAGACATCTTCATCACCATCGACATTCGACTGGTAGGCAATGAAGCGATCATCGGGCGACCATGCGTGATTAATGGCGTTCCCTGCCGGATCGGAAATGGCTGTGACGCCACTGCCGTCGGCATTCATGGTGAAGATGACGCTGTTGAAGCCTTCACGCAGCGAATGGAAAACGATGTGCTGACCATCGTGCGAGAACTGCGCACCATGATCATCGCCTACGCCATCGCTCAAAAGCCGGGTAGCCAGTGTAGCGACATCCATTTCATAGATTTGCCAGAAGCCGTCCTGATCACTCTGGAAGGCAATCTGCTTGCCATCGGGTGACCACGCCGCATTGATCTCATTGCCCTGCCCATCGGTGAGGCGCTTCTCGGTGCCGCTTTGAACATTGAACATGTAGAGATTCCAGTTGCCGTCACGGTTGGATTCATAGACGATGTTACCGCCTACAGGTGACCAGACCGGATCGAGTTCAACGGCATCCGGCGTATAGGTTAAGCGCCGAATATTGTCCTTGTCCACTTCTGAGATATAGATTTCCCAGTTGGTATCACGGTTGGTGGCAAAAGCGATCCACATTTGATCTGGCGAACGGCTGGGCATAATGTCATAGACGTTACGACCTATGCCGCGCGAGATATTTGGATCGGCCTGAATATCACCGGGGAGTTCTCCAAGCCGGAAGATTTCCCAATCGCCAGTCATATCGGTATGGTAGATCATCCAGTCCTGACAGACCGCACCGCCGACTGAAACCGGTGTCCATGCCGGACGCTCCAAGGTCGTGGTCTGTGGATTACAGGCTGGATTGGCCATGTCGATGACCGGGAAACTGTTGTTGAGGGTGGCGTCAGCGCTGCCACAGGCGGCTTCAGCATTCACACCTGCCGCACTCTGTGATTGTCCTTGAGTGCTGGTGCTGCCTCCACTATTCCCGCCACCTGATACCGGGCCGCTGCCGGCTGAGATTACAGCGGTCGAAGTAGGCCGCGGTGTGCGCGTGGCAGTCGGGATAACTGGAACATCAGTCGGTGGAACGTCCGTGGGCTGCGCCGGAGCTGGCGTGTTGTTGACGGGCACATCTGTGAAGGTCGCACTGGGCGTCAGCGTTGGTGTATTGAGACAGGTTCCGGTGACGCCAAGGGTTACAGTGGAGAAGACAATCGTGCTGTAAGCGACATCTACGGTGGCGTCACCCGCAGCAACCAAATCCTGCACTTGCCCTGCTATCAGTAAGAAGGTGTTTGTCTGGGGAACTTTACCCGGTTCAGTCAGGGTATATGTACCCAGATCAAGCATGTTGCCGCCCACATTTCGCATACGGAAGCGCGCCTGTGGTGCGGTATTGGGTGCCACGGGCAAGCATGCCACACTGAGTTCAATGAGTGGCGTACCCGGTTGTAAGGTGGCCGTTGCCGTCGGAGTGCGTGTCGGTGTGGGCGTGAATGTACCCGCAGGCGTATTGGAAGGCGTAAAGGTCAGCGTTGGCGTCGGGGTATTGCTCGGTGTAAACGTCAGCGAGGGTGTGAAGGTCAGCGTTGGCGTGAACGTCGCTGAAGGCGTCGGCGTGATCGATGGCGTCAAGGTGATGGTCGGCGTGAACGTATTGGTGGGCGTCAAAGTAATCGTTGGCGTGAGTGTTTGGGTCGGCGTCCGTGTGATGGTCGGTGTTAAGGTGACTGTTGGTGTGTTGGAGGGCGTAAACGTCATCGTTGGCGTGAACGTATTGCTGGGCGTTAAAGTCGGGCGACGTGTGGCGGTGGCAGTCGGTGTAGCCGTTGGCCCAACCGTACACTGTCCGGTCGCGCTCAAGGTCACCTGCGCACCAGCAGTCGTCGTATAGTCCGCCGTGACGGTCGCATCGCCCGCCGCTTGGAAGGAGATGAATTGACCAGCAGCGAGTTGGAAGGGATTACTTGAAGCGGGACTGCTGACCGTATAATTCCCCGGTGCGGGCATATCGCCACCGTTGTTGCGCAGGGTGAAGGAGGCAATGCCCGGATTCGGACAGGTCACGCTCAGTTCAAGATCCGGTTCAGTGGCTAAGGGCAGGGCTTGGAGAGCGAACGCTCCGGCACTGGTGATGGATTCGGCTGAGTCCGTCGCTTCGGCTGTCATTTCAGTGGTCGCTTCAACTGGCACATCGGTATTGTCCACAACGGGGACATCCGTCGCAATCACTTCCGTGGTTGATTCGGTGGTCGCCGAAGTTTCTGGTGTGGATTCACTGATTTCATCTGTGGTCGATTCAGCCGTTGGGGTTAGGACTTCATCCGTTGGAAGCGGTGTCACATCGGTGGGTTGGGTTGTGATTTGTTCCTGTGGTGTTTCGGTCGCAGCCAACGCCGCATCATCGGTCGGTTGTGATGGATCCGATGTCGCCCCATCTTCAGTTGTCACTTCATTCAATGGAGCGGCCGTATTAGCAGGAACATCTGTTGGCTGCGCGGGTTCAGCGGTTGGATTTGCATCATCACTCACTGCAGTTGGAGGTGGCTGCGGCTGAGCGACTGCGGGATCGGCTAAGGCTGGATCATTGGCAGTCGGTTGGAACGTGGCGTCAGCTTGAACAGGCGCGGACGGTTGGAAGAAGAGATAAAAATCGAGCGAGAATATCAATAGGCCGAGTACAAAAAGCCATCGCGCCTTCAGATATTTTTTCATCATCTCAGCCTCCAAGCCGGTACACTTTTCCCTTACGACATAACGAAATCGTTATAAGAACATTAAGATTGGGTTTCCCTACTCTGCTTAATAGTAATGATTTGACCAAGTTATACATCCTCGTGACGGCTTATATTATGATGGGACATATGGCTATGTGACTATTTGCATGTCTAAATGATGACATTCAGCATAGCGCGGTATTGAAATCGGTAATAGTTCGCTCATCATTCGAGATTAGCTGCGTCGAAATAGGGTGATTATTGATTCGACAGCATCCATGAAAAACGGTCATTTCCTGCCTCAGCAAATACATCAGATGACTTTATAGACCTTCCGTACATCGTAATTAGGTCATCTGACCCAGCGTTCGGCTCTCAAAGACATCTAGTATTTGGGTCAACAGAGTGCACGACTCTGCAGCAGGACAAATAGGTAGAGGGAGTTCAAAATGGCCGAAAAGAATAACGCGTCCAGTGGACGTGGTTTTGCCGTGATGGATGACGACAAACAGCGCGAAATTGCGAGCAAGGGTGGACGTGCTGCCCATGAACAGGGCACTGCCCACGAATTTGACAGCGAAGAAGCCCGTGAAGCCGGACGCAAAGGCGGGCAAACGGTCAGCCAAAATCGCGAACATATGGCCGAAATTGGCCGTAAAGGAGGTCTGTTGTCTCGTGGTGGGAATCAAGGTGGCAACCGTTAACACCTAATTCTCGAATTGCGATGACCCCGTAGAATTCACATTCACAGCATCAACCGGAACATACAGCATCCGGTTGATGCTGTTATTTGTTGATAAACCGTTATTGACCGTTGGGTACTCTAAATTAGCTTTACACCCTAATCTTTCGTTTTGCGATACAATAAGGGCGTTATTCATTCGATGATGTTCTCAATTAGGACTAACCAATGGATCACTCAACTCGCAACTTATCCGTTATTACCCTGTTAACGCTGGCCATTTTCCTAGGGTTGGATCATGTGGTTCAGCGCGCCGCGCTCGCGGACTGGGGATTGGTGCTGCTGTTTTTGCTGTTAGCAGTTGGCATCTGGTTTTATGATCGGGTCAGCCATCGCGGGCTGGACGACTCGGAAGCAGCGGACAGCCTGATTGAACCCGTTAGCTATGAACATCATACCGACGCGATTGCGATACCGGACAGCATTCGAATGTCCGGCCCGGCTGAGAGCACACCGCCGCCCGCACCTGCAACGCCGGTACAAGCAGCACAAGTGACATCCAGTCCAACGGCTGAGGTAGGCGAATCGGTTGAGGTACAAGAACCTGCTCCGACTCCGGAGACAGAGCAGCATCCTCCGACAGCCGCCACTGTCACGACGACGATTGAAGAAAAATCAGCCATACCAACCTCCTCGGCTGCCCCTGAAACCCATCCGGACATCGCCGCTCAATCACCGGCTGGCACATGGTCACCATCGGTCCCAACGCCTGAAAGTTCAGAGAACTCGCCCGTACCGACTTCCGTCAGGGGTTCTGCGCCAGAACCTGTCGCACCCCGCACCAGCACCGAAAAAGTTCCAGATATCCAGCCCAAAGAGTCTTCTGCTCCGGCTTCAGCTCCGGTTTCGACCTCAGATGGTCCCGTTTCGGCCTCGGCTGCTGCGGCTGCGAACCCAACCTCACCCGATCCAAACCTGCCGATGAACGCCAAGACCGATACGGCGGATGACCTGAAGATTATTGAAGGCATCGGTCCCAAGATGGAGAAGGCGCTTCATGCGGCTGGCATTACCACCTTTGCCATGCTGGCTGGCTCAAGCGAAACCCAAATTCGGGACGCAGTTCTGGCCGCTGGAATGCGCTTTGCCCCAACCATTCCAACATGGGCTGAACAAGCCTCTTTTGCAGCGAATGGTGATTTCGTCGGCCTAGAAGCCTTCCAGAAAACATTAGTCGCTGGACGTAAAGCGAAGTAATACCCGTTCCATTGTGATAAGAGGGCGATGGTCATGCATCGCCTTTTTTATTATGGGGAGGTCGCGCTTATGAATTTAGAAGGATATGTTCAGGCGCTCTATGTCGGAGACGCTAAAACTCTAGAGAAAACGCCTTGCGAAACGCTGGAATTCAACTTTGAAGGCATCGTGGGCGATAAGCACGTGGGATACTTCAAAAAGGCGGATGCACGTAATCCCGAATACAAGCGCTGCACGCTGATGCGCAATGACCGACAGTGGTCAGCGATCGCGCTGGATGAACTGGCAGAAACGGCTCAAGTGATGGGCATCGACCGGATTGATCCGAGTTGGCTGGGCGCTAATCTAGCTTTTACAGGGATTCCCCATTTCACACTGCTGCCCAAAGGCACGAAACTCATTTTTCCATCGGGTGCGGTGCTGCTGGTCGAGGCCGAGAATGAACCCTGTGTCGGGCCGGGGAAAGTGATTGCGTCCAAATATCCCGATCATCAACTTTCGCCCAACCTCTTCCCGAAAGCGGCCATTCATAAGCGTGGCTTGGTGGGCGTGGTGGAACGTGCTGGCGTTGTCCACGTGGGCGATGTGGTTACGGTGCAAGTGTACGAGGCCGAGCGTTATCCCCTGTTCGCCGGTACAACCTCATGACGACTCTCAAGTGGTCGGATGTGTACTATAAGCAGATTCATGTGGTCCGCTTAATTGATGAATTCGAGAGAATTCGGATCGGTGATTCACAGATCGACATTACTTACCCGCTCACGTTCAAAGATCACAATGATGAAATTCTGATTGATAAATTGGTGCGCAGCATATACCGAATCCGAGGGGTTACATCTGATACTTGCCATCCGCAGCTCGCATTTCACGTTTTCTCAGTCACCCATCGTCCCAGCTACATGGAGAGTTATTTCCCAATTATCAAGAATCTGAATAAAGAAGCGACGCGGCGATTTTACGAGACCATCAACCGAGTGATGGTTCATGAAGGTTTTGATCTTCAACTCTCAGATAAACGCGGTAATAACCTCATCGCGACACTGCCCGCTATCGCCTATCTTGTAGCGGGACACATCGTGGAACTGTTCTTCTTTCGACAGGACATTTTGGATCGGCTGCTTAACAGTACGATTCACATCTTGCTCTACACCGATCAAGATTCTTTTAAAGCAGATGGCGGTGTGGCAGGCGGCTGTTATAACCCCGAACGGAAATGCGTCCAATTGGTGGTCAGCCGCTTATTCGAGGGCTTCAATCAGCCGACAGCGGGTGTCTGCCCGTTCCTGCACGAGTTCGGGCATTTGCTCGATTTTTTCGACGCCGGTACAGGAAAAGCGGATACGGCCAGTTCGGGATGGCTGCCGGGGATGCGCTCCTCGGATGGTGACATCTTTACATCAGAAGCGCGGGAGGCGCTCGTCAAGGGCAAGCGGCTCGAAATGCAGCGTTATGAGCGGCAGGTGGCAAAGCCTGATGGAACTGATCCGCTGCCAATCGGCCATCCGTATGTGTTTCAGAGCAATTCGGAGTTCATCGCGGGCTATTTGGAAATGTTCTTCCGCAATCCACACTACTTCGCCACCCAAAATCCTGATTTATTCAACGGATTTGAGCGCCTCTTGGGGCAAGACCCGCGACAATATTGGGAAGCTGATTTCGCGTTTTACATCCAGCAAAACCGTGACTTCTATCGCAGTGGTCAGAAGCCACGGATGCATGGACTGACGCTAAACGTGGACTAGTCGTATCCTAACATGCCACCGTAAACACCGGGCGTCGAGTCGTCGATAATGGTCGCACCGACGGTTTTCTGATAGAACTCAATTGGCCCAACCCCGCCGATGATGGCATAGCCGTAGCCTTGAAAGGACATGGCATGCAGACAGGTGATGAGCAGCGCCCGTCCAGTACTGCGTCCACGCGCGGCATCACTCACACCAATTGGCCCGAAGAAACCTTTGGCGCTGGTGTCGTAGCAGGTGAAACCGACCATCTGCTTACCCTCGACGGCGATCCAGCAGCTCACGGGGACATGCCCGAAAGCGACCTCGGTTTCACTTGCCCAATCCTCATTGAAGTTTTCCCGCACCCATTTGACCACAAAGTGCTTTTCCGGCGGCAAGGCACGGCGAATGACGATGCCCTGTGCCCGCTGCGCTTCCAGTTCCGGTTCGAGCGGTGGCAGCTCATACAGCTTGACCAGCATGTCTGTCATCAGTTAATCGTCCCGTTTACAAGTCAAGGAACTCGATCACCATCTCAGCCACGCGTTCGGCTGTTTCCGGCGTCAGATGCAGGCCATCGAATGAATAGGTATAGCCGCCCTGCTCGCGTTCAACTTCATAATCCTTCCAACCGCTGGTGACCCGCTGCCCGATCAAGTTGATGGTCTTTTGGGATAACGGCGGACGGTTTGGGATATGAGCCGGTTGAAGGGCGGTCATCAAATCGAGCGTGGGGACGTTCAAACTGTCACAAACCTCGGCGGCGATCTGGTTGTAATGGTGCATGGCTTCAGCCACAGCGGGATTGTGTTCCATCGGACTCAAGCCGACGTAAGCAATCACCTGCGCCGCTTGAATGCGGGTCAAGAGATCGCGGAAATGCACCTGAAACTGGTCAGGCGCGATCATTCCACCCGGCACTTTCATCACTCGCTCGTAATAACGGCGTGTATCCGGTTGGCTGTAGCTGATGGCATCATTGCCGCCGCAGAACACCATCATGATGTCCGGTTCGTGTGCCAACACCTCATCCAGCCGCGCCAGAAGATTAAGGATGGTGTTGCCATTTTGTCCGGCATTGATGATGGTATGTTGAGGCAGACGGGCTGCAACTTGCGCGACAAAGTTTCCGCCGTAACTGCCCTCGACTAAGCTGTTGCCTAAGAATGCGATTTTCACAGGGCTGCTCTAAAAGCCTTTGTAGCCGTTATCAGACGCATCAAAGCGAGCGCGGCGGGTCACTTCGGTTTCCTCGATAAGTTTCGCCAAGTCTTTATAAAACGGTTCATTGCCCAGCTTGGCTTTTCGCAGCAACTCGAGCAGTTCTTTGCTTAACCGTTCGATGTCCATAAGCATCTTATTGTTCACTTCGTCAAAGTTCATATGACTCGACTTTCACTCGACGTGCTGTTATTAATTTCTATGGCATAAGCATAACGCCGAATGCACCAATCACGCTACATTGTTGACATTCAAAGCGGTTAAACTAAATTATTCAGATTCAGATCAAAGCCAATCCGATTATTTCAGGATGTCATTAACGAGACGCAGCGTTTCGGCGATACCGGGTAGATCATCGCGCCAGAGTAAGTCAATCGGGAAACACAATCCCTTGAGTTCACGCGAACAATAAACACCCTTAGTATCCGGCTGAACCTCGTCGTAGAGTCCCGCCTCATTCAATTGCAGGAAAATAGTCTTCCGATTTTCGTGGTCGATCATCCAGTATTTGGAACCATCACCATCTGTTGGGCGATAGTTTCATTATACAGGAAACCGGAACAGCAACCTCATTTCGCCGCCCGCAGCGACTGCACTACCGCTTCGAACGGTGCCGGTTCGCCATCCATAAGGGTAATTTGATGTTAACGTATGATTGCCGTCATGCCTCATATTTCCATAGGATGACACTATCGACTTGGTTATCAAGAATCGTCGTGATCCCTGAACTTGTATTCATATCAATCAAATTTTTGGCTTCATCGACAAATACCAAGCTCTGTCCATCCGGTGACCACGTAAAGGCTTTACCCGCATGCTCAGCATCTACATCGAAGGGCTGGTCACAAATCGTGAATTGGCCGGACTCCGCGTCGAAGATTACGGGTGTTCGGAGCGTATCGTAATTGTCATTGTTTTGATTTTCGCCAAACCGACCAATTACCCAGAATGCTAATTTATTCCCCTGAGGTGACCACTGGAGCGCCCGGTTGTCATCAAGCTCCGGATTCATCCAATCAGTATTCACATACTGACCGGAAGTTACATCGTACACACTCAGTGTGAAATAGTCGTAAGGATTTACTCCGTATCGTTGGAATGCCAGATAACGCCCACTTGCTGACCATGCCGCCGCTGGATAGGAGCCGGGATCGATGTTCGGCGGTGGATATGTACCCACGTAGCCTCGAATATGATCACCATTGGGTTGTTGCAGCACATGCAGCACCTGCTGTTGAAAGGCATTGTAGATTACGAAATCGCTTCGAGAAGCACAAACATGTCCAGATGGATCGGTTTGCAGTCCAGTGCAGCGTTCGTAGAGATAAATATTCGTCTGTGGAGAAGGTAAGATGAAATTGGTGGGAATAGATGGTATCCAACCGGGGAGCGGCGGGTACTGAGGAGGCGTATAGGGATTAGCAACAGAGATCAGGCTGCCGCTGGAAACATCGAAATAGAATAAGTCTTGCTGTGTTCCATGCTGCCGAATAGTCAGTACGGAATCGGTTGACCAATTGATATAACAGGCATCCCATTCCGCCAGCCAAGGGGTCTGGATAATGGTGGTGTGAGTATCCATCCGCCGGACAATAAGATCACCACTGTTGTTGGGAAGTGGGGATTCGGCAACATAGGTGGCATCTATTGATCTTAATGAACATTTATCCTCTGGAAGATTGTAGAGTTGTTGGAAGGTTGAAGATAAACGAACGTATTGCCCCTGTTGTTCTCGTAAGCGAGAATAAATGAGTACATCAGATGGTGCGATCAATGATGATTGCGCATAAACACCCCACGCCAGCCCTGTGATGAGCATGGAGATGAACATGAGTAGTGCTAACCCTAGCCTGCGCCTGTTCATTTTTACTCTATTCAACTCGCTGCCCGTAGCGACTTTACCACCGCTTCGAAGGGTTTCGCGTCGCCATAAACCGTGACGCTCACGGTCTGCCCATTGATACGGGTATAGATGATCCGTGCGCTGCCACCCAAACGTCCTTGGATTTCATAGTAGTAAGCAGGCGAACCATCGGGCGCGGTGCGAGTTTCCTGCTTTTGAACGATAGCAAAACCGCTGTCCTCATCCGATTGCACTGTGCGGCGGGCGGTATCCGGTGTTTCATCCGCTCCATAGAAGGTAATGTCCATTTTGGTTTGTCCGAAGGGAATGCCGCTTTCCCCTCCTTTGGACGGATTGTTGGGATCGGTCATGTCATAGGACGCAATGGAATAGCTGTAAATGCTTCCTCCATCGGCGGGCGGCTCAATCATCGTCCACCCAACCGGATAATCAAAGGCCACGCCTGAACGGCTATCGACATAGGTGGTCACGTTGGCGCTGCTGCTCGCGGGGGTCGATGCTGGCGCACCTAATGTTTCGGCGGTGGGAGTGGGCGGCTCCGCTGTTGGCATTGCTGTAGGCGTCGGGGCAGCCGAGTTGGTGTTACATCCGACCAGCACCAAAAGCGCCACGACGATTAAACCCATTTGCACTTTCACAATTCACCTCAATGGACATCAATGAAAGGGGCGAACTCGCCTCGCCCCATATTAAACACATATGGTTTTGTACGAGACAAACGTACAAGTTACTGAAGGTTTAGTCCATATGTGGTTTGTCATAATCAGACCATTCAAAACACTCGGAAATTAGTTGGCGACGCCTGCTTCACCCACCGTGAGAAATTTCAGCTTGGGGTTTTTCTCGATGCAGTACTTCATATCCCAACTGCTGACGAACAAAATCACGGTTCGCTGGTACTGGTCATGGGTACGCAAACTCTGTGACGATAAGTACATGCTGTTGATGTCGGCTTCACTACCACTGATCCAGCGGGCTTCGGTGTAACTTGACGGGCCGATCATCGCCTCGACACCGTATTCGGCCTTCAAACGCGAGACAACCACTTCAAATTGCAGTTCACCCACTGCGCCGAGAATCGGTTCGCGCTGCCCGCTGACATAAAAGACCTGTACTACGCCTTCTTCCCAGAGCTGCTCCAAGCCTTTGTTGAACTGCTTATATTTCTCCATCGTCATATTCCGGAGCGTTGCATAACATTCGGGTTGGAAGGCCGGAATCGGCGGGTAGGCAAACGTGCCATTCTCACACACGGTATCCCCGATACGGAAGATGCCCGGATTGCTGAAGCCGATGACATCACCGGGATAGGCTTCTTCGACGGTTTCACGGTCCCGCGCGAACAAGCGGTGAGGGCGGCTCATGCGCACCTTCCGCCCCAAGCGCGGATGATGCACCATCATATCCTTTTCGAAGCGCCCCGAATACACGCGCAGGAAGGCCATCGTATCGCGGTGCTGGGGGTCCATGTTGGCCTGAATCTTGAAGACAATGCCGCTGAAGTTCTCTTGGGTGGGCACGATGATACCGGCACTGCTCTCGTGTGGACGAGGCGAAGGGGCCAGTTCAATGAGGGCATCAAGGAACGGCTCAATCCCAAAGTTATTCAAGGCGCTGCCAAAGAACACGGGGGTCAGTGTCCCGTTGAGAAAATCGTTCCAATCGAATGGAGCGCCCGCGCCCGCCAGTAGTTCGGCATCCGAGCGAAGCTGCTGGTAGGCCTTCTCGCCAATCGTTTCGCTGAGCACCGGATCATAGAGGTCGGTCACCTGAACCGGCGCACGGAACTTACCACGCACTGTACGTTCAAAAAGCAGAACCTGATGATTTTGTAGATCGTATACGCCTTTAAAATCACCACCGCTGCCAATCGGCCAGTTCATCGGCGAAACGCGCAGTGACAGCATCTGTTCGATTTCGTCCAGCAGTTCCAAGGGATCACGACCGGGATGATCGAGCTTGTTGATGAACGTCAGAATCGGCATGTTGCGCTGCCGGCAGACCTCAAACAATTTGCGCGTCTGAGACTCGATACCTTTGGCGCTGTCCAGCACCATGATCGCGCTGTCGGCGGCCATTAAGGTGCGGTAGGTGTCCTCGCTGAAATCACGGTGACCGGGCGTGTCTAGCAGATTAAAGATGCGGTCTTGATACTCGAATTGAATCACGGTTGATGTGATGGAGATACCGCGCTGCTGTTCCATCGCCATCCAGTCGGAGGTGGCGCTGCGCTGGTTTTTACCCGCGCGGACGGAACCCGCTTGGTTCACTGCACCGGCATACAGCAGCAGCTTTTCGGTGAGCGTGGTTTTACCGGCGTCAGGATGCGAAATAATGGCGAAGGTTCGGCGGCGGCTGACTTCGTAGTCCAATTGTTGGTCGGCCTTGACCGGTGTCGTAGGAAGAGATTGCATACTCATTTATTCCTCTATCTGTAATGGATCAGGAAAATAGTGAAGCTCGGAAAATGATTTTGGAAGTCGAGGCGGGGTAGAAGTCTGAACTCAATGCGGACTCACGGACATTTCCGAATTCTCCTGATACAGCTAGAGGGCTTATGACGATTTAGGGAAGTGTTTAATACGAAGACTATAGAAAACGCGGCAACAATACTCAAACACGTTTCTAAATTGTAGTCGTCAATAGCATCAAATTCTAGATCAAACATCAATGTGTCACGATTACTTAAGGAATCAAAAACGGACGCGATTGCTCACATCCGTTCTCGTTTTATTGACCTGTATTGGCTTAGCTCTGCCAGAAGTCCGCGTCGTAGGCAGGCAGTTCACAGCGCAGCGGCTTGTCCTCGCGGAAGCCGAACGCATAGTCGGCCTGCATCAACTGGTGGATTTCGCTGGTGCCTTCGTAAATGACCGCGCCCTTGCTGTTACGCAGGTAGCGTTCCACCGGATACTCATCGCTGAAGCCATAGGCGCCGTGTACCTGTACCGCTTCCAGCGCGGCCTGTACACTGTGGTCGGTGGCGTACCATTTGGCGACGCTGGTCTCACGGGTATTGCGGATGCCCTGATTCTTCAGCCAACCGACGCGCATATTGAGCAGGAAGGCCGCGTCGTACCACTGCTGCATGAAGGCGATCTTCTGCTTAACAAGCTGATGCTGCGAAATAGTGACACCAAAGGTTGTGCGCTGTTCGGCATACTTGATGCTCTCTTCCAAGCAAGCACGGATGAGTCCGGTTGCGCCGGAACCGACCGTATAACGTCCGTTATCCAAGCAGGACATAGCGATCTTGAAGCCTTCGCCTTCCTCTCCTAGACGGTTGGCGGCAGGCACTTCCACATCCTCACACTTGACCCAGCCTGTCGATCCGGCACGAACGCCCAGCTTGCCGTGAATATCGCCGGTGGTTACGCCCGCCATATCGCTGGTGACGATGAAAGCGGTGATGCCACGCGCCCCCTGTGCGGGATCGGTTTTGGCGAAGTACAGGAAATGATGCGCCTTGCTGGCGAGACTGATCCACATCTTCTCGCCGTTCAAGACATACTTATCCCCGACCTTCTTGGCCGTCGAGTTCATGTTCTGCACATCACTGCCGACGCCCGGTTCGGTCAGACAAAAGGCAGCGTATTTTTCACCTTTGGCCTGCGGCGTCAGGAACTTCTGCTTTTGTTCTTCCGTGCCCCACTGCAGCAACGCCATGCTGTTCAAACCCATATGCACCGACATCACCACCCGCAGCGTGGTATCGGCGCGTTCCAGTTCTTCGCACACCAATCCCAGCGTCACATAATCGAAGCCCTGTCCGCCATAGCGAACCGGAATATTGATGCCGAGGATACCCAGTTCCGCCATGCGAGGCAGAAAAGCCGGATTCATTTCCTGCTTGCGATCCCACTCGCCGATCACGGGGATGACTTCTTTAGCGGCGAAGTCACGCACCATTTTGCGAGCCTGTTGTTGTTCTTCGTTCAGCGAAAAATCCATCGTAATAACCCTTTTGTTAATTCCGTTTGAGTGACCACTCGTCAATAAACAGCCTGAAAAAGAAGCAATTTTCGGGTATTATACCACTCGGTTGACAGGACTAATGCGTGAGGCAAGCCACATGGTTGATGCAGTCGTACCGGATGTATTGATTACCACTTATTTGGAGATGACCAGCCCTGCACAGTTCCATTCGCAGTACATTGACCATCCTGATTTGGAAATCATCCATCTGGAACGGCCTGACGTGGCCTACTACCGCTTTCTGTACAGCCAAGTGGGCGGCATCTGGCATTGGCGTGACCGGCTGATTATGCCCGAATCCGAACTGCTGGAAGCCATCACCAGAGCGGGAGTCAGCATCTTCGTGCCGCATGTTCAAGGCGCTCCGGCAGGCTATGTGGAGTTGGCGCAGGAGGGCGACTCGACTGAAGTGGCCTACTTCGGGCTGCGTCCCGAATTCATGGGCATGGGACTGGGCAAACATCTCCTCAGTTTCGGTATCCAGCGCGCGTGGGTTGATGGCGCGAAACGGCTGTGGGTACATACCTGCAACCTTGACGGCCCCTATGCGCTCGACAACTACATCAAGCGCGGGTTCAGCATCTACAAAACGGAAGAAGAACCCATGCCCCAGCGCTATGTATAACCCTTTGGATCAAAAACGGAGCACATTGAAAATGCTCCGTTTGTATCAACTCAACCTGACGACTAGCCGCCTTTAGTCGCCGACCAGTTCAAAGAGGCTGTCTTCGAGTGGGGTGTTGGCCGCCGCGTCCATCGGCTCGACTTCAAAATAGGGTTCGTCGTTCCAGAAGGCGCTCATCTTGCTGGGAAGGATCAGATCGCCAAAAGATGACAGTTCTTCCGAAAGCCGGACGGTAAAACGCTGCTGCTGGTTGGTGTCAGGATTCAGGCAGTCCGTATCCACATAGTCCAATTTCTGATCAGCTCGCAGGTGTAAATTCACCGCGCCGTTAAAACGCGTGTTACAGGCTTCGAGAACATCCGCGCCGTTGGTCTTGAGCTTGACGAACATCTCGCCCAAGGGAGTGAGCATGACCGCCGCAATCGCCCACAAACGGTGCTGCATCGACTCGACTTCTTGCTGGTTATCGCTTTCGAGGGCTGATTTGGAACGGCGCATGGTGCGGTAAGTCTTGCCGTCAAAGGCTTCGCTGCCACTGTTGATCTGGACACCAACGGCTTTCACAGCGAAATCCCAACGCATTTTATCCGGAAAGCAAAACCGTCCGGTTGCCTCGACAGGAACCCACATCGTCACCGGGCCGACTTTGGCACGGGCGCGGCCTTTGAAATGGATTTGCAAACTTTCAAGAGCAGGTGGACGCAGCCCGTAGCGGGCTTGGATGGCTTTGCGTAACAGGTCTTTGGCTTGCGGATCACCCTGCGCTAACAATAAAACAGGCATTATATCTCCCTAACCCGAACATTTCAGATCACATTAAGCTAAACATTTTCAGCTTACTTGCGCCTAAATAAATGGCCGATATGCGACCGAAAGTGTCTAACAAATCCCGATTCACATCGAGATAACAAACATCATCACTTGGATATGCCTATATGTACGATTCTAACATGCTTTGGTTACACCCCGAATTGGGATTATAACAATTGCGTTACTTTTTAAGCCTACTGAAGTCCTACACGCTGCTCTTTTTTCTGCTATTATCGGCACATGAGAATTTTGCACCTGACTCCTTACTATGCTCCGGCTTATGCCTATGGCGGCGTCGTCCGTTCTGTGGAAGGGATGGCGCGGGCACAGGCACGGCATGGTCATACGGTGATCGTCCTCACCACCGATGCGCTCGACCAGCAGACGCGCTACACCGGCAATCTGGAAACCGTACAGGATGGCGTACAAATCGTGCGCACGCCCAACGTACTGCCTACGCTGAGGGGACGTTACAATCTTTCCACACCCAACTCGATGGCCAAACGCGCCGCCGATCTCCTGCCGCAGGTGGATGTCGTCCACTGCCACGAATTCCGCACGGTGGAAAACTTACTGGTCACGCCGATTGCTGCCCGATTAGGCAAGCCGCTGGTGCTCTCACCGCATGGTACGCTCGACCAATCCACTGGGCGCGGTGGCCTCAAACGCCTGTGGGATCGGACGCTCAGTTCGGCGGTGGCGCTCCGCTTTAACCATGTCGTGGCTTTATCCCAACCGGAATTGGCCGATGTTCAAGTGCTCTGGCCGAGTTTCGGACGCCGCCGTATCCCAACCACCTTTAGCGTTATCCCAAATGGCGTCGATCCTAACGACTATGCCAATCTGACTGGACGTGCCGCATTCCGTGACCGTTATCACTTGGGTGATGCGCCCGTTTGTTTGTTTATGGCCCGCCTCCATCCTCGCAAAGGCGTTGGCTTATTGGTGGAAGCTTTCAAAGCGGCCAATCTGCCGGATGCACATCTTGTGATCGTCGGCCCTGATGAAGGCATGTTGGACACCCTGCGCCCAATGCTGGATGAACGGTTCATCCTCACGGGGTATCTCGGCGGGGCTGATCGTTTAGCCGCTTTCGCTGCTGCGGATCTGCTGGCGCTGCCTGCGGTCGGTGAAGGACTGCCGATGGTCGTGCTGGAAGCGATGGCCGCAGGTCTGCCGGTGCTGGTTTCGCCGGGGTGCAACTTGCCGGAAGTCACCCAATATGGCGCAGGCTTGGAGGTCGAAGCGGCTTTCGAACCGCTGACGAGCGCTCTGCGCAGCCTCCTGCCCGACGCCACCCGCCGTGCTGCCATGAGCATCGCCGCCCGTAAGCTGATCCAAGAGCGCTTTACGTGGGACTCGGTCGCCGCTCAACTGGAAGCGCTGTATCAAACAGTAACTGTATTACAAAGGGCAACAAATCAACCGAACTGAATAAGGAGTGTGCCCCCATGTTCAACAATGCCTTGGGTTATGAAGGTTATGTCGGCAGATGGAGCCGTTTGGTTGCGGCGCAGTTTGTGGAATGGTTGGGTATTCCAGCAGGTAAAGATTGGTTTGATCTCGGCGCAGGTACGGGCATCCTGACACAGGTCATTCTTCAACAGGCCGCGCCCCGTAAAGTGATTGGAATGGATTTATCCGAGAGCTATATCACACTTGCCCGCGAGAATATCATCGATCAGCGGGTCGAGTTCAAAGTGGGGGATGCCGCCAGCCTGACCGCCTCTGCGCCGGAGTTTGATGTGGCGGTTTCTGGCTTGGTGCTTAACTTCCTGCCCGATCCGCAGCAAACCCTGCACACTATGCATCAGCTTGTGAAGCCCTCTGGTATAGTTGCCTCTTACGTCTGGGATTACGCCGGCAAAATGAAAATGATGCGCCACTTCTGGGACGCTGCCATCGCCATTGATCCTGCCGCTGCACAAGCCGACGCCGGTAAACAGTTCACCATCTGTGATCCTGATCACTTGTATGCGGCCTTTGTCGAACTGGGACTGCATCAGGTCGACCTCAGGCCGATTGATATTCCCACCCGCTTCAAGGATTTTGACGACTTTTGGCTGCCGTTTCTCGCGGCTCAAGGCTCGATATCCAAGTACCTCACCTCGCTGGATGAGGACGGGAAAGCAGCCTTAACTGCTCAACTACGTCAGCAACTGCCGATCAACAGCGATGGTTCAATTGAACTGACGGCTCGCGCGTGGGCCGCCAAAGGGACACAATGAGTTAGCTGATGTCTTCAGCCAATCGGTCAACAAACGACTCGGCGAAACGCATGTAGGCATAGACATCCGCAAAAGTTGTGACCAATCCAATCGACGCTCGCAGTGCGCCGGTCGTCTTGCCGTCTATGATCTGCAAGAACTGGTCGAAGTTGATTTTGTCCTTGTCTTTGAAACAGGGTTCTAAATCGGATTGCGTGAAACCCAGCGCTACCTCACGCGCGCCGGGGTTACAATGACAGCCTGCTCGCAGTGAAATCCGCGCTTTGTTGGCTTCGGCCTCCATGACATTACAATCGATCATCTTGCCGTTGGGGTCGAAGAAATTGACCTGAACCGTCCCCCCGCGCTGCTTAATGGTCGGCGGGCCATACAGCCGGATGACAGGCTGACCATTGCTGTGTCGCAGCGTCAGCAGCCGCTCAATCAGCCATCCAGTCAGGCACATGACCCGAGTATGAATCACATCAATGCCAATCATCTCGATATATTTCAGCCCGAACTCAACCGCCGGCAAACTCAAATAATTAACCGTTCCATCTTCAAAGCCCGCTGCGCCCGGAGTCAGATAATGCCCGTCGCCCACAACCGATGAAAAGGTAATGGTGCCGCCCGCATACCACGGACGCCGCAGCTTTTTCAGCGCGGTCTTACGGGCGATCAAACAGCCAACACCGGTTGGATAGCCAAAGATTTTGTAGAAGGAGACGCTCACGAAATCCGGATGCCACTTGCTCAGGTCAAGCCGATTGCTTGGCACATAAGACGCCGCATCCAGCAGCACGTCCCAACCTTTGGCCTGCGCCTCAGCAATCCACTCCAACGGATGCTGCACCCCTGAAAAATTCGACTGTGCCGGATACGCGAATAAATGGTTCTTGCCAACATTGGTATTGCTGAGGGTTTTAGCCAGAGCCGCTGTATCCACGCGTAGTTCAGGCGATGTCAGCGGAACATAGCTAACGGTCGCACCTTTGGATCGTGCGAACTCGCGGATGCCATTCACCGAATTATGGTTATCAAACGTTAGCGCGTATTGATCGCCCTCCGCAAAGGGATACGACTCGCCAATGATTCGTAAGGCACCAGTCGAATTCGGCGTGAAGATCACGACATATTCATCAGGGGAAGCGTTGAAATAATGAAGTACGTAATCCCGTGCCTGCTCAACGATTTTGGTCATCGCTAGTGAGGTCAGATTTTCCGAGTGAGGATTACCAAAGACGCTGTTATGCATCAACCGCATATGGTCGCGAAGCTGCGATTCGGCATACAATCCACCGCCTGTATAATCCAGATAGATATGCCCTTGACGATCCAAACGGGCATATTCAGTCGCGCGCAGGGCATCCAATCGGCGGGTTGAATCGAACTGAGGATAAGCCGCCCGAAATGCCTTTGCCGCTGCATCCAAATTTTCAGGTGAATAAAGCGCGTTTCGTTTAGCGAGGGTCGGTAGCTGCATAATCTATCCCCCAAGAATATCCAACTGTGATGTTGAAATTGCATCCAGCCCCGGACTTTCCATAAAAGTAATGTCGCCAATGGAAACATTCTCGACAAATACTCATTCTGAAAATCTTGGAACCTTTTGCAGACTCACAACGTCTTAACCCATGACCGATAGAATACTACTCGTTGGGAGTAAGGATATAGTCAGTAGGAGGACTACAACATCATGCAAAACCAGTTTACGGTCAATCGGAACCCTCTCGTTCGTCTATCAACAGTCATCGTTATGGCTGCGCTGTTAGTTGGTGTATTGGCCTTTTCCGCCCGCCCCGTTGGCGCTCAGGAAAATAACACACCCAGCCGAACCATCACCGTCACCGGATCGGGTGAGGTCTTTGGCAAGCCGGATGTGGCCTATATCACCCTCGGCGTGGACGAAGCGGATGCAGACGCGGGCAAGGCTATCGATACCGCCAACAGCACTCTGGCCGCCATTGTGAAGGCCCTGACCGATGCCGGTGTGAAGGAAGAAGACATCCAGACCACCAGCTACAACATTTACCCTGAAGACAAGTCCGATCCCCAAACCGGACAACCTACTGGTGAGCGTGTTTTCCACGTCAACCTCGCGGTGACCGTCACCATTCGGGACATCGCCAAGGTCGGTGCCGTCATTCAGGCCGGCTTGGGCGCCGGTGCCAACAGCATCAACAGCTTGAGCTTCGGCATCAATGATGTGAAGGCATTGGAAGCCGCCGCACGTAAGGCTGCTGTCGCCGATGCAGCTGACCGTGCCAAGCAGTTGGCCGATGCTGCAGGTGTGACCCTCGGTGAGCCGGTCAGCATCAGCGAAACCATCGCTAATGTTCCGATCCCGATGTTCAACCGTGCTGCGGACAGCTTCGCAGTGGGTGGCGCTGCCCCGCAGATTAACGCGGGTCAACTGAGCGTCAGCATCTCGGTAAACATCAGCTACAGCATCAGCGGTTAATCCTCAAATTCATGATCTGTGTAGGGGCTTGCCGACGGCAGGCCCCTGCCATTTCTCGGACATCAAACCTTACTTCGTCCCACAAATCACCTTCATCACCGTGCCGTTCAAAGCCTGCACCTGCTGGAAACCCTGTTCGTGCATCAGCCGCTCCGCTAGGTTGATCATCGGGAACATATCGTAGAGCAGCAGCTTTCCACCCGGTTTCAGCACCCGCACCATTTCGCGCAGCGCTTGTTCACGGTCAGCGTCGCCACCCATGTGATGCAGCGCCAGACTCGACATGATCACATCGAAACGTTCTTCCTCAAATGGCATCTGCCGCGCGTCCACATTCTGTACCTCTGCCCGGTCAGCCACGCCTTCCAGACGGGCATTCTGCTGTACAGCCTGTCCACTTTGACCGCCGGAATTCTCCACCCACACATCAATCCCGATGGCGTGACCGGTCGTCAGACGTTTCGCTGCTTCCAGCATCAGAAAACCGTTGCCGCAGCCCACATCCAACACCTGTTCATCGCCCTGCCAGTCCACCGCCTGCATGATGCTGCGCCGCGCATTCAATCGCGCTTGATTATTCACGATAATCAGCAGCAGCGCTTCAAAACCGAGTATCACCGCGCCCGCCGCGAACAAGAGAACTGCCACCAAGCGCAGCGCTTCAGCGCCTACTAACAAACCAATACCGATCACCACGCTGGCAATCCCGACCAGCAGCAGATGTTGAAAATGCGCTGGGATTTCCAGTTTATAGTTGGGTGCAGGTGTCATCATCTGTTGTGGATTCACGACGCATCCCCAATCGTGTTCTGTACCGCCTGATGATTACGGTTCAAAGTCGGCCACGCGCTGATTAACCCGATCACCACCGTAACGCCCATCGTCACCAGCGACCCCACCAGATCCGGTTTGACCGTCATCAAAAACACGATACCCAATCCCAGTACCACACGCATCTGGATACCGGCCCATAACATCGGATGCCGTATTACTGCTTGCTGATCATAAGTCAGCGCACCCTTCTCATTGGCGAGCGCCTGCCGAACCGCCTTCATCCGCGGCCCGCTGACCCGCCCCATGACGACCATCATCAGCGCGATCACCACAAACGACACGATCAGCCACGCGACACCATGCCAGACTGTCACCATCATGTAGATACCCGCCGCCAGCAAGACCAGCATCGAAATCATGCCGACCCGACGCATGCTGCCCGACGCACCCAGCCAATCCCGTACCTGTTCAGCAGTGCTAACACGCTTAAGCTGCGTGACCGTCGCCCATTCCAATCCCAACGCCGCGAAGAATCCCAGCGCTCCGGCAATGTGCAAAAACAAAGCAATCGAATACAGGTTCATGACATTCTCCCTTGATAATAGGCAGCACAAATCTGAGGTTCTTTGGACAAGACCTTTTCTCCTGTTATTTACTCGGACGATAGTCAGTAATTAACTGCTGGGAACACGCTCAACCGGAAATTGAACTTCGGCGACCCCGCCGCTGCCATCCGGCTTTTGGGAAATCGTGAGGAACACTTCACGCGGTGAACCAATCAACCGGTAGTGATTGATTTCCGCCCATGTGCCAATTGCCCCGTAGCCGGAATGCATCCGCTCGATGTCGCTCCGGACGACGTAAGTCGCCATCGCAGGCACCGCAGGCAATTCCTTGTAGCTCATTTTCAACTCATCGCTCAGCACCACGTCAGGGTGGGACTTCGCGTCAATCGTCCGGCAGATTTCCACGTCATTGTTCGGCTCATAAAGCCCGCCGTTGTGCCAGATCACCATGAACAGCCCGTAGCCACTTTTCGGCGGCAGCGCTTTCAGCATTTGCCCGTAAATCATCATGCTGGCTTGGAAGTTGTCTATCTGCGTGCGCATACTCAACACCGACTGAGCCGGAACCTGCTTAACAATCACATCCGGTACTTGGTGCGCTTCAGCCTTGCGAATGGCCAGCAGCCGCGCCTCGATATTGCGGATGCGCTGTATTTCACTTTGCATCTGCTGTTCGATTTCCGACTTCTTCAGCATCAACATGCCTTGGATTTCATCGGACGACACATTGTTCTCCGTGATGTCCCGGATTTGCTCGAGCGACAGTCCCAAATCCTTCAAAACAAGGATGCGGTTCAGCTGTGGCAGCTGCTCGGCACTGTAGTAACGGTAGCCAGTCATGCGGTCGGTATGTACCGGTTTCAGCAGACCGATCTCATCGTAGTAACGCAGCAGTCGCTTCGAAACCTGTGCCACCTGTGAAAATTCGCCAACAGTGAACATTGTTGCGCTCCCTTCTGACTGACAGGGTTATCCTAAACCTTTCCGTTACGTGAACCTCAAGCGCCTCTCATCATTTCTTCATGTGGGCCGTGCTTCAATACAACTTATATCATATGGTAAAGGAGATGGGTGAATTCATCGGCAGGTGAAAATGGGGCAAAATAAAAAGGGGACAAGGCTTACCCTCATCCCCTTTCATGAAAACTGTATCGGTTACTTCGAATTCCACTTCACCAGCGCATCGCCCATGGTCTGGATGATGCTCTCGACTTCTTCAGCCGTGATGATCAAGGGCGGTGAGAAGGCCAGCGCATTCCCGACCACACGGGTGCGCAAGCCGGAGGCCATCGCCGCGTTTGCCAGCGCATTCGCCGTCGCCATATCCGGTGTGCGGCTGGTCTTGTCCTTTACAATCTCAATCGCGCAAATCAGACCCTTACCCCGTGCGTTATCCACCTGCGGGAACTCGGTCAGCGTGTTCAAACCTTCCAGCAGGATTTCGCCGCTGGTACGCGCATTCCGCACCAGATGCTCGCGCTCGATAATCTCGATGTTCTTCAACGCCACCGCGCAGGCTGTCGCGTGACCGGAATAGGTGTAGCCGTGCATATACGAGTCGGCTTCTGGCGCGTTCCAGATCGCGTCGCGGATAGCGTCTGAAATCTGCATTCCGCCCAAGGGGATATAACCGCTGGTGATGCCCTTGGCGAATGACAGGATATCCGGCTGCACGTTCCAATAATGCAGCGCGAACATCTCGCCCGTGCGTCCGAAACCGGTGATCACTTCATCGGCGATAAACAACACCTCGTATTTATCGCAAATGGCGCGGATCAGCGGGAAATAATCATCCGGCGGGACGATCACACCGCCCACGCCCTGCACCGGCTCCGCGATAAAGGCCGCGACCGTATCCGGCCCTTCGCGCAAAATCGCTTCTTCCAATGCCCGAGCTGCCGCCTGTCCGACCGTTTCACCGGCTTTGATGTCCCCCTCATAGCGGTGTGGATTGGGCGCAGGAATATGCAAGAAGCCGGGGAACTGCGGCCCAAACGGCGTATGATAACGGGCGATGCCGGTGGCGCTGGTCGTGGCCATCGAAATGCCGTGATAGGCGTTCTTACGCGCAATAATTTTGAGCTTGTCTTTTTTACCCATGCGCTGCCAATAAAAAAGGGCTGTCTTAAAAGCACTTTCATTCGACTCGGAGCCGCCAGACGTAAATAAGGTCGTTTTCAAATTGGAATAGGCATAACCGGATAATTTTGCAGCCAGTTCAGAGGCCGGAACGTTGGTCATGCCAGCGAAGTTCGAGGTGAACGGCAGCTTGAGCATCTGTTCGCGGGCGACTTCCGGCAGTTCCGTGTTGCCATAGCCGATGTTGACGTTCCACAATCCAGCCATGCCATCTAGAATTTTCTTGCCGTCGCTGGTGTAAAGATACACGCCTTCCGCCCGTTCGATCACCAAGGGATTGGTGTGGCGGCTGGGATGCTGGAGGGGATGAATCTGGTTTTGATCCTGTTCGACCCACATTGCGGTATTCGGTTGACTTGTCATATGCGTCTCCTTCATGCTGAATGGGGCAGACTCTAACACTTTTAAAGGTGGTCAGAAAGCACCGTGATACCAATCTGGCAGATCGTCACCTCTCTTCCAATACTCATCCGGTTAAAGGGTCAGGTGTGTAAAATACGATGTGCTGAACATCAATGAAAGGGATTCGAATGCTATCCACTCAAAAATGGGTGTTGGTTTTGCTGATCATGAACATCACGCCCATCCAAGCGCGCGATCTGGCACCCACCCAAGCCGACTGCTCCATTGAACAGGAAAATTACACGGTTGACGCCAAGCCCAAAGATACCACCCGTTTCGCCGTGATCGGGGATTTCGGCTCGGCAGGTGCGTCGGAAAAGGCCGTTGCCGATCTGGTCAATGGATGGCAGCCGGATTTCATCCTGTCAGTGGGCGACAACAACTATACGCTTGGTTTATCCCAAACGATTGACGCCAACATCGGGCAGTATTACCACGCCTATATTGGTAGTTATACCGGACAATATGGCGAAGGCAGCAAGGAAAACCACTTCTTTCCGGTGCTCGGCAATCATGATTGGGGCTTGGGCAGCATCCAGCCTTATCTGGATTACTTCACCCTTCCCGGCAATGAACGCTACTATAGTGTCGTTCAAGGGTCTGCCGAGTTCTTTATGCTGGACAGCGACACCCGCGAACCGGATGGAACCAGCAGTGATTCGGTTCAAGCCCAATGGCTAAAAGACGCGCTGGCTGCTTCGAAAGCCACTTACAAAGTGGTCGCCTTCCATCATCCGCCTTATTCCTCATCCGAACATGGCTCCAATAAATGGATGCAGTGGCCGTTTGCCGAGTGGGGCGCGACCTTGGTGCTCAGCGGTCATGATCATGTCTACGAGCGTATCATCAAAAACGGTTTCCCTTACATCATTGATGGCGCGGGCGGGCAGAGCTTATATAACTTCAAAACGCCCATCGACGGCAGTGAGGTGCGCTATAACTGCAACTTCGGCGCGCTGCTGGTCGATATGGACGACAAATCCCTGACGACTCGCTTCATCACCGTCAAAGGCGGCTTGGTCGATACCTATGTGATTAAATCGGAAAAGCCATAGCGCATCTGAATAATGACTCATCTTCGCTCAAAATGAGAAATTCACTTGGATTAGTTCCCCTCTGCCATGCAATGGCTTGCGGCGAAGGGAGCCTGCGAACGTGCCGATGAAGAGGCCAAGGGGGTGAGGGTTTGAGCGAGGAACTACAAAACTGTCGTCTGGTGAAGCCATGAAATGGAGAGGTACAGGGGGCTGGGGTGAGGATATACCGTCAACCCCCACCAAAGGTTTGAAAACTCGAACGAAATCACATTGACTCGTACAAACTTTTGTTCTAAAATGAGAGAATGAATTGTTTAAACCGCTGCATCCTCAGCGTTTCTGCGGTTCAAATGTCTTTCTCTTATTTCTCTGTGCCTCTGTGGTGAAACTGCATTTGCATTTCAGCGGTGGCATTACGGGAGCAATCCGCTGCAACAGTGTCAATTCAGCGCCACGCTCTCTCACATCCGCCGACACAAAATGTCAATTCAGCGGACACGAGCGAGCTTCCCGCCCGCCATTTCAGCGGATGTATTGCAAAATCTGCAAATCGTGCGAAATTTGCGAATCAAATCGCTAGATTCGTCCAATGATCTCGCTGCGCCGGAACACTTTCAGACAGAACCACAGCAGTCCTAAATCCAGCGCCCACAGGATGAGTCCCAGAATGAACACCAACCCCGTACTGATATAGATCACCCCCGTTGCCTGCCCAATCGTGAGCAGCACCACAGGCAGCACCACCATCCCACCGATTTGATAGGCTTCTTGGAAAGTCTGCACCCGCAGTGAAACCAGAATCATCACGCCCAGCGAAAGGGCGGCTGCCGCAGGTGACACCCAGAAGATCAGAATAATCCACGTCCAGTTGGGGAAGAACAGCTTGCCCATAATCGGCCAGCCCGCGACGTTCGCCACAATCCCGTAAATGATGAACCCGCCTACTGCAATCGCCACCGCTGGAATCCACGCTGAAAGCTGCTTGCCAATAAACAGTTCGGCGTCGGTCGTCGGAGTATACAACAGCCCTTCCAGTGTCTTGCGTTCCTTTTCCCCGGCGAAGCTGTCCGCCGCGATCACGCTGGCGACCATCAATGGCAGGATCAAGAACAGCGGTGCCATCATATAGTTGATCATCAGCACCACCACCTTCTGAACGTCTGTGTAGCCGCTCAGTTCGGTCATGAGTTGCGGTGGCATACTCTTCAACAGGGATTGGGTACTCTGGGCATTCGGCAAACTGGAATTGGTCATCGCCTGCGCCATCAAGGCCGCGCCAGCCGGCAGCACCACCAAGAAGATAATCGGCACGATAATCAGCGGGATCATCACGCCACGGCTGCGGCTGACCACTTTCAGGTCTTTACGGGTAATCGCCAGTATCGCACGAGTGTTCATTGCGCTAATCCTTCCGCGGCTTTCGCGGTCTGCAACCCAGCGTTTTCGCCGTGCAGGATGAAGTAGACATCTTCCAGTGTCAGGTCTTGGGGATCAGTCCGGTAGACGCGCACACCCGCGCCGATCAACTTTTCGAGGATATCTGGAATCAACTCACGATCCATCACATCCAGCCGCAGCAGATTCTTAGGTATGTCTTTGGCGAGATGAATCGTGGAAAAGGCTTGCAGTGCTTTGATCGCTGCCTCAGAAGTATTGGGGTCGATCTCAATCTCGATGCGCAGATTACGTCGTAACTGCTGAACCAACTCACTCGGTGTGCCCAGTGCCATCAAATGCCCGTGCTCCATAATCCCGACGCGGTCACAAAGCTGCTGGGCTTCGGTCAGGTTATGCGTACACAGAAAAATGGTGCGGTTTTCCTCACGGCTGAGCTTGATCATGATCTCGTGCAGGTGATGCGCCGCAATCGGGTCGAGGCCGGAGGTCGGCTCATCCAGAAACACGACTTCAGGGTTATGTAGCAGCACCCGTGCCAGAGCCAAACGCTGCTTCATACCCTTACTGTAGCCACCCACTTTTTCGCGGGCACGATCCGCAAGGTCAAAATCTTTTAATAGCGTTGCGATGCGTTTAGGGATGTCCGCGCGTGGAACACCGAAGAGGTCTGCCCAAATCTCCAAGTTCTCTTGGGCGCTCAGACGTTCCTCAAGCACCGATGATTCGGTCAGCACGCCGGTACGGGCACGCAGCGCAGCGCCCTCTTCCAGCGGAGACAGTCCCAATATTGAGGCACGCCCTTCATTGGGGACGAGGATGCCGTTCAAGAGGCGAACAGTCGTGGTTTTGCCCGCGCCGTTGTGCCCCAAAAAGCCGAAGATTTCCCCGCGCCCAATTTCAAAGTTCAGGTGATCAACAGCGGTGACGCTTCCAAATCTCCGCGTCAGGTTCTCCGCGACAATGACCGGTGCTGCATTCATAAAACCAAGTCCTTCAGGTTATTTAGGCTTTCAACTCTCGCATGACTTTTTGTTTGACGCGCAGCGCTTCGTTCAAGTGAACGAGATTGTGGCGTGTGGGTGGCATGAGCAGCAGCCCGCTAATGGTATGCCTGCCCCAATAAGCAATCAAGTCCTTGGCCGCTTCAATGACCGCGCCTTCCTCTAGAATGCGCTGCAAACGAGCAGGATTAACCTTCTCTTTGAGCTGTTCGGGATGTAACTGTTGGACAATCTCGCGCGTCCGGCGTCCCACCGCGATCCGGTAGTTGCGCAGCGCATCCATGTTGAGCGTGCTGCTCAGTTCCGTAATGGCTTCGAGGTCAATCCCGTTGCCGGTATCGCGCTGTGTCGTCTTGAGCTTCTTCAGCCAATTGTCCTTGATGAGAAGCTGCGGCGCATCAGCCACCAATATATTCATCGTCACATCTTCAATCCGCGCCATGTGCCAGAAGATCCACGCCAGCGAATGCTCCCCGTTCTTGGGGATGATCCGAAAGGCGTCTTTATTCAGTCCCTGCCAGATCTCATCCTCGAATGACCACAAGCCGGATTGCGACATCTGCCCTGAATGCACCATCGCGTGCTGCTGCAAAAATAGCTCGACAACTAACTGATGATCACCCGAATACCAGAGCGCATGCTGGAACGCTTTCTGCTGTTCATTCCATAGTTTATGATGAACGTCCATTTTTGACCTACTTTCCACCCGCTACAACCGAGCCGATTGCCATAAAGGAAAAGATCAACACATCTTGGAAGAAATGAATCACCCATGGCCAGAAAAAGCCTCTGGTCTCTAACATGGCTTTACCCAAAAGCCAGCCTAAGAATCCCGCCATCAGGACGCCGATGATTCCATAAGGAACGCCGTAAAAGTGCCCGAGGCCGAAAAAGGCAGCGGTAATCATGATGGCCTGCTGGTTGCTGACCACACCATTCAAGGTCGACAGAAAAGCCGCGCGATAATTCAGTTCTTCGCTAAAGGAATTCATCAGGGCGAAAAGGATAATCATCGGCAGCATGGGCAGCGCTTTAATAAGGGTGTCACCGCTTGGTGCGCCCGCCATCACCAGAAACGCCAGCGTTCCAAGGCTGATGCACAGTGCCGCATAGGCCCCGAAGCGTGTCCATCTTATCGGCCCGTTGATACCCAGCCACCGGATCGGCTCAACCGGCGCATCGGTTTGTCCTTTAACGAGGAAGAAGCTGCTGCGTTTCCGTTTGATCGCGAACAACACCGCGATCATGATCAGCGCCACCAGTAAACGCAGCACTTGATTGCCGAACATATTCGTAGTGAAGGGTGTAGCGCCGAACCAACTTTTCCAGAGCGCGGTTTGACCGACGAGACCAGAAGCCCACTCCGCCAGATACAGCGCGACCAACACTGCGAAGTAACTCCGCAGCGGACGAAGCACATTCCAGAACGTGCCGCCGACAACCAGAATCGCCAGCACAGCCAGTTTTGCCCACAATAGCCATGATGGGGTGCTGCCGCTTGTTTCCTGCCAGATGATATTGGGCAGCAGCGATACCACCAGCGTCACAATCACCGCTGCATAAAGCACTGGAGATGACGTCTGATTTCTGGCAGCGGCGGGTTGAGTAGTCGATTGACTGACGTGTGTGTTCACGACGGATTGCCCTTAAGTGCCCAGCGAAGGGCTGATGAACTTCATCGAATAAGTAGCATGCAGCGTCCATGCGATGACGAACAACCATTGGATGAAACCGCCGATGGTGATGCGTTCAATCAACCCGCCAATCGGGCTGTGGTTGGCGACGCTCACCGCAGCCAATCCGCCCGCCACGAATACCACCAGCAGCGAAATAAAGGAATAAGTCCCGTATCGCTTTAGGCTCGGAACGCTTCGCAGCCAGATGCCGACCAGCAGCATCGTCACCATTGTGGTCACCGAACTTAGTCCCGCAAACACGATATGCATTTGACCTGTAGAAGTCATTTCCGAGATTGGCCCGGCGTCTTCCGGAAAGAACAAAGTGATGAAGCCGAACAGCCCTTCCAACACCAAAATGACTGCGCCAATCGACCCGATCCAGCTTCGTTTGCTCGGCGTTTCGGCACGGATCAAAAGCAGCAGCCCGACCGCAAACATCGCAGCGAGGATGTTGTAGATGGCGAAGAGCGGATCGAGCAGACCTTTATTCAATGCGCCGCTCGCGATCAAATCGCTAACCGGCTGGGCGATGTGGCTGTAATCCGGACGGATTGCGCCGCCCAATGTGACCGTTAGCACATAGACAATCGGCGCGAGTATTCCACTTAAAAGAAGCAGTTTGGTTTTCATATTGTTCCTCTATTGATTGCCGACCCATAGCTATCCCTTTGGATTTCGGGATAAGCTATGGAGCGAATGGTCTTTCGAAATCGATGGACTGAACTACGGTGTCACAACAGCGGGCGATGCTTCGCGGCGTACTTCAGGTTTTACATGGACTTGCTGCAAGAATTGTCCCAGTTCGTGCGTGTAAGGCGCGTCAAACTTCAGCTTTTTAGCCGTCTTCATCATGGCATCGTAATACTCTTTCATTTCCCGTAGGTTGCTCTCGCTGGCGGCATGAGCGGTATAGCGCTGCATACTTTCGTTGCGGCGGAAATTCCAGCGCAAGAACAGATTCACCAGCCAGACCGGCCATCGTCGGTAGCTGGTTTCAGGATAGTTCTTCAGGTTCACCCCGCGCCGTGCGCACAGCTTATAAAGTTCTTTGGTGGAGCGGGTACACAACCGCAGCGTCTTGCCATCTTTCAGATAGGCATCCAGATCACGGTATTTAGCGAAACCAGCCGCGTAGCCCACCGTTCCGGCGATGTGCTGCCACAGCCAGTGCAGCATATGGTCTTGAATATCCGGCTGCATATCGGCTTGTTTGAACAGTGCCGCCACTTTGTCCAGCTTTTCGGTCGGCTTGCCACCCGGTTCACCCAAGTGGACTTCCGCGCCGAGGTTGACCCAGTAGACTCCATTCCGAATGGTGCCCCCGCCATCCGGATAGCCCAGTACATAACGGCTGCGCGGCAGCAAATGGTCGATGAACTCCACACCTTCCCAAATGCCGGTGAAGATCAAGAATGTCGCGTGCCCTGAAACCGGAACCAGAGTCCACAGCACATCTTGAACCTGATGCGCGCCGGTCGGGACAATAATCAGTTCATAGTTATCTGATGGAGCAATCGACTCCACACACTTCCGCTTGTACTTCGTTACATTTTTCTTGAGATGCCCTTTACGTTCATCCAGCACGTCCAGCGTGACGCCCTCAGAAAAATTATCTTTGCAGCCTTTTCGAACATAATGGGTGACGTCGATGCCCGCTTCGGCAAGCGCCCACCCGTAAATCGTGCCAATAATTCCAGTACCGACAATTAAAGTTTTCATAATTCGCCCTCTCCGAGCATGAAAAACATGACTGTTTTGTCATGCTCATCATACGGATTGATACCAATGTCGATTGTCCCGAGTCCAAGGCATTTGTGGGAATGATGAATGATAGTATTACGCGGTGATAGTTCTCATAGGGAGAAAAATCCATTTATTTCCCCTATGGAACGGTTTGTGTAATGTCTGTAGGGCGCAAAGCCTTGCGCCCAACCTTAACAAATAAGCAGCTTACTTTTCGGCTACCCACAGGCAGAAACCCTCACACAATGCGGCAGTTTTCACACCTCAAAAAGATTTAAGTCAGATTTGTGACAATCTTCACAACTTCTGCACATCTCCTTCATATTATCAACATTAAGTCATCAAGGTACGAACCAACAACACAGACTCGTACCACACACCACATCACACGGAGATGTAATCATGGCAGTTCAACAAATCACTCTACCAAAGCAGAAAACCAATCGGTTCAAGATCAATACCACCAAGCTGAATCTCTTTTTGGATATCGGCCTCGCGCTGGCATTCGTTGTGGAGTTGGAGCGGCACTTTACAGGGCTTCGTAACCACGAATTGATCGGGCTGGTGATGGGCCTCGCGCTCATCACCCACATCGTCCTGCACTGGAAGTGGGTCTGGAACGTGACCAAGAGCTTTTTCCGCAATCTGTTCCACAGCTCACGCTTGAACTATGTGCTGAACGTCGGGCTGCTAATTGATCTGGGCGTCATCATCGTCACCGGCATCCTGATTTCCGAAACGCTCGGCCTGAACTTGGGTATCGCACGGGATGCGCAGATGACCTTCAAGAGTCTGCATCATCTCGCCAGCAACTTCAGCTTGATCTTGGTCGGCACACATGTCGCCTTGCATTGGAAGTGGATTTTGTCCAACACCAAGAAGTACATCTTCCGCATCACCGGCGGCAAGAGCAAAGCGGCTAAAGCGCCTGCCAGCCCTGAACTGACCTTGAAGCCATCACGCGTACAGGAATAAATCATGAACATCAAGAATAATCGACGCAAAGCACTCTGGATCATCCTATTCGTAATATTCGTTGGGCTGGGCGGCGTAGGCTTAGCCGCCAGCGGTAACTTTGAAAATCCGGTTTCGGCGCTCATCGGCAGCGGTGGCGAAGGCGGTCAGCGTGGCGCTCCGCCATCAGGAACAAGCGAACAACGCGGTGCTCCACCACAAGGCGCGGGACAGCAGGGCGAAGGCGGTGACCAGAGCAGCATTAACTGGTCATCGATTGGCAGTGTTCTCTATAACGTCTGGTTCCTGTTCGCCGCATCCGCAGTTGTCATCGTTCTACAAACCGTTGGCGGTGGCATCATCCAGATGGTCAAGCAGCGTGTGCCAAAGGCCGCCAGTCCTTAAAATCAATGTCGCAAACATCGAAGCACTATCCCCCTTCTTCCCAAGGCAGTCCATTACAGGGCTGCCTTGTTTTTTGTTTGTCCTGCGACAGTCCCTTGCATAATCCCCTCCGTCGCTGATGCGACCCCTCCCCCGCAAGCGATGGAGGGGATTCCTGTTAATGGATAACTACCCTGAAACTACTTGAGTCCTCCGCGAATTCTTCACAGCCCTTTGGTTACCTAATAGGAAGATGCGAACGCACAGGGCGTTCGAAGAGTTAGGAGATGTAAAACCATGAAACGAATGAAATTGGGATTGATCGCGATGGTGATCGCCCTGCTGGCACTCACTGTTGCTGTCGTCGGTGCGCAGCCGCCCGCAGGGAATGGCAATGGAGGCGGCTTCGGGCGCGGGCTGGATCTACAAGTCATCGCCGAAACGCTGGGGATCGACGTGCAGACGCTGCAAACCGATTTGCAAAACGGCCAGACCATCGCTGAAGTGGCCGCCGCTCAAAAAATCGACGTCAGTACCATCATTGACGTGGTTGTCGCCAAGCGTACCGAACAGTTAACCCAAGCCGTGACCGATGGGACACTGACACAGGAACAGGCCGACGCCCAAATTGTCTTGCTGAAAGCAAACCTGAACGCCGAACTGACGAAATCGCTTACCGCACCGGTTGGCACACCGACCGCGCCCGATCAGACGCAGCCGCCCCAGCGTGGAACCGATGTCCTGACCACGATTGCGACCGCCTTGGGTATCGATGCTGATACGCTGAAGTCCGATCTGCAAAGTGGCAAGACGATTGAAGCCGTCGCCAGCGAAAAAGGCGTTGACCTGAGCACCGTCACCGATGCAGTTGTTGCAGCGCGGACGGCTGAATTGGCGCAGGAAGTCACCGATGGCCGTCTGACACAGGAACAGGCTGATGCCCAAATTCTCGTCCTCAAAGCCGACTTGAACGCCAGCTATTCGAAGACATTCGATGCCCAGAGCCCGATTAACATCAGCAGTGATTTCGGTGGACAGATGCCTCCGGATGGCAATGGTGGCCCCGGCGGCAACCCACCCAATGGCAATCCACCGGATGGCAATGGTAACGGTAGTAATCCGCCCAATGGTCAGCCCGCTAATCCACCCGCAGGCAACGGATAAAACATATAGGCACATCTTATTGAAAGGGCGAGCGAATGGCCACCCTTTCAATTTGCAGCCAGAACGATTTTAGAAAATGTTATGGTAATCTCCACCAATTCTCCATAGCAGCTTGCTAATCTGATAAGCGTAGACCTGAACGCATCGGGCGTTCAGTAATGCAAAAGGAGATTTGAATACTATGAAGCGTTTGAAGTTAGGAATAGTCGCGCTGGTGGTTACTGCGCTAGCGATAACTGCAGTCGCTGTTGCCGCACAAAGCCCGAGCGCCACTACAACACCCTCCGCTCCTGCAGGCCAGAACCAAGCTCCGGCACAGGGGCAAGGACCGGGACGCGGCCAACGTGGGCCGGGCTTCGGTGGTGAGTTCCAAGCCATTGCAGATGCCCTTGGCGTCGATCTGGCGACCCTCCAAAGCGATCTGCAAAGCGGCAAGAGCATCGCCGACATCGCTAAGGAAAAGAACGTCGAGCTGAGCACGATTGTGGACGCAGTTGTCGCCAAGGCTCAGGAAAACCTGACGACCGCCGTCACCGATGGCCGTCTGACACAGGAACAGGCTGACGCGCAAATTGCCCTGTTGAAGGCCAACCTGAATGTCATGTTCACCCATACCTTTGATAAGCAAATGGGCGACCGCCCCGGCTTCGGTCTGCGCGGCGCAGGTAACTTGGATGTTGTGGCGACCGCTTTAGGTGTTGATGCCGCCACCCTCCAGAGCGATCTGCAAAGTGGCAAGACCATTGCCGACATCGCCAAGGAAAAGAACGTTGACCTGAGCAAGGTTGTGGACGCGGTCGCTGCCGAGCGCGAAACGGCTCTCAAGGCAGCGGTCACCAGTGGCCGTCTGACACAGGAACAGGCCGATGCCGAACTGACACTCTTCAAGGCGAATTTGACTGCCGCTTTCAGCCAGCAGATGAACGCCAACGGTCGCGGTGGCATGGGTATGGGCGGTTTCGATGGCCCGATGGGTCCCGGCGGCATGGGCGGCTTTGATGGTCGTGGCAACGGTGGCCCGATGGGTCCCGGTGGTAACGGACAGCAGGGCGGCATGGGTGGTCGCGGCCATGGTAACGGTAATGGTGGCCCGATGGGTCCCAATGTCGCACCGGGTAACAACGCTCCAGTTGCCCCGGATGCTACACCGGAAGCAACCGCAGCAGCCAACGCCTAATTGGTATCAAAACATGGAGGGTGAACATGAGTTCGCCCTCTTTGCGATTCTTTTGAAATATGTCTAGACTACGGGTATAAAGGCAAGGAAAGAGACATGGCGCAGCGAATCTTAGTCGTTGACGATGACCAACAGATTGTCCGGTTGGTACGTTCCTATTTGGAGCAGGCCGGAATGATTGTCATGGTAGCCTACGATGGCGAAACTGCCATGCATATGATTAAGAAAGAGCGCCCTGATCTGGTCATCCTCGACATCATGATGCCGGGGCAAAACGGATGGTCGATCACCCGCTGGCTGCGCGCCGATTCGCATCTGGCCGACATCCCGATTTTGATGCTGACCGCCAAGGTTGAGGATACTGATAAAATCAGCGGCTTGGAAATCGGCGCTGATGATTACATGACGAAGCCCTTTAACCCGCTTGAAGTCGTCGCGCGCGTCAAAGCAATCTTGCGCCGTTCGCGCGGTGGTTTCCAGCCCCCGCACGTTCTCGAAAATGGCGCACTCCGCCTTGATCTTGACCAGCACACATTGACGCACGATAACCAGAGTGTTGAGCTGACGCGCACGGAATTCGCCATCCTCAGTGCCTTAATGGCCAATCCGAATTACGCCTTTACTCGCGAAGAATTGGTCGAGAAAGCGCTCGGTTACAGTTACGATGGTTTGGAGCGTACCTTGGACACCCACATCAAAAACCTGCGCAAGAAAATCGGCGACGATCCATCCCGTCCGCGTTATATCGAAACGGTCTTCGGGGTCGGCTATCGTTTTTGTGAAAGTGTATCGACGTGAATCGCATCTGGGTCAGGCTTACGGTTGCTTTTCTGGCGGTCGCGCTGGTCGTGGTCATTTTTGTGGCGGTGCTGGCCGGTTGGAGCACAGGTGACCAGTTTCACATGTATGTAGCCGAACGCAATCAAGCATTGGCAACAGAACGCGCTGGTACTGCGACAGCGGCTCCGAACCAGAATCCTCAGAACGTCGCGCCTGCCGGCCAACCACCATTTAACATGATGGGACGTGGCCGCGATGACCGCTTCCCTCCCGGTTCAGCGCCGCCGCGTTCTCCCGAAGATCGCTTCTTAGATCGCCTGTATGTGACGCTCATTTTCGCGGCATTAGCAGCCGGTGGCGTCGGAACAGTATTGGGTTTAGGAATCAGCCGGACGATTGCCGCTCCCTTGGCTGGATTAGCCACTGCTGCCCATGACTTCGCCGCACGGAAATGGGATCGGCGTGTGCCTGTGGAAGGCGCGGATGAGGTTGCGGATGTGGCGCGTGCGTTTAACTCGATGGCCGATGCACTGCAGCGCGGAGAACTGCTCCGTCGTAATCTGATGGCGGATATTGCACACGAACTTCGCACACCGCTGACCGTGATGCAGGGCAATCTGCGGGCGCTTCTGGATGGCATCTATCCGCTGGAAATGCGCGAAGTTGCCACCTTATATGACGAAACCCGTTTACTCAGCCGCCTTGTAGCTGACTTGCGTGAACTGGCTATGGCTGAATCCGGTCAACTGCCATTGAATATGCAAACCGTCGAACTCAGAACGGCCTTAAGTAACTCGATCGAGAAATTTGCGTTAGCGGCTGAGGCTCAGGAAACCACAATTGAAATTGCTGATACACCCCTGCCCAACGTGCATGCCGACCCTGATCGTGTGGTTCAGGTAATGCATAATTTGGTGGGAAACGCGCTGCGCTATACGGCTGGGGGACGTGTCACCGTTTCGAGCGAGTTAATGGATAACTTCGTCCGCATCCGCGTCACGGATACCGGCACAGGCATTGCGCTGGAAGACTTACCGCACATTTTTGATCGCTTTTATCGTGGGGATGACTCGCGGGCAGGCAGCAATACGGGGCTGGGCTTGGCAATCGCCAAAACATGGGTCGAGGCGATGGGCGGCACCATTGGCGTCGAGAGCAATACCGGAAAAGGCACGACCTTCTGGTTTACTCTGCAGACGACCAATGCTTAGAACATCAGCCTAGTAAAATTTGATGACAATGTCGCCCAGCACATTGGCCGCCTGTTCCGCGCTGGTCACCGCCCGGAACATGTGACGGTAAATTTCCCGCATTTTGAACATCCGCACCACATCATTCAAATCCGTTGGCGCATCGAAAAGGTGCGCCAGTGATTCGGAATAAAGCCGCTCCATCCGGTTGCCGAGAGCCTTCACCCGCATCGAATGGGTATTAGCGACCTGTGGTTGATGTTCCAGCGCTTCAATCGCCAGATACAGTTCTTTAGCGCTCTGGCAGAGGAGTTGCGCCATTGAACACAGATCATGCGTTGGCTCGACACCCAGCACATACATTTCATTAGTCGTCGAGTACGCATAATCCAGCACATCATCAATCGCCCGTGACAGGGCGAACAAATCTTCGCGATCAATCGGCGTGACAAACGTGCGGTTGAGCTCATCGATCAGATTACGGCGGATAGCATCAGCTTCTTTTTCCAAGCGCGAAACCTGCGCGGCCTGCTGCTTTTGCGGCTGGCGCATGAAAGCTAACAGTGCTTGCGTACCTTCGAAGCTTTTCGCAGCTTGTTCACTGAGCTGCATCAGAAAGCGGTTCGGCTTCCGTTTAAAGAATCCCTGAAATTGGTTTGTGACCTGTGTAAAAGCACCCACAGTACGACCCCTTTCACCTACTTGCTATCACAGGCCCTATTCAAAGCTTGTGATTCCATATCTCTATGTTAAGTCATCTTTAAGAAGATGAACGGTTTTTTAAGAATATGTTAAATTTCATAATTTGGCAAGCAGTAGTTTGGCCTATTGGCGAACTTGTAAACAGCACGTCATAATCTTCTTACTTCATCTATTTCATGACACATCTAAGGGGATTACAATGCCACAGGCTTATATCGCTGGCCCACTCTTTAATGAAGGCGAGCGCTGGTTTGATGAACAGATCGAACAGATTGCTGCCGCCGCTGGATATACAACCTTCTTACCCCACCGCGACGGCAAAGAAGGCAAGATCAAAAGTGAGGCCAATATTCGGGCGATTTTCTCTGAAGACACGGCGGCAATTGACCACTGTGATATTGTGATTGCCAACCTCAACGGCATCACCACCGATGATGGAACTGCATGGGAATTGGGGTATGCTTATGCCAAGGGCAAACACTTGGTGGGCGTCTATACCGATTGGCGCTTGCAGTTCAAATTTCAGATCGTGAACTTGATGTTGGAATGTTCGTTAAATAAGATGGTGCGTTCATTGGACGAACTGCGAGTTTATTTGCAGGAACAGGCATCATCATCTAGTTAAAGAAGTCTTAACAAAAGCCTCGCACTTCAAAGCAGTTACAATTGTCGTTATACTGCATATTTGACGTTCATCAGGAAACAATTTATGCGTGATGTGGTAATTATTGGCGGCGGGCTAAGCGGGTTGGCCGCCGCCCGCGAATTGCAGCGTCTTCAGATTCCCTACCGATTGATCGAAGTGAAGAAGCGCCTCGGTGGCAGCATCGTGACTGAAGAGCGAGACGGCTTTGTGCTGGATGGCGGCGCGTTCGCCTTTCACCGTGATGAAGACTGGTCGTATTTGGCTGACCTTGGTTTGCAGGATACGCTGTGTCCGGTTTTTGAAAGTCACGGACGTGATCTGGTGGCATTTGCCAGCGGCACACAAGCGGTCGTTGATGCGCTGGCGAAAGACTTAACCGGAACCTTCATCCACCGTATGGCGGTCAGCAGTATCGGCACTCTGGACGGTCAGTTTACGCTGTGTCTGGAAAACGGTCTGATGTGGGAAGCCGCGGCGATCATCGTGGCCGCGCCTGCCCGCCACGCCGAGCGCATGTTCCGCACCCTGACGCCAGAATTGAGTCTTAAACTTCTTGACTATGGATACGACACCATTACCCGCGTTTCGATTGGTTATAAGAAGGGCGATATGCCCGTGCCGCCGCGCTTCCCATGGGACGTGGCGATACCGTTTTATTCATGGACGGATGACCTGCGACGTGTTCCAGCCGGACATGTGCTGCTGAATGTGGGCGTTCGGATGCTGCCCAAAGCGGTGGCAGCGGATGCAATCGTCCAAGAACTCCACCGTGAAATGCGGGCCGAGGGTACACCCATCGTCAGCCGTGTCGATTATTGGGAAGACGCCGATCCACTCCCACCGCATCTGCCGAACTTCAAGCAAAAGATGGACTCGCTGAAGCAGCTGCTCCCGCCCGGTGTCGGTTTGGTCGGCAGCGACTATGATGGATTAGCATTTGCAAGCCGTATTCGGGCAGGTCAACAGGCGGCACAGCAAATAGGAGCATACTTGCAGTCATGAGCGATTTGCATTCGCAGTACCCGCATTTGTTCAATGAAACCTACCGCGCACCGATACAAATGCATTTTGAGTTGTGGCAAACCCCGCCCCAAGATGAACTGATTAGCAACGTCAATCTGGTGCCGTATATCGGCGACAAGTGGCTGGTTATACAGGTGGATCACTATTATTGGGAACTGCCGGGCGGTACGCGCGAGCCGAACGAACCCCACTTCGAAACCTTAAAGCGCGAACTGCTCGAAGAAGCAGGTGTGCGCCTGAAAAACGCGACGCCGCTGGGGGCGTGGCACTGTCATTCCAAGGCGGCTCGGCCTTACCGTCCTCACCTTCCACATCCGGAGTTTTACCGTTACGTCAGTTATGGTGAGGTTGAGATAGTAGGCAAGCCGCTGAATCCCAGTGATGCTGAACAGGTCACACTTGTCGAACTCGTGTCCCTTCAGGATGCCATCAACCGCTATAAATCCATCGGGCGCTATGACTTTGCCGAGCTATACGCGCTGGCAGCATGGGCGCGTGACCACCAGAACGGTCATCACTAAACCACTTTTTCATTCCTCAGGTCATCCAGCACCGAGCGCGCGATACGGAAACCGCCGCTGTCCCGCGCCGCTGCCAATTTACCGTCGTCAATCAATCGCAGAATGTCTTCGGGCGTAACACCCAGATACACCGCTGCTTCCTTAACCGAGAGCACATTCGCCACTTTGATAGGCTGCGAGCGCACGGGCATAAAACTTTCCAGCGGGTGCCGTTGGGCGGGGCGCTGCTGTTGCTGCTTGGGGCGCGAAGAGGAGGAGGATGAGGGCGGCTGTGCGGGCTTTCCTCGCCGTTCATTCTGGATTTGACCCAAGATACCCGGAAGATTCGGCGCGTTGGGCGGATCAGCGATCAGAATATACGCGAGAATGACCGCGACCACCATCATCACCAATTGGGATATGGAGAGCAGCGCCGTTGCAAACTGCGCGCTGGTCGTACCGTTTCTGAACAAAATGCTCAAGATGAAATTGAGCAGTACAAAACCCGCCGCTGGCAGCATTAATATGGCTCCGGCAGCTTTGACATGACGACCTTCCGTCTGAACCGTACCAATGTTAATTTTGCCCTGCCAGAATAGGAAGCCGCCAACAGCCAGCAGCGCGATTAGCATAATACTCATAGATATGACCTTTCACTTTAGCGTGAATTATAGCCTATGCGGGTAAGAATAGGATGAGCCTGTCGGAAAAGGTGCCGGAGTCCAAGTGTTTGAGTTCTCGAGGGCAAGTGGATTACAATATGCGGACTCCGTTGAAGGTTTAGTTTTGCATCGAGATGTGGCAGTGCCATGATCTGACCACATCCACTTATTTGAAGGAGCAGTATGATATGACCACCACCGCCGAAATTGTGAAGAATAACAAGGATTATACGCTTGCCAGTTGGTCGGTACAGAACGCGTGGAACCCGATTGTCGCAGACCACGGCGAGGGCATTTACTTCTGGGACACAGAGGGCAAACGCTACATCGACTGGTCGTCACAATTGGTGAACGTCAACATCGGCCACAGCCATCCCCATGTGGTCAAGGCTATTCAAGATCAAATCGGGAAGTTGGGTTATGTCCAACCGAGCATTGCGACTGAAGCGCGCGGCAAACTCGGTGAATTGCTCTCCGAAGTGACCCCCGGTAAACTGAGCAAAGCCTTCTTCACCAACGGTGGCACAGACGCGATTGAGAACGCCATCAAGATCGCCCGCCTCTACACGGGCAGGCCGAAGATTCTCACCCGCTACCGTTCCTATCATGGCGCGACCTTCGGAGCGGCAACCGCTGGTGGCGATCCCCGCCGTCATGGGCACGGCCCCGGCGTACCGGATATTGTGCGCCTGCCCGATCCCTATGCTTATCGCAGTCCGGTTTATAACGGACGCACGCAGGAAGAGGGCGATATGATCATGGCTGACATGGTCGAAGAGATCGTCCAGATGGAAGACCCCAAGCTGTGTGCGGCCATTTTGATTGAAGGCTACAGCGGCACTAGCGGCATCATTCAGCCGAGCGAAGCCTACTGGAACCGCATGTACCAGATTTGCCAGAAGTACGGCATGCTGTTGATCGTCGACGAAGTGATGAGCGGCTTTGGACGTACCGGCGAGTGGTTCGGCGTGGACAATTACCCGAACGTTCAGCCGGACATCATCACCGTCGCCAAGGGCATCACTAGCGGATACGTCCCGCTGGGCGCGACCATTGTCAGTGAGGATGTGGCCGCTTACTTCAATGACCACATGTTCTCGATGGGTTTGACCTACAGCGCTCATCCGTTAGCGGTGGCGGCTGGTGTGGCCAACATCGAGGTTTACCGCAACGAAAACCTGATCGAAAACAGTCGCGAGATGGGTAAGGTGCTGCGGCGCGGCCTGATGGACTTGGCCGAGAAGCATCAGGTTATCGGCGACATTCGCGGAACTGGCTTGCATCAGGTCATCGAACTGGTTAAGAACCGTGACACGCGCGAGGCGCTCTCCGGCTTCCAACAGCCCTTCACCGAACCGCTTCAGATCGTCTACAAGACGCTGAAGGATGAAGGTATGAGCACCTTTGTCCGCTGGAACATGGTCTTCAACTGCCCGCCGCTGACCATCACCGAAGCGCAGATCAAAGAAGGTCTGGATATCGTCGATCATGCCCTGACCAAGATTGACGGCTACTACGAAGGCTAACCAATCTTTCGGGTGGTTGCATTCTGCAATCATTCCCCGATAACAATCCGCATATCTCGTAGGGGAGGGTCTGTGACCCTCCCGCACACCCTACACGACAAATCACGTTCCGATGACCCCAATGAGGTCGGGTGATTGCTCTATACAGAAGCACTTTCATAGGGACAAGACATACCGTTTCCGGCTACATCGACTCCCCGGGTAAACGAGTCTTAGAGTATTTTTCACCCCATATAAAAAGATACCCCTGCAAGTCGCCGCTCGTTGCTCGTCGTATGTCTTCTAAGACTGTATCACCGCTTTCCAATCGCAAATGTATCCAGTCCGCGTCCTCTAGGACGAATAGCAAGTCATGGAGCGCCGAATCAACCGATAAAGTTGCGAAAGACCTGAGTATTTCCTTTTGTTCAGGTGACATTGTATCAAGCACAGCTTTATACTTAGCTGCTAATGGGCCTCGCTGTTCCACAAAAGCATCGATATAACCCATTTGCCAATCCCGCACTCGTTCAATAAACAACTTTCCAAAACGTTCAAACAGTTCTTCTTTAGTTTCCATAGCGATGCCTCTACCGAATAATATTTCTCCGCCTTGACCTTGGCGTCCTCGGCGTCTTGGCGGTTAATTGCATTTTATTATGACTTCGGTTTACCTGCACAAACTATCACCTACCCAATTTAAACCATTCCCCAACCACTTTAACAATTCTTCTCCCTCAAAATAGTTAGCGCCAACCCTCCCCAAGAGTTACAAAATGTTCTTCCAAATGGTAACCTATTCGCTCATTCTTTACCTTACAATAAACCATAGGATTGCCTGTAGGGATTTGCCGGTGGCAAATCCTGCGCCAAAACAAACCATCACGCACCTTAACATCATGGCATGCCGCCGCCATTTTCTGACCGCCGCTGATTCTTCACCAATCAACGTTCTGATTCTTCAGAATCCGCAGAATTTTCCGAATCGTAATAGAGTCTTACTCCCTTCCCCTGTTTTATGGCTTTCGGCGAAGGGAGCCTGCGAAGGTGCCGATGAAGGGTTGGGGTTAGGGGTGTTCAATCGTTCTAAATGTGACAACACCGACCGATTCTCAACTGCAACAACATCAACTGCACGGTTGGCGTGCAGGTTTTGCCGCCTGTGCTGCTTTTGCCGCATATTTCGCCGATTATCGTTCTGACAATACCGACACAAATCACTTGGAATTGGCAGTTTTTGTAGTTTTTACAGTTTTTCGCATCTCAACAGGAATGTCGAGCCAACCGCGATGTCACTTCTCAATCGTGCCGATCACTTCCCACGGATCGCCCTTCACCGTCGGATACTGCTGGCCGTCGTAATACGTATAGAGCTTCACCGCCACCGTATATTTACCTGCTGGGAGCGGCGTTTTAGGCGACGCGAGTTCTAACGTGTGCGGATCATAAACCACTTCGCCCTGTTGGAAGCTGGTTGTCGGACGTTGGTTCAGGAACGGAAAGTCATCTTTCTGCGCCACCAACTGCCCCGCCTCATTCAACATGAACACCGACACGCTGTAGTCTTGATCCAGCTTGCTACCGGCTGACCACCACAGATCGACCCGCAGCTTATCCGGATCAATTTTGAACTGGCGCAGGCGCATCCCGTTACTGTAATCCACCACCGGCTGCGGCTGCATCACATCGAAGCGGTAAACATTGAGCGCGTTCGTCCCCCAATAAGTAGTCATCAACGCCGTCTGGACATGTCCGGTTTGCTTGAGGAACTCAAAGCCGGATTGGTCAGGACTCCAGTGGACGAACCATACCGTCGGGTGCTGGTTAAGCAGGTCGATCACCCCGTTGGGATAGGTGTTCGGCTCGAACTGACGCCACATGCGCAGGGATTTGACCACTGTTCCGGGGGGCATATCGTGATCGGTGTAGTAGTACATCACCGTATCGTCGTAGTAGATTTCCATCAAGCCCATGTCGCCGGGTTGGGCGTAGCGCCCCATATCCGCCCCGACTTTATCCCAAGGTGCTTTGGGATAATAATCGTCTACGCTGCTGGCCGAATACACCAGTATCACCAACAGCAGAAAGAGTCGTGTTTGAGCCGTGAAGCGTGTTAATCCCAACGCCACCAAAAGCGCAATCGCGGGCGAGATCAGCATCACCCGTCTAGGCGAGAGAATGCTGAACCACTCGTTCCCCAAAAAGCTGATGATTAAGGTCAGCCCAATCCAGATCACCAGAAAGAAGGCTTTATCCCGCGTCACCCACCGCCACAGTACGGACAGTGATCTACGAGTTTCGTTTGATTTTCCCCCTCCCTCGTTTACGGGCTGTCGGAGGACTGAGCTTGCGAGGGTATCCGACGTGGGTTGGGGTAGGGGTTCTTGCTGACTATTGGAGACTGTTGACCGTAAACTATAAACCCCCAGCAGCATCAAGCCCAGCATCAGAGGCCAGATGCGACCGAGGAACTTGTAAGTCAGTTCGACAAAGGTATCCCACGTCGAGGGCAATGTTGAGTTGATACCTTGATCGTTATCGAACTGTCCGATCCCGTAACCGATGAACCACGGCATGAAGAACACGCCGCACAACGCCAGCCAACCGATGGCTTTCAGTCGCAGCTTGCCCCGCAGGAACAAAAGCGCGTGTAAGCCTTCGAAAGCCATGATGAACGCGCCCTGATAATTGGTGTGCAGGATAGCGAGGTTCGACAGTGACCAGAAAATCCCAAGCCGGATGGAAGGCTTCTTAATCCAGCGCAGGTAGAAAATTACGCTGAGGATGATGAACAGCGTCCGCAGCGTATAGAAGCGGATCTCCTGCCCAAGATCAATATCCGGATCGGAGAGCGTCAGGACCAACGCCGCCGCGATGGGCACAAACCAGTAGGCTTTTTCCAGCCAATCAAATCCCCATCCCTGTTTATGGGGAGGGGTGAGGGGTGGGGTTGCCTTTAAAAACTCCCGCGCCAGTGGAACCATCAAGGCCACGCTCAGGATGCCGACCAGCGCCGCGAAGTAGCGCATCGCCAGCACCGAATCACCCGTCAGCCCGACCCACGCTTGAAGCATGACGTAGTACAGCGGTGGATGGTGGTCACGGGCGGCCAAACCGTCGATCAGGTTGTCTTGTCCATTGAAGTGAAAGAGATTGAAAGTCGTGGTGCCTTCGTCCGTCCAGATCGGGCGCTGAATGATGTGGTAAATCCGGAAGGCCGCCGCCAACAGCAGGATGGCGGTCACGATGGCGATAAAGGTGGTTTGTGCGCGTTGGCGTGTGCTGAAACTTGTCATGATGCGCGATTATGCATCAGCTCGAAAGCGAACGCCAGAGGATAAAAAGACTAACCGCCAAGACGCAAAGGATGCCAAGAAATCACAACTGACATTCGACACTATAACCTCAAATGCTGATTGACTTACGATGGCCTTATATCAACCTATGCATTAATAAAGGGATATAACATGCCTATGGTAATCCGTAAACTTGGAAAGGCTATTGGCAGCGCTGCATTATTGAATATTGTAGCCTATATCGTTTTTGGAATTCTCACCGGGATAATAAATGAAAAGGCAAAAATAGATGAGCTTGGTGAAATAACCTTCATCATTAGCTTTTTGTTAACGCTATATTTTCCTGTCTTGATTGTCCTTTATTGGATCATATTTATGGCTTCACCGGCTAATCGCTGGATTGAAAACCACTCTAGAGGCTTCCAATTGAGCCTAGTGGTTGCAGGATTTGGAATGGGCCTAAGTTTGTCGCTAGAAGCACTATCTGTACAAAGAAAAGGCTCATTCCCATGGTCAATAATTGGTATTATTCTATCGCTATCACCTTTTCCTACATGGATGTTTCTCAGTAAACGTGAAGAATCAAAAGGGCGACCGAGTGGCCGCCCTAATTGAGTTACAAGTAAACCCGACAAATTACTTCGCGAGCAAAGCTGCGGTTTCGGCCAAACGGGTGGCATAACCCCATTCGTTGTCATACCAAGCGGCGACGGAAACCAGATTATCGTTAATGACGTTGATAAGCGGCAGGTCAATGATGGACGAGTGTGAGTCGCCAACGATACGTGACGATGCCCATTCTTCATTCAGAACGCCCATGACACCCTTCAGTGAACCGCTGGCCGCAGCCTTTTCGAAGGCAGCTTTGACATCCTCAGCCTTAGCGGGCTTGTTAAGGACGGCGTTGACTTCGGCGATGCTGCCGGTACGGGTCGGGACGCGGTAGGCCTTACCGGTGATCTTCAGGTCTTTCCAAATGAACAGCAGTGCCTTGGCCGCACCCGATGACGATGGGATGATGTTTTCGGCTGCTGCCCATGAGTCACGACGATCCTTCATCGGTTGGTCGGTCAGGGATTGGGTGTTAGTGTAAGCGTGAACAGTCGAGAAGAAAGCTGACTGGATGCCCCAGTTTTCTTGGAGAATCTTGACCACAGGCGCGAGGGCGTTGGTGGTGCAGCTCGCCATGCTGACGATCTTGTGCTTGTCGGGGTCGTAGCTGTCGAGGTTAATGCCGGGCAGCAAAACCGCATCACAGTCCTGAATGGACTTGCTAGCAGCGCTAATCAACACGCGCTTGGCACCGCGATCAATGTGGGCCTGTGCGCCGGGACGGGTGGTGGCGCGACCGGTGCAGTCGATGACGACATCGACACCGAGCTTGCCCCAATCCGGAAGTTCCTTGCTGGAGTCGAAATACAGAATGTCGCGTCCGCCGATGTTGAAACCTTTTTCGGTGGCCTTGACTTCTTCATGCCAGCGACCGTAGTTGCTATCGACTTCGAAGACAGCGGCTAAGGTTGGAATGTCACGAATATCGGAAACGGAAACGGGCGACCAAAGGTTGTTCTTGAGGGCGATCTTTGTTGCCGAACGACCAATACGTCCGAAACCATGAACTGCTACTTTACCCATGGTAAATCTCCTATGATTTGTATATACAGTGAGGATAACACTATTCAGGTGAGGGTGGTATACCTAACCGGAGTGAAAGGCCAAAATTTAAAGGTTTTGATACCAACTGTCATTAAATAATACGTTTCGAAAGTCACTATACCTTCTTATAGCGATAGGCTGTCCAGTCATCATTGATGACCACATTTGAGTTGATTTCCATGCCATAACGGGCTTGGGAGGCAATTAAGGTATTGCGGTTCAGTTTGGGGTTTTTAACACGTGGAATCGAAACCCAGAGCCTTCCATTGGGTTTCAAATGGCTTTTGATGTTGTCCATCATCGCATCCAGTTCAGCCTCACTTTTGACAAACACCGTGATCCAATCGAAGTCGCCTTCGAGGTTATCTTCGTAACTGGTTGCCTGTGGCAGTTCGCCGAGCAGATCAATGAAACCTTCAATCGCATTGACCGCTGTGATGCGCGTCTTGGGTTTAATTGCCAGCTTCTTCACCAATGGGGTTTGAGAATAAGGTGTTTCGGGCATGGATTAAGCCTTTCGCCATTCAAATCAAAACCCAATTCTAGTTGATTTGTAGTCGGAATCACTGCCCCAATGTCGGGGAGCCGTTAATCGCCCCTGCAATCCAGCCGACGACACCGTCTGCCGTTTGCACCTGCCACCAGCGCGCACCATCGGCATCGACAGGTCCGGCGAGGATGACGACATAATCTCCTGTAATCAACGGTAGACTGCGGGCAAAAGGACTGGCTGTTCCCGGCGCGGTGCGGACGTTCAACTCCTGTACGTAGACGCGAAGCTGCGTCCCCGGCTGATACTCGGTACCCTCGACGATGCCCTGCGGAAGCGATGGGGCTTGCCCACTACCGTCCGGCTGACCGACAGGCGCAATGTTATTTCCCCCACCGTCGTTGCCCTGCGGGAGTTCACCATTCACCCAGTTGATGGCACGTGCTCCGGCAACCTGTCCGCTGATGTCGCGCACGTCGCCGTTGACGTTGGCGACATATTGGCGTCCACCGGTCTGGACGAAGACGGCGCGACCATCGGGACTCCATTCGACACGGTCAGGGAAGCCAGCACCAATGGCTCCTGTGACCGCCTGACCGGACATGTTGTAGATGTGAAGCGCTTCACGCGGGCCGTTGCGATCACCGGGTGCGCCGAGGGCATAGACGCTGCCATCGTTGGCTTGGTTGGCGAAACCCATCCACAAACCGGAGGCTTCCGAATCGATTAGCACCTTATTGAAAGAACCATCGCGGTTCAACCAGCCGACATATTCATGACCGTCCGGCCCGCGTCCACTGACGAGGATATATTGACCATCGCGTGACCATGAGCCGTAGTCGTAGCGATAAACGGGCGGGCGCGTGATGCGATAGTTAGGATCATTCACGGCGCTGACGATGACAATACCGCTGCGTCCTTCTTGGGAGAGATTGAGGCCAACCAGCACAGCATCACTGTTGGGCGACCACAGCAGCGAGCGGCTTTCCCATTTGTCGGGATCAAAAGGATTGCTGACGAGGCTGCACCCCGGTACATCGATAGGCAAACAGTCTACGAGAAGCTGAACCGGCGGGAACTGTCCCGGTTGGAAGAACCAGACGCCATCGTTACCGGTCTTTTTACCGGCGACGATGAAGGCCATGAAGCGGCCATCCGGTGACCACTTGGCAGCCGGTACGAAGGCGTTGTTCTCGTCGCGCGACTGGGCGATAAACTGCGAGAAAGGTGACATATCAGGGCGATAAGTATTGGTGCCGTTCAAGCCGGTCAAGTATAAGTTGCCGCTGCTGTCGGTGGTCAAGTAGAGGTTAGGATCAACCGGATTGCGCTCGAACAAAACCGTGTCATTGAGCAGGCTGAAGCCGCCCGTGGTCACGCCGCCGGATGTGCTGAGGCCGAAGACGCGGTCGGGCGGGTTGGACAGGGTAAATCCAACCGGCGTGATGGGCACTGCCGTGACGATCCCCGGCAGCGTCACGATGAGGGCGACGGTGGGCTGAGGCGTGGGCGTGGACTGGATTTCCTGCGGTGTGCCTTCGGCGGGCAAAGGCGTGACCAAGGGCGTCTCGATGATCGGCGCTTCGGCAGTAATAAAGGTGGGCGTGACATCCAAGGTCGGTTCGAGCACGACTTCGGCCTGTGTGGGTGTCGGAGGCTCACCGACGGGCGCGATAGACGTGGTGAACTGGGCTAGCTCATCCGGTGAGAGCGTGCGGGTGGGCGTAGGCGATGGAAGCGGCGTGTTACTGGGTGTCAAGGTCGGTGTAGCCGTTGGCGCTTCGGTCGGCGTGTCGCTGGGCGTCAAGGTCGGGAGCGGCGTGGTTGTGGGCAAAGGTGTTGACGTCGGCAAAGGCGTCGGGCTGAGCGTGATGGTCGGCGTGAAGCTGGATGTGGCTGTGGGCGCGTTGGTGTAGGTCGCGGTTGGTGTCGCAGTCAGGGTTAGGCTGGGCGTGACTGTCGGGGTATCCGAAGGCACGAGCGGGAGCGGCGTCGGGCTGGGTAACGACGTCTGACTCGGTGGCTGGGTAGCTGTCGAAGTCGGTGAGGCCGTGTGGGTTGGTGTTGTGGTCGGCGTAAAACTGGACGTGGCACTGGGCGCGTTGGTCAACGTCGCTGTAAAAGTTGCGGTCGGCGTCGAGGTTAAGGTCAGGGTAAGGGTGGGCGTGACGCTGGGCACAGTGGTCAAGGTATCGCTGGGGAGTACGAAGAACGTGGCTGTGGGCGTGCTGCTCGGTGTACTGCTGGCGACCTGAGCGACAATGGTAGGCTGCGGCGTGTTGGATACGAGCGGCGTCGGGCTGGGCGTGCGGGTGGGCGCAATCGTGGGGGTGACGTCGGGCACGGACAGGTTGCAGGCCGCGAGCAGCAGAGCCAACAGAATCACGCTACGCCGTATGACTCGTATCATAACCCCCTCATCCCACCATAAACCTCACCCTAGTCCCTCTCCATCCGATCAAATCCTCACCCCCTGCCCCCTCTCCATTTCATGGCAGAGGGGGAATTCAAGAGAAAATGAGGTGCATCGTCCTCTAAATCATTCAACGGAGAGGGGAGCTAAGGCGTGAACCGGTCTTCAAGTTTGATTATTCACCCATTACCAGACCCCAGCAAAATGCCTATCCATGATGATTATAGACATAGTGGTTGGGATGCGCGATGGACGTATGGCCTACGGTTGGGCAACGGGTTAGAATCGGGGGATAATGCTTTGGTCATAGGAGATTGACATGCGTCCTACCCTTCCTTCGCTTGAACAAGTCGGACAGTTGCCGCTGGTGTATCAGGTCGCCATTCCTGACCGCTACCGCGACAAGATGGGGCATATGAACATGCGCTACTATCTGGAAGTGTACGACGACGCGGGGGATGCGTTGTTTGAGCGCTTCGGGCTGACGCCGGACTTTTACCGTGAGCATGGGAGCGGGGGGTTCGACCTTGAACACCATATCCACTACGTGAATGAGGTGCATATTGGGGACAGCGTGGGGATTTACGCACGGCTGCTGGACCGTTCGGCGAAGCGGCTGCACTACATGTTATTTATGGTGAACGAGTCGCGCAAGCTGCTGGCTTCGACCTTCGAGTGTGTGAACTCCTACGCTGATTTGACGGTTCGGCGAACCGCGCCTTATCCAGAGGCGATTGCGGCGACGCTGGACGGGATTCTGGCGACACATCACGGGCTGGGGTGGGATGCGCCAGTGAGCGGGGTGATGGGGAGTTAAGACAAAGACATCCTAACCGCCAAGGACACCCAGTGAGAAACAATTTTGTGTCGGCAATGTCGGCGGTGGCGCCAATTGTGTCGGAAATGTCGTCAGTGTCATGCCGTCAGTGGCTCAAGCCACTGCCTGAGTGAAAACGGGCGCTGAAGCGCACAGGAAAAGCGCAATAAGCGGCGAAAGCAGCAGAGGCGGCAAATTCGGCGTGGCAAATGTTGAAAATATTGCAGTTGTTGCAGTTGTGATTCGGTCGGTTTTGTCACATTTACAACGTTTGAATACCCCTAACCCCAAACCCTTCGTCAGTCCGTTGATAGCCCGTAAACGAGGGATGGAACCATAGGCCAAGATAATGACGATTGACTAAATAAAATGGTATTTGACAAGCGGCTGAGGCGCGAGCCTATTTCAGAATCAACGAAATGCACAATAAGCTACAGGCGATGAGACAAAAGCCATCGAAACAATGCAGGAGGCGTTCATGACGAACCTGCAATCGTCGGGCGTTGAACAGCCAGGCAAAGGTGCGTTCGACCTTCCAACGCTGACGATACCACGGCAGCAGTTGCAGGGGTCGTCCAGGACGTGCGTGCTTGCGGGTGGGTTTGCGCTGACGGGGGATACAAGGACGAATGCCGCGCTGCCGCCACTGACGACGCAATTCCTCCCCATCAAAGTTACGGTCGGCCACCAGCACCTTAGGACGCGTGCGGGGACGACCACGACGCAGCGGCACGCGCAAGCGTTTCAAGGTGGCAGCCGTCAGCTTGCGCTCGTTGGGTTGCGCACTATCAACATATACGCTCAGCGGCAGCCCTTGACCATCCACAATCAGCATCAGGCGTGTACCGCGACCCTCTCGTGCCTTTCCGACACCAGATCCCCCTTTTTCGCTGGGATGAAGCTGCCATCCAGAAATGCTTGTGCCCACTCGATTTTTTCAGCTGCCTCCAACTGGCCCAGCAGCGAACGCCAGATGCGCTCCCATGTTCCATCCGCTGACCAGCGTTCCAACCAACGCCAACAGGTGGTGGCTGAGCCATATTCTTTCGGCAAGTCCGCCCATGCACAGCCTGTTTTTAGCACATACAATATCCCGTTGATCGTCCGTCGATCGTGCTTGCGTTTGCGTCCGACGCTGGGCTGGGCGGGTAATAGCGGTTGGATCAGTTCCCATTGGGCGTCGCTTAAATTGTGGCGGCTCATTTTCCTCTCGCCTTTGCTTTCTTTTATCCTTTGGGCTATTTTACCAATTCTGAAATACGCTCACGCCTCAGCCCTACACAATTCACGCGGTAAGCGATTACCATTTTAAAAAGTAAAGGCGCATTATCTTGCCCCTACAAAACCTACACCGTATTAAAAAGTGAATGATGCATAGGGTGACTGTTTTGCAGCAGCAGAGGAAGGCTCTGCCGCTGCAATGTTTGCTGCATCATCCAAAAAAGCTAGGCAGGCTGTACATCGGCTGCGGCGAAAGCCTGCGCCATTGGCAGCGTGTTGTAGTATTCACGGACTTTGACCACCAAGCCGTCTTTGAAGGTGTAGATGTGGACGAAGTTGGTTTCCCAGCTTTTGCCGGTGGCACGGGCTTTGACCCGCTGCCAGCCTTCGACAATGACCATATCGCCGCCGACCTGAAACTCGCGCGGTTCATATTGTTCAACCTCGGCATTTTGCCCGACGAGTGTAAAGAACTGGGTGATGCCCTCATGTCCATGATAGTGACCACCAAAGGGAATCGCTTCTTTGGGGCAGTACTGTATCCAGTCCACATCCGGGGACAGCCCCCCAAGGATTTTGGGCAGGTCGCCCACATAAAAAGCCGCGTAAATATCCTGTGTCTTTTGTAAGTTGTCCATTTTTCACTCCTGAGCATTTATCGTTGAAGCTACTGTATGACGGAGGGATAGTTGGACTCCAGTTCAAAAGGTGCTCACTTTTTATTCAAATAGCGGCGGATGCCCTGCTTTGAGTCGGAAAATTCTGCAAATTCTTCCTAAAGGACACTTCGTAGTCAGAATCAGAACGTTGATTGGTGAAGATCCCGCGGCGGTCAGGAAATGGCGGCGGCGATGGCGGCGGCATGCCATGATGTTAAGGTGCGACGGGGGATACCCCTAACCCCAGCAGAACCCCCTCCCTAACCCTCCCCCGCAAGCGATGGAGGGAATAATACAAGTACTCTGATGATTATTTTATGACAGGTGTGGAACGAATGGGTTACATTTTGGAAGAACATTTGGTAGCTTTCTCGGGGGGTTGGCGCTAACCGTTTTGAGGGAGTGGAAAGGCGCAGCAGGTTGGTGGAGGATTGGGATTTGGTTGGTGATAGTTTGTGTGTTTAAACCTAGATCATAATAAAATGCAATTAACCGCCAAGAACGCCAAGATCAAGGCGGAGAAAAAATATGAAAATAAAGAATAAAGACCTCCGAAGCCTAGCTATTGTGTTCTGCATCATTGTAGTTCTAGTTGTTTTATATGTGGTTCTCTCTGTAATTTTTGCACCAAGACTGTTCTGAAATTAGCCTAATTTACCGAGAAGAGTTCGTGAAGCGCGGCTAAAAGGCGAGAGGTGCAGGGCAAGCGGGTCGGTGTTGGGCGGAGGGAATTCCGCCCCTACGAGAAACCCTAATGTGGGGTTATGCTCGACGAAGCGGTTATTTATCGGCGGGTTTGTAGACGAGCGCCAGCGTTCCGGAAGCCAGCGCTTTGCTCGAGACGAGTTTCAGTGCCGTCGAGGGTGTACCATCGGGGAAGAAGCGTCTCCCGCGACCCATAACGTAAGGCTCAACCAAGAAGCGATACTCATCGATCAGTCCTGTCCCTTGAAGCGACTGCACCAATGTGCCACTGCCGTCGATAATGATGTCTTTACCCGACTGCTGTTTCAGCTTGGCGATTTCATCCACCACGTTTTCGCGGATGATGGTGGATTCTTTCCAAGGCGCTTCGGTGAGGGTGGTTGAGATGACATATTTATGCATGCGGTTGAGGATCGGGCCGGGGCCATCGCCGGTGGTCTGTGTTGACCAACCCGGCCAGAGCATCTCATAGGTGACACGGCCTAGCAGATAGGCATCGCCCTGTGCATACTGCTCCATGATGTACTGCATTCGCTCGGGGTTGTTGGTATTTTGCCACCAGTTATCCATCGTATCGGCGTCGTAAACCCCATCGAGAGTCATCCACGCTTTCACCCAGAACTTTCTCATGTGCGACCTCCTCAGTGACTGATTGATTCACTTGCATTTCGCAAGTAATGCGAGTTTATCAACGGACAGCTTTCGTGTCAAGAACGGATTTTCTAGGCTGTGAACACATTATTGTGCAATTCGGGCAAGGTTATTCGGTGGGCAGCAAGGAGGTGAGGTCGAGCCAGCCGTAGCCGCGTTCTTGCAATGCCGCACCGCCGATTTCGATGTTTTTGCTGCCAACGAACTGTCCGCCGAGGGCTTCATAAAAGCCGATACCGGTCTGGTTGCCATCGAGCACCCAGATGAGCATATTATGGTAGTGATGCTCGATGAGCCATTCCACAACAGCCTGTAACAGATGCCGTCCGATACCCTTACCGTGATAGGCGTCGAGGACGTAAATGGCGTAGAGCTCGCCCTTGTAGATAGGATGCGAGTCGCGTTCGGGGCCGCCGGATGCAAAGCCGACCACCTGCCCCTCGGCGTCCTCGGCTACGAAGTAACATTGGCGGTGTGAGGAGTCGGTCAGCCATGTGTGCCAAACTTCGGTACGGCGGTTGACATCCATGTTGGCAAGGAACTGGATAGGAACCAGTTCGGCATAGGTGCTGCGCCACGTCTCGGTTTGGACGCGGGCGATGGCCTGCGCGTCAATTGGTTCGGCGGGGCGGATGGTGATTGCGGGCGACATACGTACCCTCCTATGTAAGTTCCTAAAAGAAGTTGGAACCCCCATCCTAACCCTCATCAGCACGCTCGCAGGCTCTCTTCGCTGATAGCCCGCAAGCGTGGGAGGGAAACGGACACAGCATGCTGTGTCCCTACAAGGCCAGTCAAAGACAATGGTTAGTCGTTTCGATTGTCCTTGTATTTAGTGAAATTAGCTTTCCTGAATAGTGACGGATTCCATTTTATCGCCCTGCTTGATGGCGTTGACGACCTTTTGGCCGTCGCCGATGACCTTGCCGAAGACCGCGTGTTTGCCGTTGAGCCAAGCGGTTTCAAGGTGGGTGATGAAGAACTGGGAACCGTTGGTATTCGCGCCAGCGTTGGCCATGCTAAGGACGCCGGGGCCGTCATGCTTGAGCTTGAGGGCCGAGGGTTCGTCGTTCCACTTGTAGCCGGGGCCGCCTGTGCCGCGTCCATCGGGATCGCCGCCCTGAATCATGAAGTCGGCGATGACACGATGGAAAGTGAGGCCGTCATAGAAGCCATCCTTGGCCAGAAAGACGAAGTTGTTGACGGTGATCGGGGCTTCTTTGGCGAACAGTTGAATATCAAACTCGCCCTTATTGGTCTTGAAGTGTGCGACGTAGTTCTTAGCCGGATCAATCTGCATCGCTGGGGGAGCGCTGTAACGCTTTGCCATGTGTATTTGTCCTTTTCAATAGACCTAAACGAAGAGGAAGACGACAGTTTATGTCGACTTCATAATGGTTAGGATAGCAGAAATTGGGATGAGGGGCGACCCTATCTGTTCATCTCACACAAACGTCTAGCCTTTACGGAAAGTAATTTGCTGTACAATGAGTTGAAAGATTGAGTAAGTTGTCACGAAAATCAGTTTACACTTTTCATAATGTATCAAGAATCGTGTTGATCGACTGATCTTCATGAATCAATCAAGATTGTGTTGTATGATAATTGATACAGACAGCACTCTTTATGCAGAGGATTTGAACGCAGACGGAATGAATGATCCGGTCTGGCGGAAATAAGGGAGTAAGAGAGGTATGCCTACTGTTCTGTATATCGAAGATAACCGCGACAACCGGATGTTGGTGCGGCGTATCTTAATGGCATCGGATTATGATTTTCAGGTTGTGGAAGCGGATAACGCGCGAACCGGCATTGAAATGGCGCAGCAGAACCCACCTGATCTCATTTTGATGGATATGAGTATGCCCGAAATGGATGGGCTAACGGCGACACGGTTGATGCGCGATATGGATAATCTGCGCGATATTCCGATCGTGGCGCTGACCGCAAACGCCATGGAAGGCGACCGTGAGAAATCGTTAGAAGCTGGATGCACCGGGTACATCCGCAAACCGATTGACGTCGATAAATTACCCGATGAAGTTATACACTATATCAGGAGTCGCCAGTGATGAGCGAAGTCCAACCGACAAATGTAACACCCCACACTGCCGTCGAGCCGGGTGAAGCTCATGTGCTTGTGGTCGAAGACAATGTCCCGAATTTCGTACTGATTGCCCGGATGCTGGCGTTTATGGGTGTGCAACGCTGCGAATGGAAGACCTCCGGTTGGCAAGTGGTACAGTTTGCCGATACGCTGCCGCGTGTTGACTTGATTCTGATGGACATCCGGCTGCCGTACGAAGATGGCTACCAAGCCTTACAGAAAGTGCGCGCGCATCCTCGTCTAAAGGACACAATTGTCTGCGCTGTGACGGCTGAGGCCAGCGAAGAGCAGATGCGCCGCGCGAAGAAGGCCGGTTTCAACGGCTTCCTTGGCAAGCCGCTGGACGCCGATAAGTTCCCTGTGCAGATTCGCCGTCTGTTGGCGGGAGAAGAAGTCTGGGAGTGGAAGTAATCCCCTCCTTCGTTATATGTAACTGTTACGCTCTTGCTGCATCACGCTGGTTCGTTGAGCAGCAAGGGTGCCTTTGAAGCACCACACCCCGCCCTTAAGACATGCCGTTCTCTCCAATCATCGCCGCCGCCATCTGGATTTGCTAATCATCAGCGGGGTCATTTCCCTGATTGTTCGAAAAATTTATATAGGAATTAAGGTTGCGTTGTGGAAATGTATTCTTACGGTTTCACATTCTAAAATTCGTATATGATGGGTTCATTAAGAGACATTTCGGGTGTCTCTATCATTTATGTTGTCATAAACCCGTTACCAGCAAATATGCAGTCATCGAGTAACTTTTATGCCAGAACACCAAAATTCTGAGTTTCATAATGATCTGATCCAGCGGCAGTCCGCAGCCAGTCATGCGCTGACCCTCAGCACGACCTATTCGGAAATGGCGGGTGCTGTCGCAAAGTATATGCCATTAGAGGATGGACAGTTCGTCAGCCTTCAGCGGATCGTGCACGAGCAGAGCGGCGCGTTCCATGTGCAAACATTGGCATGGGCCGACGCAAGCCAGTCCAGTGAAGGCGGCTCCAGCGTCGAAATTCCGGTATGGGGGCAAGGCTATCCGCTCGAAGCGCTCGACGAGATATTGGTTGGGCAGGTGGCGAACAATCCCAAGCTGAACCTGAATTATCGCGGTTGGCTGGAAGCGGACAAGGTAGTGTCGTTGGCGAATTTCCCGATCCGGTTCGCGGGACATGTCATCGGGACACTGGCGCTACAGTCCAAGGGCATGCCAGTCAACCTGAGCGCAGAAGCCCTCACGCTGTATCAACTGCTGGCGAACCAACTGGGCGCGTTGATCCAAGCCGTCAACCTCGATGCGGAAGTGTCGTCGCGGCAGGCGCTGATCCAACGGCAGTCGCATGCCTTCGCCGAACTGCACGCCAACATGAGCTACGACCAGATGGCGTCGGCTGTGGCACGGCATATGCTCCCGACCAGCGGACGGTTTCTGGGCATCAGCCAATTGACGTATGATGCGCAGGGGAATATCAGCGGGTGGCGCATTCTGACCAGCGCGAACCGTGAACGTGTTTATAACTGGGATCACGTCCCGCCCCTATCATGGGAGTTAGTCGCGCCCGCACTGCGGCAGTCGATCATGGATGGGACGCCGTTTATTATGCCGTCCATGCGGAATGCGCGTTCAGAAGATGTTAGTGCTGAACTGCACAATATCCTGAGCGCGATCCATGTGGAAAGCTACGTGAATATTCCGGTTCTGGTGGGCAATACGCTGGCGGCGGTCTTCCTGATCATGAGCCGCAGACCGAACGACTTTACGGCTGAAGAAATCAACGCGTTCGCCAATCTGGGTGACCAGATGGGAACGCTCATCCACTCGCGGATGCTGTTCGAAGAAGCGCAAGACGCACAAAAGTTAGCGCTGCAACTGGTGCAGACCAACCGCAATATCGCGCTGACCAACTCGATGGACGATATTGGTCAGGCACTGCTGGAAGCGATGCCAGCGACGGTTACTGGCCTGACGATTGCGATGTTCAACCGTCCGGTGCAAGGGCGCGATAAACCGGGCAATCTGGAAACGGTGGTGCTGGCCGACCATCAAGGCATCCATAAGCTGAATAAGATTGACCGTATAGCAGGCGATGCCGATGGCTTCAGCGAGACGGTTCGGAAGCTCCAGAACAGTGAATTGATCGTGCTGGATTCAGCGGACGCGCAAAAGGTGCTGCCGCTCCAGAGCTTAGCAACGCTGTTTGAAAATGGCGCGGCCTTCGTGACGCTGGTTGGTTTGCAGGCGGGTACGCGGCTGCTGGGCGTGCTGGGCTTGGCCTCCAACGAGATCATCGATAAGACCACACAGCAGGGCGCAAACCTCCACGCGCTGGCGGATCAAATCGGCATTACGCTGGAAAATCGCAGCCTGCTGGCACAAACTACTGACAGTCTGAATATGGTGCAGATGCAGTTCGAAACCTCGAACACGATTTACCGCAGCACCAACCCCGGCGAAATTTTGGAAGCGATCAACCGTTTTGCGGGGGCGACTTACCAGAGTGCACAAATCGCGCTGCTCGAACCGGAGAGCGATCCGCCGATGCTGCGAATCGCGGCGGAAATTCGGGATGGCAGCACCCAGCTTCCGGAGACACTGGTGCCGCTGGACACGTATCCCGCACACCTAACGTTGAAATCCTTGGAGACGCTGTATATTCCAGATGTGTCAACCGACACTTATCTGAGCGATGCGGAACGCTCGGCTCTGGCTGCACAGCAGATCGACTCGATGCTGATCGTACCGATGGTGGTGAACACCAATTTCGTCGGTCTGGTGGCCTTCGTGAACCGTATTAAAACGGCTGCTTCACCGACCAGTATGCGGTCGCTGCGCTACATGGTTGATCTGGCGGCGGTGGTGGTGGAGAACCGGTCGCTGCTGCAAATCACCGGACAATCGCTGGAAGAGACGCAGCTTCTATACGAAATCAATCGTGGCATTTTGAGCGCACAGGATACGCTGGATGTGCTGCGCATTTTGCGCGAGCTTCTGGCACCGGATGCGGGATCGATTACCGAGATTGGCGTCGTCTACGAGGACTCAGACCAGCCGGTTGATATGGTGGTCAATTATGTCAACATGCGTGAAGGTGAGCAGGTGATCCGGATGTCGCTGAAAGAACAAATCGGCGAAGCGGGTCTGAAGCGGATGAAGAGTTATTGGGACGACAATAATTCAGTCATCACCATCATTGAAGATTTGGATAACTTTGACCGCGATTATCCGATGAGTCAATTCGTCAAGATGACCGGCGCAAAGAGCCTCATCAATATCGCAGTGCATCAGGGCAGCCGTGTCCAGCAAGTCATCAGCATCACCTTCCGTGAAGTGAAGCGCTTCAGCGCGGGGCAGCGCCGTCTTTTTGTTTCGCTCAGCGATCAAATCGGTATCGTGATGCAGAACCACCGGCTGCTGCGCGAAGCTCAACAAAGCGCAGTGGATATGAGCCGCCGTGTCGGGCAGCTGCAGGGCATCAACCAAGTTTCAGCCCGCATTTTACGGGCGACTGACGAAGCCTCGATGGTCAGTGAAACCAGTGAGGCGCTGGTCAAGCTGCTGGGCATCGACCACTGCGGTATCACTTTGATTGACCCCAATGACTCTGACTATCTGGTGGTCGCGGGTGAGTATCCCCAACAGGGCGCACTGAATGTCCGACTGCCATTGAAGAACAATCCGTTGTGGGATGAGCTGCAAAAGCGCAACTTCCAACCGCTGTACATTTCCAGCCGTGAAGACGCTTTAATAGAACCCACGACCCGCGAAGTGCTGACCAACATGGGCATCTTCTCGCTGGGTCTGGTGCCGATTGTCGCCAACAACCGCATCGTCGGCGGCGTCGGTTTGGATATGTCATCACCGGATGCGCGGATTACGCCGGAAATGTTGGAACTGGCGCAAATTCTGGTCGTGCCTTTGAACATCGGTCTGCAAAACTTGCAGCTGCTGGGCAGCATCCAGAGCGGCGCGGATCGTTTGAGCGAACAGGTTGAAACCCTGCGTACGCTGCAAGAAATCGAAGCCGATATCAGCAGCGCCCAAGATGAACCGACGCTGCTCAAGCAGTCTGTCAGGCATATGGTTGAACTGCTCAAGGTGGATCACTGCGGCATCGTACTCATTGATTCAAGCCAGACCGCCGGTACGGTCGTGAGCGAGTATCCGGAAGGGAACGCCGTCGGGTTGCACTTCACGGTGGCAGGAAATCCGCTGTATGAGTTTACACACGGTGAACGCTATAACCCGGTTGTGATTAAGGATATTGAAACCGATCCCATGCTGAGCGAAGAATCGCGCGATTCATTACGAGCAGTCGGAACGAAAGGACTAGTCGTCATTCCATTGGTCGTCCAAGATCGCGTCATCGGCTCCGTGGGAATCGATCAGTTCACAACGGGACAAGCGATCAGCGATACGATGATCGATCTGGCACAGACGGTGTCGTCACAGATCGCACTGGCGTTGCAAAACCGCCGTCTAGTGAGCGAAGCCGAACGCCGGGCCTCACAGCTTCAGCATATCGCGAGTTTCAACCAGAAAGCGCAAGCCTCGCTGGATATGAGCCGCACGCTGCAAACGATGATCAATGAAGCCAGCCAGATGCTGCCTCAAAATCAAATCAGCATCAGCTTGTATGACCTTACTGACGAGCAGCTGAAAGTCGTGGCACAGTGGACGGATGACGGCTTGAAGCTGACCCTGACGGATGGCGACATCATCCCGCTGACCGGACAAATGCAAACCGTGTGGGAAAAATCGGAACCGCTGTATATCGCGGATTTGCGTGCTGCCACGCCGGATATGGACGTGGGCATTACGCTGCGCTCATGGTTATTGGTGCCGGTCATGGCACATGGCATCGTTTCCGGTATCGTGAGTGTGGGCAGTGACCAGCCGTATGCCTACAGCGAAACCGATATTCGTTTGTTCAACCAGTTGGTTACTCAATTTGGCGTGATTCTGGAAAACATCGACGCTTACCAGCAGAGCCAGAAGGTTGCCCGAAACGAGTCCTTGGTTAACGATATTTCTGCCCAGCTTCAGCGCCAGTTGGATATTCAGGGTATGCTGAATGTCACGGCAGCACAACTGGGTAAGGCTATCGGGGCACGCCGCGCGCGTATCCGCTTAGCCACCAGCATTCCTGAAACTGATCCTGAATCAAGTGCGGAGTAAGGTTTATGCGCCGCTTTTTTGAACAACTCTTTGACACCTCCCGATACACCAGCGCGCTGGAAAAAGACCGTGCCCGGCTGATCTATACAGTGACGACGGCGCTGATCATCTTGAACGCGCTGCTCATCTTCATCATCGTATTCAAACCGTTTCCATCAGCGACGACGGCAAATCTTGATACCACAGTATTCTTTATCGGATTTGCGCTCTTTCTGGGCGCATTAGTCGTCGTATTTGCCCTGACGCAGCGTGGTTATACACGGGCCAGCGGAACGAGTCTGGTGGCGTTAACGGGCCTTATTTTTGGCGGGTTGATTGCGGTAAGCGGGGCCTATCATGCACTTGACGGTATGGCGCTGATCATCATCGTGGCGCTCTCCGGTTTGCTGATCGGTGAACGGGGATTGATTGCTGGTACGGGATTTACAGCGATTATTTTTGTGATCAGTATGGGCCTGCGTTCTAAATTTCTAACGTTCACCCTGTCGCCCCAAATCGAAGCGGTGTTTACGGTGGCCTTCATTCTGGTCATCGGAGCATTGATTTATTCGTATTTGCGCTTCGCACAGGTGAGCCGCGCTGAAGGTGCTGCGAGTGCTGAAGCCGAACGTATGAAGCTGGCACAATTGACCAGTATGATCACCAGCCGTATCTCGCGGCGTTTGTTACCCGCCGAAGTGATGCGCAACACCGTTGAAGAAATTCGGCAGTCCTATCCGGATATTTATCACGCACAAATCTTCTTGACTGAACCCACGACAGGCATGGCGCGATTAGTCGCCAGCACCGGCGAAGTCGGTAAGATGCTGATCGACCGGCAGCACAGCTTGCCCATCGGCAGCCAGAGCGTGATCGGACAAGTGACCTTGAACAGCCAGCATGTGATCGCTCGATCAGATTCGACCAGCAGTGTTCACCGCCGCAATGAGTTCCTGCCGGATACGGTAGTTGAAGCGGCTTTCCCGATGCGTATCGGGGACGCGGTCATCGGTGCCTTGGATCTGCAAAGCAAGCTGTCCGAGGCCTTTAAAGAAGAAGACGTGCCGATCTTCCAGTCGCTGGCGGATAACGTGGCTATCGCTATTGATAACGCGCGGCTTTTCGAAGAGACCGAGCGGCGTTTGCAAGAGAATCAACAATTGGTCGAGCAGATGCGCCAATCCAGCGCGGAAGTCGAACGCCTCAACGAACGCTTGACCGGACGCTTCTGGAAAGACTTCCTCACCCAGCAAGACTCGTCTGCGCTCTCCATCAATCTGGATACCCTGACATCGACTATTGATAACACATGGACGCCATCGATCAAGCAAGCGATTACCTCCAACCGGCCAGTACAGAATCAAGGGGCTGACGCCAAAGTAGTTGCCGTACCGCTGCGCGTACGTGGACAGGTCATCGGCGCGATGGAATTTGAGATGGATGAGAACGGGAATATCTCCCCTGAAGATGTCGCCATGATGGAAGAAGTCAGCGAACAGTTGGGCTTGGCGGCTGAGTCGAACCGTCTGTATGAAACCAGCCAGCGCATCGCCCAGCGTGAAGCACTCGTCAATGAAATTTCGACACGTCTACAGAGTGGCACCAGCGTCGAGATGACGCTCACCAGCGCCGCCCGCAGTCTGAAGGATGTTCTGAAGGCCAATCGGGTAGCGATACGGTTGGGCAAGCCGCCCGCTGAAACAGCCAATGGGAGCAACGCATAATGTGGTCTATGAATGCGACAAACAACGACCAATTCATTTTGGGGCAATCACGAAGTCGCTATCTGCAAAGCATGGTTTTGCTGCTGATCGTCATCAGTGGGATATCAGCAGTTATCCTGATTATCTTTAGAGGAATAACCAGTGGTGACCAAGTTCCCTTGATCTTCACTGGCCTCACGTTCTTTGTGAATATTCTGGCTTATTTCATGCTGAAGCGTGGACAGGTCGACCGTGTCAGCTACATCGTTATCGCCGAGGTCATGGCGGCGATGTTCGTCACCATGGATGTCCAGTATTGGTGGTTCATGCTCACCTGCGTGCTGTCCATCATTATTTCTGCGACACTTGCCAGAACCACCTTGTATCGTATTGTCGTCGTAACGGTGCTCTTAACCGTACTGTATGTTGGAGTACTCAAATACGGTGACGCTCAAGCCATTGGCGATGCTACACCATACCTCGTTTTGGCTGGCACACTGGGCATTATCAGCATCAGCATACGTTACTTCATCGGACGGGCTACTCAAACCGCACAGGTCGCGGCGAATAGCGCTAACCTGCTGCAAGCGGCAGCGGCCACCAGCGAGATTATCGGTAAGCTGCTGAAGTTAGATGAACTGCTCCCACAAGCGATTGATCTCATTCGCGAACGGTTTGCATTCTATCACGTCCAAATCTTCCTGCTCGATGAGACCGGGGAGAATGCACAGTTGGCTGCGAGTACCGGCTCGATTGGTCAAATGCTGTTCGAGCGGCATCACAGCTTGCCTGTTGGCAGCCGCAGCGTTATCGGACGTGTGACCAGCAGCGGTCAGCCGGTCACGGCCAATGATACCGATCCGTTTTATCACCGCAATGAACTGCTGCCCAATACCCGTTCGGAATTGGCACTGCCGATCATGGACGGTGACAAAATCATCGGCGCGCTGGACGTGCAAAGTCGGCGCTATGAAATCTTCACGACGGAAGTCATTCAAGCGCTGCAAGTGGTCGCGAACCAGCTGGGTATCACCATCCGTAATGCGCGGTTGTTTGAAGAGCAGGAGAAAACAGCGCTCGATACGCGGCGTCTGTTCCTTGAGTCCGAAACGAACTTGCGCGAAATTCAGCGCTTGAACCAACAGCTTACCCGCTCCGGTTGGCAGGAATATCTCCAGACGCGCAAGCCGGTGAGCGGCGTAACGCTTCAAAACGAGGGGCTGTCATCCGGCGCTGAGTGGTCAGATACCTTGCGTGAAGCCACCCTAGCACGACAGTCAGTGACGAGCGAGCGCGACGGGCATCGGATTATCGCTGTGCCGATGGTGCTGGACAATGAGGTCATCGGCGCGATTGAAGTTGAAGCCACCGAGACCACCCGTGAATCAGACATCACCGAAATGGTGAATGCGGTCGCTCAACGTTTGGCGCTGAGCCTCGACAAAGCGCGCTTGTTTGAAGAGTCGCAAGAAGCCACCGCCCGCGAGCAGCGCATCAATGATATCGTCACCCGCTACCAGAGCGTGAATAATGTCGATGAACTCTTACGCATCACCCTCCAAGAATTGAGCCAATCACTGGGGGCAACCCACAGCAGCATCCGATTGGGTACTGTACCGGTTGCTAGCCAGAATGGAGAAGGCCACGCATGATTACCCGTATTCGTCAACGATTTTTCCATGTGCGTTTTACCTACCCCAATCCGTTGGACGCTCAACGGGCGCAGGTTTTGCTGTTCGTCAGCGCAGCCCTGTTGTTGGTGGCGGTAGCCGCATTCGCTCTTGTCGCACTGCCCGGTATTATCAGCACCGGAATAGTAGATTGGGGAGCGATATTCAGTACGATTGTGGCTGTTGCCGCTGCGATCGTCGCTTACCGGTTTATTCAAGTCGGTCAGCTTAATGTCGCCATCTGGATTATTCTCGGTTCGATCTTATTTGGCTGCCTGAGAACCATTTTCATTGATAACAACGGCCTGCCGAACGTTTCGACTGCACTGGTTGCGTTCGTGACTCTGCCGATTGTTGTGGCGGGTGTCCTCGTCCGGCGGCGTGGCCTCCTGATAACCACCGTCATTACGGGGGTGGTCGTCGTCGGTGCAGCACTGGCGCAGCGAAATAATTTTACCCCTGTCACTTACATTCCGGCAGAAACCGCAGCCCGTGACATCATCCTCGTTCTGGTGGACATTGTTAGCGTGGTGGCAGTTCTGATCGCCTTCCTTGGCACGTTACAACGGCTTGCGGGCGAGTTGTTCCAGTTGTCGACACAACGACAAAGTATCCATAAGCTGGGTTTGGATCTCACGATCTATAACGACGAGAGCACCTTGTTGAATGTGGCACATGCCCGCATTCGACAACTGGTTGGAAAACCTTTTGTGGAAATCTATCTGCAAAACGACGAAGGTAATTTGACGCTGGCAGCCAGCAGCGGCAAGCGGCGTACCATTCTCTCCATCGAGCCGAATATTCTGGCGGAGGCGGCACGCAGCCGCAAAACGCAGTTGGCCTCGCTGCTGGATTCGCCGGAACGCCGCACCCATATGGCTGCCTCGACCAGCTTCGCAGCAGCCGTTCCCATGATGGTGAACAGCGATTTAATGGGCGTAATGGATTTCCAAGATGTGAAGCCATTTGACTCGAACGAAGTGGAATCACTGCAAGAATTGGCCGACCAATTAGCGCTGGCCCTGCAGCGGATACGTGAGACGACCGGACTTCAAGTGTTGGTTTCGGACCACGAGCGGACGATCAAGCGCTTACAGAGCCAGTTGCAAGACCTGAACCAGCGTCAACAGCAGAACGTCGGTGAAATCTGGAGTGGTTATATTCGTGGGCGTGGCCGGCAGGCTATCGGCTACAACCTTGACGACAGCACCGCCACGCCGATACAGGCGACCGATCTGCCTGAGGGGTTGGTCAAAACCCTGAGCAGCGGACAGCTTGAAGTTTCTCAACAAGGGGATGAGCAGGTCATCAACGTGCCCATCCGTTTCCGTGACACAAATCTGGGGGCGATGTCCTTCGCCGTACCTGCCGACCAGCCTTTGAATGACCGGCAAATTGAAGTCGCAACGACCGTTGCGGAACGTTTGGCGCTGGCGCTGGAAAATACGCGTCTGTTCGAGCAGAGCCAGTCGCAGGCGACGCGTGAACGGAAAGCCAGCGAAGTAGCCGCCGCGCTGATCGGGGCGACGGATGTACGGGTGGTTCTCAATATGGCGGCTGAACAATTCAAGGATGCCCTAGGCGCGGTCAACACGCGTATCTATATTCAGCCGGAAACCATGATGGAACCGCTAGCGCAATCACAGCAGGAGCAGTAGGGATGGATATTATTTCTCGTGCTTTTAACTTCAGCCATTGGCCGTTGTGGTTAAAGCTCTCAGTGGGATTAGTGGTGGCGGTTCTGGTTCCACTGGTCATTGGTGTGTTTATCATCCAGAGCAGCTTTGCCTCGTACAGTCTGAACGCTGAAAAAGATAAACTGGATCAGTTCGGTCAGCAGCAGCTAAAAGATATCAACGCCATTGTGCAAGGGACGGAGGATAGCTTGTCGGCTCTTGCGAATGCCAGTGAACTGAAAGATCAGTTCGTCACTGTGCTGACATCCCTTGGCGTGTCCTTCCAAGATAGCCGCAAACTCTCGCTTGATCTTCAGCGCGAACTGCTGCAAACGGGTACCTTCAAATCGGTCGAGTTGGCTAACCTCAGAGGGGCGATTGTTGCACAGGCCACCGCAGAGGAGATTCTGACGAGGCGCGGTTTCGATGATCTGCCTTCATTAATCGCCGCCCAGAACGCTGCCCAAAGTAATATCGATAAGACGGTTACCATCACAAGCGGTAAATCGTTTGAGATCGACTATACATACGCCATCCGCGATGATGAAAACAAGATCGTCGGTTTTCTGGTCGGCACGCTGGATGAAAGCCAACTGCTGTCCCGTCTCACTGTGGATTCCAATCTGGATAGCTATCTTGTTACGAACGGTACGACGCCGATCGTGATCAACAGCCAGGGTGTCGCCAACAACTTTGGCCGGTCAGACTCGGTAGCGGTCAAACGGGCCTTTACCGGACAGGTGGCGACCACCACCTATTTAGGCGGTGCCCGTCAAAACGTTGAAATGTTAGGAACCTACGCGCCCATCAACAATCCGGCTGCGACCAGCCAAATCCTCTTTGCCCTTGTGACTGAACTGCGTACTGATTCGATTGCCAATCCCGCGTTGGAATATCTCGGCGGGGCGCGTCTGTTTGTGGCCGCCTTAGGGCTGACGATTGTGGTTATCCTGCTGATTATTTTGGGCAATCAGATGATCGTCCCGCCCATCAACAATCTGCGGGAAGCGATGGAAGCCGTTGTGGAAGGCGATTATAGCCGTGAGGTTTTGGCGCGGGATCGCTACGACGAAATCGGGCAGCTTGGTGCGGCGTTCATCGACATGCGAACTCACGTACGTGGATTAATTGACGAACTGGAAAACCGTATCGCATCCCGCACCCGTGATGTCAGCGCGACACAGGAAGTCGGTCGTTTCGCGGCTTCACAGCGTAACATGCAGACCTTGATGGATCAGGTTGTGGAACTGATCGTTGAAAAGTTCCCCGATATTTATCATGCGCAAATCTTCTTGCTGGACGCGGACCGCGAATACGCACTGCTCCGCGCCAGCACCGGCGAACCGGGCAAGATCATGCTTGCACGCGGTCACAAACTGGCCGTCGGCAGCGTGAGCGTTATCGGTCAGGTGACCGGACAGGGTGAAGTCGTGGTTGCCCGTGATACCGGTACCAGCCAAGTCCACCTGCGTAACGAACTACTGCCGCTGACTCGCGCCGAACTCGCTATTCCTTTGAAGGTCGGTGATGTGACCATCGGCGCACTAGACGTTCAAAGCCGTGTTCGCGATAGTTTTGGTAAAGACGAAATCGCCATTTTGCAAACGATGGCTGACCAAGTGGCCGTCGCCATTGAAAACGCGCGTCTGTATCAAGACTCGGTGCGCCGCTTGGAAGAAATCGAACGCATCAACCGCAGTTCGACCTTGCAGGCATGGCAGGAATACCTGTATTCGCAGCGTGAACGCACCCTATCCAGCGAGGCGGGTGTGCTCAGCACTTATGATCTGTCGTCCATTCGCAAACAGGCCATCCGCGAAAACCGGATTATCGTCGGTGATGTAACACCCAACCGTACTATTCCGATTGCGGTGCCGGTGCAGTTGCGCGGACAAATACTCGGCGCGGTTGAATGGGAAATTCCGGCGAACGATTTGAATGAAAACAAACTGCAGCTGGCTCAAGAACTCGCCAACCGTTTGGCAGCCAGCTTGGACAATGCGCGTTTGTTCCAGGAAAGCCAGCGCGCGGCGGAACGCGAGCGTATCGTGAACAATATCGCTTCGCGGCTGACACCACAGACCGAAATCAGTGACATTTTGCAAACCGCTGTCCGCGAAGTCGGTCAAGCGCTGCGTGCGCCGCAAGTCAGCATCCGGTTACACCGCACCAACGGCAATGGCAGCAATGGCCACAACTAAGATTAACAGTCTGGCGGGCTGGTTTTGTCGTATGCTAGTTATCACAGTACATGAGAATGATCTATGGTAAAGAATATGGCGCGTAATAGAGATCCACTCAGCCGTCGACGTTCACTTCATCAGCAGATGATATGGCGTATCGCACCGGTTGTCATCGTCGGTTTCATCGTCATGACTGCTATCGGTGTGTATCTGCACCGGTCAAGTTTGGAAACTAAGCTCAGAGGCAGCCTCGCTGCTAGCTTGACCGAACGCAGTAATCAGATTGATAAGTTTTTCACCAAGTTGAATTCGGATTTGACTTATCTTTCCCGCGTGGATGTGGCCCGGCGGCTCGGTGTTTACAGCCTCGATCCGAGTAATGAGCCGGTCGGCGGCATCACATGGGAAACAACTCTGTCTTCCGATATGGTGGACGTGGCGAACGAAAGTACGGCCTTTTACCGGGAAATGAGCTTTGTCACGACGAAGGGTTCGGTATGGGTACAGGTTGTCAACACCAACGGTATTCTTTCGAGCAACTTCCCCGCCGACAACAATACCTTTTCCAATAATCCGGTTATCAAAAACCTTAATCCTAATGAAATCAGCCTCTCGCCGGTTGAATACACAACGACCAATGACCGTCGGCAAATCGCGACCATTACCGCTTATGCGCCGGTTCTGGAAAAAAGTCAGAGCAATACCCTCGTTGGCGTGATCGTGGTCAAGGTGGCGATTGATCTCAGTTTGTTCCAGCCGGTGATCGCACCCGACTCTCAGCAGGAACACTCCTTCTTGCTGGTCAACCGTGACGGATTATTGGTTGACCGCAATGTACAACTCAGCCAATATGACCCAGAGTTGAGCAGCTTGATTGCTCAACACCCGGGCAGCATTGATCTGCTGATTAGCGGCACCACAACTATCGCTTCTCAGGTCATATCGTCATATGGTATGCCGGATATGCCTTGGTCGCTGATATTAGTCGACAATGGCAACGCGGGTATCATCAATGATTTCAGCGGCACGGCAGTGATCTTCGGTATCGCAACCTTAGCCTGTATTTTGGCGCTGGTGTTGATCAACCGGATTATGGCCCAGTGGTTACAACCGCTGTCTGCCACCCGCACAATGGCATACAATCTGGCGGCGGGACAGATGGAAGATACGCTGCCACCGCTTTCCAGCAATGACGAACTCGGCCAACTGACCGATTCTTTCAAGCATATTTCACGCCGGATGAACGATCTCTCGCAAGAGTTGGAAACCTACGTTCAGACCAACCAGCATCACTTGAGTTTGGTTTCACAGCTCAGCCGTGAGACGAACGCGCTTCACTCCGCCGATGAATTGATGGAAAAGGTCACCGAGCGGCTCTGCGAAGAGTTCAAGCTGTATCATGGTCAAGTCTACCTGCTGGACGACATTGGCCTGAATGCGTATCTGGCTTACAGCCGGGGCGTTATTGGCAAGCGCTTGATGGAGCAAGAAGCGCCGGTACAGGTCGGGTCTGCATCGCCGGTTGGCAAAGTGGCCGCCAGTGGCAAGGCGATTGTCGTTACTGATACCATTAATCACGGCGATATTCCCTATACCAATAATCCCATGCTGCCCGAAACCCGCGCCGAAGTGGTCGTGGCCATGACGGCAGGTGGGAATATCATCGGGGTGCTCGATTTCCATAACAGCAGCCCGCGCTTATTCCACAATGAGGAAATTAGCGTTATCCAAGTGATTGCCGATCAGCTAGGGGCGGCGCTCCAAAAGCTGCGTCAAATCAACGCCTATGAGAGCCGCATCGAACAGGAAGACAACCTGAACCGCCGTCTGACCCGCTCGGTGTGGACGGAAACCGAAGAACGCTACGCGCTGTCCGAAGCCTACCAGTACAACCTGATAGAAGTCGTTCCCACCAGCCCACATAACGAGGCGATAGAGGCCCTGAGTGCCCCAATTACCATTCGTGGCGAGGTGATCGGTACGCTGGCGGCAGCTGCGCCGGAAGGCATGCCCTTCACCGTTGGCGATCATGCGGTGCTGCGCGCGGTGGCGGATCGTGTTGGTCTGGCGATTGAAGGTGCGCGTCTGTTCCAAGAAACACAGTCCAGCCTTGCGATTACCTCGGTTCTGTATCAACTGAGCCGGTTGCTCAACGAAGCCACCGAATTAACCGACGTGGTGAAGGCCATTATTTCCGCCGTGACCTCCGACGCGGCCAGTGGTCAAATCTGGCTGTTCGAAGAAAACGCGGCAGAGTCCGAAGGTGGATGGCTTCAGTTGGCCGCGGATTGGTACGTGGATTCACTGATGGCACGCACAGGTGGCGAACTCCAGCTTAACATTCAGGACTCGGCATTTCTGGGCAGCCTGAGCGATATGCAGGTTAAGATCATTACCGATACCGCGCGTGATACCCGTCTGGACAGCGAACTCAAGGGCATCCTCAATTTGCTTGACGCCCGCGCGGCGATTTTTATCCCCTTCAGTGTGCGCGGTCAGTGGCGTGGTATCTTGTCGCTCCTGTTCACCAATGCCCGTCAGTTCACAGAAAGTGACGGACGCATTTACACGGCGTTGATTGATCAGGCCGGTGTCGCCATTGATAACCGTTTGCTGATCCGCCGGACGGAACTAACACTGAATCAAATCGAACGCTTGTATGCGGCCAGCCGTCAAATTAACACGGCGCAGTCCTCTGTTGAATTGATCCGTGCGGTTCAGGCCGCCACCACCGAAACCGGTATGCGCTTCGAGTTGGGTCTGTTGGAAGGCCAGCTTGACAGTACCGGATGGCCGACACTGGTGCGCATCGTCGCCCGTTCCGAGGAAGGCATTACACAGGCGACCGATACGCTGCAAGCCCTTGTGGTGGATTCTGTCTCACCGCTGCGGCGTCGTGAGGCACAGTCCTTTGAGTCGTTGGGCGGAACCACATATATCTTCCCGCTGTTCAGCGCCAACCAGCCTGTCGCGATGCTCTACGTCAGCACCCCGCGCGGCTATGATCTTTCGGCTGAAGATCAGGAAATTTACAAAGCGCTCGCCGGACAGATCAGTACTGTTCTCGAAAATCAGCGCCTGTTGCAAAAGACATCGACAGCACTGGATGAAACCCGCCGCCTGTACACGGCCAGTCGTGCCATCACCAGCGCGCAGGACATTGTGGCTGTTTATAAGGCTGCCAGCGATCACCTGTCGCAATCAGCGCAGCAAACGAAGCGCCTGACTGTTTTGCTGGCGGGACCAAATCCCGATGTGAAAGCGCCCTATTTCGACGTGGCCTATACGTGGGCATCGAACCCACAGGCAAACGCGCCGGTCTATGAAGGGCTGCGCGTGGACTCCGAGATACTGCCAATTGGCAAGCTGATGGCAGTGGCGAAGGACAGCCTGTACTTCGACGACCTCAAGACCAATCTGGCCCAAGATAACCCGCTGCGCCAGACGTTCGAGCAGTGGGGCGCGGTCAGCGTGATCGTTATCCCCATGCAAACGCAGCGTCAGTGGTTAGGCGTCATCGTCTGCGAAGCCGACAAGCCTCGCGCCTTTGACGAACAGTACATCCGCTTCACCCGCGCGGTATCCGATCAGGTCGCTATCGCCGTTGAAAACAGAATGCTGTTCGACGAAGCCCGCAGCGAAGCCCAGCGTGCTCTAGCGCTGGCGGAAGTCGGTCAGATGGCCGCTCAGGTCAGTACCGATTTCGAGCAGAACATTAACTTGGTGTTCGAACGCGTGGCGCAGCCCGGTGGTTATGACCGCTGGCTGTTGATCATCTTGAATGCCGATGATCCCGAAAAGTTTAATGTCTACAGCAACCACAATCCGGTTGATCCTGAAGCCTTCAGCCAGATCAGCTTTGACCTGCAAACCAATCATTCTATCGTGGATAGCTTCCGCGCCAACCAGATGATTGTTGTCAATAATCCCAACCGCTATCCGGCCTTCGCCGATTGGCAAGCCCATACGCTGGATGCAATCGGCAAGCACATCACCGCGCCGGTACACGCCGGAACGGATACGGTCGGTGCGCTGCTGATCGGACGCGGTTTGGACAAACAAGATTTGGATGAGCGTGATGAGCAGCTTATCCGTACCCTCGCGGCACAGGTTTCTGTAGCCATCGACAACCGCCGCCTATTCCAGGCAGCCGAGCAGGAACGTGAGTATCTGCGCTCCATTCTGGAAACGATGCCTACCGGTATTATCGTGCTCGATCCGCAAACCCTAAAGCCCATTCAGGCCAACGCCCAAGCCGAACAGCTCTTGGGCAAACCGATCAACTTCGGCGTTCCGTTTGATGTTAAAGACTATAACCTCATTCGTACCGGTACCAACGTGCATTATCCCGAAGCCGAACTGCCGATCAATATCGCGGCAGCCAGTGGAACGCCTGCTTTCGGTGATGACATCGCGGTGATTCACGATGACTTCCAGAACGATCTGCTGCTGAACGCCGCCCCCATTTTTGACAGTCGTGGTAATGTCAGCGCGATTGTCGCCGCATTCCAGGACATCAGCAACTTGCGCGGTCTGGAAAATACGCTTCAGAACAGTCTGCGTGAACAGATCGCCCTCTACGAAGCGACGCGGTCACTGTCTGAAGCCACCTCAATGGAAGACGCGCTCGACTCGACCATCGCCCAGTTGTTCATGCTCGACCCGATGGACGGCTATATCGTACTGCTGGACGAGACCACTGGCGAACTGCTGCCCGTACGAGGTGTGCTCTCGCCGGAACAGTTCAATCTGCCGCAAGACCTCTTCCGGTCTGAAGTGCTGCTGATTACCGATTTGCATAGCCAGAGCGAAATCACCCCTGAACGGCAGCAAGAACTGCTCGATATGGGTGCGGAAGCCATCGCCGTCGTACCGATGCGAACCCGCGACATCCTCCAAGGGTGGATCGCCGTTCTCTATAACCGGACGCTGGACTTCAGCAACGATAACGAACGCTTCCTGACGACGCTGGCCGATAACGCCGCCGTCGCGATTGATAACCGCAATCTACAGCTCCGTACTGAAGCGGCCTTCGAAGAAGCCACTGTACTGTACGAAACAAGCCGCAGCCTGACCAACGTGACCTCGCCGCAGCAAATCGTCGATACGGTCGTTTCGAAACTGCGTCTGCCGCATGTCAATCAGGTCTTCATGGCGGTTCCGGCCACCGAAACCAACAGCGAAGATTTGGTGGTTATCGCCAACTGGCAGTCAGACAGTTCAAGCGGCATCAACCTGCTGGGCGTCACGCTGAATCCCGATCAATTCCCGGCATGGCGACAGGTCTCCAGCGATACTCTGCTGACGATTGACGATGTCACCCGCGCTGAGGATTTGAACGAACTGGAACAGATGGGCCTAGAAAGCACCGACGCCCGTTCGTTAGTGGTTATTCCGCTCAAGAGCGGTACGCGCCGCCTTGGTGTCATCTGGGTGGCCTCGGCACAGCCGCACAAACACACCGAACGTGACCGCCGTGTTTACCAATCGTTCGCGGAACAAGCCTCACTCTCGATGGAAGCCACCCGTCTGCTCGAACAAACTGACCGCCGTGCGCGTCAGTTGGCGATCTCAGCACAGGTGAGCCAGATCGCGAACTCCATTCTGGACTTGAGCGTACTGCTGCCGCGTCTGGTGGATTTGATCCGCGACGCCTTCCATTATGACCACGTCCAGATCTTCTTGATGGACAACAAAGATCAATTCGCTGAACTGCGCGCCAGTACCGGCGAACCCGGACGCCAACTGCTGGCCATCAATCACCGTCTGGCCAAAGGTTCGAAGTCGGTTATTGGTCAGGTGACCACCACCGGACAGCCCGTGATCGCGCTCGATACGGCAGATGCCCACGTCGTTCACCGTCCTAATCCGTATCTGCCGCTGACCCGTTCGGAAATGGCGCTCCCGATTACCGTTAAGGGCAGGGTCGCCGGTGCGCTCGACGTGCAGTCGAATACGCCCAACGCCTTCGGCGATGACGATGTTACCGTCTTGACCACGCTGGCGAACCAAATCTCGGTTGCGCTCGACAACGCCCGACTGTTCGAACAATCAGAAAACCGTGCTCGCGAAATGAGCTTCCTCTTCAACGTCACCACCACCGCTTCCGCGTCAGGCGATAAGTCGCTCAACGAAGCGCTGGCTGATGTCGTGGGCTTGGTGCGGGACTCTTTGAACGCGCTTAACGTCAGCCTGTATCTGTCGGAAAGCTATACTGATCAATACGGCGATACCTATACCCTGCTGCGCGCGGCAGCCTTGGCCGGTTCTGACCAGCCGATTACCGAACTGTCCGAAATTCTGGTGGGTAACTCGGAGAACGCGCTCAGTCAGGTGGCGATGGAAGGCGAACCGCGCATCTTCCCCAACCTCGAAGAAGAGCCGAACTATCTGCCGATTTCGACAGAAGCCAAGTCAGCTATTGCCGTGCCCATGATCGCTGGCTACCAGACCATCGGTATCATCGCCTTGGAAGACCGCCGGCCTAACAGCTACAGCGCTGAAACGCTGAACTTGATGGGTGCTTTGACCAACAGTCTTTCCAGCATTATCCAGAACACACGCCTGCTGGAACAAGTGCAGCGTTCGAACGAACAGCTTCGTGAACTCGACCGTCTCAAGAGCGACTTCTTGGCCAACATGAGCCATGAGCTGCGTACACCATTGAACTCGATCATCGGTTTCAGCCGCGTCATCCTCAAGGGGATCGACGGCCCGCTGACCGAAATGCAGGAGCAGGACCTCAGCACCATTTATAACAGCGGTACGCACTTGCTCGGCCTGATCAACGACATCCTTGACCAAGCTAAGATCAACTCTGGTAAGATGGACATCCATCCGGATTACTTCGATATGAAGAGCGTGGTCGAAGGCGTTCGTTCCATCGGCATCGGTCTGATCAAGGACAAGCAGGTGGATATGCGCTTGGAAGTGGCTTCGGGGCTGCCCAAGGCCTACGGCGACGAATTCCGTACCCGCCAAGTCTTGCTCAATCTGGTGTCGAACGCCTCCAAGTTCACCCAGCAAGGCTCGATCACCGTGCGCGTCTACGTGGAAAAGCAGGTCGACAGCGGCCTCGACATGATGCGCGTCGATGTACAGGACAGCGGTATCGGTATCGCCGAGAAGGACATTCCGCTGCTGTTCGAGGCCTTCCGCCAAGTCGACTCGTCACTGACCCGTACCGTCGGCGGTACCGGTCTCGGTCTGCCCATCGCCAAGAACCTCATCGAAATGCAGGGCGGCCAGATGTTGGTGCATTCAGTCGTCAACGTTGGTTCAACCTTCAGCATCACCTTGCCCTTGGCCCCGCCCGCCACTGCTGAAACCGAGGAATCCGGCCAACCGGAAGCCTCAGCCAATGGCGAAGCGCCCAAGCAAGAAGCCGCGCCGCAGCCTGTTCCGGATAAACGGGCTACCTCGGTCATGAGCGCCGTTGTTGCTCCACCACCGACCAAGAGCTTGAACACCCAGCAGTTGAATCCCGCGGTGGTCGAGCAGTACGAAATGAAGATGAAGGGTGGCGATAAGCGCGACTCGAATCCTGCGACTATGACGGTCATGCCGCCCAACCGCCAGATCCTGCTGATCGAAGACAATCCGGACATGGTAGATCAATTCCGCCGTGCCCTCCAGCGTGAGTCGTTCGACATCTTCACGGCCTCCATCCCCTTGGAAGCCGAAGCCATGGCCAGCGGTTTACGCCCGCTCTTGATCGTGATGAACGCTGAATTCTCGCGTGGCGCAAGCTGGGATATTCTGAACCGCTTGCAGGATCGTGACGATACCCGCGATATTCCGGTCATCATGGTGGCGCTGGACGATGTCAGTGCGCGTTCGGAAGCCGCTGGCGCGTTCGCCTTCCTACAGCGTCCCTTTACGCCGGATCAACTGGTCGAAAGCGTCCATAAGGCGCTGACCGTTAGCCAGACCGAGCGCATCTTGATTATCGATGACCAGCCGGAAAGCCAGCGCATGCTTCAAGAAGTGTTGGACGAAGCCGGGCAGTACCGAGTGATCACCGCTCATAATGCACAGGAAGGGATTTCACTGGTGGCACGCCGACGTCCCAACCTGATCATTCTTGACCTGCGCATGCCGGAAAAAGACGGGTTTGATGTGCTGCAAGAACTCAGCGGCAACCCTGAAACCGCCAGCATTCCGGTCATGATCGTGACCGCCGATACGCTCAACCCCGAAGAACGGGACAAGCTCGGCAGCCTGCAAGTCATCTATAAGACCGACTTGAGCCAATCCAACTACCAGCAGTTTATGGAAGGTGTTCGCGAACATCTGCGGTAAAGCAGTCAGTAGGGGAGCACCGATGTGTGCTCCCTTTTCCACATAGATTTTTGTTTGTACTTAACCCATCAGGCAACAGTATTCAAGATGACAAATGAATGACTGTTCCCTGATAATTGTCATTATCACAGAATCGTAACGAAGCCTTACGTTATCTCTATTCTCTCTCGTGGTAACATATTTCATAACGTAATTATCTGGGCAATACAGCGTACCCTTATCTTATGCTGCTATCGCATGGTCTTATATCCACATTGGAGTAACTGTTGGACTTCGCAACAATTGATCAACACCAAATAGAACTCGAATGTATTAATTGTCATACCCGTATCCCGCTGGATCGTCATGTGGCGGGGTGCCCCAACTGCGGCGAAAATATTCTTGAAGCGCGCTACGATCTCAGCACGATTAACGTCCAGGACTGGTTGGCTCAAACTAGGAAACGCCGCTCAAACCTCTGGCGTTACCGTGAAGTGCTGCCCATCTATAACTCGGAAAACGTCATTACGATGGGCGAAGGCGGCACGCCGCTGTTGAAATCACATGCGTTGGCCGCCAGCTTGGGACTGAAGCATCTCTACATCAAGGACGAACGTCAGGGGCCGACTGGCAGCTTCAAAGATCGGCAGGCCACAGTCGCCATTTCCGCCCTCAAAGAGATGGGCGTCAGTGAAGTGGTCGTCGCCAGCACCGGTAACGTCGCCATCGCTTATGCGGCTTACGCAGCGCGGGCGGGCATCAAGGTGTGGGCGTTCTTCCCCAGTTTGACCCCCGGTGAGAAAATGCGTGAAGCGGCACTTTACGGCGCGGAAGTCATCAAGATCACCGGTACCTATGACCAGACCAAAGAACTGGCTGCTCGCTTCGCCAAGACCAAGGGTATCTTCCTTGATCGCGGTATTAAGAGCGTGGCCGCCATCGAAGGCATGAAGACCATTGCCTATGAAATCGCTGAAGAACTCGGCGATGAACTGGAAGGCGGTGAACGCTGGCGTGCTCCTGATTGGTTCTTGCAGGGTGTCAGCGGCGGCATGGGGCCGATTGGTGTGGGCAAGGGTTTCAAAGAGATGATCAACTTCGGGCTGGTCGATAAGATGCCCGCCTTTGGTTTGATCCAATCGGCTGGCTGCGCCCCGATGGTTGAAGCCTTTAACCGTCATCAGCGTATCGCCACACCCATTGATAATCCACAGACCATCATTGCTACCCTCGCGACGGGCAACCCCGGACGCGCCTATGAACTGCTGTACGATTATGTCCAGCAGCATGGCGGACACTTCACCTCTGCCAGCGATGAAGAAGCCTTCACCGCCACGTTGATCGCTGCCCGTACCGATGGTATCTCGGTTGAGCCGGCCACAGCCGTGACCTTCGCCGGACTCATCCGCATGGTGCGTGACCATGTTATCAAGCCCGATGATGTGGTTGTCCTCAACTGCTCCGGTCACACCATGAGCGTCGAAAAGCATATCCTCGGCGACCAATGGCAGCACTCGGTTGAACTTAACCAGCAGCATGTCGCGCCCACATTGCCCGAAGAAGGCTTGCTCTCGGCGTTACAGCAGGTCGAATCACAGGTACGGCGCATCGTCATCATCGAAGACAATCAGGACGCGGCACGTCTCATCAAGCGCATTCTACAAGCGCGTGGCAACTACGATATTCATTTGGCGGGGGATGGCGCGGACGGCATCAAACTGGTGCGGGAAGTGCGCCCCGACATGGTCATCACTGACCTGATGATGCCGGATGTGGATGGCTTCGCGGTCATTGAAACCATGAAGAGCGATCCCAACACCAAGACCATTCCGATTGTGGTAGTCACGGCCAAGGAACTGACGGTCAAGGAACGGGCGCGCCTCACCGGTCAGATCGAAATGCTGCTGCAAAAAGGCTCGTTCATCGACGAAGAATTCATCGAGTCGCTCGTCAGCAAGCTGAACTAAGCTTCTGTTAAATTGGACTCAAATAGGGAATGGGTGCGTCCTGTTCCCTATTTTATTTGGTCGTGGTTGCAAGCTACGTGACACACCTATTCACCCATATCAATCTGGAATTATCGTAGGGGAGGGTCTGTGACCCTCCTGCGCGTCTTAGCCTATAACTTTATTGGTTTCACTGCGCCGATGAAGCCTGTTTTTGCTTGATCTCAATTTCGCGGTAAGGGAATTTCCCGCGAATCTGGGCGTTGAAGTACCGCCCTTTGGAATCGCTGTCCAAAAACCCCATGTAAATCGACTCCGGCACATCGAAGTACTGGTAAATCCGACCGCTCAGGAATTCGATTTCCAGCACATAGGTATAGCCTGCCGCTCGTACCACACTCGACTCGAGATTTTGCTTTTCCATGATAACCTCGCACAAATGTGTAGTGAACTTTCTCTAAACATCATAGACGCCTATCGTCAGGCGTTCGTGGGAAAAGCGGCTACATTTCGACAACCGGAAGTTTGATCTCATCAAGTCGATTTTGAACAAAAATCGTCGTCTCACGTTTTGATAAAATAGCGCTGTACACAACTGAGATAGAACACCATGCCCGACCAATCCTCACTCGATCCACGCGCCATTCTCGCTAGCCTCGATATTCACGATGCATCACACATTGAACCGCTCACAGGTGGCTTTGACACGGCCATCTGGCGCGTCCAATGGCAGGGTACGCCTTATGCCTTGCGTGTCTTCCGCCCCGAGCAGGTAGAAACATCCCGCCGCGAAAGGCTTGCCATGCAGGTTGCTCATCAGGCAGGTATTCCCGTTCCGCAGGTCATCCGTAGCGGCTTATGGCAGGAGCGTCCCGTCCTGCTGCTCTCGTGGGTGGAAGGCAAAACGCTTGCCGCTATACTGCCATCGCAGCCGCGTTATATCCGCCAACTTGGACGTGCCTTCGGGCAAATGCAGGCCGCCATTCACCGTGTCATTCCGCCGCCGGAGATGGACAGCATCAGTTGGATCGAGTGGGCAGGGGACGAACCCGAACTCAAAGCGCGTTTGTATGCGCTGACGTCCCGTAAGACGGCACTCATTCACTTGGATTATCACCCCTTGAATGTCATGGCCGACAGCGGACACATCACCGGCGTTCTGGATTGGGCCAACGCGCGGGCAGGAGATCCCCGTGCCGACTTCGCCCGTACCTACGCCATATTGCGCATCGAACCCTACGACCCCAACGGTGACAGCCTGCCGATCGCTTTCGCGCGGCGTGCACTGGCTTACTTCTGGCGTGCAGATTATATGCAGGCAGGCGGCCAGCTCGATGAGATGGCGTTGTTCTACGCGTGGGCAGGTGCCAGCATGATCCGCGACCAATCCCACCGCGTCAACAATCCCGCCTTCTGGTTAAAGGATCATCACCTCGATCCGGTTCGCCGCTGGCGTGACCACTGGAAACGCAAAGTGGGAATTAGCCTCTAAATCATCATCAATTAGAAATTACAAATTGGATGAAAACACGCGCTTTATCGGAGCGCCTTCAGTGCGCTTGTCTTGCCTGTAGCATGATGGCTTTAGCCTCATGCGACACGAACCGTTGCGTGACTCATTATCCGATAACGTGCCTAATGTGTATTAATCTTGATATGTGCGTACTGCTTGCGGTAGGCCACAGGCGAGGTTTGCATATGCCGCCGGAAGATGCGCCGGAAATAATCCGGTTCTGAAAAGCCGCACTTTTCCGCGATTTGCTCCACCGTCATTTCGCTGTCCAGCAGATAATGGCACGCCACATGAACGCGCCGTTTCTGGATAGCTTCCGTCAGCGTACAGTGATACACCTGCCGGTAAATCCGCCCCAGATAATCGGCGTTATAACCCAGTTCAAATGCGATCTTGCCCGCCGTGATCGACCGGTCATAGTTCAGGCGGATATACGTATTGGCCCACATGGCGATGGTCTTGAGGTCATTTTCATTCACCGCCGGAACGTCCTTCGAGCGGGCGACTTCCACCAGCATTAGCGTCGTCAGCAGGTTCGCCGCGTAAGGATGCAGCGCTCCCGTCTCTTGATCCTCCAAGAAAATGCGGAAAAGCCGCTCAATCCGCTCTGGTTCGCTGATGATTTTGTGCTGTGGCATGCGCATAAACGGGATATAGGTGCTGTTGGCTTCTGCCGCGTCGACGTCATCCAGCACGAAGTGAATCCAGTAAAAGCGCAGATCAGGCGGCATCGGTTTGGTGCTGCCGTGCTGCCGTCCCGGCCACAGGTGCAGGCTTTGCCCCGCTTCGACATGGAATTCCTGCTCGTTTTCCCACATGTCGAGGCAGCCGTCTTTGACCAATATGAGTTCGTGGGAATCAATGATACGCGTGGGATGCATCGCCAATCCGCGTGAGACAAATAACCCCGCGTTTTGGGCGCGAATCGGGCTGATGATATTCAGATGAAGAATGTTTTGGTCGCTCATAATTAGGTTTCAAAAAGTCGGATTTATCTTCCTATTCTACGTCTTATCGTCTAGCGAAAACAGGGACGGATGTCATACACTAAACAGGGTATAAGTCTCTAACTATTAAATAGGGGTTTTATCTTGGCAAGCAGCATTCAGCAAAATACACCCGTCTCTTTAAAAAATGTGGTCATTGATAAAGGATTTTGGGAGCAGCGACAGGCAAACAACCGTGTACGGACCCTTCCGGCGATTAAGCATCAGATGGAAAAGACCGGACGTGTCGATGCGTGGAAGCTCGACTACAAACAGGAACCGAATACGGCGACTGGCGCTGCCAGTATTCTTGCCCAGCCTTTAAGTCGGGTTAAACCGCATATTTTCTGGGACTCCGACGCCGGAAAATGGATTGAGGCCGCCGCCTACAGCCTGATGACGCATCCCGATCCGGAACTCGAAAGCTACATGGATCAGTTCATTGATCTCATCGCCTCCGCCCAGCAGCCGGATGGTTACCTCAATATTTTCTTTACTTCTGTTGAACCGCAAAACAAATTCAAGAACCTGCGCGACTGGCACGAATTCTACGATGCCGGTCACTTAACCGAAGGTGCCGTCGCCTACTACGAGGCCACTGGCAAGCGTAAACTGATGGATGTACTCGCCCGCTATATCGACTACATCATGACCGTTTTCGGCCCCGAAGAAGGTCAGCGGCACGGTTATGATGGTCACCCTGAAGTCGAACTGGCTCTGGTGCGCCTCTACCATGCCACAGGCGAAGAACGCTATTTGCAGCTGTCGAAGTATTTCATCGACGAACGGGGCAAGCAGCCGCTTTTCTTTGATCAGGAAGCCATCGAGCGCGGCGAAGACCCCAAGCAGTATTGGGCCAAGACTTACCGTTACTGTCAGGCGCATATCCCCGTCCGCGAGCAGAACATGGCGACCGGACACTCGGTACGCGCCGCCTATCTCTATTCCGGCATGGCCGATGTCGCCGCTGAAACCGGTGACGAAGCGCTCAAAGCTGCCTGCCTCTCCATTTGGGACGACCTGAATGAGCATCACCTCTATATCACCGGCGGTCTGGGGCCAGCCCACGCCAATGAGGGCTTCACCGTACCTTATGACCTCCCCAACGAAACCGCTTATGCCGAAACCTGTGCTTCGATTGCGCTGGTCTTCTGGGCATGGCGCATGTTCAAGCTCGATCCCGACAGCAAGTACATCGACACCATGGAACGCGCCCTCTATAACAACGTCCTCAGCGGTGTGTCCTTCGACGGCGACCACTTCTTCTATGCCAATCCGCTGGCGGCCTTCCCCTATGTGACGCCCCACGGTCAGTGGAGCGGCATCGTCGCCGAGCGGGATTACCGCCGTTCCGAGTGGTTTGACTGTGCCTGCTGCCCGCCCAATCTAGCGCGTCTGGTCGCCAGCGTTGGCGGATACGTCTACTCCACCGATGCCGACACGCTCTACGTCCATCTTTACACCGCCAATCATGCCGAGGTCACCGTCAACAGCCGCAGCGTCAAGCTTACCCAGCAGACCAACTACCCATGGGAAGGTGAAACCCGCCTTCAGGTCGAGGTTGATCAACCGGGACGTTTCCGGCTTGGACTGCGTATTCCGGGCTGGTGCCGTAGCTATAAGCTCTCCGTCAATGGCGAAGCCGTCACCGCCGCGCCCGTCAAAGGCTATGTGCTGATCGACCGTGAATGGAAGAGCGGCGATGAGGTTATCCTGTCGCTGGATATGCCGGTCGAGCGCATCCTGCCGCATCCCCAGATTCGCCACGATGCGGGCAACATCGCTTTACAGCGTGGGCCGGTCGTCTACTGCTTCGAAGAGGTGGATAACGGTGACAATTTAGCCAACGTCATCATCCCGCCGGATGCCCGTATAAACACGACTTTTGAGCCGGATCTGTTTAGCGGTGTGACCGTTATCAATGTCGAAGGCCAGCGTGCCGAAGCCGCCGGATGGAAGGGCGGGTTGTATCAACCGCGCTCCGTCCAGCAGTTGAAGCGGACGCCCGCCGCCCTCAAGGCCATCCCATACTGCTTCTGGGCCAACCGCCAACCCGGCGAAATGCGCGTTTGGATTCGCGAAAGCTAATCCCGAAGTGTTGAGAATAAATACCGCGTATTGAGCGAAATCAAACACATTAGGGCGAGCAGAGGAAACTTTTCCCGCCCTCATGTGTCAATCATATGTGACTGAGTCATGATTTAGTGTCCAGATCTCAGAGTACGATAGGCGGACTCAACACCAACCGAAAACCACAAATGCTGAAATCGTTGAACGGATCGGAGGAGTCGCGATACGACGCTGTGGCGAGGTAACGATTATAGCTGCATGAGCCATCCTGCTGCGCCTTCCTTTCCACATTGCCATATCCATCAATAACCAGATACTGCACTTTCTCATTCTGACAGTATTCATCAATTTTGCCAAAAAATGATTGGCGGTTTTGGCGAAAATTGTGACGATTCGGCGGATGGCTCGGCTGAATTCGCGGCAACTGGCTGTTGGGATGTCCGTCGTCAAGATTGCCAAATCAGTCTCCAAACTAATTCATTTCTTACCACTATCCCACGGGGAGACTCCGCACAGACACAAAGAAAGAAGAGATCAAACATTCATTATTCGAAATACTTTTGATTCGCCCTAAAGCACTCCCTTCGGTCGGAAAATTCGTCGGATTCTTCAGATTCAGAGTCCTTTTGGTGATAATGCGGCGATGGCGGCATTGACTAAGCCCTGAGTACCGAGTCTCATCCAAACTTTTATCGAGTGCTCCGTCCCGGCAAAATTGGCAGCAATTTCGGCAATGGCACAAGGTGGTTTTTTGCCATACTTTTGACCGCAGAGACACAAAGAAAGAAGAGAAAAGTCACATTTCTAGGGTAGTGGTCACAAGGTAAGTGATGATCGAATACGAAGATTGTATTCGAGGATGAACCAATGAGTGACGAGAGAATGGTACAGATCCTCCTTGGAAAAAGATAAGGACTTGCGAGTGTAACGACCGACCCACTGACGGAG